>CAWJUG010000004.1:0-326421 GCA_963846025.1 Terriglobia bacterium | reverse complement strand
CTTCCATTCGAAAGCCGTCAAGATCGCCCTCTCCCCCCGTTTTCTCTCCTCGCAAAATCATCGATCACAACCAACTTCCCTCTACCCTTCAACCACTTACCGAAATTCGCTTGCAGCCGCATGTCACACTGGATATAGGATTAGTTTCTAATAACGCCGGTCAGGCCATCGTGCCTGGACCGGCGTTTTCATTCTCAGGAGCTTACTATGGCAACCAGGAAGCAGCTCAAGGCCAATCGCGCCAATGCGCAGAAAAGCACGGGCCCGAAAAGCGCCGCCGCGAAAGAAAAAGTCTCGCAGAACAGTGTGAACCACGGTCTCTGTGGCCGATTCGACGTCCTTGCGTGCGAACACCAGGAGGATTACGATCTTCTTCTCAGCCGGCTGCACGAAGAGGAAAAGCCCGTCGGCACCGCCGAAGTCGAACTGGTCGTCAAAATGGCCCAGCACACCTGGCTCTGCCGGCGCGCGCTGCATTTGCAGGAAGCTTGCTTCTCGATGGAACCGGCCGAGCCTGGGCAGACCCGCGAACAACAGGCGATCGGCGTCCGCACCACCATCAACAACTACGTCCGCTACCACGCGGCCCAGGATCGCGCTTATCGCCGCGCCTCGCAGGAGCTTCTACAACGAAGAAAAGAAAGGCGTCAACTGGAAATTGGCTTTGCTTCGCAGAAACGCCTCGAAGCCGAAGAAACGCGCAAAGCTGAAAAGCACGCGCAGACGATGGCGCTGCAAAAAGCCCAGCTTCATGTGGCAGAACTCCGCGCTGCCAAGGCCATGGCCGCCATGCTGCCCCCTGATTACTTCAACTCTTACCCGAACGGCGACGGTGGCGGAGCGAATTTCGATCCTTTTAACGCCACCGTGCCCCAGCGAAGGCCTTCCCACTGAACCGCGGCGGTTACGGAGCGGAGATCTCCGGCTCAGTCGTATTCACGCAGCCGGCCTCTTTTACTTCAGGTTCTCTTCAAAAAACCGGGTCGTCTCTTCAAGCAACTGCCGGCGGGCCGGGCCGCTGACGCCGTGCGATTTCTGCGGAAACACCAGCATGTAAAACAGCTTGTTTGCTTTCTCAAGTGCATCGGCCATTTGCACCGAATTTTGAAAATGCACGTTGTCGTCTTCCACGTTGTGGACCATCAGCAGCTTCGAAGCTAGATTCGCGGCTGTGGAAACCGGGGAACTCGTTTTATATCCTTTTTCGTTTTCATCCGGTAGCCCCATGTAACGCTCCGTGTAGATGCTGTCGTAATTAAGCCAGTTTGTGACGGGCGCGCCTGCAATGCCGGCTTTGATTAACCCCGGCGCATTGGTCAATGTGTACAGCGTCATGTAGCCGCCGTAGCTCCAGCCGTACATTCCCAGGCGGTCCGGATCGACAAAGCCCATGCTGATCAAATGCTGGATACCCGTCTTCTGATCTTCCAGTTCATGACGCCCCAGATCGTGATAAATGACGGATTCGAACTTATGCCCCCGGCCGGTGGAACCGCGATTGTCTAATTGCCAGATGACAAATCCTTTGTGGGCCAATACCTGGTCCCATGAAAGACCCTGCCACGTGTCGTGGATCGATTGAATACCCGGGCCGCCGTAGATCATAACGATGGCCGGATACTTTTTGCCCGGCTGAAACCCCGCCGGCTTGATGAGCCGCGCATACAGCAGCGTGCCGTCCGCCGCTTTCACCTGCACGATCTCGGTGGGAAGAATATCGTACTCGTCGGAATCCGTTGTATCGGGCTTCCGATAGACGCGCACCGCGTCGCCGTCGCTCTTATAAATGGTGGCGCGCGGTAGAGCCGTCAGGCCGCTGTAGTTGTCCATGTAGTACGCGGAGGTGGGCGATACGGAAATCGAATGGGTGCCCGCCCCTTCGCTTAATCGGCGCTTGCCCGTGCCGTCCAACCCAATCACATAAAGTTGGCGCTGCAGCGGGCTCTCTTCGGAAGAGACATAGAAGACGCGATTATTCTGCTCATCGGTCTGCGCGATGCCGTCCACTTCCCAGTCGCCGCTGGTGAGTTGCTTCTGTAGCGTGCCGTCATTTCCGTAGAGATAAAGGTGGCGAAAGCCCGTGCGCTCGCTCGTCCAGAGAAAGCGTTTCCCGTCGCTGAGAAAATGCGGCTCGCCCTCGCCATAGATCCAGGCTGCATCTTCTTCGTGCATCACCACATGGGAAGCGCCTGTTTCGGCATCGGCAAAAAGTAGGTCAAGTTTGTTCTGAATGCGCGGAAGTTTTTCGATTGCGATTTCGCGGCTGTTCGGAAGCCAATCGACTCGTGCGAACAAGTAGCCGCGTGGATCGCCGAAATCCATCCAGCGCGTATCGCCGCCCGTCGCAGGCACAATGCCGAGATGAACATCGGCATTTGGATCTCCGGGCTGCGGAAAACGTTCCGGCTCCAATATTCCATGCCTGCCGAGTAGCGATACCTCGGGATAAATGGGCTCGCGGCTGATGTCGAACTGTAGATAAGCGATCGAACGGGAATCCGGGGACCACCAAAAGGCCGTGTCCAGGTCCAGCTCTTCCGGATAGACCCAATCCAATTCGCCGTTGAGCAGAGTGTCTGTGCCGTTCTTGGTCAATTGCAAGACTTTCTTGCTGGCGATATCCAAAACGAACAGATTCGAGCCGAGCCGGAATGCGACGGACTTATCATCGGGCGAAAGCTTAGGATCGTGCTCAATTTCGGCGGTCTTGGTAAGTTGTTCGAACGCGCCGTTCGCGACGTTGACAATAAAGAGATCGTCGCCGGCAGAGACGAGCAAACGTTTACCGTCGGAAAACCACTGGATGTCGCGTTCGCCGACGCGGCGATTCGTCCAATCGAAGACGGGCGAAGGCTCGACGTGTTCGGCCGCTTTGTTCAGCACATCCAGAGCAATGATGTCGCGCTGTTTACCGGTAGGAACGTCGTAAAGCGATAACGTGCCCCGGTTGTTAGTGACAAATTGCGTGCCGTTTGGAGCCCAAGTGATAGCGCCGCCGCCGCGGCGTCCCGCGCCCGCGTGCATCAGCGCGTCAATAGTCACGGGCTTCTTTGCAGCCCAGGCATTTATTAGAGTACAGACGAGGATTAGCAGTAGCGAAACGGGTTTCACTACTGCCAAGTGTAGCGGCTGATTATTGCCGTCCTGACGGCGCAGGAGTGGGCGTCCCCGGCTGGGCATTTCCAGCGCCACGCGCGCGGCGTGGTTCAGGTAGCGGTTTGCGAGGCAGCATTTCGGGACGATTGGCCGTGTCATAAACCATGGAGGCGACGACTGCCGAGGACTGCATCATATCGCCTGCTTGGATGCGATCATAGACATCCATGTTCGAGTGATGCGTGCGCGTTTCGTAGTCCATCGGGTCCTGGATGAACTGAAAGCCCGGAATGCCTACGGCATCGAAAGAAAGGTGGTCCGTGCCGCCGGTGTTCCGAATGGTGATGGTGGAAACGCCCAGGTCCTTGAAAGGCGCAAGCCATGCTTCGAAAATAGGCCGCATCATGTCGTTGCCCTGTAGATAGACGCCGCGGATCTTCCCGGTGCCGTTATCCAGATTGAAGTAGCCGGATATCTTCGAATGTTCGGCGGTGAGTTTCATGGTCTCGGGGTCGCCAAAGTGTTCCTTCACGTAAGCGCGCGAGCCAAGCAATCCTTCTTCTTCGCCGCCCCAGAGAGCGATGCGAACGGTGCGGTCCATCGGCTGATGGATCGCTTTCAGAATGCGAGCGGCTTCAATCATCACCGCGCTACCCGCGCCGTTATCCGTCGCGCCCGTACCGCCATGCCAGGAATCGAAGTGGCCGCCAAGCATCACCAGTTCGTCCTTGTGCTTGCCGGTGCCCGGGATTTCGCCGGTGATGTTGAACGAATTGGGATCGTCGTTGTAGAACTCGTTCTGGATGTTGAACTCCAGCTTCACCGGGATATCGTGCTGAACCAGGCGCGCGATCCGGTTGTATTGTTCAGGCATCATCGCGACACCCGGGATGGAAGTCGGCTGCTTCAGGTCATAAGAGCCCCCTGACTGCGCAAATATAGTTCCGCCTGAGCCGTTATTGCTTGCGGTGAGAGTCATCAGCACGCCTTCGTCCTTATAGAACTGGATCAGCTTGGCTTGCAAGCGCTGGCGTTCCTCGCGCGACATAATTTGGGCCGGCGGTTGTCCGGGCCGCTGCGCGCGTGCGGCGTTGGGTGCGCCGAAAAAGCCGGTACGGCCCGGCTCCGGAGCTTCCGCTTCGGTCGCAAGTTCGGCATCGGTATAGCGGTGCGCGTCGGCGTTGGTTGGGAACGGAAGCTCGCGTGGCTCAACCGTCATGACGATCTTGCCCTTCAGCTTGCCCTTGTATTTGTCCATGTCGGCTTCGCTGCGGATTGACGCAATCACCGGTTCGCCCGTGACGGAGCCGTTAGTGCCTTCGGTCCAGGCGAGTGGAATGCCGACCAGCGCGGAGATCTGCGGCTCAACCATATGCGCCTCAAAATATTTCGTCTGCCAGCCGCGCCCGAAAGGCCCCCATTTTTCTTCCTTGACGTTTGTGAGGCCATACTCCTCCAGCCGCTTAACCGTCCAATCACCGGCGGCTTTGTAGTTCGGTGATCCCGTAAGGCGCGGGCCGTAGACGTCGGTGAGGTAAAACATCGTATCCATCACCTTCGAGTCGTTGAAAGCTTCGGACCTGATGCGGTTCACGACGGCAAGATCGACTTTCTCTTCCGCCAGCAGGAGAAGTGGGACCGCTGCGAGAGCGGCGAGACAAACAATGCGAGTTTTGTGGGACAACATAATAATGCTTTTCAGATAACGAGCAAACGGAGCGGAAAGTTACTCCTTGCGGCTAAAACGCCACGTTCCCGGTTAATCCATTAACCGGGGTGTTGCAAAAACGACACGGGCACGCATCTCTATGTCCAACATAATGAAGTAATTAGACGTTTACAAAGCTTGTCCTCTGCTATGCTGGACGGTTCACATGTATCACGAGAAGACGATACGGCGTCCGGTCGAAGTCGCAGGAATTGGGTTGCATCATGGCGCGCCTGTTCATCTGCGCATCCGGCCGGCGTCTCCGGGAACCGGGATCGTGTTCATCCGGACCGACCTCGACAACATGGAGATCCCCGCGAGTTGGGAGTACGTCGAGCGCGTCAGCTACGCCACCAGCTTGATGCATCCGAAAGGCATCTTCATCTCGACTACCGAGCATCTGCTCAGCGTTCTCTTCAGCATGGGTATCGACAACGCCTATGTGGAGTTGGACAACCTGGAGCTGCCTATTTTAGACGGCAGCGGACTGCCCTTTGTAGAACTGCTGCATAGAGCGGGCATTCAGGAATCGCGTCGTCCGCGTCGCTACATGCGGATAGTAAAGCCGGTAAGCGTTGAGGCAAATGGGAAGAGCGTTTCTATTCTGCCCTCCCACCGCTTTCAGCTTCGCTGCCACAACTTCTTCGACCATCCGCTGGTGGGAGAGCAAAAGCTGCAATTGGACATCACGCCCGACACATACGCGAAGGAAATTGCTCCCGCGCGCACTTTCGGCTTCGAATATGAACTGGACCAGATGCGAGACATGGGCTTGATTCGCGGCGCCACACTCGATAATGCCGTTTGTTTCACGCGTGACGGTGTTGCGAATCCCGGCGGCTTGCGCTTTCATGACGAATGCTGCCGTCACAAGGCGCTCGATCTGATTGGCGACCTTGCGTTGATCGGTCGACCCTTATTAGGATTGGTGATCGCGGAGAAGGCCGGCCATGCGATGCATGTCGCCTTAGTAAATCAGTTGATGTCTGATTCGTCTCTCTACGAAATAGTGACGCTGGACCGCGCGGCCGCCTAGCAGGAATTCCCCGCCCAGCTACACTGCTGGTTTGCGGCACCTTCCGAATCTTATTACGTTCACGCGGCTGGTCGCGGCTCCCGTAGCAGCCTGGCTGATTGCGGAAGGCCGGTACCGCGAAGCGCTGGGCTTAGTGATTCTGGCCGGACTGACCGACTGGTTCGATGGATTCGCCGCTCGAAAGCTAAACGCCAGCGGCAAAACGGGTGTGATTCTCGATCCGCTTTCGGACAAGATTCTGCTCGTCGTTTTGTTCATTCAGCTTGCGTTCAGCCACTTGATTCCTTTATGGATGCTGCTGCTCGCGCTGATACGTGATCTGGTTATTGTGATCGGGGCCTTGCTGGTCCGGCTGTTTCGAAACGTGCGGAAATTTGTTCCCTCCGAGTTGGGCAAGGTGAGCACGTTTTTTCAGATCATGTTGGTGCTGATGGTTTTATTAGACGCGTCATTCCCCAACCAGACCTTTTATACGTTGCACATGGCTGCTTTGGTTCTATGCGCGCTGTTCACCGCTCTTTCCGGATTGGGCTACATCCGCAGGGGAATACAAATGGCCAGGCAGCCGCCAATTCCAAATCAGTAAAGTCGGACATAAGCAGTGAGTCCTACTGGCTCGCTGCTTCGGCAATCAATTGCGCTACTTTCGAATTCTTGCCAACCGTCTCGACGAATAGGATCGAGTTCGGGTTAAGGTACATGCGGTCAGGTGCATGCAACTCCTTTCCCCGTTTTACCAGTATGTTCGATACCGCTTTGGTCGTTTGGTCTGTGCGGGTCACGATATAAAATACATCGGTTAGAACCGGATGCGAGGTGCCGTACCCCTGCAATTTGCCGTAGTAGACCGCCCCATTTGAAACCAAAACAGCTTGATACGGAGTAGAAAACCTGACCGCCGTGTTTCCGTTCCTCCACCAAAGGAACAGTCCGGCCGCCACTATCACGATCAGGCAGGCAAGCAGGATAGGAACCGCATGGCTTTCTCGCCGCGCTCTCCCTTGCTCTACAAGCATGCGGACGTGTGTCGTCGAGTAATCAGACCAAGCGCGGCCAGCACCACGAGTGAGCCGAAGAGTGTGCCAGGTTCCGGCGCGGGCGTCGTGGATTCAGCGGTCAATTCCACAAAATTGGAGCCGTAAGTAAGGGCCCAATACTGCGTGTTGTTATTGAAATACTCGTCTTCCAATGTAAATCCGGGTCCCGTCCATCCATCGGCAAAAGTCATGAACACAAAGTTCTCGCCATTGTAGGGGTCGAACCCGTTCTGCAACTGCGGATCAAGGATGCCGCTAAGATAGGCTGCGCCATTCACTCCTATGCCTCCGCAGGTTCCCCTGAACGCTTCGCAAGTGTCGCCGCTACCGCTCGCCGCACCAAAAATCAACTCGGCCAACGTAGCGTTTGCGAATTGGTAGTAGCCAGTAGTCCCGGCCGGCAACTTGCCGGAGCCGACCTCAAACGCAATGCCCGAAGCGACGCCAACATATCCACCGTTTGTCAGCGCGTTTGTCGTGGCGGCGCCCTGCACACTGAGCCCTCCCCCGGATTGATTAGTTAGGGTTCCATTGACCGTCAAGCCATTGGCGTTGAACAGATTAAAATTCGTGAGATTCCCGGCGACCGTCACCTGTGCGCCCGCGTCGATAACATAGCCGGAATTGGTCCAAGTCCCACCGCCGGGCGCAATATGGAATTGGCCGCTATCAAGCTCCAAGCTACCGGTAGTATTGGTCAGCCCCGCCAACGCGCCTGAATTCAAAGTACCCACAATCTTTACTGATCCAGACAAGTCCGTTATTGAACTGGTCAGATTCAGAGTTGCTCCCGAGTCCACTTCCACCACTGCAAATGGCGACAGGGCCCCCAAAGTGCCCGCGACGTTTGCGACTGTGCCGCCTCCCTCAACGTAGAGCATTCCCGCAACCGCTAACGTACCGCCGTTGGGCGTAATGTTCGTGGTCTCGCCGTTCTCGAGATAGAGCGCACCATCAATGGTCGTCAGCCCCGATAAAGTGCTGTTGCCCGCCGTTGCGCCGCCCGAATTCACGGTACCGTAAATATAAAAGCTTGAAAAATAGGTTAAGCCAGGTCCAAGGCTAGTGATGCCGTTGGTGATATTTAACGTACCTCCGGATTCAACGTTAATTGTTCCGCTATTGGTCAGACTGCTCAGGTTCAGCGTGCCTCCCGGTTCGACCGAAGTGATTCCCCCGCTGTTCGCAAATGTACTCACATTGGCCGTTGCGACCGCAAACGTTCCCTGATTCGTAAGCACTCCAGATACCGTTAGATCAGGAAGAGCCAGGTTGCCAGCTATTTTGGATAAGCGCCGGACCATTTACCGTGAGGCTTTGGCCAGTGTAGCTGTACAGCCTCGCATTCCCAAGCGTAAGAGAGTTGACCGTCGCGCTGGTGTCAAGCATCAACCCAAACCGCCCAGTCGAGCCGATCGTTACCTCATAGGTGTTGCCGCCACCATTGTTCGGGGACACGCCCGGCGTCCACTGACTTGCCGTGCTCCAGCTGCCGTCTCCACCATTCCACGTGCTCGTGATATCGTCCGCATGCACGGATCCGGCCAGCAGCGCTAATAGGAGAATGCCTTCTATTCGATATTTCACTTGCGCTCCTGCATCGGTGTGGGGCTGCCGCAAGCATAATCGTGCGGTTACGTTATGTCAATCTGCTTACGTACTAGGCCATGACCAAGCCCTCGCGTATCAGCATTGTGAATGTCGGATATCGCTCGACGAATTATTGGGTCGTGAGCAACGGAAGCTCGCGCTTACTAGTGGACCTGGGATGGCCCGGAAGTATGGGAACAATGCGAGCCAACCTTAATCGGAAGGGCGTGCCGATGGATGAAATCCGATATGGTCTCGCGACTCACTACCACATCGATCATGCCGGTCTGGCGCAGGAATTAAAGCAAGCAGGTGTTCCGTTGTTGGTGCTCGAAACGCAAGTCGACGCAATTCAACGCATGAAACGCTGGACTAAGCCGCAAGATCACTACATAGATATCACGCTGCATGACAATGTGACAATCTCATCCCTCCACAGCCGTGCAGTGCTCGAGCGTATAGGTATCGCGGGCGAGATTCTTGGCACCCCGGGACACTCGGAAGACAGTGTGTCGCTCCTGCTTGATGACGGCTCCGTTTTTACCGGTGACCTCACCCATCCCGCACTCATCGTCGGGGACGACAATGGTGTCTCGGCCGCCAGTTGGGATCTGCTGAGAAACCGTGGGGCCGCTTGCGTGTATCCCGGGCACGGCCCAACGTGGCTGATGGGTAAAGACAAGGGGTCACCAGAGAGCGGCAATGTCAGTGGGTGAGCTTAATTCCTCGACCCAGAACAACGACGTAGCAGGTCCCGACCACTATTGCAGCAATCCACCATGCCGGCTGCCGAGCGACCCGGAGGTTCGGCTCTGCCGCAACCCGTGGCATGAGACTATCGGCCCACATCAGTCCTGATGATCCGCCAAACGCTGCCGGAATCGTGGACACAAGGAAAAGCTTCAGGCCAAGTGGGTCGAAGACCCCGGCCACACAACTGAAAATACAAGCGGCGTAGTACGGAAGTCTTCCCACCGTATTGTATGTGCCTCTTGCGGGAACAAAGGGCCGGATTGAAATCGCGAGTAGCCGAACGACGACGACATACAGGCCGACGCCGAAAACCGTCATTGTGATTCGAAGCAAAACTTGGTGGGGCAGACCCCGAATCACTTCGAACCAATCGCCGAAACCAGAGATCCCAGAGAACAGGAAGTACCCGGCGCCCGGAAGAAGGTTGAGTGCGGCAAGCAGCCACAAAAAATAGCGAGTGTTCGCATCACCTCGCACACTGCGCGACAGCAGCAGAGAAACCGCACCGACAATAAGGTTTACGATGGTTCCCCCGGCATCGACTAAACGATCCGGCCGCAGCGATGAAAGGTGATTGCTTGTAAGCTCGGTCGGAATGTCGCCCCGCACCCAGGCGGTGACCCCATGCCCGACACCCTCATGCACTAGGGTCGCGACCGCCGAGGCAATCACAGCCATACTCACAATGGTTGCTTTGCTGTTCTGCCGCACCATCGCTGCCACTGTAGCGCAACCTTGCTCGGGTCCCACACTCAGCTTGGTACTATTCCATCGGGCGTCGGACAACGTGCTGCGCGGGAAAATTTACGAGAAAAGAGCCACTTAGTCAAACCAGCATTGACGGGCTTAGGCCTCGGGAGTAGCCTGAAGACATGGAACCGAGCGTCGAGGTCTACCAACCTTCTCGTCTATACGCTCGGGCGGGCTGGATTGCCCTCGCCGGCATGGTCGTCTGCATCCTGTGCGGCCTTCGGGCGCCGCTGGCGTTCATTCCGGGCGGGATGTGCGCACTCACGGCAGTTGCCCTTTTCTGGCTTAGTGCGCGGCCGGTTATCCGCGTGGGCGAAAATCAGTTCAACATCGGTGAACGGGCGGTCGCCTGGCGCGAAGTGCGGGAAATCAACAGCAGCAAGTTCATGTCGCCACTGGTGCTTTGCCTGCGGCTGACGAACTCGCGTCGAAAGCTGCTGATCTACCCGGGCGATCCCGATCGCATTGCCCACCTGATTGCTCAATTGCGCAAGAATGCGCAGTTAGCAACATTCGATGGAGTCGCTTATCGCGACTTCTGGACTTGGGCTAGTCTGACAGGGCTTCCTGGGGATGCGCCTGTCCTAGAGCAGCCAGTGCGAATGCTGAGCCGCGACGAAGAAGACGAGGTTGAGCGAATGTATCAGACGCTCAAGACCGTAGGACGATTAGACAGACACGCCGATTCCAGCACAACCTCGCATGAGGATTAGCGCTGTTTAGGTATCACCGGCCTCGACGAAAGCGGTCGGGCTGTATAAGGTTCCTCCTCATGGCCGCTTTGGCCGTAGCTGCGGTTCTACTGCTTTGGCAGCCGATTCTTTCCGGTCTGGGCAATGCTTTAGTAGAAGATAATGGGTTGCAGAAGGCCCAGACGGCGGTAGTCCTCGGGGGCGACTCCAACGGAGCACGCATACGGACGGCGGCTCAGTTGGCGCAGGCCGGATATATACCCTATGTGATCGTTGATGGCCCCAAAAGCCTGCTGGGGTACGAGTCCGACACGACCATTCTCTATGCCGAGAAGCAGGGCTATGCCGCCGCGCTGTTCCATCCCCTGCTACTGCCTTCAGCCGTGAATTCGACCCGGACTGAGGCCGAGTACGTAGGCAAATACCTGAAGCAACAAGGCATTCGTAAAATCTTGCTAGTGACGAGCAACTATCACACCCACCGTGCTGCCTACCTGTTTCGGAAAATGAATCCTGGACTGACTGTTGTCGCCATACCGGCCGCGGACCCTGACTTTAAACCAAATTCCTGGTGGACTTATCGGGACGGCCAAAAGACCTTTGCTATGGAGTGGTTGAAGACTGTTGCGGACTATTTGGGCATTTAGATGCTGAAATCGCTTTCAACCTTGTGGCCTTACGTGCGACGGTACCGGAGCGGCCTGGCGTTGGGAATCGGGTCCTTATTAATGAAAGACCTGCTTGCCGTGGCGCAGCCGCTGGTTATCAAGAACGGCGTGGACTCGCTGACGCACGGTTTTCAGGTGCGTATCGTCGTGCAACTCGCGGCATTGCTGGTTGCACTTTCGCTCGTCAAAGGTCTGTTTCAATACTGGATGCGGGTGATTATCATCGGCATCTCACGCGATATCGAATTCGATCTGCGTAATGACCTCTTCGGGCATTTTGTAGCGTTGTCGCAGGATTTTTACGCGCGTTACCGCACGGGCGATATTATGGCGCGCAGCACGAATGATCTGAACGCTGTCCGCATGATGCTTGGCCCGGGCATTATGTATTGGACTGAAACTTCCGTGATGTTGGTGCTGTCTGTTGCCGTGATGCTCCAGGCGGATTGGCGCCTGACGCTGATAGCCTTGATCCCGGCGCCGCTTGTTTCTATAGCGGTGATATTGTTTGGCCGGCGAATTCACATCCGCTTCGAACACATCCAAAGGATGTTTTCGGATATCAGCAGTAAAGTGCAGGAAAACTTAGCCGGCGTCCGCGTGGTTCGCGCCTACGCTCAGGAGAACGCCGAACTAAAACAGTTCGAAGCCTTGAACCAAGAATACATTCGGGAAAACATCGGGCTGGCGCGCATTCAGGGGATGTTCATGCCGCTGCTGCAGGCTCTGATTGGGATAACTTTTCTGCTGGTGCTGTGGGCGGGGGGCCGGCAGCTCTTGATGGGCAAAATCACCTTAGGCAGCTTCGTCATGTTCAACACATACATGGGCATGTTGATTTGGCCGATGATCGCGTTCGGTTGGGTAGTGAATTTGATGCAACGTGGTACTGCGTCGCTAAACCGGATAAATGAGATGCTGCATGAAAGGCCGAGCATTGCTCGGCCGGAGAGCGGAGCAGTGCTCCATCCCGGTGAATATGAGCCTGAGATTCGTTTCCGAGGCGTGTCCATGCGCTTTGGCGATCGGGAGACAATTTCCGACCTTGATCTGACGATCTTTTCGGGTGAAACAATAGCAATTGTGGGGCATACAGGCAGCGGCAAGACAACGCTGGTTAGCCTAATACCAAGGCTTTTCGACCCCAGCGCTGGAACGGTAGAGTTTGGAGGCATCGACGTCCGGCGATTTGATCCGGAGGAACTGCGACGGCGAATCGGGTTTGTGCCGCAAGAGACGTTCTTGTTCAGTGCAACCCTGGCGGAGAACATCGCCTGGGGCGCGCCGGAAGCCACTCGGGATCAGATTGAATGGGCTGCGGAAATAGCCGGCCTGGCGAGCGACATAGAAGCGTTTCCGAATGGTTTCGAAACCGTTATCGGTGAACGCGGGCTGACTTTATCGGGTGGACAGAAGCAGCGCACTGCCATAGCCCGGGCGATTTTGCGTAATCCGCGAATCCTGATCCTGGACGATGCGCTGTCGAGTGTTGATACTGTTACGGAGGAGAAGATTCTGAAGGGGCTGGCCGGAGTGATGCGGGAGCGGACAACGATTCTCATCTCCCACCGCGTCTCTACGGTTCAGAATGCCGACCGTATTGTAGTGTTAAGCCACGGTTCTGTCGTTGAAACGGGCACCCACGAAGACTTGCAGCGCCGCGGCGGCTACTATGCCGAGCTTTATCAGAAACAATTGTTAGAGGAAGAACTACAGGCGATCTAAAGATTCGAGTTCAGTGATGACCAGAAGAACCCTATTGAAAAGAGTACCGGCATTATTGGGAGTCGCGACGGCGGCCGATGCTTTGTTGCGATCACAGGATTACCGTTTGGGCGGAGCGAACATCAAGCTGGGCGTCGCGTCTTATTCGTTTCGGAAATTTTCGCGCGCGCAAGCCATCAGCATGACGCTGCAGCTTGGGACGCATTATCTGAACGTTAAGGACGTACATCTGCCGCTTGACAGCACGCCAGAGCAGATTGATGCGGCAGTCAAGGAGTTTCACGACGCCGGTATTGTCTTGGTTGGCTGCGGAAACGTCACCTTCAACAAAGATGATGAAGCCGACATTCGCCCCAAATTCGACTACGCAAAGCGTGCTGGGTTTCCGCTGATTGTCTGCGCACCAACACACGTCACCCTGCCGAAGCTGGAGAAATTTGTCAAGGAATACAACATCAAAATTGCAATTCACGATCACGGGCCGGAAGACAAAAATTTCCCGACACCCCAAAGTGTTTTAGAAGCAGTCAAAGACATGGATCCGCGCTGCGGACTGTGCATGGATATCGGCCACGCCGCGCGGACCGGGGCGGATCTCGTCGAGTCGATCCAACAGGCAGGTCCACGCCTGTTAGATATGCACGCCAAAGATCTAACCGATCCTCACAACCCGGACTGGAAGGTAGGCCGAGACAGCCAGGTGCCTGTCGGCGAAGGCAAGCTGCCTATCCGGCAAATCTTCGCCGAGCTCATGAAGATCAATTACAAGGGCAGCGTGAACCTGGAATACGAGGTTCAGCCGGACAATCCGCTTCCAGGTATGCAGAAGAGTTTTGCCTATATGCGCGGCGTGTTGACTGAGTTAAAGAAGACCGCTGCGTAGACGGCTAGCTCGAACTGCGTTCGTGCTGCAGGAGCGTTACTTTCTTAACGCGACACTCATGGTCGCAGCGCTCGCGCAGATGGTCCAGGAGTTCTTTGTCGGCTTCCTCCCGGCTCTCCTGCGGACGGCCTTTGCGGCCACAGGTCTTGCACACGAATTGAAAGCGCGCTCCAGTATCCACCATCGGATAGTTTAGCGATTTTCTTTCGCTTCAGGGTCTCGCGCCTGCGGCGGCTTCGGTCTTTGTTTCTGTTTCGAGTTCAGGAATTACGATGAGCGTGCGCGTGCCCGCGCCAAGCTCGCTATGGACTCTCATTTGATAGCTCGGTCCAAACAACACGCGCAGCCTTTCTTTGACATTGCTTACTCCGATGCCTTGCTCAAACAGCGTCTCGAGCTTGGATTCCGGCATCCCTACGCCGTTGTCTTCGATGGAAATGCATAGGCGCGTGTCCTCAAGCCAGACACGCAAGGACACGGTTCCGCCTTCCACCTTGTTGGCCAGACCGTGCCTGATGGAATTTTCGATAATCGGCTGCAGAATCATGGTCGGCACTAGCCGATTGAGTGCTCGCTCGTCGATTTCTTTGTTGAACCGCAGCTTGTCACCGAATCGAACCAGCTCAATGGCAAGGTAATCATCTATAAAGGAGATCTCTTCGCGCAGAGTGGCAAGATTCTCTGTTTTTCGGAGCAGCCGCCGCAGGATGCTGGAGAGCTTGTAAATCATGCCACGCGCGCGTTCCGGGTCAATTCGGATAAGAGTGGACACCGAATTGAGCGTGTTGAAGAGAAAATGCGGATTGATTTGGTTCGTCAGGGCCGCCAGTTGGGCTTCCGTCAATCGCGCGCGTTGCATCTCCAATTGTTTTTCCGCTCGATAACTGCTCCAGATCCTGAGAGGAAGCGAGACGGCGAACAGCGTCGTCGCAGCACACGCGGCAAACAAAGGCAGAGGGTTCCCCACCGGGATATTGCCGAAAAGAAAGAACGCATAATGTTCTTTGAATTCCAGCCGGACGCCCCAGCGCAGAACCTCGGTTAACACAACGATGGCGTTGCAAGCGACATTGAAAGCGGCGCGCTCGACCAGGCGCCGTTGGATGGCTCCCCGGCCGAGTCGAAGGACCTGCTTGAAGAGGCGATACAGATTGAGATCGACGAAAGGAGAGAAATACCAGATATCGTCCTTTTGCGGCGCCAAATCGTGCATCACCGCGCCGAGAATACCTGCGGCTGCAAATAGCGGCATCGACATGTACTGCCCGTGCGGTCGCTGGAGCATGCCTGGAATGGAAACGCAAATGCCCGTAATCAGGCCGCTGACATAGCCGCCGAGCATGCCGGCAATTTGTGCGCCTTCGAGCGCCAGGTCAATGGCAGGATATTGGTTGTGGCTGAGTATACGAATCTCGGCCGTCGCGCCGAAGAGGACAGAAAAGATCAGAGCTAGTTGCAGGCGATCGGCTACGGTGCGTTCATCCCGCAGCAGAATCTTCTCGATGCGGGCGAAGCGCATGAGAATGCTCGCTAGAGAGGCAGAGACGGCGACTTTGATCAGAAGAGCCGCGAGCTCCGGCTTGTCAGGCATGCGTCGGGGAACCATAGCTCAAGGAGGACTCTAGGCTCGCTTGAGATTCTTACTGGCTGTTTCCCTGATAATAGAAGGTTGGAGACTTCCAATTCCACTACTCTAGCGCTGCAGAAGATCGCCGAGGCGGATTTTCCCACTCGTTTCGGCCGTTTTCGCATCTACGGATTCGAGGCCCTGCGGCCTGCGGATATGGAGGAAGCCGTCGCGCTGAAGCTGGGTGATCTGGACCAGAGCTTTGGGCCTCCGCTGGTGCGGATTCATTCGCAGTGCCTGACGGGAGATGTTTTTCACAGTTTGCGCTGCGATTGCAGGTCTCAGCTGGAACTGGCTTTGGATCAGATCGTAGCCGAGCAACGCGGGCTCCTGATCTATGAACATCAGGAAGGCCGTGGGATCGGATTACTCAATAAGCTACGGGCCTATGAGCTGCAGGATGAAGGGCTGGACACAGTGCAAGCCAACGAACAACTGGGGTTCGAGGCGGATTTGCGGGATTACGCGCTGCCTGCGGCGATACTCCAGTATTTTGGAGTGACCGCTTTGCGCCTGCTTTCGAATAATCCCGAGAAAGTGGCAGCTCTTGAAAAGGCAGGCATCCGAGTAGTGGAACGCGCCCCCATCATTGTGCCGCCACTCGAAACCACCGCGGAGTATCTGAAGACCAAGCGGGAGAAGCTGGGACACCTCTTCTAGACTGGCGCTTCGGTTCCCATGTTGGAGCTTTCCGGACAGCTACTTTCTCTAGAGCAGATCGCGGCCGTTGCCGCGGGCCGGTTGAATGTCCGTTTGAGTTCGGCCGCTCGCGAGCGGGTTGCCGCTTCACGCGCGCTGGTCGATCGCGTCATCGAAGAAGGCCGTGTCGTCTACGGCATCAATACAGGGTTCGGGAAACTTTCGGAAGTGCGCATCGCGCCGGCGGATCTGGAAGCGCTGCAACTGAATCTGGTTCGCAGTCATTCGTGCGGACTAGGCCGGCCTCTTTCGGAGCCGGAGACCCGCGCGATGATGCTGTTACGCGCGAATGTCCTGACTTTGGGTTATAGCGGCTGCCGCACCCGCATAATCGAAACGCTTCTTGAAATGCTGGAGCGCGGCGTGCACCCCGTTATACCGGAAAAAGGTTCGGTGGGCGCGAGCGGCGATCTGGCCCCACTTGCCCATCTGGCGCTTTCGATGATAGGCGAAGGCGAATGCTGGTATCGGGGAGAGCGCATTACCAGTGCGGCTGCGTTGCGATCGGCGGGCCTTGAACCTGTACGTCTCGGCGCTAAAGAGGGACTGGCGCTTCTCAACGGAACACAGGCCATGGGTGCGGTGGGCGCGCTTGCGCTCTATCGCGGGTTGCGCGTGGCTGGCGTTGGCCGATCTGGCCGGCGCAATGACGCTGGAGGCGCTGCGCGGTACCCCGGTGGCCTTTGACGAACGCATTCATGCGGTTCGGCCACATCCTGGACAGGTTGCATCGGCCGCGCATTTGAGAGCGGCTGCTCGAAAACAGCGAGATCCGGCGTTCTCATCTGGTGAACGATCCGCGCGTGCAAGACGCCTATAGTTTGCGCTGCATGCCACAAGTGCACGGGGCGGTTCGTAATGCCTTGGAGCATGCGCGAACAGTGGTTGAGATCGAGAGCGGCTCAGCAACCGACAATCCGCTGGTTTTCGAAAATGGCGACATGTTGAGCGGCGGCAATTTTCATGGCGCGCCGCTGGCGATGGCTTTCGATTATGCATGCATCGCCATGACCGATCTAATGAGTATCGGAGAGCGGCGTATTGACCGGTTGGTGAATCCCGATGTCAACGAAGGATTGCCGCCATTTCTGTCGTCGCATCCCGGCCTGTCATCGGGTTTCATGATTGCGCAGGTCTGCGCTGTGTCGTTGCTGAATGAGGCGAAGGTGCTGGCGCATCCGGCGAGTATTGACAACGTGCCAACGTCGGGCGATAAGGAAGATCATGTTTCTATGGGCATGACAGCAGCCGTCAAGTTGCGCGAAATTGTTTCTAATGCGGAGCACGTACTCGCCATTGAGTTACTGGCAGCAGCGGAAGGATTGGAATATCGCGCGCCGTTGCGCTCGTCGCCGCCGGTCGAGAAGGCACACGAGCTGATACGTAGCACGGTTCCGCGACTGACGGCTGATCGGCCCCTATCGCGTGACATTGAAACGATAGCAATGGCAATTCAAGGCGGCGGCTTCGACGAGTTTACGGCGTAGCAGAGGAAGCTCAAATGAACGAGATTGCCTTGAAAGTGAAAGCGCCGCGGGGAACGAATCTGACTTGCAAAGGCTGGCATCAGGAAGCCGCCATGCGGATGCTGATGAACAATCTTGATCCTGATGTGGCCGAAAAACCGGATGAATTGATTGTCTACGGCGGGACGGGCAAGGCCGCGCGCAACTGGGAATGCTTCGATGCGCTGGTCAGGTCGCTACAGGAACTCGAAAACGACGAGACGCTGCTTGTGCAATCGGGGAAGCCGGTCGGAATCTTTCGAACACATGCGGACGCGCCTCGTGTTTTGATTGCGAACTCCAACCTGGTGGGCAAATGGTCGAACTGGAATGAGTTTCATCGTCTCGAAAAGCTCGGGCTGACCATGTACGGTCAAATGACCGCGGGCTCTTGGATCTACATCGGCAGTCAGGGCATTGTTCAGGGGACGTATGAGACATTTGCCGCAGCGGGGCGAAAGCATTTCGGCGGCGATCTCAAGCGGAAGCTCATCGTCAGCGGCGGAATGGGCGGCATGGGCGGCGCTCAACCACTTGGCAGCGACCCTGAACGGCGCGTTGTTTCTGGGTATCGATGTGGACTCGGCACGAATTGAGAAGCGCGTGCGAACCGGCTATTGCGACCGATTGGTGCGTGACTTGGATGAGGCTCTATCCGCGCTCGATGACGCAAAGTCTCTCGGCGACGCACTTTCCGTCGGCCTGGTTGCGAATTGCGCCGACGTGATCCCCGAGTTGGCGCGCCGCGGCCTGGTCCCCGACATTGTGACCGATCAAACCAGTGCACACGATCCTTTGAACGGCTATGTGCCAAACGGAATGAGCCTGGAACGAGCGCTTGCTTTGCGAAAACGCAATCCCGAAGAATACGTTGCAAGATCGACTGAAGCCATGGCGAAGCATGTGGAAGGTATGCTGGCGCTTCAACGCGCAGGAGCAATTGCTTTCGATTACGGCAATAACATTCGCGCGCATGCGCAAAACGCCGGAGCAAAGGACGCATTTCAGATTCCCGGGTTTGTTCCCGAATACATACGGCCGATGTTCTGCGAAGGGCGAGGTCCCTTCCGATGGGTGGCGTTGTCGGGAGACCCCCAAGACATTCGCAGGACGGACCGGCTTGTTCTCGACATGTTCGGTAACAACAAAGATCTTGCGCAATGGATTCGGCTGGCGAGCGAGAAGATCCACTTCCAGGGTTTACCCGCGCGCATCTGCTGGTTAGGGTACGGCGAACGGGCGGAGTTCGGCCTGGCCATGAATGCCTTGGTGCGCTCCGGAGAAATTAGCGCACCGATTGTGATTGGTCGCGACCACTTAGATGCCGGATCGGTAGCTTCGCCGTATCGGGAAACAGAGGGCATGCAAGATGGGTCCGATGCGATTGCGGACTGGCCATTGTTGAACGCCCTGCTCAATACCGCAGCAGGCGCGTCTTGGGTCTCTATTCACAATGGCGGCGGTGTCGGGATCGGCTATTCTCTGCATGCCGGAATGGTTGTGGTGGCGGATGGCTCCGCAGATGCCGACCGGCGTCTGCAGCGAGTGCTGACCACCGATCCTGGCTCGGGTATCATGCGGCATGTGGACGCAGGCTACCCGCGCGCCGAGCAGGTAGCCCGCGAAAAAGGACTTCGCATTCCGATGTCTCGCTGATGGAAGAATCCACTTTTCTTGCGATCATCAATTGCGCACAGGTTGTAACGCTAGCCGGGCCGGATCGGCCGCGCAGGCGAGACGAGATGCAAGAACTCTCGATCATCGAGCGCGGAGCGATGCTGGTGCGCGACGGCACCATTGAGGTGATCGGGCCGCAGAGCGAGATTGAGCAGCAGATTGACGATCAGATCCCGGTGATCGATGCCGCCGGCGGGGTGCTGCTGCCGGGCTTTGTTGACGCGCACACGCATGCCGTATTTGCAGGCACTCGCGTTGACGAGTATGAAAGGCGCGCCCAGGGCGAGAGCTACGAGGAGATCGCAGCGGCGGGCGGGGGCATTCTTTCTACAGTCGCAAAAACCCGCAAGGCGATCGAAGACGCCCTATTAGAAACTTCGCGCCGTTATGCAAGTTGGTTTACCCGTTGTGGCACCACAACCGTCGAGGCGAAATCGGGTTATGGATTAACAACTCAAGCGGAACTGAAGATGCTTCGTGTCATACGGGAGCTCCAATATGTTCCGACATTTCTCGGGGCGCATGACATACCCGATGAGTACCGGGAGCGCCCGGACGATTATGTGGATCTGATCATCAATGAGATGTTGCCTGCGGTTGCGCATCATGAGCTCGCAGAATACTGCGATGTGTTTTGCGAAAGAGGCGCATTCAGCATAGAGCAATCGCGAGCGATCTTAACGCAGGCTCGCGAGTTGGGGCTTCGCCTGCGCATCCACGCCGATCAACTCTCCAGGAATGGCGGTGCAGAGCTTGCGGCGCAGTTACGAACTGTGACGGCGGATCATTTGGAACAGATAGACGATCATGGAATCGAAGCGCTTGCAGCAGCCGGCGTACAACCGGTATTGTTGCCCGGCATCCGTCTACAGCTTGGGGCTGAGCGGCTTCGCGCCGGCGAGGCAGATGATCGAAGCTGGTTTGGCAGTGGCGCTCGCGACGGATTTCAATCCCGGTTCTTCGCCGACGCCGTCCATGCCGTTTGTGCTGTCACTTGCTTGTACCCATATGCGCATGACGCCCGCTGAAGCGATTACAGCAGCGACCATCAACCCGGCATATAGCCTATGCCGAGGCGATCAAATAGGCTCATTGGAACCAGGCAAGCGCGCCGATTTCGCCATTTACGATTGCGAAGATTACCGCGAGATTCCATATTTTGTGGGTGTGGAACTTGCGACGAGTGTGTACATCGGCGGAGACGTCGCATACGCTCGCGATGATGGCGGCGGAGCTAGCCCGCTTTAATGCTTCCTGTCATAAACGGTAACTACGCATCAGTTCCGGGCTTGGTGAATGCGCACTCACACGCCTTTCAGCGTGTGATTCGGGGGCGGACGGAGCACCGCAGCGCGGCAAGTACCGACGACTTCTGGAGTTGGCGGGAAGCCATGTATCGCGCTGCAAGCCAGTTGTCGCCAGAGGACATCTATGATGTAGCGCGCATGGCGTACATGGAGATGCTGATGGCGGGCATTACCACTGTCGGCGAGTTTCATTATCTACACCATGCCCCGGATGGCAGCTCATTATGAAGACCCGAACCTGCTCGCGAACCAGGTGATTCGGGCGGCACAGGACGTGGGCATTCGAATTGTCGTACTGCAAGCGGCTTACGAACGCGCGGGCTGGCGTAAACCCGGCGATCCATTGCAGAACAGATTCACCTTTCGGAATGTCGATACGTTCCTGGAGGACACGGACGAGCTTTTGAGAGAGGCGGAGGCACCGATTGGAATTGCACCTCACAGCGTGCGCGCCCTCACGCTGGACTCTCTGCTGGCGATCACGAAATTCGCGCGGTTGAACAGGTTGCCGGTTCACATGCACGTGGCCGAGCAACCGGCTGAGATTGAAGCATGCGTCGCGGAACACGGCCGCCGGCCTGTCGAATTACTCGATGAGCATGGAATTCTCGGCGAAGAGTTCACAGCCGTTCATGCCATACATATCACTCAACGCGAAGTAGGCTACTTGGGCTCGACTCACTGTACGGTATGCGCCTGTCCGACTACTGAGCGCAATTTGGGCGATGGTACCGTCCCTGCGGACGTGTTGCTGGAAGCCGGTGCGTACATTTGCTTCGGAACCGACAGCAACGTGCAGATCGATCTATTGGAAGATGCGCGCTGTCTGGAATATCACCTGCGCATGAAGAAGCTCTCCCGCGCGATTTTGCCAGCAGCCGAGTTATATCGAGGCGCCACCGAGGCCGGATCTCGCGCGCTAGGTGTTGTTCCCGATCAACGCGACTATTTTACAGTTGATTTGAAAGATCCTTCGCTTGCGGGATGTGAGGGCAGTAGTTTAGCTACGCAACTTATTTTTTCTGCCCAACGGGCAGCGATTCGTGACGTCTTTGTTGGCGGCGTGCAGGTGATCGCGAATGGCCGCCACTCGAAACAGAGCGAAATCGTCGGCGCGTTCGAGAAAATGCAGAAGCGGCTTTTCGGCTGAAGCTTTGTTACTATCGCTTCAGAGCCTGGCAGCCAAGCCGCCGAAGTAGGCGTTTCTAGGCAGTTTCTTAGACGTTGCGGGCCCTTAGCTCAGCGGTTAGAGCAGAGGACTCATAATCCTTTGGTCGAAGGTTCAAATCCTTCAGGGCCCACGAATTAATCGGCAATTTACAACTCGCTTTGGGAAGAACAGGCGTCCTGCATACTGGAAGAGATGCGCATGCCCGTGCCACACGCGAGCGGCGCCGTTAATCAATGAAAATCATCGTATCTGTGAAGCAGGTGCCTGCCCGCGACTCGGTGCTGCGAGTCGACGCCCAAGGGAAATGGCTGGACGAATCCGACCTTGCCTACGAGATGAACGAGCCGGACGCCTACGCACTCGAAGAGGCGCTGCAGTTGAAGGAAAAACTTGGCGGAGAAGTCGTCGTCTTATGCTTGGGCCCGCAGCGGGCGGCGCAAACCATCCGTGAAGCGCTGGCGAAAGGCGCCGACCGCGCCATTCACGTTGAAATGGATCAGAGAGTGGTGCTCGACGCTCTCGCGACGGCTCGCCTGTTAGCCCAGGCGATTGCGCCCGAAGCGCCGGATTACGTTCTCACCGGCCTGCAATCTGACGATCTCGGATACGGGCAAACTGGGGTTGTAATGGCGGAACTGCTCGGCTTCGCGCACGCGACCATCGTTATGCAAGTGGAACCGCAGGGGAATGCGGTGCTCGTGAAGCGCGAACTCGAGGACGGATGGTTTCAGAACATCGTGCTGCCGCTTCCTGTTCTGCTGACAATTCAATCCGGCATCAAGAAGCTTCGCTACGCGACCTTGATGGGCATCAAGAAAGCGAAAACAAAAGAAGTCAAAACGATTCCTGCTGCGCAGTTGGGCGTTGATGCAATTTCACCCGCCAGTGTGGACCACGTTTATTTACCGCAGCGAAGCAAGCAATCGCAGATCTTGACTGGAGATGCCAAGCAGGTGGCCAAACAGCTCGTTGAAAAGCTGAAATTCGAAGCGAGAGTGATATGAGCGTTCTTGTGGTTCTGGAGCAACGTGGCGGCAAGTGGAACCGCATCTCGTTCGAAGTGCTTTCGGCAGGCAAGAAGATCGCTGAAGCAGCCGGCGTACCGTTGGAAACCGTTGTTACTGGCGCAGAAATCGATGCGTTAGCTTCTGAAGCCGCCCAATTCGGTGTAGCCAAGGCCTACTCAATCAACCATCCATTACTCGCCGACTACACACCCGATGGCTATACGGCTGCGCTGGAGCAACTCATTCGATCGAAGCAGCCAAAATATGTTCTTTTCCCGCACACGTATCAAGTGCGCGACTTTGCTCCGAAGCTGGCGACGCGTTTTGGGCGGCCACTCGTCAGTGATGTCATAGATCTTAAAGTGGATGGGACGTCCGTTGAGTTTGTCCGCCAGTTGTTTCAAGGCAAGCTGAACGCCGATATCGGCGTAAGCGGTTATCCGCAGTTCGCTTCCGTTCAGGCCGGCGCATTTCGCGCGCAGGAGCCGCAGGCATCCGAGGCCCCTGTTGAGCAGTTTAGCGTTAATCTGGACGCATCACAGATTCGTAGCAAGCCGGAGCCACCGTTCCGGGAGGCGCAACGCTCGGTTGACCTGAGTGCTGCGGACATGATTGTATCGGTGGGCCGCGGGATCAAGGAAAAAGATAACTTGCCGATCGTCGAAGCTCTCGCTGAAGCGCTAGGGGCTGAATTAGCTGCCTCACGCCCGATATGCGATAACGGTTGGCTACCGATGGAGCGCCAGGTGGGAAGTTCTGGGCAGACTGTGGCTCCAAAAGTGTACTTCGCGGTTGGGATCTCTGGCGCCATTCAGCATCTGGTGGGAATGAAGGGATCAAAGACAGTAGTAGCGATCAACAAGGACGAGAACGCCCCTATTTTCGAGACCGCCGATTACGGCATAGTGGGCGACCTTTTTGACGTCGTGCCTGCGCTGGTTGAAGAAATAAAGAAAGTCAAAGCTAGTTAGATGGGTAATTCCAGGAAGAGCGGCGGTTTGCGAATTCCGCTCGTCTTATCCGGCGCGCTGGCCGCGTTGCTGGCCGGCTGTCACAAACCGGTCTCGCCGGATGTTGCCGCTACCGTCAATGGCCGGCCCATCGCGTATGCGGCTTTAGATCGCGCTATGGCCGCGCAGTTTCCAAATTCGCCATTGAAGACGGGTTCCGACCAGACCACGGGCGTGCGGCTTGAGGCGCTAAGAACGTTGATCGATAACGAGATCTTTCTACAGCGTGCAGAAAAAGAAGGACTGCTTGCCTCTGATGCCGACGTGGACGCGAAGTTCAATGAGCTGAAGGCGCCCTATACCCAGGAAGAGTTTCAAAAGCTGCTGCAGCAGCGAAAAATGTCAGTTGCCGACCTGAAAGCGCAGATCCGGCGCGAGTTGAGCGTGCAAAAGCTCTTCAATAAGGAGATTGGCTCCCATATCACCATCACTGACAAAGAAGTGGCCGATTTTTATAACGCGAATAAAGCTAGCTTCAACCTTCCGGAGAATAAAGTTCGTCTGGCGCAAATTCTAGTGACTCCCGCGCCGGAGGCGACGGTGAGCAATCTCAAGAACGACAAGGCACAGAACGATGCGCAGGCGCAAAACAAGATCAATATGCTTGAGCTGCGTATACGACAGGGCGAGGACTTCGGTACGTTGGCGCAGAACTACTCTGAAGACCAATTCGCGGCTAACGGCGGCGATATCGGCTTTGTGCCGGAATCCGCACTGGGCCAAGCGAATCCAGAATTACGCAAGTTGATTTTAGGGATGACTCCAGGACAGGTATCGCCGGTGATTCACACGCCGGAAGGCTATCGCATCATCAAACTGATTGCAAAAGAGCCGGCGGGCCAACGCGAACTGAGTGACCCTAGAGTGCAGGAAGAGATTCGGCAGGGACTGTTCCAGGGTAAAGAGCAGGTGCTGCGTGCCGCCTTTTATGAAGTCGCGCGTAGCGAGGCGAAAGTGATCAACTACTACGCGCAATCGGTTCTGGAGACACGGGATAAGAAGTGAAACTTATCGTTCCGGCTTACGCCTGCTTGCGAACCAGTTCCATGTATTCGCGCACGTACTGCTGGTCGGCGAGCGGAATCTCATCGCGATTGATCTCTCCGCCTGAATCAGAATGGTGGCCGAGTTTCTGCGTGTAAGCCGTTTTCAACTGCTGCTTGCCGGATGGCGTTTCGATCATCATGTCGCCAGTCAGGTTGGCAGAGCGCTTGCCGATGATCTCGGCCAGCTTACCCATGGCCTGCAGTTGTTCAGCTTCTTTGACGTCCTTATCGCCATCTTGACGGCCGATACCAGAGTGCGCGTCGGCGCCTTTTTCGGGCATGGAGTCGGAACTGTGGCCTTGCGAAGCTTGCGTGCGCTCAGCGGTTTGCCCTTGCGGCTGGCCTTCCGAACTCTGATCCTGGCTGGACTGCTGATTGCGCGCATCCTGTTGCTGGCCAGGTTGAGCTTTTCCCGAGTTCTGACTCGCGGCTTTATCTTCGTCGGACGGCCGTCCGTCCTGCTGCGCTTGCGGGGTTGAATTCTGGCGCATTTTGGCCATTAGAGCTGGACAAGGCGTCCTTCATCTTGTCCATGGCACTCTGACCGCCTTGTTGTCCGCCGGACGCTTGTGGTTTAGGCTCGCCTTTTTGGGCGCTCGTTTGGTTTCCCGCTGGCTGATCGGAGGTTTTCCCGCCCGCCTGCGCATTAGCGGAATCTACATCGCGGTTCTGATTGTCACCGTCTTGCTGTTTGCCATTTTTGTCTGTCGCGGCCTGACTTCTTGATCCAGCTTTCCCGTTCGGATCAGTTGACTGTCCTGCTTCTTCGCCCTCGCTCTGGGAAACGTCCACCGTCTTCTGATCCGGCAACTGGGCAGCTTGGGCGGCATTCTGCTGGGCGCGGCCGCTAGCCGACGCATCACCAGGCAATCGATTGGCCGCGAATAAGTGATTCTCGAGCCGTTCGAAAACCGGCGCAATCTGAACAGGAATGAGGGACTGCTCCAGGCTGAGGCTTCTGGTAACCAGATAACGGACTACAAAGAGCCCGAACGCGATTGCCACCAATGCGCCTGTGAGTGCCCAGGCCCGATTCCAGACCAGCGGAAAGGCCAGCGCCGGTTCAGTGCCGGCGGCAACGTCTTCCGCCTGTCGTAATTGCAAAGCTGCAAGTCCGTTTCGTCTACTACCACCTTTTTCGAGCAGGAACCAGGCAGTCGAAAGCGAATCGTCTAAACGCAGGCGCTTGTCTAGAAGCTGGGCGGTTTGGTAATGCGAAAGGCTGCGGGCGCGAATGCGAATGGCCGCGATGATTATGCCAGCTACGGCCAGCAGAGCCAACCAATACCAATGAAGAATTTGAGTGCCAGCCAATAACAGGATTACTAAGCCGCCGAGTACGGGCGCAAGCGCGAACGCCAGTTGTTCAATGGCAACAACCGCAAATCTACGCCGTACCGCCTGCCGCACCACCATCTTTACCCGGTTTGCGGCCAACGTTCCCAAATCGGTCAAATCTCTTCCGCTCAATTGGATTATCCCATGCATACCGGGCCGCAAACGCCTGCCAAATTGCAGTTTTCGGCGTGAACCTGTTCGTTACCATGTAGTTACTTAATGTTGCGTTTTGAGACCGCGGGGGAGTCGCATGGCGAATGCCTGGTGGCGACTCTTACAGGCCTCCCTGCGGGAGTTCCCGTCCGTCTGGAATACATCAACCGGCAGCTATGGCGACGTCAGCAGGGGTATGGCCGTGGTGGCCGCATGAAGATCGAAACGGACCAAGTCCACATCGTGTCCGGTATTCGGAATTCAGTGACGGTTGGTTCTCCGATTGCAGTATTGATCGAAAACAAGGACTGGAAGAACTGGACGGGAACATTGCCGGTTTTTGCCGAAGACGGCGAAACGGGCAAGGGAAAACCGTTGGAGCGCCCGCGGCCCGGTCACGCAGACCTGGCTGGCGTCCTCAAATACAATTTCAGCGAAGCGCGCCATATTTTAGAGCGTGCCAGCGCGAGAGAGACAGCCGCGCGAGTAGCGCTGGGGGCGTTAGCAAAAACATTTTTGAAGGAGTTCGGTGTCGAGATTCTAAGTCATGTCGTGGCGGTAGGGCCGGTAGAACTGCAAAGACCTGCAGAATGGGAGGAACTCATCTCCTTGAGCGAACGTGATGACGTGCTACTCGGTTGTGTTGACGTTGAGACTGAGACTCGCATGAAAGAAGCAGTCGATCACGCTTATCGCACCGGAGACACCGTGGGCGGCATCTTTGAAATAGTGGCGCACGGCGTGCCTCCCGGTTTGGGGTCTCATATCGCATGGGATACCCGGCTTGACGGACGGCTGGCACAAGCCATTGTTTCGATTCAGGCCGTAAAAGGCTGTGAAATCGGTTCTGCGGAGCAGTCGGCGCGCGCCTACGGAGCAACGGTCCAGGATACGATTCACTACGACAAACAGGAGCGAAAATTCTTTCGCGGGTCGAATCGGGCCGGAGGCTTGGAAGGCGGCATCACGAACGGTGAAGACATCGTCATTCGAGGATTTTTGAAGCCGATCTCGACGTTACGGCGGCCGCTGGAGTCGGTAGACCTGCCGAGTCGCGATCCGGCGCTGGCGTCCTATGAACGCAGCGATGTAGCCGTCGTGCCCGCAGCGGGAGTAATTGGGGAAGCGATGAGCGCTCTGATACTCGCACACGCCTTTTTAGAAAAATTTGGAGGAGATTCGCTCGGCGAGACGCGACGCAATTACGAAGGTTATCTCGCGCAAGTTAGAAGTTATTGATCGATGGTTCGAAAGATTCTTAAATATGGTGAGCCCGTGCTTGAAACGAAAGCCGGGCTGGTTACCGAGTTTGATACACACGAGTTGCGGGAATTGATCTCCGATATGTGGGAAACCATGTACGCCGCGAAAGGCGTCGGCCTGGCGGCTCCACAGATTGGGACAAGCAAGCGGATTTCGGTAATTGATATCAGCGTTGGTGAGGACGAAAATCAAAAGATTGTAATCATCAATCCCGAAATAGTGTTCAGCGAGGGCAAGCAGAGCGGCGAAGAAGGATGCCTCAGCATCCCTGGATTCCGGGAACCGGTGTCGCGTGCACACAAAGTGGCCGTGCGGGCACAAAACGAGAAAGGAGAGACGATCAAACTGGACGGCGAAGAACTGCTGGCGCGCGCCTTCCAGCATGAGATCGATCACCTGAACGGCGTCCTCTTTATAAATCACCTCAGCGCGCTCAAGCGCGATATCATACGCCGCAAAATCAAGAAAATGCAAAAAGCCGGCGAGTGGGATTAGCAGCTTCTCGGGCCTTTTGCGCATGAGAACTGTCTTTCTTGGCACGCCCGAATTTGCTGTCCCTTCGCTGGAGGCTGTGTCGCAGGCCGGTCATGAGGTAGTTGCAGTTTTTACTCAGCCTGACCGGCCAAAAGGGCGCGGCAATCAGCTTACGGAATCGCCCGTCAAACTGGCAGCGAAGAACCTTGGGTTTGAGGTGCATCAGCCGGAACGAATTCGCCGTCCGGAATCCGTCGAGCAGTTGCGTGGGATTAATCCCGAGCTGATGGTCGTGGTCGGTTATGGACAGATCATCCCGCAGAGCATCATCGAGATTCCGCGATTCGGCATTCTGAACGTCCACGGCTCTCTGCTGCCAAAGTACCGGGGCGCGGCTCCGATTCAATGGGCGATTGCCAATGGCGAGTCAGAGACCGGCGTCACTATCATGCAAATAGACGCTGGCCTCGATACCGGTGATATGTTGCTGAAATCCGCAGTACCTATTGCAGCAGATGAAACGGCTCCTGAACTGAGTTCTCGGCTGGCGCCGCTTGGGGCTAAGTTACTGATTGAAGCGATCGCGAGGATTGAATCGGGAACTGTGGTCCCGGAAAAGCAGAATAGCGGGGCAGCGACTTATGCTCCGATTTTGAAGAAAGAGGATGGCCGCGTCGAATGGTCGCGAACGGCACAGGAAATTTACAATCGACTGCGAGGATTTAACCCCTGGCCCGGCGCATACACTACCTTTCGAGGACGGCCGTTGCTGATTGCCCGGGGGAAGCCAGCGCAGCAGGAAAATCTTCCCGTGGCCACTCTTCAGGTCCGAAATCGACGCCTATTTGCGGGATGTGGAGAAGGAACGGTCTTCGAGCTTTTGGAAGTACAGCCGGCGGATAAAAAGAAAATGCCGGCTGACGCGTTCGTGAACGGCTACAAACTGGAACCAGGTGAACTGTTGGGGGCTTGAATTGTGAACCTTCCGTTGGGCTATCGCTACGCATCGATATACGCCGGCATTCGAAAGCAGGCAAAAGATGATCTGGCTCTGATTGTGCCGGATAAGCCTGCTCAGGCGGCCGCCGTATTCACGCAAAATGCAGTGCAAGCATCGCCGGTGCGGCTGGCGCGCAAACACTTACGTGGGTCCAACGGCAAAGTAGCCGCGGCGATAGTGAATGCAGGTAACGCGAACTGCGCGACGCCTAATGGGGACCGCGTTGCGACTGTTACTTGTAAAGCGCTCGCTCGGGAACTCCGTTCGAAAACCAACTATGTCATTCCGTCTTCTACAGGCGTAATCGGCGTGGAGTTAGATCCCAGGCTTATTACGGATGCTCTTCCAGGGCTCATCGCAAGGCTTTCTGCCGATGCGTTCCAGTCGGTAGCAGAGGCCATCATGACCACCGACACACGCGCGAAAACTGCTTTCGAAGAATTGAAGTTGAAAGGCGGAATAGTACGTGTCGCCGGTATGACAAAAGGCTCCGGCATGATTCACCCGAACATGGCGACGACGCTCGGCTTTGTGATGACCGACGGAGCGGTTGGTGCGGATGACCTTCACAAGATCCTGCTTGCGGCAACAGAGCGGAGCTATAACTCCTTGTCCGTCGATGGCGATATGTCCACCAATGATATGGTGCTGCTGCTAGCCAATGGAGCGTCCGGTGTGAAGCCAGGCGTCTAAAGAGCGCCTGGCGCTGGCGCAAGCCATCACTCGCGTCATGGAATCTCTGGCAGAGCAGATTGCGGCTGACGGGGAAGGGGCGCGAAAGCTCATCGTTATCCGCACGAATGGCTTCAGAACAAATGACCAGGCGCGCCGAGTCGCTCGATCTGTTGCGAACTCACCGCTTGTCAAGACCGCCATTGCCGGGAACGATCCTAATTGGGGACGCATCCTTGCCGCCGCAGGGTACTCCGGCGTGCCCTTTAACCCGTCCGATATCGATATCGATCTGCAGGGTGTTCCCGTGTGCCGCAGCGGCTTAGCAGCCGATTTCAACGAAGCCGATTTGAAGCAGAAGCTGGATGCCGCCGACGTGCGCATCGGGATTTCGTCGCGAGCGAATGGCAAAGGAGAGAGCCGCTTTTTCACGTGCGATTTCACCGAAGGATACATTCAGATCAATGGCAGTTATCGGACATGAGGGCCAACGCGACGAACCTGGTCGTTTGTCTAACTGCTTTGTTTGTGCTGGTTGTTCAGCCCCAACGGGCGCCAGCCGCGGATCAGTCGTTGGATGCTCGTGCCCAGATTGCCGCAGTTGCCGAGGCTCTCAGCTCTGGCAATGCAGCCGAAGCTATAGCTCACTTTTCCAAGTCATACCCGGAATACGACACATTAAGGCGCTATTTCGAAGGGCTTTCCGCATTTCAGGTTGAGAATCAATTGGATATTACGGACGAAGAAGACTCCGAAAACTTTGTTGTGCTCACCGTTACCTGGGACATGACGCTTACCGATCTGGGAACCGGCAAATCCAGACGCCGCAGCGGTGAGCTTCACGTGAAGCTCGCTCCAGTTGCTTCCAAATGGCGAATCGTAGAGTTCGCGCCTTTGGATATCTTCAATCCACAGCTTCACTGAACTTACAGCAGCTTGCGAAGCTGCGCATAATTGACTCGCGTTACCAATACGAACTCAACCTGCAATCGCGTGAACTTGCTGACCTCATCGAATACTTGAGCCTCGGGTAGCCGAGTAGCCGCGATATGTAGACGTCCTGCGGAGACCCGAAATGGAAGCACTTTGTGATCTTTCTCAACTCGGGCGGGCAAGCTACGCAAGACGTTCCGGTCGACTTGCGCGATGTCGATATCAGACCAGGGCAGTCCCGATTGCAAACTGATCGCCCGGCATAGATCTTTGTCAGAGACCAGCCGGTTAGCCAGAAGAAAGTCGGCCATATTTTCGCCCTGCGGCAAGTGCGTTCGCGCCACCTGCAGTCTAGCTTCGGAGACGTAGCCCTGTTTCACCAATACTTCTTCCAAAGCTGCCCGGTGCGGATCGTCAGCCGCTCGAACTGGATATGCGTGTTCCGTTTTGTCCCAGCAGAGCGCCTTCCGCCCGAGTCTGGAATGTACATAGTTTCTAACGGCGAAAATCGAAGCGGCGCAATTCACGAAATTGGCATGGAAGCACCTCAGCGCCACCGTTACGCCCATGCCTGCCCCGAACAATCTGGCTACGCACAAGGAACGCAGCGTCAAACGGAACGCCTGCAGGCACGTCGTTGCTAAGCAGAGGTTAACTACTGCAGGATTTGATGTTGCAAACGCCCACGGCCGGTGCGAAATGACGCTCAAGAACCAGTCCGTGACGCCCGCCACGAAAACGATATTCGTCAGTAAGCTGAGCGGATTGGTGAACAAGCCCTTGCGATCGCGCCAGAACCAATACCGTGTCCGCCAGGAACCCCGCCATCCGTGCCGTTCCCAGGATTGCAATGCAATTCCCGTTATCCAGCGCGTACGTTGCCGTATTGCACTGCGCACCCTGCCTGGAAAATATTCGCGAGTTGCGACGATTCCTCTCACGCTTCGCTTGAGGGGATAAAACAGTTGTCGAAAACCTGCGTAGTGGATCTGAACTCCGATATCGTAGTCTTCCGTTAAACTCGATGGATCGAAGAGTTGGCCGCCACGTTCCGACGCCAAACGCTCCAGAACGTCGCGTGCGAAGCCTGTTCCTACTCCACTCGATGGAACAAAAGACCGGGTGTACTGTCGCGCCCGCATGTCGACGAGTTGAAATTCCGCAAACTCGTCGCAGTAGACGCCGTGTGTGAAAGCGCCTGGAGGCGTCGGCAGCGGCAAAACAGGGACCTGTACCATTTCGTACTGGGTCCGCTCTCGATTGATGATGCAGAGCGCGTCCGCATGGATAACATCTTCGGCATCATGCAGAACGATGGTGTCAAAGTGAATGCCGTGCCCATCCTCGAAGTTTGTCATGCTGCAATAGATGGAGTTCAGGCAGTCGGCTTTCGAGGTTGGCCCCGCGCGAGGACCAACGGCGACATGGACGTTCGAGAAATCGCTGGCGACGTCTAGCGCTGCATCGCAGGTAACTTGGTCGTTTGGGTACACGCCCAGGAAAATGTCGAAGTTCCGGTAGCGAATGCGCGAGAGGTTTTGCCGGACCATTCGCTCGATAACCTCCGACTCCTTCCAGCAAGGAACAAAGATAGCGATGCGGCGCTCAGGGGTCTCGGTGGTCTCGGCACCCGAACGCTTGTCCCTAGACTCACTAGAGAGCCACCCGATAAAACAGATAAGCACTGGCACCAGATCGTCGATGCCGCTCAAAAGGAGCAGGCAGGCCAATGCCGCAAGCATCAAGGGCCAACTTGATGAGAGCGCAGATACGGCGAATACTCCGAAGAAAATTTGTGCGCTGGATTCCAGAAGCATTACTTCTCGAATTCAAAGTGGCAGGCACGAGGCCCGAATCGCAGAAAACTCTTAGATTTTTCTTCCTTGCACCGCACTTCGTTGATATCGGAACCCCTATGGATCTCTCAGACGTGAACTCGTATCTACAGTTGATCCAGGACGTCATCGGGGGAACGGTGCGACGCCACACCTTTACCCCAATGGAACTGGACCTCTTACTCGATTTGCAGGCAGTGCACATCCGAAAACCGGCGAAAAACGAAGCCCTCAAACGTTATCTGCGCGCCGTTCAACAGCAATTTGCAAGCGACGGATCGGCTCCATTACGGTTTGCCCGTTTTTGGGAAGTGGAGAACCGCAAGGATGGGGCTGAGGAGCCAGAGCCAGTCCGAACCTTACTGCGCGCGCGAACGGCGACTCCTGTTTAGTCTCTTTGGCTGTTGTCTGGGCTATCCTCAAGTAGTCAACAGGAGAATCGGTCATGGCGAGTAGCGGCGGCCCCGCGACAAAACAAGAGCGAATGGTTTTTTGCGTGAAATTACACAAAGAGCTACCCGGTTTGGATGAGGTCCCTTTCGACGGCCATCCGCTTGGACAGCGCATCTACGACCAAGTGTCCAAGCAGGCGTGGGGCATGTGGGTGGAACAGATGAAGATGATCATGAATGAATACCGCTTGAATTTGGGAACGCCAGAGGCGCAGGAATTCCTGTTAAAGCAAATGGAAGAGTATTTCTTCGGCGAGGGGGCAGCGCATCCGCCTGGCTATGTTGCTCCCGGTCATTAGAGCCCGTTTCACTTCCACGATCTCGAACCGGCTTTCGTCCTAAAGTTTTGACGCTTCGTCTCATATCCTGCATTCTGGCCGCCGGATTGTGCTGTGCGGCCGCCGACCGCACGGCCGAGCGCATCGCGGCCGAGGCGAAGCAAGCTGAGGATTCCAATCAGATCGTCCGGGCGTATCTGCTTTACTCTGCCGCTGCCGCTCGCGATCCGCATAACGGCACATATCGCGCCAATCGCGACGCTCTGGCCCCGGCCGCCAAACTGCTTAGCAAGGCCGAGATTCAGAGTGCCGATGTTTCGAAAGAATTAAACCAAATTGAAGGGCTGGCTTCGTCTCCAAAGCCGCCGCTTGAACTCGCCAGGCGAGCCGATTGGGAACGTGCCGACAATCTGCAGCCCATGCCAAAGCTGCAGGCAATACAGACCTCTGCCACATTCGACATACGCGGCGACGAAAAGTCCCTGTTCGAAAATATTTCGAAAGTCTTTGGGATTCGGCCTATTTTCGACCCGCAACTCGACCTGCATCCTGGTCTTCGTTTCAATATCGCCCAAGCGGACTTTCGCACGGTCATGGAAGGGCTCACCGCGGCCACCGGCACGTTTATGTTTCCAGTTTCGCAGCACGATTTCTATGTTGCCCGCGATACCGAACTGAAACGTAATGAACTGGAGCCGCAGGTATTGCTCACGTTTCCCCTGGCAAACGCACTGGATCAGAAGGATCTCATCGAGGCGGCGAACGTGGTTCGAATCACGCTGAATGTACGCACCATCGGCTATGATTCAGCCAATCGCATGGTTATGGTTCGTGACCGCTACACGCGGGCCAATACCGCACGAGCGCTACTCGAGGCATTGCTATTGCCTAAGGCGCAAGTCTCGTTTGAAGTAGAATTTCTGACCTTCAGTTCCGATCGCAGCTTCCATTACGGCTTGTCCTTGCCAACATCCTTCAACCTCGTTGATTTCGGACATATCGCTCATTTTCAGAATGTGCTTCCAACAAACATCTCCAGCGGCGCGTCGTTTCTGCTTTTTGGCGGCGGCGCTACTGCCGTCGGACTTGGGCTGACGAACAGCGCGTCGCTATTTGCGACCTATTCAGACTCACATGCTCAGGCTCTGTATGACGCCACTGTTGTAGTAGGTGATGGACAAACGGCGAATTTCCACATTGGGGACAAATACCCAATTCCGCAAACCACATTTACCGGGGCAACGAATGCCTCTTCCATCTACAACCCGATTGGACAAGTCACCTTGGAAGATTTGGGCATTCTTTTGAAACTGACACCTCGCATCAATGGCGAAGGCAATATATCGCTTGACCTTGAGGCCAACTACAAATCACTCGGAAGTCAAACTCTTGATGGAATTCCGGCCATCGATCAGCGAGAGTTCAAGGGAAGTATCAACATGCGCGAAGGGGAGTGGGCGGTAATAGCCGGTCTGAATTCAAAGACACAATCGCGCACCCGAACCGGCTTGCCGGGGCTTTCAAATATCTCCGGTGTGAACCAAATTTTCAGTGAAAACACGCGTGACACCGCGATAAGTGATACTCTGCTGCTGGTTAAGCCAACTATCACGCGTTTGCCGATGTCTGCAGAAATCAGTCCTGAATACTTCGTCGGCCCTGCGCGCGGAGAGCGCGTCCTCTTGTAGGCCGCCGCCATTACTGTTTTCACTCTGCTATGTTCGCTTGCATGTCGCTCATGCGAGACGAAATCAGACAGCAGCCCGCCGCTTTGGAGCGAACTCTCGCGGAAGAGTGGCCGCAAGCCGAAAACTTGCGCAGCTACTTTGCAAAGCGCCAGGTTCGCCTCATCGTTTTGGTTGCCCGAGGCACTTCTGACAATGCCGCCCAATTCGGCCGCTATCTTCTCGAAATCACCACCGGCATTCCGGTTTCCCTGGCCGCGCCGTCGGTATATACGCTCTACGAATCGCACCCGAACCTGACCGATGCGGTCGTTATTGCCATCTCGCAATCCGGCGAATCGACCGATACGAATCTTGTTCTCGAGCGCGCAAAGAAAGCCGGAGCATTCACGGTCGGCATTACAAATGAGCCCGCGAGCACCCTGGCGAGACTGGCTGAGCATACATTCCTGGTGCGTGCCGGGAAAGAGAAGAGCGTCGCTGCGACGAAAACGTATACCGGACAGTTGCTGTGCCTGTATCTGACTGCCTACGCTCTGGGCGGCGCGATCGGTGCGGCGCATCTTCAGCGGGTGCCGGGCTGGTGCGAAAAGGCTCTTGCACTTGAACCGGAGATTCGCCGCTGTGCTGAACGCTATTGCTTCATGCAGCACGCCGTGTGTGTGGGGCGCGGCCTAAATTACGCAAACTCGTTCGAGTTTGCTTTGAAGCTGATGGAGACCTGCTACGTTGTCGCTGAACGCTTCTCCTCGGCCGACCTTCTGCACGGGCCTATTGCCATGCTCGAAGCATCTTTCCCGGCGTTTCTTCTCTGTCCGCCCGGTGTAACTTGGAAGCCGATGTGCGAACTGATCGAGAAGCTGCAATCCATCAAAGCCGAAACACTAATCATCACGGATACCAGCAACTCTGCCGCTCTTGAAACGAGAACTCACGTGCAGAGCGCTCTGGTGATACCAGAAGTGCTAGCGGCAGCCGATCAAATGCCGGTTGATCTGTACACACCTATCCCGTACATCATTCCGGCGCAGTTGTTCGCAGTCAGCTTGGCTGAGGTGAAGCGTCTAGATCCGGATCGCCCGCGGACACTGAATAAAGTGACGCAGACATTGTAAGGAGGGATAACTGACGGCCTACTTGCGAGCGCCGCGCGTGGTGCCTTTCAACTGCGACTGCCTACGCTTCCGGGATCGCCGCTTCGGCTTGACGATCTTAAACGTGCCGCTGCCGAGATATTCAGCCTGGTAAACGTTATCTTTTTGCTTTATGTTAAGCGAGGTCGCGTGCGGCGCTATTTTCGAACTAGTCTGCTTCTCTTCTGCCATGAAACTCCTGAATGTAAATTCCAAGTTTATCAAGGATGTGCGATTACCATCAGTGTTTTAGCACGCTTCAGGGTGCAATCGAGCGCCGTTTGCAGGCTCTCAGGGTCCAGCGCAGCGAAGCTTTCGTCCAGAATGACCAAATCCGGTTGTTGTAATAACGCCCGGGCGATATAAATGCGGCTGCGCTCACCGTGCGATAGTTGCCAGCCGCCTTCTCCGACCATCTGGAGAATTCCTCCCGGCATACGATCTAAAAGAGTGCCTAACCCCAACTCGCGGCACAGACATTCGGCTTCCTCCAGATCGGGTTGCGTAGGTGGCCAGCGGCGGCCCATCAACAGATTGAATGCCAGCGTCTCTGTGAGGATATGATTCTCGTGGAACTGCGGAGCGGCGGCCACTGCCTTCCGCCACTGCACGTTACCTAGTGTTTGCCGATCCAATCCGTTTACCAGGAGCAGGCCCGCGCTGGGCTCGCGTACTCCAGAAAGCAATGATGCAAACGTTGTTTTTCCCCCGCCTGAAGGTCCTTCCAGAAGGATTCGGTCGCCGCAATGAATTGCCATCGTCAATCCTTGCAAGGCAGGCCGCCCTTCTTTGCGATAACGAAACACCAGCCGGTCGGCTTCCACAACCCGTGCGTATCTTTCCGGCGATTCGCTGGCCACGGGGGCGGCGCCCAAAACTTCTTTTCGGGCAGCGGCCCTGAACAAGGGAAAAATTCGCTTCCACGAAACCCAAGCGCCAGCTATATCCAGAAAAGAGCCCTGCAGCCGCTTGAAACCGGTTTGGGCCAGCAGAATGCCACCTAATAGCACGACAAGACTAGAGGCTGAGCTCTTGTTCACGATAATCGTGGGCGCCAGACACGCCACTCCGGCCAGCAGCCATCCACGCGGAATGGCCGCGACCAGCCAGGCCCCGGTCTTATCCACTCTGCCAGAAGCGCGAACATAGTCTGCTAGCTTTTGATCTTCGGATTCGTGCCAGGACTCCTGTGACTCCTGCGCTAAGCGCGTCCGATGACCTACCATGCGCTCGACCAAATCTTGCGTCATCTCCATGCGCACACCGGTCCAGTTTTGGTAACGCGCCAGAAAACGCCAGCCTGCAAAAATCGTGATCGCGCACCAGGCAAGCAGCAGCAAAGCGAATCGGCCCAGCACGAAACCAGAGACCCCGATCTCAATAATTGCCAGGAGCCCTGCAATTCCGCCGCTTAATGCTAGACTCTCCACTGCTTCGGTTTCCAGCACTTGCGCCAGAAAAGACCCAATACCCTGATGCCGCATTTCGTCTGGCGCAAGCCGTAAAGCACCCAGAAGCAGGCGTCTTTTCAGCGCGCTGCCAACTCCAATCGCCAGTGCGCCCTGTAACCAGGTCGTGAAAACGCGGAGGGGGACTAATGTCATCAACAATAATGCCCAGGCGAGCAGCCAGCCGCGGTCCATTCTCCCTTGTAGTGAAAGCGTTCCAAGGATGAACCACGAGGCCAGCCAAAAAATGTATTGCATCGTATGCGTTGCTGCCAAGCTCACGCCCAACCCGTATGCATTTGTCTGCCGTAGCCATTCAGATGTACGGGAACCAGCGTATGGCCGTAGCAGCCAGCAAGCTTCAAACCTCTTCACCGCCAGTTGCTCAGACAGCAGCTTGTCTAGCGCCTGGCTCTGCCGCGCGCGCTTGATCCCCGTGCGGCCCAGCAACTCCTGCAGGGGCTCTTGAAGCGCTTGCATCTGCGGCTCGCGAATGGCGCGCACTAATTCGTCGAGCGAAATATTTTGAGTTTTCAACTCGGGCGTCAGGACGCGAGCTTCGCGCTTTCCGCTACGCAGAATCGCGATGAAGCTGTCTTCGTTCAACTGCAGAATCGCCGGATGTGCGAACCGTAGTTCCTCATCCAGATCACGCAAATTAGTGTGCAATGTCTCGGCTTCGCACCCCAGCGCCTTGGCGTGCCACTCAATCCGCGCCCGGGGGTTGCCGCTGGAACCTGCATCCGCCGCGTGCTGCAGAATCTCGTGCACTCGCAAGCCGCCCTTTTCGCATAACTCTCGAATTGCATCGGGCAGACGGTTTGCGGGCCAGCCGATCGCCTGCAGTGCGCCAACTCGCATCAGGCCACTTCGCTCTCGCGAACCTCTTGTTTCTTTCCGGGCGCGGGCACTTCTTCGAGCGCCTGTCCGGAATGAATGCGGATTCTTCGCCACAGGTCCGCGCCCCACATTCCGTTGCGTATCTGCCGTTCCGCCGCAAGAAACTGTGCGTAGCGCGACTCTTCGTTGCCGGCAAGTTCCCGCGGATCGCCGTCTTCGACTATGCGCCCGTTTTCCATCACCAGCACCCGGTGAAACGCTTGCGTCTCCGCAATGTCGTGAGTGATGCAGATCATTGTGCGCCCACGCCAGCGACTCCGGGCTCTTTCCAGAAGCTCGCGGCGCTTTTCGCGGTCCAGCCCGCGGAACGGCTCGTCCAGCAGAATAAGTTGGGCGTCTTTTCGCAGCAGCGCTCGGGCCAGCCTGACTCGCTGGCCTTCGCCGCCTGAAACCAGTGCGCCGCCCTCGCCTAACTTTGTCTGCAAACCATCAGGCAGATTCTCGAGTACCTGCCGCAGCAATGCCGTGTCAACCGCATGGCCCACTTCGCCGGCCGCAGACTCGCACCCGTAAGTCAAGTTCGATAGCAGCGAACGGTTCCATAACTGCACTGCCGGATCGACCCATGCCGCAGAGCGTCGCAAGCTTGCATGATTCAGCGGAACGCCGTTCATCAGCACTCGTCCTCCGCTCGGCTTTAACCAACCAAGTAGAATGCCGATAAAGCTGGATTTGCCCGCACCCGATGGCCCCACCACAGCAACATGTGTGCCGGCTTCGATGAGTACGCTGATTTGTTGTAGGATCGTGTGGCCTGAGGCCTCAGCGTTAACGTCTTGAAATTCGATGGAAGGCGCGGCCCCTAGGCCGACGGACTCGGCGCTTTTGTCCTCAGCGCTCTCCTCCTCGGGAGCGCCCAGCGGCTCTAACAATCGCAACGTCAAGGTCCGGTAGTACGGATATTGCCGGGTTAGCGCCGCGACATCTTGTCCGAGCGATGGCAGGTTCAGGGCCCAGTAGACCAGCAGTAACGCGCGCCCGATATCTGTGCCGGCGAGTGGCCGTGTGAGAAGCAGCATCGCAACCAGCCCGAACATGGCTGTAAGCTGAATCCCCTCGATGCAAACCACGGCGCGCTGCAGACGCAACGCGGCATCGGCCCAGTGGCGCAGAAGCGTTTCGTGCTCACGTCTCACGTTCTGCTCGCCTCCGTGCGCGCGGATGGCGACCAGTCCCAACATCGCGTCCAAATAGAAACGGGTCAGGCCGGCGGCGTGACTGCGCACTCGCAGATCGCGTTCGGCAAGTAGCGGCTGCGTGCTGAAGGCCGGTACCAAGGCAGCCGCGACTGCGATCACGACAAACGGAGCCGCCGATGCATCCAGCCAAATGATTCCCGTTGCGGTGGCCAATAGTTCGAAGACGCCTCCTAGCAGTTGCCTCAGCAGATCGGGCAAGTGGCGCAAGCGGTGGGTTGCGTGGCTGCGCTCGGCCATATCGGACGTTAAGCGGCTTTGGAAGTAGCGGTCCGCCAGCCGAGGTATTTTTGTGAGAAAGGCCACGCGGAGCCGATTTTCGAGCTGCCGGCCGGCGCGAGCTACTTGGACGAATACTGGGAGCTCAAGAAAGAGCAAAGCCAGGCCGAATAGCACTATTGCGCCGATCGCTACCATACGTTGCCCGGCCAAGGCAAGCTCACCGCTAATATCGAACAAACTTCGAAACAGCAGCGCCTCTATCACTGTGCCGGCTGCCGCTGCTGCTACGGCAAACCCTACCGTGCCGAGCGATGCCGCTCCGCTCTGCCATAACAAGCGCAGCAGTTCACGGGCGGGAGAAACTGGCGTTTGTTTGAGCGCCGCCGCGACGCCGTTTGCCGCTGAACCACCAGCCTCCACAGCGCGTTTCCCTTTTGCTCGTACCAGCACTGCGCCCGACATCAGCACGTGCTGCGTGCCATCGTGCTGTGCGGATTCACGCGCCGTCCAATAGCGCGCCGGAATCAAATCCGGGGATTCGACGAGCTGTCCGATAAATCGTTTAGCCTCGGGCCCACTCCGTATTGCTCCGCTGCTTAGCAGCGCGCGAGTAACACGAACCGCTGCGTCGAACGAAGCCAGCCCATACCAGCCGCTCTGATCGCAGGCGTGTCTTCGCAATTCCTCGCTCGTCTGTGCCGATATGCCAAGGGCCAGGAGCCGTGCGTGTAAAGCGGCTTGAAATTCCGCCGATATCGCGAACTCGCGCCAATCAGCCGCTGGTACCTCAATTGTGTGCTCGAAAAGCTCGCTCGCAAATTGGCCTATGCTCGTCCAACGGCGTCCGGTTGCCGGATCCATTAACTGCAAAAGCTTTCCGTGCTTTCTCCAAAGGACTACGAAGTGTGTCAGGCCGCTTGCCAGTTTCACCACTACGATGGACGGCAATGCCTGCGATTGCGGGAGCGGCACATGGTCCAACGGCAGCATGATTTGCTCGGCGTCCAACCCAAGCTGTTGCGCGACAAATTCCATCGTGTCGATTGAGGTGCCGTCGAGCGATGTCTGGCACTCCTCGCGCAAACGGCCGTAGCTGACCGGAATTCCAAATCCTTCAAGCAGGCACTTTAGGGAGGCTGGTCCGCAGTCCAGATTCGAAGTCTGGACCACTTCGGGAGCAAAGAAGGTTCGCTTTGCAAACTTTCGAAAAAATTTGGGCAGCGGGCGTGTCAATGAGTACCCACCAGATCGCCTGCCGACCGCATGATCAAGGCCAACGGCGACACCCGCTCAATCTCTACTTCGACTGAACCGGGCAGTCCATGCTGTAAAGGAATTCGTGCAGACGAAAAGCCGTTTACCGCCAGTTCAACGCGCACTTTCCCATCGCGAATCTCGCTCGCCACCTGCACGACTTTGGCGGGCACAGTTCCGTACTGCGCCCAGGGAAATCCCTGCAGCCGCATCGTAGCTGTTTGGCCTGGTTTTAGCTTGCCTAGCGCCGCGGCAGGCTGAAATTCAGCCGTAATTTGCAATCGTCCAGAGGGCAGAATGACGCCGAGTTGTTGTCCCTCGGTGATATGGGAGCCCGGCCGCAGAACCGCGCACTCGCCCAGACGGCCTGCCACCGGCGCGCGAATCTTACGGCGCTCCATCTCGTATTCCAGCCGTCGCACGGTCGCCGTCGAAGCCATCCAATCGGCATCCAACTTAGCGATCTGCTCGGAAAGCTCGCGCACTTTGAGATCGCGATCCGTGTCTCGCACCGCCTGTTCCGGTGTCAGACGGGCCAGTGCAGCACGAAGGTTTTCCGCCGCTGCGCGCTTGCTTTGCGCGTCTGCCTCTGCACGCTGAACTTCGGCTTCAGCGATGATGCCTTCCTTTGCGCAGGCTTTCGGCGCGTTGCGCTTCCCTGCTCGATAGCGCTGCTTGCGCTTCCGCTTCCCGAAGCTGCGCCTGCGCTGCGGCTACGGACAGACTCAAAACATTTTGCTCGTCCTGGCGTCCCGCGCCTTCAGATTCCATCTCTGAACGCAAAGCTGCTAACTGCGGCTCAAAGGCGGCGGTGCGGGTGCGCTCCTCATCCAGGCTCAGTTGTTCGGCGCGGCTGTCCAGTTGCGCCAATACCTCCCCTGCTTGCACTTCGCGGCCTAATGTCAACTTGTTGGCGGTCAACCTACCTGAGACCCCGGCTTGGACGGGATAAGTGGCAGCGGCGACTTCCAGGCGCGCCGAATCGGAGACCTCGTAGCGGGTGACGTGCGCGCGAAAAGCCCACGCGATCCAGGCCCCAATCAGAATTAGCCCAGTGGCTAAGAAAATGACGGAAATTTTCCCGTGATCACTCTTTAGAGTTAAATTTGTTCGACGGAAGCTATTGGACATGGCACGAACCGGCGATACATTCAGTGCAGAGGACGAGGCTTTAAGAAAACGCCCCAAAAAGAAGTGGCCGCCCAGAGAAAAGCGAGCGGCCTGATTCACTAAAGGATTTTGTAAAAGGCGTCGATACAGTAATTACGCCGGCCAAATGGATTGACCAGCTTTCACATTGCTCTTAACTTTCATGGCGATCCTCCTTTCCTCAGATTTGAGTTCTTGCTGGCAGGCAAGAACTCAGATTTGGTTCAATTGAATTAAATCGTTCAAATAGCCCGACATAAACGTTGCTGCGTCCAGACACACCCGTCCCGTTACGGCCGTTCCGCTTTTCCAGAACTTAATCCTGTTCGCGTCGGCTGTTCTTTGTTATCTAAGCTTGTTTGTTGAGCGCGTCCTGTACTTTTTTATAACGGAAATCGCGCCGTATTCAAACCGTTTTCTCAGAATAGGCGGGTAGGATTTTTCCTACTTTTGCTAGGGTTGGTCGTAAGGTCGGATTTTTCCCACGCTTTGGCCAGCGACTTGCCAGCATGCACGGAGTGCCTCCGCAGGTGTCCACTCCGGACGGCCTGGCCAAGAGCACGGTTGAAAATCGACCAGCGCGCATCGTATCATCGCGCGGAGTGGATCTTACGACATCCGCAACGCCTCCCCCTCTTCCCGAAGAGCCGTATGTGACGTCCTCATCCAAGACCTGCCTTTGGGTCTACGGGATTACCGCTCTCCTCAGTCTGGGCCTGCTGGCGTACGCCTTGACCATGGGCTTCGTGTGGGATGAAGGCTTCCATGTTTTGGCGGCACAGCTCATCAATCGCGGCAAAACTCCCTATATCGATTTCTGTTTTCCGCAAACTCCGCTGAACGCCTACTGGAACGCTGCGTGGATGCGTTTCTTCGGGCAACATTGGCGCGTGCTGCACATTCCGGCGGCACTCGAGATTGCCGGTACGATGTTCTTGGCGGCACAGTTCCTATTGAGCCGTTTCCCCGTTCCGCGTTGGCGTGGCCCCGCGGCGATAATCGCCGTCTGTTTTATCGGATTGCACAGCGAAGTCGTGCAGTTTGGTCCTATTGCACAAGCGTATGCCGCCGGCATGCTGCTCGTCTTCGCAGCATTCCGCGTGGCCGTAGCTTGGCCTGCTCAGCCACGCCGGCCGTGGTTGGCGGTTGCATCGGGGCTTTTGGCGGGTGGCGCGGCTGAATGCACCCTGCTGACGGCTCCCGCCGCACCCGTCCTTTTCCTTTGGTTTTGCTTGCGGGCGCAGCGGGCCGGCCGGGTGAAGAATGCCGCGGCGTTTCGTTCTCGGTTCTCTCATCCCTTCTATTCCTGTTTTCTGCCTTTTTGCAAAAGCGCCGCGCCAAGTCTTCTTCAACGTGGTGCAATATCAGACTATTTTTCGCCGCGTAAACTGGCCGGGCGCTACAACTCACGATATAGATGTCCTGAGTGCATGGCTGGCCGATGGCCAGACCCTGCTGCTCGGGTTGTTAGCGGGTTTCGGTGTCTACTTCTTGGCAAGAAAAAGTCATTGGCCGCTGCCAAACCGAGCGCAGTTCTATTTGGCTGCAGTAGCGGCCGCCGCTCTCATCGTCTATATTGCAACTGCGCACCCCACGTTCGCCCGCTATTTTATTGTTGCGATTCCCCTGGTAAGCGTCCTGGCGGCGGTCGGGCTATACGGAGCCGGTTCCAGCCTCAGCGAGCATCAGCGCCCGCTGTGGCCCACGGCAATCGTGGTTTCGCTGCTACTTCTGGGCTACGGTCGCGCTCTGTTCAACGAGCGTGACTCGACTACGTGGCAGGATTACGAAAAGATCGCAAGAAAGGTGGATGCCGTAACCCCGAGGAATGGCATTGTCTACGCTGATGAGCTGGTGTACTTCCTGACCAAACGCACGCCTCCATTCGGCATGGAATTTTCGTATTCTCATAATCTCGAACTGCCTGCGCCAGAAGAAAAGCTCTATCACATCGTGTCCCAGAAAGAACTCGATGCGGAAGTCAAAGCCGGCAAGTTCGATACGGTCGAAAGCTGCAACGACGATCGTATCGACGAGATGCATCTCGACCAAGTCTTTGCCCAAAAGGCAGACATCAAGGACTGCAGTATTTACTGGGGAAAAGTGACCTCCAGGATCTCGCCCGCCAAGAAATAGCTTCGAAACGGAGATGTTATACTCATCGGAACTGATGCGAAAACTACTTTTCCTCAGCGTGTTTGTCGCGCCTCTGTTGTTTTCACAAGCGCCGTCGCCTAGTATCGCGGGAGTTTGGAAAGCGGATCTTCAGAAGAGCAAGATACCGGGTCCACCCGTCACCGAATATTTGTCGATGTTCGAAGAAAAAACGGTCGTGGTGAATCGCAGGACCCAGGAAAAAGGGCCTGAGATGGACGAGACGACAGGTACATGGGGCGGCCCACACGGCGATGAGCGCACGGCCCTGAGTTTCCTGGTGAACGGTAAACCTTCAGTTCGGCCGGTCCAGGGCGTTCCCACTGAGCTAACGGCATCCTGGGAGGGCAATATATTGACCCTCACGGGCGAAACCGCCGGGCGGCCGCAGACCATGAAACGGACTTACGCGCTTTCGCAAGACGGGCAAACGCTGACGGTCAACACGACCGTAACGGCAATGGGCCGGGAACAGCAAAGCACGGTCGTCCTGACGAAGCAACCGGATGCTGCAGGTGAGAAGCTTCGACAGCCCGAAGAATTGGCGGAAACTCATTTCAAGAACGTAAAGACGCAATTACTCAAGACACTTCCCGCGTCTCAGTTCATTGATCAGATGCGTTATATTTCGTGGGCGCTTGGCAAGGATTGCGAGTTTTGCCATGTGCGGAATGACTTCCCGTCAGACGATAAAAAGGAAAAGAAAACTGCGCGTGAGATGGTTGACATGGTCGCCCACATCGATGGTGATAACTTCCACGATCGGCCGGAGGTGCGGTGCTTCACGTGTCACGAGATGCATAATAGGCCATTGGCCTATCCGTTGTTCCCGGATCAGGTAGCTGCTATGCAGGCAAATCAGAACCGCCCGGCCGGAGCACCTGGCCAGCCCGGAAACACTCCGCCGCCGCATCCGCCGCAGTAAGAATTTAGTGCGTCATCGCGTAGACGATGTAGTTGACCCCGATTCGCACGCCGAGCGCTGAGTACTTCTCCGGGTAATCGGGCGAATCGGCCCACTCCCAGGAATCGCCAATATCGGAGTTGAACGATATGGCAACCATCAGTCGGCCCTTGTCATCGTAGATACCGCGCCAACGGGGTACAAATCCGTCTGCCTTATGGCCCTCCCATAAGTGATCGTGTCCGACGATCTGATAGCGGTCATCCAGATCGTAAACTGTGTGGAAAGCGGCATCGCTATCGGGAATGTCTACAATTTGCCTGTCCGGGAACACGCGCTTCATGCTTTCCTGAAAAACCTGCCACTCGACCGTGCCGTGAAAATCATCGGCCATAAAGAATCCGCCACGGAGCAGATACTCTCGAAGCTTGGCTGCTTCCGCATTCGTGATGCCCCACTCGCCTACCTGAACCGCGTAAACCCAGGGCCAGTTGTAAACTTCAGCGCCGTCATCCAGATTCACTGTCTGCTCGACGGACCGCACGTGAATGCGCGTCAGCCGTCTGACTGCTTCGGAAAAGTGCCGGTCTGCGCGCGGGAAGTCCTGGCTCCATAGTGATCGGCCTTCGGTCCAATCCGGATCGTCACGTCCCGCATAACCGTTGTTCCAGCCCGGGGGAAACATGAGGCGTGCAAAGGCCCACTCCGTTTTCTCCTGATAATCGGGAGGCAAAGGAATCGATCCCAGCCGGTATTCAATCCCTGGGTATTCCCGAAACGGGCGCGGCAGGTTGTGGTCCACTGCAAACGCAGTTCCGAAAAAAACAAGCGTCGAAACTGCTATCCACCCAGCCTTCCGAATGCCCACGGGCGAGTGCCTCGTTCTCACCATAGCACCGAATTACGAGGCGACGTCGCGCGCGCAGCGGAAGCTGATGTTCGTAGTTGAGCTATCGGGCGTGTTCGATGTGCGGGCCGCGACCCGATAACGATTGCAGTACGATTCGTGACACAAGTATGAGCCACCCTTCATGACCTTTCCCGATCCGCTCATCGGGCCGGCCGGGTTCAGGCGAGTGCTCGAAATGTGGAATGTAGGGCTGAACCAGTCGGCGCACCACTCCCATGCATTGCCGGTGATTGTGTACAGTCCGAAGCCATTCGGTGGGAATGCGTCCACCGGAGCGGGCGCAGAATATCCGTCGTCCGCCGTATCCAGCACCGGAAAGGTTCCTTGCCAGATGTTGCAAAGGTGCTGGCCGCCGGGCGTCAGTTCGTCGCCCCAGGGATACAATTTTTGCTCGAGTCCGCCGCGTGCGGCGCATTCCCACTCGGCCTCAGTTGGCAAACGTTTGCCTGCCCATTTCGCAAAATGAACGGCATCGTTCCAGGAAACATGGACAACGGGATGATTTGGCCGATTCGAGATTGTAGAGCCGGGTCCTTCGGGAACGCGCCAATTCGCACTTCGCACTTTGCACCACCAGGGCGCAGCCGCTACTGTATCCTGCACCAGCGAAGCTCGCCGCTCCGGTGAAAGGTGTCCTTCGAAAACGAACGACCATCCGAAGCGCTCGGCCTCGGTGACATAACCCGTTGCATTCACGAATTCGGCAAAGGCTTCGTTGGTAACGGGGAAACGATCGATGTAGAAAGCATCCAGCGTTACTTTTCGAACCGGCCCCTCTCCGTCAGCCGGGAAGCTATGAGTTGTTTCCGAGCCCATCAGAAAGGAACCGGCGTCGATGCGCAACATGTTTTCGACTGAACCTGTCAACGCTTGCTCGCGGCGTGATGCTGCTTCACCCGCTAAACCCAGCGCCAGCGCCCGTTGTTTGCTTGGAACGCAGCACGGATGGGGCGGCTTACTCATGTGGAGCTTGCCTGGGCAGTTCGGCGGGCCGACAGGAATTCTGATATTTGGTCGTAAACAGCGGCAACGGGAAGTATGCCTGGGCCGCGTTTTTCCGTCACAAGCGCGATGTGAAAGCCAAAGCGGCTTTCAAAAATAGGACTGATTTGACCGAGCGGCAGGTCGAAGACTACGCTCTCAAACTCCTCAACCATAACTCCGCGCTCTACCCAGCCGAGGTCGCCGCCATTACCGGAGCAGTCGGAATAATGGTCGGCAACCTGCGTGAAGGGAATACGGCTTGTAAGGTCCTGGAGAGCTTTGTGCATAGTTGCGGCGATGGCGTCGCGGTCGCTGCCCTCCTTCACATTCTTAACAATATGGAAAACGCGAATCTGCTCTGGCACATGAAACCGTGAGCGATGGGTCTTGTAGTAGAAGACGATTTCTTTGCGCGTTGGGCGTCGGACAGGCGGTGTTGCTGCCATTGCTCAGTCTACAAATTCAGGAGGCGGGTCAGGCGTTCCCATGACGATCCGCTACCCGGGCAGCACGCTGTTGGGTTTATCGTCGCCAGTGTCCGGCGTAATAGCGGCCACCGTAATAACGTGGCGCATACCAGCGAGCCCCAACATACGGCGGTCTCGCCCAGTAACCCGCACGCCATTGCCAACGCGGCCCGACCGGATAATAGTAGCCCGCGACCCAATTGTACCCGTAGCCCGGGTATGGGGGCGCATAGGCGACGTACGCGGGCGGCGGAGGCGGCGCATAACCCACGGGCACGCCTACATTCACTCCAAAGAACACGCGGCCTGCGGCAAAAGTCGAGCTACTCGCCAAAAGTAAAAGGGTCAATAATTTTGCTTTCATGTTCTCTCCTCCACGCAGACTCCACATGCAACTCGCTTGCCAGCCCTAAGTAATAGAAAATACGAGAATGCGCGCGAGCTCCTCCGGCCAAGCTCCACCGCTCGTGGTGCATTTTCACCAACGTCGCTACGAGTTCCGGTTCAGTGACTCTGCCGCAATCTGTGCTATATCCAGCAGTCGTGGGGCGTTCTGCGGAGCAGTTGAAGCCAGCGCGTCGCGGAACATACTGTTGCAGAACGGGCATGCCGCACCGATGGTTGTTGCGCCTGTCGCAGTCAGCTCCTTCACTCGCGTCTCATTCACGCGCTGCCCGGTCTCTTCACCGAGAAAAACCAATCCTCCGCCGGCGCCACAACAAAAACTTCTTTCCCGCGTGCGCGCAGGCTCCAGCACTGTTGCGGTTCGCCCAATGACTTCTCGTGGCTGATCGTAAACACCACGGTAGCGCCCCAAATAACAGGGGTCGTGATACACCACGCGTTCGCCATTCTCTTGCGAAGGTAGTTGACTCTGATGTCGCGCGAGAAACTCGCTATGGTGCTCAATACTGACCTCTGCGCCATATTCGCGCCAATCGTCCGCAATCGTTCTGACGCAATGCGGGCAAATGGAAACAATCTTCTTCACCCCAGCAGTCTGCAAGTTCGACAGATTCGTTTCCACAAGTTGCGCGAAGGCCAGATCGTTTCCTAATCGTCGTACCGGGTCCCCTGTGCAGCGTTCTTTCTTGAGAACTCCGAATGATGTGCCCAGGTATTTCATAACCGTCGCGAAAGCGGTAATGATCTCGCGGCCTTGCGGATCATAGGCGCCCATACACCCCAGCCAGAGGCAGTACTCTTGGGATCCATCGAATACCGGGAACTCCTGTTTTGTTATGAATTTGTCCCGTTCCGCCTGTGAGAACCCCATAGCGTTTCCATTTCGCTCCAGGTTCAGGAAGAGTTTGGTGCCGTGTTCGTCTTCCCATGCGCCCGTGTTCACGGCACCGCGCCTTAAACCGATAATGATGGGCAGATGCTGAATACCCACCGGGCACTGATACTCGCAGGCCCCGCACGTAGTGCACTGCCAAATCATTTCCTGTGGCACCGTTGCACTTAGAATTTGGGTCTCGCTGGTGTTCCCGAATTCATTGAGATAGTTTCTGACTCCAAGTGCAATTAGCTTCGGATTGAGTTCTTTGCCTGTATTATTGGCGGGGCAATGTTCTGTGCACCTTCCGCATTCCACGCACGAATACGCCTGTAGAGCCGTGATCTGCGTGATGTCTTTGCCCGAAACGAGTCCGAAATCTTCGTCCCCCACGAGCGGAGGAATGTGGCTGAAACCGTCGCGTTCCAGAAAAATGGTCGCGGGACTCAAGATCAGGTGGAGATGCTTTGTATGTGGAATGAGCGGAAGAAAAGCGAGTATCGTCAGCGTATGTATCCACCAAAGGAAGTTGCCCGCAACGGATCCATCGGAGATCCACCACATTGGTATGTAGGTCAGCATCAGGATGAAGATTAAAAGGGCGATCAACCCAGACTCCGGCGACAAAGGTCCCAGCCACATGGGCCTGATCACAAATCGGCGAAACGCCAGTCCCGCGATGGATACAGCGCAGAAAACCGCAAACACGAATGCGAGCCAGTAGTAAAATCCCCCGAACCAGGAATGCCTCTCCATGAACGGCGCGCCGAAGCCAAGCGCAATGTGGTTCAGAGTCACCAGGGCGAAGGCGCAGAATCCCCAAAACACAAAGGCGTGCGCAAGACCGGGCAGCGGCCGCTCACGAATTACTTTCGCCTGACAAAGCACTTCCCAGAAGAAGTCCCAAACTCGCCGGCTCACCGGCTGCAAGTGGAAATCGGAATCTTTGCGAGCCTTCAGAATGCGGTTGACCACTTTCCCGAAGCGCAGCCAGAACAGCCAAATGGAAACAGCGATGAGAGCAAAAAGAAGAACTCTCAGCCCAATGACGCTAGCGATCATGCCGTGGTGTGGGCGGCGAGTTCCGATCGATCCGCCGCAGGCGAGACTCGACTCTGTTGGATACCATGAAAAAACGTGAGATATCTGATTTCCGGCGCCGCTGGCTTCATTGGATCACACCTGTGTGATCGTATTATGGAGCGCGGCCATCAAATTCTTGCGCTCGACAATCTGATCACCGGTCATTGCGAGAACTTGGCGCACTTGGTAGGTCATCCTGACTTCCAGTTTTTGCAACAGAATGTTTGTGAACCCTTCAGCGTAGATGGCGCTGTCGATCGCGTGTTTCATTTGGCCTCGCTGGCGAGTCCGGTTGATTACTTAGAGCATCCGCTGGAGACGCTTGAATCCGGGTCCGCTGGTACCAAAAACATGCTCGAAATCGCACGCCATCACCGGGCGCGGTTCTTGCTAACCTCAACCTCCGAATGCTATGGCGATCCGTTAGAGCATCCACAATCGGAAACCTATTGGGGGAACGTCAATCCCGTCGGCCTGCGTTCCTGTTATGACGAGAGCAAGCGCTATGCCGAGGCTCTGACAATGGCATACCATCGCGTATTTGGTTTGCGCACGAACATTGCCCGCATCTTCAACACATACGGCCCTCGCATGTCACTGAACGACGGCCGCGTTGTTCCCGCGTTTATAGATCAGGCGTTGCGCGGCGTCAATCTGACGGTCTACGGTGACGGTTCCCAGACACGCAGCTTCTGCTACGTATCGGACCTGGTCGAAGGACTTCTGCTGTTGAGCGAGTCCGAAGAGCCGTATCCGGTCAACCTGGGCAACCCCGCAGAAATGTCTATTCTCGAATTCGCGAATCGCATTCGGGGGCGGTTCGATTCCGGGATCGGCATTGAGTACAAGCCGCTGCCTCCTGATGATCCCAAGGTGCGTCGACCCGACATAAGGAAGGCCAAGCAGTTACTTGACTGGGAGCCGAAAGTCTCCTTTGACGATGGCATGCGGCTCACCATCGAGTACTTCAAGCAACGTACGAGCGAAGTGGCTGCCTAAATATGGCAGTGTCTTAAGCCGCGTTTAGCAAGGTACTGCTGATGATATTCTTCCGCCCGATAGAAGCTCTGCGCAGGAACAATCTGGGTTGCGATAGGACGGCGGTATCGTCCGGATGCTTCCTGCTTGTTCTTTGAGGCGCGCGCAATCTGCTGCTGTTCGGGCGTGTGAAAGAAGATGACGCTTCGGTATTGCGTGCCCACGTCCGGCCCTTGGCGGTTTACCTGTGTCGGATCGTGCGCGCTCCAGAACACATCGAGCAGCTTGTCATAGCTCACTCTTGCAGGATCGTACTCAACCTCCACTACCTCGGCGTGCCCAGTGCGATCGGTGCAGACGTCCTTATACGTCGGATCGGCGGTCTGGCCGCCTTCGTATCCGGCTGCCGCGTCAATCACCCCATCGATCTCACGAAAGGTTGCTTCCACTCCCCAGAAGCACCCAGCCCCAAATGTCGCTTTCTCGCTCATCATCTACATTTTCGCCCCACTCGGTATGGGCACTGCGCCTTCGGCCGTGCCGGGTACCTCAGTATGTTTCGGCATGAATGCTATTGCAACGGCTCCCGCCAAGCTAATCGCCAAGACAACTTCCATTGGCACAACGTAACTTGCAAAGTGCTCGCGTAGAATCGACACCAACTCCGGGCACCAAGTCTGTCCTATCGTATTCACCGGCAGAATAATCGCCATGGCCCGGGCCAAAGTATTGATGCCGAACTGTTCGGCCGCCATGAGCGGTATCAGGAAATAATCGGCGCCCATTGAAAATCCGAATACCAACGAGAAGACGTACAAAGAATATTTGTGTGACGGACTCACCCATAGCAACAGCAAAATCGTGCCGGCCACTGCAAAATACGTCGCAGTCATCACCAGCTTTTTCGAAAAGAAATCGGCGAGGTACCCGATGCTCAACCGTCCCACGATACTCGACCAGAGAATCAATGTTGTTGCGACTGCCCACGTGGCGTCCAGCACTCTTTGGTTTGTATATCCGGCGTCGCGAAAGACAAATTTCATGTGGAAATTGATGGAGCCGATTGAGCCGATGGAACAGATGCTTCCCAACAGGAGCAGCCAAAACGGCCCACTACGCAGCAAGTGAGCGAAAGCCAAGCGGAGCCGCATTGATGTCGGCAGGAGGCGTTGCCAAACCGTCTGGATACTGGCCCATATCGCTCGGCTTATCCTTCAGAAAAAAAATTGCCAGAGGCCACGCCAGGAACATCACCCCGCCGATTGCCACCAACGCCGCTTGAAAGCCATGCCTGGCTGTAATGGTGCGAATGAAGAATGGCGCCAGCCCGCCAAACAACCCCACTCCCACGTAAACGATTCCCATGGCCGTGCCCCGTTTCCTACGAAACCAATACGAAACGAGTATCTGGTGCGGAATTGGGCCACTGAAAATGTACCCAACCGTGTAGATGAAATACAGCAAATAGTAAAGGACCAGAGATCCTTTCATCACGCTGAAGCCGAAAAACGAGATGGCGGTCAGTCCAGTGCCGACAATGATGAGCTTGCGTGGACTGAAGTGCGGAATCAGTAGTGGTCCGACCCAGATTGTCAGAATGGCTGCCAAAGGGAAACCAAGTGTTATCTTGCTGAGCTCCCAATGAAAAGTCTTCTGAAAATAGTCGTAGAAAAAGGATTGATTGTAATATGGAATACCAACGGCGATGCCGAAGGTGACGAAAGCGGTTGCGACCACCCACCACCCGTTAAAGCGGCTGTTTCGGGGCACGTTTCCTTATAACACCGCAAGTCCCCGGGGTGCTCTTCGACGCAATTTCGCGCGTATTTTAAAATTCCAGTTACAAGCTCAAGTAGCCTGCGTCTAACGGGCAAGTCTACGAAAGAATACGAGAATGGGCTGCTAGACTCCAGAGCTTTTCCAATTGGGAGAAATGTTACGAACTATGACACCGCTAAATCCATTTAGACCGGCTCGAATCCTGATTTGCCTATCAATGATGTCGGCAGGGTTGGTCATGGCCAGGGTTGAACCGGCCACCCACACCTTTACGGCAGGGCAACAGGTAAAAGTACAAGGCGTGATTGTTTCACGTGACGGCGATATGCTCAAGGTCCGCACGCCCGATGACTCCATCGGTACTGTCGATCTGACGCAAACGACCAAGATTCAGCTAAGAAAAGGCATCTTTGGGCACAAGTCCCCCATGGATGCGACAGCTTTGCTTCCCGGCCTCCAAGTAGAAGCGCAAGGGAAAGGAAACGAAAAAGGTGAACTCGTTGCCGACCGCGTGGTCTTCGATCCGAACTCGATGCGTGCATCCCGTCAGATTGATACCCGAGTGTCACCCTTAGAAGCTCGGGCCGGAAGTCTCGAAGGCCGAGCCGGGAATCTCGAGAACCGTGCTGGCCAAATAGAAAATCGGGAGGGTCAGCTGGAAGATCAGCAGAAGCAAACGCAACAGCAGGTCGGTCAGGTTAAGACCGAGGCTGACCAGGCAAACCAAGGCGTATCCACTGTTAACGAGCGTGTCTCCAACTTGGATAACTACACGCCAAGTGACAAGAAGACGGTCTACTTCAAATACGGCAGTTCAGCTTTATCGCCCGAGGACAAGCAGACCTTGGATCAGATCGCTCAGGAGGCCCAGACCGACAAGGCCTATGTTATCGAGGTTGCGGGATTCGCTGACCCCACCGGAAAGGCGGCTCGCAATCAGGTGCTTAGCGAACATCGGGCTCAGGCGGTCATGACGTATCTGGAAGAGGAAGGGAACATCCCGATTCGCCGTATCCTGACGCCTGCCGGTCTGGGGACCACGCATCAGGTCAATGACAATCGCACCTCGCAGGATCGCGAACAGAACCGTAGGGTGGACGTAACCATCTACGTTAATCAGGGTGTCGTTGCATCAGGGCAGGTCAATGGTACCGGCCCGCGCGCGCCCGGCGATCAGATCAAATAGCTGGTTTTCTCGGACCACACCACCGCTCCGGGAAGAAAGGCCGGATGGGCGCCTCCCATTCGGCCTTTTGTTTATTCATCAGGACCGTGCAACGCCTGAAATAATAGCGGCGCGAGCTTGATCAGATTTCTCCTCCACACCATCCAGGTGTGCATTCCTGGAGTTTCAATCGACTCGACACTGACGTTTTGACTCTTGAGCCACTGAACTAGCCCTCGGTTCAGCGTGATCAGGCGGTCTTCCGTGCCGCACGCAATCCAAAGCAGCTTCAGCTTTTGATTTGCGGCCGCGTTCAATCGAGGGAAATCAGTGGCGAAATTATCGCTTAGGCCCCCGGCGCTGAACGAAGCCACCCAGGCGAATTTATCCAGCCGATTCAACCCGGTTAGCAACGATTCCGATCCTCCCATGGAAAGTCCGGCGATTGCGCGCGACTCCCGAGTTGCAATTACGTTGTAATCTTTCTCAACCATCGGAATGACTTCGTCGATCAACGCATCCCGGAAATTATTGAAGTTTCTCTCGCGTAATGTGGCGTTTGAAAAGGGGCTGCTCCCCGACGCATTGCGCTGCACTATCGCGGGATCACCGTAACCCAATGGCATGACGATAATCATCGGGCGGGCCTGTCCTGATGAAATCAGCGATATCGAGAATCCAGTTTGCGTGCCCTACTGCTGTCCACGCGCTCGCATCATCGCTGTAGCCGTGCAGAAGATACAAAACCGGATAGCGCGTGCTGGCGCGCGGTTTGTAGCCGGGCGGCGTATAGACGTAAAAGTCACGGTTGTCTCCCACAATGGCGGACTTGTAGAAATGGTGATGTACCTCGCCGTGAGGAATGTCAGTTTGTTCCCATGGTTCCGGCGAGCTGCCAGAAACATGCAGCACGCTGCTAGGGTCCAGTAAATTGGGCACAATGGACGAGTTCGAAGGGTCCAGCAACGTTACGCCATCCGCATCGAATGTGTAGCTGTAGAGATCCGGTCCCATCGGTTCGCTGGTAGCGGACCAGACTCCATCGGCGTCCTTCTCCATGGCGAGAGGGTGCGCCGCTCCGGCAATATTCACCACTACCTTCTGACCGTTTATGTCCCGAAAGCGAAAAGTAACTCGCCCGTCGTTTCCCACTTCGGGAGACTGTATACCTGGTAGCTGCTGAGCGGAAACTTGGATCAGTGGCAGGACAAAGCAGAATAATAGAGCCTTCATGAGTACCCTGGCTATCAATTATGTACAAGCCGTATCGGGATCTTGTCTGACCCTGTTATGACTAGCGCCGAATTCACCCCCATAGTTTTTGCCGCATCTTTGTTGGCCGGCTTTGTCGGATCGCTGACTGGGCTGGGCGGTGGTGTCATTGTTACGCCCGTATTGACATTGTTTCTCGGGGTCGATCTGCATTATGCAATTGGCGCCAGTCTTGTATCGGTGATTGCGACTTCGTCTGGCGCCGCCGCTGCCTATGTGCGTGATGGTTATTCCAGTATCCGCATTGGGATGTTCCTCGAAATAGCCACTACGATAGGCGCTGTTTTTGGTGCTTTCCTAGGCGCGCACATTCCCACGGGAGCGCTTAGCGTTATTTTTGGCGTCATTCTTTTGCAATCGGCTTGGCAGGCTAGCCGCGAACACAAAGAGGGAGCAGCACCGCTGCCTCCCGATGCTCTTGCAGACCGGTTGCAACTGAACGGCGGATATCGCACGTTGAGCCGTGTCGAGCCTTATCAAGTCCATCGCGTGAAGACCGGCTTCGGGCTCATGTTCGGTGCGGGCACAATCTCTGGCTTGCTCGGAATCGGCTCGGGTTCGCTGAAAGTGATCGCTATGGACCAAGCCATGAGAATTCCGTTCAAGGTTTCTACCGCCACCAGCAACTTCATGATTGGGGTTACAGCCGCCGCCAGCGCAAGCCTATATCTCAGCCGCGGGTACGTCGACCCGGCCATCGTTTTCCCTGTGATGCTCGGCGTGCTGTCAGGATCCTTGATCGGCGCAAAATTTCTACCCCGCCTTCCCGTACCCTTACTTCGAAGGGGGTTTGCCCTCATAGTTGGCGTTATTGCTGTGCAGATGATCTATAGCGGCATCAAAACCAAATTGTAATGAGTGAACTGGTGAATGGTTCAAAGAAGACCAAAACAAAACTCACGGACCTAGACATTGAACGTATGGTCAGCCTTCTGCTCCGTGTGGGGGTCTTTATCGCGGGCGCTGTCGTGCTCGCAGGCGGTATTTATTTTCTCTTGCGCCACGGCAATGAGCCGGTGAACTATCGAAGTTTTGTAGGACAGCCCAGCATCGACCGGCACGCGGGCGAAATCGTCAAGGGCGCGCTTTCCGGGCGCGCTCGATCCATCGTTCAACTTGGAATCCTTCTGCTGATTGCAACGCCCATTGCGCGCGTCGCACTTGCTTTGGGTGGCTTCACGCTAGAGCGCGATAAGAAATATATCGCCATCACCGCGATTGTTCTGGCAGTCCTTCTGTACAGCCTCATCAGCGGGGCTATAATGCACTAGCTTCCTTACTGGAGTTGCCGTTCCAGCGTTTCGAAGCGTGTCTTCAGGTCTTCGAACTCTGATCGCAAGCGCTGCAATTCCATTTCGAGCTGAGCTACTTTGGTCGTGGGCGGAGTTGTCTGCACCCCGGAAGCGGCCAGCTCCGCCGCAGGCTCACCAGATAACAAATGCGCATAACGCGCCTCCTTTTGTCCGGGCTGCCGGGGCAGTTTTCTCACCAGGGCGGCTGTCGGCAAATCCGACAGCTTTTCCAGAACCGACTCCGTCTCTAAGAGGTCGGCAAAATCGAACATTCGCTCGCTTCGGTCTTTGATTTCGCCCAATGTCTGCGGACCTCTGAGTAACAACGTGCAAAGGACAGCGAGTTCTCTACGTCCCAGGTTAAGCGTCTCGGAAATGCGCTGGCTGTACTTGTTGACGCGGCCGCTCCCGGTGTTCAATAAGACCAGCTTCTTTTCACGAAGTCGAGTTGCAGCATCGTAAACTGTGTCCTCGTCGTACTCGACAACCGGCTCGCGATTCGACTTCTGATTGCATGCATTAATCAGCGCGTTTAGCGAAAGCGGATAATACTCTGGCGTTGTAGCTTCCTTTTCAATTAGCGATCCAAGTACGCGCACTTCAGCCGCATCCAAGATTTCCATAGTCACAGCGTCCGAAGGTGAAACCCACCATCCACGTGCAGCGCCTGCCCGGTGCAATAGTCCAATAGTCCGTCGGCAATTGCTCTTACTGCGCGGGCTACGTCGGCCGGCTCGCCCATTCGACGCTGCGGCAGCAGACCTTCCTGGATGCGCTTGTCGTAGGCTGCGGCAACGGAGGCAATCATGTCCGTGCGTATAATTCCCGGCTGAATTTCGAATACCTGAACGTTGTGCGGCGCCAAGCGTGCAGCAAACAGTTTTACCGCCATGCTAATAGCTGCTTTAGTCATGCAATAATCCCCGCGGTTGGTGGACGCAGTAAAACTCGAGATTGAGCTGACAAAAACAATTCGCCCCGATTGCCGCTCCAGCATCCAGTGGGCTATATCCTGCGTTAGGAAATAGGGACCTTTTAGGTTTGTGGCAAACAACTCATCGAAACTTTCGGGGGTCGCTTCAAGAATGTCGCGCCTTTCCCGCGGAGCGACGCCCGCATTGTTTACAAGTAAATCGACGTCGTGGAAATCGCGCCTGATTGTGTTTGCTAGTTCTTGCCGCGAATTCGCATCGCCTAGTTGACACGGCAGCATCACCGCGCCCGTCGCATCTGCCACCTCTTGTGCCGCCGCGCGATTGGTGTTGTAAGTGGCAATAACCTGGTGTGTGCGGGAAAGATCCTCCACAATGGCGCGCCCGATGCCTCGGCTCCCGCCTGTAACAAGAGCAACTGGTTTGGAAGCTTTTTTCGCAGACATGCAGAGGGGTCGTTCCGGCTCGGAGTACCAGAAGCGGGCCCCTCCAGGTTACAGCCAGCTGTGGACGTCAGCTTATCAAAGAGCGATCGGGTTTTGAAGCGTGAATGTCAGCCGTGTTTCCGCAGGCACTTTGACCTTCTGCCCTGAAGTAGCTACTTCAGCGGCTGTTCCTGCCCCCGCGCCGGCGCCTGCGCCTATCGCTGCGCCTCTGCCGCCCCCAGCCGCTGCTCCAATAATCGCGCCCAACGCCGTCGCCCCGCCGATTACTTTTGCAGAGCGCTCGCCGCGCGACCCGCTCGCTTCCGGCACCCCGGTGGTAACGATATCGTACGTCCGTCCATTGACGGTAATAGCCTTCAGATCTAGCGTGAGAACCGTTCGCCCTTCAATCTTTCCGGATTTCTGCGCATCAATCAGCGTCGCCACTACGTCCGCGCCTCGCGGAATCACGAGCTTGACCGCTGACCACTACCGGCTGGTCTACGCTCGCCCGATACGTTTGGCCCAGGCTGTCTCGCTCCGAATTCACAGGGTCGATCAAGCGCACAACAATCTGAGTACCCGAGGGCACCTCGAGACCTGTATTGCTTGGCGCTTGCGGTGAATTTGGAGGACCACCATATCCTTCATCGACCCGCCTTGGCTGGCGATGGATAAGATGGCGCCGGATAACTTCCGGCGTTGGCGGGCGTCGGGGCGGCTGGTGCAGCGGCGGCTGGCGGATAATTTGGCGTTGCTGGATAATTCACGGCCGGCGGACTGCTTGGCGTTTGAGGATAGTTCGGCTGCGAAGGATAATTCGACGGCTCTTGAGGATAACCCGTCATAGCGGTCCCCTGCTGACCGTTTGCGAATCGTATCGATTCGATATCGGAGACGTAATACGTGCTGACCTGGCTGCCCACCAGAAAGCGGACTGACTTGCCGTCTCCGCCTAAGAAGCTGCCTTCTACGCGGCTGCCGTTGCGCATAAACAAGGTGTCCGCGCTGAGCAGGCCAGCCGTTAACAACAGGAAACAGATTATCCGTGCCATCATTCGTGCGTCTATTTTACTTTGAAAGACGTTCCCGGCGCCTCTGCCGGTTTCCTTCGCTCAATGTTGCATTTGCGACGGGAGACGGCGCTGCGCGGCTTCGGCTGCGAATTTCGCCGCCAGATCCGGACGAAGATAGCGCAGAATTTTCGTTGCTGCCTGTTTGCCTTGTCGGAAGGCGTCGGCATATAGACGATCCCGTTCTTCGCGTGTGTAAGTGAAACCAATACTGTAGTAGTGATCCAAGGACAGTCCCAGCACCTTCGTTCCTGCGTATGCCACGGCGGCTTTCGCAATCAGCCCGCCGCCGAACGGAATTTTGCCAATCAGTTGCCGCGCCAGAGCCCGCCAGCCGAAGGCGCTGCCAATAACCATCGCGATCTCAGGCTTTTGTTCCAGGTAACCCACCGGGCGATCGCTGCCGCCGGCTATAAGAAAAGCCATCCGGACCTGATTCATGGTCAGAAACGCCGTATCCGATGCGAACTCGGCCACCGCCCATGGCAATTCGATAACGTTCGGAATTACATCCGGAAGTGCGGTGGTCAACGAGAAGAACATATTTTCGCGGGCGATTCGCGATACTGTTCTCTCAACGAAGGGCCGGCGGAAGGGCAAGAACCATCTCGCTAGCGCCACGCCGATACCCGGGTGCGTAGCCAATGTCTTCACGACGAATTGATGCGGGTGATCCGGGCGGAACACAATGGCGCCGTATGGCGCAACCACTCCTTCGTCATAAACCTGAAGGTCCGGCTGAGCTCCAGGTGAAAGAGGCGCTCGTGTCAATAAAACCGCCGACTGTTTTCTTCTTGCGGGGCTCAGGTCGCGCAGAAAGAAATTCTCGATTCGCTGATAGGATTCCTGGCTAGCCGCATGCATCGCTACCCGTACCGGCCGCTCGCTCATTTCGCGGACTTGCTTTGAGTTCAGCGCGCCCAGCGCTTTTTTTATGTGTAATAAACCTTCGAGTGCCATCTAAGGGCTCCGGTGAGAGATAGGATCGTCAGCGCCTTCCAGGCGCAACACGACTCGGAAACGATCTTGCCATTCCGAATTAGTTCCGGCTCTCTCCACCTCTACGTCGGACGAAAAATATCGAAGGACTGTTGCACAAGACGAATGAAAAGTCATCGCCGGCGCTACCAGCAAAAGTTTTGGCGGGCTATTGGCCAATGGCACGCCCGGGAACAGATGTTGCAGTTCGTTCTGCTGTGCGTGCCATTTGATCCGCATCCAGTAATCTAAGGCCTGTACCGGAAGATGAATGTCTTCTGAAACTTTTAACTCCAAAACGGTTAATCGACCGGCCGGAGAAACTGCGAGCAAATCGATAAGATCTCGATCTCCCGCCGCAAACGCCAGCACCTGCGAATGGACCGGCTTCGGCGAAAGTGTGGCGTCGATCGTTTGTATGTTCCGCCGCACCGCCGTTTCAAATGCCCGCTCGGATGAGTCCGCCCGCTGGCATGTCCCTGTCGCGTCTGTATAGTCGTCCTCAGTGTTGCACGCGGGCTTCTGCACTCGTGTCTGCAAGTTGCCCAAATCACGTGGATCCACCTCTCCGGCAGAGCCATGCTCATTGAATCGGAACATGCGTACTTCGGCGTGGCCGTTCAGCCACCGAACCCGGTGCGAAGTCAAGTTCCCCGCCTCGTCCGGCAGAAAGACCGCGAGCGAGGTGTGCATGCCGCTCTGGCAGTGGGACCGCAAGTAATCGAACCAGATCAGCGCGTAAGTGAGAAAGACAGGTTCATCTACCGGATTCGGACACGCCAGTGCCGCAATCTGCTGGTGCCCACGAATCAGACAAGCACGCGGGAATACCGACGAGAAGGATCGCCTCAGATCCAGCGAAGAACTTAACGTGCTAACTTCCCATGCGGGAAACTGCCGGCCGAGCATTCGCCGGAACTGTTCGCCGAAGCTTCGCCGCCTTCCGGAGACTGCCTTGTGCGCGGTTTGGGGTCGATCCAGATCCAGAAAGCTGATTGCGCCGGGCCTTCCCCCGAATCGCTGGATGGAACACTCCAACGCTCCAGTTGAATATTTGTCTACTGACAGAATTCGCCGCGTCACGGTGCGTGTCTCACTCCATACTTCGATCCAAAGGCGGCCGCTGCGCTCCTCGAGCGAGTATTGTCCTGGAATGAGCGCTTGAACGGGCTCACCGTGGTCCAAGAGCGCTGGTCGGCGGCAAACGGCAAGGAATGCCTGAATGGCCTCGCACATCGAAGCGGCTTGTTGTGGGCTGCCCGTATCGTCAGGCCTTTTATGATGAAGTGTTGCCACTGGAATTGTCCACTATCGAAACTCGCTTGCAATCGGTAGAGTCGCGCATCACAGCCGCAGTTCAGCGCGCCGGCAGGCAGCGGTCCGAAATAACCTTAGTGGCCGTATCTAAGAAATTTTCTGCCAATCGAATTTGCGAAGCCTATCGGGCCGGACTTCGTGAATTTGGCGAAAACTACGTTCAGGAATTCGCGGAAAAGCGCGCTCAGCTTGTAGATCTGCCCAAAGTAGATATGCCCGAAGCCCGGTTCCATCTCATCGGGCATCTGCAGACAAATAAGGCACGTCTCGCGGCCGACCTGTTCACAGTCATCCAAACCGTCGATTCGTCCAAGCTTCTTAAGCGCCTAGATGCCGCAGCAGCAGCTAAGGGCTCGAAACTCGAAGTGCTGCTAGAAGTTAAGCTGTCCGAGGAAGCCAGCAAATCGGGCGTCAGCCCCAATGAAATTCCCAGTCTGCTCGAAGCCGCTGCTGGTTGTCCGCACATCCAGCTCTCCGGTCTAATGACGATGCCGCCTTGGTCGGATGATCCTGAGCAATCCCGGCCCTACTTCAAACGCCTCGCCGCCCTCGCTTCCCAGTACAGGCTCCCGAAAGTTTCCATGGGCATGTCTGGCGATCTCGAAGTTGCCATCGAAGAAGGCGCCACTCTCATCCGCGTCGGCACGGCGCTTTTTGGCCCGCGCCCCAAACCACCGGCCGGCCAATCCGTCCTTTCAGAATGAATTTGGGCGCTCGCACTGCGATCACGGCGTTGATTTGGCTAACTCTATCGTGCGCTTTCGCTCAAAGCCCATCGAAAAAACCTCCGGCCAGCCCTCCTCCTGCAGAACAACTCGGGGTCTCTGTCCCCATGCGCGACGGCATTAATCTGGCCGCCGACATTTTTCTGCCGCGCGGGACGGGACGCTGGCCAGCCGTTCTCATTCGCACTCCTTACAACCGGAAATTACAAGCGATGCTGAGCTACCGTTTTTTTCGGCGTCGCGGCTACGCGGTTGTTATTGAAGACGTGCGCGGCCGTTACGCGTCACAAGGCGTTCTTGGTACTACCCAGCAGGAGGGCCCCGATGGCGTTGCCACCATTAACTGGATTGCGCAACAGCCATGGTCCGACGGCCGAGTGGTAATGGCTGGTAGCTCGTATCTCGGCATCGCCGATTGGTGGGCCGCCGTTCAGCAGGATCCGCATCTGGTCGCCATCTCACCTATGTGTTCCGGTGATGACGAGTACACCGACCGCTTCTATTCCTCAGGGGGCGCGCTTCAGATAGCTCATCGTCTTTCCTGGTTGGCGGAGAATCTCACTCCAGCATCTGAAGTGAGGCGGCTATTCAGTACCTATGTCGGCCATATCCCTCTCGTGAGTGCCGACGTGGCAGCAACAGGCGTTGTATTACCGGCGTGGCGCGCTGCGCTGGCTCACCCTGCCGACGACGCATACTGGAAAGCTCTCAGCATCCGGGAAAAGCTCAGCCAAATCTCAATCCCAGTGCTCTCCTTCGGAGGATGGTTCGATGAATACGTAGAAAGTGATCTCGACGCATTCTCGCGTTTAGCCAAACAGCACAAAACGGTCGAGACCTGGATCGGCCCGTGGAGCCACAATCCTGCAACAAAATTTCCTAGCGTTGATTTCGGAATGCAGGCCAATTTGCCCATTCGCTCCAAGCAAGCGGATTGGTTTGACAGGTGGACAAAGGGTAGCCCAGTGGGTTCCGGCATCAAACCAGGTTCCGCACTGCTGCACATCTTTGTCATGGGCCCAAACATCTGGCGCGAGGAACACGAATGGCCGCTAGCCAGGATGCGTCTGACTCCGCTGTACCTCAACAGCAGCGGGCATGCCAACTCTCTGTCCGGAGATGGTGCGCTGCAATGGCAGCCGGTGCGAAAAGCGCCTTCCGATCAATTTACCTATGACCCTAAGAATCCGGTTCCTACTAACGGCGGCGCAATCTGTTGTGATCCGCTGCTCCTGCCGCCCGGACCGCTCGATCAAAGCGCGGTCGAAAAGCGGCCGGACGTCCTGGTTTACACCTCCGCTCCCCTCAGCAGCGACATTGAAATCACCGGCCCCATTCGCGTCGTTTTGTATGTATCGACTTCTGTTAACGACACAGATTTCACGGCCAAGTTGGTAGACGTGGAGCCCGACGGCCGACCGTTACTGGTTGCAGACGGGATGGAGAGGCTGCGCTACCGTCTTTCGCTGTCCAAGCCGGTTTTCGTCAAGAAGAACCAGCCGTATCAGGTGAGCATCGATGCGGGCGTGACCAGCTACGTTTTCTCGGGCGGCCATCGCATTCGACTCGAAGTATCCAGCAGCAACTTCCCGCGTTTTGACCGTAATATGAATTCGGTTCGCCCGATCGCCTATGAAACCAGATTTACGAAAGCGCGGCAGACGATCTTACATGCAAGGGGATATCCTTCCGAGATCCTGCTGCCGCTGATTCCTCACACAAACCAGCGCAGGGTACGCGAACAAAGTCAATCGAAAGCAATTGCAATGGCCCCGGCGACGATCAAGGCGCCGCCAATAACCTTTCCCGGCGTCAATCTCTCATCAAGGAAAAACGCGGCGAAGAGAATGACGAAAACAACGCTTAATTTGTCGATCGGCGCGACACGTGATGCGGGTCCAACTTGAAGCGCGTGGAAGTAGCAAATCCAAGACAGTCCCGTGGCTAGCCCGGACAGCGCGAGAAAAAGCCAGGTATTCCTGGAAGGTACATGGAAGCTGCCCGGCTGTCGCGCCAAGAACGCGAGCAGCCAGGTGAAGACCACGACGACGGACGTACGCACGGCCGTAGCAAAGTTAGCGTCTGTGCCGGCCACGCCCAGCTTTGCCAAAATTGCAGTCGCCGCTGCAAATAAAGCGGAAAGCAACGCCCACGCCAGCCATCCCATAGTTTTCAGGTTTACAAACCGAACGCCAGCGCACGATGCGAGATCGTCTAGTCTAGGCCATTTTCTACTGCATACCGCGTCATCATGGCAGTGGAGTGTAGTTTCAGCCGGTCCATGATGGCAGCTCTGTGGAACTCGGCGGTTCGCACGGAAATATTCAGCCGGTTTGCGATTTCCTTTGCGGAGCAACCCTGCGCAATCAGCCGCAAAACCTCCTTCTGCCGTTCGGTCAAAACACGATCCGTATCGTCTGCCCCATTCTCTGTGTTAACGTCAATTCGCTCGCCGACGTATTTGCCCCCATTCAGCACGGTGCGTATCGCGAGCATCAACTCGTCCGCCGCGGCTCGCTTAGAGACGTACCCCAGGGCGCCCGTTTCCAGCGCTCGCTTGACGATCGATGGCTCGCTGTGAGTCGAAAGAAACAGAATTTTCACGTCGGGATGGCGAGCGAGAATCTGGCTTGCAGCCTCGATGCCGTCCCCATCCGGCATACGGATGTCGAGTACGATTAGATCAGGACTCAAACTCATCGACTGCCTGCCTGAGCGCGGCTAAGGTATCCACCGCATGAACCTCAAATTCGTCCTGTGCCACAAAAGAGAGCGCATCTAATACGATATGGTGATCGTCTGAAAACAACACCTTACGCTTCGGGCTTTCAAATGGTTTGCTTGATGTCATAAATTCGGCCTCGCGCAACCCGGGGCCATTCAACACTGCACGCCCCGCACAATTACCGGTCAGCAATTCGATCTTTGGACACAGTTCAGACCGTAACTATTACCAGTTTTCTGCCACAAATTTTTCTGCTGCAAATGAACCGTTAGAGCATGAGCGATTTTCTTTTAGCGCAAGCCGAGGGCGAACTAAGCGCCATGCGGATACACCAGGCCTTGATGCTGTTCGATGCAGCGCAACGTGCTGAATCTGACACGGATCTGTGTGCTGCGGGACGCTGGCAGTGCCACATGTTGCTGGGAAACTTCGAAGATGCTTGGCGTGAAAGTGATCGGATTGCAACCCGCGGGAAACCGGATTCAAATCGATTCTGGGATGGCCGCTCACTCCACAATAACCGTATTCTTATCCGCTGTCTTCACGGCTTGGGCGATACCCTCCAGTTCATCCGCTACGCTCCTCTCATACGTGCCATTGCCCGTTCGGTCACTATCGAAGCTCAACCAAAATTGCGAACCCTTATAGAGCAGTCCGGTCTTGCCGATAACGTCATCACCTGGTCAGAGACTGAGCCGCCCTGGGATCAGCAAATTGAAGTCATGGAGCTGCCTCGGATTTTTCGCACGACTCTTGAAACAATTCCCTGCAGCGTTCCGTATCTCCGTGCCACGAATATCCTTCAGTCTCCGTTAGGGGCTGGTTCAAACTCGTTGCAGGTCGGCGTGGTCTGGACGTCGAGCGCCTTCAATCCTTCCCGTTCGATTCCAATCGAACATGTCGCTTCTTTATTCACCATTCCAGGCATTTCGTTTTATGGACTGCAGTCAGGTCCGGAGCACTGTGAGCTGTCGCCTTGGTCGCTGGAAATTTGCGATCTCCACAATTCGGTGTCCACCATTCACGACACTGCACGCGTTCTCAAACAATTGCATTTGGTTATCTCGGTGGATACAATGGCGGCACATCTCGCCGGGGCGCTAGGAGTTCCCGTTTGGGTTTTATTACCTTACGAGTGCGACTGGCGCTGGATGCTGCATCGTAGCGATTCCCCGTGGTATCCCACAATGCGGCTGTTTCGCCAACCGGAGCCCGGCAATTGGAGCGCCGTTGTTGATCAACTGGTCGCCCATTTGACTGCGGTTGTAAATTCTTCTGGTAACCAGAAACAGTTCGGCGCTGACGTCTCGGGTGGCTATTCTGCCTTCGCTGCAGGAGCAGTGAAATGAAAAGTCGATCCCTTGCTAACCACGGATTCGGCCCAGATCTTTCCACCAGCCCGAGTGACGATCTTTCTGCATGTTGCTAAGCCGATACCACTGCCCGCGATTTCGAGTCCGTGCCGCCTTTGCATCGGCTGAAAAATGCGCTCAAGCCAATCGGCTTCAATACCAACGCCGTTATCAGTGACACTGATTGTCCAATCGTCTTTTGTACGTTTCGCGCTCACGGTCACTTCGGGCGGTGTATCCGGCTTCCCGTACTTAATAGCGTTTGAAAGCAGGTTTTGGAACAACTGAGTTAACGCTTGTGTGGTCACTTTTACTGCCGGTAGCGGCCCATAAGAAATTCTCGCGCCCGATGTTTCTACGTCTTTTCGCAGGTCCTCGATCGCGGCTTTGAGCGCGGCGCCTGCATCTGAACCCTCCAAAGATCCGATTGGAGTGGTTCCCACCTGGGCGTGCTCCAATACGGCATCTACAAGTTCGCTCATCCGCTGCAGCCCAGCAGTAATTTGGCTCAAAACCTTCTGGCCGTCATCGTTGAGGTTGTTGCCGTATTTTGTCCGTAGCAGATCCACAAGCCACCGCGTGCTGGTAATGGGAGCACTCAGATCATGCGAAGCGATCCGTGCAAACTCTTCGAGTTCTTTGTTTGATCGCTCCAACTCCAGCGTCATTCTCTCCAGTTGAGCGTTGGCAACCTCCAATTCCCCCTGGACCTGCAGTCGTGAGGTGATGTCGGTATGCGTGCAGATGATGCTGGACGGCTCTCCTCCGGCGTCTGATAACAACACCCAGTCCGCCGATACGTAGACAGAAGTGCCATCTCGCCGCACTTGTCCCAGTTCCCCCTGCCAAAACCCGCTCCGTAGAAGTTGCTCTTCGATTCCGTCAAGCGGCTGCGGGAAAAACGTCTTCAAGAGGTTCCAGGAAGTCACTCCTATTGCCTCGCTCGCTGTCCATCCGTAGAGACGTTCGCAACCTACGGTCCAGTGCGTAATGGTTCCGTCGAGCTGCCGGATGAACACGGTTGAATGTTCCAGAGCCCTTGTCAGCGCCTTCAAGCGCTCTTCCGTGGCGCGGCGCTGCGTCACGTCGTGCATTACTTTGCCAAAACCGGCGAGATTGCCGGCTTCGTCTCGGAGTCCCAGGCTTACGCCTTCAACTAGCAACCGCTGGCCCTCTTTGTTTACCAGCCATCGCGTATCGGAAGCCTTCCCGATACCAGCCGCGGTATCCAGTTCGCGTTCAGGGTCGCCGGCCGTTCGATCCGGCTCAGGAAACAGCATCGCTACCGGCTTACCGATAAATTCGCCTGCCTCGTAGCCGAATTGCTGCAGCACTCCAGGGTGCCAGGATAAAAAGCTTCCGTCTATATCGGCGACCACTACCACAAATTCCCTGAGCTGAGAAACCAGCAGATCTAGAAGGTATTTCCGGCGTGCGTCGGTATTTTCGCTTAACATGTGCAGCTCAAAAGGTCTGATTCATTGTGATCACTTGCGGGTATGCGCCACCCAGGATGACTTCGCTTACTGATGCCGTACCCGCCTCGAGCCTATGTATGTAATCCAACGGAATACCTAGGAACAGCATGAGTAATCCCCGTACTACGTCTCCATGGCTCACTACGGCGATTGTTGCTTCCCGTTTACCGCTGTGCCGAGCGATTGCGCGTTCCAGAGCAGCCCACGCCCGAAGTTGTACCTGCAGCATGAATTCGCCGCCGGGAGCACTATTCAGCGAGCGATGGCGGTTGTAGACCTTCCAACGTTCGTCTGACGTAAGTTCCGCAAAGGGCTTGCCCAACCACTCACCGAAATCCAACTCCTGCAGTCCCTCGTCGAATACAATGTGTTGCCCTTCGGCGCCCGATATCGCCTCGGCAGTCTCCTTGGCCCGGTCCATCGGGCTCGAAACAATCTCGTCTATTCGATATCGCTCCCGCAATTGACTAGCAAGTCTGATTGTTTCCTGTTTCCCGCGCTCGCTGAGATGAACTCCCGCCATCCTTCCATACAACACTTTGCCCAACAATTCGGTATGCCCATGGCGGATCAGTAGAATACGAATCATAAAAGTGCTGCGGTGTCTATTCGCGGCTAGTCAATACAAATAGTGGGAGAAGAGATCATTGGCAAACAGCCTGACCGTCCCGGAAATTGAGCAGAAAGTTTCAGAACTAGGTCCATGGTTTCACAACCTCAACTTACAAGGTGTCCAAACCGCGCCAGAACACTTCTTAGGTGATTATCCAGCCACCAAATGGCAAAACTTTCGTGCCGCGCTTCCCACTGATCTCACTGGATTGACTGTTCTGGACGTCGGGTGTAATGGCGGGTTCTACTCCATCGAGATGAAACGCCGGGGCGCGAAGCGCGTTCTCGGCATCGATCATGATGAGGCATACCTCGCGCAAGCCCGTTTCGCGGCCGGGGTGCTAGGCATGGACATCGAATTCCGGCAGATGTCCGTCTATGATGTTCCGAGACTTCGTGAGCGTTTCGATCTGGTTTTGTTCATGGGAGTGTTTTACCACCTGCGATATCCGTTGCTCGCGCTCGATCTCCTTCGCCAGCATGTAGCAAAGGATTGGTTCGTTTTTCAATCGATGCTGCGCGGAAGTCGTACTCGCCCTGCTGTCGAGCAGGATTATCCGTTCTGGGAGCAGGCCGTTTTTGACAAGCCGGGTTTTCCGAGAATGCACTTCGTTGAACACAGCTATTCGCAGGATCCGACCAACTGGTGGATTCCGAATCGCGCCTGCGCCGAAGCAGTGCTGCGCAGCGCGGGTTTTCGAGTAGACAGCATTCCTGAACCCGAAGTATTCATTTGCAGGTGCGACGAAGGCGCTTACCTGCATCCAATCCCTGTGGCGCTGGCTTGAATCAGTTCATCACTATTGCCGCCATCGTATCCACCTATGATTGAAGCCGTCATGCTCTGGAATGAGCCGAACAATCTCTCGCATTGGGATTTCGAGATAGATAGAGACTGGTCCGTTTATGCCGAAATGGTCAAGCTTGCGGGACAGGCAGTGCACGCGGAAAATCCAAGGCTGAAACGCGTTCTGGGCGGCATCTCGCCGATTGATCCGTCATTCATTACGCGCATGCGTGATCTCGGCGCTTTGGATCACGTTGATGTAGTCGCTGTTCACGGGTTTCCGCTCGACTGGAACCATTGGACCATCAACGAATGGCCCGACAAGTTAGCGGAAGCGCAAGCCGCCACCGACAAGCCCATCTGGATATCGGAAGTAGGCGCTTCTTCCTTCGGAGCCGAGGAAGTGCAAGAGTTCGGGCTCAAGCGCACTGCCGAACTATTACTTCCTCGTGCCGATCACGTCTACTGGTACAGTCTTTTTGATTTGCCCCGCGCTTGGCCGGCAACCACACGCCACCGGGAGAGCGAAGGATCTTCTTATTACCGCCACTTTTACATGGGGCTCTTTCGCGAAGACGGGACCGCGAAATTGGCGGCACGGCAATTTTCGCAGTTCGCTCCTGGCCTGGGCATTTGTCAATGGTTCCATTTCGAAGATCCTCGCCTCGAAGCCGCAGTGCAAAACCTGCACGAGCTTGGAGTGCGTAAACTTCGCACTGGATTGAGTTGGGCCGATCACTTCCGGCCCAACGCCGAGTCGTGGTTTGACCATCAGATGCGTCTGCTCGACGCGTTCGATTTGACGGTTACTTTCTGTTTCACTCCTGAGCATTGCGGCGTTCGCGCGCATCACACAAGTCCCCCCGTAAATCCCGCCGAGTATGCGGACTTCTGCTCCGAGATGACGCGCCGGTACTCTAAGTAAAACCCCCTGGTTTCCGCGTAGTTATACGCGTGAAGTTCATCATCAACAAAGGTAAGTAGTAACAAACCGAGCTACAAAGCTTTCTATGTTGATGAGGCGACTGGCTTTCCGCCTATCGAGTGAAGGACTCGTAGATTTTGCGGGTCCACGAGCCTTATGCATTCTCTTCAAAGGACACACAGACACGAATGAAAAGAAGAACCGTTCTTATCACAGGCGGTGCTGGCTTCATCGGTTCTCATGTAGCAACGGAGTTATTGCAAGCTGGATATCACGTAAGAGTTCTCGATAGCCTGGTGACGCAGGTACACGGCGATAATCCGGAGCGTCCCGGGTATTTGAACAGACACGTTGAATTCGTTTTGGGAGATGTTCGAAATCCGGAGATCCTGGACCAAGCGCTAAAAGGTGTCGAAGCGGTCTACCATTTCGTCGCCTTGGTCGGCGTCGGCCAAAGCATGTATCAGATCGCCGAGTATACCAGCGTCAATAACCTGGGCACTGCGGCCTTGCTCGAGCGGATCGTCAAGAGTTCCGTGCGCAAATTGATCGTGGCCTCGAGCATGAGCATCTACGGCGAAGGTCTCTACGTTGGCCCCCGTGGCGAGGCGTATCCATTCGCTAGCCGGACCGCCGCGCAGCTCAAGGCGCGCGAGTGGGAGATGGTCACGCCAGATGGCGCTCCGCTTCGTCCTGTCGCAACGCCCGAATCCAAGCAGCCTTCGCTGGCTTCCGTCTACGCGCTTTCAAAATACGATCAGGAGCAGATGTGTCTGGTGGTGGGTCGCGCTTACGGCATTCCCACCATAGCGTTGCGGTTCTTCAATGCGTATGGCCCGTTTCAATCCTTGTCCAATCCATATACTGGCGTGCTGGCCATCTTCGCGTCGCGATTGCTCAATCGCAAACGGCCGATGATTTTTGAAGATGGCGAGCAATTGCGCGATTTTGTCAGTGTCTATGATGTCGCGCAGGCCTGCCGGCTCGCTCTTGAAGTCGATGCTGCGCGTGACGCGGTATTCAACGTCGGCAGCGGTCAAGAAATCAGAGTTAGCGATGTTGCTCGCAAATTAGCTCGCGTTCTCGGGAAGGATATCGAACCCGAAATCACTGGCAAATATCGCGTTGGGGACATCCGCCATTGCTTCCCTGACATTTCGCGCGCCAGGGAAGTGCTCGGGTACAATCCGAAAATCAATCTAGATAGCGGCATGCGCGATCTTGCTGGCTGGCTCGATCAACAGACTGCTCACGATCGCTTCAACGAGATGCGCGAAGAACTGTCGTCGCGCGGGCTCGTGGTCTAGGGAGCTAGGGGTGCAGAGGGATTACATACTGATCACCGGCGGTGCTGGTTTTATCGGCACCAACATTGCTCGTTTCTACTTACAAAAAGATCAGGCCGTCCATATCTTCGATAATCTGAGCCGTCCTGGAGTAGACCAAAATCTGGCGGAGTTGCAGGATCAATATGCTCGGCGCATCTCCTTTACGCAGGCAGATGTAAGTGATGCCGAAGAACTGCGCAAAGCTGTTCATACGGCCAAGGCGGTCTATCATTTTGCCGCTCAGGTGGCCGTGACCACCAGCCTGGATGATCCGATTCACGACTTCCGAACAAATCTTGCAGGGACATTGAATCTGCTTGAGGCAATCAGACGCTCTCCTTCGCGACCATCCCTACTCTTCACATCAACCAATAAGGTCTACGGCAAACTCGCAGAAATTCCATTCCGGAAGACGGGAAATCGTTGGGAACCGGAAGCGCCGAGCCTCGCTTCTTCGGGCATAAGCGAGCAGCAATCTCTGGATTTTCTTTCGCCGTATGGCTGTTCAAAGGGAGCGGCGGATCAGTACGTACTCGATTACGCGCGCTCTTACGGCATCAAAGCCACCGTATTTCGGATGAGTTGCATCTATGGCCGTTATCAACTTGGTTCCGAGGATCAGGGATGGGTGGCGCATTTTGTCCGTCAGGCCATGAAGGGCGAACCAATCACCATTTATGGTGACGGAAAGCAGGTGCGTGACCTGCTCTTCGTCGACGATCTAGTTCGCGCGATGCACCTTGCACAGCAAAGCATCGATATTGTTGCTGGACAGCCGTTCAACGTTGGAGGTGGCCCGGCGAATAGTACAAGTCTGATCGAACTACTTCGGGAGATCCGCAGCTTGACCGGAAATCCGGTTGATATCGATTGGGGGCCCGAGCGTTTGGGCGATCAGAAATGGTACGTCTCGGATACATCGAAAATCCGTCGAACGCTCCGTTGGTCTCCCGCAATCGGCGTTCGCGAAGGAATCCGGACCCTTTATGAGTGGTATCTGGAACGCCCTTCGCTGGTCGAGCACTCGAAAGTGATGGTCGCCTGATGCGCTACGCGTTGATCAACCCGCCTTGGACGTTTGAAGGCAGCATCTATTTTGGGTGCCGCGAGCCTCATTTAGCTCTGGAACTGGGATATTCGAAAGCGCTGCTCGAACAGAACGGGCATGATGTGATCTTGATCGACGGCCATCTCGATAATCTTGGCTACCCCGATATCGTACAGCGGGTTTCCGCCTATGCGCCCGATTTCATCGTCATTACTACTGCGCCTACCTATCTCTTCTGGCGCTGTGCGCCTCCAGAGTTGCGAGTTCCGCAGGAGCTTTCGGCTGCGCTGCGCGCTGTGCCTGCAAAGCAGATCATCGTTGGTCCACATGGCTCCACAACGCCCCGCGCGACATTGCGCAAGCTAAACGCCGATTTTGTGGTCCTTGGCGAGTGTGAAGAGGTTTTGCCCCAATTAGCCGGTGACATCGGCTCTGTTCAATCGATTGCATTTAGGCGCGGAGATGAGATCATCATTCGGGGCCCCAATCGCGCTGCCGATATGAAGCGCCTTCCCGCGCTGGCGTGGCCGGATAAGCTGATCGCAAAGCATCGGCATCATCATCACCGCTTTGATGCCGAACCGCTTGGGCCCGGCGCGGAAATGGAAGCCTCTCGCGGGTGTCCCTACCACTGTACGTTTTGCGCCAAGGACAATTTTCGCAACAACTATCGCAAGCGCCCTTTGCCAGTAATCCTGCAAGAACTGGACGGACTTATCCGGCAGGGGATCGAATACGTTTACTTCATTGACGAAATTTTCTTGCCCGATTTAGCGCTTCTTGCCGCGCTGGCAGAACGTGAGATAAAACTCGGCGTGCAAACGCGCCTTGACCTGTGGAGTGAAGACGCTATAACGGCGCTGGCACGAGCCGGCTGCGTGTCGATTGAAGCCGGTGTCGAGAGCATAACCGAAGCGGGCCGCGCTTACCTTGACAAAAAGTGCAAAATGTCGACTGAGGAGCTCACCGGTCGGCTTGTCTTCGCCAAAAAGCTTGTTCCTTTCGTCCAGGCAAATCTGCTCGCAATGACGGAAGACGATGCTGATGAAGTGGAGTCCTGGCGCGTCAAGCTCGAATCGCATGGCGTGTGGGCCAATAAACCTGTTCCGTTGTTTCCGTATCCAGGCTCGCCCGAGTATACGCGCATGTGGGGCCCGCCTGACGACTTCGCCTGGGAGCGCGCACACGAAGCATACCTCAAAGGTTTTGATTCATTTAGCGACATCCAGGAACAGCGTCCACAAGGGTTAGTTGAGTTGGAAGTGAGCGCGCATGTGCGATAGCGGTGCGCATAGCGCCGTCCCGCCCCTCAAAATCCTGATGACTGCCGATGCCGTAGGTGGTGTATGGCAGTATTCGCTCGACCTCGTCTCTCACATGACTAGCCGTGGGGCGCAAGTCTTACTCGCAACCATGGGTCCTCGTCCCAGCGATGCGCAGAAAATGGGCCTCGCTGCTCTCGCGGGCGTCACTTTTCGCGAGTGCGATTACAAGCTCGAATGGATGCAGCAGCCTTGGCTTGAGGTCGAAGCTGCGGGTGCGTGGTTACTCGATTTAGCCATGCAGTTCCAGCCGGACGTTATTCATCTCAACGGCTACGCCCATGCCGCATTGCCTTGGGAAGTCCCTGTCCTGGTCGTTGCCCATTCCTGTGTTTACTCCTGGTGGCAAGCGGTGCACAATTCAACGCCTCCGCCGGAATGGGCTGAATATCACCGTCGTGTTACCGCTGGTCTTTGCGCTGCAGATGCCGTCGTCGCCCCCTCTGCGTTTATGGCCGCCGTTCTGACACATCATTATGGTCTGCCTTCCGGGCGCGTCACCGTGATTCACAATTTTAGCGACTCGCCTGTATACAACGGCGTCGAAAAGGAGCCTTTCTACCTTGCCGCGGGGCGGGTCTGGGACACGGGCAAGAACTTAAAGCTGCTGGATGACGCGACTTCGGGTTTGCCGTGGCCCGTTGAAATCGCAGGATCTCTCTCGCACGAAAGTTTGCTCCAGCAGATGCAGCGCGCATCCGTTTTTGTTCATCCCGCGCTCTACGAGCCATTCGGCCTTGCGGTTCTCGAGGCGGCTCGCGCCCAATGCTGTCTGGTTCTCTCCGATATTCCTTCCCTTCGTGAACTGTGGGATGGCGCCGCTATCTTTGTTGATCCGCGTGACCCCGATCGGTGGAGTCACACTCTTGCTTGGCTTGCGAAGAACGAAACAGCCCGCCGGTCGCGTGGCGATCTCGCCCGCCTTCAATCGACTCGCTATTGGTCCGGAAGTACTGTTGACCAGTACTACGACCTGTACGAATCTCTCTCCCAATCAGGCAAGCGCGTAACGCAGAAAGGCGCGGCAGCATGAAGCTTCGGATCGCCATGTTCTACCATTCCCTGGTTTCCGATTGGAACCATGGCAACGCGCATTTTCTTCGTGGCATCGCGTCTGAGCTGAAAGCTCGCGGTCATGAGGTTCGCATCTTTGAACCTGAAAATTCGTGGAGCCGTCAGAACCTGCTCGAAGATCGCGGACCGGCGGCCCTTGCCGCGTTCCAGCACGCGTTTCCGAGTCTCGCTAGCACCCGTTATTCGCCGCAGCATCTGGATCTCGATCAGTTTCTCGACGGGGTCGATCTTGTTATTGTCCATGAATGGAATGAGCCATCTGTAGTGGCGGCCATTGGCCGATACCGCCGCTGTCACCACGGCATCGCCGCGCTTTTTCACGACACACATCATCGGGCTTTAACCGCTGAGCAGGAACTCTCGCGTTTCGATCTGTCGGAATATGATGGCGTGCTTGCCTACGGCGCATCCTTGAAGCGCGCCTATGAACGCCGCGGTTGGGGGCGTCAGGTGCACGTATGGCATGAAGCCGCTGACATTAGGGTCTTTCATCCACGAGAGCCGGCACAAAGAGCAGGTGACGTTATTTGGATCGGCAACTGGGGTGATGACGAGCGGACCGAAGAGTTGCGCGAATATTTCCTTACGCCGGTGCGGAATCTTAAGTTGCATGCGCAGGTATACGGTGTGCGTTACCCCCCTGCCGCTCTCGACGAATTAGGCCGATGCGGAATTCGCTACGGCGGCTGGCTTCCTAACTTTGAGGTGCCTGAAGTTTTTGCGCAGTTCCGAGTCACCGTACACGTGCCGCGTCATCCCTATACGCGTGAGCTTCCCGGCATTCCGACCATTCGACCTTTCGAAGCGCTCGCCTGTGCGATTCCCCTTGTTTCTGCGCCATGGTGCGACGAAGAGGGTCTGTTTCGCGTTGGTAAAGACTTCCTGATGGCGCGAGATAGCGAAGAGATGGAGAGGCACATTCGCGATGTGTTGAATGACGGCGCGCTTGCCAGGAGTCTGGCTGCCAGTGGTCTTGAGACCATTCGCGCACGTCACACCTGCGCGCACCGGGTAGAGGAATTGCTCGGCATCTACACGACCCTTAGCACGCCGGCCTTGAGCGCTTTCGAGACGTTGCAGCAGGGAATCCAGATATGAAGATCGCCTTCTGGGGCTCCAGTCTCGTTTCCGCTTACTGGAATGGCGCGGCCACATACTATCGCGGCATTCTTCGCGCACTCGCCAACCGAGGACATCAGATTACCTTCTACGAGCCTGATGCTTATGACCGTCAGCAGCATCGCGACATTCCCGATCCGGAGTGGGCTCGTATCGTCGTCTACGACGCTGGAGACACGGGCGAGGTGAATCGTCACCTGGCGGCTTCCGCCCGCGCCGATGTAGTTGTCAAAGCGAGCGGCGTCGGTGTGCTGGACGAGTTTCTCGAAGCCCGCATTTCCTCATTGCTTCCGCCAGTTTGCAAAATCTTTTGGGATGTCGACGCGCCGGCAACTCTCGACCGGCTTTCGGCACATGCGGCCGATCCATTTCTCGCAGCCCTCCCTGAGTTCCATCTTGTCTTTACGTACGGCGGCGGCGATAATGTCACGAACCGATATCGCGAACTAGGCGCGCGCGATTGCGTCCCCATCTACAACGCGTTCGATCCGGATATCCATTTTCCGGTAGATCCAGACCCGCGTTTCACCTGCGATCTTTCGTTTTTAGGCAATCGCCTCCCCGACCGTGAGGCGCGTGTCGAAGAGTTCTTCCTGACCGCCGCGCGACTCGCACCGGAGCAACAGTTCCTTTTGGGCGGCAGCGGCTGGGCCGACAAGCCCGTCTCGCGTAACGTCCACTATGTGGGCCACGTCTACACCGCGGACCACAACGCCTTCAACTGTTCCTCCCGCTTCGTTCTGAATATCAGCCGGGAGAGCATGGCGCGCTGCGGCTTCTCTCCGGCTACGCGTGTATTCGAGGCGGCTGGCGCTGCCGCCTGCCTGATCACAGATGTGTGGGAGGGCATCGACTGCTTTCTGAAATCAGGAGAAGAAATTCTTCTGGCGAACTCCGGCGCGGAAGTTGCGCGAGCTGTGCGTGACATCGGTCCCACCCGGGCGAGGTCGATCGGCGAAGCGGCGCGGCGTCGCGTCTTGGCTGACCACACGTACGCGCAACGGGGCAAGCTTGTCGAATCAGCTCTGCACGAGGCGCTTTCGCTATCGCGAGTTCCAGAAATGGAGTTGCACCGCTGATGCACCCGCGCCTGAATTGCGTCTTCCTTGGACTGTCAATCACCTCCACATGGGGCAACGGCCATGCCACCACGTACCGCGGCCTCATCAAAGAACTTTCGCGCCGCGGCCACTCGATCACGTTTCTGGAGCGGGATGTCCCATGGTATGCGGAAAATCGCGAGTTCGATCAGCTTCCCTACTGCCGCGTGATCCTTTATAACAGCTTGGAAGAGCTGAAAGATGAGCATTCCAAGCTCATTCGAGCAGCGGACCTGGTAATCGTCGGATCTTACGTGCCGGAAGGTGTGGCGGTCGGACGTTGGGTAACTCGGCTCGCCCGAAACTGTTCCGCGTTCTATGACATTGACACGCCAGTTACTCTAGCCAACCTGGCAGCTTGTAAGTGCGAGTACATTGCTGGCGACCTCTTTCCTAAGTACCACCTTTATTTATCGTTTACCGGCGGCCCTACGCTCGACTTCATCGAGCAGCAGCTTGGATCGCCTTGTGCACGAGCCCTGTACTGCTCCGTCGATCCGTCTTTGTACTATCCGGAAAAACTTCCCTCGAAGTACAACTTGGCGTACGTGGGAACTTACGCGCCGGATCGGCAGCCCCTGCTGAAGCGGTTGCTGCTGGACGTCGCTGCTTCGCATCCCGCCGGGCACTTCGTAGTGGCCGGGCCCCAGTATCCGGAACATATTACTTGGCCGCCAAACGTACATCGCATCAGCCATTTACCGGCCACACAACACCGGCACTTCTATAACTCACAAAAATTTACCTTGAACCTGACTCGTAAGGACATGGTTCGCGCTGGTTACTCGCCTAGCGTCCGCTTGTTCGAAGCAGCCGCTTGTGGAACCCCTATTCTTACTGACTGCTGGCCAGGCCTAGAAACCATATTCAAGCCCGGCCAGGAAATACTTCCTGTACGCACAACCGCCGACGTTACGTCCTACCTACAGATGCCTGAGAAGCAGCGTCTCGAAATAGGCGAAAAAGGCCGGAAGCGGGCATTGCGCTTCCATACCGCCGCCGTTCGCGCTGAGCAGCTTGAATCCTACGTTTTTGCAACTTTAGAAAACATGGCGTGCTCAAAAAAGCAGGGAGTTGTTATCAAAGCTTCTCCTAGCGCAGCACTTCTCTAGTGCGCCACGGAGCGTTCAATTATGAAATGTTTTTTCACTGCAGGCCTAGTGTGCCTGGCAGCATCTCTAATGTGTGCGGCTCAATCCGCAAACCCGCCCGGTGTTCCGGCGTCAGTAATTGTCACGCTTGAGCCGCAGCACGGCAGGACAATCCCGCCAATCGAAGCGCAAGACATTCAGGTGAAGGAAGCGGGCGAGCGCAGGCCTGTAACGGCCTTGACGCCGCTAGCCCAAAGCGGCATGCAACTGATGTTGCTGATTGACGATTCAGCGCGCGGAACCTTCGATACGGAAATTCCCACTCTGAAGCAATTCATCACGTCGCTGCCGCCGAATTTTGAGGTCGCGGTAGCCTACATGCGCAACGGCATGGCTCAAGTTACAACGAACTTTACGCGCGACCACGCGGCCGCTGCAAACGGCATTCGGGTTGCAGTTGGTCCCGGTGGCGCTGATGTCAGCCCGTATGACTCTCTCTCGGACGCTGTTAAGAAATGGCCTGCCGGTGGCCCAGAACGCAAAGAAGTCATTATGATCAGCAGCGGCATAGAAGGTCTTGGCGGCGGCTGGACGCCGGACAACCCCTATGTCGATGCGGGCATTCACGACGCGCAAAAAGCTGGCGTGGTTGTTTACACCATCTACAGCCCTAGCGTTGGACATATGGGTCACTCTTTTTGGCGCAACAATTGGGGGCAGAATTTCCTCTCGATGCTTTCCGATAGCACCGGCGCCGAATCTTACATGATTGGCTTCGGTTCGCCCGTGAGCTTCCAACCATTTCTGCAGCAAATCGCCGCCCAGTGGCAAAATCAGTATCGTTTAACCTTTCATGGCGAAACCTGAGGACAAATCGCAACTGCAGCCCATCAAGGTTTCAGTTCTCGAGAAGGATGCCAGCATCGCTGCTCCCGATCACGTATTTGTTCGAGCCGGAATGTAGGCCTCCTGCGGAGTCAAATCCGCATGAGCAATACCCAGACACCGGAACGCACTGCCGCGACACGTGACCCTCGCGAACAGGGCCCGAAGCCCCCTTTTGATGAACCGAAGCAAGCTCCGCCCGGAAGCTCGGAGCAGATGCAGAATCAACCCGATTATGGCGAGTCTTCCTACAAGGGCTTCGGCCGGCTCAAGGATCGTAAGGCGCTAATCACCGGCGCCGACAGCGGCATCGGCCGTGCTGTAGCTTTAGCTTTCGCGCGCGAAGGCGCCGACGTTTTGATCTCCTACCTGAACGAAGACGAAGACGCGAAGCAAACAGAGCGTCTGGTACGTGATGCAGGGCGAAAAGCTATCCTCGCGCCCGGAGATATCCAGGATGCGCGTCACTGTGAACAACTTGTCGAACGTGCTTTCGACGAATTTGGCGGCCTGGACATTCTCATTAATAACGCCGCCTTCCAGATGACGCACGAGTCGATTGAGGAACTCACTCCGGAAGAGTGGGACAAAACCTTTCGCACAAACATCTTTGCCATGTTTTATCTCAGCCGGGCGGCGCTGCCCAAAATGAAAGAAGGCAGCACAATCGTAAACACAGCGTCGGTTCAGGCTTATGACCCCAGTCCCACTTTGCTTGCCTACTCCTCAACCAAAGGGGCTATCGTGACCTTTACGAAATCGCTCTCCGCTCTAGCCATCAAACAGGGAGTACGCGTAAACGCAGTTGCACCTGGACCTGTTTGGACTCCGCTTATTCCATCGACGATGCCCGAGAAAAGCGTGGAGAATTTCGGCAAGAGCAGTCCTATGCAGCGCCCGGCGCAACCCGCCGATCTTGCGCCGATATACGTCTTCCTCTGTTCGAACGAATCCCGCTATATCACCGGCGGCATCTTTGATCTCACCGGCGGCAAGATGCTGCCCTAACGTATTCGGATCGGCCAAATGCCGGCAGTTTTACCTCATACGGCTTCGCGGCTTGGTTGAGTTCTTTGCCCGAAAATTTCGGGCAAAGAACGTATGGAAGAGGGGAAACTTTGGAATACGAAATCGGTGACTGGCCCTAGAGCGTGCCGGCGCCGCGGCTAACGGGCTTATTCGAAGCTCCGAAATCGGCGCCCGCTTCACCTGCGGAGGCGATGTCCTCCGCGCCGGTATCTTTTAATACCTGCTTTGCTTTGCCGACCCAATCGGAGTTGTCGCAGTGTACGGAAAGTAGAATGCCGCCCTCTTTGATCCGGCCTTCGTAGCGCTTCGCTTCGTATTCGGGAATTCCCATACCGACGAGCGCACCGATAATACCCCCGACCACGCCGCCCGAACCCACTCCGGTCAATGCCGCGATAATCGGCCCCGCTGCGATCAACGGCCCAACACCTGGAATTGCCAGCGCGCCGATGCCGATCAACGCCCCGATCGTTCCACCGATAATCCCACCTGTTACTGCGCCGGTCGTCGCTCCTTCCGGAGCTTTTGTATGTTTTTCGTGCGCAAAATCCTTCGTCCCGACATTGTCTTGCAGCAGCACAGAGATGTCTTCATTACGGAAATTCGATGCCAGCAGCCGGTCCACTGCGCCTTCAGCCGCCTCACGATGCGGGTAAATTCCAAATACGGCCGTATTCTTGCCTGCCATACCTACACTCCTCCTTGCAGCGCTCCAACGCCGCCATTTAGTGAGACTACGGCTAGCGGCCCCAGTTACCGAAAAGCTCCCTGTACCGGAGACCGGCTATCGGATTGACCGGTGTTCCTTCAAGATCTGCACCGTTTTATCCATCGGTAATGCTTCCACCGTATGGCCATTTCCATTCATCGTTACCGCTCGGAACATCGAGTTGTAGATCGCCTCTTCAGTCGCTTCGATAACCGCCAGAAACAGCGGCGACATGGCATCGTTAGCGAGTGTTTCGGCATTTTGCGCTAGAGACTTGTCAGACGAATGAATCCGTAACGTGGGCGCCGTCGAGAATGCGATTGCGTAATCTCCACTGCCATTTGAGGCCGAACTGCCTGCACGAGCCATGCCCAGCCACGCCCTGGCTGCAAGGCGCTTCAGATTCCGCGCGTCGAGGGGGGCATCGGTTGCAACGACAATCATGCAAGACCCGTCGGCCTTATCTCTGTTCGTGCCTGGCTGGTTCAACTGCTCGCGGAGATAGTACTGACCCAGTTCTTCGCCAACCGGAGCACCGGCCACGGTAAGGACTCCTCCAAAATTCGTCTGAACCAGCACACCGACTGTATACGCCCCCAGGGTGGCAGGCAGCTTGCGCGACGACGTACCAATACCGCCTTTCCAACCGAATGCGACGGTACCGGTCCCGGCGCCGACAGCGCCCTCCTCGACCGGGCCGCCCTTCGCATTCCCGATAGCCGTTAGCACGCTCTCCCCGGTCACGTAGAAACCGCGAATATCGTTTAGATAGCCGTCATTTGTCTCGCCCACCACGGGGTTCACAGATCGCACATCCTGGTTTCCCGTCAAGTCCATCATGTAGCGCGTCAATGCGGCAGCTACGTCCGGCACACTAGCTGTGTTCGTCAGCAGGATTGGGGTTTCGATGCTACCCATCTCCTCCACTTGGGTCGACCCGGTCAGCTTCCCGTAGCCGTTGCCGACGAAAATTGCACCGGGCACTTTGTCCCGATAGAGGTTTCCGCTATGCGGCAATACGGCAGTCACACCGGTGCGGACATTGCTGCCCTGAATGATTGTGACCTGACCGACTTCGACTCCAGCGACATCCGTGATCGCATTGAAAGGGCCGCTTGGCAGAATGCCGACCTTCAGTCCCAATTGCGAGGCGCGAGGCCGTGTATTGGAAGTCGAGCTTTGCGCGGCGGCGAAGCAATCGAAGAGCAGGAAGATCGCCAAGAGCGATCGGTAATGGGCAGCGAATCCTGCCCGCCGGGAGTTTTTAGCCACCCGCATCATCTCCGAAGGGTAACTTGATCGTTAAGCGGGCGAGAGAACAATACGAGTCTCAGCGGCAGCTTCCACCGCTCTTCGTGAAAACGGCATCTGGTGATATTTGCCTTTTGCCCAGTCGTCAAGCAGGTCGCCGTAATGTGGGTTGCCCGGAACGCCGGACTCCCCCGGCACATTCGTCATCACCGAACGGTCCCAATCGCTCACATCGATAATCTCGCGGTAGCTGGCGCCGTGAGTTTGCGAGTAATTTGGTCCACCGGTCGCGTTCACGGTGTATGCGTCACCGGGGCGGGAACGCGAGGGCAGGTCGAACGAGGCCTGCCCCAGTGGATGACGGAAATGAGCTTTGTGCAGATTCCCCCACGTCCATTCCTTCTCGTCCGGTCCCAACCGCTCACGGATTTCCGCCAAGCTCGTATCAAGCGTCTGATCCAAGAGCGCATCTTTATCGGCTCTCCTGTTCAGTTCACGAAGCAAGATGTCCGGTGCAAGCCGAGTCGAGGCAATGCCCTTTGGAAGCAATGCCCGATGAAGATGCTCGATCCAGACTTCATAAATCAAAGCTGGGCGGGAATCCATGGCGACGTTACAGTCCCAAGCCAACAGGGCCGTGCGTACACCCGCAGCTTCGCCTGTTTCTGCCGGATGCCACACCTTCAGAATCGTCAGGAAGTCACGCGCCGGCAGCGAAACAGTATCCTGCTGCATGCGCGCGAAGTCGTCAACATCGAAGTTGTGCCCACTTGTGAGCATCTCGACAATCCGGTTGTAGCGCGTGGGCGGCGCCCATGCATACCCAAGCTCATGCGGATAGCCCCTAGGAAGAAGATTGTTGTTTGCTGTCGCCAGGAAGTGCCGCGCCGGATTGTAGGCAGAAGGATTCTCGCCGATCGGGAGGAATCCCGACCATTCGTAAGCTCCTGAGTCACCAGGAACCGGAAACAGTCCCGTCCATTCTTTTCGAATCGGTGCCTGCCCTGCCGCGATCCAGCCGATATTACCTTCACGATCCGCGTAGACCAGATTCTCGGACGGAATCTTATAGCTGGCGACCGCCGCGCGAAATTCCCCCCAGCTTTTCGCTCGTGCGAGTTTCAACGCGGGGAGATATCCGGCGCCACCTTCTGTCGTCCCCACCCACTTCAGAGCGTACGCTCGATGGCGAGTGGCGTCTTCGTAAATGACCGGGCCGTGCACCGTGTAGTTCAATTCAACATCTTGCGGTCCTTCGCCCTTCACGTTCAGTGTCTGGTGCTCGATTTCGAATTTATTCCACTTGCCTCGATACAAATACTGCCCAGAATCTGCTGGATTCACGGTTTCGACGTACAAATCCTGCTGATCAATGCCGACTATCGTGAACCCCCACGCAATGTTTTCGTTGTGCCCTAGCGCGATGCCCGGTAATGCGGGTTCTCCGGCCCCAATTACGTCCCAACCGGGGGCGACCAGATGGACCGACTTGCGCAGTGAGGGCAGCTCAATTCCACGATGCGGATCGTTTGCCAGAAGCGGCTTACGTGTCCGCGTCATTGTCCCATCCACCACCCAGTTGTTGCTGCCTTGCTCACCCGGAAAATGAATCGCGCCGATAGCCGCCACATAGTCGCGGATAACCGCAGGGGTGATGTCCGCAACTTCGAGGCCCGTCGGTAGAATCAGCGGAACGTGGGGATCCGGTGGAAATAGCCTGTCGTCCATCGCCAACCCGATCTTCTTCACATCCAGGGTTCTATTTACTTCGGCGATCATATTGCCCGTCATTAGCAGTCCAGCCACTCTTGCGGTCACGTCTTCGGGAACCCACAGACCTGGATCGAAGCCAGCGATTCGAAACTCCGGTGGGCGTTGACCATTTAGCGATCGAATATAGGCGTTGATGCCGTTGGTGAAAGCCGTCGCGATCGCTTGTGCATCCGGCGAGTAACTTCGCCACTCGTCATCCCAATTGCCTCGATATCGAACCAGCCGTGCTATGCGATCCCGAGCTATATATTGAGGTCCAAGTACTTCGGCCAGCTTGCCCGTTCCAATTCGGCGCCATAAGTCGATTTGAAATAGCCGGTCCTCAGCGACAATATATCCTTGCGTGAAAAAGAGATCCTGCGCGTTTTTCGCATAGATATGCGGCATGCCCCATCGATCGCGTATCACTTCGACCGAATCCTTGAGGCCCGTCACCTGCCGTTGCTGCTGCCGAACCGCCGGTTGGTTCCGTAGGGCTGCCACGGTGACAAGCAGGGTGAAAAAGAGTATTACAAGACGCCTTGGCGCTGGCATCCCCCAAGTCTAATTGACAATTCTGGAAGCGAGTCACAAATCGAGAAAATATCCTTTTTCGCCTGAGCGCGCACGCTTTAACCCAAGTTCGGCGATACCTGAAAGTTCGTTTTCGCCCTTCGGCATGCTACGTTTTACCAGGCTCGCAGAGGACACGTCCTCATTGCGGGCCCTTTCATTTCAAGGAGCCATCTCATGTCGAAGTCGCCCTCCATAACCGAACCGCGCGCGTCAGCAAGCGGAGCCGCGCCGTCCGCCGACGCTCCGGCCTTTAACTCGCCCATCTCCCCGGCCCAGCTCGCCGCCAACCGGGCGAATGCTCTGCTGTCCACGGGGCCGCGCACGCCTGCAGGTCTCGCCAGATCCTCGCGGAATGCGGTCAAATCTGCACTGACAGGCCGCACCGTTCTTCTCCCCACCGACGATGTCGAAGAATACGCCGCATTCCTTGCTGGGTTTCAGCAGGATCTTGCCCCCAACGGTCTGGCCGAATGCGAACTCGTTCAAATGATTGTTGATTGTTTCTGGCGTCTGCGCCGTATCCAGGCTCTCGAGTTCGCCTTGTACGCTCACGGCCACCAACAGTTTGAAGATGCCTTTCAAGACCACCCTGAAGAAAGTCGTTACGACATGATCGTGCTGCAGACGCACATGACTTACGAAAAGCAATTCCGTAATTGGCAGATCCAGGAAAATCGCCTCGACCGCAAACGCTCCAAGGCCCTCGCGGAACTCAAAGAGTTACAGGCCGGGCGCAATCAGGACGCCAGCCCTGAGGAACAGGAGGCCTCCGATGCCGCCCCGTTCGCTTCAGAGGCAGAGTTCTTAGCCGCACCGCCACGACTGGCTCCTTATCTCCATGGCGGCAAACCAGTTCCCCAAAATGGGTTCGTTTTTTCAAATTCGCCCGAAAGCGGACCTCATGCTGGCATCGACGGCCCAATACCCCGTTCTTCCGCCTAAGCGGCTTCGGTCTGTTCGGCCGCACTGAAGTAAACACAATCCGGGTGATGGAATGCGAGCGCGGAGACGCTGGCTTCGGGCTCCATCATGAAGCCTTCGGTGAGTTGGACGCCAATGTCTTCGGGCCGCAGAAGGCGCCACAGCTTCGTCTGGTCTTCTAAATTGGGGCATGCCGGGTAGCCAAAGCTGTAACGCTTGCCCCGGTACCGCGAGGTGAAACGCTCTTGCATCGTCAGCGAGGGCGGGTCGGGGAAACCCCAGTCTTCTCTTATCCGGCGGTGAAGCCACTCGGCGCATGCTTCGGCAGTCTCAATGCCGAGCGCCTGAAGCGCGTGGGCCTTGAAATATTGGCCGCTTTGCTTGGCCTCTTCGGATCGCTGGATGATACCTTCCCCAGCGGTGACGACAAACAACGCAATGTGATCGCGGCGGCCGTCCTGGGGATCAAGGGCGAAGTCGCTTAAGCAGAGACCATCCGATTTCGCCTGGCGGCCGAAATGGAATGTTTCCGCAGGGCTCGTCGCGCCCGGATTGAACAGGTGAAGTGAATTTCCTTCCCGCTCGACCTCGAAGAATTGCCACACGGCGCGCGCCTTCATAAAGCTCGCGGCTTCACGCTTCACTTCCTCAAGGTTATGAAATAGCTCCAATGCCTTGGCGTCGCGTGCCGCAAGCTGTTTCTCGAAGTTGCCTTTATAACCGAGATGCCGGCCATAGAGCATGAAGGGATTGATGTAGCTCCAGACGTCGGCTAGATTCGGCACCACCCGCACTCTGCGATCCAGGTACGGCGCGGGCGGAATCGGAATCTGCGTATGAACCTTCGGACTTCTGTGCTCGCCTGAGGGTACTGCTACGGGTTCGGGCGCGCTGATTTCCGGCGGCGCATCCACAAACGTATTCTGCTCGAAAACGCGGCTGCGTTGCTCCGGGTCCATGATTTCGTTCATTATCCGCAGCCCAGTCATAGCGTCTTTTGAATAGAGAACGGGCGCGCCGTAGGCCGGAGCAATTTTGGTTTTTGTGAAGCGTTCCGAAAGAGCAGCGCCGCCCACGAGCAACGGCACATGAATTCCGGTATCTTTGAGATCGGTCGCGGTGACGACCATCTGCTGCGTGCTCTTGACAAGCAGGCCGGAGAGGCCGATAGCATCGGGCTTGTGCTGCGTAAAAGCCTTGATGAGCTCTTCGGGTGGAACCTTGATGCCGAGATTGACGACCTGATAGCCGTTGTTGCTAAGAATGATCTCGACTAGATTCTTGCCGATGTCGTGAACATCGCCTTTGACCGTGGCAAGAATGATCTTGCCCCGAGCCGATGTTTCGGATTTTTCCATGAACTGTTCCAGATGGTTCACGGCGGCCTTCATGGCTTCGGCAGATTGCAGGACTTCCGCCACGATCAGCTCATTGTTATTGAACAACCGCCCCACCTCGGTCATCCCGGCCATAAGTGGACCGTTGATGATGTCAAGCGGCGCGATGCCTTCTCTCCGCTTCAGATCGAGATCCGGCACCAGGCCGTCCTTCGTGCCTTCGATGATGTAATTCGCCAGGCGCTCATCCAGCGGAAGATCAGCAGCCTTCTTCTTTTCTTTTTTTGTGGCGCCACGGAAGTGCTCGGCGATTGCGGCAATCTGAAACTGATTCACCGCTATCTTTTGCTCGCGCGATTGATGCCTCCAGTCTTCTGGCACCGTCTCAAGAATCTCGAAATTGGGATGATCGGCCCGGACGTTTATCGGAGGAGTGTTGAACAACAATGCTTCCGAAAGGCGGCGTTCTTCTTCGGGAATGGAAGCGAAGCGCTCCAGTTTCTCGGCATTCACGATTGCCAGATCAAGTCCGGCTTTCGTGCAGTAATACAGGAAAACAGAGTTGACCACTTCGCGCGCCGCTGCAGGCAGGCCGAACGAGATGTTCGAAATCCCCAGAATCGTCTTGACGAACGGGATCTTTTCTTTGATAAGACGGATGGCCTCAATGGTCTCGACCGCTCCGCCAATGTAGTTTTCGTCGCCGGTTGCGCAGGGAAAAACCAGCGGATCAATAACGATGTCTTCCGGCGGAATGCCGTATTTACTAGTCAGCAGATCGACCGAGCGCTCCGCCACCGCGAGTTTGCGCTCGCGCGTAAAGGCCTGCGCCTGCTTCGGATCTTCATCGATGCACCCGACAACAAGCGCCGCGCCATACGCGCGGGCCAGTGGACAAACGCGCTCAAACTTCTCTTCGCCATCTTCGAGGTTGATGGAGTTGATGATGCTCTTGCCTTGTGAGTAAGTGAGCGACAGTTCAACCGAGCCCGGATCGGTTGTATCGATCATGATCGGCGCTTTGATCTTGCGAATCAGCTTCTCGTAAAACAGCGGAATGTCTTTGATCTCATCCCGGTCACTGGATTGCAGACAGACATCCACGATGTGGGCGCCGTTCCGAATTTGCCAGCGGGCAATCTCCGTGGCTTCTTCCCACTTCTCCTCCGCAACCATGTTCTTGAAAAGTCGCGAGCCAATCACATTCGTGCGTTCACCGACAATTAACGGGCGATTGCTTTCTTCGGCTTCGACTACTTCGATGCCCGAGAAGTAGGTGCGGTGGGCTGAGTTCTTCAGCGGCCGCGGCCGCTTGCCTTCGGCCATCTGCGCCATGGCGCGTATGTGATCGGGACGTGTACCGCAGCAGCCGCCAACAATATTAAGCCAGCCATGATCGATGAAGCGCTCCATTTGGGCAGCCAGGCTGGTTGGTGTCTCCAGATACTTGCCCTCCTCGTCCGGCAGGCCCGCGTTCGGATAGCAGGACACGCGCGTGGTCGAAAGTTCGTGGATGGAGCGGATGTGATCCGTCATGAACTCCGGGCCTGTGGCGCAGTTCAGGCCTACGGCAAACAGGGGCGCATGGGCTATGGAGGTGTAGAGCGCATCGGCGGTCTGGCCGGCCAGCATCGTTCCAGTGGCCTCTATGGTGCCGGAAACCATAGTCGGAATCGGAAAGTTCGATTCGCGAGCCAAACGGTTAACCGCGAGCAGGCCGGCTTTTATCGTCCGTGTGTCGTTACAGGTTTCTAGTAATAGAATGTCCGCGCCGCCGTCGAAGAGACCCTTCGCCTGTTCGTAGTAGGCTTCAACCAGTTCGCCGAACGTGATGCCGCCACTGACCGTAATCGCTTTTGTCGTTGGGCCCAGGGAGCCCGCAACGAAACGCGGACGGGCGGTTGTAGAGGCAGCGGCAGCGGCTTCACGCGCCAGTTGCGCCGCTCGGAAGTTCAGACTGTATGCATGGTCCGCAATGCCAAACTCTGCCAGTACTAGGCGAGAACTGCCAAAACTGTTTGTTTCGACGATGTCAGAACCGGCATCGTAGTAAGCACGATGGATGTCCAGGATGACGTCGGGACGGGTTACAACCAGATTTTCGTTGCAGCCCTCGAGCGCCGGTCCGCCGAAATCCGCGGCCGTAAGATGGCGGTCCTGCAGCATCGTGCCCATAGCCCCATCGAGCACGAGGATACGTGTCCCGAGGGCGTCTTCCAGTGCCTGAACGCGCTGTTTGCGTTCCTCTATGTTTTGCAGGTCCATGAAGATAGCGAAGCATCTTCATTTTAGCGACCGAATCCTGTTTACGCGTCTGTCCTTAATTGGACAGGGATAAGCCGCTGTCGGACAGCGTTAAGGGCGAACCGAAGGTTTCTTGGCCGGTGGCTTGGATGCCTCATCCGGTTCTGGCGTAATAGGCGCTCGGGCAGCCCCGGCAGCAGACTCAAGGACGTCTGCGTTGGTAGCATCGTCAGTTTCCCCGCTTAAGGTATTGTTCGGGTGATCCTGTCCGTCGAATGACATTGCGATAAATCTCCTCTACTCGTACGTGCAATCGTGATGCCAGTTTACTCTCAATTTTGGGTTTTGAACAGGGCGACGTCGGCGCCGACCATTGCCCGCAGGCAGGCGATACGGTCGCCCCCGGGCGACCAGGCAAAGGCCATGATCGACTGATCCTCAAAATCCGTCAGTTGAAGAGGCTTACCGTCACGCAACGGAACACGCCAAAGATTCGAAACGCCTTTCGCGTCGGTGAGCGCCGTAGTCAGGGACTCGCCGTCGGGCGACCAGCGAAGCGGCATGCTGACAGCGGGAAGCGCTAGCGGCAGGCCCTTGCCATCGAACGGGATCACGGCAACTGTCCATGTGCCCGTTGCGGGATTCCGCAGATAGCAGGCTATCGAATTTCCGTCGGGCGATATTTGCGGGTCCTGGGCGTCGTAGCTCCCAATTTGAGCACTTGCGCCGCCATCCACCGGTACTCTGCGCACGTGTGGCACATTTTCAGACCAGGATGTGTAGACAATCCAGCGTCCATCGGGAGAGGTCGCCGGATATTCATCGTAATTTGCGCCGAACGTGAGTTGGCGCAATCGATTGCTATCGGCATCAAACCGCCAGATGTGAAATTCGCCGGAGCGGTTTGAGCCGAACACAACTGACTTGCCGCCAGTGCCCGGAATCACTGCGGCTCCTCGTTCCACGAACTGTTCGTTTGTGAAAGCGCTAAACGATTGCGTTTGGATATCTAGCAGACCGAGATTGGGAAACCCGTTGCGGCGTGAGTTCACCATTAAATGGCCGGCATCCGGCCACGTGAGCGCGGGGTAACGCTCGGCCTCGGCGGGAACTGTATCTCCGTGAGTAAAGTCATTAGGACGGGAAATCCAAATCACAGCCTTTGAATCGATCTTGATCGCAGTCATCTGGTTACCCGCCGCCAAACTTACTTCCGAATAAGCGGCTAGGTCATTGGTGAGCAGTCGGTCGGCGTCAGTATTCACAGCGAGTTGATGCAGTTGATAGCGCTTGTTGGGCTCGCTATAGCTCAAAACTCCGCCCACGACGAGCGATTTGCCATCGGCCGTCCAGCGTGGCTGGCCGATACTTTGCCAATCCGGCATTGGGTGGCGCGACTCAGATCCATCGAGTCTTACAAGGTCGAGGAGCGCCAGACCGGGACTGTGTGGCCGCACCTGAAACAGGAACACCGCAATGCGCTTGCCGTCAGGAGACCATGCGGGTTGACGAAACATGAATGCATCGGATTTAGAGAGGAGTAGACGTGTAGTTCTTCCATCCCGGCTGGAGAGCATCAGGCGGCTGACCGTTTCGTTACCGCGCGCTCCCTTTGTTGGCTCGTATTTCACATAAGCGAATTGATCGCCCGAAGGCGAAAACGAAATAGGACCATCAATGTGGGCGAGCAGCGGGTTTGGCGGTCGCCTGCCGAAAAGCGGTATTGCGTATAGATGGCCGACGAGGCTCTCATCCTTCTCAACAACGTATAAGGTCTCGTTGTCAGGTGAAAAGGTGAGACCTCGATAGTTGATTTTGCGCGGCTCAATCTTGATCTCGTCGTCGGGCGAATCGATCTGCTTCAAGTAGAGCGCTTGATGACCATCCGGCTGACCGACGGTGTATGCGAGGTATCTGCCATTCGGCGAAATGACGGCCAGCGGGTGCGGCCGTTAAAAGTTAGCTGCCGCAGAGGTTCGACATGCAGCCATTGCGGTTGATGCCATTTCCACCAGAAAATTCCACCGGCAACCAACAACGCCAGCAGCAGAGCCGACAGGAAGGCAAATCTTTTCGCGCGAGGGTCAATGCCCGCGCGTGACGGCACCCCCAGAATGCGGCTGCCGGATAGACTTCTGCCTCCCGCCGCTTGCAGATCGTGCAACATCTCACCGGCGGAACCGTAGCGGTCTTTCGGCTGTTTGGCCAGCGCTCGGCCAATGACCTCCCGCAGGGCGGCAGGAATGGATTTGTCCGCTGGCAGCGCAGGCGTCGGATCATCCTGAATGGCTACAAGCACGTGATTTTGCGTTGCACCTTCGAAGGGACGGCGTCCCGCGACCATTTCATAAAGGACTACTCCGAGGCTCCAGATATCGGTGCGATAGTCCACATCCTCACCGCGGGCCTGCTCCGGAGACATATAGTCTGCGGTCCCCAGTGTGGTGCCAGGACGCGTGAGTTCGCCTAAATCCACTCGCGTCTCATCGCCTCTCGGCGGCAGACGTTTTGCAAGTCCGAAATCGATCACCTTCACGTAGCCGTCGTGCCGCAGCATCACGTTAGTCGGTTTCAGATCGCGGTGAATGACGTTCGCTGCATGGGCCACGCTTAAAGCCGATGCGACCTGGCCGGCCACCTCAATAGCCAGTTCCAGCGTGACGGCGTCGCGCTCCAGCGCAGTGCGCAGCGTCACTCCGTCAACAAACTCGCTGACTATAAAAGGTTCTCCCTCAAGTTCACCGACATCGTAGATGGTCAGGATGTTGGGGTGATTCAGAGCGGATGCCGCGCGCGCCTCCTGCACCAGGCGCAGCAGGCTCATCTGATCGGAAATCAGATTGGGTGGAAGAAATTTGAGCGCCACATGCCGGCCTAGGCGCGTGTCCAGAGCCAGATACACCTGGCCCATGCCACCGGCCCCCAGCCGCCGCAAAATTCGATATGCGCCAAACTGCCGGCCTTCGCGGGTATCGGGAACCGGAGTGCGCGATTCGCTAGAGCGCGAGTCGCCGAACCCGGTAATCCGGGTAAATGTTTTGGTGATTTCCTCGCGTAGGCTGGGCATGGGCTGCCACGAACCGAAGTACCGAGCAGTAGCTACGATTTTCGCTCAGGCGGCCCGAAAGAGTTAAAGTTGACTAACCTTTTATGTGCAGGCTGTTGTGAATGGCGTACAAGGCAAGTTCCAGCCGGTCCGAGACGCCGAGCTTGTCGAACACGTTATGCAGATGATTCTTAACCGTCTGTTCCGTGATGAACATCTTCTCGGCGATCTCTTTGTTTTTGTACCCTTGAGCGATCAGAATAATGATTTCTCGTTCACGCTGGCTTAGTTGCGCCCTCTCCCGTGGCAACTTCCCATTCATATGCGTAGAGGGAAATTCGTTTGGCGCGGCGAAGTGGCGGAAAACGGCTGCCGTGGTATTTGAGTCCAGCCAAATTTCCCCTTCGTGAACCTTATGGATACTTTTCTCGATCATGTTAACCGAAGCGTCCTTTTGGAGGATGCCACAACAGCCGAGCTTCATAGCCTCGACGAAGTCTTCTTTGTTATCGGTTGAGGCAAATAGGATCACTCGTGACAGGGGCGCACGCGTTTGAATGCTACGCAGGACCGTTAACCCGTCTACACGAGGCATCTTAAGGTCCAGCAGCACGACATCCGGCGTTATCTGGACAATCTTCTCAATGGCGTCCATACCATCCGACGCCTCTCCCACCACCTCGATGCCAGGCTGCTGATTGAGAATTCCTTTCAGGCCTTCGAGGACAATCGGATGCGCGTCAGCTATGAAAACACGTATTGGTGTTGTTGCCATCCATAGTTCCCAACGGTAGCGGGATTGGTACTTCTATATCCAAAGCTCTAGGACCCGCGTTACCACCGTTTCCGGATTATAGTGCGAAACCGGCCATTTGTCCTGCAACTTTAGGACCGCTTAGCCGGAATGTCCGCCTAGAGTACTATTCGGCGTGAAGCCACAAGTTTGTTAGTTTTTCCTCAGCTTACCAGTAGCTGACCAAATAACCTCCTCAATCTAGAGATGTAGCCATCCCATAAAATGGCTTCGTGCGAAAGCTATCTATCAAGGATCTCGACTTAGCGAACAAAACTGTGTTCATTCGAGTCGATTTCAACGTCCCCCTGGCGCCTGGCGGCAAAGACATCACCAGTGACAAGCGAATTCGAGCCTCCCTGCCAACCATTCAATATGCCCTGGACCACGGCGCCGGAGTCGTCTTGGCCAGTCATTTGGGACGTCCTAAAGGTAAGCCGAATACAGAAATGAGCCTGGCTCCCGTAGCCATGCGCTTAAGTGAGTTGCTCGAAAAAACGGTGAAGATAGCGCCGGACTGCATTGGGGCCGAATGCGTAGCCATGAAGCCTGCGCCCGGCGAGGTCTTGCTTCTAGAAAATCTGCGCTTTCATCCGGAAGAAGAGTCCAACGATGTCGAGTTTTCGCGTAGCTTAGCCTCGCTCGCGGATGTTTACGTAAACGATGCTTTCGGTTCTGCGCACCGGGCGCACGCGTCCACGGTGGGCATCGCGTCGCATCTACCGTTCGCCGCGGCAGGTCTGCTGATGGATCGCGAGTTGGAGTGGCTGACGCGGGTGACACGCAATCCGGAGAGGCCTTGCGTGGCGCTGCTGGGGGGTGCCAAAGTGTCGGACAAGATTGAGGTGATTCAAAACTTGGTCAAAGTGGTGGATCAGATCTTAATCGGCGGCGCGATGGCATATACGTTCATGCGGGCCAAGACTGAGAGCACTGGCAAATCGCTGGTTGAGGAAGACAAAATCGATTTGGCGCGTCAACTACTGCAATCGGCCGGCGAAAACATCCTTTTGCCTTTGGACCACGTGGTTGTGCGCGCGCTGAAGCCCGGGGCTGCGCACGAAGTCGTTACGGAAATCGGCCCGGAGCAAATAGCGGTCGACATCGGACCGAAGACCGTTGAAAAGTACGCACGGATAATTCGCGGCGCAAAGACGATTATCTGGAATGGTCCCATGGGGATCTTCGAAATGCCGCCGTTCGACCGAGGAACGGTAGAACTGGCGAAGGCTGTGGCCGAATCCGGTGCAGTTTCCGTCGTGGGCGGCGGAGACTCGGAAAAAGCGATTAAGAGCGCCGGAGTTGCCGGCAAAATCTCGCATGTTTCGACCGGCGGCGGCGCATCGCTTGAGTTCCTGGCAGGCTTGGAACTGCCGGGTGTGGCGGCGTTGCATGACAGGGAAGCCTAGCGGTTCCGGCCGAACTCAAACATAATAAAGACATGGCTGCGCAACCCGTCCCGCTGACAGCGGAGGAGTTCCATCGGCTTTACGACGGCGCCAAGCCGGCCTTCGAATACTGGTTTGGCCAAGCCGTTCAGAAACCGATGCCTACCAACTTGCACGGCCTGATTCAATTCATCCTCGCAAAGCTGCTGGAGCGGGCTGGCTGGAATCCGAATATTGAGGTTCGTCTTAAAGTCGTCCCTAATGCCGAGCCTGTTCCCGACCTGATCGCCGTGCAAGGAAAATTCAAAGGCTCGTATCCGAGGCAAGCCCCCGAACTGTGCGTCGAAATCTTGTCGCCCGGAGACACGTTGCGACGAGCATTGGAAAAATCAAAACACTATATAAGCTGGGGATCTGAATGTGTTTGGATCATTGATCCGGAAAAACGCACTGCCTGGGTGTGCTCGCGAGAAGCCCCAACTGAGCCGGTTTGGATTCCGCCGAGCGGAGCCCTCACGGTTCGTGAAACAGCGATAGAACTCGCCGCGCTCTTTAAAGAAGTTGATGCCGCCCTGGACGCCGATTCCGAGCCGCGCGCATAAGCAAGCGGGTTTACGGGTTCTACTGCCGCGACCTAATAATCCGCACGTTTCGGCGCAGCTCATCTCGATCGAATTTCAACTCCGCCCCCGCGCGATTTAAGGCCAGAAGAGTCTCCGTGAACTGCCGTTCCGGAGTAACGCTCAGCAGATTGTACGAATGATCGAATTCGTAGATAATCACGGGAGCAGAAGCTGCGGTTCCTTCCATGACCATAACGTCCACGCGATCTTTCGTGATCCAAATCTGTCTGACTTGGTTATGATCCCCCGGCTTTACCAGGCTTGTCCTTGGAAACAAGATAGCGACTTTCTCGTGAGCTGGGCCGAGACCGGCCACCCGAAGACGCTTTTCAGGCCCATACTGAGCCCCAATTCCAGTAACATCCTTGCCGGAGAGCACGACCAATTCCGCTTCATCCAGGCCGTTGTCGAGCCCACCCACTAGCACGTCCTCCACATTGGGGCTTTGTATGTACCCATGAGCGAGCGCATACAGATGGCCTGAATGCCAATACTCACTCAGCAAGCGTCCCTTGTTGTCCAAAACAGCTATCTGGTCGGGCGCATGAAAATAGTGATTCGCTGTCAGAATGATACGGCCGTCTGCCAGCGTCTGGATGTCGCCAATAAAATAGGGCGGTTCCAGGATCATGTTCCCGTAAGAGACCTCGCGTCCCGGCTTGAATCTCCATTTCAGGTGACCGGACGTGTCAAAGCATAGTAAATCCGTTCCTTTGGTGATCTGATCTTTGGGATGCTGGACAAAGAGCAGATACGGAGCCTGTCGCGTTAGCTGGACAATCGCCCACTGTTGCCGGCCAAAGGAACCCTCATAACTCTTGGGATCGTCCCACCCGTCCGGGAAATCGTGACTCCAAAGCGGCTGGTCCCGGTCGTCAAGCACGACCAGGGTTGAGCCTTCGATTCGAATTCGCCGCATGGGCCGGGCATGCTGGACGGCAAAGAAGGCGATTAATACTACCGCGGCAACAGCCGCTGCGACTGCGCTGGCGAGGAGCTTCCATCTCGGCAGAATCCTCGCTATTCTCGGCCGAGGCGCTTCAACCGGCTCAATCTCAACAATCGGTGTGGATGTAGGCGGGTTCTGGAAGACCGGAACTGCGGGCGGCGGCGTCAACTGATGCTCTTTCCATGCATCCAGGTCGGTCCTTAGAGCGACTACGCGGCCCTTCTCGCCCATTCGTTTGACCGGCAGCCCGCGCTTTTGCTCCCACTCCTGGGCGGTTCGAACGCTCTTACCGAGGTACTCTGCAATCTCCTTCCACGTATTTAGCTCCCCATCTGCCGATTGAGGAGGCTGCATGGGGAGTGAATAGCGCATTTAGTACCAGAAGAAGGCGAACTGCGCGATTCTGCGCGTTTTTGCGCGACTCATTATGTTGCGAAGCATCGCCGATCACTGCATTCTAACCCAGAGCGCGTTCGCCGCTTCGCGGAGGTCTGCCGGAATCCGGTTAGGCAGTGCGGCGGACGCGGCGTCGCGGCTGTGGACACGCGGCGCGGTTCATTCACCCCTAAGGAATGTGGAGGGTAGATGAAGGTCAATTGTTGGTGCCTATGTTGGGCGCTGTGTGCGGTCAGTGCTGCTTCGATGGCCCAGAGTTTCACCGCCGCAGGCTCAATGAATGAGGGTCGCGTCGACCACACCGCCACGCTGCTTGACAACGGTACGGTCCTCGTCACGGGCGGCGGCAGCGCAACTGCGGAGGTCTTCAATCCTCAAACAAGGTCCTGGCGCTATACGGCCGCACCCATGCACGCGGTGCGGTCGTACCACACGGCTACAAAACTAACCGACGGACGCGTGCTGATAGCGGGTGGAGATACCACCATCACTGAATTATTCGACCCGGTTACCGAGCAGTTCACAGTCACCGGCGCGCTCAACGAGGTACACGGCTACCTGCCCGCCGCACTATTGTTAAACGACGGCCGCGTCATGCTAGTCGCCGGATCGCTGGCCTTCTTTACGCCCGAGACACCCGAGATCTACAATCCGGCCACCGGGGCCTGGACTCAAACGCCCCAAATACCGGTGGGAGTGAGCCTGTTTGCGGCTGTCCACCTGCCAAGCGACACGGTACTGGCTTTTGGTGGCTACGATGGCTATACCTCTGGTCAAGCGTATTCTTCTGTTGAATCATATACGCCTCAAAGTAACTCTGTGAGCGCTATGAGCCCCATGATTGTTGCACGTCTCCATGAGTCTGCGACTGTTATGCCTAACAATCAGATTTTGATCCTAGGTGGAAGCGATGCGTATTACTCCGTTAGTTCTACTGAACTGTACGATGCATCAATTCCCGGCGGACGTAGCCAATTGAGCACAAGTCTCAACGAGAATCGTCGTGAGCATACAGCCACTTTATTGGCCAACGGGGACGTACTTGTGGTCGGTGGCTTTCAATCCGCTCCAGGATATGGTATCGAAGTAGTGCTAGCCACGGCTGAGTTGCGAGACCATAAAACAGCAGCTTGGAGTATCTCAGGAAACATGTCGGTTCAAAGATTCAGCCACACTGCCACTCTCTTACCGTCAGGCCAAGTGTTGGTTGTTGGCGGGATGAGCCAGCAATATTGTGTAGTGGCGCTCAGCAGCGCGGAACTCTGGACCCCGGCTCAGGAATCGGCCGGTACTATCAATGTCAGCACGAATCTTGCGAATGCGACATTTACTATCACAGGCCCAGCCACATACAGCGGCAGCGGAACCGCGTTTTCACAGAGTGAACGCACCGCCTGGCAATTACACAGTCACGTTTAACCCAGTTCAGAGATACACAACGCCCCCAAGCCAGACCAGTACGCTTGCTGCCGGCCAGACTATTACATTTTCGGGGGCTTACTCGCCCACTGCAACCCTGACGTTATCCAGCAGCAGCTTAAGCTTTACTTACGTCGCTGGTTTCGTCGGCCCCATTGAGCCTCAATCCGTCTCTGTTGATAGCACCCGCACCATTGGATATTTCCGCACAGGCGAACGTCGCACCAGGCACTCAGTGGTTATCGGTTTCACCTATGAGCGCCACTACACCTGTAAAGCTGAGTGTACTCGTCAGTACCAGTTATCCCCGGGAAGCTATAAGGGAACGGTGACCGTGTCGGCGCAAGGTGCTGACAACAGCACTGAAACGATATCTGTGCAACTGACCGTAACCCAAGCGCTGGCACCGATCATATTTATCGTACCCGGATTTGGTGCAAGCACTCTAACGGACTACTCGGGAACTGATCAGTGGCTCAGTTGCCAATCAATTCTGAATCTGAACAAAGGCATTGTTAGACCCATCCAATACACTTCGACGGGTAGCCCCGTTGTCGGCCTCAATGCCACTTCGTTCTTGACACAAAAGGACACTATCTCCGACGATGTGAAACCGTCGAACCAAAAGCATTCTCCAGTGCAGTGACAATGACCTGTTTGCGACTTCGGATGCCGCACATTGGTACTCCACGGACCGGCGTTAAAGATAAGTTGCGGCTATCCGATTCCTGGGTATAGGAACTGCGTCCAGCAGGATATTGTCAACGCTGCGGACGGAGTGTTGTTTCAGTTCAATTTGCTAGTGTCTGCACTGCAAAACCAGAACTATACCGTCATAGCTTAGCCGTACGACTTTCTGCGCCACGTCTCGGATCTAGCCGACGATCTCAACGCGCAGGTCCAACAGTATTCAGCCCAATCAATCTCTATCGTGGCACACAGCATGGGCAGCTTAGTTGTGGCTGAGATGATAGCGAGGTACAATCCACCGATTGAGAATATCGTGTCGCTCAGCGGACCTTTTCAGAGTGCGATAAAAACATATTTAGCTGCCACCGGCGGGGAGCAATTTGTTCCATTTGTGAGTGCCAAGAATACCCCGGCCATGCGCGCGAACTGGGATTCTACCTATGATTTGCTGCCTCAATGGCAGTTCGTGACGCGACTTGATAGCTCGCAACCTCAACTGCAAGAAATCTTCTAAGGAGTGTACCCAGACACAATCAACCAGGCGAGCAAAAATGTGCCGGCATTCCCGCACTTCCTCGAGCGCAGCCGGGAAGTGATGAGGCGCTCGAAAAAGCGTTTTCAGTTTGGAATGAGATTCGGGGCTTAGCTCCTCTTGAAAATCGGTATGCGTTCGTAGGCGAAGGACAGCCTACGAAGCAGACTATTATCGACCGGAAGGCATTAGGAATCCATGTATTGTGGCATCCTCGCTGGTTCATTGACTATGGTGAGAGTGACAGCACGGTCCCGAGAACATCGGCACAAGCGGCACCGGCGAAGCACTTTGTCTATGTAAGTCAGACTTATCCAAAGCTACCGACCGACCCACCTCTGACCCATTCAAAACTACCGAACGACCAAAATGTCGTAAACGGTGTTCTGGCCATCCTAAGTGGAAACTCGCCATATTCGAGCGACTTGCGAGCGAGCCCCGAGCAGGCGTTACCTCAAGGCAGCACACTTTATAAGAGTTGTAGCCCTATAGACATTTCCGTGACAAACTCCGCTGGGCAGACAGTAAGCGCGAACGCTGTGCAGGTGGCAACCGCAGACTATGGACAAGTCGCCGGCTCGACTCAGGTCGTTGTGCCTGATAGTGATACGTACAGAGCCACGTTAACAGGAACTAGATCTGGAGCTATGGACTTTGTAGTGCAACATAACGATGCAACCAGCACTGCAACCACAGCAAGTATTTTTTCTAAATGTTCCTGTGCTTCCCCAGTCGACGAAAACAGTCACCGTTTCACCGAACGATACCACCCAACGTTACTGTACGACTATGCCAGCAAAAGTGTGATAGATAACATTCCCGCGAACAGCCCTCCGCCAACTATTTCTTGCACTATATGTTACTTCTTATCTATAGAGAGCAGAGCAACAGCCACATTCAACGTGCGCTACGTTAGCTAAGTCAGCACATTCACTTTCAACTTCAGATCTGTTACACAGACAGTCCAATTCATCAGCGAAAGCACAACACAAATCTCTGTAAACAGCAACTTAGCATATTTTTCCCTTACAGAAACGTTGAACCGTAAGCCCTGTTATTCTTTCTCCGTGAGTGCCACTGACAGTATCGTACCGCGCAGCGACCTCGATAAGATCACCATTACAATTAGCGGTCCTGATAATTTCGCGTATTCCGCGACCGGAACTATTGTTCGCGGAGACATTGTCGTCAACCCTTGAGGAGAATCATAATGATCAAGTTCATTTTCGCGCTTGTGATTCGTGCTATCGCCAGCTGCGCGGTACGAGCGCACTCCCTAACGTACACCGTTCTGTCCTAGCAATAGCGAAAGTATCTATTCGTTCACTCTTACAAACAGCGATGTAATCTGTGTCAGCATCTTCTATCTGTTCGTCTCCATTCCGACGTCCATATCCAACCTTGATACGTCTGATTTTGCGATGCCAAGCGGCTGCGAGATTCCAACGGCGTATTACTGTTTTATGGTCCGAATGCAAACCCGTCCAGTTCATTCGTAGAGTGCGCAGCGTATTTTAGCGGTGCTTATGACGTTCAAATTGGTCGCTCGCTGTCCGGCTTTTCCGTATCTGTCGTTCAGCCTATTGCAGACCTCATTCTCTTCTCGTTGAATGGTGCCAACACTTTCGCGCAAGCACAACAACTGCAACCTTCGCCAGAACCCCTCAGCGCCTGTATCGTTCGCATCCGTGTGCTTTTCGTTGTTTTTCTAGCCGTGAGACTTCCGCAGAAGAACCACGAGAAACTTGCATTGCCTGCAGACAAGTCGCAATGACTGCATTGTCCTGCCCGTCTGAACCAACTCAGCGCATCGCCCCTCTTGCCCCAATTCTACCCAACTTCAATGTCCTGCTCTGTCCCTTTCCCTTTGAAACGCCGCCCTGCAAGTACCGTACTCGCAGAGTCCCTAGTTAAACTCAGTACCAGTTCTGATATTCTCCTGAACCAGAGCTCCCCCCAGCAGTGCCGCCATTGAGCTTTGCGTCGTTGTAAGCCGTCAGCAGCCCACGCTTTTGCTCCCACTCCTGGGCGGTTCGAACGCTCTTACCGAGGTACTTTGCAATCTCCTTCCACGTATTTAGCTCCGCATCTGCCGTTTGAGGAGGCTGCATGGGGAGTGAATAACGCATTTAGTACCAGAAGAAGGCGAACTGCGCGATTCTGCGCGTTTTTGCGCGACTCATTGTGTTGCGAAGCATCGCCGATCACTGCATTCTAACCCAGAGCGCGTTCGCCGCTTCGCGGAGGTCTGCCGGAATCCGGTTAGGCAGTGCGGCGGACGCGCATCTGCTGCAGAACAAAAACTTTAGAAAGAGAGATTCTATGAACATCAAAATTGCAAGCGCATTGCTGTTATTCGCCTGCATCGCAAATGCGGACGTAGTCACCAGTACCATGTGCGCGGCCACCGGGTTTCCGTCTGTTTCAAACCCGGCATCCTGTCAGATCACCATTCCCAATAACCAACACACCATGGCGTCGATTTCCGGCGGTAGCTCCACCGGAGGGGGGTCAGTTCTCAGCCGTAGCTCAGGCGATCGCCCCGCTTGAGCAGCCTAACGGGCCGGACACTTTTGCCAGCGCGTCTGCCAACGGAAGCGCATCAATCCTGTTGACCACCACAGGCCCTGTACGGTCTGGATTCATACAGATCTTCGAAAATGTTTCTTTTGGTTCGGGGGCCGACGCGCCTCAGGGGCAAGCCGACATTACCGTAGGCCCACTCAATACCACTTGTGGAGGCTTCAATTTGACGCACGCAGCTTGTACCGGCGCTCTCGGGGCTCTCAACGGCACCAATGGCCAACTGCTCCCCTTTACACTCGGCCAGGCATTTCTCTTTACGGATGACATATCGTTATCGGCGATCGGCTACCAACGCAATATTGACACGGTCTCGGAATCGGGCACCGGCTCGTTGAACTTCTCGTTTATCCTGACCGAAGCGAATGGCACTCCCGTTCAGGTATTCGCCGCTCCCGAGCCAAGCACCTTTGCGCTCTTGCTGCTCTCGGCCTTGATTGTCGCCGGTGTTCGCTTCAATCGCGTGAAGCTAATCCGCCAGGGTGTTTAAAGGAAGCGCCGCTAGCTTTCCCGGCCGTACCGCTCCCCTCACAACGCATATCATAAAAGCAGGAGCTTTCGGGATAGCAATCGGGTCACGCGGCAGGCGAAAATTGAGTTCCGGCGGAAGTTGCTCCTGCTGCCCCTCACACCCGCTTGACTGTAGATCCCGAAGGAGATTCGGCTGTCCGCGGCGGCCAAGAATTCGTCGAAGAAGAATGCCTGAGGCAAACGGAAGCTACGACTGGAATGAGCGCATGCGGCGTCTCGAGGACGCGATCGAGCGCAACTGGCAAGATCATGAGCGCATCGACCGCAACATCGAAGGGCTCCGCGCGAGCATGGTGCAGCAGAAGGACAACGTCGATAAGTTGCTCGCGGCTCTCCGTGATCTCATTGACCGCATTCCCCCGGAGAATCTGCGATAGCGGCCCGCGCGGACGCGCAAGCGAATGTCCGATAACCAGGGCAGCCGCGCTCGCACTTATTCTTCCATCGCTTTTGCAACCAGTCACAACAACAGCGAGAACCATTCTGCCCGGCTTCCATTTTGTAGCCGCATTTTTGGATCTTATAGACTCGCCTGCGCGTATTCCGCTCTGTGAGTCACAAAAATTGAGGTCGGCTTGTAACCAAACCGATTCTGCTGAGTATTGCAACTGAGAAGCGCAAAAGGGACGGATGCGCCGCCAGACAGCGAAGAATTCGCCAGATTCCCCGGGCGGCGCGCTTGACACCGCGACCGTCTTGCGCGAGCGGCTCAATAATGCCGCGACCGATTTGCTAACCACACGCCGGCTCATCCGTATTTCAAACGAGACCAGAGCGTGGGCGACTGGTGCGGCACCAAACACAGTCAAGGGAAACGAAATGGCGGATTTGCAGGAAGCGCTTCGGCAACTCAGAAAAGCACCCGGATTCACCACCACCGCGGTGATCACGCTCGCCTTGGGTATTGGCGCCACGACCGCGATCTTCACCCTCGTACATCAGGTGATGCTCAAGTCTTTGCCGGTCACCAAGCCCGAAGAACTCTGGCGCGTGGGCGACAAAATCCGCTGCTGCAACTGGGGCGGGTACACACAGGACAGCGATGGGAATTTTTCGCTCTTCTCCTACGAAGCCTACAAGAATTTCCGCGAACACACGCCCGAGTTCGCCGACCTTGCCGCACTGCAGGCCGGCAATGCGCCACTCGGTGTCCGCCGCGCAGGATCGCAGGGCCCCGTCGATACGCGCAATGGCGAATACGTCTCCGGCAATTTCTTCCGCACCCTCGGCATCCACTCCTGGATCGGCCGCTTGATGACCGATGCCGACGATCAGCCCGGCGCACCTCCCGTCGCCGTCATGAGCTATCACGTCTGGAGCGATAAATACGGCTCCGATCCCTCCGTTGTGGGTGCGAGTTATCAGATCAACGGCCACCTCTTTACCGTGATCGGCGTCGCTCCGCCCGGCTTCTACGGCGCCAAGCTCGCCGGCTGGGGCATGCCCGATATCTGGATCCCGGTCAACACCGAACCTCTGCTCGATGGCGAAGCCCAGCGCCTCAAACGCCCCAACACGAACTGGCTCGACATCGTCGGCCGCGTGCGCCCCGGCGTGAATCCCAAGTCGCTCGAAGCCAAGCTGCGCGTCGAGTTCCATGACTGGCTCGCGAGCCATGTGCCCGACATGGAGCCCGGCGAAAAGCAGACCTGGCGTCAGCAGACCCTGCATCTCATTCCCGGCGGCGCCGGTGTCGCAGCCATGCGCGATCAATATGAGGCCGGATTGAAGCTGCTGCTCATCGCAGCCGGCTGTGTGCTGCTTGTCGCCTGCGGCAATCTTGCCAATCTCATGCTCGCCCGCGGCTTGAAGGAGCGCTCGCAAACGTCTCTGCGCGTCGCTCTCGGTGCGTCGCGCGGCCGGCTGGTGCGCAAAGCGCTCGTCGAGTCCACCCTGCTCGCCATCATCGGCGGCATTCTCGGAATCGGAGTCGCGTACGCGGGCAGCACATTGATTCTCTATCTCGCGTTCCACAACGGCGGCGGCCCGGCGAACTACGTCCCGGTCGATGCGTCGCCCTCCTGGCCCGTTCTGCTCTTTACGCTCGCGGTCTCGGTGCTCACCGGAATAATTTTCGGTATCGCTCCCGCCTGGATGACTTCGCATGTCGATCCGGTCGAAGCTCTGCGCGGCAGCAACCGTTCCGTGCGCGGCGGCGGCTCCATCGCGCAAAAATCGCTGGTTATCGCGCAAGCCGCGATGTCGCTCGTTCTGCTCTCCGCCGCTGCTCTGCTCGGCCAGAGCCTGCGCAATCTCGAGCACCAGAATTTTGGTTTCGAAACGAAGGACCGCTATCTCGTCTCCATCAACCCAACGCTCGGCAACTACAAGCCCGAACAAATGGAGCCGTTCTTCCGCCGTGTCGACGAGCGCCTCCTGCGCGTACCCGGAGTGCGCATGGTCGCTCCCGCTCTCTACGCGCCCATGAGCGGCGATAGCTGGAACGAAGGCATTCGTATCGCAGGCCGCCCCGAACCCGCGCCCAAGGAAGACACCGGCGCCGGCTGGGCCCGCGTCATGCCCGGCTTCTTTGAAACTCTCGGCGCAAAAATCGTGCAGGGCCGCTCGATCGAAGAGCAGGACACCGGCCACGACTCGCCCGATCGCCGTTGTCAACGAAGCCTTCGTTCGACGCTTCTTCAAACACCAGAACCCGATCGGCCAGCACTTCGGCATGGACCGCATTCAGTACGCCAGCAAATTCGAAATCGTCGGCGTTGTGCGCGACATCCGCTACATGACCTGGGATTACAAGGATCCTATCCGCCCGATGTTCTGGCTGCCCGAAACGCAAAGCGTCAAATACGACGATCCGCAATTCAACACCTTCGACCTCTTCTCCCACTTCCTCTACAACATCGTCATCTGGGCTCCCGGCAATCCGCCCGGTATCGAAGCCGAGGTGCGCAAAGCGCTCGCCAGCATCGATCCCAACCTGGTGGTCTACGGCGTGGATCCGTACTCGAAAATTCTGGCCGGCGATTTTCAACAGCAGAACATGATCGCCACCCTCACCATGCTCTTCGGCGTGCTCGGCCTTGTTCTCGCCGCGGTGGGCTTGTACGGCGTGATGGCCTACACCGTCGAACAGCGTACCAGCGAGATCGGCGTGCGTATGGCGCTCGGTGCCGATCGCGCTAGCGTGGTCAGCATGGTCCTTCGCGGCGCCTTCTTCCAGATCGGCATCGGACTCGGCCTCGGTATCCCGCTCGCCATCGTCGCCGGCCGGCTCATGACGCGTCAACTCTTCGGCGTCTCTCCGTGGGATCCGCGCATGCTCACCATCGCGACCTTGTTACTCTGCGCCGCCGCGCTCCTGGCATCCTCGATTCCCGCTGGGCGGGCCGCGAGCGTCGAGCCCATGGTCGCGCTACGCACCGAGTAGCAATCACACGCTCAATCTCGATAGGGAGCGCCGGCTTTAGGCCTTTTGTGCTTCAACGCCGAACAAAGTCTTTATTTCTCCGAGAATGTAGTCCATGCGAAGAATAAAGCTACTGCCCATACCGCCCTGATAAAGAATGCCCAGAAGTTTGTAGCTGCCGTCGTTACCGATCGAAAACACTCCGGATCCTGAGTCGCCTTCGCCAGAAAATCTTCCTTTAACCCCATCCACTGAGAAGCTCTTGTGATCCGGATCTGATTTGATAACTCCTTCCGTCAGCTTCGTGGTAATACCGTACTTGAAGACTTGATCGCCTTTGTTGGGTGCCGTCCACCCGTCCCACTCTCCCTTAACGTTTTTCGGGAGTTCCTTGGGACGGTTCTCGTAAGACCCGTGCTTCGTAACGATTGCCAGGCCCCAGTCTGTTTCCGAACGCACACGCGTCATATATGGAATCGCGAAACCTCTTGGAACGGCTGCAGGCTTAAATAGAGCTGTGCGGGAATGTGTGCCCCTTAAGATAAGGTTCTTATTCACGGTGGTGGCAGCATCTTTGTATTCTTCATCGGTCCGGGCCCAGCGACAGAGGTCGTCCCGAGTTTTAATATCCAAACCTTTTTCTTTGAAGAAGCTCTCCGCCTTTTGCGCATACTGATTCGCAACGAAGGGCTTTTCTTCTTCTTCGGCACTTGGCGGTCAACGCGGACATCGCTGCAGCCGAGGCGTCACCTTGCAACGCATACAAAACGTGCGCTGCCGTAATGGCAACCACGCAGTCGGTGACATCAAAGAAATTTCCTTTCAAGAAGCATCCGATAGTGCCTTTCCGTTACCGAATCCACTCTCGACCCCATCACCTATTTGCGCCATGCGGTTAGGCTATCACTGCTCGAACTTCGGCATTTTGTGCGCGGGTGCACGTAATGAAACCGGATCAGATATATATTTGTTCCCTTACCGTGTTTCGCAACTTTTAACAAATCGATGACGCCCAGGAAACCGGATTCGCGCGCGAGCTCCGGAGTGATGTCGGGAAAACCAATCGGGGTGATCGAATCCACCTCAATCTCTCCCTCGTCCATGCGATAACGCTTGCCCACGCTGACATGCGGGCGAGTCCAGATACGAATGCTGCAGGTGATTTCGCCGCGACGAACTCCCTCCCGGAGGCGCTTTGTGAACGTCATGAGAAGAGATTACTACCAAGATGCTCATTGGACCCGTAACATTTCGGGCTCTTGAGAACTCGAATAGCTAAGGAGTCGCAAGCGTTCTATGAAAAGCAAACAACTATTCAAAGTTTCTTTAACTTTGCTGGCCGCTGCCGGATGTATGTTTTCGCAAGATTGGCATCACGAGCGCGACCAGTTTTTCCGAGGCAATTGGCACGGGCATATCTTCATCCAAGTGCGTAATGACCTAGATCATATCTACAGCGCCGGGGCTTCGGCGGATAGAGAGCGAGCCCGTCTTGAACGCACCAAAGAGGAACTGACTGGCCTGCAGGCCAAGCTGGATCAGCACGTTTGGGACAACGGAACGGTCAATGATGTGATCGATTCACTACGCAAGTCGGCAAACGATCAACGCTTAGCGCCCCAGGACCGGCAGATTCTCTCCGACGATGCCGCCCGAATCCACGACTATCAGGCACACCACAACGAGTGGATGCGCCGATAGGCATGGCAGCCTTGGCCAAGCGGCCAACGGCCAGAAGTGTGTGCTCGACGGATTGCAAGCACAAACTGGTAAATGAACCAGAAGATGACTCGTCGTTCGTAATGCGACGTCGGTTTCAACGCCGATCACACTTCAGTGCGGTTCGTGATGTTCTGCATGTCGCCGACGCGATACCACCGATATCCGTAGGGTTCCAGTAAAATGCGATGCGCGCCAGATTGGTCCGGAATGCTGTGATCGATCGAGAGCAGATTGATCAGGTCGACGCCCCCGCTTCTTTCCTCGCCGATGTTCAATACGATGTCGCATGGGTTTGCGTTCAGGTTGTGAACCGCCACGACCGAGTTTCCGCGCCAGTGATACCGGATTGCAAGCACGTCAGGCTTCCTGGTTCGTAACACTTCGAAGTCTCCCCAGCCAATTTCAGGGACTTCCTTGCGCATCCGGACGATCCGTTCCATCCAGTTAAGGAGAGAATTTGGATCGCGCCGCTGATCAGCCACATTCACCCGCTCATATCCATAAGCGCCTCTGCCGATTACCCTCACCACACATTTTTTGTTCGTGGAAAACCCACCCTGCGATTCAGAAGACCACTGCATCGGCGTTCTCGCACACTGGCGTTCTTTCAGCGATAAATCGTCCCCCATCCCGATCTCGTCACCGTACCGGATTACGGGAGTCCCGGGCAACGTCATCATCAGGCTGTAGGCCAGTTCAATTCTGCGCCTGTCTCCGTTTAGCATAGGTACTAAGCGCCGACGGATACCGCGCCCGTAGAGCTGCATGTTCGGGTCCGGAGCGAATGCGGAAAATACGGTTTGCCGTTGCTCTTCCGTTAAGCGGCCAAGATCCAGTTCATCGTGATTGCGCAAAAACTGCCCCCACTGCGCTGTCGCCGGGCGGGGCTTCGTTGCCTGTAATGCCTTTATCAAAGGACCGCTATCTGCGGCCGCAAGCGCATAAAACAGCGCCTGATTCACTTGGAAGTTGAACATCATGTGCAGGCGCTCGCCATTGGCGCCGAAGTATTCCAAATCGGTGTCAGGCAGAACATTGGCCTCAGCCAAAATAATTGCTTCTCCCTCGCGCCAGCTCAGAAATTCGCGCAGTTCGCGTAACATACCGTATTGCTCTTGCGGTTCTATGACGCCGGGCCCTTTTGTTGAGATCACGAATGGCACTGCGTCCATGCGGAAGCCGGATACTCCGAGCTGAATCCAGAAGCCCATGATTTTGAGGATTTCTGCCCGCACTTCAGGATGGCTGCTATTCAGGTCTGGCTGAAAATCATAAAATCGGTGGAAGTACCACAATTTAGAAACATCGTCGCGGGTCCATGTGGATTTCTGGACGCCAGGAAACACGATTCCATCTTTGCTGCGTTCCGGCCGTTTCTTCGACCAGACGTACCAATCGCGATATTTGGATTGCGCATCGCGGCGTGCCTCGCGGAACCAGGCGTGTTGGTCAGAGGTGTGATTTACCACTAAATCAATGAGCACTCTTATGCCGCGTTGGTCGCAGGCGTGTGTGAATTCAACGAAGTCGCCGAGGGTTCCGTACTGCGGATCGACGTTGTAATAATCGGCGATGTCGTAACCGCCATCGCGTCCCGGGGACGGCTGGAAAGGCATCAACCACAGTGCCGTGATACCTAGGCCCTGCAAATAGTCAAGCCGCCTCATCAGCCCTTTGAAGTCGCCAACGCCATCTCCGTCTGAATCCATGTATGTCGCTACTGAGAGACAGTAGACGATTGCATTCTTGTACCAGAGGTCGTTGATCACGCTGTTTTCAAGCCTACTATCGTCTTAGTCTTAGTCCAGCGGGATGGATATGCAGTTAGGGATGACCGATCCGCCCATTTGTCGCGGTTCGCGGCGGCTGACAGGTAGACTGCGATCTGTGGGAGTAATCGGGCAGCGCGCCGTTCACGATCAAGGTTCCAGTTTGTACAGCAGCTTGCGCCCTCGCGCCCGCATCGCTGGCGTTCCAGTTCGCGAGAGCGATCAAATTAGATCAATGACGAATGGACGCAGGGAAGCATGTTGCTCGGTCAGATCAGCCAATCCCTGCATTGCCGATGTCTTAACGATCGAACTATGGTCCTCAAGATAGGTCTGCAAGGTCTTCGCGGCTTCGCGGCATTCTGATGCCGTAAGCTGCAAACGTGGAACGATGACGGCAAGATGCCATTTCACTTCTTGTTGAGTAGTCTCTGCGAGCAAAGCCAGCAAAGGGCCTTTGTGTGATTGCACAAGCGTAGCGTTATCCCGACAAATCTTCTCCAGGGCGTCGGCTGCTCTCATGCAGACGAGGGCATCCTCATCGAACTTTGGGGCGGTATACTCAACAGGCTCAGAAATGGAGGTCAACATGGATGGAGTTGCCCGGATGGCGGTGATGTGCCTGGTGACCGCGGGATCGTGTGCTGCCGGGCCAGGAACCCCGCTTGCAAGCTTCCCAATCAGTGAACAATCGATGGCGCAGTTGCGCAAAGTGCATCCGCTCGCCTCCGTTGAGGTGAATGATCCCGTGTATAAACGGAAGCAGCGATATCAGGGGCTTTGGCTGCGTGACGTGTTGAAGGATTTGCGGCTGGGAGGTCATCCGGAGAGCGATGTGTACGTGCGTTTCCGCTGTAAGGACGGCTATCTTCCTCTGATGCCGCTGTCTCTCGCGAAGCAGGGCAGGGGGTTGATCGCCATCCGTGACGCAAATGCCCCGCGAGGTGAAGACTGGCAGCCATTGCCCGGGAGCGGAACTCCCTCAACCCCGGCCCCGAGCTATCTGGTCTGGCTTTCGCCGCCGGGCGATCCCGAAAAATACCCATGGCCGTACCAGATGGTTGCCATCGAATTAATCTCCTCATCCGATGCCTTAGCTGGCCTTGATCCCGATGGCCCGAAACCCGGTTACGAGTTATTCGTCGCGCACTGCCTCAAATGTCATTCAATCAACGGCGTTGGAGGCAGATTAGGGCCTGAACTGAATTCTCCCTGCAGCGTAACGGAATACTGGAATCCGCGCCTTCTGAGCCGGTTCATCGCGAATGCCGGGAGTATTCGATCTGCAACCAGGATGCCCAACTTCGATTCGCTTCCCGAGAAAGACATCCGCGAGCTCATCGAGTATCTCCAGTCCATGGCCCGTCATAAGAACCCTGGCGCTGCATGTCCGTAAGTCTTACTAAGTTCTGACGTGATTTTCTCAGAAATAGCCTGTCGTGAAACTATTTCCGCGTCATGCGCAGCTCGATCATCATGTGCTCCTGCCCTTTGTCATCGATCGCGAAATGGCGATGGAGGAGAAGGCGGCCGTCTTCTTCAAGATGCGCGCGCGCGACCGTCTTGCGCCCGGGACGGTCGGGATCGAGGGGCGTAGCCCATAGGACGATGTTCTTGCCGTCAAACGTGCCGTCGCTCTGGCGAATGGACATTGTCGTCTGACGCGAGTCATACCACACGGTGGTGAAGCGATTCGTTTTGGAATCGAAGCCGGATATTCCGGTGCCGGTGCTCTTCGTTCCATCAGCATTGAAGAAGGTGAAATCCGACTGCAGAAACTTGCCGTCCTGGACCATGTACTGCTTACACGTGCCCTTCGTCACGATGGGCTTGCCGTTCATCGGGAAGAAAGACTTGACGACATCCCAGTCGCCACTAAATTGTGCGAGCAGCTTCTGACCTGCACCAGACGCGTTCGGCGGCTCATATTGATTGTGGGTCTGCTGCGCAAGCGCCGCTGTGGCAATGAGCAATGTCGCGGTAATCCATTTCTTCATGGCACTCCGATGATACGAAAGTCGCGAGCATTGCACAGGTTTTAATTCCGCACATAGTACAGGCGTTTGGAGCCCTGTCATTCGGAAGGCGGCTCCACGGGGCTCAGGACGTCGCGACAGTTATCGAAGCTACGCAAACAGCCCCGCCTAATCAAACGCGTTCGAGAATTCGTTCGCGAGGCCTGCTTAGAATAACGCCTTCAATCCGAACTGCAACTGACGCGGCGGACCCGCTACGCTCGTGACACCGAAGCTGCTGGTGCTGACAGTTGCTCCCGGAGCCGGAAGGATCTGTCGCGCGCCCGGTAATTTGGGCTTCCTGGGCGAAAACGAGGCCGGTCGCAATGGAACTGAGGACAGCTTCATGAACGTAAAACTCAGGCATGTCTGTCTCATCGCAAAACTCCTTGGGCAACGATTGCAACTTCAGATTCTTACTGCCGGTGCGCGCTAATCTTGGTAAGAAGATTTACTAGCCGAAAAGACCTGCGGGTTAGTATACATGGTTTTATTCGCGGATTACTGCAATATTGAAAAGGCACTGCCAGTGTTTACTGTCGAAGTTAAATAACCCGAATGTCGAAAATGACTGAATCAACTCCCACCCGAAGGCAGTTCCTGCATAGCGCGACTATTGCAACTTCGGCCATTACTGGTTCCACGCTGCTTGCACAGACCAGCGCAGGCGCAAAGCGCCCGAACATCATCTTCCTTTTCGGAGAAGGCCAGCGGGCTGACGCACTCAGCCTGGCTGGTAACAAAATTCTACGAACGCCCAATCACGACCGCGTCGGGCGCGAAGGTGTCTGGTTTCGGAACGCATTCGTCATCAATTCTCTTTGCGCTCCGTCGCGCGCCGCCGCAATGACCGGAATGTACTCTCACGCAACCGGGGCTCTCGGCAATGACACAAGCCGTCCAATTCCGCGCTCTATTCCGCTGTTTACGGATCTGCTGCACCAAGCCGGTTACGAAGTTGCGCTTTGCGGAAAAGCGCACATTGGGGAAGGTGCGCGTGATCGCTATTGGGACTATTACTTCGCGTATAACTCGCCTGGCACGGATTACTATCACCCGGTGTTGTACGAAGGCCGCAATGGCAAAATCACAGGCCCGCGGACATATAGCGGATATGCCGACGATGTCATCACAGATCACGCTCTTGGCTGGCTAAAAGAAAAACGCGACAAGCCATTTTGCCTCTGCCTCTGGTTCCAGGCTCCGCATGCGCCGTTCTACCGCGCGCGGCGCGATTTGGATCTGTATAACGGCGTTACCATTCCGAAGCCAGATACTTTCGATGACGATCTGAAGGGCTACCCTGGCAAGCCGCATGCGTTCGCCGAGGCCGACAACAAAATCGGGACGACGTTGCTGAGTAACGACGATCCGCGTTCGCTAGAGGAACTTGTCAAGGATTACGACGCCGGCCTTGTAGATGTCGATCGACACATCGGGCGGGTTTTCGATTGGTTGACCCAAACCGGCCAGCTTGATGACACGATCATCTTGCTTTCTTCGGACCACGGCTTTTTCCTGGGCGAATGGCGGATGTACGACAAGCGCTTCATGCATGAACCGTCGATTCGGGTTCCAATGATGATCCGCTATCCAAAGGTGTTCCAGCCCGGGCGTGTCGTCAATGACATGGTGTTGACTATCGACATCGCGCCGACAATCTTGGACTTGGCGGGCATCCCTATTCCAGACGGCATGCAAGGCAAGAGCATGGTGAAGTTGGGCAAGGGCCAAGAGATCAGTTGGCGCAAAGACTGGTTGTACGAGTATTACGAATATCCCGGATCACAGCAGGTCCGGCCGAATCGCGGTATTAGGACCGAACGTTACAAGTACATCGAATACTATTTGCCACCGGAAGAGTTTGAGCTGTACGATCTTCAGGCCGACCCGGGCGAGCGGAACAACGTGTACGGAAATCCGCGGTATGCCGAAGTTCTAAGAATGCTGCGGCAACGCTTGACCGAGCTTCGAAAAGAAACTAAGGATCCCGCGTTGAAAACATAGGTAGGCGTTACGTGGGAAGCTCTGAAGGATATCAAAGAACGCCTGCGCCGCCATTTGCGCTGTCGGAGACTAAGGCCATATTTCACGTCAGTTCCGTACCGCGAGTTTCGGGAATCCAGAGAGCCGTGCATGCGGCCGCAGCAAACGCGAGGGCACACACAGTAAAGCCCCAAGCCAGGCCGTGCGCTTCGCCGATCGCGCCGATCAGAAATGGCGCGAATGCGCTAAGGCCCCGAGCCGCGTTGTAGGAGATACCAAGTGCGGTGGCGCGAATGCTGGTGGGGAACAGTTCGCTTCCAAGAATGCCCGAGCCGGTGAAGAATCCAGTCCCGAAAAATGCCGCGATAGAGGCGGTGAGCAGAATGAGCCCGGGCCGGCGGGCGACAGCGAATGCCGGAACGGAAAGCGCGGCGAGAACTAGGTAAAGAATGAGGGTTCGCTTGCGACCGAACTTGTCCGCAAGGACGCCGAAGCACAAATAGCCGGGAAACATGCCGCAGAGATTCAGGATTGTAAGAAAGGCGGTGAAGCCGAACTGGCTAAAATCACGGCCGCCCTTTGAGGCAGGAAGCGCCAGGTAGGCTGGAATCCAGGTAAAGAGGCCCCACCAGGCAAACATGCCGAAGGTGTTCATGCACAGAAGCGTAATAAGACGGGGCGCGATGGTTCGCCACAGTGCGCGCCTTTGAACGGAGGAGGAAACGGGATCGCTAAGATGCCGGCGCCAGATCTCGGGTTCGGGAACGCGGTGCTGGATCCAAAAAACCACCAAGGCGGGAAGCACTCCAACGAAGAAAACCCATCGCCAACTGGCGTGCGCCAAAACGAGACTAGCCACCACAGCGGCAAGCGCGTAGCCAATAGCCCAACTGCTTTGCACGATGGCGAGTGCGCGCCCGCGCCAGGCACTGGGCCACGTTTCGGCCACCAGTGTCGCTCCGGAATTCCATTCGCCGCCCATGCCGAGGCCGAGCAGAAAGCGAAAAACTGCGAGCATCATGATGCTGGTGGAGAACCCGCACGCAAACGTAAATAGTGAGTACGTGAGAATGCTTAGGCTCAACATTCGGCGGCGTCCCATACGATCCGCAAGAAGACCGAAGAAGAGGCTGCCGATTGCAGATGCGATAAGCGTCAAAGTGTTCAGCAGACCTGCAGTGCTCTTGCTCATTCCGAAGGTGCGCATCAGCGTCGTCAGAACAATGGAGTAGAGCATGACGTCGAAGGCGTCGAGCATCCAGCCCAAACCGGCGGCAACGACAGTTCGGCGCTGTGCCGCCGTTGTGTTGCGCCAGCGAAAAGGCGGAGTTGCCGGTAGGGCGCTGTTTGAGTTGCTGGTTACACTATTCACCGCGGCACGCCATAGAGAATAGGATAGGCACGAAGTCGGCGCAATGCGAATAGCTATCGATACAGGCGGCACATTTACTGATTGCGTGTTTGTTTCCGAGGGGCAGTTACGGGTATTGAAGGTTCCTTCGACACCGGCAGATCCCGGACAGGCGGTGTTAGATGGGATAGCCGGAATCTCGTTCGGCGAGAAAGCTGAAATCCGCCATGGAACAACCGTAGGAACGAATGCGCTGCTGGAACGAAAAGGTGCGCGAGTTGTTTTCGTGACGACGGCAGGTTTTGAAGACACGATCGCGATTGGCAGACAGGCGCGGCCGAAGCTGTACGATTTGTTCTTCACTAAAGAGCCTCCGCTCGCGCCGGATGAGATGCGTTTTGGAGTAGTAGAGCGCGTGGCGAGCGATGGAAACGCGCTGCAGACACCGGACGCCGCGGAGCTTCGAAGATTGGTGCGCGTGGTTGCAGCGACGCAGCCGGAAGCAATTGCGATATCGCTGCTTTTTTCGTTTGCGAATCCAGCAAATGAACGCGCGGTCGCCGAAAAGTTACGCGAAATCGGCGTGCCGGTTTCTGTATCGCATGAAATCTTACCGGAGTTTCGCGAATACGAGCGCGGGTCGACGGTATTGATCAATGCGTATCTTGCGCCGACGATGCAGCGGTATTTACAGAAGCTGAATACGGCGGTGCAGTCGCAGGGCTCGCAACTTCACGTGATGCAATCTTCGGGCGGCATCCTTCCGGCGAGGACTGCAGTGCGCGAACCGGTGCGTACGATTCTTTCGGGACCCGCCGGCGGAGTGGTGGGTGCATTAGCGGTGGCGAAGGCAGCGGGATTCGAGCGTATCCTCACGTTTGACATGGGTGGCACATCCACGGACGTTGCACTTGTGAATTCCGCGGCGGGACTTCGGACTTCGACGGAATTTCAGATTATGGACATGCCGGTGGCAGTGCCGATGCTCGACATACATACTGTGGGCGCTGGTGGAGGATCACTTGCGAGGTTCGATCGGGGCGGGGCCCTGAAGGTGGGGCCCGAATCCGCGGGGGCCGATCCCGGACCTATCTGTTATGGGCGCGGCGAACAGCCGACTGTGACAGATGCCAATCTGCTGCTGGGCAGGCTGGACGCCGACGCGTTTCTGGGTGGCGCAATGAAGCTCGACGAAGCCAGGGCGCGCGAATTTACGGAGCGCGCCAAGGGAAAGCTAGCCAGCGTGGATATCTTTGCCGAAGGAATTATCCAGTTGGCAGATGTGCATATGGAACGCGCGCTTCGAAAGATCTCGGTCGAGCAAGGACATGATCCGCGCGATTTTACGCTGGTCTCATTCGGCGGAGCGGGGCCGCTGCACGCTTGCGGGTTGGCACGCGCGCTGAGGATTCCAAGGGTGTTGGTACCGAACATGCCCGGCGCGTTGTCGGCGTACGGAATTCTGGTATCGGATGTGATTCGCGATTATTCGCGAACGTTGATGCTAAAGCCGGAGGACGAATCAATACGAAGGCACTTCGAGGCGCTGGAGGAGCAGGGGCAGCGCGACATGCAAGCCGAAGGGCTAACCGCGATGGCGGCGCATTCCTTGGATTTGCGCTATGCGGGGCAGGGTTATGAATTGCCGGTGCCCTGGTCAGAGGATTTCGTCAGCGATTTCCATCGAATACATGAGCAAAGGTATGGATACGCGGATCCGCAGCGGCAAGTGGAAGTGGTGAATGCACGGGTGCGCATGATTGCGGCTACGGAGCCAGTCGAGTTTGCGCAACGCGAGGTTAAGCCGGGCGACGCCGGACACGCGATTGTTAAGGGTAAGCCTATTTTTTTCGGCGGCGAGTGCCTGATGGGCACGGTGTACGACCGTGATGCACTGTATCCCGGAGACCGGTTTGCGGGCCCGGCAGTGGTGGTTGAATACAGTGCCACCACGTTTTTGCCGCCCGACTGTTTCGCGTCTGTCGATGCTTATAGCAATCTGGTGATTGAGGTTCCGCAATGAGCGACCCGATTGAGCTCTCGATATTCAAGAGCGCATTTCATTCCATTGCGGAAGAGATGGGCGCAGCGCTGCGGCGAACTTCGTTTTCCCCCAATATCAAGGAGCGGCGCGATTATTCCAGCGCGGTGTTCGATAGCGCCGGACAAGTCATCGCCATGGGCGACGACATGCCGGTGCATTTGGGATCGATGCCTATGTCGGTGAGGGCGGCGCTCGATCAACTAACGCTTCAGGCGGGCGACATCGCCATACTGAACGATCCGTACGATGGCGGCACTCATTTGCCGGACATAACTCTGGTTGTGCCTGTGTTCGTGCCTGAACGGGAGCAAGCAGCGTTCTTTGTCGCCAACCGTGCGCATCATGCCGATGTGGGCGGCATGTATCCGGGCTCCATGGGTCTGTGCCGCGAGATCTATCAAGAAGGCGTGCGGATTCCGCCACTTAAGCTTTATTCCGGAGGCGAGCTTAACAACGCAGTGTTGCGGCTGATCCTACAGAACGTGCGAACACCTCGCGAGCGCGAGGGCGATCTGACCGCGCAGATCGGCGCTTGTAAGATTGGGGCACAACGGGTGAGAGAACTAGTCGAGAAGTACGGCTCTGAGCGAGTGCAGGGGAATGTTGCCGGGTTACTCGACCATTCCGAAGAGTTGATGAAAGCGGAATTGGAGAATTTCGCGGAAGGCGAATTTAGCGCCGAAGATTTCCTGGATAGCGACGGCATTACCGACGAGCCAGTCAAGATTGCTGTGAGCATCCGAACACATCCGGGCGAGGGTCGTATCGAACTGGATTTCACGGGCTCGGCGGAGCAAGTGACGGGAAGCTTGAACGCAGTTGCGGCGATCACGTACTCGGCAGCATTCTATGTTCTGCGATGCCTGCTACCGGAGGAAGCTGCACCGACAGCAGGATTGATGCGGCGGGTATCCGTGATCACGCGGCCAGGAACGGTGGTGGATGCAGTTAGTCCTGCCGCAGTAGCCGGAGGCAACGTAGAGACGTCGCAAAGGATTGTGGACACGTTACTACACGCCTTCTCGAAGATTGTGCCGGAGCGGATTCCCGCAGCAAGCTCCGGAACGATGAATAACGTGACGGTAGGCGGCATTGACCCGCGCAGCGGCCAAGCCTATGCTTATTACGAAACCATTGCGGGCGGCTCCGGAGCGCGGCCAAAGGGCGACGGTGTATCGGGCGTACATACGAACATGACCAATACCATGAACACACCGATCGAGGCGCTGGAATACGCATATCCGTTTCGCGTTCGGCGTTATGGGTACCGGACCGGATCGGGTGGCGCCGGCAAATTTCGTGGCGGCGATGGATTGGTCCGCGAGATGGAATTGTTAGGTCCGGCGCAGATCACGTTGTTGACCGATCGCCGTAAGTTTGGCCCCTATGGGTTGCATGGCGGAAGTCCAGGCGCTAAAGGCCGCAACACACTGGCACAGCAGAATTCCGCGACAGAGTTGCCGGGTAAATGCAACATACAAGTGGAGGCCGGCGCCGTGCTACGGATAGAAACGCCCGGCGGCGGCGGCTGGGGCGAAGAATGATCAGGCGCGATATAGAGGGACGCGCCGGACAAATTTAATAGCCGGATTTTCGAAGAGCTGGGAAATGACATTATCGGGCACGAGTTGATCTGACTCGATGATGGAGATGGCGTTAAGGGGCCGTGCATCAGTCCGGTGATTGGTAGCGGGATCTTGCCGGCCCAGCGCAAAATTGGCGATGTTGATGCCGTTTTTGCCGAGAACGGTTCCGATGTAGCCGATGACACCGGGCACATCCTGATTTTTTGAGTACATCAGGTTGCCATCCAGAGTCGCTTCGCATGAGATGCCTTCCACCTGAAGCAGACGCGGCTTGTTCAGAACAACAGCGCCCACGGCGGAGAACGAACCGGCATCGGATTCGAGTTCGATACGAACAGAATCCATGTGTGCAAGGCCGGGCTCCCGCTGTTCGATGACGCGAAAACCGCGCTGTGTCGCAATCTGCATCGCGTTCACCAGGTTTGCGCGATATTCCAGAGAACGGCTCAGAACACCGGCCAATCCGGCGTTGCGCAGAATTTGCGTGTTGCCGTCCGCGAGACGGCCGAAATAAACAAGACGGATGGTGTGAGCATTGCCAACAGTGATGTGGCTGAGGAACAGGCCCAAGCGTTCGGCGAGATTCAAATAAGGGCCAAGCGCACGATATTGTTCAGCCGTAAGCGCCGGCATGTTGACGGCATTAAGCGCAACACCAGTTTTCAGATATTCAATAAGTTGCTCGACGATGCGAATGCCGACGATTTCTTGCGCTTCTTCGGTGGATCCGGCAATGTGCGGAGTCGCGACAATGGATTCAAGCTGCAGCAACGGGAGTTCGCCCGGGGGCTCTGTTTCGAACACATCGAGCGCCGCTCCGGCAACCGTTCCCGATTCGATGGCCGACTGAAGGGCCACGGGATCGATCAACTCGCCGCGGGCGCAGTTCACGATGCGCACCCCCGGCTTCATTTGAGATAGCGTCTCCGCATTCAGCATGTGATCCGTTTCAGGCGTAAGTGAAACGTGCAGAGTTATATAGTCACTGGCAGCATAGAGTTCCGGCAGCGACATGAGTTCAATCCCAAGGTCGTGCGCAGTCTGGGAGCTCACGTAAGGATCGTGACCCGCGATGCGCATCTCGAACGGGCGGGCGCGCTTGACAACTTCACGGCCGATGCTGCCGAGACCCACGATGCCCAGTGTCTTTCCGCGAAGCTCATTGCCAAGAAATTTCTTTTTCTCCCACTTGCCATCTTTTGTGGAGGCACTTGCCTGCGGGACCGAGCGCGCCATCGAGAGCATGAGGGCCAGCGTGTGTTCGGCAACCGAAACTGCATTGCCGCCGGGCGTGTTCATGACCAGCACGCCAGCGTCCGTTGCGGCAGGGAGGTCAACGTTATCAACGCCAACACCTGCACGACCGATCACGCGCAGTTTGGGCGCTTTCGCGAGAACCTCGGAAGTGACCTTGACGGCGCTGCGAACGATAAGCGCTTCGCAATCGGCTAAATGCGGTTCGTAGCTTTTGGGATCCGCCTGAATTACGTTCCACTCCGACTGGGCGCGAAGCATTTCCAGTGCCGCGGGCGCGAGCGGTTCAGCAACAAGAATTTTCATCTATGAGCGATTAGACGGTGAGTGCCGCTTCCTTCGGCAACGCGGCTTCGGCGTAGACGTTCTGAACAGCAGCTACCCCGGAACCAAAGCGAACCGGATGGCCTTGCGCGGCGAGAATGATCTCCAGTTCCGCAACGACGGCAAACAGATCATGAAAATCGAAATAGCCAAGATGCGCCAGACGGAAGATTTGCCCTTTCATCGAGCCTTGCCCGTTGGTGATGATGGCGTTGAAACGGCTACGGAATTCCTTGACAATGACGCCTGAATCCATTCCAGCGGGAGGGCGAACCGCAGTTACGGAAGAACCGGGAGCGGTTGAAAAGAGCTGAAGGCCCAGCGTCTTCATAGCCTCGCGCGTGGCAAGGGCAAGCAGTTGCGCGTTCTCAATGAGCTTCTCCATTCCAATGGACTGGATGTACTTCAAGGCTTCCGCAAGCGCCAGCAGGAGCGAGGTATTCGGGGTCCAGGAAGATTCGCCACCCGCGGCGTTTTTCTTTTCCTTCTTGAGATCGAAATAGAAGCGCGGAGCGGTAGCGGATTCGCTAAGGGCCCATGCCTTTGCGCTGATTGACAGAAATGCGAGACCCGGCGGGATCATGAACGCTTTTTGGGAGCCGCCGATGACGATATCGAGACCCCAAGCGTCAATATCGAGCGGCATGGTACCAAGACCCGTAATTGCGTCAACCACAAAGAGAGCCTGCGTCTTCTTGACGGCCATACCCATGGCTTTGATATTGTGCTGCGTGCCAGTGGAAGTTTCAGACGCCTGAACAAACACTCCCTTAAAATTCTTATTCCGTGCGAGCGCCTCTTCGACAGCACTGGGAGCGACGGCTTCTCCATACGGGGCGCTCAGAACAGTGGCGCGGAGGCCGAACGCCTTCGTCAGTTCCACCCAACGCTCGCCGAATTTACCGGCGGAACAGACAAGGACTTCATCGCCGGGCGAGAAGAAGTTTTGAGCGGCAGCCTCAAGTCCGCCTGTACCGGATGCAACCAGAACGAGGACATCGTTGGCAGTTCCGAGGACCGATTTCAAATCCGTCAGAACGCCTTTATAGAGATTGCGGAAATCTTCCGTGCGGTGATGAATGTCCGAACCCATCATGGCGTGCAATGCCGCGGGTAAAAGAGGGGTTGGACCGGGTGTAAGAAGACGTTGTTTTTTTATGTGCATTTGAGGGCAAAGGCCGGAAAACAACGTGGTTTCGTGGGCCTGGCTGGAATTTTCAGAATAACAAGAGCACATTTGTCTAAACTAAGGAAATCGCAAATGAGAATCATTTCTTCTCTTTTCCGCCACCTCCGCAACTTTGGGTTTTCAGGTATCGTGCTCGCGGCCGTAGCGTGGGGCCAGACTTCGGACGGGCATCAGCAGCTTGAAAAGCTAGTGGATCAGCACAGCGCGGAATTCAGCAAAGTGTCCAAGGAGATTTGGGGCTACGCGGAACTGGGCTATCACGAAGAAAAAAGCTCGGCTCTGCTGCAAAGCGAACTGAAAAACGCTGGCTTTCGAGTGGAAACCGGAGTCGCAGAGGAGCCCACGGCGTTCATCGCCAGCTACGGCGAAGGCAAGCCCGTCGTCGCGATTCTTGGTGAATTTGACGCGCTGCCCGGATTATCGCAAGCGGCTGTACCGGACAGAAACCCGGTCACTACTGGAGCGCCGGGACACGGATGCGGACACAACTTACTCGGGTCTGGCGCAGCACTGGCGGCGGTGGCGCTCAAGCAGTATATGGAGGCAAACCACGTTCGCGGCACGCTGCGCTATTACGGTACGCCTGCCGAAGAGGGCGGATCAGGCAAAGTGTACATGGTGCGAGCGGGGCTGTTTCGGGACGTGGACGTGGTTCTGCAATGGCACCCGGCGGACCGAAACGCGGTTTCAAACGGAGGCGCGCTAGCGATAACATCGGCAAAGTTCAAGTTTCACGGCATCGCCGCGCATGCCGCTATGGCTCCGGATCGCGGAAGATCCGCGCTGGACGCCGTGATGTTGATGGGCAACGGCATCGAATTTCTGCGCGAGCACGTACCGGCGAATACGCGCATGCACTACATCATTAGTAACGGAGGGTTGGCGCCGAACGTAGTGCCGGACACCGCGGAGTTGTACTTGATGGCGCGCAGCCCCACGCTTCCGGGGCTGGACCTGATTTGGGCGCGGATCATGAAGATCGCGCAAGGGGCGGCGATGATGACGGAGACCACGCTTGAAACGAATATTGTCTCTAGTGACGCAAACATCGTTGCGAACGACGTACTGGCTAAAGTGGCGCAAAAGAATCTGGAGGAGGTGGGCGGGTTTTCCTATACGCCCGAGGAGATGCACTTCGCCGAGGAGTTGCAAAAGAGTCTCCCTCCAGAAGGCCGTCGCGATCTTCACTCCACCGAAATCGTGCAGCCCTTGCGGCAGTTTGACCCGAACGCGCCGGCAGCTTCGACCGATGTCGGAGACGTGAGTTGGAACGTGCCAACCATCGGCTTTGGATCAGCAACGTTCGTGCCCGGCGTTGCCGCCCATACGTGGCAGGCGGCGGCGTGCGCGGGCACGACCATTGGTCAAAAGGGCATGGTAGTGTCGGCGAAAGCGTTGGCGCTGACCGCGGCGGATCTATTTGCAAGCCCCCAATTAGTGGCGGATGCAAAGGTGGAATTCGTACGGCAGCTCCAAGGGAAGAAGTATGAGTCGATGATCCCGCCAGATCAGAAGCCGCCGTTGGATTATCACAAGCAGTAGCTCAGCGATCAGATATTTTTATTTGACGGTTTTCCATAGCAGCGCAACGGCACCGAACAAACTGGCGGCGATTACCGAAATGGGCAATCGGTGAAGGTTTACCCAGTTGAGACCGCTGAATGGCTGCGCAACATCGGTAAAAATGCCGCGCGCGGCGTAATCGGCGGCCACCGGTTCGAAGAGGTTGTCCGGCCGGTTGGGCGAAACGGACTGGTCTGTTTGCTGGGATGAATAGCCGTTCTTGCCAAGGTACCAATCGGCAAATCCGGGTGCGACATCTTGCGCGTAGATGGCTTTCATGGTCGGGAAGCCGACGAAAACCTCGCGACGCCTATGGTGTGCGGCCCAGTAGACTGCGCGGGCCGGGACTTCCGGTTCATAGATGGGCGGCACTGGCTGCGGATGGCGCGGCAGCCGAGTCCGGCACCAATTGAATTGAGGCGTATTGACGGCCGGAAGATGAACGACAGTGACGTGCACTTTACTGCGGTTATGGATGAGTTCAGATCGAAGACTGTCCGTAAACCCCACGATTGCGTGCTTGGCTCCGCAATAGGGCGCCTGGAGCGGGATGGAGCGGTAAGCAAGCGCGGAACCGATCTGCACAATCGTGCCTTTGTCGCGCGGAAGCATGCGTTTCAGAGCGGCCATTGTGCCGTAGACACAGCCTAAATAGGTAACTTCGGTAGCACGCTTGAACTCATCGGGCGTAATCTCCGAAAGAGGCGCGAATATTGTGGTCATCGCATCATTGACCCAGATGTCTATGGGCCCGAACTCGTCTTCAAGGGTTTGAGCCGCTTGATCGACGGCTCCGGCGTCCGCGACATCGACGGGGAAAATGAGTGCGCGCCCCCCTTTTGCCTCAACTTCCGCCTTAGCCGCGTCAAGCCGCTGCTTGCCGCGCGCGATCAGTCCAATAGAAGCTTGCCTGCTGGCGAACTCGCGTGTGATGGCGCGACCGACACCGGCCGACGCTCCCGTGATCATGACCACTTCGCGCGACTGCTGACCTGAAGTTCCGGTTTCGCGATTCAATTTGGCCTCCGCTTGGGTGATGCGCATTGCGAGGGCGTGTTACGTAGTTTCGGGGGCACTGTAACTTAGTGCAGGTAATCTTGCGGCGGGGTAGCTAGTCCCCTAAGTAGAAGATTTTGAGGGCGAAGCCCGCCAGTTGACGCAGCGTGGCATCTTTTCTTACTTGGCTTACTTCCTTTTTCGGCGCCGTGGGCGAGTTTGGGCTTTTTGCCTTTCGAACAGTTCGCGACATATTCCGGCGACCGTTCGAATTTCGCGAGATCGCAAACCAGATCTTCCAGGCGGGTTGGCGCTCATGCCCGCTGATACTCGCATCGGGATTTGCTTTCGGGATAGTGCTTTCCATGGTGACCCGAGCATCCATGGAGTCTTTTGGGGCTGAGGCAATGATTCCGCAGGCGGTCTCATTCGGGTTATTCAAGGACATTGGGGCTGTCATCACCAGCTTGCTTATCGCCGGGCGAGTGGGCGCGGGAATCGGCGCGGAAATTGCCGGGATGCGCGTTACCGAACAGATCGACGCATTGGAGGCGCTTGCCATTGACTCCTTCAAGTATCTGGTTGTGACTCGAATCGTAGCGTGCGTAATTGCGGTGCCGATATTGACTACACTGCTGAATTTTTCAGGCCTGGCGGGCGGAATGGTGTCTGAAATGATCACGCCTGGTGGTATGCCGGCGCGCTTGTATTTGAGCGACGCGTTCAGCTCGATGGGGTGGTCGGACTACATACCGCCGACAGCCAAGACATTGGTTTTTGGATTCATTATCGGAACGGTTTCCTGCTATTTGGGATATACCGCGACGCAGGGCGCTGCAGGCGTGGGGCGCGCCTCCACTCGCAGCGTGGTCTTTTCATCGCTGCTGGTTATCTTGTCGGACGTGATTCTGGTCAAAATAATCTTCTTTTGGTTTCCGGGATGAACAGGAGCAAAGATGATGAACCGGCCGTGCGCTTTGAACACGTTTCGAAATCGTTTGGGGACAGAAAAGTGCTGGAAGACGTTTCATTCAGAGTCGCTTGCGGCGAGGCTTTTTGCCTGCTCGGCCGAAGCGGCGTTGGCAAGAGCGTGACGCTGAAGCTGCTGATTGGACTTCTGAAGCCGGAACAAGGGCAAGTCTTCGTTGAAGGCAACGAAATTGCCACGCTCAAGAGTGAAAAGCTGGGCGAGGCGCGCAAGAGAATCGGCTTCCTTTTCCAAAGCGCCGCGCTGTTCGATTCGATTTCTGTCCGGCAAAATGTAGCATTTCCGTTGCGGCGGCACACCAAGAAATCTGAAAAAGAGATCGAGGAAATCGTGCGGGAAAAGCTCGAAGAGGTGTCATTAGAAAAGGATGGAGATAAGATGCCGTCAGAGCTCTCCGGAGGCATGCAAAAACGCGCCGGGCTCGCGCGGGCTTTGGCTCTGGAACCCCCGATTCTGCTGGTAGACGAACCGAGCAGCGGTCTGGATCACATTACCGCTTCAGAGATCTACGATCTGCTACTCGGTCTTAAAAAGAAGCGAAACGTAACCTTGGTGGCAGTTACTCACGACGTAGCGGGCGCCCAAAAGTTCGCGGATCGATTTGCGGTCCTGGAGGACGGGCACATCGCCGAGTGCGGGAGTGCCGAGGAACTCCTGCACAGCGATGACCCCGTAGTACGAAACCTCGCTGCTGGAGCACAAACGTAATGTCAGTCAAAAAAACAGTTTTGGTCGGGGTTTTTCTAATTGGCGGCGTGCTGCTATTTGGCGTGGGCCTGTTTATCATCGGCAGCAGCCAACAAGTTTTCCAAGGTCATTTCCATGTGTATACCGACTTCAAGTCCATAGACACGCTGACCAAGGGCGCTAGAGTGCGGGTTTCAGGAATGGATGCGGGGCAGATAAGCGGCATAGATATTCCGAATTCGCCGTCCGGGCAGTTTCGCCTCAACCTGGAAGTGGATCAGAAATTCCGGCCGCTTGTGCGCGAGGATTCAGTGGCAACGATTGACACCTCGGGAATGGTGGGAAGTAAGTTCGTAGACATCAAAATAGGGAGCGAACAATCGCCCGAATGCAAGAATTGTACGCTGCCAAGCCAAGCCCCGTTCGATATGAGCTCGCTGATGCGTGAAGGCGGGGGTCTGGTGAAATCCGCAAACACGACCATCGAAGACATTCGCAAGCACGCGGATACGGCAATAGACAATTTCTCGAGCGTAGCGGAGAACGTCAACGGAGTGATCTCGCATGTGCGCGGAAATGCAGAGAAAATTGCATCCAATGCCGCTCAACTGACGGGCAACGCCAACGCGATCGCTGTTGGTATTCGGCAAGGCCGCGGGACGGCCGGGAAGCTGCTGACCGACCCGACGATGGCCTCGAATGTGGAAAAGACGATTTCGGATGCAAAGCAGACCAGCGCGAATGTCGAGCAGGCGTCGGAGAAAGTAGACAAAATCATTTCCAACATTCAACAGCAGGACATACCCGATGTGCATGCGACCATCGCAAACGCAAAGGATATGACAGGCCAGTTGAATCAGGCCGTTGGGAGTTTCTTGGCAGCAGGTAACAACAACGAAGACACGGCGCAGGCTCTGCGGGATACGGTGCAGCAGGCGCGACAGACGATGGGCAACATGGCGGACGATACAGAAGCTTTGAAACACAACTTCTTTTTGCGCGGCTTCTTCCATCGAAGGGGGTTTTTCAACCTCAGCGACATCACGCGCACCGAATATCCTGCTACAGAGTTCGTGAAAAAGCCGACCGTGCGAGTTTGGGTTGCAGACGCCGGACTTTTCAAAACTCAGCCCGACGGAACGCAAGAGCTGACGGACGAGGGCCGAACCATTTTGAACGAGAACATGTCCAATCTGGTCCCCTATTTACCGCGCAATCCAATGATGATTGAGGGCTACGCGGAAAATGGCCTGCCGGACCAACGCTATGTCGCTTCCAGGCAGCGCGCCGTTGCGGTCCAGACCTATCTGGAATCGCGGTTTCATTTGAATTCCAAGCTGGTTGGCGTGATGCCGATGGGCGACCACCCACCGGATCACACAGGGAAAGAACTGTGGAACGGAGTATCGCTCGTGCTTGTGAAATCGCATTGATACCGACGGGCCCGGGACTTCGATGAAGCTAGCCGGTCTGCTTGCTGCTCGCCCGCCTGGGATCCGGCTTGCTTTTGCCCTTGAGATTGAGCGCCACTGCAGCGCGGATGAGATCTTTCAAGGCCGTCTCATCGACGTTGTCGCCTTCGTGGATATCGATGGCGCGCCTGACATTCCCGTTGAGGCTGGAGTTGAATAGACCTGAATGGTCCTTCAACGCGGCTCCTTTAGCAAAGGTCATCTTGACGATTTCCTTGTATGTCTCTCCAGTGCAGATGATGCCGCCGCGGGACCAGACAGGAATCCCGGGCGATGCCGGCTTGACCCACTTCCACTCTTCGACGATCTCAGGGTCTGCCTCGCGTACAATTTTGCGCAGTTTCGCGAGCGTTTTCCCCCGCCAGTCCCCAAGTTCTTTGATCTTTTCGTTGATCAATGCAGAGGCGGATTCGGGGCTTTTCGCGAAGTCGCCTGCGAATTCCTTTCCTGATTGGCGGCGCGCATCAGCGCCCTTTGCGCTTTTCATGTATAGCTCCAACTCTTGCATCTAATCTAGCTGCGGCCGCCCGTCCAGCCGGCTTGATCAGCGACTACTCGGATTGACCCAGTATTGCAGGAAGACCAGATCGAGAAACCGATCGAACTTGTATCCCACTTCGCGCAGGTGCGCGACGCGTTCAAATCCAAATCGTTCCAGGAACCGAAGTGACGCGGCATTCTCCGCATCGACGCCGGCGACCATGATGTGCTTTCCCAATTTACTCGCGTGAGCAATCAGCGATTTCAGCAGTTCCGTTCCGATGCCGTGGTCTCGCGACGACGCATGGACGTGGATTGTACCTTCAACCGTGAAACGATATCCGGGCCAAGAGCGGAAATCGCCAAAGCTGGCAAACCCGGCAACTGCATTTTCGACAATGGCGACAAGTACCGGATAGCCTTGCGCCTGCCGCGACTTCCACCACGTTATTCGTTCCGCTGTGGTTGCCGGCCGGTCATTGTAGATGGCGGTCGAGTTTGTGACAACCTCGTTGTAAATTGCTGTGACTTCGTCAAAGTCGGCCTCAAGCGCTTCCCGAACGAGCATTTGATATCAACTCTAATACCGAGTAGCTTGCCACAAGGATGCCTTGGGGCTTGGGGTAATTCAGAGCTGGAGAAAAGACTTGGAACGGTGTCGATCGGTTCAAAAGCCGAAAGAGATGGTAAGTTCAAGCTGATCGCGCATGGTGGAGACGGTCGGCGAACGGAAGGTATTGCCCATCCAGCGCGTGTAGCGAACTTCAGGAGATACCACAATGCCGAAATCGTCTTTACCGGAAATGCCGGTCCCCACGACAACGCCTTCGATCATGCGCCTGACCGACGTGGTGCTGGGGGGAGCGCAGCAGTAATAGTCAAAGCCATTGTTTGCGGATTGCGTCAGCCTGACGTCGCTGGCATAGCGTACGGCCGCGCCACCCTCATAGAAGGAGTACCTATTCCATCGGAAGCGCGGACCGCTGTATCTGATGAGCGCAGGAAAATCCAGGTAGTGAGCGCGCGTCCGCTCCAGGTAAAGGGTATTGCTATTGACAGCGTCTGTAGTATCGTAGCCGCCGAAGCGGTAAATGCCCCCAAGGTTCAGCCACCAGGAGCCAAACACGCGCAGATTAAGCGTAACGCCCGCGCCAGCCTGACCGTTGGCGGCAGTAGACGAGATGATTTCGCCGGTGGTGGCGTTGGTGTTCGTGCTGGCCTTAACTACTTTGAAGGGCATGTAACTTCCGGTGAAGCCGGCCCAAAAGCGAGGAATCTCAGAGGACCTGGATTCGTGGACAGATGAGGAAGTCAAGCCCTTGAATCCGCCCGTGGAACTCGTCGAACTGCCGGCGTCTTGAGCGAGAAGCGGTGTGGCGCAAAGCAGCAAAAGCGGCACAAAAGCCGCGAAACTGAGAGACGAAACGATATGTGTCGGGCGTTTCATATGTGACTTTCTACCGAAGCAATCCGCAAGATAACCAGTATAGACGCCTTGTTTCGAATTCAGGGTACTAATTAAGGAGTCACGGTCAGGGCTACTTGGGGCGAGGATGGGCCATAAGTTGAAGTGAATGTGACGTTGGTGCTGCTCGAAACAGGGTATGTTGTGACGTTGAAATTCACCGCCGAGAGGCCAGCGGGAACCGTCACGGATGCTGGGACAGTCGCCACGCTTGTCGTATCGCTGGATAGCTGCACAGTAAGGCCATTCAGAGGCGCGCTTGCATTCAGGTAAAGGGTTGCCTGGACGGATTGTCCGCCTTGTACCGAAGTGCCGGCAAATTCGATGCCGGACAGCAGCGGGTCGACAATCATCGTGTTGGTTACCGTGACGATAGAGGACGTGGCGGTCACAATCGCATCGGTGCTGTCGCCAACCGCGTTTGCGGTCGCAAGGAAACTGACGCTGGTTGAGCCCGCAGGGATGGTGACGCAAGACGGAACGGTGAAAGACGGATCATCGCTCGAGAGCGTGAAGGCTAGACCGCCGGAGGGAGCGGGTGTCGGCAATTGAGATAACGGCAGAGATGGGCGCGCTCCGCCTCCGACGAGTTCGCGCGGATAAAGCGAGAAAGAGTTCAGCGAGGGCGAGACACTGAACGGTGCCGGAGCAAGAGCGAACGGGGTATAGAGAGGATCGCCGACATTTATGATGCGCCACTTCAGCCAGCGCGTGTTACGCAGGAACGCATCGCCAACGTTTGCGCCTTGTATCAAGTTCTGCATGACGCCGCCCGGGCGAGCAAGGGCTTCCAGATAAGGTTCCGTGTTTGGCCCGGAAGTAACCGTCAGGCCCCTTATCAAAGCATTGGAGCCCCACCACTCGCCGCCCCGAGGATCGAAGAGAGCGCCGCTATCGAGATCCCAGCCGATGGAGCCGGCATCCCAGGTGAAGGCGTCGTTGTAGGTGCCGTAGTTGTACCAACCGGCATATAGGCCCGAATTAGGGCAGCTTGGCGAAGGCGCATTTCCGAAGGTCGTGTTCAGCGTGTCGGCAATGACGTTGAAGGCGTTAGTAGAAGAAAGAAATTGCGAAGCGCGGTAGAGGTCCCAGTCTCCGAAACGCAGACCGTCGTCAGGGAATCCGTTTGGGTCCACTACCATGTCAATGCAGGCGTTGGTTAAGCTTCCATTCACCTGCGAAATGGGGCCGCCGGCCGCTTCGGCCGCTAAGGCATTGTCGATGAGGCCTTGTGCGAGCGCCGGAGTTGCGCCGTCCAGCCGCCAGACCGAATAGATCAGCGGCAGTGTTCCCACGGCACGATACTGCGCGAGCGACTGAAACGGCGCGTAGACGTTACCCTGGCTTTGATTATCGACGTAATAAGGTTGATTCCGCGTCGGAATGGGATTGAAATCCTGAGTCGTGTACTGGTCCCAGATGTCCGCCATATAAGAATCGAGGGCGTAGCCGTCCATACCCCCCGGGTCGAGAACGTAAGGCCGAACATACGCGAACACTATATATAGGATGGTTTGCGGGCCGACAGCATTTAAGCACTGCTGGACGGGAGTCTTCACCGAGTTTATGTAATCAGACGCGTTGAGGTCCGATGAGTCAGGTGAGGGCAGGCTAAGCGGGCACATATTAGAGTCCGGAATCCCACGTTTGGCCTGATAGTAGTTCGCGATTGAGACGGAATCGGAATCGTTAACGGCGTAGAGAACAAGAGTCCTGGAGGCTAGCGACGACTGCGAGTGTGCGCTGGACGGAACGAGCAAAGGGAGAAAAAGCAGCGCGCCGAGACTGCGGCAGACGACAGACGTGGAAATAGCGGCGACCAGAGTTCTTTCATCTTATGACACGTAGTCGGCGCGAGAATGGGGTCGGTAGAATTATGTTTGTGTCCAAAAAAGCTTTAGTAACGGGGTCGTGCGGGCTGATCGGCTCAGAGGTGTGCCTGCATTTGGGCCGCCATGGATATCAGATTTTTGGGATCGATAACAATGAGCGCGCCGTTTTTTTTGGTCCCGAGGGAGATACGCGGGGATCGCTACAGCGTCTGCGCAGCGAATTGCCTGATTACTCCCATTATTCGATCGACATAAGAGACCGCGAAGGCATTCTGCGCCTGGTGGCCGAGATCAAACCCAACGCCATTGTCCACACGGCCGCTCAGCCCTCGCACGATAAAGCAGCATCTATTCCCTTTGCCGATTTCGACGTTAATGCTGTCGGAACGCTGAATCTGCTCGAAGCTGCACGGCGGGCCTGCCCGGAGTCGCCATTCGTGCAGATGTCGACGAACAAGGTTTACGGCGATTTGCCAAACACGATCAAGCTGAAGGAATTGGATACGCGCTGGGATTACGATGATGCCCAGTTTGAGCACGGCATTCCAGAGACATTTTCGATTGACCAGTCGAAGCATTCGATTTTCGGAGCTTCGAAAGTGGCAGCGGACGTGATGACACAAGAGTACGGCCGCTACTTCAACATGCCAACATGTTGTTTGCGCGGCGGGTGTTTGACGGGGCCGAATCATTCAGGCGTGGAACTGCATGGGTTTTTGAGTTATCTGGTGCGCTGCAACGTGGAACAGCGCGAATACCGCGTCTATGGCTACAAGGGCAAACAAGTACGCGACAACATTCACTCCGAAGACGTGGCGGCATTTATCGTTGCCTTTTGCGAGAAGCCGCGATGCGGCGAGGTGTATAACATCGGCGGCGGCAAACAGAATTCCTGCTCTATTCTCGAGGCTTTCGCCGCGGTGGAAACTTTGACAGGGATCCCGCAAAACTACACGTATGTCGACCAGAACCGAATTGGCGATCACATCTGCTACTACAGCGATCTACGCAAAATGATGGAGCAGTATCCCGGGTGGAGAATCACGCGCACGCTGCCGGATGTCTTTCGTGAGATCGTGAACTCGTGGCATAAACGGCTTGGCGTTGAACATCCGGGAAAGAGTTCGCGCGTGACGGTCGATATGGCCGGATGAAAATTCTTATCACGGGCATCTGCGGCTTCGTGGGCAGCCGCATTGCCGAGGCGTTCCTGGAGCGCGAGCCGGGCCTGCAGATAGCCGGAATTGACAATCTGCTGCGGCCAGGTTCAGAGATGAACCGCGCCGAGCTTGCCCAGCGTGGCGTACTTGTGTTTCACGGTGATTTGCGCATGCGCAGTGATGTTGATGCGCTGCCGAATTCGGATTACGTCATTGATGCTGCGGCGAATCCGAGTGTACTGGCGGGAGTTGATGGACGATCGAGCCCGCGGCAGCTTTCGGAGCACAATCTGGGCGGCACGTTGAATCTGCTTGAATATTGCCGCGAGCGCAGATCAGGGCTAATTCTGCTGAGCACAAACCGGGTTTACTCGGTGCAAGCGCTTGCCGGGTTGCCGGTCATTGAACGTGAACGAGCCTTTGAACTCGATACCTCGGGGGCACTTCCACAAGGAGTGAGCGCAGAGGGGATTTCTGAAAAGTTTTCCGTTCAACAGCCGATTTCGCTTTACGGGGCCACGAAGTTGGCCTCCGAGGTGATGGCTGTGGAATACGGAGCCGCGTTTGATTTTCCGGTTTGGATCAACCGTTGCGGCGTGCTAGCCGGCGGGGGACAGTTCGGGACAGCGGAGCAAGGTATCTTCTCCTATTGGCTGCACGCTCACGCGGCGAGACGTCCGCTGCAATATATCGGATTCGGCGGACGCGGTTTTCAGGTGCGCGATGCGTTCCATACCGATGACCTGGCTGACCTGGCTCTGATTCAAATGCACCGCACACCTCCGACCGATGCCGTTTTCCATGCTGGCGGCGGACAGCAGAATTCAATGTCGCTGGCACAGCTCACTGCTTGGGCGAATAATCGCTTCGGCAAACATGAGCCTGCGCCGAATTTGCGGCCGCGGCCATTCGATGCGCCGTGGATAGTGATGGATTTCCGGCGGGCGGCGACGCAACTCGGGTGGCGCCCGAAACGCGGAATGGAATTTATCTTGAACGAAATAGCAGAGCACGTGACAGCTCATCCGGATTGGCTGGCGCGCTGCGGAGTTGTATGAGATCCAGACAGCCCGACGAGCACCGTCCCCCGCTGCGACTCCTAAGCGTAGTGGTTCCGGCACGGGACGAAGAAGGGTGCATTGCGTCGACGGTGGAGCATCTCTTCGTGGAGCTGCGGCTGCATGCCGTGCCGCATGAAATCGTGGTTGTCGACGACGGCAGCACGGATAGCACCTGGCAAAAGCTGTTGGAATTAGAGCAGCGCGTGCCAACACTGCGTCCGGTACACAATCCGGGACCGAATGGTTTCGGACGCGCAATCATTTGCGGCCTGGACCATATGACGGGCGATTGTGCCGTCGTCATGATGGCGGACGAATCCGACGATTGCCGGGACGTGGTCCGCTATTGGAATCTGCTGAATGAAGGTTGGGATGCGGTGTTCGGCTCGCGTTTCGTCAAAGGCGGCGGGGTAATCGACTATCCATGGCTGAAATTGAAGGTGAACCGGCTAGCGAATTTGTTTATTCAGCTCATGTTCGGCATTAAGCTGAACGACACGACGAATGCGTTCAAGGCTTACCGCGCGACCGTAATTCAAGGCTGCCGCCCTTTGCTATCGCCGCATTTCAATTTGACGGTAGAGCTTCCGCTGAAAGCGATTGTGCGCGAGTACACCTGGACGGTGATTCCCATCACATGGCGCAACCGTCGCAGTGGCACGCCGAAGTTGAAGATCAAGGAGATGGGAAGCCGTTATCTGTTCATCTGCCTATACATGTGGCTGGAGAAATACTTCAGCCGCGGCGATTACAGACGGCCGAATTAATTCGCTACCTGAAAAGGTCAAGGGCCGTTAGAAGAGATATCGCAATCCCAACAGGACCCGCCGCGGATTATTCGCTTGACTCGTAAAGACGCCGAAGTTAGTAGGGCTATTAAGGTTGAGCGAAGGGTTGTTAAAATTCACAACGTTGAACAAGTTCAGGAATTGAGCTGAAAATTCGATGCTCTGGCGCTCTGTGATTCTCACTTGCTTGATGGCAGAGAAATCCACGTTCCAACGCGGAAGCGCCCGCAATTCGTCGAACGGTATCTGACCGTTCACGCTCAGCAATGGTCGCGAGCAGGAGTTGAAGACCGCTGCCGGATTGGCAAACAGATTTTGCCCGCTGCCGCCCGTCGCAGGATTTCCGGAAGTCCCGATGTTGTTGGCGCCCGCGACACCCGAGTTTTGACCCTCCAGCCCCAGAAGGTTGGAACTGCAGATGGCCGCAGTGCCGGCGCTTTCATAAGCTCCATAATCGCCATCGGCAACGATATGCATTGGAGTTCCCGTAAAGAACGTGAATATTCCCGAAACTGACCAACCTCCGGCTACACGGTCCAGAATTGGATTCCCCAGGCGTTGAGAGCGCCCAAACGGCAGCTGATAGTACCACCAGACATTGACCACATGCGTGCGATCAAACGGCTCAGAGGACTTATCGAGGTTCAGGTTGTAGGGACTGTTTGCCGATGAGCCGCTCTGCTGATCTACGCCCTGATTTCCGATGGCGTGACTCCAGGTCCAATTTGCCTGGAATTGAAGCCCGTTGGACATGCTCTTGACGACGCTGATGAATCCAGCATTGTAGTTCGAGAACCCTTTGTCGGTGATTCCGTAGGACTGGAATGACTGGATATTGTCGACCGGCACCGGCGTTACTTTGTTGAACTCATCAAGTGAGAAGTCATTAATGGAGCCGTTGACTAGATCGGTCGCGTCCTGCTTTGCAACCATCGCGCTGCAGTTCGGGAACCCTGCCGCTTGGCACTTGCCTAATCCAATCTGGTTGTCGAAGAAGGGCTGGCTCGGGACACCGTTAGCGGCAACTCCATTCCTCAGCGCGACTGCAACGGCATCAAAGGCCTGCGCGTATGTTTCGCCACTGAGCTTATCTTTCATCAGATAGTCAGTGGAGTTGAAGGCGATGTCCTGCGGCAGATTGCGGCTGAATCGTCCGATATAGCCGAGTTCGAGAACGGTATGACCGGGCAATTCGCGCTGGATTGTGAAATCAATGCTGTGGTCATGGCCGGGAATGGCGAAGGGATCGAGACCACTTTGCATGAAAAGGCCGAACGGAGCCGCAGCGGTTCCACTTGCCACGTACGGGATCGGCTCGGCTGTAGGTGTAGGAATCGGAACGATACTGCCATCTTTACCGATCCGGAATGCATTCGCGGGAGTGGTCGCGCCATTCGTGCAATTTACCTGCCCGGCCACAACAACGGGTCCGCCACACGCATCCACGTCCAACAACCCACCGGTAGTAAGAGGTAGGGACACCTGATTGATGTCACTCATGCGCTCGTAAATCATCGCATAGCCGCCGCGAATTACAGTTTTTTTGTCACCGAAAAACCAATTGTGGTAAGGCGCTTGCCAGGCCATTGAAACGCGCGGCGCGAACTGATGCCAGTTGGTTGTCCGCAAGGTGCCGGTGTGGGGGCTGGGCAGATAATTCACCGGGGTAACGCCAAACAGCGGATTGAATGCTTGTCCTTGCGCCACCCCGTTGTTGAGTGAATTCGCGCGTTGCGATATATATCCCCAATAATCCACTGGCGTGTTGCTGTCCGCATACACCAGTACGTCGTATTTTCCGCTCGCTTCTGTGGGTGAGGGCTGGACTCCCCAATTGAGACCCAGCGTGATACTCAATCCTTGCTTCGCCTGCCAAACGTCTTGAACGAAGCTATCAATGGCGTTGATTCCAGTGCTGGAAAAAGCGGGAGTTCCCAATGGATTCGGCTGGAAAGATCCATTACGCGTGATCACCTGTGAGCTGCGGTCCACCAAGCCCAACATGGTGGTGTAGAGTTCATTCCATCGCAATAAGTCAGACGAACGTAAGCAGTTGGTGGTCACCGCGCCGCCGCAAGCCGTGGGTTCGTAGGCGCTGCTGATGGTGAGATACTCGCCGCTTCCATTGCCGGTGGACTCGCTGTACAGAAGCGGACCGGCCGTCAGACCTCCAGCAAAATTGTCCGTCTTCATGAAATAGTCGTTGTTCACATATCCGGAAGCCCCGAATTGCAAGAGATGTTTGCCCTTCAGCAAACTAAAATCCTGTCCGAAATACCATTTATGACCATCGAAGACGCGCCCCCGGGCGGACTGTGTGGCGAGGTTGACGGGATCCGCCAACAATTTGGCGGTGCTGTTGGAAGTGCCTGCACCTTCGCCCGCGAGCACCAACGCCTGCTGCGTTCCGCCGACCAGCGGAGTGGGAGGAAGGCGATTCCAACCCCACCAATCGCGGAGATAGGATGCGTGCGTTACTGATGTGAAGTTCGGCGTAAACTGACCGGTTAGCTCAAATGTATATACGTATGGCAGGATGGGATCCGTGGCGGTAGAGCCAGGCGTGCCGAGTAGGGTATATTGCTCTGTTCCGACTCGATCCGTCTTCGCATAGTGATAGGTTGCAAAGGCTCGCCATTTGTCGTTGATAGTCCCGTCTAAGCGTATGACTCCGAGGTTTTGTTTGATGGGCGTGGGCGCGTTGAAGGTGTACCCCACCGTGTTCAGGCCGTCGCCGAGCGTGGTGTTGTTTCCCGCTGGATAGAGGGCCAATTGGTTCTTTACAACAGAATTGAAGCCAAGGCTGCGGGGGTCGCAGGAGACGCCGCCGCAGGCTGTAGTAATACTTCCAGGCAGGAAGGAGTAGCTGTCCACATTGCCGGCCGCATCGCGAAATTTGAGAACGCCGGCTTGCATGGATGCGGTGGGAACGATGGCGTTGAACAAGGTATCGTCGTGAAACTGACGCCCTTCATAGTTAGTGAAGAACCATACCCGGTTTTTCCAAATCGGCCCTCCGATACTGCCTCCGAACCGATTGTCGACGCTATGCGGCTTATGAAGGTGATTGAAATTGTTCGTCCATCCATTGGCATTCAGGCCGTCGTCGTTGTGATATTCATAGAGGCTTCCGTGAAATGTATTGGTGCCCCGCTTAGTGAGCAGCGCGACCTGTCCGCCTGAGGAGCGCCCAAACTCCGCGTTCGGATTTGTTGTAGCGACCTGAAATTCCTGCGTGCTTTCGATGGGTACAGGCACGGTCGGCGAAGGCGAAGGCTCGCCCGGAGGCGCAGCATAGGAATTATTGCCTTCGAGATCGCTGGTGATGTCCCCGCCATCGAGGTTGAAGGTGACCTGCTCATCGCGAGCGCCGGCTATCTGCCCGCTGGGACTGACCGCCGGCTGGTAAAACATCAGCGCGCTGGCACTGCGTGTAAACACAGGCAGCTCTTCGAGAGCTTTTCCGCCCAAGACTTGACCGATCGCCGCGCTGTTGGTTTGAAGTTCGGCGGTGGGCGCCTCCGTCACCGTCAGCGTGGTCTGCGTGCTGCCAACCTTCAGCTGGATGTTCTGGGTGTACGACTTCAGCACTTCCACTTTGATTTCATTCACTATCACCGTTTCGAAGCCTTTTGCGGAGAATGTCAGCCGGTAGTTACTGGGAGAGACGGCGGGAAAGACGTAATCCCCTTGAGCATCGGAAACGGTTTTGCTGAGCGTATTCGTCCCGATCTGCTCCAGCGTGACAGCCGCGCCGGGAATCACGGCCCCGGTGGTATCAGTCACGACGCCTGAAACAAGGCCGGCGGTGGCTGATTGCGCGTGAACCAGCGCCGGACTCGCAGCTATGACTGCGATGAAGAGAGCTGCGATCCCCAAGCGCGAAACAAGAACTTTCCGTAACATGAACACCTCGCCCCAACTGTTCGTAACAGTTGGGGTTTACTGTATTTCATGAGCCGTGAAATGTCAAGGACAGAGTTGGGTAGTAGAATGGGCCACTGAATATGGTTACTCATTGGGTTCGGCACGTCTGTGCCCATCTGGCTAAGGGCACCGTCGTCGCGCTGATGCTCGCATCAGCGGGCTTTGCACAGACGACCAATCAGGCGCTGTTCGATGGGATGCGCTGGCGCCAAGTGGGTCCCTTTCGTGGTGGACGCGCGGAAACCGCCACTGGAATTGCAGGAAATCCGCTGGTCTACTACTTTGGCGCTGTTGCCGGCGGAGTTTGGAAGACTATAAACGGAGGCGCTTCCTGGACTCCAATTACGCGATCGACAGGGAATATTCTCGATCGGGGCGATCACCGTAGATCCATCAAATCCCAACGTCATTTACGTAGGGACAGGCGAACCATGTCTGCGTAATGACATCTCCTCCGGAGACGGCGTGTACAAGTCCAGCGACGGCGGAAAGACCTGGACGAACATCGGCTTGCGCGATTCGCGGCACATCGCCGACATATTGGTTGATCCGCAGGACCCCAATACTGTTTTCGTTGCCGCCGTGGGACACGCATTTGGTCCTAATGAAGAACGTGGAGTCTTTCGTTCGCGAAACGGGGGCGCCACCTGGCAGAAGATCCTTTACGTTGACGATAAGACTGGCGCCACTGATTTGGTTTTGGATGCGCACAATCCCAAGATCATGTTTGCGGCCATGTATGAGGTACGCCGAACGGCTTACAGTATGATCAGCGGCGGCCCGGGCAGCGGATTATATAAATCTACAGACGGCGGGGATACCTGGCAGCACCTGCAGGGGCATGGACTTCCCGGCGGCATTCTCGGAAGAATTGGTGTTGCAATTTCCGGAGCCGATTCGAATCGCGTGTACGCCATGATCGAAGCCAAAGAAAACGCCCTTTATCGCTCGGACGATGGAGGGGAAAACTGGCAGATGGTAAACAATGAGCCGATTTGGGTGCGGCCGTGGTATGGCAATCACGTTTTCGCAGACCCAAAAAATGCGGATACGGTTTACATCCTGGATCTGGGCGCGATGCGTTCTACCGACGGAGGCCACAAATTTTCAGCGTTGTCAGTTCCGCACAGCGATGATCATCACCTCTGGATTGATCCGGAGAATCCGAAGCGCATGATCGAAGCCGATGATGGCGGCGCTTCTATTTCGCAGGATGGCGGGGCCACGTGGAGCCCGGAAAACAATCAGCCGACGGCGCAGTTCTATCACGTGGCTGCGGACAATAAATTCAACTACAGCATTTATGGATCACAGCAGGACAGCGGCACGGTGGCCATCCAAAGCCGCAGTGATTCTGGTTCCATTGGCGAACGCGAATGGCATTCGGTCGGCGGTGGGGAGTCCGGGTTCAACTGGCCTGATCCTCGCGATTCGGACATCGTCTATGGCGGCGATCACAACGGCCGTTTTACCCGCTATGACGGGCATACCGGACAGGTACAGGACATTGCTCCCTGGTTCGGCGCGCGAGCACATCCGCCGGCGGAACTGAAGCATCGCTTTCAGTGGACGGCGCCGATGCTGATCTCTCCCCACGATCCTGGCGTGCTCTATATCGGCGGCGAGGTTCTGTTCAAAAGCACCACTGGCGGAATGAGTTGGACGGTAATCAGTCCTGACCTCACGCGAAACGATAAGTCGAAACAACAATCAAGCCCAACTCCGCTCACGCCCGATAATTCGAGCTCTGAGTATTACGACACAATTTTCGCCATTTCTGAGTCCCCGCTCCAAAAAGGCCTGATCTGGGTTGGAAGCGACGATGGACTTGTACATCTCACTCGCGATGGCGGTAAGTCGTGGAGCAAGATTACTCCGCCCCAACTGCCGGAATGGGCTTGCATCAATCTCATCGAGGCCTCGCCTTACAGCGCCGGTACCGCTTATATGGCGGCGGATCTTCACTTCTCGGATGATTTCCGCCCGATGATTTACAAGACCGCTGATTATGGAAAGACTTGGACAGAGATTACGCACGGCCTTCCGGCCAATGATTATGTTCATTCGATTCATTCAGATCCCCAGCGTAAAGGCTTGCTCTACGCCGGAACGGAAAACGGGATTTATGTTTCTTTCGACGATGGCGCGAACTGGCAATCGCTGCAATTGAATCTGCCGCATACTCCGGTATTCGATACCGCAATTCACGGTAACGACTTGATTGCCGCCACTCACGGGCGCGCGTTCTGGATACTTGACGAGATCGCTCCACTGCGGCAGGCGAACGCTCAAATCGCAACTCTTCCCGTGCATCTCTACACGCCGGCCGCGGCTATTCGTTTGCATGGTGGTGGTGGAGGTGGCGGCGGACGCCAAGGCGGCATGGCTGGGCAGAATCCCCCTAGCGGCGCCATCATCGACTACTACTTGAGCGCTGCTCCCTCTGGTCCCGTTAGCCTCGACATTCTGGATTCACGTGGCCATGTTCTGCATAAGGTCAGCAACGCAACGACGGAGCAGCCTGCTGCTTCGGATCGTGGGCGGGGACGAAATGGCAATCCTGATGTTTTGCCAGCGCGTGCGGGAATGAACCGCTACGTATGGAACCTGCGTGTGAATGGACCAGCGCCTCTACCGGGAATCGTTGTTATGGAGACCAGGGCGGGCGGACCCGCTGTCCCTCCGGGCGTCTATCAGGTGAGACTCACCGCTGACGGTAAGCAGTACACTGCGCCGCTTGAAATAAAGATGGATCCCCGCCTGCATGTCACCACTGCCGACCTGCAAAAGCAATACGACTTTGCGGTTAAGCTTCGAGATCGTGTAACCGAGGTCCACAATTCGGTGATGCAAATCCGGCATGCACGAGAGGCTCTCGAGGCCGCTCGCAACGGGGCCGACAGCGCCAAGGTACAGTCCATCGCCGCCCTCGAAGCAAAACTCGATGGGCTGGAAGAAAGGCTGACTCAGGTAAAGTCCACCAATTCGAGCGCAGCGCTGGTTTATCCCATCATGCTCGATGCGCAGTACGCCGATTTGGGCAATGTGTTGGAGACGGCAGATTCCGCGCCCCCAGAACAGACCTACCAAGTCTTTCAGGAATATGAGCGCCAGAGGGAAGATATCGACGCGCGTTGGAAGCTGCTCCAGCCGCAAGTAGCGCAATTTGAACGTAGTGCCGTGACACAGGATCGTGCAGCACACCGCTGACCAATCGGCACAGGAGTACATTCATGGTTCGTCATTCAACTTCGCGGCTTGGCGCCACAGTTCTGTTTGTAGTTTTGATAGGAGTCGCAAATGTTTCGGCGCAGGTGAATCCAAAGCTTTACCAGGCGTTGCGTTGGCGTTCGCTTGGGCCGGATCGCGGCGGCCGCGTGACAACCGTAGCCGGTATACCCAACGACCGTATGGTCTACTACATGGGCGCGACCGGCGGCGGTGTATGGAAGACGGTCAACGCGGGTGTGACCTGGACGCCTATCTCGGATCGTTATTTCAAAACGGGTTCGGTGGGCTCTATCGCGGTAGCTGGCTCCGATTCCAACACGATCTATGTTGGCATGGGCGAAGCTTGTCTTCGTTCCGATATTTCGCATGGCGATGGCATATACAAGACAACTGACGCTGGGCGCACTTGGCGCAATGTGGGTCTGCGCGATACCAGCCAGATCGGCAAAGTGTATGTTGATCCTACCGACGCAAACCTGGTGTACGTGGCCGCTATCGGCCATCCTTATGGTCCAAATGAGGAGCGCGGTGTATTTCGCTCGAAAGATGGCGGCCAGACATGGTCGAAGATCCTGTATGTGAATGATAAAACCGGCGCTGCCGATATCGTGGCAGATCCGGCAAATCCGCGCGTCATGTACGCCTCCACCTGGCAAGTGCTGCGCACCCCGTGGGACATCTACGAATTCGGCCCGGGCAGCGGCATTTATAAAACCACTGATGGCGGAGAGACGTGGACAGCTCTCAAGAACGGTTTGCCGAAAACGGACATGGGGAAAATTGGGATCGCTGTTTCGCCGGTTGATTCCAACCGCGTCTGGGCCACAATCGGGGGCGATGACGGCGGCATTTATCTTTCAGACGATGCGGGACAGAATTGGAAACTGATCAACGGCAGCTTTGAAATGCATTCCCGTCAGTATTACTACGGCCACATCTTCGCCGACCCCAAAGAACGCGATACGGTATACACGTTTGTTGCAAAAGATTTCTACAAGTCCAGTGATGGCGGTAAAACGTGGACAACGCTTCAAACTCCGCACGGTGATTACCACGACCTCTGGATTGATCCGAAGGATAACCAGCGCATGGTGAACGGCAATGATGGGGGCGCGACCATCACTTTTGACGGAGGCAAGAGTTGGACCTCCGAAATGAATCAGCCTACCGCTCAGTTTTATACAGTTCGGGCCGATAACGATTTCCCTTATCACGTATATGGGGCGCAGCAAGACAACACCACGGTGTCCATTTCTAGTCAGGCGGCCAGCGGCGCTACTGGTCGCGGCGGCCTTGGCGGTCCTGAAGATTTCACGGAGGTAGGCGGAGGCGAATCAGGCTATGTAGTTCCCGACCCAAGAAATCCCGACATCATTTATGCAGGCGCATATTGGGGATTATTGACTCGTCATGACAAACGCACCGGCAGCACGCGCAACATCTCTGTTTGGCCGGATATGCCCGGAGGGCGGAGCGGCGTCGACACAAAATATCGCTTCCAGTGGACCTTTCCGATTGCCATCTCTCCAGCCGATCCTGGTGCGATCTATGTTGGCGGGAATGTGGTCTTTAAATCCGTTGACCAAGGGCAGAGTTGGAAGAGCATCAGTCCCGATCTCACAAGGAATGACAAAACTCGGGAAGCCGGCGGACGACTGGAGGACGTTTATGACACGGTCTTTACGATTGCACCGTCGCCCCTTGAAAAAAATGTGATTTGGGCCGGCTCTGACGATGGACTCATCCACATCACGCGCGACGGTGGTAAGACGTGGACCAATATCACGCCCCCTGAAGTGCAGCCGTGGACCAGAATAAACGTAATCGAGGCGTCCTCTCATGACCCGGCAACGGCGTTCGTAGCCGCTAACCGGTATCAACTCGATGACTTTCGCCCGTATATCTATCGCACGCACGATTATGGAAAGACCTGGGTCCTGGCGGCTCGCGGGATTGCCGAAAACACTTTCGTACGGTCCGTGCGGCAAGATCCCGTACGCCCGGAACTGCTCTACGCTGGCACCGAGACCGGCGTCTACGTCTCCTTCGATGACGGAAGCCAATGGCAAAGCCTGCAACAGAATCTGCCGGTGGTTCCCATCACTGATCTCACGATAAAAAATGGAGACTTGATCGCTTCTACCCAAGGGCGTTCCTTTTGGGTGCTGGATGATATTACTCCTTTGGAGCAGGTTGCGGTGACATGAGCGCAGCTCTGCATTTGTTTACCCCGCGGCCTGCCTATCGCGCTGGCCAAGGCCGCTCGTTCAACCAAGGTGGAGCGCTTGGTCGCGTTACCGTGGACTATGAATTGGGCAGCGCTCCGACACAGCCGGTTACCATCGAGTTTCTCGACGAAAACGGCAAGCTGATCAAATCGTTTTCGAGCGAGACAAAGGAAACGCCGTCCGGCCGGGGAGCAGGAACGCGCGGTGCGTTCGGGCGCGGCGGCAATCAAGCAGTGGTGCACACGGACCCCGGACTAAACAGATTCGCCTGGGATATGCGCTATCCCGATGCACAAGGAATCGACGGCGGGACGTTCCTGCTGGGAGGCAACCTGCGTGGCCCCGAGGCTGCGCCCGGTACCTATCAGGTGAGAGTCACCGCAGATGGCGTTACGGCCACACAGAAGTTTGAAATCCGAAAAGACCCGCGTGTGGCTACGACGGAGCTCGATTATCGTAAACAGCTAGCCTTTCTGCTCCAAGTTCGCGACCGGCTTTCAGAAACAGACGCCGCTATCAACCGGATACATAGAGTTCAGCGGCAAGTCAATTCCATATTGCAAAAGGCCGACGCACAAAGCTCATTCGCTGAGGAGGGCCGCAAACTAGACTCCGATTTAAGCTCGGAAGTGCAGCAACTCTTTCAGCCGCATTTTACTGGCTTCGATGATCAGACGCTTATCTATCCTTTACAGCTAAACAACCGCCTTGCGGCCTTGCAAAGCTACAGCCAAGGAAACTATGCGCCGACGGATCAGGAAATCGCGGTTCTCAAGGAACTGTCTGCCGAGCTTGACCGAATTTTGGCGAAAACGAAGCAGACGATTGAGGTCGATCTTCCCGTCTTCAACAGTAAATTGAGATCGGCCGGACTACCTGAAGTAAGCGTGAATTGATAATCAACGGCAACTGATTCCGCTTCGAACTCAGCGATAAAGTCAGCGCCACCGGCTGGGCGGCCGCTCCAAGAATCCCCTTAACGGGTCTTTGGCATAAGCTCAGGGCGGGCAGCGCAACCCGGTCCCACTATTTAGGCGGCGGTTTCGGCGGCGGTGGATTGGCCGGAGGCGGTTGCGCACCGAATGTGATAGTCGATTCGGTGCCGAACTTCTTGTAATCCATATAGCGAATCTCAATACGAATTCGTTGCGGCCAGTCGCGGAAGAAAAGCGTATCGTCAGCGTAGGTCTCGACGGGGAACCACCATTTGTTATCGATCAAGCGCCGAATGGTCGTGAAATGCGGAAACAGATTTTGCTCGGCCAATGTATCTATCTGTGGAACAGCTTGCCCTTCACTTCGCACCACCGCAAAATCAGATTCGCGCACCCACAAAGTGCCTTCGAAAAAACGCTGCGTAGAGAGGATCTGTTTGGGGCGGACGTATTCGACAAAACACTGCTCGCCGTCCATCATTTGCTCACCCTTGTACTGGCCTTCGTACAACCAAACTTTGTCTGCCGTTAGCAAAAATGGATCGACATTGCGAATATCGGCAAAATCTTCCGGCGTGAGCTTGATCCGAGTCAGCGTATTGCGAGGGCGCTCCACGTCCTGTTCGTAGCGCACAAGGTTAGGGGAGAACGTTACGTCGCGGACTTCGTGGAATTCACCGCTCACCGCTCCTTGAGCATTAAATTCCTGTATTGTCACCGATTGACGGTAAGTGTAGTTTTCACGTGCGTGCGCGAACCCGCTTTCGCGTTCCGCGATTTTCTTGAGCAGGTCGGCCGGCGGATCTGCCGCCTGCAGCGCAGAAGAGGCAAACGGCAATCCCGATGCTACGATGAGTGCGATGTTTCGGACAAACCGTCCGTTTTTCATAGCTTTACTGTGCTCGTGGATTGCGTTATTCGTGACGGCGCGCATCTACTGCAGCCAACATCCCCAACTTCATTGGATCATGACGGCTGCGCTGCCGGCGTTCTTGTTGGAAGTGAGCTTTTACCTGGCTTCGATGTTTGAGAGTACGCGCGACGCTTTCGCCAGAATTTCGGCGCGCCGGTCCCAGGCTGCACTGCTTTGGATCAGTTCCCTTCTACCGTATCTAGTCTTTGCCTTCGCGGCTGGAACATTCACACGAAACGCGTTCTATGTGCTCGCCGCCCTAACCGCAATCCTGTCGTTTTGGTACGCGGTCCTGCCGAGACGCTTCGCGTATGACGCGGGATTTTTGATTATTGCCGCGGCTCCAATTCTCCTGCGAGTATTCCTGCGTATTTACGCGTCGCCCGATCCGCACGTGCGCGTCGACGTACTCGGTCATCTGATGTGGATCAGAGCCGGAGTGCTGGCGCTTTTGGTTCTGCGCGAGTGGAGGCCAGGCCCGTTCAGTCTCTGGCCACGAGCATCGGAATGGCGCAGCGGCTTGCTTTGGTTTATCGTGAGCGTTTTGCCGATTGTAGCGATTGCGTTGTCCTTGCACGACGCCCGCTATGAGCCGCTTCACGGGGCCTGGTGGCAAGTTGCCGGCATAGCGATAGGAACTTTTTTCGGCATGCTGTGGGTAGTGGCCTTAGGAGAAGAGCTTTTCTTTCGCGGGGTTATCGAGCGAGCATTGTTAAACACCTGGGCGTCGCCCGTCGGCGCAATACTGCTTTCAGCCGTGTTCTTCGGAGCAGCGCATCTATGGTTTCATCAATTTCCCAGCTGGCGCCGGGCTTGCGTCGCAGCGTTGCTAGGTATCGCCTGCGGAATTTCCTATTGGCGTAGCGGAAGCGTGCGTGCGCCCATGGTGACTCATGCGATGGTGGTGACCACCTGGCGCATTCTATTCAAATAGCACTAAGCGGCGGGCGCTTTCTGTGTTTGCGTGACCAGGAGTTTCTCTGCATTCAGCGCTCCCGCCGCAGTTTCCTCGTGCTTGAAAATCGCAAACGTCGGGTAAGCGTTCTTTAGGTACTGGCCCACGCGATAACTGATGCTCTCCAGCTCCGATTCCGTGTAATCCGGTTTGCGAAGCCGCAGATAAACAAAATCCGCTGTCACGACGTGGGGAGTTTCCAAATTCTCGTTTTCGGCTATGCATAGGCCGATGTTGCAATCGCGCAAAACGCCGTAGACCTCTTCGTCAAACCAGCTTGCATTCCGAAACTCAAAAGCGCTCTGCAAACCCCTCGGCAGCAGCTTGCAAAATCGCGAGAGGCGGTCGACATCTTTCTTTAGAGAGGGCGGAAGCTGAAAGAGAATCGGCCCTAGGCGTTCGGCATCGCGCAGCGGATTCAGCGATTCCAGAAAAACGCGCGTGAACTCCTCGGCTCCTTCCAGTTTGAAAGAATGAGTGATTTTCATGTGCGCTTTTGGCAGGAAAAGAAAAGCCTGAGGTGTGGACGCGATCCATTTCCCAAATGTGGCCGCCGATGCGAGACGACGGTACGTGTAGTTAATCTCAACGGCATTCAACCGCGTTCCGTAGTACGAAAGGAATTTGCTGGACGGCAGCTTCTCCGGGTAGAAGTCAGGCTTCCAACTTTCGTACGCGAATCCGGACGTCCCGCAGTAGAGCTTCGCTTCCTTCATAGCTAAAGGCCCGCGAACCAGTCGTACCCTTCTTCGTACCAATAATCGCCAGGCCGAGTATCAGTGTACTGAATAATTCCGATTCTCTTGATGTTTTTAATCCCGTATTTTACGGGAATAGCCAGCCGCAAGGGAGCGCCATGAATCATTTCCAGTGGCTTGCCGTTCTGCTCGTAAGCGAGCAAGGTCTGAGGGTGCATTGCGCTCCTGGTATCCAAACCAATGTAATAGTCTTCGCCAGGCGTGGCCATATAGACGTACTGAGGCAAAGTTCGCCCGGGCGGGAAATATTTCTTCGTGAAGTCGGAGAATCGCGCCCCGGCCCACTGCGTCACCACGCTCCACCCCTCAATGCAGCAAAAGCGAGTGATCATCTCAAACCGTGGTAAGGCTTGAATGTCGGCGAGATTCAGATTAAGCGTGCCGCCGGGCGCTCCTGTTTGCACTTGCAGGCTCCAGGCCTTCAAATCCAGCGGCGTGTCGACACCGACATCGCCGTTCGGCTTCAGATACTGAATCTGTTCTTTCGAGTACGTCGGCATCAAGTGGGAATCGCTGACATAACCTCTTCCAAGCCGTCCGTTTGCATCGAGTACCCCGCGCTCGGGCGATGGCACTTCGTTGCTCTTTTGTGAATGCATTACCCATTCGTATCCGCCAATCGCCCCGGCGGCAGCAATCCCCCCAATCAGGAAATCGCGCCGGGTGCGGCGTCGCAGTGAGCGCTTCAAATCCTGCTCAGGAAGCACAATCTCCGGATGTCGATCAGTCATGTTTTTCCACCAGTTCGTATCCAATGACCATACTGCGGAAGTTGTTCCACCCTGCCAGGATCACCTGAATGACATGCACGACAAAAAAAACGCAGTAACCGACAGTCAGCAGGAAATGAATCAGACGCGCACCCGGATAGCCGCCGAACACCGCAGCCAGCCAACTGACTTGCGCGGGCTTGTAGACTGCCAGCCCTGTTAGCACGGACCCTATTCCCATTACGATAATGCCGGTATAGCTAAGCTGCTGTGCTGCGTTGTATTTATCTTGGGCTGGCTGTTCCTTGCGGAGATGCAAGTCGTAAAGCGCAACGTGCCATGCGTCCCGAAACGCTCCTACAGATCGTGGCGCGAGTAACCGCCATTCGCCCGAAACAATCGTGTAGACGACGTACAGTATTCCGTTTCCCACGAACAGCCACATGAAGAAGAAATGCATTGCCATTCCTTCGGCCAGCCGGTGATCCATGTGCAGGGCGTGAAAGAGCCATTGAGGGAAACGTATCGGCCCAATACCATAGATTGGGTATGCCCAATAAATCAGAAACCCGCTCCAAATCATCAATGCAAGTAGCGGGAAATTAATCCAGTGGAACCAGCGGACAGCAACCAGGTGCTTTAATTTGAGCTTGGGCATGGCTAATCTCGACAGCAGAAAACTCGGAACGGCTTATATGATGTTTACTTAAGTTAAGCGTATTCAGATTTCGTCCTACACGGAAATGAACCCACTTCAAGTTCCAAAAGACCCAGAGCCATTGACGTTCCTCTGCCTGGCCAGTTACGAGAAGGGGCAACGCTTCCTGGAACAGGCAAAACAATTAGGCTGCCACGTTTATCTGCTGACCTCTCTCAGTCTGAAGGAGAAAGCCGCCTTCCCTGCCGAGAGGCTTGACGATATCTTCTACATGCCTGACCAGGAGAACGAGTGGAACCTACAGGACATGGTACACGCGGTGAGCCATCTTTGCAGGGAGATTCGACTCGATCGCATCGTTCCGCTCGACGATTTCGATGTGGAGAAAGCTGCCCTGCTGCGGGAACATCTGCGGATACCGGGCCTGGGTGAATCGGCAACGCGTTTTTTTCGCGATAAGCTGGCGATGCGTATGCTCGCTAAGGAGCACGCTATACCGGTTCCGGAGTTCACGTCGACCATCAACTATCGGGACATCTCTCATTTCCTTGATACCGTTCGCCCCCCTTGGGTTCTAAAGCCGCGCCTGTTGGCCGGTGCGATTGGAATCAAGAAATATCATCAGGCGCAGGAAGTCTGGGATCGCATCCATAGTCTTGGAGATGAACAGTCGTATTTTGTCCTGGAGCGCTTTGTTCCGGGCGATATTTTCCACGTGGATTCCATCTGGTTCCAGGGGCGCGTCGTCTATGCCGTTTCGAGCGCCTACGGAACTCCTCCGCTGGAGGTAACGAGCAGCGGTGGCATCTTCACAACGCGACTGCTCGAACGGGAATCCGACTACGCGAAGGCGCTGCGCTGGTTGAATGAAAAGGTACTCTCCGCCTTCAACCTGCGGAACGGCGTTTCTCATACGGAGTTCATCCGCGCTCATGAAGACGGAAACATCTACTTTCTCGAAACCTCAGCGCGCGTAGGCGGCGCAAACATTGCCGATCTGATTGAAGCGGCCACAGGAATAAACATGTGGTCGGAGTGGGCGAAGGTGGAAATAGCCGCGGCACGCGGGCTCGATTACGCGCCACCGCAGCCGCGTGATGATTACGCCGGTCTGCTCGTCTCCTTGGCTCGTCAGGAATGGCCTGACACGTCCTGGTTCCCTGAGCCGGAGCTTGTCTGGCGCCTCCGTAAATCCCATCACGTTGGCCTTATCGTAAAATCGCCAGATTACGGGCGTGTAGGCCACCTTCTTGATCTCTATACTGCGCGGGTACGTTCCGAATACCACGCGTCGGCCCCTGCTCGTGACAAGGTTCGGGAGTGATGACAGTTTGATTGCAAAGAATGCTAGCCTGAGGACGATGCAACCCCTGAAGGTAGCAGGGCTCACCGCCGGAGCCGTGATAGGAGGAATCTCCGCGGCTGCCGCCTACGGCAGCGTATCCCGCTCCTCCCAGCTTTTCGGACCATCTGTCTACCGCGGGCCGGGCCGAAGAAAGTCGATTGCGCTCACATTTGATGACGGCCCCAGCGAAGGCACCCAGGATTTGCTTGACTATCTCGGGTCCGAAAACGTATTCGCCACCTTTTTCCAGTGCGGCATGAACGTGCGAAGGCTGCCTCATATCGCTGGGAAAGTGGCCGCTTCCGGACATCAGATCGGCAACCACACGTATTCGCATCCCAAGCTACCGTTCAAGTCGCGGCAATTCATCGAGTATGAATTCAGCGAAGCGCAGCGCATCATTTCGTTCGAAACAGGCATAGTCCCGATGATTCTCCGCACGCCCTACGGCTTCCGTTGGGTGGGGATGCGCGAAGTTCAACATAAGCTGGCGCTGCTGGACGTGATGTGGACGGTCCTTGGCTATGACTGGCGCTGGGATGCGGATCGCATTTCGCAGCACGTGCTTGCGCACGCGTCTCCGGGCGGCATCGTCTGTCTACACGACGGCAGAGGTGTCGAGCGAAATCCTCATATCGGTGAGACGCTCCGTGCAGTTCGAAAGATCGTTCCCGCCTTGCGCGATCGTGGCTACTCTTTCGAAATAGTCAGTGATTTAATGCACGTGTAGTTTCCTCATTTGGTCGTTAAGCTGGTTTGTAGATTCTGTGAATGGCGATCCTCAAACCGGCAAGCTTTATCTCATCGGCGCTGGTCCCGGTGATCCCGAACTGCTTACCCTGAAAGCGGTCCGCTGTCTGCGTTTATGCGATGTCGTGCTCTATGACCGTCTGGTAAACCCGGAGATCGTTGCGCTCTCGCGCGAAGATGCCGAACTCATCAACGTCGGAAAGCTTGCCGGCGAGCAGGAACACACCCAGGAACGGATTCTGGACTTGATCCGTACGCACACTGTGAACGGTAAGATTGTGGGCCGTTTGAAAGGCGGCGATCCACTCGTTTTCGGCAGAGGCGCGGAAGAATGGTCGTTCGCTTTGAAACTCGGAATCGACGTGGAACTGGTGCCCGGCATCACTTCCGCTGTTGGACTTCCGGGCCTCGCCGGGATCCCGCTTACGTATCGCAGAATTTCACGCTCGTTCGCCATCATTACCGGTCACTGCCAACACGGTAAAGCGAATGAATGGCAACGCTACGCCCAGTTAGACACGCTGGTCATCTTGATGGGGGTCCAGAATCGGGCCTTCATCGCGCAATCGCTGATTGCGGCCGGCCGAAGTCTGTATGAGCCGGTCGCCTTCATCGAGCGCGGCACTCTTCCTGGCGAAACTATCATTGAAAGCACTCTAGGCGAAGTCGGGCACGGCAACGTTGAGGTGCACAGCCCGGCGGTTTTCATCGTGGGAGACGTAGTCAAGCTGCGCCGCCAGCTTATCCCTACTTTCGCAGTTCCACCAGCGCGAGCCCCTGCGCAGGAATAACGATCGGGTCTGTAACCGGACGCTCTTGCGGGGCGGGTAAGGCCGACTGCGCAATAATTTGATGCACCTGCTGCATGGTCGGGGTGGCTGGGCTACCAGCTTCTTTCCAAACCTTCAGGCTGGAGCCTTGATCGGGGTCCACCATCTGTACCCGATACCGGCTAAAATGCCCCTCCGCGCCGGCCATGTGAAACGTTTTCGCGGGTTTCTGTTCTCCCGGTTCGGCATAGTTCCAAAGCGCCAGCACCACTGTTCCATCGGCCCGTTCGGTCACAAGCGCATCTGTCTGATTGCGCGTTGAGCCGCCGGTCGCCCAGTCTATGCAGCATCTCGAACGCGTAGTATGCCGCTTTCGGAATGGCGCGTTCGGCAATCAACCCGTAACCTCCATAGAACGGGGTCTTCACGATCCCCTGCTCCTCAAAGACATCCGAAAACGTCCAGTAGGACATCATGTCCGCCAGCCCGTCGCATTCGCGTATGTTGTTCGCCAGCCACGGACCCATAAACGCGCTGTCCGTTACTTCTTGCTGCGTCATATAAGTCGCGTTGTATTCGGACCAGATAATCGGCGTATTCGGAGCACCCGACGCCTTCACCTGGTCAAACACTTTCTTCGCCGCACGCGCTACCATGTCGCGGCGCGGGATCGGGTTGTTGTTTCCGAATACGTCCTGCGAACTATCATTGCCATAAACGTGCGTGGACACAAAATCAAACGGTATATGGTTCTCGATGCAGTGCTTAAGAAATGCATCCACCCATGCCGCCTGCGCGGTCGCGGGCCCGCCTACACGAAGATGCGAGTCGGCGCGCTTCACTGCCTTGGCAGTTTCGTCGTAAAGAGCGAAGTAGGTCCGCTGTTTGGGAACACCATCCCAGAAATCGATGTTCGGCTCGTTCCAAACTTCGAAATACCACTGCTCCACTTCGCCGGCTCCGTAGCGCTCAAGTAGATGCCGCGTAAAGGCTTCAATCAAAGCGCTCCACTTGGCGGGATCCCTCGGCGGCGATGGAAACGGTTTGTACCAGAACGCATGCGGCGTTAGGTTCGCGGCTAGCGCCTGGGGCATGAAGCTGATTTCTACGTACGGCTTGACCCCCTGTTCCAGCAGCCCGTCGTAGATCTGATCTACATAAGAGAAGTTGTAAACCGGCCGCCCTTGCGCGCCTTCGCTATAAACACCGTTCTCGTCGTCCAGAATGGCGTGGAACCGAACATATTCGAAGCCGGTAATCTTCTTTACAGCTTGAAGATCGCGCCGGTAATCCTGGCGCAGGCTGAGATTGGCGCGCCCTGACCCGAACATTTGCTCCCAAATGTGAGCGAACGGACGTGGGGCTGCAAGGTCGATCCGGATGGTTTCATCCTGTGCCCCAGGCCCAGACTGCCGTTGAGCTTCCCCGAGTAAGCTTGCCAGACCGGCAAGCGCCAGCAGCGCCAATAACCGCTTTTTCATCTCTGTTAGAAACTATTCGGCAGGTGTCCGTTGCACTCGCCGGCGCGGTTGGAGCGCTTTAGGGCAGAATTGCGGTGTTTCGCTTCAGCAGCTTCTGAATACGGTACTTAATATCCGGTCGGAATTCCGTCCAGAGGCTGCGCGCCGCGTAACTGCCAAAAATGCACCCGGCGTGACTCCACAGATTCGGTTCCTTCCTCATCCACGGATGCCAGGTGTCTAGCACCCAAGCCGTTCCGAAAGATGCAGCAATTCGGGAAACGGCGAGTTCATTCCCTTCCCGTCCTCGCGCAATGAAAGTTTGTAAGAGCGCATACTTGACGCGGCTTCCCATTCCGTGATCGCCGGAAGGAAGGAACCGCACATCCTGTTGCAGCAAAGAGGCAGTAACAAAATCTATCGATCCTGCGATTCCTTTGCGGGTGAGGTTCTCAGCCGTCCGCCTCTGGAAATCATCGGTTGTAAAGTCATGCAGCACCGAGTGGAATGCGGCACTCGTGGCCGACGCCGCAACGCTCGAAACCAGACTCTCCGGGCTTAGCGCCGATACAAAGTACTGCTGCGCGTATTTCCCAAAATCGTAACGGGGCACGCTCTTCGGTTCAGGCTGGTCGGGATTGACGCGAATTGCGCGGTTCACATCCCGCTCGAACATCGTTCCCCACTCGATGCCGTCTCGAAGCACCTCACTTATGTAGCCAGGACTCGGCGCCGCTTCCGCGTTGGAGCCCTCCGGGGCCGCTTGACCCATGGCGGCGTAACAGCCACCCAACAGGAGCAAAACGACGGCCGTCCTGGAGCCTTGCACAGGCAGCCCTTTGGCATGCCCGGGAGAAAATAACATCCACCCCCCTGCGCCCGCTCCGGTAGGTACACGAGCCCTGATCCGCGAATGCACCTATAGCGCAAACCGGTGGTCCACTAAATCTGTGTCTGCTTGGAAGAAACATTCTAACGATATCAATAAGTGGACCGGGGTGAACGAATTATTTTCGCAGCTTCTCGACAGGACCCCGAAAGGCACAGCGAACCTCGCTACTTCGAGAGCGTGTAATTTACTATTACGTCCGTGACAATCGCAACCGGTTGGCCGTTCAGCAGCGTGGGGCGATAGCGCCACTGCCTCACCGCCTCTAGCGCAGACTGCGTCAGATCGTCGCTTGGCGATGCAATAACACGGAGGTCTTCCGGCATGCCCTCTTTCGAAATTGCGACTTCCATCTCGACGGTACCCTGAATGCCAGCCCGTTTAGCCGCCACTGGATAAATCGGTTGAATCTTTTGCACCAGGTTTGCCTGTGCCAGTTCGCCTCCCACCCGTATTCGCTGCGAATCTGTTGGCTCGTTTTGCGCAACCTCTGCAGCGGCACCGGCGGTTGGCTTAGCCGGCGTCGTCTTCAGAATCAGACCGCGTTGGATTTCCGAATCAGACTGCACGTTGAACTCCCGGAACAGGGATGCAAAGCCGGGCTTCTCGATGTGGAGAATGTATGATCCTGCCGGAAGGCTCTGGAATGTAAATTTGCCGTCCGGAGTGGTGGCGGATTCCTGCTTGACGCCCGTGTCCGGGTTGTAAAGCAACGCCTGCGCGTTCGAAATGGCAGCTCCGCTGGGATCGAAAACCGATCCGCCAATGGTAGCTGCAGTGAGACCTGCCGACGCCAGCAGGCCTGAGATTAGGGTTCGTTTCATCGGGTGACCTCCTTGAAGATCGGTTTGATTGGGAAAAACTGTGAGCGCTGATGCCGATATAGTCAACGCCACCAGCATGAGTATCTTGACCGTTGGGACGCTACCAAAACGGGGCAGTTGTGAACTCAGAATGGCGCAAAGACGACCTTCCAAATCGCCGCGCTGCGCCATAGCCGTCGTGACCGGGAACCCGGATCGGCATCGGCAGAACCGTTGCGCGATACCCAGCAACTCAGTGGCGTAATCGGACGCCCGGATGCCGGATGCCAGCACCCACTCGTCGCAAGCTTGTTCGCTCTCCTGACGCAAAATTCGGCGATTCAGCCAGCACAGGGGTTGAAACCACCACAGTGCGGTTGTGAAATTGGCCAACATCTGCCAGAAAAGATCTTGCCGTCGTATATGCATAAGCTCGTGCAGCAAGACCATCCGTCTTCGCGACGTTTCCCACTCCGGGCAATCTGCGGAAAGCAGTATCCGCGGACGGAACATACCAAACGTAAGCGGCACAACCGGCGCTTCGCAGCGCAACAACTCTGGTATCTTGCGGAGGCGCAAACGGCCGCACTCTTCGGCTAGTAAGTTCCGCCAATCTTCGCCCTCGATCGGGGATGCCGCAGCAATCATCCGCCGAACTCGGATATAGCCAAATAGCAACGGCAGCAGCGAAAGCAAAACGCCTAGCGACCAAATCAACAAAGGCCAGTTCAGATGCGTGGATGGTAGTATCCGCGGGCTTAGGAAGCGCGCCGTCTGCGTGACGGTAACAACTCCATCGGCCGCTTGCGGCCAAACCGGTAATGGAATTGCCGGCAACACGAATGAGAGCGCAGGCCACAGCAGCAACAGTACAAAGCCAGAAGCAACGATTCGATAGCGATACGCCGGGCTGAATCTCGGTGAAAAACGGCGCAACAACTCCGCAGCAATGAGGATCAAACCCGAACGCAGCAGGAGGCTAGTCCACGCCCAGAACATCAGCGGCCCTCCTGCCTGGCTTTCTCCACCATGGCAGCCAACCGGTCTAACTCCTCCGGCGACAAATTCTCTGCGGAGACGTCGAGCAGGGTAGCGACGGCCTGTTCCGGTGATCCTTCGAAGAACGTCTCCAGCAGGTGCCGCACTGCGGAGCGGCGCGCCTTTTCTCGCGAGACGACGGGGATGAACACGTACCGGAGATCCTGCGCCTCGTGCCGGATATGCCCCTTTTCTTCGAGGACGCGAAGCATAGCCCGTACCGCTGAGTAACTGGGGGCATCCGGCAGCGCTTCGTGAACATCGGCAGCGCTTGCTTTTCCCAGACGATACAGCACATCCATGATCTGCCGTTCGCGGCGGCTGAGCTTGTGCTGGTCCTTTAGCATCATGCTATAAAAATAGCACCAATGCTAAAGCGCGTCAATAGGGGGGCGATTAACTCGTAACTGCCGAAGCTTTATCAGCGGTTTGATTTTGCCTGTCGCGCAGTCGGGCCCGTACACCCTTCATCCCTTCCCGCATCCTCGCGACCTGAGCGCGGCCATCCGGCGTCTGATCAATTAGTTTTTCCAGGTTTTTGGCGTACCGCGGCGCATGAGCAGCCCGAATCTCGTTCAGAATTGGCTCTACGCTTGCAAATACTCCCATGTGCTCGCCATTTGTTTCTGTAAACATTTCGAGGCTAATAGCGCCCGTGTTAACTAACGCAGCGGCCATATCCCAGTAGCTGACGATCATCCGGAGATGACCACTATGTTCACTGAACATAGCTGCATTAAAATCATCCAGAGACTGCGGATCGAACTCCCTGAAAAACCACTCCCGAGCCTGTCGCATCGTGGGTTCACGACGCAATTCGTACAGCTTTAATATGAGGCTTGCTTCGTCTTGCTTAGACATAATTCTCTCCTTCGAATCCCATGCCAGCGTATCAGGGGAGTCAATTGAGAGCCGCGGGATACCGCAGGGGGCTACATGACGGCTGTCTTAAAAGCCTGGCTGACGTGCAGGACCGCTGAAACCGCGCGGTTGTAATTCATGCGCATAGGACCCACCACGGCCACATGCGCTTCCAAACCGTTGGGCATCGCCAGCCGGACCCCGATTAACGAGAGGCCGTCCATGCTGGGATGCATATCCGCCAGCCCCACACGAATGGTCATCTCTCCGTCGCGCTGCTCGAGAAAGAGGTCGAGCAACTGCAGAATGCGTTTCTTCTCTTCAAGCGCACGGAACAGATCACGCATCCGTTCGCGAGTCAAGTGCAGATCGAGCCCAAGCAGATTCTCAGCGCCTTCGAAATGGACTTCGGGCACAAGTCCAAGATCCAGCAATCCTTTCGAGTAAAACAAGCTAACTCGCTTCAGAATGGAATCGTAGGCGGCGCTTTCCAAATCGAGACGCCGCTTTAGTTCTCGCTGGATACGTGCCAGCACCCAGCCGCCAAAGTTGTAATTGATGTAGTTGCGGATTGATACCAGCTCGTCTTGCGAGATAGGGTCGTCCACACTGACCACCCGGTTTCGCACCATCCGGTCGCGGGTGATCACAACCATCAGGATTCGGCGGTCGGGCAGAGCGATGAGTTCCACCTGGTCAAGGGTCTGATCCTCAGTCGGGATAGCCGCTGCGATGCCAAAGGTACGCGTGATTTCGGTTAATAGCTGCGATGATCGTTCGATCTTGGCTTCCACGCCCCCGGCGTTTCTCAATTCGACTCCCATGCGATCCAACTCAGCCTGCACAATTCGGCTTCCCACCAATGTTCTGCTGTAGCTTTGATACGCCAGCTCCGTAGGAACCCGCCCGGCAGACGTGTGCGGCTGGGATAGATAGCCCTGGTCCAGTAAGTCCGCCATCATGTTACGGATAGAAGCGGAGCTCATGGGGTATTTGAACGCAATCGTCCGTGAGGCGACCGGCTCGCCCGACTCGATGTACTGTTGGACGATGGCGTGAAGCACGTCGAAATGACGCGGTGTCAGCATTCCCAAATGACTCATCGGTTTACCAATGGGCTTTAGCCCCTAGAAGCGGATACACCCTTACTGGGCCGCGTTTCTGGCTCAATGCCAATTCGGCCTTGCAACTCAATTATAAAGAGAGTGCAGGATTGAGCGCTCCATTGTCAACACACCCAGGAGATAGAGGTACAAAAGTACTGGCTCAAGCTACTAACGCCGCCAAGTCGAGAGTCTTTGCATGACGCCAGAGGCGCTCTAAATCGTAGTAAGAACGGGCTGCCTCAGAAAACACATGAAGGATGAAATCACCGTAATCCATCAGGATCCAATCGGCTTGATCGTAACCCTCCGTGCTCACTGGAAGTTCGCCCGCATCCTTCAGTTCCTTGTGCACTTCATCGCAAATGGCGTGCCCTTGCCGCGGATTTGAGGCCGAGCAGATGATGAAGTAGTCTGTGAAGGAGGTTACGTCTCGCAGGTCCAGTACTCGTATTTCCGATGCTTTCTTCGATTCAGCAGCTTTGACCGCGATCAACCAGTTCGGTGATTCTTCCGTTTGAGCGGCAGCAGCAGAATGGGGAGGACGTCTTGTCAGAGTCGTTGAAACTTGCTCCTGCGCTTAGCGTACTACACTGTTAATAAGTGCGCAATTCGTTAGGCTTGGCCGGGAAAAGCTTGTTTTTTTGCTGTTTGGCCGGTCTTTTTTCCGCGGTACCCGCCGCCCAGAGCGCCGATAATCCTGCGCATCCTAGTGCTTTGACGAGCACCCTACTCGAACGGGCGCAGAACGAAGTTAGTCGGATTGAGCCGCTGGTCGCGGACGGCACTCTGCCGAAATCCAGTCTGGACGAAGCAAAAGCGAAACTGGCGGACGCTCAGGATCAAGAGACCCTTTCTGAGACGCTCTACGGCGAAGTACACGCGGAGAATATGACCGACCTTCAGGCGCAGCAAATGTTGGCCGCTGCGCAGCGGCGGGTCGATCGGCAGCAAAAGATTGTCGAAGACAGGCAGAAACTGCTCGAAAGCGGCATTATGGCGCGTTCCGAGTTGGCGGCATTTCAGGATGAGTTGGATTCCCGCAAGCGGGTGCTGGAGTTGGCTCAAAATCGTTTACGGCTAATAAGTGAACTCCGCCAGATGGCCGAAGCGGAGCAGAATTTGGAACGCGCAGCCAAGGCTGGTGTAGTATCCGCTAAAAATGTGATGATCCGGTTTGATGGCAACGGATTATTCTCGCTCAGCGATCTCCCAACGATTTCCACGGAGTTCCAGAAACAGTTTCATTCTGCTCTTCCAGTAAGTGCGTTGGGGCAGACGCTGGTGCATCAATCAATGGGACTCGATCATCGCAATCGCGTCGACGTGGCTTTGAACCCGGACAGCAGGGAAGGCGTTTGGCTGCGGGGGCTCCTCGAGCGTCTACACGTGCCTTATCTGGCATTTCGGGCGGCGCTGGCCGGCGCCGCAACTGCGCCGCACATTCATATCGGCCCGGAAAGCACTCGATTGAAACTCGCGAGCCGCTAGGCAATGTCGCCAGTAGAGCGCGTCCTCATCTCCTCTGAGCAAATTCAATCGAAGGTCCGCGAGATGGCGGAACAGATTGAGTCCGACTATCCGGATGGACCCATCTACATAGTGTCCATTCTTAAGGGGTCCTTTATCTTTGTGGCAGATCTGGCCCGCGCTCTGAAACGCCATTGTGTACGTATCGAGTTTATGGGCATTTCGAGCTACGGCAATCAAAAGACAAGCTCAGGACAAGTCAAAGTGACGCGCGATCTGGATGTCAATATCGAAGGGCAGCATGTGCTGATCGTGGAAGACATTATCGATAGCGGAGTTACTCTGAGTTACCTGACTCGTGTGCTGCAGCAGCGCAAGCCGAAATCCCTGGAAATAGCTACGCTTCTGGACAAACCTGACCGGCGAATGCAACCTGTCCGCGTAAAGTACGTCGGCTTCACGATTCCCGATGAATTCGTGGTGGGATATGGGTTGGACTTTGCTGAAGATTACCGCAATTTGAGCGACATCCGAGTGATGAGCGGCAGCGGCTAAGATTCACCCCAGCGGCGCATGTCCGGTGCATCCAATCCAAACTGATCGAGCAATCGCCCGACAATGTGCTGAATCGCTTCATCCAGACTTTTCGGATGATTGTAGAAGGCAGGTGCGGGAGGGAAAATTACCGCGCCCATGCGAGTTAGCGCGAGCATGTTCTCAAGATGAATTTCGCTGAACGGACTTTCCCGGGCCAAAAGAACTAATTTTCGCCTCTCCTTGAGAATCACGTCGGCGGCGCGGCAAATCAGGCTGTCGCTGTAGCCAATGCGAATGGCCGCCAGCGTCTTCATGCTGCACGGGGCGATAATCATTCCATCCGTTTTGAATGAGCCGCTAGAGACCGCTGCTGCTTGATTATCGTGGTGATACACCGTTGACGCCAACGCCTCCACCTTTTCAATTGCATAGCCCGTCTCAGTGGCAATGGTGGTTCGCGCCCAGCGGCTAAGAATTAGATAGGTTTCAACTGACAGCGTCCTCAGAACCTCCAGTGTGCGGACGCCGAAGATAGCGCCAGAAGCGCCCGTAATCGCCACTATGATGCGCATACGGCCATGTTCCAGTTACCGCGCCTGCAATTCAGTAAGAAGCTCTTTCACAGCTCGGTCGAGCTGGCTGTCTTTACCGTTGCTCGCTTCGCCCGCAGGCCGGCTCACTTCAATGTCCACCGGACGCGGATGCATCTCCATCGTCTGCCCATCGGCAGCCTGAACCCGGACGTGCGGAACGCGGATAACTGAGCCATCAATCAAGGGTGTGTTGTAGGTATAGACAATCCAGCCGGCGGTCGGCTCCCCAACCACTTTGCCGAGTTTCAGGCTCCGGTATCCTTCGGTGAAGTCTTCTGCATCGGAAAGCGAGCCCTGGTTAGTAACTAAGATGGTCGGCAATCCGAGTGCGCGCTGCCCTAAGTAAGGCCGGGCCGGCGCAGGGTTTCCACCGCGTGGCGTCATCGTTAGATAATTCCTGCGCGTGAAAACGTCTATCGCGTATTGATTGACAAAGCCGCCGTTGTTGTCTCGAATGTCAATGACTACACCTTCCTTGGTCTGATTCTGAACGTCGAGATCAATGAATAATTGATTCAAAGACTGCGATGACATATCGAGAATATGCACATAGCCGAGTTTCCCGCCGCTCACGCGGTCCACGTAAGCACGATTGGACTCCACCCAGTCGCGATACAAAAGCCCCTTCTCAACCGCCAGTCCAACCGGCCGCACAATAGCTTCACGAGTCTTTGAAGGATTTGCTGTGCTGCCGATCTGAAGCACGACACGGCGATCGACTTTATTCTCGAGTAGTTCGTCAAGATTACTCTGTGGTCCAATCTTTTCGTTATCAACCGCAACCAGCGCCTCCCCGGGTTTAATGCTGCCTTCTAATGCCGCAGGACCGAGCGGAATCACTTCGCGAATAACCAGTCCCTTGCCGGATTCGTAAGCTTCGCGATCAAAACGAAGCCCTAACCGTCCAGTTGGTGTCACTGCCGGGGAAAAAGGAGTGGGCTGCACCGCAGGAGTCCTAGGGGCTGGATTGATGCCGGAATGCGATGAATTCAATTCACCGATCATTAGGCTCATCACACGGCGCATTTCGTCTGGCGTACGGCTCCCCTCAACATACGGCAGATAGGCATCGCGAACTTGGCCCCAGTTCTTCCCGTTAAAGTTCGGATCCCAAAATCGTTTGTTTAACAGCGCCCAACCTTCTTCAAAGGCGGCCATCTTTTCGGCATCGAAATCGACATCCATGGTCGCGGTCACGTTGATTGTCTTTGGAACATGAGTTTCTATGGGCATCGACGTGACGTGGCCCCCGTCCAAATAGAAGAGCTGCTTCGAATCGGGAGTGAATTGATAATGACTCTTCGGAGTTGCTGTCGATGTGAGTTGGCGGGGCGAACGCGGAGCGGTAGCTAACTCATCTAATGAGTAAGCGTAAAGGTTACGCTCATTGCCGGTTACCGCCAGGAACACAAGCGTTTTTCCATCCGGGCTGATGACAGGCTGGCCGCAATCGAAGCCGAGCGGAACGAAGCTAAGCCGTTCGCGAATGCCATCAAACACGACGCGCACTGGTTCTGCCTTGCGAGGACCCTTGACGTCGTGCTCGACAGCCGCAGTTGTTCCACTGTCGTCGGGTGGTGCTGTTTCAGACGGCTTATCCGGCGGCTGCTCAGGCTGTTTGGCGGGGGTATGATCCGGTTGGGTATTACGGAAAAGGTCGCGGAACTGATCTTCGCGAAACTTTGGCAAATGGGGAATAAGCTCAACACGCGCCATCTGAGAAGGCTCGCTGCGCTGGGCGGTATCGAACAGCAGGTACTCCCCATTGGGCGACCAAGCAATGCGGGTGGCTGTTTCACCGTTGGCGAGAAAGCTGGCCGGCTGCGCGAGGCCGCCTGAAACAGCGACGATGCTCACGTTGCGAAAAGACTTTGCGCCAACGCTTGTGTAGGCAATAAATTTACTATCGGGCGACCAGGCAACCACGGGATTTACTAAAAAGCCGGAAGCGAGCGTTCGTTCCTTTTTCCCTTCCAGCGTTAACATTCGCAACTCCTTTTCATCGCGCACAAAGGCTAGATACTTCCCATCAGGCGAAAAGGCCGGCTCAGCGTCGTCCTTATCCGAATCTGTCAGTTGCGTTTCAGTGTTCTTGATGAGGTCGTACTCGAAGATCTGGTCGTGACCACTGCGCGATGAGATATAAATTAGCCGTTTGCTATCGGGCGACCAGCGGACATTGGTCTCCGGGCTGGTGGTCCTCGTAATTCGGATCGCCTCTCCGCTATCGGTTGCGGACGCAGCGAATACTTCACCGTGTGCGATGATGGCGATCTTCTTGCCGTCCGGAGATAGCGCCAGATCCGAAAACTGACTCAATTGCATGTGCGTCATTTCCGGAGTTGCGGGTGCGCCGCGAAGCGTGATGGGCACCTGCGAAACCGCGCCGCTGTTCACATCCAGGCGCCAGACACCAAACGCGCGCTCAAATACAATGTCGCTGCCGTCGTAACTGATAGATGGCCAAAGAAGGCGGCCATCTTCGAAGTGACTTATCTGTTTCGGCGGCTCCTTGGCATCCAGCGATTGCCGAAAAACATTCTCCGCTCCGGTGCGATCCGAAATATAAAAGATAGCCCGTCCATCAGCAGACCACATCGGCCAGCCTTGTCTGGCATCCTCTTCAACAATGCGCCTACAGTCGCCGTTTTCACCGAGCTGACGGGTCCAGATTTCGGTCTCATCCAGGTGGCTATGACCATGCCGCCACCATTGGCCGGGATTTCCTTTCGCGACGAAAGCAAGTGTTGTTCCGTCGGGCGATGGCGCCCCGCGATATTCGCCGAAGAAGCGATCACGTGCCACTTCGAGCGGAGTGCCGCCATTGACACTGACGCGGAAAATGTCGTTCGCGCCCCCCACATCATTTCCGTTCGAACTGAAGTAGAGCCACTTGCCATCATGCGACCAGGCATCAAGCGCCTCAGGCGCGTCGCTGAATGTCAGACGCTTCAACTGACCCGTGGCGAACGTGAGTACATAAACGTCCCCGTTGCCTGTCCGTGTTGAAGTAAAGGCCAGCTTGGTCCCGTCCGGCGAATAGAGAGGCCGCGATTCGGTCGCTGGATGTGAAACAAGTAACCGCGCTTCACCTCCACGGGCCGCCACCGTCCAAATATCCCCGCCGGAGACGAACGCGATCTCCGATTTGTCGGGCGACAGCGCCGGATCGCTGAAAGATGGCAGCGGCTTCACCGTTGGAGGGGTCCCAAATACAAAGGGAACAAAACAGGCGGCGAGTGCAAGCTTCTTCATGGTTGAACAAGAAGCGTAGCAAAACATGAATCATGTTTTAAGCGATAGGCCGAGATTGGTCCAGCGTAATCATTTCAAGCGGATAGCCTGCGTGCGCCGGGTGCGTTTTGGACGGCCAATGACCTGGGAATAGTGCCGGTGGAACCGCCCGTAAGGCTGGTACCTAGCGGTACCTATATGAGGTCGACAGTCATTGTATTGGCCGCCGCATCGGTGTTACACTCCCGTAAGCTACTCAGTGCTAAGAGTTTAAGCGAGTTCAGAAAGTTGGCTTATGCGGCTATCAATTAACGTTACTTCGATTCTTGCTTCAATCCTGCTTGTCGGTGCGGCATCCGGACAAATCAATCCCAAAGCTAGAGCGCTTGTTACGCGAAGCGTGAACGACTCGCGACTGGTGACACTCTACGGGAATACACGGCCCGAAGCAGTTTCGCAAAATGACCGGGGCAAAGTTTCAGAAGAGATGCATTTCGAGCTTCTGCTGCAATTGAAGCGGTCGCCTGAAATGCAGGCGGCGGCAGACGCTTACTCGGAGTCTGTAAGCGATCCGAAGTCGCCGAACTTTCATAAGTTTCTAAAGCCCGCCGAGTTCTCCAGCACCTTTGGGATTGCAGCAGAAGATTTGACGGTTATCGAATCATGGTTGAAGTCGCACGGCTTTACGGTAGGTTCAGTAAGCCCGAATCTGGCATTGACATTTAGCGGCACGGCCAAGCAGATCGGCTCGGCATTTCACACCGAAATACATCACGTCAACGCCGGGGGCGCGAATCATGTGGCTAACATGAGCGATCCGCAGATTCCGGAAGCGCTCGCCGACGCTGTTGCAGGCGTAGTGAAGATGAATGACTTCCAGCCGCATCCGCACATGCATGCCAAAGCCAATTACACCTATCTCTATTCTGATTTCTATCTATACGCGCTGGTTCCCGCGGACTTAGCAACAATTTACAACCTTAACCCCGCGTTCGCGGCTGGAGTCACGGGTAAGGGTCAGACCATCATGGTTGTGGAGGATACCGATCTCTATACCAGCAATGACTGGACCACTTTCCGCAACACATTCGGCATGACGCGCAAATATCCATACGCAAGTTTGAATCAAGTTCACCCGCAGCCGGTTGCCGGAGGCCCAGCCTGCACGGATCCGGGCGTAAACGGCGATGACGGGGAGGCGATTCTCGACACCCAATGGGCAAGCGCTGCCGCTCCAAATGCAGCTATCGTGATGGCATCCTGCTTGAATACATCCTCTAACTTTGGTGGTTTTATTGCTTTGCAGAACCTAATGGCCAACGGAAGCACGTTGCCGAACGTTGTGAGCATCAGCTACGGCGAATCGGAGTCTTCAATGGGCGCCACTTACAACACCTACACCGAAAGCCTCTATCAAACGCTGGCTACCGCCGGTGTATCTGTTTTTTCATCTTCCGGCGATTCCGGGGCTGATACAAGTGACCAGAATCGCACCTACGCACGGTACGGAATTAACATAAGCGGCTTCACATCGACGCGCTATAACGTATCGGTGGGTGGAACGGATTTTAGCGACACCTTCTTTAACACAAACAGTTCTTATTGGAGTCAGACCAACGGTCAGACGTACGGATCTGCTTTGTCCTACGTACCCGAAATCCCATGGAATGGAAGTTGTGCCAGTGAACTCTTCGCTCAAGCATTCGGTTACGCGACGACGTACGGAACAAATGGATTCTGCAACAGCTCTATAGGCACCGCTGACTATTTTGAGACTTCGGCGGGCAGTGGCGGACCAAGCGGCTGCGTGACAGGCACACCCGTGAGGAATGGGATCGTAGATGGAAGCTGCGCGGGACGTCCCAAGCCAAGTTGGCAAACCTTGTTCGGCAATCCGAGCGATGGAGTTCGCGATGTGCCGGATGTAGCCCTATTCGCCTCTAACGGCTATTGGAATCACTACTACGTATTCTGTTACACTGATCCGATCTCAGGCCGGGGCGGGGCTCCATGCGCCGGGCAGCCGCCGAGCAATTGGGCCGGGGCGGGCGGCACCTCTTTCGCATCGCCAATCATGGCCGGTATTCAAGCTCTAGCCAATCAGTATGTGGGCGGGACCGGCTACCAGGGGCTTCCGGCTCCCATCTACTACTCCATCGCCAATACAGAATATGGAGCTTCGGGCAGTTCTTCCTGTGATTCCAGCAACGGCAATGCAGTCGGCGCAGGCTGCGTTTTCTATGATGTGACGCTAGGCGACAACAATCTGGATTGCCGGGCATCCACCGGGACGGACGCGGGGTTGCATAACTGCTACCTACCGTCGGGCACTAATGGAGTCATGAGCGTCACTAACGGCGCCTATGCACCTACTTACAGAACGAATGTTGGTTGGGACTTCCCGACGGGCATTGGCAGTGTCAACGCGTGGAATTTGATTAAGGCTTATGGTGCCGCGATTGCGCCTACGCTTCCGCAATAGTTTTTTTTTGAGGCGCAGGGTTTCGTCCCTGCGCTTTAGGTTAGTAGTTCAATTTATTTCTTTTCGGAGGATCTCTCATGTTACTTAGAAGTTTTGCAATAGTTCTGCTGGGCTCGGCTAGGTCATTGGCGTTAGTGCTGCCAACTTAGTCACGAATCCTGGATTTGAGACAGGCGATTTTAGCAACTGGACCTTAGGAGGGCCGGAACTGGCGATGTATGGCGGAGCGTTGGGCACGGCACCCGCCGATGGGAATCAGTATGTAGGCGTCGGCGCTTCTTTGGGGGCTGCTGGTTATCCAACCCACAGCGGCCTTTATGATGCCTATTTCTACGGTGGATCGTTCTCGACATCCACGACACCCAGTTCCTGGTACTCAGTGTCGCAGACGATCACAACAGTTGCGGGGCAAGGATACACGATCAATTTCTGGCTCGCAAACGATGTGACTCCCGATACAACGGACGGATATTACAACGAAGTGATGGGAACATTCGGAGGCGGGTCCGGCACATTTATGAACATAGACGGCACTCCAACCGCATCCACTTACCTGCCATACACGTTTTACGGAGTTGCATCCTCAACGTCCACGACCCTGACGCTGAATCTCGACAACGAGGCCGGATATTTCGACCTGGACGACGTCTCCGTCACGAGCGGCGTCCCCGAGCCGGCTAGCTTGTTACTCGTCGGTCCGGCCATGGGTGCACTTTACTTCCTGCGCCGCAGACGAAAGGCGTAGTCGAGCCACTGTTCACCGCTTGCCTTCCTCCAACTCCGTAATGCGCCGCTCGAGAGCGCGGACGGCGCGAAGGAGTTCCGGCAAGCGCGTGAACGCGGTGGTGGCGCGCAGCCAATCCCGCGAATCAAATGCGGGTGAACCACTGACAATTGCGCCTTCCGGGACGTCGTGGCCGATGCCCGCCTGAGCCCATACGATTGCATTCTTGTGAACGGTAAGGTGGCCGGAAGACCCAGTCTGTCCGGCCATTATTACGTTCTCTTCCAAAACGGTGCTGCCCGCGAGCCCTGTCTGGCCGCAGATGATGTTATCTTCGCCGACAACGCATGCGTGGCCGATCTGACAGAGGCTGTCAATTTTAGCTCCACGCTTAACGCGCGTCTCGCCAAGCGTGGCACGGTCGATAGAGGTTAGCGTCTGCACCTCGACATCGTCTTCCAGAACCGTAATTCCGGACTGAACGATTTTGTGCTGATGTCCATCGTTGTCCTTAGCAAAACCGAATCCGTCGCCCCCAATGACCACTCCATTGTGCAGCGTCACGCGATTGCCGATGCGGCAGTATTCGCGGACTGCCACATGGGAATGAGCAGTGAAGTCGTCGCCGATCACGCATCCGGCATAGATTACCGCATGTGGGTGGAGAACCGCGTTTGATCCAATGACGGTGTTTTCACCAACCACAGCGTAGGCCCCAATAGAGGCATTGCTTCCGATGGCAGCCGTCTTCGCGATCGCGGCGGCCGGATGAATGCCCGACGGCGGTTTCGGAGCCTCATAGTAGAGCTCCAGGGCTCGGGCGAAATCATAGTACGGATTCTTAGAAACCAACGCCGAGGCGGACGCCCCGGCAAGCGGCTCGGATGCAATAATCGCGGACGCCTGAGTCGATTTTATTTTGGGCGCGTACTTCAGATTCGCGAGAAATGTGATTTGGCCGGGACCGGCATTTTCGATTGTGGCAACGCCGCTGATTTCGATCCGCGGATCACCGGCCACTTCAGCATCCAGTAATTCGGCAAGCCGCCCGAGCGTGTAGGTGGGCATCGGGAAACTACGTTTCCGGCACAACCGGGTTGCGCAATTCACCGATAGCGGGGATCTTCACCACAACCTGGTCACCGGGATTTAGAAAACGCGGCGGTTTACGCACGAATCCGACACCAGCGGGGGTTCCGGTCGACACAACGTCACCGGGCTCGAGCGTGAAGACGCTGGAGAGGAACGCGATCAGGTCAGGAATTTTGAAGATCAGCTCGCGCGTGTTCGAGTTCTGCAGGACCTCGCCGTTAATCTCCATCTGGATATCGAGCTCGTGCGGGTCAGGAATTTCATCCGCACTGACAATCCATGGGCCCATTGGAGCAAAGGTGTCAAACGTCTTGCCCATCAGCCACTGCGAGGTGGCGCGCTGATAATCGCGGCCCGTAACATCATTGACAATCGTGTAGCCGAACACATGATCCCGCCACTCCTCGCCAGAGATGTGGCGGCCGCCGCGTCCGATCACAAATGCAAATTCCGCTTCGTAATCAGGCGCTTTAGAAACACGAGGCAGAACAATATTGTCTCCGGGACCGATCACCGCAGTCGCGAATTTGTTGAAAATGGTGGGAACAGTTGGGATTTGGGCGCCGGTCTCGGCGGCGTGATCCCGATAGTTCAGGCCCACGCAGATGAGCTTGCGCGGACGAGGGATTGGCGCACGCAATTTCACTTTGCTCAGTTTGTGTTTTGCCGCTGCGGGGGATTGTTCCGCGAATGCCGCAGCTCTTTCGAGCGCGTCGCTACCGGATTCAATGAACTGCAGCAGGCTGGAAAACCCGATAGTCGATAAATCCAGCACCGCATCCACGTCCGAAATCACGCCGGGCTTTGCTTGACCATCAACTTCAAAAGTGACAAACCGCATGTTTGCCATCTTATGACGACTGTATTTTTGTCTTAATCAACTGGATTTTCTAAGGTTCCGATCGCACCAATGGTGATGCGGACAATGTCACCGCGTTCAAGCGTGAATGAGTCAGGCGGGACAATGCCGGTTCCGGTAAGAAGGAAACAGCCATGCGGGAATGAATTCTCCCGAAAGAGGTAATCTGCAAGGACTTTCGGGTCACGCTTCATTTGTGCCAGCGTAATCTCGTCCTGAAACACTGGTTTACCGGCTCGGATTATTTCAAGCGCAATGCCTGTGTCCGCGGAAGGCAACTCATCCTGCACAAGAATGCAGGGGCCCAGGGCACAGGAACGATTGTAGACTTTGGCCTGCGGCAGATACAGCGGGTTCTCGCCTTCGATGTCGCGCGAGCTCATGTCGTTTCCGATGGTGTAGCCGGTGATCTTGCCCGAGGGCGAAAGAAGAAGTGTGAATTCGGGCTCCGGCACGTTCCATTTGGAGTCTGTACGAATATAGACCGCCGCACCGGGCCCGACTACCTTATGCGGCTGGGACTTGAAGAACAACTCAGGACGCTCGGCATGATAAACGCGGTCGTAAAACGTGCCGCCGCCTGCCGTCTGCGACTCTTCCATGCGAGCCGTTCGGCTGCGATAGTAAGTGACGCCCGCCGCCCAGACTTCCTGCATCGCGATAGGCGCAAGCAGGGCTGCCGGCAAGGGCGCTCCCGATGCTCCTGCCGAAGCGGTCTGATTTCGGAGATAATCAGACAGATCGTCGCGCGTAGTCAGCGCGGCCCAATTGGTGTCAGGCAGAGACCACCAGCGCCGATCTGACTCGAGCAGAATGCCGTTGCGAGTGCGATAGAGTTTCACAAAATCAGTGTAAGAGGAGGCAAATCGTGCTACGAAAATGGACCATTGGAGCGCCTGTTTCCCTGGTGCTGTTGGTTGCGGCAACGGCGCAGGGCCAAACTAGCGACGGCGCCCAAATGACTTTGTCGGACGGCGACTCGTTCAGCATGGGATTCCAGGGTCCACCTCAATACGGACAGGTTTTCACAACCGTGCCATATTCCGCAGAAGAAATCGTAGAGCCATCACAAACGTTGGCAGATGGAACTCACGTTCGTCTGCGGCCTCGCACGACACATTATTACCGTGATTCTATGGGGCGGACGCGAACTGAAAGGCCTTTTAACCTTGGGGCCAGTACTAAAGTTGAGCCGGAAGTTGTAATCGATATTCGCGACCCCAATGCCGGCTTTCAGTACGTCTTAGACACTCAGAACCATGTTGTCCACCGAGTGAAGTTGACCATAAGAACGGGGCAGCCGGCTTCGAATTCGACTATGGTTACCGCGACCAAGCGGCAAGTTGGAGGTAGAAGTAGCACGCAAGAGCCGCTCGGCACCGCAAACGATGGAAGGTGTGAACGTAGAAGGCTGGCGGGTAACATCCATCATTGACGCCGGTGCTCAGGGCAATGACGCGCCGATTACAACCACTAGCGAGTACTGGCTTTCTCCGGAAATCGGAAGATACGTGCTGCTGAAGGTCTCCGATCCGCTGCGCGGAGATAGCACAACACGGCTGACGAATATAGTACTCGCCGATCCGGATTCAAGCTTGTTTCAGATACCGGCTGACTACCAAATAGTGGATGAAACTGGGCCGTTCTATATCAAATACACGGTGCCGGCCCGGCAAGGTGAAGAATTGGATAGTGCTCCAGGTTTGTTGACGTCGGCGTCGTTCCAGATAGGTGCGCAGACAATTGCGCCACCACCGTCTCCGCCCCCGCGGGCGATCGGGCAGGGCGGCAGGCAGGTGACGATGAGCTATCAGTAACCGCCTACGTTGGTGAGCGGTGAAAGGGAAGCCGTATTCAGCGCAGCAGGTGATGGAACATACTCAAACTTTGGCGGACGGCACTCACATCACCCAGAGACCAACGACCACCCAGATGTATCGGGATTCTGAAGGGCGCACGCGTACGGAACGGCCGTTCATGATGGGTGGTCCGAACGCGTCGGCTGACAGTCCGCTGGTTATCGAAATCCGTGATCCCATAGCTGGGTATCAATACACGTTGGACACCTACAACCACATTGCCGATCGCGTAAAAACAACGCCGTTTCCGAGACCGAACGGAGTCGCGCCGGGGATCGTCCAGGCGGGTGTAGTCGGTGCAATTGCCCCTTCGACAAACGTCGCACCACCTCCTCCGCCGCCTCCCGCCATGTTATCTGCTACCGCTCAGAGCGTCAATCAGAACGGACCCACCTCAACCACGGAGAAATTGGGGACCCAAATGATGGAAGGCGTTCTTGCGGAAGGACGAAGAGTCACAAGCGTGATCCCAGCCGGCGTGGAAGGGAATGACGCTCCCATGACCATCGTGAGGGAAACCTGGAATTCGCCACAGATCCAGATGGTAGTTCTAAGCAAGACGACCGATCCGCGCAGCGGAGAAAACACCATGCGGCTCACCAACATCACTATCGGAGACCCTGACCCGGCGCTGTTTCAACCGCCTGGAGATTACCAGGTAGTCGATGACACCGGACCATTCCAGATCCGGTTTACCGCGCCTGCCCGGCAGTAGGGTTAAGACGTGCGCGTGCGCGCGATCTCGGGCGCTTCCTCGATGGGGCGCGGCAGTGCGCTCTCGGGCTCGAGATAATAGCGCGTGAGTCCCTCGGTTAGAATTCGCAGCGCGGATTCCGGTGTATCTGCAATATGAAAGAGATTCAGATCGGCCTCAGCGATAACACCGTGCTTCACTAATGCGGGGAAGTTCACAACTTCATTCCAGAAATCGGACCCATACAGCACAATCAGAATTTTGCTCTCCAATTTTTTCGTCTGTGCGAGCGTAAGAATCTCTGTCAGTTCATCGAGCGTTCCAAAGCCGCCTGGGAAGACGACCAGAGCTTTCGCCAGGTACGCAAACCAGAACTTGCGCATGAAGAAATAGTGGAACTCGAAAGACAGTTCCGGAGTGATGTAATCGTTCGGCCGCTGCTCAAACGGAAGCCCGATATTCAGCCCGATGGTTTTCCCTCCCGCTTCGTTTGCGCCCCGGTTGGCGGCTTCCATAATGCCCGGTCCCCCTCCCGTGCAGACAACAAACCGGTGAAAGGGCTCAGAACCGTCGGACGCGTGCGACACAGATTGCCCCCAACGGGTGACTAAACGGGCGAGTTCGCGGGCTTCCTGGTAATAACGGGCGAGCGGGCCCTCTTCTTCAATTCGGGCAGAGCCGAAGAAGACAATAGTGTCCTGAATCTTTTCCTCGTGGAAGTGAGAAAGGGGCCACAGGTACTCGGAGAGAATGCGGAGCGGGCGGGAATCCGGACTCTCCAAGAACGCCTCTTCGCGGTAGGCGAGGGGACGCCGGAGGGCGTCTGGATCGGAATTCATCGGCATAGCGCTTGAATCGCACGAACAGGGCAGCGAAACTCGATTGTCTCATCGGCCGCGCAAAAAGCGGCGATAGGCCGACCGGCCGGTTGGTAAAATTCGGGCGTGGCGGGGCGCACTGTCTTTACGGTTCTCGAAGAAACCGCGAAACAACACGGCGAAGTGCTTGCTCTTCACCAGCCAGTGGGGGGCAAAGGCGCGAAAGCGTATCGCACTTTTACATGGAATCAGTGGGCCCAGATTTCGCGTGAGATTGCGCTGGGACTAGTTTCGCTTGGGCTTAAGAAAGGAGAGATCGTCTGCGTTCTTTCAGAGACGAGGGCTGAATTTTACCTGGTCGACCTCGGCATTATGGGGGCTGGAGGAGTTGCCGCGGCGCTGTATACCGCGTATCCCATGCCCGAACTGGCGAAGAACATTCACGACGCGGAGCCTCATTTTCTGTTTGTCGAGGATGCGAAGACGCTGGCCGCGCTTACTAACGCGATAAAAGGCCGAGGCGATGAACTACCTGCGCATGTCGTCCTGATGACGGGCGAGCAGCCCGGGACTATTTCGCTCACGGACTTACAGGAGCGAGGGCGCGAGGCGCTGAAGCGCGATTCTCAAGCCTTTTCCAGACTGCTGCAGACGGTATCGGCCGAAGACCCGGCAATTTTGTATCTGACTTCGGGCGCGACCGGCGAACCGAAGATGGGGCTTACCAGCCATGCGGCGATCCTGGCGAACCTGGATCACGGGCCGGTGGTGCTGCCAATCACCCCGCAGGATTCGACGATCGTCTTCTTGCCTTCCGCGCACATCGCGCAACGCATCGTCTTAGAGCTTGTGCCTATGCGCATGGGCATGCCGGTCTGGTTTTCGGAAAGCCTGTCGAAATTGCCGGGCGAACTGAAATCGATCAAGCCGACCATCTTTCTTGCACCACCGCGTGTTTGGGAAAAGATGTACGCGACGATTCTGAACGAGGTAAAAAAACGGCCCGCGATCTCCAGAAAGATCTTTTATGGGGCGCTGGGGTTGGGAGCGGAAGCAGCAAAGTACCGCGATGAAGGCAGGCCGATTCCGCTTTGGATGTCTCGAGGTTTAAAGATCGCCGACAAGCTGGTCTTCTCCAAAGTACGGGCGCGATTGGGCGGGCGTCTCCGAATAGCAGCCTCAGGCGCAGCGCCGCTAGGGCGGGATTTGGCGGAATTTTTCGCCGCCATCGGTATGCCGTTGATTGAAGGCTATGGATTGACGGAAGCGGGCGTGATTTGCTTTAACCCGCTCGAAAGGCCGAAGCCCGGGAGCATCGGCAAACTCTTGCCAGGAGTGCAAGCCCGTCTGACCGACGACAATGAACTGCAGGTGAAGACGCCCTGCCTTTTCATCGGCTACTACAACGATGAGGCGGCGACCCGCTCTGTGGTGACGGAAGACGGTTGGTTCTCTACCGGCGATATCGCCGAAGTGGATAGCGATGGCTACTGGTACATTACGGGCCGCAAGAAAGAGCTGATCGTTTCCTCAAACGGCAAGAAGATCTATCCGGCGCGGATCGAGAATCTGTTCAAGATGGAGCCGGTTGTAAACCAGGTTTTGCTGATTGGCGATAAGAAGCCGTACGTGACGGCGCTGCTCACCGTGAACATGGCGCAAATTTCGAATCTGAAAGGCGCTGAGGGTTTGAGCGGGAAAGAGCCGACGGAGATTTTGGGCGCAGAACCAGTAACGAAGGCGGTGAGCGAAGCAGTTTCGCGGGTGAATAAACAGTTAGCGGATTTTGAACGAATTCGCCGTTTTAAGCTACTCGATCGGGAGTTTTCGATTGAGCACGGTGAGCTAACACCAACGATGAAGATTCGGCGCGCTCGGGTTCTCGAAAACCATCGCGCTCTGGTGAGCGAACTCTACTTAGGGCGAGAAGAGATTGAGTAAAGCGCAACTCGTCATCGATGTCGGGCACTGCCGCCACGCTGACGTCTGCTATTGCGATAACGTGGCGCTCGCGCATAAATTCGATAAACTGTTTGACCATTTGGCGGGATTTGAGTACGCCGATGATTCCGCACATAGTAATCGGAATTGCTATCACGGCGGCTACGACATAAGTCATGGATTGTTTCTGCGCCCTTTTCCTTCGATGTGGCTGATTCCTTGCCGAGCTACCTATTGCCTATTCAACTAACGCCTATTTTCCGCGAGCGCGTCTGGGGGAGGAAACATCTAGCGCCTTTTTTCCCCAACAGTTCGTCTGAGACGGATATACGGCTTATCGGCGAGGCTTGGTTCACGTTCGAAGAAAATTTGACGTCTTCGGGAATTTCCTTGGGCCAGCTTCTGAGAAAGCATCCAGAAATGCTCGGCTCAGCCGCTGATCCAAAGCATCCGGGGATCTGTCCGCTGCTGGTGAAACTTATCTTCACGAGTGAACGGTTATCGGTTCAAGTGCACCCGGACGACGCCTACGCCGAAATCCATCACGGCAGCCTGGGTAAGACGGAGGCCTGGTATGTGATCGACGCCGAGCCTGACGCCGAGGTGGCCGTGGGATTCCGCCAGCCGCTCACGCCGGAGCGTCTGAAGCAAACGGCGCAGTCGGGCGAAATCGAAAACTTGCTTGCGTGGCACAAAGTGAGGGCAGGCGATACTGTTTTCGTTCCCGCAGGCACCGTGCACGCTATCGGAGCCGGTTTGACCGTTTGCGAAGTGCAGGAGAACTCCGATATCACATACCGGCTTTATGATTACGGCCGTCCGCGCGAATTGCATCTGGAGCATGGAATGGCGGTGTCGAAGTTGGACCCGCTTTCGTTTGACCCTGGCGCGCGACGAATGGCGGACGGGAGAGACGCGCTGACTGAATGTAAATACTTCCGCATGGAACGCCTGCGGCCGCAACGTTCGGTCAGCGTAGAAGCGGGTCTGCCCTATTACCTTCTGCTCATCTGCTTACGCGGCGAAGGCGCGATTGCCGGTTCTTCGTTTGCTCCCGGGCAGGCATGGTTCATCCCGGCGGGAGGCGAACAGTTCTCTATCGAAGGCGCGGGCTCGGAATGGATTCTGACTTATACAGCGGAAGAGGCGTTAACGAAGCTTCGCGTCGACTGACAAGAAGGCCCTGCACAGTATGGCCAGTTTCGCCGATTTCGAAACTGCGATGCGCCGGCGAAGCACGTTGTATTCCGCGCGCTCGATCTTCCTGAGCAATTGCAAATAAACTTCGCGCAAAGCCCAGAGCGAGCGGCGGCTTTTCGGATGGATCATATTGAGCAGCGGCTCCGATTCGGCGTAGCACTCGCGCGCCCGGGCGCCTTCGAAGCGCATCAATTCCCGGAAGCGGTCGTCTTCACGGCCGGAACGAAGCTGCTCAATGGAAACGTCGAAACGCCTCAAATCTTCTGCTGGAAGGTAGACACGGCCGGCCGCCGCGTCTTCCCGAACATCGCGCAGAATATTCGTTAGCTGGAACGCAACACCGCACTTTTCAGCCAGCAGCAGCGCTCTCACGGACTTAAATCCAAAGATATGGATAACAGTCAACCCGACCACAGAAGCCACGTGATAGCAGTAGCGATACAGATCGCCAAAAGTCTGCATATTCTGCGGTTCAATGTCAGAGGTAATGCCGTCGATCATTTCGTGAAAGAAACGATGGGGGATACCGTAGCGCTGAACGGTATCGCAGAACGCCGGCCAGATGGGGTCGCCGGTGACGTCGCCACGCAGAGCGCGATCCAGTTGAAAGCGCCATAACCGGATACTCTGCTGAAGTTCCGTTTTGTTGGTCGAGACGGGCTCGTCGCTTAGGTCATCGCATTGACGCATGAACGCGTAGATGGCGCACATGGCTTCGCGCTGCGGCTTTTCAAGAAGCAGAAAGGAGTAGTAGAAATTCTTCGCCCGCTTGCGCGCGATGTTCCGGCAGTGGCGATAGGATTCCTCGACCGAAACAGGCGTTAGAACGTCAGCAATCGCGGAAGACATTGCAGAAGGATTCCTACGCGCTCGGGTTTCGAGATGTAAGGGCGGCGCTTGAGAACATCGTACCCCTGCCGCCTGATTTTGTTAAGTACCCTCATTCCTCCACGACTGAAGAGTTCGACGTCGAGCGCTAAACGGCGATCGAGCGTCTTCACCAAAGGGAGGCCCTTGAGAAACAGATCTTGTGCCACATCGACGGCTTCCACCATGACGGACCGGAAGGCCGGAGTGAATTGATGAGCCCGCAACTCGGCTTGCGTGTAGCCGTATTTGTCGAACAAGAAGAGCGGCAAGTAAATGCGGTCTTTCAGTAGATCAACTGTAACGTCCTGCCAGAAATTCGCCAGTTGAAGCGCGGTGCATGTGTAGTCGGATAAGAGCTGACGCTCCGCGTCGCGGTAGCCGCCGAGATAGAGAACCAGACGCCCGACCGGATTCGCCGAATTGATGCAGTATTCAAACACGTCTTCAAAGGTCTGATAGCGCGTGACGGTCTGGTCTTGTTCGAAGGCGCGAATGAGCCGATCGAACGGTTCAATCGGGATATCGTAGCGGGCTACGGTATCTTTCAGCGCGACAAAAACCGGATGAGTCGCATCACCGCGGTACATGGATTCCAACTCTTCGCGCCACCAACTCAGCAGCCGCAAACTTTCTTCGCGATTGCCGATCTCATCTCCCAGATCGTCGGCCCAGCGGCAATAAGAGTAGACGTTGTAAAAATCCTGATGCAGTTCTTTCGGCAAGAAGAAAACTCACAACGTGGAAGTTTTCGTAATGATGGGTAGCGAGCCAGCGCGTATATTCAAGCGCTTCGGCGTGCGAATAAACTACGGTGTCAGGCGGCGCTACGGCACGAACATATTCTTTCGGTTGCAGATGCGCGACAGGCAAGAATGTCCTATTCAGGGAATGATGGCCGTCTTGATCTGACCATTACGGCGGTGAGCCATGTCGGAAAGCACCTGAGGCAACTGGCTGAGCGGCTCCTGATGATTTACCAGATGCTCAGCAGTTACATTTCCGTCGGCAATGAAATGGAGCGCACGGCGTACGTGTTGGGGCGTGTGATGGAAACTCGCCTTGCAAGTGATCTCTGAGTAGTGCAGCAGCGCGGTGTCGAGCCCGACCTTGGTTCCCGCCGGACAGCCTCCGAAGAAGTTGATGGTGCCGCCCTTGCGCACCAATTGCGTGGCGAGCTCCCAGGCCTGGGGATGACCGATTGCTTCGATAACTACGTCGGGACCGCGACCGCCTGTACGCTTTTTCACTTCTTTGATGACGGCACTCGCGTCGCCCATCAAAATACCTTCATCGGCGCCCAGCGTCATGGCGCGGTCGACTTGCTCCAGGCGACGCGCCATGACCAGTACACGAGCGCCGTAGGCGTATTTCGCCAGCCGCACAAACATGAGTCCGATTGGCCCTAAGCCCATGACGGCAAGCGTATCGCCTGGTTGCAGATGGCACTCGTCGAGTCCCCTGACCGCGCAGGCAAGCGGCTCAGCGAGCGCGGCGTCTCTGTAATCGAGGTGGTCCGGAATTACATAAGTGTTTGTTTGTACGATTCGCTCCGGGATGCGAATGAACTCGGCGTAGGCTCCGTTGTTGAACAATAGATCCTCGCAGAGGTTCGGCTGGCTTCTGAGACAGAAGAAGCAGCGCCCGCACGGCGCCGAATTAGCGGCAGCAACGCGCTGCCCGACTTTAAACCCGCGGACATGCTCGCCCACGGCCACAACGTCGCCCGCCAATTCGTGCCCGAACAATGCCGGAGGCTGGATCATGCGCGCATGATAGCCCCTAAGAAAGACCTTGAGGTCGGTTCCGCAGGTGAGCGCGGTTCGAACTTGCACCAGCAGTTCACCGGGACTTATTTCCGGTACGGGCACGGATTCGATGCGAACATCTTCTCTGCCGTACAACACGGCTGCCTGCATGGTGGTGGCCATCAGTTCAACTCCTGCGGATGGACCACAACCTTCAATGACTCGGGGCTGGGATGCTGGGCAATATCGATGCCACGGCGAATTTCCGTTAGCGGCAGGCGATGAGAGATCAAGCGTTCGAGAGGCAGTTCACCGCTGAAGACAAGCCGCGCCGACTCGTGTTGCAGGTCGATGTCCGCACTGTAAGAGCCCAGCAGCGTTCTTTCACCCACGCAGATGTCGGCGCCTGCCACTTCAATGTGCTCTTTGGCGGAAGTTTGAGCAAAGAGGAGAATCCTTGCGCCCGGCCGTGAAATCTGAAGAGCCTGCTTTACTAATCCACGTACGCTTGTGGCCAGAATGACGGCGTCGGCACCGCGGCCTTTTGTGGCGTGACGAATGGCTATCGGAAAACTCGGATCGTGGGGATCGAAAGCGGAAGCGCCGAACTGCGATGCCAAGCTGCGCCGCAGCTCTAAAGTGTCGGTCACGATTACTTGTGCCCCGGTACGCTTCGCGAGCATGGTGAAAATCAGTCCGATAGGTCCTTGCCCCAGCACCGCCACTGCTTCGCCGGGCTGCAGCTTCAATAGCTCCACCGCCTTCAGGCAGGTATTCACGGGCTCAACCCAACAGGCCCGATCGAAGGGGACGCCTTCCGGAATGCGCTCGACGCCGCGCTCCACAATCCAATCCATTACCCGAACATATTGAGCGAACCCACCGCCTGCAGGTTCGTAGCCGGCCGTTACTCCTACTCGCTTGTAAACCGCGCATTGGGCATAAAGACGCCTTTGGCAGTAGAAGCAATCACCGCACGGGATATGGTGAAACACAATTACACGATCACCCGCGGCGTAGCGAGTCACACGTTTGCCGATAGCCGCAACGACTCCCGCGGTCTCGTGCCCATAGATTCGAGGCGGAGCCAAAAGGTTGTACTCGATCTTCTTCAGATCGGTGTGACAGATGCCGCAACTTTCAACACGAACGAGAATTTCGCCAGGACCGATCGCCGGGATTTCAACTGTCTCGACGGAGACGCGGCCTTCCCCGAGATAGACCGCAGCCTTCATCAAGCGCGGGACAACCTCACTCGGGGGGTCCAGCGCTGTTTGGTGCTGGACTGACTCTGCAACTGACAAGAAACTCTCCCAAAACCTTAGCTGCGCCCTCTGCCCGGCGCTTCAATCTGAACAGCTCGCCGATCTTATTCGGATGCGACAGGGCGTACAACCCAATTTTCCCACGCGCCATGCGCCCGTCCTTCCCGCGCATTTCATTTAGATCCAAGCCGAAAGACTCGTCTGCCCTGTCGGATACCACTTTGATGCAGCCAAAGGGGATCGCGGCGCGTTTTGAATGAGCCGCCACTGCCCCCGCCTCCATGTCGACGGCAATCGCCCCGAACCGCGCCAGCCCGGTTTTCTCACTGGCCGTGTTTGCGATACGATCCTGCGTCACAACTACACCTGCGACGAATTTTTGATCAGACAGAACGGGCGCGCAGACGTACAGTTCGTTGGTTGCAGAATCGACGACTTCGGTTCCAACTACTATTTCATTCTCGTTTAAGTTCGGGTCGAGTGCGCCGCACAACCCGGTACTAACGACGGCTTCCAGTCTGGAAGCCGACAGTTCGGCCGCGGAAACAGCCCGGATCGCCGTCTCCACCGCGCGCACGGCAAGCTTGGCCCCGGCGCCATTCGCGGCCAGCAGAACGCGCCTGCCTTCCCAGATGCCTTCATAAGCGTAATCTACAGGCCATTTCAATTTGCGCAGGCCGGTTAGCAATTGTGCCAGAGGCTCCAATTCGAGCGCCTCTGAAGCAACATAGAGAATGGCCATACTCAGCAATAGCCGTTCGCGCGAAACCATTCGATTGCGCGCGCAAGAGCTAAGTCAACTTTGCCCGGCACGAAGCCGAGTTCCCGCGCGGCTTTCGCAGCCGACACGAACATCCTTTTCCGTGCCATTTTGACTCCCTCTAGGGGCGCTAGCGGCGGCTTGCCGGTCAGATTCGCCCAGGCTGTTGTAATGAGTCCCGTTGCATAGGCTACCGCATAAGGCACCTGCATCGTGGGCGCAGGTTTCCCGGCTATTCCGGCCAGCCGCGCCAGAATGTCTTTCAGCGTGACGTTTTCGCAGCCCAGAATATATCTTTCGCCGACCCGGCCACGCTCGGCAGCGAGCAGATGCCCGGCGGCGATGTCGCTCACGTCGACCAGGTTCAATCCTGTGTCGACAAAAGCGGGTAAACGATTCTTCATGAAATCGACGATGATCTTGCCGGTTGGAGTCGGCTTCCAATCGTGATCGCCAACAGGCGCCGTCGGATTTACGATGACGACCGGCAGCCCATTCCGCGCTTTCTCAAGAGCAACCTGCTCCGCCATCCACTTGGAGCGCTTGTAATGGCCGACCATGTCAGCAACGGTGACCGGCGAGTTCTCATCGCCTTCGCGATCTTTCGGCATGCCGATGCAGCCCACAGTGCTGGTGTAAACGATCCTGGCGGCTCCGGCACGCTCCGCCGCTTCGAGCACGTTGCGCGTACCGGCCACGTTCGAATCGTAAAGATCCTGCGGATGACGCGACCAGAGGCGATAATCGGCAGCTACGTGAAAGACAAGTTCGCAGCCGGCCGCGGCCAATTCCAAAGACTTGGGATCGCGCAGGTCGCCTGTGACACGCTCAACATCCAGTTCACGAATTTCGCTGGTTGGACGACAGAGAGCGCGAACATGAACTCCGTTTTGCGTGAGCAGACGGGCCACATGCCAGCCGAGAAATCCGCTGACGCCGGTAACGAGAGCGACAGGCAACCTTCAGGTTAGCTGGCGAGCAATATCCGGCCGCCGATTTACAACCTCAACGACACTGCGAGCGCGAGTTGCTTTCTTGTGAGCGATGTTGACCTAATTTCAGGCGGCGATTTGTCGATTTTCAGGCGGCGGCCCGCTGTCGAGCTTGCTTTCCGCAACCTTCCGCTTCGTTTCTATGAGCTGAAGACGCTTTTCGGCATGCGCTACGGCATGTTTGTGCTGTTCGATGTCGCGATTTTCCTTCGCATCGCGACGTTCTTCCTGCCTCTTCGCCCGCTTTTGCGATTCAAAGCCAGCCTGCGCTTTGAGCCTTTCTTTTTTATGCTTTGAGAGTTCGTTAGAGTAGCGCTGAAACGCCCGGTCATGGTGCGCCTGGTAGCGCGTGTAGCGTTCGAGCTCCGGGCGCACAACCAGTCCGACTTCAGAATTCTTGACGTCTTCGCGGGATCGCTCCATAAAGACAAAGCAAGGGTCCTGGAGGTTGCGGGCGCGGCGCGACATCCAGAGCGATTCGGCCATTTTCTTGACCAGTTCCACTTCGAGTGTGCCAACCGGCTGTTCCTCCACGATGAGCTGGTCGAGAAAATCGTCGAAGGTGTCCTGATCCTCGCTGTCGATGACTCGGAAGCGCCCGGTCAACCCGTGGACCGCGCGATTTTGGGAGACCTTGGCTTTGCCTTCCGAAGAGGTCGGCCCGGTTGATTTTTGCGCATTCGCGCGATTGGAAATCAGTTTACGCCAGGATGTAGGCATGCCCGAATTATGAAAGGAGGGCGTACGGGAACCGGCTGCCGGCAGAGTTAACCCGTTGTAAGTGGGGCGAATATCGGTGAGGCGATTTTTGTCACCGACTTGCAAGGCGGCAAGCCTTGCATCTAGTGCGGAATTCGACGCCCATATTTAAGGTCGCTCACGCTTCCGGCTCAGTTTCGGGTTCAAGGCCGAATAGCCACAGAAATTGATTTTGCAAGTGGCTGGTGTGATCGGGAGAGCGGTTTGCGGCTTCGCGATGCGAGCGGCGAGGCGGGTCTGAGGGATGTGAGGGGCGTTTAATGGGGATCTATTCTGCCAGGACGGGTTCCGTGAGATTCGCTGGATGTATGAAAGGCGATTTATCGGGACGGTGAACTGACTGGAGCCCGGTTCGCCGCGAGGAGAACCTGCGGCCGACGGTCTCGCGCGCCGGCCACTTACAAGGCGGCTTGATGTTTTATTTCAAAAGCCGCAGTTTTAATGAAAAAGCAGCACGTGAAGAGAACTTACAGCAAGTGAGCTTATACCTAGTAAGCGCGTTTAAAGCGCCGTAGTAACATCAAGCCCAACAAGCCGCCTGCCAGTAAAAGTCCTGCTGACGGCTCTGGTATCATGCCGTTCACCTGAAGGGCCGAAGGCGTCATTCCCGAGGGCGCGAACCAAGTGGCGCCCCCATCCGATGAGGTCGCTTGCGAGTCCGTATCGCCAGTAGAGTTCAGATTCCATGCGATTGCATAACTCGGCGACGATGTAAGCGTGACCCAGTACTCTGTCCCGCCCGTCAGGAGTGGCATCAGAACGGAAGCCGCGGTGATTGGAGTGTTGTTGCTCCCTAAGGGTCCCAACGTTACGCCTGTGAAGATAAAGCTCTCGATTACCGCACCGGGCGTGCCGCCGCTATTTGCGTCCAGCGAAATCGTAAAGTTCTCGGAGCCCGGACAAGTTCCGACGCAGCTCAGCGCTACAGCGAGCGACTGAAACCTCGCGTTACCGGTGAGTACGAAGGAATCGGCTTGGGCTGCGTTATCGCCTACAAAATCATTGCCAACCGGATTGCCTTGGGTGACGTCGTACGAGATTCCAGCTCCGAAATTAGTGAAAACAACGGAGGCTGGAGCGCGTTCCGCCAGCGCAACCAGTATGAGCGACGCGAGCGCGATCACGCTCGGGCGTGCGACACGCCACTCTACACGAGAGAAAAGGTGCGTGTACTTACTATTCATCATTGTTTGTTAATCTCCGATTGTGTGATGTTTACGAAAAGTGGCAGCGATGCAATTCCAGCGCCTATAACGGTCATCGCATAAGTACCGGGCGTCGTAAGTGCCGGATTCAAAGTTACATTCACGGTCTGTGTAGCGCTGGCACTCAGACCGCCTCCTACAGCCAGCGAACTCCAGTTTGTGGTCTTGCCGTAGTACACCTTTCCTGATCCATCAGTCGCTGTGAAGCGGACAAGGGGATAATTCGTGTCCATCTGGTCGTCGTCGCCGTAGGAGGCGCCCGCCGATTGGCCATTTAGCTGCTTACCGGTCAGCGTGAATTGGCCTGAGCCGTTGTAGACAATGCTGTTGATCGCAGGTCTATACTGCGGGGCCGCAGCCCCATCCGGAGTGTAGAGATAGATTTGTTTGCTCGCGTCCGAGAAGAAGACTTGACCGGTGGGAAGAGTGAGAAACCGCTTCGGATAAACGCCGCCCGCGAGATTCGCGCCGACAGGTGGCGTTAACGGGCTGATTGTATTGTTGGCGGGGTTGAAATCGAAAAACTGGGTCGGCCCGCTAAAGGTAGCGCCGAACTTGACGTTGCTCTGGGTAGTGGTGGCCGTAGCGGCGGCGGAAATCGTGACCTGCGAAGCCGAGTCTACCGAAAAAACGGTAGCACCCGAAGGGATTCCAGTGCCGCTCACTGCCCAACCAACTTGCACTCCAGCCACGGTTCCGAGGTTGCTAATCACCTTCGAACCGGTCGTAAGGTTGCCGGGCGTGGTGATTTGATCTATGCCCGCATCGGCGCCGAAGATGATGTGGCCGTTCGGCAACTCGGCGGCGGGAGCGTCGTCGGAGCCAAAGGGTGCGCTGACCGTGCCTTGAGAGTTCGTGAGAGTGCCCATGATGTCCGGTCCGGCGGCCCAGGTGTTCGTGGCGGGATCATAAAGCGCCGTATGCTGAGTCGCGCCAATGATCAGAACGCGGCCGTCCTGCAAGCGCATAGGCGGCCCGAGTTCGGAACCAATCGCATTGCTGCTCAGTTGCGGAATAAATCCGCTTGCCGAACCGTCCGACGGGCTGATGCTGGTCCACATTCCAGTTGTCGGATTATATTTCTCGGCGTAACTGCCTTGCGGATTGGCCTTGCTCTTGAACAAGTCGTAGGTGATAATGCTTCCGTCGGGCAACTTATTCCAGCCTTCCTCATCACTCTGATCGGCGTAGACCTTGGAGCCGCTCTGAGTCCAGGTATCGGTCGCCACGTTGTATATCCATGTTGTTTGGTTGACCAGATCGCCAACCAGGACCCTGCCCCCGGATAGGAGGACGGATGGTACGTCACCAACGCACGAGATCTGTCGATAGCTTTGGTTGAGCGTGAGTTTGACGCCCGCCGTCGTCGCCGTGGCGGGGAGACTCAGGGTGATCTGGGAACTCGAATCAATGCTTTGAATGGTCGTCCCGGCTTGAATTCCAGTGCCAGTTACCGTCGACCCGACGACTAGTTCCGTCGTATAAGGATAGACGTTGGTCACGGTCTGTGATCCATTGGTCAGGTTCCCAACCACATAGTTGAGGGATGGACAGCCGGTCTGAGCGGGAAATGGCGTGATTATAGTCCAGGAGTCCGCTACCGGGTCGTAAATCTCGCCCGAAGCCGCCCAATTTGAATTTAGCCCGGGGCCGGTGTATTCCCCCCCACCTGAAAGAATCTGCCATCCTGCAAGACTTGGGAAGCGAAGTACAGGCGCGCTACCGGTCCGGGGGCCAGCATCGACCAGGTACCGTTGGCATAGTTACCCGTGGGATCGGGAGTGTACTTCATCCATGACTTTCCATCCGAGTAACTTTGGGCCAGAATACTTCCATCTGTCATCTGGACCATAATTTGGATGGTGGAGGGCGCAATCGGAATGGTCGTCCAACTGGCGGCGAAACTCGCTCGAGACAGAACCTGCAGAACCGCCATTGCGAGCAGGAATCCGACCCAGCGACTCCATGTCGATTGTCTGAACAGTGGCATAGGGCTTGTATACACGACTTATCCCCTTTCGTCAACAGGAATATAGCAGGCGAATTCTGTGAAGGGTCTGGGATAACGTTCAGTTTTTAGTGCTTTTGCAAGATTTACTATCAACCAAGTTATTAAAAGTACATAGATAGCAATATACACGCATAAGTTGAAATTAAATTTCAAAGTAAAACGCGCATCTCGTAGATTGAGAACTTACGGTCGCGTTAAACGCCCAGCAACGATCGTGGTTTGGCGATTTATCGGAAGTGTGACATCCGCGAAGCCGTTCAGGGCGATTGGGCGTTTGCATTAGCTCCAGAAAGTCTGCATGCGGGACTGAGCCTTTGATTTAAGCACAGATTTTGTCAAGGCCACCCTCGCACCGAGCCACAGTCCATCAAGTCGTGATACCCTGACTATCGCCACGGCGAACGAGGAGGTACCGGGTTGTTTAATATACGCTTCGACGGATCCAAAGGCTCCGCTTTTCCAATAAACGAACAAGCTCCCACGCTGCGAGCTTGCCAAGAGGTGGCGTCTATGTCGGCCAAGGCCGTCAAGTTTCCCGCCGCGGCTATGATCGACTGGTTTGGCGCAAACGCGGACACGGACGCGACATTGAGGGCAAATCTTCTGCTAATGGATGAGATCATCAAAGATAACCAGCGCACGGTTACCTTTGTGCAGGGAAGCCGTATCGATCTGAGAGTCGCCTACAACCCCGAGAACGCGCTACAGCCGGCGGTCTTGGAAAACCCGACCAAGCCCACTGTTTTCGACAAGCCCGTTATTGAACCCGCGCGAGCGCCTACCGCAAACGCAGGCGGCTTTTTCGGATTCGCGTTTCCCATGAATGCCGGCAAGGAATCCGAAAGCCGCACCAGAGGACACGTTGGTTCGGGGTTTCGAATTTACCTCGGCAAGGAGTACTTCAGCACTGCGAGTAACAGCATGGACCGTCCTCAAACCGTCTACCACGAGCTGACGCACAAGGTGCTCGCGACCAATGACCACGAATATGGCGCGGCAGGTTGCCGGGCGCTGGCCATAAGCGACCCAGCAAAGGCAAAGAAAAACGCAGATAGCTATGGCTACTTCGTCACCAGCATGAACGGCTATGTTTGGCCTTAGACGATAGTCAATCGGCTAAAGAGATTGACGCCCCAACGTTCGGAAAACTCGCCCGACGCGTCCGGGACACGGTATTGTATTTGCGAGCAATCGGTACTACGACGGCTGGCAGGGATGGATAAACGCTACCGGGCACGTAGATGTTTGTGCAGGTCCGCCAGCTTCCATTTGCCAAGAACCGGAGGTTTCATGTTTCGAATTGCACGTCAAATCCTCGGAGCCGTGCCTGTCGGACAATCAAGAGCAATGTTACACAATCGGGAAGAATAAGCCGGCGTCGGTCTGGGAACAGCGATTCGTAGAGGCCTGGCGCGTTAATGGCCAGTGCAGCTCACGGCCAGCTCGATCGGTGCATTGTTCTGACAGCGCCAGTTGAGAAAGAGATGCCTCATTGGCTCAATTTAGAACCGAGATCAAGTATGCTTCCCTTGGGGTGAACGGAGTTATCCGCTCTTTACCTAAGCAGAGGTCCTATTTATGAATCGGGATTTCGCCGCAATTATGCTCGGCGGTACCGGGCAGGTGGGTGGTGCAGCCGTCGCGGAACTGCTAGCAATTCCGGAATGCCGGGAAATCGTGATGGTCACCAGAAAGCCCATTGCGGCCCAATCGCGGGTGCGCAACGTCGTTCTTGATACCGACGCTGCTGACTTTGCCGAGCGCACCGCCGACCTTGCCCGCGCAGTTTCAAGCCAGGGTCCCCTCAGCGCCGTGAGCTGTGTCGGTGTCGGTTCTGGATCAAGGCGCTGGAGCGAAGAAGAATTGAAACGACTTGAACTCGGCGTCGTCGGTGCATTTGCGCATGGCTGCCATGACGCCGGAATCGCCCAGTTTTGCCTACTTTCTGCGGTAGGGAGTACGGCCCGTAGCCGGTTTCGATATATCCGGGTAATGGGCATGAAGGAAGACAATATACGCAACATCGGTTTTACCCGCCTCGCCATCTTTCGCCCCGGCATCATTGTCGGCAACACTCATACCCCGGCCTGGGCCGGTTTGTTGGGAAGACTCGTGCCGGAGCCGTTTGGCAATATCGATCAGCAAATTCTCGGGCGCTCAATAGCCGCAGAGATAACTTTGCACAGTCGAGAGGCTGGCGAAGTTGTTCGCGAAAATGCCGCAATGAAAAAACTGGCTGCACAGCTCAACAGCGTGACTTTGGAATAGCTGGGCGGGTCCTAAGCTAAATTGACGGCGAGAGTCTTCGCGGCCAGAGCTCAAGTGATGAGAGCTGGACAATCGCTGACAATTTGTACGCCGGATGCCTTTCGCCATCAGCTGACGGCAGATTGAAGCAGTCGCAACCGATGCCGGCCACAATTCATCGGCTCGTGCAAAATCGATAACGCGCCCGTCGATATCGGCACGAGATTGATACGACCGCTTCACGCCTGCAAGCATTGTCGAAGCGAGCCAACCAGCGTGTAAGAAACCGAGCTGAAGAGAACTGCTCCCGTTACAAGAAACGACGATTTGCTTCGCGGGCGCGCCGCGTGATGGAACCGAAACGTACCACCGCGCGGTGGGAGATGATTTAGTTCGAGACAGGCCTATGGTCATTGCCAGTTGGAATGTGAATTCGATTCGCGCGCGTGTGGAGCATGTGAAAAGGTGGCTCGCTGCACACAATCCGGATATTCTGCTATTGCAGGAACTCAAGGCGGCGGAGTTTCCCGCAGGATTATTTGGCGAGCTGGGGTATCAAAGCGCGGCGGTTACGCAAAAGGCGTACAACGGCGTGGCGATCCTATCTCGTTCCCCGATTGAGATCGTTTCGACAACGCTGATTGGCGATGAGGCGGACAGTCATGCACGCTTCCTGGAAACTGTGATCAGCGGCCTTCGCGTTGTCAATATTTACGCGCCGAATGGGAACCCGCCTCACAGCGATAAGTTTCTTTACAAGCTGGCGTGGATGGATCGGTTGCTCCGGCAATTGCAGATTTGGTTAAAAAGCGAGATGCCGGTATTGGTGGGGGGCGACTTCAATGTGATTCCAGAGGACATCGACTGCCACAAACCTTCCTCCTGGATGCACGACGCGCTGTTTCAGCCTGAGCCGCGGGCCCGCTATCGTGCGTTTCTCGGGCTGGGCTATACGGACGCGTTTCGTTCTCTGCATCCGGGCGAGGCCGGCCAATTCACGTTTTGGGATTACTTCCGAAAGGCGTTTGAGCACAACCGTGGCATTCGGATCGACCACCTTTTGCTCTCGCCGAAATTGGCGCAGCGATTGGAGAGCTGCGAGATCGATAAGGCGCCACGGGCGATGGAGAAACCGTCGGACCACACGCCGATCATTGCCCGATTGCGCCCGGCAATTGGGGACTCGTGAGCGACGCCGGAACTTGGACGGCATCCGATCCAATGGACGTGAAATTCCTCGATTTTTGAGTGTCACCTTATGCAGCAAGCGCAAGACTATAGTCGTGGGGTGGATCTTGAAATATCGTATAAGGAGAGTTGGTTCTGCCGCAATCCTGGGTGCGGCATTGACAGGCACGCTGATTCTTGCGCAGGTGGTTCCTACGGCTTCGCTGGCGGGCAGCATTGCCGATCCGACCGGCGCAGCAGTTCCTTCCGCCACGGTCAACGCAGTAAATACCGCAACTCAGGTATCGAAGAGCGTAACCGCGGATGCCCAGGGCCGGTACGTCATCAATTTTCTCCCGCCCGGAAGATACACGTTGGATGTGTCCGCCCCGGGGTTTGCGAAGTATGAGCAGACTGGCATCACGCTGGATGTGAACGCTCCGGCTACGGTCAACGTTCGATTGAACGTGCAATCGACGCAGCAGGAGATGACGGTTAACGCGAACGCCGAAATGGTGGATACGGAATCCGGCACCCTGCACCAGGTGGTGGGTGAGAAGTACGTTGAAAACCTGCCGCTGAACGGACGCAATGCCGCGACCCTGGTCTACATGGCGCCCGGCACGGTCCCGGGCAAAGGCGAAGACACCGGCACGTACGCCACGACCAGCGACTCCATCGCCATATCGGTTAACGGCACGTACGGCGATCAAGTCGCCTACAAGCTGGATGGCGCACCGCATGACGACCCGATCACAAATGTCAACGCTACTTTTCCGAACCCGGACGCGCTGGCGGAGTTTAGCGTGCAAACGAACAACTTCGATGCGCGCTACGGAGGGGCCGGGGGCGCCATTGTCAACATCGTGACGAAATCAGGCGCGAACCAATTGCATGGCTCGCTGTTCGAATACGTTCGTAATGGCGATCTGAACGCGCGGAACTTCTTCGCAGCGCAGCAGGACGCGCTCAAGCGTAATCAGTTCGGGGGAACGATTGGCGGACCGATCATCAAAAACAAACTGTTCTATTTCGCCAGCTATCAAGGGACCACCATCAACAACGTTACCTACGGCAACACTGCATTCGTGCCGACCGCCGCTGAACGACAGGGTAACTTCGGAGGCGTGAAGATTACCGATCCGACGACTGGCAAAGGTTTCCTGAACAATCAGATTCCATCGCAGAGCATCTCGCCGCTGAGTGCGGCCATTCTGACAAAAGTTCCGACTTCTGCGGATCCAACTGGGTTGCTGCTCTACTCGCAGCCAAGTCGAACACGGAATCACCAGGGACTAGGGAAGGTGGACTATACATTAGGACGGCACCAGATCTCAGTCAGCACGTTCTTCGTCAACTACGCTGACCCGGGTTGGAATGCGAACGGCACCTTGCTGAATTACCGTTTGGGCCAGGTGCAAACGACAAGCGAAGGAAAGATCAGCGACACCTTCAGCATCACGCCAAGGCTGGTGAACTCATTCGTGATTGACGGCCTGGTTCTGAATTCAAATCAGACCCGCACCGCACCGTTCTCCATTTTTGATTTCGGCAATATCAATGTGGCGAAGCCCGCGCCGCAATTCCTTGAAACGGGCATTAGCGTCACTGGATTTTCCGGTTGGGGCAGTGGATCGCCTCAGCCGCCGGGCAAATGGCTGCGGGAAGACGTGCAAGCTTCCGAGCTGTTGAACTACGTTCACGGGAGTCATTCGCTGTTCATTGGCGCCGAGATCGATCCTTACGTCCGCTTCGATTCGCGCACAGGTTATCAGGAAGAACCGCTTTTTAGCTTCACTGGAAGCTTCACGGGCAACGGCCTGGCTGATTTTCTGTTAGGCGATGTGTCCACCTTCACGCAATCCGCCGGTAAGGTTAAGTTCACGCGCGGGCAACAATATGCCGCCTTCGTTCAGGACGAGTGGAAAGTGCGGCAGAATGTAACGCTGGATCTTGGACTACGCTGGGAACCATTCCTGCCCTATACGGACCCGGTAGCCGAACAGGTGGGCGGCTATGTTGCCGGCGCGCACTCGCAGCGATTCCCGAATGCGCCTCCGGGCTTGCTGTTCGCCGGAGACCCAGGTTTTCCGAAGGGCGGTATGCATGACAACCTGGGCAACTTTTCACCCCGTATCGGCTTTTCTTACGGGCTGAGGCAAGGCGCGCACTCCACTGTCTTACGCGGCGGGGTCGGGATGTTTTTCCTTCAGCCCTTCATGAAGCTTTACAACAACTTCGTACAGAACGCGCCGTTTAGCCCCTCCGTCCAGCTCTTCGGTGTTCCGTTCGGGAATCCGTACGCTGCAGCCCAGAATCCGTTCCCGCCGTTCGCACCCGTTTACCCAGCGTCGAATACGGCCTTCGCTCTGCCGGTGACCTTCCAGTACTTCAACCCTGATTGGCGATTGGGCCACATGGAAGCGGTGAACTTAAGCGTGGAACAGCAACTTACAACGGACTTGGTCGCTCGCATTTCCTATGTCGGCGACCGAGGAGTACACTTGCAGTACTTCGAAGAACAGAATCCCGCTATCTATCGGCCCGGAGCAACCATCACCGACACAAATCAGAGGCGGCCGTTATACCCGTATTACGCTTCGCTGATTGAGATGACGAATGGCGGGGTCTCAAACTACAACGCATTGCAGATGTCTCTGGAGAAAAGACTCAGCCATGGAGTAACGTTTGTTGCCAACTACACGCGGTCGAAATCCTTGGATAACCAGTCGGTGGATCAACAATTTTCGTTGTCTTCACCTGACCCGTTCAACCGGGCATTTAATTATGGACCGTCTGATTTCGACACTCCGAACAATTTCACACTGAATGGATTGTGGGATTTGCCAAAAGTAAATTTTGGAGGGCGTTTTGTCCGCGCGATTGCCAGCGGCTGGGGCGTGACCGGTATACTCACTTGGCGAAGCGGAACTCCGTTCACGATAATTTCGGGGCAGGACAGGTCTCTTACCGGTGTGAACTTAGACCGCGCGGACCTGATCGGCAACCCGTATCTGCCGGACCGGCCGACCGCACAGACGATCAGTCAATATTTCAATACAGCCGCGTTCGCTCTGAATGCGTTTGGCACGTTTGGCACATCGCCTCGCAATCTGCTGCGCAATCCCGTGTACTTCAATTTGGATATGGGGCTTCAGCGAAATTTCCCAATCAAGGAGAGAATGCGTTTCCAACTTCGGGCCGAGGCATTCGATTTGCCGAACAATGTGCATTTCAGCCAGCCGGGCAACAACAAGAGCAGCGCGAATACGTTCGGACGCATCACATCGGCGGGTGATCCTCGCATCTTGCAATTGGTAGGCCGCTTTGAATTTTAAGCTGTTCCTGCGTCACGCCCTCGGCTGCTTGCTGCTGTTTCTCTTACCCGTGCTTGCGGCGGCTCAGCAGCCCTGGTTCTTTGTTGTGATGTCAGACCCTCAGTTCGGGATGTATGCGAAGAATCGAAACTTCACGCAGGAGACAGCTAACTTCGAGTTTGCAATCGCGAATGTCAACCGGCTGCATCCTCGCTTTGTAGTTATCTGTGGAGATCTGGTTAACAAGGCAGGCGATGCGGATCAAATAGGCGAGTACAAGCGTGTGCTCAAGCAGCTTGACCCATCCATCCCCGTCTACAGCGTGGCGGGTAATCACGACGTTGGAAATGACCCCACGCCGCAAAGCCTGGATGCGTTTCGGACGAACATAGGGCGAGACTACTATTCGTTTTCGATCGGCGAAATGCTGGGCATCGTTCTGGATTCCAATCTGATTCGCGCTCCGGAGCACGCCGCGGATGCTGCAAAGCAGCAGCAAGACTGGCTAAAGAAAACACTTGCGGACGCCAAAGCAAACGGAGCGCAACAAGTAGTTGTGTTTCAACATATCCCGTTCTTTATCAAGGACGCGAACGAGGCGGACGGCTACTTCAACATTCCACAAGGGACTCGCCGCGAGTACCTGGACATACTCGAGAACTCGGGCGTGCGGTATGTATTCGCCGGTCACTATCACAGAAACGCGGGCGGTACAGACGGGCCACTTACCGAGGTAGTTACAGGTGCTGTGGGCATGCCGCTAGGCGGCTCAGTCTCGGGATTTCGCAGCGTGACCGTGCGCGGCGATAAGTTGGATACGACATGGTTCTGCCTGGGGGGTATTCCGAACACGGTTGAATTAGATCACGCGCCGGCGACCCCGTGCAAGCAGTAAAGATAAACCCCGTGTGCAGCTTATGATGCACGCGCGGCTTTCGCCTGCGTGTGTACCATTTCACTTGTATCCGTGATGCTTTCGGCGTCACGAGCGGAGACAGTATTTAGGAAGCAAGCGAGTGCGAAGAGAGGAAATGTGTTCCGATACTCGGTGTAGGAGAGATAGAAGACCCGCGGAAAGCCTGTACCGGTGCAGAAATCTTCATTCCAGGTTCCATCGGGGCGCTGCGTGCTGACCAGATATTCAATGCCGTTGTAGAGGCTTTCGCTGCGCAGGTCGCCGCCGGCCAAAAGCGCGAGGACTGCCCAAGCGGTCTGGGATGGAGTACTCGGGTTCGGCATATAGCGGCCCTCGTCATAGCTGGAGCAGTTCTCGCCCCAGCCACCGTCGCGGTTTTGATAAGCGCGAATGAACTCGATGCCTCGCTGAATGCTAGGCTCGTTCTCATCAACGCCCGCCGCGCGCAGGCCGCGCAGGGCCAGAAATGTACCGTAGATATGGTTCACGCCCCAGCGGCCGTACCAGCTGCCATCGTGCTCCTGCGAGCCCAACAAAAACTTTACGCCGCGCTGAACCGCAGGATGGGACGGCTTGAGGCCGCAGGCCATCAGTGCTTCAAGAACACGGCCCGTAATGTCGGGGCATGACGGGTCGAGCATCGCGTTGTGATCGGCGAAGGGCACGTGGCTCAAGATGTGCCAGTTGTTATCAGCGTCGAAAGCGGCCCAGCCACCATCTTTGCTCTGCATCGCGAGCATCCAATCAACGGCGCGTTTTTCGCAGGCCCGCTGCTTCGCTTCATCGGAACCGTGCGCCCGCCGCAGCGCGAGCAGCACCATGGCGGTATCGTCTACATCCGGATAGAACTCGTTATTAAATTCGAACGCCCATCCTGAAGGCTCTACGTTTGGACGTTTCACCGACCAGTCGCCTTTGTGCCGCACTTCTTTCGACAGCATCCAATCCATGGTCCGGCGCAAGGCGGAGACCGGAGCATTGCCTGCTTCTTCGAGAGCGAATGCGGCAATTGCGGTATCCCAGATGGGCGAGAAACAAGGCTGATAAAAAAAGCCGCGGCGGTCGTCCACCATCAAATTGTCAAATTGCTTTTGGGCTTCTACTCGCAACGGATGCTCAGCCCCGTAGCCGAGAACATCGAGCGCCATCACGGCATATTGCATGGATGGATAAATTGCGCCTAAGCCGTCCGACCCCGCAAAACGCGCGATCATCCAGTCCGCACATTTCCGGATGGCGTGATTACGAATGAAGTGCAAGCCGGTACGCTCCCACAGCTTCAAGAACTTGTCCAAAGCCAGGAAGCAGTTCCGCCAAGTCAGGCTTTTCAGACTCGGCGCAGGCAAGACGGGGGCACCGGGCAGGAAAAGCTCGTTGACGTTGAAGCCGGCGGGCACGGGACGGTGCGGGTTCGCGGCGTGCAGAATGGAGAGCGGAATTACGATGGCGCGCGTCCACGACGACATCTGATAGATGAAGCGGAATGGCAGCAGAATGATCTCCGGCGGGATGGAGGGGCAGGCATCCCGCGGGAAAAGATCGAACAAGCTCAGGTTCGTCCGGACGTAGCTATTTGATGCCTGAAGGCCGCCCAATTCCAAGATGCGGGCGCGCAGCCGCTGCATGCGCGTATCCGCTGCCGGCACGCCTGCAAGTTTGAGCGCAAAGTAAGCCTTGATAGAAGCGTTGACTTCGGACGGGCCATGCAGATAGATGTTGAACCCGCCGTCTTCGAGTTGGCGGGCAAGAATCGCGTGGACCGCCTTCGCAATGAGAGCGCGCGTCGGAGGATTCCAAACGCCGTCCACTGGAGGATGGAGCCACAACTGCATGAAGATGTAGTCGGATTCGAGCGTGGTGTCGGCCCGCAAATCGGCCCACCAATAGCCTTCAGCCGACTGTCTTTGCAGCAGCGATGCCGACGCTCGATGGACTGCGCCGGCTGCGGCAGTATTCAAGGAGTTCGAAGCTTGGAGACCATAAGTCATCGTCAGGTGATCTGCCTACGCGCGCACAGTGTGCAGCCGGGGCGTGAAATTTTCCAGATCTGAGGGTAGCGTAAACCGTACATCTTCCTCCTTGATCTCCGCCTCTTCCAGGTTTGTATAGCCTTGACTTTGCAGATGGTTGATGAGTTCACGCACGAGGTGTTCCGGCGCGGACGCACCGGCGGTAACGGCTACAGTTTTCGCTCCGTTCAGCATTTCGGGCCGCACTTCGCTACAGTCGTCCAGCAGATAAGCAGGCACTCCGGCCTTTTCGCAAACTTCTACCAACCTTCTCGAATTTGAACTGTTTTGCGAACCCACCACCAATAGCGCCTCACAAAGGGGAGCTACCGCCTTGACGGCTAACTGCCGGTTCTCGGTTGCGTAGCAGATGTCCTGGCTCTTTGGGCCGGTGATCTTTGGGAAACGCTCGCGCAGACGCTTGACGATATCGCTAGTCTCGTCGAGAGACAAAGTGGTCTGGGTCAGGTAGACCATCTTCTCGGGATCGGGAATGTCCAGGCGGTTCACATCGCCGACATCAGAAACGAGAATGGTGTTCTCCGGCGCTTCACCCAATGTGCCAATTACTTCGTCGTGATCGCGATGGCCGATCAGGATGATGGTGTAGCCTTGCTTCGCAAAGCGAACGGCTTCCAGGTGGACCTTGGTCACCAAGGGACAAGTAGCATCAATGACTTGCAGATGGCGTTCTTTGGCTTCGGACCGCACGGCCGGCGCGACCCCGTGGGCGCTGAAGATGACGCGTGCGCCTTCGGGAACCTCGCTCAACTCCTCAACGAAAATGGCGCCGGCGGTGCGCAGTTCATCGACCACATGCCGGTTGTGCACGATTTCCTTGCGTACGTATATGGGAGCGCCGTATAAGTCCAAGGCGATCCTGACGACGTCAATGGCGCGAACGACACCAGCGCAAAAGCCGCGCGGTTTCAATAGGATGATCTTTTTTTCGACAGCGTCGGCCGGGTTAGGCCCAGCAGGGATATCAAGATCGTATGCGAGGCCGGATGTAGGCATAGCGGAAACAGCTTAAGTATAACAATTAATTGGCTTTGTACCGAATACAAAAACGTAAGCTGCTGGTTTTCAGAGGTTTAGGTGCGATCGGTGCAGTTGGTGACATTGCCCTCGATCTAAAATGGGATAGAAGCTCGATCTAAAATGCGATTTACATCTCACCTATTATGAGTGTTCCCGCTTCTCAGATGTGGACTGTCGCGACCTACGTGCTGCGGCAAAAGCTCGCCGGACGCAAGCAGTATCCGCTGGTTCTTATGCTGGAGCCGCTCTTCCGCTGTAACCTGGCGTGCGCCGGGTGCGGCAAGATCCAGTACCCGGCGCACGTGCTGAAGCGACAATTGACGCCGGAAGAATGCTTCCGCGCGGTGGATGAGTGCGGCGCACCCGCGGTCTCCATACCGGGCGGCGAGCCGCTAATGCATCCACAAATTGGCGAAATTGTTGCCGGACTCGTGGCTCGGAAGAAGTACATCTATCTCTGCACGAACGCCCTGCTGCTGGAAGAGAAGCTACATCTCTTTACTCCCAGCAAATACCTGAGCTTTTCGGTACACGTGGACGGCCAGCGCGAGCATCACGATTTTTCCGTCTGCCGCGAAGGAGGCTACGACCTGGCGATTGCTGGAATCAAAGCAGCCCTGGCGCGCGGCTTCCGCGTGACTACCAACACGACATTGTTCGATGGCACCGATCCCAAGAGCGTGCGGGCATTCTTCGACGAAATGATGGAACTGGGAGTTGAAGGCATGATGCTTTCGCCCGGCTACTCCTACGACAAAGCGCCCGATCAGCAGCATTTCCTGGGCCGCGCGCGTACGCGCCGGTTGTTCCGCGCGATTCTATCCAACCGAAAGCCGAACTGGAAATTCAACATGTCACCGCTTTTCGGCGAGTTCCTGATGGGCCACCGAAACTTTGCATGCACACCGTGGGGAATGCCTACTTACAACGTTTTCGGTTGGCAGAAGCCTTGCTACCTGCTGCAGGACGGCTACGCCGATACGTTCGCCGAGCTGCTAGCGGAAACTGAATGGGCCAACTACGGCACAGAATCGGGCAATGCGAAGTGCGCTAATTGCATGGTTCACAGCGGTTACGAGGCATCTTCAGTCGATTTCGGTTTTGGATCGCTGAAGGGACTCTGGGCGATGGCCAAAGCGACTCTTTTCAACGGCTATCCTGACGAGGAGGCCAAAGCACTGCTGAACGAGCCATCGAAACCGATGCATTCGTACAATCCGCTGGTGCACATCAAGCCCGCTGAAGAGACGCAAGCGTGACGGATACGACGACTAGGCCCGATGAACTCGAAGTTGCCCCGGGCTTTACGCATGAGCGCCTGCAGGGATGGATTCCGCAGTTAGCGTCAGACGATGAAATCCGTGACGCGCTGGAAAAAGCATTCGACTATCGCGGCGATGTCAAAATCACGCGTAAGGACGGCAGCTTCATCGAAGGCTACCTTTACGACCGGAAGGCAGGCGCAACGCTCGCGAATTCATTGGTGCGCGTTTTGCCCGCCAATGGATCACCGCGCGTGAGCATTCCTTACTCAGACATTGCGGCCCTAGTTTTCAGCGAGCGCGATCCGGCGGCGGGGAAAAGTTGGGAAGCGTGGGTCCGCAAATTTTGGGAAAAGAAGGCGGCCGGTGAACAAGCTGCTATCGAACCCGAAGCACTGGACTAGCAAAGACCGTCTGGGCTTATAGGCTAAGCCGTCGTCGGAACAATCTCACCGGCGTCGAGGGCGCGCAGCGGCTCTTCCAATTGGGCCCGGTCGCCTACCACCAGCCACACCATCTCGCGCGGATCGAGCAGCGTTCGCGCAGATTGTTCCAATTCGGAAGTTGTCAGCGCTGAAACCCGGGTCACGTAATCGTCGTAAAAATTCAGGGGCAGACCGAGTTGCAACAGATCACCGAATAGCGCGCCAATTGCGTTCATGGTTTCGTGCGCGCCCGGCAGTTCGAAGATCTGCTGCTGCTTTACCTTTTCGAGTTCCTCTTCAGTGATCGGCTTCGCTCCGGTAATGCCGGAGAGTTCGTTCAGCATCTCAGAGATAGAATCTGCCGTCTTATCTCCCTGCACAGAAGCGTACGCCAGAAATGGCCGCTGCGCGCGCGCCGCATATAACACTGAAGCGGCGCCGTAGGACCAGTGCTTTTCTTCGCGAAGGTTCATGTTCAAACGCGCGCCGAACGTTCCGCCGAAGATGTTGTTCATTGTTTCGAGCGCAACTTCGTTCTTGAAGTCGGGCGCGGGGGCAATCGTTCCGGCGATTACTACAGAATGCTGGGCTCCCGGCTTGTCGATCAGATAAATTTTCGGCTTTGCGGGGCGCGGCACGTGATGAACGTTCTTGTGCGGCGCAGACGCGGAACTCCACTTGCCAAACAGTTCTTCGAGCTTGGGCTTGATCTCATCAACCGTTGTATCGCCGACCACAATCAGCGTCGAACTATTCGGCTTGAACCAGGTGCAATGGAAACGAACAATATCCTCACGTGTTAATGAACTGAGCGACTCCTCTGTGCCGGAACCGGTCAACGGCGTGCCATACGCGTGTTCAGGTCCGAACAGAATGGGCGGCAACGCGCGTAACGCCATCTGCAGAGGCGTTACTTTCTCATTGGCAATGGCCGCCAGTTGCAGCGTGCGCTGGCGCTCGAAATCCTCGGATGGAAAGTTCGGGTTCAGGATGATATCAGCGAACAAGTCGAGAGATTCATCGAGCTTTGCGCGTAACGCAGACAGATACACCGTTGAAAGATCCAAGTTGCATCCACTGCTGATTTGCGCTCCCAGCATCTGAACTTCGTCGCTAATCTCAAGAGCCGTACGCCGCTTTGTTCCGCCCGTCAGCAGGCTAGAGGTCAAACGCGCTGTACCCGGCGATGCAAACTGATCGGCGGCAAATCCAGCATCCACATCCAGCCAAAAGTTGACTGCCGGTACGTCGTGCCGTTCAGCAACCAATAGCTTCAGACCATTTGAGAGTGCCGTCTCATGAACCGCGGGCAACCGAAGATCGTGCGGCGATCCAAGATCCGGAAGCGCGTCGCGCCGGCCAGCGATTTCACCCGGCTGTTTATTTTCAACGAAAGGCAAAACATCCAGCGCATAAACGCCATTGCTGAGCCACTCGCGGCCAGTCTCGCGAAGGTCGTCCCGCGTGGCTTCTTCCAGGTGGCGCAGCCGTTCCTTGTATCCATGGGGATCGCTAAGATAGGTCTGGTTCGAAGCCAAAATGTCCGATTTTCCGCCAAAACCGCCGATGCGTTCGACGCCCCGGACGAAGCTTCCATAGCTCTGGGTACGCACGCGTTCCAATTCCCGGGCGGTCGGCCCATCATTTAAGAACCGAGCAAGCTCTTCATCAACGGCTTTCTCGACGTTTTTCAGATCCTCGCCGCGCCGGGCCGTTGCAGCTATGACAAATTGACTTCCAATTTCCCGCTCGTCCAAATACGCTGCGACTTGTGTAGCAATTTGGTCGTCGTAGACCAAGCGTTTATACAGGCGCGAATTCTTTCCCGACGACAACAGTCCTGCTGTAATTCGCAGATAGTCGGCGGCTTGGGTTCCGTATCCCGGCACATTCCAGATCTTGTAAATGCGCGCTTGCGGCACGCGATCCTGCACGACTTCGCGATGCTCGTCTTCCATTCTGGCGACCCACGCCCGCTGATGCGCAACTGGAGGGCCCGGCGGAATCGCGCCGAAGTAGCGACTGGCCTTTTCGCGCGCTTCTTTAGTTGTGACGTCGCCCGCCAGTACAAGGACGGCGTTCGAAGGCGTGTAGTAGGTCTTGAACCACTCCCGAACGTCCTCAAGCGAAGCCGAATCCAGATCTTCCATCGACCCGATGACGGTGTGTGCGTATGGATGGCCGACCGGGTAAGTGGACTTGACAACAAGATCCTCCACAACCGCATAGGGCTGGTTATCGCCTTGACGCTTTTCGTTCTGCACAACACCGCGCTGTAGATCGAGCACTTCCTGGCTGATCGTGTTGTAGAAATAGCCCATGCGATCGGATTCCGCAAACAGAGCGTAATCGAGTGCCGACGTGGGAACATTCTCGAAATAGTTGGTGCGGTCTTCGCTGGTGGTGCCGTTTAAATCAGTAGCGCCGATGCGCTCCATCGCCTCGATGTAGCTACCCTGCAGATGTTCGCTGCCGCCAAACATCAGGTGCTCAAAAAGATGGGCAAAGCCTGTTTTTCCGGGTCTCTCATTCTTCGAACCGACGTGATACCAGATGTTTACGGCAACTATAGGCGTCTTGTGATCTTCATGGACGATCACGGTTAGACCGTTGTCCAAAGTAAAAGATTCGCAGGGGATTTCGAGAGTCGAGAATTTCATTCCGGCTTGCACCGACACGATAGCAAATAGATGCCCGCAGCCCGCGCGAAATTGCACACCGGCGCCTATGCGGCCATTAATCGGCTAGGCAGCCGAACGGCGGCGCAGCCTGCTCTCAAGAAATGGAAAGAACCCGCTGCTGTCCTGCAACTCCAACTCAATTTCCAGCCAAGCCAGCGTAAGCGGAGCAATGGCACCGCTCAGCCGGCCGGGGAAATTCATGCGGTCCTTCTCTGTCGTGACAAGCAATTGAGCGCCGCTAAAGATCGCTTGTTGCGCAACGTAATGCAATTCCTTAGGGCGATAGGTGTGGTGATCATCGAACGTCCAGCGGAAAACGACATCCAGGCCGAGTGAATCTAACGTGTCCCAAAAATTCTGGGGATTACCCAACCCGCAAAACGCGGCAACGCGCTGATTCGCTACATCGATACACTCGCCTGTCTTGTAATCGCGCCAATGTCGCGCGATGAGCCGCGTGCGAAATACCGGCGCAGCCGCGTTGTATTCGCGCAAACGGCTGCAAATCGTAGAGAAGCGCAGATCGGATTCGGCTCTGGTAACAACAAACACGCTGGCGCGCTCAAGCGAGGAAAGCGGTTCGCGCAGACGGCCTAAGGGCACAAGCTCCCCTCCACCAAACGGGTCTAACCCGTCTATAACAACGATGTCCACATTCCGCTGTAAACGCGCATGTTGAAAACCGTCGTCGAGAAGCAGAATGTCGGTTGACGGGAACCGCTCAAGCAAAACCCGTGCCGTCACATAACGATTACTTCCGATGCCGATAGGCGCCACGCCGGATCGCAGAAAGATCTGCGCCTCGTCTCCTGTGAGAGACGATGGAACCTTTGCGCCCGCAGCGAGAACTACATTTTCGGCAGGAGAACGCCGCCGGTACCCGCGCGTGAGAATCGCCGGGGCATAATTGCGCTGCGCCAGTTGGGAAGCGAGATAGACAGTGAAAGGTGTCTTTCCGGAGCCACCGACAGTAATTCCTCCGATGCTGACGACCGGCACCGGGAGGGGCTCGACAGACGACCCATACGATGTTGCGCTGCGGCGTTTCCGCGCGCCCCCTGCGCGCCAAAGAAAGGCCAAAAAATGCAAGCACGCGTGTGCCAGAGGGTTTCGCGGAACTTTGCATTGACCTCGGAAATAGAGCTCGAGCAGAATTGGGGTCAACCGCTGAGCCACGCCGCGCCGCATCTCGACCACCCGGCGGGCAAACTCCCCCAACTCGCGAGCGCGGCATGGATCTGCAAGCAGTGAACGGAGCGTCGACAACAGTTCCGCTTCACCCCTTATTTGCACCAGCGCGTGCGCATCCACAAAATCGTGGGTGATCGCTTCGAAGTTCTGCATATTCGGACCAACCACCACGGGCGCCGCTGCCGCAGCGGGTTCGATTATGTTGTGACCACCACGGGGAGCAATAGAACCACCGACGAAGACGGCATCAGCGTGCTGGTAAGCGCTCGACAGTTCACCGAGAGTATCGAGCAGCAAAACTCCCGGGAGTTGCAGCGGCCGCGTCTTGCCCAATATCAATTCGCTGCGCCGCACAAAAGAAAACCGCGCTCGCTCGAGTTTTTTTGCTACGACATCGAACCGCGCGGGTTGCCGCGGCGCGAGAATTAGCAAGAGCTTCGGGAAATCGGCCACGAGTTGCGCAAACACGCGAAGCACGATGTCGTCTTCGTCAACTGAATGCTTTTCCAAACTGCCGCGCTCGTTAGGTCCAACCGTACTCGCGGCAACCCAGACGTGCTCGGCATCAAAGGTGGGTATATCGGCGTCAAAGCCAGGTAATGATGCGTCGTACTTAAGGTTCGCTTCCACATGCAGCTTGCCCGCATCGGCTCCAAGGCTGCGATACCGTTCGTAATCGGCCCCGCTTTGTACGTAGATTGCATCCGCCAGTTGCAGAACGGGCTCGAACAGAAATTTCAGTTTTCGATAACGGTCCCATGCGCGACTGGAGATGCGTCCGTTGACAATAGCCAGTGCGGCGCCGGCCCTTTTCGCTTCCGTGTATAAATTCGGCCATATCTCCGTCTCCAAGACAATCAGCAACGCCGGACGTATTGCGTGAAGGGTTCTGCGCACGCACGAAACGTAGTCTATGGGAGCGTAGAAGACGCCGTTTACAAGCGACTCGGCTTCGCGTTCTGCGGTGCGCCGGCCGGCCACGGTTGAAACGGATAAGTAAACGGCGAGCGTAGGTTCTTCGCGTCGAATATGCTTGATGAGTGGAACGGCGGAAATGACCTCGCCGACGGACACGGCGTGCAACCAGATGGAGTTGGGCTTCGTCCGACTGAAGGAACGTGGCAGAAAGCCGAGGCGCTCACTGAAACGGCTTGCATACCCGCTCTGAATCGCGAGGCGAAAGGCGAAATAGAAGAATAAAAAGGGGGCTGATGCGAACTGAAGTAAACGGTAGAGAAAGAGAGGCCGCGTGATGCCGGGAACTCGGGTCGTGATTTTGAGTATAACGTCGGCGCTTCTGGCCGTTTCTGTTCTCGCCGCCGACAAGTCGTTCCAACCCGGGCGCGCCGCGGATTATGCTCATCAGATCTCGGACAAGGTTACTCTCGGGGCGAAATCTTTCGATACCGAAGAGCTAACCGCACAGGCATTCGGCAAGAGAGCGGACCTACTGAAGTACGGGATCGTCCCGATCCTGGTGGTCGTTGAAAATCAGCGCGATAAATCGCTTGACCTACAAGGCATGCAAGTGAGCCTTGTTGCCGCGGACGGCCGCCACGTAGACGCCATGAACCCGGATGACATTCAGTACATGGCGGGCAAAAAGCGCCGCCCGGGCGCCACTCCTTATCCGCGACTTCCGCTCCCTAAAAAGGGAAATCCTTTCGCCTCGCCTGAAGTGGCGGATAAAGGCTTCTCCGCCAAAATGCTGCCGCCCAAAGATTCGGCCAACGGATTTTTCTTCTTCGAAGCACATCCCGAACCAGGCGACAAGCTCTACGTTAGTGGAATCAAAGACGCCCGCTCCGGCGAAGACATCATGTATTTCGAGTTTCCGCTGGACGGAAAACCGCAAGAATAGGGCGCACTGTCTCAGTTGCAGTAATTTCGGTCGAGATTACGGCACTGCACCGTTGTGCCTGGTGATACCCGATGCCTTCTATTGCGTTCGGAACGGCCGTGAAGTTTCGCCACAGCTGCGCAGCGGGCGGATTTGGCCCGGTGCGGGCGCGGTTTGAGCGGATAAAAATGCACCCGAGCACTACTGGGGGCGGACGAAACAAACGTTGCTGGTCGCGCGTTCCAGACCGCTTGCGATAGACAGCAGCCACTGATAGCTCGATGGACTCTGGCCGCATCGGCCGGTTACGGAAAAGGCGAGGAGTCTCCCGTCGCCGGTGAGGTCGAGTAAACGAAGGTTTTCGCCGGATTGGAAATTGAGCGACGCCGATTGTCCGGTCCGAAGATTGTAATTGACAATTGAACCTAACGACCACCCAGGCTTGGGATAAAGTACCTGCCGCCGCGCCGGGTTGAGGAGGAACGTTTCGAGTTCCCACGACCCCTCCGCAATCACGTAAGCTTGCGGCTTTCCCGGTGAACGGACGAGCAGACGGAAAGAGCCGTGGCCCTCCGGTTCAGCGCTCACCACGTATTCTCCTGCGTGCCTTGTGTCGGGAAGCCCTGAAGGGCTCCAACGCGCGAAGGCAGCGGCTACATCAGAAGGAGGCTGATCGATTTCTGAAATCGAATCCGGCGTTGCCACGACGTATCTCTTACGATTCGACCAAAACCACGCATACAGCTTCCCATCCCTACCCCAGAGATACGGGCCTGGCCGGTCCGTTACCCGGCGCAACCGTCCCTCGCGCAGGGAATACAACCAAACCTCATCTAGATCGCCGCTCCGAATGTTACCTAATCCGACGGCGAATTCCGACCCGTCCGGGGAGAAGCTGCCGCTGTAGAACGTGAGAGTTCTCCGCAGGTAGGGGTACACCTCGGAGAGAGGGGCGTCTGCCATCTGAACAATTTGGGCTTCGAGCCGCAAAGAAAAATCGATGCCTTCGAGCAGCAAACCCGGTGCAATCTCCAAATGTTGGCCGCCCGGGGCGTCCACACCGAAGAACTGCGCGACAAAACCAGTCTTCCAGGCCGCAAGCGTGTAGTCTTTCGCATCCAGATTATCGAAAGAATAGCTGCCGTCCGCGGCTGTTTCAACGGTTTGAAATGGAGCAGCGGCGCCGCTGGCGACCTGCAGGATCATCGTCACTTCGGCGAGCGGCGTATGTGTATCCGCGCGATACACGTGGCCTGAGATTCGTCCGCCGGGCTTATCCGCCTGACCGGTGCCGCTGTGAGCAAGCGACAGGATTGCCGTAAACAGAACGCCCAGTACGAGATTCGCAGGGCTCTTCTGGCTCGCGAAAAACATCTCCGGATTTTGCTTGCGGAAGGCCGTTTTACAGGCATTCAGAGTGCTCGATCCGGCTGGCTGCAGCCGATCCTTTTCGGCCATATGCCGGACCATCATATTACGCTGCACTGGGGTAGTGAAGCGCGTGAGATTGTGAATTCTCGTTGTCCCGTGCGCCAAGCGTGTCGAAACCGCCGCGCGTCCGAGCAGAGGCTGCGCGTCAGGCGGCCACAACTCGATGTCATCAGCGCACAATAACTTCAGGCTGTGATCTTGTGCGGCGACTTCGAACTCGATCCAGCTTGAATATATCTGCTCAATCTCTCGGGCGACATGTTCGGTGAGTTCGTCCATATACCGGACATGGTTAGCAGTCCGAGACGTGGAACCTCAATGAGCTGCCGCGGCAGCCTGTTTGCTTAAAGCCTTCCTAAAAGTCTCTTGAGCGTCAGCGACAAACTTCTCATAATCAGCCGGGTCGATAAAGACACGGGGACCGGCTTGCGGATAGCGCTTCAGTTTGGTGAGCATGTCGAAGTACCCACCATGGGCTCCCAAAAATACGTCGCACGGCAAAGCACGCAACTCCGAGAACGTATGCTGGAAATCCTCAGCGATGCTGGGGTAGCTTACCGGATGGCCAGGTGTAGCGACGAAGTGGTACTCCGACCAAAAACCCACGCCTCCGACGATGACGATATTCCGCATCGTTCCCGCTTGCTCCCCTGGAACGTGAGAGCGCATCGTCCATGTGGTACATCCGCGCGTATGGCCGGCGGTTTTGTGGGCTGTCAGAGTCACATCCCCCAGACTTACAGTATCTCCGTCATGGAGAACTCGATCCACATGTGCAGGAACGTATATGGCGATGTTAGGTGAAGGCGATAAGAAGTCCGTGCGTGCGCCGGTTTCGACCACACTCACGTCCCCGTCCATCACCATGTTCTTTGCATGCGTCTCGCGAATCACCTCCGCTGCCCCACCCATATGATCGAAGTGCGCTTGGCTGTTGAGCAGAATCTTGGTGGCACTCCAGTGAAAGCCCAGCTTCTCCACACTCGCCCGGATTTGCGGCGGTGAGCTCGGGAGGTTTGCATTGATGAGGATATTTCCTTTTGGCGTGACGACGAGGTAGCTGGCAAGGTCCTCGCTTCCCACGTAGTACAGGTTGTCAGTAATTCTGAACGGAGCAATCGGAGTCGTCTCCGAGGGGTCCACCTCAGCAATGATGAATTTGGGGCTGCAGAATAACAGCAGGAAAATGCAGGAGAGGATCGTGCGCATTCCGTTTTGTAACACAGCGGGAAGCCTTAAGCTGGCTCGACATGCCTAAGGAGGCATTCCAGATCAGTCAGACCCGGTCTTGGAACGTGGACGCCGGTTCAGCGATCGAACGCTCTTCGAGTTCCAACCGCCTAGCTGGAATGAAGCCTCTGTTGCCGCATCGCGGAGACGATCGGCGAGTCGCGTGTCACTCAGTGCGCGCGCCACGACCATGCCCCCGATACACATTGCCGCGATTGCCAGCGCAGTATCTTCCGTTGGGAGCGCCGCGCTCTTTATGTCACGGCCTAGCATTGAGACCATCGCCCTAAAAATGCCGTCGAAGGCGTCTCGTACCTTTTCGTCGCTGCGAGCAATGTCATTTGGGAGCGCGACCATAGGGCATGAGTTCTCTACGTCATCGAAATGTTGGCGGGACAGGTAGGCGCGAACGATTTGCGGCGCCGCGTCTGGCGCGGTGGGATCGATCTCGACGCCTTCCCAGCGATTCTTCCAGTTAGGATCAGTAAAGAAACAGCCCAGAGCCTCAATATAAAGATCGCTTTTGCTTTTGAAATAGGCGTAGAATCCGCCGCGGGTCAGTCCGGCCTCTTCCATGATCGAATCGATCGAGACCGCTTCGAATCCACTGCGGTTGAATAATCGCCGCGCGCTCTCCACAATCCGAACGCGAACCTGCTCGCGATGGCCTTTGGAATAGGGCATCGATCCTCCTGAATATGTTCTTGATCATATTTAGCACACGTGGTTCAATTCAGGAATGAAACGTCAAGAGTCGCGGGAGATGACGGCCCCGTCGCCCATTCCAAGACGAGCCCTACTGTGCGCAGGTTTGGCCGCGCTTGCGACACCAGCTTGCGCTGCCGGTGAAAATGTAATTTCCCATAATGCGGAGTCGATTCATCAGGAGCTGGTCTTCCGCGCAAGCCGCAAGCGCATCTACGATGTGCTTACAGACGCGCGCCAGTTCGCGAAGCTCGTGGAACTCAGCGGCGCGATGCAGGGCATGCCGGCGGGAGCGAAGGCTGCCGAAATCAGCCGCGAGCGTTGGAGGCGCATTTACGATATTCGGTGGGCACATTGTGGGACGGCAGATCGAGCTTGTGCAGAACCAGCGGATTGTTCAGGCGTGGCGAGTAGTCGACTGGAAGCCCGGTGACTATTCGATTGTAAAGATCGAGCTGACAGAGCAGGGGCCCGAGACGAAGCTCGTCTTTGACCATACGGGATTTCCGCACGGAACCGCCGAACACCTTGCCTCGGGCTGGGAAGAGCATTATTGGGGGCCCCTCCGCAAATTCCTCGCCTAAGGCGCCTATGGTCTTTAGGGTCAGCTCATCGAAATAAACCGCAGTTTCGCGGGTTCAGCGTCGGGAACGCCGTCCCCATAAAGACCTGCATGGTCGGGGGATTGCTCTCGCCATTCGGCATAGATGTAAACCGCCGACGAGATTCGTTAACGAAAACGATCTGCAAGCTCGCTTTTTAGGCCAGGGCTACCTGTTCGGCTTGGAGTCCCTTAGGCCCGTTCTTGACAACAAAGGAAACTCGCGCTCCTTCATCTAAGCTTCGATAGCCCGCCGCCTCGATCGCGGAAAAGTGGACAAATACATCTTCGCCGTTCTCACGTGCGATAAATCCAAATCCCTTTGAGGCATTGAACCATTTCACTGTTCCAGTTTCTTTCATAACTTCTCTCTTCCTTGCTACAAAACACCAACGAATCAGTTGAGGGAATCGAGAAACTGCTTACCGTGAAGGGTGGGCGTACCGAATGAGTTCAAGTGACAGGAGGGGTTTGTGTGCTTCTAAAAGATAACCGAAGCTGCGCGTTTTGTCAAATGGTTTCAGCCGAATGTCGCGGCTTGCTTCCTGGGCGCGGTTTTCGGCTGTCGTGATGAGCTAATTCCAGTAATTTCGGTCGAGATTGCGGCACTGCACGGCTTCCGCCAAGTGCTTGGCCGAGACGTTCTCAGCGTGGTCCAAATCGGCAATGGTGCGCGCTACTCGCAGCATGCGATCATGCGCACGCGCGGAGAGATTCATCCTCCTAACGGCCATTTCAAGCGTCCGTTCGCCACTCTCGTCCAAGGCGCAGATATTTCGCAACTGGGAAGGCGGAATTTGAGCGTTATAGAAGCCTCGCTTTCGTTGCTTCTCGCGCGTTTCCTCCACTCGCTGGCGGATCTCCGCTGATGTTTGGCCGTCGGTCTTACTGCGCAGCTCCTTGTACGGCACTGCGGGGACTTCGATGTGCAGGTCAATGCGGTCAAGTAGAGGCCCACTCACTTTTGCCAGATACCGCTGAATGATTCCGGGCGTGCAGCGGCATTCGCGAGTGGTGTCGCCGTAGAAACCGCACGGGCACGGGTTCATTGCGGTCACGAGCATCAGGCGAGCCGGAAACGTAAGCGAGCCGTTGCTGCGCGCCAACGTTACCGACCCTTCTTCTAATGGTTGCCGGAGCTGTTCGAGAACGCCGCGTGGGAATTCCGGCAGCTCATCCAGGAACAATACGCCCTGATGGGCTAAACTGACTTCCCCCGGCCGCGGGCTGCCACTACCGCCACCAATCAGCCCGGCATCAGAAATCGTGTGATGAGGAGCGCGAAAAGGCCGCTTGCGCAACACGCCTATGCCCGGTGGCAGCACTCCGGCGACCCCGTGTATCTGCGTCGCCTCTAGCGCCTCACGGAAGGTTAACTTGGGAAGGATGCCGGCGAAACGTTTTGCCAGCATTGTTTTGCCGGACCCCGGGGGTCCGATCATCAAGACGTTGTGGTTGCCGGCCGCGGCAACTTCGAGCGCCCGTTTAGCCATCAATTGGCCGCGCACTTCGCTGAAATCTGGCGTGTCGGCGTTGGCGGTCTCAAACTCCGGGATATGGGCGACGGCTGGAGTAAACCCAGCCGGCTCGTTCAGAAACTGAACCACCTCCGCCAAATGGCGCAATCCGAAAACGCGAATGCCTTCCGCCACGGCGGCTTCCGCCGCATTGTCGACGGGCACTAACAAATTCCGGATACCTTTGCGGGCCGCGCACACGGCGATCGATAACGCACCTCGGATCGGCCGCAAGCTACCGTCGAGCGACAACTCGCCTACCAGTAGATGATTGTCCATCTGAGCCACGGCTCCCATGGCACCCAGAATGGCCGTCGCCATCGGCAGGTCAAAACCGGCACCTTCTTTGCGAATGTTGGCGGGGGCTAGATTGATGGTGACGGACTTACTGGGGTATCCGAACCCGGAATTCAGCAGCGCCGACTTGATGCGCTCACGGCTCTCCTTTACTGCCGCATCCGGCATGCCGACCGTCACGAAATCCCGGCTCGTGCCGGACGGATACATGTCTACCTCTACATCAATGAGATGTGCATCGATACCCTGAATGGCCGCACTGAGAGTACGGAATAGTGCCACAGAGGGCTAGTAGCGGTTTGGATCGCCAGTTCTCAGTGGAAGTAGTTGAAGCATGTGCAAACCGTAGTATTAGTACTCTAAACAAAATGGAAGCGAGAAATCCCTTGCATTCCAAAACGAACAAAAATTAGTTTTCACCATTCAGGGGTTTCTAATCGAGCAGGATCAGGCGCTGCGCAGTCCACGCAAATAGGAGTCGAGGCGTATATGAGTCCGAAGTTTCTCAAATTCCTTTCTTTTAAACTCTGCTTGGCAAGACGGCCGATATATTTGGCTTTTGCTATCAGCGTTTTCGCCCAGCAAACGCTGCAGGTGACCGTTAGTGCAAAAGACGATATCGAGCAGATAAACGATGCAGTGTTGATATCCAATATTGCCGTTACCGACAAGACGGTTGAGTGCGGGCTTTTTATCAAGCCTCCTGCCGTTGTACAGCCCGTTGCGCCATTCCCAGCCGGCAGCGACTGGCTTCAGCAGATGACCATTTCGCTGGTCAATCGCACGGACAAGATGATCGATTACGGCTCGCTAATCCTACATTTCATGGATACGGGAGACTGCCAGTCCACGCCCTGCGCTGGGGCGAACCTTGTGTTCGGCAAAAGGCCTTCCGTAGACGCGTTCGACTATAGAACCGGTCGGCCCCTTCCGCCTGACAAAGTGCAAAGATCGCCCGTCTATTGGAAACCTGAGACCACATTAGTCATTCATGTGAGCGATTATCTACAGCAGATCGAGCGGCAGGTAGAGCGCTTCACGCCGGTGACGACTATAACCAATGTGAAGATATACCGCGGTATTTTTTTCTTCGGCGACGGAATGTATTGGCAGTTCGGGAAGTATGGTGTTCCCGACGCCGAACATCCTGGGAAATTCAAACTGCTTCCCGCGAATTATTTCCCGGGACGTCGCGCGCATAACTGGCCTCCAGGATACAACCAATAGGTGACACAACATGCGGCTGCCGCTGGAGAATCCGGGCGAGCTGGATTCACTCGTTGGTTAGAAATCCTCGCGAATGCCGGTACGCTATTGGTCGCGCTGTTGGTTTCCGCCGTTCTCGTTAAGCCGTACCTTCTGGCCGGCTCGGGGATGCCTGCGTCAGCGCCGAGCCAGAGTCCTCCGTCGATTCGACCGGAAGATCTTTTGACGACCGGGACCAATCTCGGTAAGCGCCTTCCCGAAATCGAATTCAACAAGAACGGCAGGACGTTGGTTTTAGTCCTTTCGACACATTCACCTTCGTGTACCGAAAGCGCGCCATTCTACCGTCAGGTCATGCAGGCAGCCACGGCCGGGCCAGGTGTAAAACTCATCGGAGTGTTTCCGGAACCGGTCGCCGAAGCTGCCTCGTACCTTGCCGGAGAGAGCATCCAAGTGGACCAAGTCAAGCAGATTCCGCTACATGAGACCGGTGTGGTCGGCACTCCGACTCTGATTCTGGTTAACAGGGGAGGAATTGTGATTAAGACCTGGGTTGGCAAGCTAGCGGACGAGAGGCAGCGTGAGCTGCTGAGTGTGATCAGCAGGCATGGCCCGGGCAGTCCACCGCCCCAATCGGCTAAGCCAAGTTTTTAGCCTTGCTCAGGCCGAAGATTGGCCGCCTGGGTACGACAGGTGAGCGCATGCCCAATGCCTGCAGTACCACAGAGGGCTAGTAGCCCGGCCGCCGACCTATTCTCACCTTTACCCGCGCCGTCTGCCGAACGTTCCCCCGCCGAGCAGCCCTAAATCAATAACCACGGCTATGAAGATGAATATCAGTCCCTGTGTGGTCAGCGTGCCCGGATGTATCTTCTGCAGATAGGTGTAGACGATGAGAGTTAAAGGAAGGAAGAGAAATCCGAGAACCGGAATGACGATGTTGTTGTAGACACCGGTAAAGAAGTTGGTGAATAACCAGAGAAGGATACAGGCTATCCTAGGGAACGCTACAGCCAACACCGCAAGTAAGCAGGGCATAGGTAAAGTCTACAGATCTCCTGACTGTTGACTCTAAGGATTTCTTGCGGTTTCAGGTTGTTTCGAAACTACTGCCAATACTGCCATTGAGCCGTCGCTATGACGTAGCCACTGAGTATCGCATTAGTGACTGCATGCGCCAGAATACAGTCTGCGACGGACTTTGTTCGCATCATCCACAGGTTATAAATAATTCCGGTGATCAAGCCCACGTCCCAATACGGCCCGTGTTCGGAGGCGAACAGAATGGCCGTGATCCAGAATGCCAGCGCACCGTACGTGCCCAAACGCACTTTCTCGAAATCCGGATTTATCACCCATCTCATCAGCCACGCACGCCAAAAAAGCTCTTCAATGACGGGCACAATCACGACAGCGCGAACCGTTCTCCAGACCAGAACCCAGGCGCTCTGGAGCTCTAGAGGGCTTAAAGAAGAATGCAGATGTCCAATAAAGCTATTGGAAAAAAGAACGCTTTCGCGGTAGCGCGGAAAGAGGACGTCCGGCGCTATCCACAATCCGAACACCGCAGCGCCGATCGCGATACTCAGCAGCGGCTGTAACGGATTTAAGGGCAGTTCGCGCGGCCAGCAGACGTAACAGACAGCCGCCAGGACGATAACGCGCAACGGAGCGTCCAAGCCGGCACTTAATCCGAATTTCGGAGAAATCGCCAGCAACGCAAGAAAAAGCAGAAAAGGAGCGACGTACCTGATGCTAGGGTATTCGTCCAGCCAGGATCTCGACGGAGCGAGAGCGCGCAATGAAGTTACCCGAGTTGACCCAAGAAGGATTTGATCTGGCTCTGCTGCGCCGGTTGAGTTGAGACCTTAAGCGCTTTTTGAGCCTCATCCCGTGCAGCCCCCTTATCGCCGTTCTTTTCTAACGCCATCGCAAGGTGGAACCGGAATGTAGGATTATCCTGATGCGCCGCGACCAGTTCCTTGAATATCTGCAACGCTTCGGTATTCAGGTGTTTTTGGTAATAAACATAACCGAGCGTATCGGAAATATCCGCGCTGTTTGGGAACTTCTGTTTAGCTTTCTCGGCGAACGTCATTGCCTGGTCCAGATTTACGCCATCTTCTGCATTGAGAAAAGCGACGTTGTTCATCGCCAGAGGGTTTTCAGGATCAATGCCAAGCACCTTGTTATAGGCGGCGACGGCTTCTTTCTTCTTGCCCTGGGCCTCGAGGAGCATGGCTTGGTTGAGAACCGGAGAGGCACTGTGCGGATCCGCGCTGCTCGCCTGCTGGAAAGATGCAAGAGCGGCATCATACTCGCCAAGTTCCCGCTGCAAGATACCTAAACGAAGCCAAACGTCGACCGAGTTAGCCGTGGTTTTCAGAATCTCCTTGTAATTGTTGGCGGCGTCCTCGAAAAACTGCTTCGCGCGATCGTGATTTTTTGCAGCGAGCTGAGCACCGGCTTGAGCTTGGAAGTTTGCCAGTTGATACCGGAGCTGGAGATCTTTGGGATGCTGGGCGACCAGGGCTTGAACGCCACTAATCGCGTCATCGGGCTTTCCTTGCGCGAGCTTAACGCTGTAGAGACCGACAGCTCCCCGCAAATCATTCGGGTAGTCAGTCATAAACTGCTGATACTGGGCCGTCGCTGGGTCCAGTTGCCCTTTGGCTAAGTAGAGCGCCGCCAGTTCCAAGCGCGCAGATGGCATATTCTTTGGGTATTGCTGTACAAGCGCCTGCAGTTCAGGCAATGCTTCATCGCCTTGTCCAATGCCCACCATGGCGGATGCCTTGAGTAAACGTGCATCGGCGTTTTTGGGGTCGGTCTGCAGGATGAGGTTAGCCTGCTCCATGGCCTTGGCGTGTTGTCCCCGGTCTTCATAAACTCGTCCGACAATAATCCGCGCAGCGAGGACGATCTCGGGACGGGGTTTCTGCGCCTGACGCCCAACTTGCGCTCGCTTAGCCTCATCCTGCATCGCGTCTTGCGCTTCGGTGAGACTCTTGTCTTTTTCGTTTGTCTCGTAATATGCCCGAGCCAGATCCAAGTGGAGCAGCGGGTCCTCCGGATGATTTTTCACCAGCCCCGTCAATTCACTCAGGGATTTGGAGATTGCGTCGCGCGACCCGGTTTGCAGAAGCAGCCCGGCATACATTTCGTTGGCCTGCAGGTTCTTCGGATTGTCCTTGGCTACGCCGCGCGCCAAGTTCAAGGCATCGTCGCGGCGGTTCGTCGCCTCATAGAGGCTGACCATCCGCTCCTTGTAGAGCATCTGATCCTTGGGATCATCAGTCATACCGGCCTGATATTGCTGGGAAGCCTGGTCGAACTTACGGTTTCGAAAATAAAAGTCACCGAGAAGTTCGTGCCGCCTTGGAAAGGCTTTTGGGTCGGCTAACACGCGCTTGGCGACTGCCTCGCCGGCGCTATAGTCACCCGAAACGACGTCAAAATTAGCTAAGTTTTCAATGGCCAGCGGACTTGTAGGATCGTTCTGAACGCGTTCCTCAAGTACGGTTTTGGCTTTGTCCTTCTGCCCGGCACGGGAGTAAATGAGAAACAGGAAATCATATGCAGGCCCCCATTTCTTATCGTGTGCGAGCATGTTCCGCTCAAGCGCCTCCGCCTCATCGACGCGCTTGGCATTATACAGAGTTTCCGCGTACCAGGTAACCACGTCCGGCGAGTAAGGCTTGATCTGGTTCGCTTTTGCAAACGCGTCCAGGGCTTTTTGCGGATCATTTTGGGCGAGCGCCAGGAGACCTTGCAGCCGCAACCCACTAAAAGAAGCCGGTTGATACTTTGCAACCTTCGCCACGAGATCCTGAATATCCGGCATCAACTGTTTGAAACGAGTTGGATTCTGCGCATACGCGACCAAGTAAATCTCTGCCAGTTTACTGGCGGCCTCCGTATTAGAGGGTTTCAGATCGACTGCTCTGCGGAGAAAGCTGGCAGCTCCGTTGTAATCTCCAGAATCGAGGAGATTCAGTCCCTCGCGGTAGTAGGCCTCTGCGTTGGTCTTGTCCTTCGTGAGCGCCTTCTGATAAAGGATGGACGCTTCCTTATATTTCTTCGCATTGTGGTACCGATTACCGGCCTCCACGAGTTTCTGTGGGCTCTGCGTACAAGCGGAGGAGAGCAACATTGCGGCCAAGAGGGCCGGCGCGGCAAGGTACTTCATCATTTTGTGCTTACTCAAATTGTATGGGAAACGCCGGATGACTGACAATTCGCTATGACCTGAGGCAATATTGCGGATTCTTAATCTCCGGACAAAGAAATGAGCTTCGTATCCGTGTTCGCGTTAAGTCTGTGCCCATCTCTCGAACTATAATCGGCCTAAGTGCGACCTTTCTTCAGCCTCAGTTTGTTAGTGGCTTTGCTAGCCTCTTTTTCGCCCGCTCAGACGAGCCATTCCACTACTCCGGCCAGGCACACCGCCCCAAAGACCGCTGCGCCGGAGCTGCCCCCGGTCCCATTGCCTCTCGTGCCTGGCATGTACGCGGTCATTTACACTTCCATGGGAAATATCGTGTGCCGGCTGTTTGAGAAGGAGGCGCCGGAGGCTGTTGCTAATTTCCGCGGATTGGCGAGCGGCTCAAAAGCCTGGACAGATCCGCACACCGGCAAGCTCAAGCACACGTCACTCTACTCCGGAACAACTTTCCATCGCGTCATTCCGGATTTCATGATCCAGGGCGGGGACCCGGCGGGCGACGGAAGCGGCTCTCCGGGCTATGAATTCAAAGACGAGATTGCGCCTGATCAGAAATTCGATCACCCCGGCATTCTCGCCATGGCCAACCATGGGCCTAATACGAACGGCTCGCAGTTTTTCATCACGGTGGCACCGGCTGAGCATCTGAACGGGGGGTACACCGTTTTCGGCGAAGTCGTTTGGGGTCAGGACGTAGCTGACGCTATCTCCAAAGTGCCGCGTGACGCCAACGACAAACCGCTCACGCCGGTCACCATAAAGGGCATTGCAGTGCGTACCGTCGAAGCACCCAAATGACTTGGAGCCTGTAATTAGGTATTCGCGAGAGGAATGACTATCTCTCAAGTAGATGCGTCGGTGACTCTCGACCTCTCCCGGCAAATGCCTCGCTCGCTGGTGCGAATGAACTTCACCAGATGCAATGTTTCCGGCGTTGCGAATTCGGTCTCGATTTTCCTGAGCGCCGCTACTTGTTTCAACTCCGACCGATACAGAATGCGGTAAGCGTTTTTCAACGCGCGCAGTTGGTCGACAGTGAAGCCGGCGCGTTTGAGTCCGACAATGTTGAGCCCTTTCGGTTCCACATTAAATCCGGAGTAAAGAAAGAACGGCGGCACATCGAGGTTCACGCGCGAGTTGCCGCCGATCATCGCCAATCGTCCGATCTTCGAATACTGGTGAATGACAACGCCGCCGGACACGAAGGCCTGATCCTCGACTGCCACATATCCAGCTACCAGCGAACAACTGGCGACTACGATATCGTCGCCCAGCACGCAATTGTGTGCAATGTGCCCCGAAGTCATGATGTAGTTGCCGCTGCCAATGCGTGTCTCCGACTCCGGCTTCGTGCCGCGCGAGATGGTGTAGTGCTCACGAATTTTGTTCCGGTTACCGAGGATGAGATAGCTGCGTTCTCCCGTGAACGCCTTGTCGAGTGGGTCCGTACCGAGCACCGTCCCAGCAGAGATCTCGTTTTCGTCCCCCATGGTTGTCCAGCGCTTAATGTAGACGTATGGCTCGAGAACACAGCCATGCCCGATCACCACTTCCGATTCGATTACGCAGAACTCTCCAATGCGCGTACCGGCCCCGATTGCTGCGCCGGGATCGACACGGGCAGTAGGCGACACATAGGCTGAGGGATCAATAGCCATAAATGCCAGGGAGTGGCACGAGCCACTATCAAATGTTAACTATTGGGGATGCCTTCTCTCACTACCGCCCAGATCGCTGCGCTTTGCGGAGGTGAGTTGGAAGGCGATGGAGGGCGGCTGATTTCAGGGGCGAATACGCTGGACTGCGCGAAACCCTCCGACGTCGCGTTTATTGCGAGCCGGAAGGCCGCTGAAGCCGCATCGCGCTCCGAAGCGGGATGTCTGATCGTGACAAAAGATTTCAACAGGGCGGGACCGTGGTCGATTGTTCGCGTAGCGGAAGCTCGGTCCGCATTCGCTACCGTTTTGAGTGCGCTATACAAAAGGCCTGAAAGCACGCCATCAATACATCCGGCAGCAATAATCGCGAAAAGCGCTCAGGTGAGCGGCAGCTGCACAATTGCGGCGTACGTAACCATTGGAGAGCGCACCATCATCCACCGCAACTGCCGCATAGCAAGCGGATGCGCAATTGGCGACGACGTTCACATCGCGGAAGGAACAGTGTTGCATTCGAACGTCACGATTTACGATGGGATCCGGATTGGCGCGCGCGCGATCTTGCACGCTGGATGCGTTGTTGGAGCCGATGGATTCGGCTTCACCCTGACCGGAGACCATTACGAGAAGTTTCCGCAGGTTGGCACGGTCTTGATTGAAGACGACGTGGAGATCGGCGCGAACTCTTGCGTGGATCGGGCGGCGCTGGGGGTCACCCGCATCGGTCGCGGAACCAAGCTGGACAATCTCGTCCACGTCGCGCACAACTGCAACATCGGCTGCCACGTTGTAGTTGCCGCGCAAACCGGATTTTCTGGGAGCGTCTCGGTTGGCGATTATGCCGTGATTGGCGGGCAAGCGGGCATCGGAGAAAAAGCCAAGATCGAATCAAAAGCAATCGTCGGAGGCAAAGCGGGAATTCTGACGGGGCAAACAGTGCGCGCAGGCGAGCCCGTATGGGGAATACCGGCTCGCCCTCTGCGGCAGCATTTAAAAGGCCTCGCGAACGTAGGTAAGATTCCGCAGTTGCGCGACGACCTGAGCACAATTAAGAAAAAAATAGACGACTGGGAAGCGAACAGGAGCCCGGTTAGGCAGCGTTCGGAGTAAAGTCTCGCCTAGGCAGCGAGCGATCCAGAATGCAGTGCGCTCTTAGAACCAACGTTTGTATGCGCTGTAAGTGCTCGCGAACTACCTCATCCGAAGAAGTGATCTCCAGGAAGTACGCTAACGAGTCGATAGTGCTTAAGGGTTGGCGCAACTCGTGGAGCAGATCATCGAAGGCCGCGGGGCTGGCACCCGCAAATTGATTGCCCTTCGTATTCCCCCAGCCAAGAGTAACATCCTGTCGAGGTGTGGCGATTTCTGAAACAACGTTGTTCATCGGAAAATTCCTGGTCGTGGCGACTAGGCCCAGACCAATCTGAAGAATTCAACCGTTCGATTGTGACCTTGTTTTGGAGATGTGTCAATAGAACGGTACACGAAAACTGAAAGTACTTTTAAGCGGGTGAAACAGTACGCGTTCTAGTACAAGATGGTGTGATATTCTCAGGACGTAACTCAGTCCTGTGGGCCTGTGGCGCAGTTGGGAGCGCGCTTCCATGGCATGGAAGAGGTCGTCGGTTCGAACCCGTCCAGGTCCACCAAATCACTTCACAATTCAATAGATGGCAGCGCGGAGCCAAGCTGAATTAAATCCGCCTCAGTCTCACGTTCTCCACCGCATGTTGCTCGCCTTTTTCGAGAATCAAATGCGCTCGCTCGCGCGTGGGCCCGATATTCTCTACCAGATTCACGAGGTTGATCTCTCGCCAGATGTGCGCAGCAGTGGCTACCGCTTCCGCATCGCTTAAGCTGGCGTAGCGGTGAAAATAAGACGATTCATTGCGAAAGACCGTCTCGCGCAAACGTAGGAATCGATCGATATACCAACGCTCGATCGTTGCCACCTCAGCATCCAGAAAAATGGAAAAATCGAAGAAATCGGAAACGAACAGCCGCGACCCATCACGGTGCGCTTCCGGCGATTGCAAAACGTTCAGGCCCTCCAAGATCAGGATGTCGGGCTGTCGAACTTCGATGGCCGCATCGGGAAGAATGTCGTAATGCAAATGCGAATAGACCGGAGCAGAGACGACTGGCGCTCCTGCTTTTACGTCGGCCAGGAACCGAATTAGCCGCCGCTGATCGTAGCTTTCCGGAAAGCCTTTCCGGTTCATGATGCCCCGATCTTCTAAAACACGATTTGGAAAGAGAAATCCGTCCGTCGTGATCAGGTCGACGTTTGGATGATCAGGCCAGCGCGCAAGTACGGCGCGCAGTACACGTGAGAACGTGCTCTTACCGACAGCAACGCTGCCGGCAATACCGATTACGTACGGCACCTTATGCGGAGCCGGAGATCCCATGAATTCGCGGCGTGCGGCATATAAATGCTGGACGGCCGCCACATGCAGATTGAGGAGCCTCGAAAGCGGAATGTAGATTTCTTCAACCTCGCGCAGCGAGACCTTTTCATTGATGCCGCGAAGCGAAGTCAAGTCGGCCTCGCTGAGAAGCAATGGCGTGTTGGCGCGTAAGGCCTTCCACTCAGCGCGGCTAACGTTAACGTAGCGGCTGATCGCGGAAAGCGACGACGCTGCTTGCGAGATCACGCGCGCCTCGGCGCAAAGCGATCTAGGGGCTGCCCTTGCGAAAGAAGATGATGTGTTGCCAAGGTAACGTGTCTACAACTTTCTCAAACTGGTACCCTTCAGGTAGAACTTCGGCTTTTACCTCAGCCACGCTCATTTTATGCTCTGGCCGAATGGGAACACTCGGATCCTCTTTTCTGAATTCGAGCAAAACCAGGCGTCCGTCCGGCTTCAACGACTCTTTAATCCGTTCAAGCATGCGCTGCGGACGCGAAAACTCGTGGTACACGTCTACAAGGATCACCAGATCGAGTTTGCCGGCTGGCAATCTGGGATCCGATTCGGTACCGAGTACCGTTTCGATATTGCCAATCCCCTGTGCCGCTGCATTCGCGCGCAGACGCTCCAGCATACCCGGCTGAATATCGTTTGCGATTACCACTCCGCCCGGCGAAACGGCCCGCGCAAGCCGGATGCTGTAAAAACCGGTGCCTGCGCCCACGTCAGCAACCCACATACCGGGCCGCAAATCGAGGGCGCCGACAGCCTTTTCGGGCTGCTCTTCGCGTTGCCGTTCTTCGCGTTCCAGCCAGTCGGCTCCATCCACGCCCATGACGGGAGCAATGCGCCGCCCGGTGACTGGGTGGAACGATTGCGCAATCGCGGGATGTACCAGACAGAGCGTGAGAACGCTGTGCAAAACAGCCAGGGCTCGCACAGTTCTGAAATTGCTTTGCTCGATTTTCATGGATGTCATCTCCCAGAACAAAGGGACACGTTTTCTAATGCAAGCAACTCTACTGCCAAGTAGCGGGCGCCTTCGACCGCTAGTTGGTTCTGTGATGCTCTTGATATGCGCTCTTGTTATTTCCTTTGTGAATGCTTCGTTCGCGCAGGAAACTCGGGCGGCGCATTCTGAGCTCGCCGTCGTCCAGGCTGGCGTTCAGCAATCGGAAGATGCACCATTTGTTCCGGCCGATTACGTCTTCCTGCCCGGTGATTACCTTTACTTTACGTTTCAGATCGCTGGCTTTTCCATTCAGTCATCCAACCGGGATGAAGTACAGAAGATCTCTCTGACCTATCAGGCAGCGCCTGAAGATGCAAACGGAGTTCCGCTGACCAAACCTGTCTCTGATTCCATTCAAGCCGAGCTAAGCTCGGAAGACAAAAACTGGACTCCTAAGCGCCGCGCGTCTTTTCTTTTGCCCTCCTACGTCGCAAGCGGCGACTTCCGGGTCCACTTAGTCATCAAGGACGAGTTCGGAAAGGCCGAAGTCTCAAAGGATTTCCCGTTCCATATTGGCGGCGTGCACATTCAACAGGCGGATTCCATCAATGTCCAACAGTTTCAATTCTTGCGGCGTGAAAACGACCGCGATGCTTTAGAGATACCGGCCTACAGTCCGGGCGATACGGTTTTCGCGCGTTTCGATATGGCCGGATTCAAACTTGCTCCGGGCAATGCCTATGCACTGGAATATGGGCTCTCTGTCACCCAACCCAAGCGGAAAACCTTTTCTCGATGCGCCTCGGGCGGCCGAGTTGAAATCGAGCAGCTTCTATCCAGCCCAGTATCTGCCCGGCACCGTCCGCATCACTACGCCGCCGAATAGCGCGAAAGGCGAATATATTCTGACGCTAGTTGTGCGGGATCTCGTCGGCAACGCGAAATGTGAAACAAAGAAATCGTTCAGCATCGAATGAATAACCATACGGCACGTCTGCTGGCACTCTCGATCGCGCTTTTCTGTTCCACCGCGCTCGCTTCCGCTCAATGGAGCTTTGCGATGACAGACAGCACGGCATCCTTACGCGGTATTCACAATACCGGCGGCGGCGTTATCTGGGCGAGTGGCGCCGCGGGCACAATCCTACGCAGTGAAGACGAAGGCTACATGTGGCAGACGTGCAGCGTGCCGCCTGACGCAGCGAAGCTTGATTTCCGCGCCATTTTCGGCTGGGACGCGAATCACGCCGAAGTCATGGCCAGCGGCCCTGGCGTCGCATCGCGTCTTTACGAGACCACCGATGGTTGTGCTACCTGGCATCTGCTATTTGAAAATCCAGATCGCGACGGTTTCTGGGACGCGCTCACCTTCCACGGAAATACAGGCTTCATCCTGGGCGATCCAGTCGGCGGCCGATTTGTCCTTTACAGGTCTGATGATCTGGGCCGACATTGGCATCGGGAGAACAGTCCGGCACTTGCTGCCGCGGCTGCGGGTGAAGGCGTTTTTGCAGCCAGCAACTCATCTCTAGTGGTTCTCTCAAATTTTCAACTTCTGTTCGCAACCGGAGGCATTGGCGGACCACGCGTTTTTCGGGTGAATAGTTCGGGCGAATGGAACGCTACAAAGGTTCCTATGGCGGGTGGCAGAGCAGAGCGCCGGTATTTTCTCGATCGCGTTCCGCGATTACATCCAGGGAGTCGCGGTGGGTGGCGATTATGCGAACCCAGGGCAGACCGCCGGCACCGCGGCCTGGACCTCAGATGGCGGCGCTACATGGCACCCGGCCACAATCTGTCCATCCGGCTATCGTTCCAGCGTCGCCTGGGACCCGAAACTTCAAGCCTGGATTGCTGTCGGTCCGAACGGCAGTGATTTCTCTCGCGACGACGGTCATACCTGGAAGCGCCTCGGCTCCGGTAATTGGAACGCCCTCAGCATTCCCTGGGTGGCCGGTGCCAAAGGACGAATTGCTTCGCTCGATGCCACTTCTCCCCGGCTGCGATAATCGACGCGCATGTCAGTTCGCAACATCGAGCGCGAGTTGGAAGAACTGGCGGCGCTTCGCAGTTGCGAAACCGAAGTAGTTCGCACGCACGCCTTTCGGAAGGCCCTCAACGACAAGGTGAACGTAATTGTTGCTAAGGCCGCAACTCTCGTCGCCGAGATGCAGTTACAGACGTTAGTTCCCGATCTCTACCTCGCATTCGATCGCTTGCTAACGGATCCGCTGAAGAGCGATCCAAAATGCTGGGGCAAAGAGGCTATCGCCAAAGCTTTGAAAAACCTCGAACACGCCGAATCCACCATTTTCTTGAAAGGCGTTCGGCACGTACAGCTTGAGCCGGTGTGGGGAGGAGAAGAAGACACGGCAGCCAATCTGCGCGCGACATGCGCGCTTGCCTTGCTGCAATGTACTGACCTGACCCGCGACGACAAACTCTGGCTGGTGATGCCCTTGCTTACAGAAAAATCGGCCAGTTTGCGCAAAGACGCTGCACTCGGCACTAGAATCTCTGGCAGGCCGCGAAGCGGCGCTGCTTCTGCGCATCAAGGCGCGCATGGGCGACATGGATGCTACCGTTACAGGCCAGATGTTCGAATCGCTGCTGCGCGTTGAGCGCGAACCGGCGGTTCCGTTTGTAGTAGAGTTCTTGCGCTCAACAAATCCGGAGGTGAGAGAAGAAGCTGCGCTCGCATTAGGAGCATCTCGTCTTGCTGCCGGGGTTGCCGCCCTCAAAGACGCCTTTACGCAAACGCACGTGATGCTCGATTACGAGCTTCTCTGCCGGGCGCTCAGCATCTCGCGGCACGAGGACGCGATTCAATTTCTGCTCGACACTGTCCGGAGTCGCCGGCCGAACCAGGCGCTGGCAGCCCTTGACGCTCTAAAACTCTATCGGCGACTCGGCCGAAGTTCGCAATAAAGTTGCAGTCGCCGTCGCGAACAGAACCGAACCCGAGATACAGCGCGATTTTAAGTACCTCTTCTGTACAGACTGAAGCAACGCGCAAGTGGTACGCTCCAGAAATGTTCTCGCGTGCCGCGGCGCTATTCGTCGCTATTGCTTTTGCATCGCTGCCCATCGCTGCGCAAAATGCGGCGGGGACCGCGCGTCAATGGCGCATCCAACACCAAGCCGGAATTCTCGACGGCTTCATCAAACTCCTGAGCATTCCGAACGTCGCGGCTGATCCCGCCAATCTTCGGCGCAATGCCGACACACTGGTTGCGCTCCTTCGCGAGCGCCACTTCGACTCCCGGCTACTCTCAATTCCCGGTGCTCCGCCCGTTGTCTTCGGGGAGCGCCAAACTCCCGGCGCGAAACACACGTTCGTCTTTTACGCACATTACGATGGTCAGCCGGTGACCGCGTCAGAGTGGGAGACGCCGCCCTTCACTCCGGTCATGCGCGTCGTAGACGGCGAACAACGCATCTATGCTCGTTCGGCCGGCGACGATAAGGCGGCCATCTACGCGCAATTAATGGCGCTCGATGCTCTCGATGCGGCCCACATTCCGTTACGCGCTAACATTCGCTTCATCTGGGAGGGAGAAGAGGAGGCCGGGTCGCCTCACCTCGAACAAATTCTTGATGGGAATCGCGATCTCGTACACGGAGATGTCTGGCTGGTATGTGATGGCCCGGTGGATCAGAGCCGCCAACAGACGCTGGTCTTCGGCGCTCGCGGTGATGCTCATCTAGAAATCACCGTATATGGCCCGAATCACGGGTTGCATAGCGGCCACTATGGAAACTGGGCTCCTAATCCGGCCATGATGCTGGTGCAACTGCTCGCCGGGATGAAGGACGAGCGAGGCGGGGTTCTCATCCCGCATTTCTATGACGGTATCGTGCCGCTCGGCGACGCGGAAAAGAAAGCACTGGCTCGCGCGCCCGTGAACGATGAGAAGCTACGTCAGGAACTCGCACTGGGGCATGTGGACGGAGGCGGTGCGCACCTTCTCGACCTCTTGAACCAGCCTAGCTTGAATATCAACGGCATCTCCTCCGCACAAACAGGCGCGCATGCGACCAATGTCATTCCATCCACCGCGACCGTTGATCTGGATCTGCGTCTGGTGGTCGGCATAGATTGGCGCAAGCAGCAAGAGCGCGTAGTCGATTACATTCGATCGCAGGCCTACTTTGTGGTCGACGCACCTCCCACTCGCGAGGTGCTCTTAGCAGCATCCCAAGGTCGCGCTGGTCAAAAAGGATTCGGCCGGCTATAACGCAGTGCGCACGCCTATGGACTTGCCTATTGCGGGGGAAGTGCTCGCTGCCGTTGAAGCGGCGCGCGGCACGGTCATCGAGTGGCCCACCATGGGTGGCAGCGTTCCTTTGGGCGCAATGGAACGAGCGGCCGCAACCCGCACCATCACCGTTCCCATTGCGAATCACGACGACAATCAGCATGCCGCTAACGAAAACTTGCGCCTCCAAAATCTCTGGGACGGTATTGAAACCATGGCGTCACTGCTTTGTATGCAGTAGATAGTCTTACGCGAAGAACTCATCGGCTGCGGGACCTCAAGGCACATCGGCATACAAAGAGGTGACATCACCGTACAATGACGGTTGATGATTGCCAAGGTGCGTAAAGCGGTCTTTCCGGCGGCTGGACTGGGAACACGGTTTCTACCGGCGACAAAAGCCCAGCCGAAGGAGATGCTGGCGCTGGTTGACAAGCCTCTGATCCAGTACGGGGTGGAAGAGGCGATGCACTCGGGCATACAGAACATCATCATCGTGACCGGGCGCGGGAAGTCGTCTATTGAAGACCACTTCGATGTCAGCTTCGAATTAGAGCACCTGCTGGAATCCAAACACAAGGGCGACATGCTCTCGATGGTCCGCGGCATTTCGGACATGATTGATGTGTCGTACGTGCGGCAGAAAGAAGCGATGGGGCTGGGCCACGCGGTGCTGCGCGCCAAAGAACTGGTGGGCGCCGAACCATTTTCCGTGGTGCTCTCCGACGATATCATCGCGTCCGAAGTGCCCTGCATCCGGCAATTGCTGGACGTATATGAATACTACGGCGCCTCGGTGCTGGCGCTTATGGAAGTGCCAAGCGACCAGATCTCTGCGTACGGCGTGGTGGATGCCGAAATGGTATCCGACAACGGGCGGGAGAATCGGCTGTACCGCATTCGGAACATGGTAGAGAAGCCGAAGCCAGCCGATGCCCCATCGAATCTTGCGATTATCGGCCGCTACGTCCTGACGCCTGAAATATTCCAATGCATTGAATCGATCGAGCCGGGCAGCGGCGGCGAGATACAACTCACCGACGCGCTGAAATACATGCTGCGCAACCGCCCCATATACGGTTTGAAATTCGAAGGCAAGCGCTACGACGCCGGGGATAAGCTGGGATTCTTGAAAGCCACGGTCGAATTCGCGCTTAACCGGCACGATCTTGGGCAGCCGTTTCGCGAATACTTGAAGACGCTGTGCGTGTAACGCTGCGGGCGGGCGCGGTAATTGCAGCGATTGCCATTGGGTTTTGCTGCAGCGGCCAGAACGGCGTGCCTCCGAGTTACGGGCAACCGCTGACGCCCCGCATTGTCCTCTACGTACAAGCGGCATTGCAACACGGAGACCTGGCGCAAGCCTCAGCGCTGGTAGCGCAATATCGACGCTTGAACGGGGATACTCCGGATGCGCTCGAAGCATTGTCTTGGCTGGCCCGCGGACAACTGGCGTTCGGGCATCCTGAAGAGGCGCAAAAGGAAGCCGCGGAAATTGAGCATAGCGCGACAACCGCGTTAGCAACCAGAAGCCTGGATCAAGAGCCGCATCTGCCAATTGCCCTTGGCGCGGCATACGAGATAGAGGCTGAACTTCTGAATGCCGACCATAAGAAGACCGAGGCCGTGCAGCTGCTCCAAAGCCAGATGCGAAAGTGGCGCGGCACCTCGCTCGTGAGCCGGTTGCAGAAGAATTTGAATCTGCTGACGCTCGAAGGCAAGCCGATGCCGCCGCTGAGAGAGGCGCAATGGATCGGCGCGAAACCGGCGACTCTGACTTCGCTGCGCGGCAAGGTTCTGCTGCTCTTCTTCTGGGCACACTGGTGCGCGGATTGCAAAGCGGACGCTCCGGTAATTGCGAAGCTCGCGCAAGAATTTGCGTCCTCAGGGGCTCGTGGTGGTAGCACCGACGCGGCTGTACGGCTATACGGCGGAAGATGAGCACGCAGCGGCGGCGGTGGAGACGCCGTTCGTCGAGAAAGTCTACGCGCATTACTATGCGGGTATTCCGAATGCGGGCGTTCCGCTGGACGCCGCCAATTTCGAGCGATTCGGAGTGAGCACCACGCCCACGATCGCGCTAGTGGACCGGCGCGGTATTGTACGGCTATATCATCCTGGGGCCATGGACGAAAAAAGCTTGCGTGCCGCCATTGAACCGCTCTTGACTGCTCCATCTCATTCGCGGCCGCGGGGCACCGCTGTTACGAGATAATGCGTAGCATGAAGTCTCGATCTGTGCTGCTGGCGATTGCGGCTAGCTGCGCTCTCCTACTGCGGGGGAGCGCACCAGAAACCAGGATCATCGTCGAAGTCACGAATCAGTTCGACAAACCAGTAGAGAACGCGGCGGTGATTCTCGATTTTCTCGGTTCGCATCAGATTACAAAGCTGGGTAAACGCAAGCCCATTCATTGGGAAGTTCGCACGAACCTGGAAGGTATTGCGCATTTTCCGCCGGTACCTCAAGGTACAGTGCAATTGCAGGTAATCACGAAGACGTATCAGACATACGGAAAGAAGCTTGATGTCGATACAGAAGAGAAGAAGCTCGAGATCAAGCTCAATCCGCCGCAGAAACAGTACAGCGTCCACGGACCGCTGAAGCCGCCCAACCAACCCCCGCCGCCTTCGAAACAGTAGCTATTTGTTGGATGAATCTACAGCAATGGCTTCGATCTCGACTTGTACATCGCGCGGCAAACGAGCGACTTCGACAGTGGAGCGGGCAGGCGGCTGATCGCCGAAAAATTGTCCGTAGACGGCATTCATGCGCGAGAAATTGTTCATGTCTTTCAGAAAGACCGTTGTCTTGACCACATCAGCGAGCGTGAGGCCGGCCGATTCCAAGACAGCTTGCAGGTTCTCAATCACGCGCGTGGTTTGCTCTTCGATGCTGCCTGTGATGAGTTGCATCGTTTTCGGATCTAGCGGGATCTGACCACTAAGGAAAACAAAGCCGTTTTGACGCACGGCGGTCGAGTAGGGACCGGCTGCTTTGGGAGCATTCGGCGATGTGATGATTTCTTTCATTGTTTTATTCTGCACCGGGACATCGTTTTCGCAAGCTGTTTGGCAATTTCGTATGGGGCGCGTGGATCCACGAAAGTGGCAGTGCCGACTTGAACCGCTTTGGCGCCGGCAATGAGATATTCGGCCGCATCTTCGCCCGACCTAATTCCGCCGATCCCGATAACGGGAATGCGGACTGCGGCAACAGCTTCAGCCACCATACGAAGTGCTATGGGCTTGATAGCGGGACCTGAGAGTCCGCCGTAACCGGCTCCTATTCGCGGCTGACGAGTTTTGGGGTCAATAGCCAGGGAGACGAATGTATTGACGAGAGAGATCGCGTCGGCTCCCGAGCTTTCGGCCGCGTGCGCGAACGGCTCAATGCGCGCGACATTCGGCGAGAGCTTAACAAACAGAGGCCTTTTGGCTACATTGCGGGCTTGCCTGACAAGCCCGGCAAGGAGGGTTGGGTCGCTGGAGAAAAAGATGCCTCCCTCTTTCGTGTTGGGGCAGGAGACGTTCAGTTCGTATGCAGCGAGGCCCTCGGCGTTTTCGAGCGCGCGCAGTACTTCCAGATAATCCTCGACAGCATAACCGAAGACGTTTGCAATCACCGGGACCGAGTAATGCCGCAGCTTCGGAAGCTTATCGCGCAGGAAAGCGGTAACGCCGACGTTCTGCAGACCGACGGAGTTGATCATGCCGCCGGAGGTGTGCCAAAGACGCGGCGCAGGATTGCCGGCGATCGGTTCGCGCGAGAGCCCTTTGGTGACGATGCCACCCAACTGATTCAGATCGAGAATACTAGCGAATTCAATGCCGTAGCCGAAGGTTCCCGATGCGGTCAGAACCGGATTTTGCAGCGGAATGCCGCAAAGAACCGTGTTGAGCCGCATGCGAAGACCGGCTTAACCAGCTACGGTCGCGGCTGTTTCTGCAGCTGCCAGTTGTTGAGCCGTTTGCTTGATCAATTGCCAGACTTCGCGAACATCTGATTCGTTGGTCTGAAAATTACCGATGGCAAAGCGAAGCACGAACTGGCCGTTCAGCACGGTGTGAGAGAGAAATGCTTTCCCGGTGCTATTGATTTGGGCAAGCAGACGCTGATTGAATGCGTTATCACTGCGGTGACGAAAACAGACTAGCGAGAACGGGACTGGCGCGGCGACTTCAAAGTCTTTATCATCTTCGATAAGACTCTTGAGTAACTGCGCCAAACGGAGAGACTCACGCAGCATCGCGATGATGCCCTGCCGTCCGTAGTAGCGGAAAACGTACCACAGCTTAAGCGCGCGGAAGCGGCGTCCGAGTTGAACGCCGTAATCCATGTAGTTGACCACAACATCGTCTTCGGTGGTTTTAAGATATTCCGCGGCGAGCGTGGAAGCGCGGCGCAAAATCTCCGGGTAGCGCGTGTAGAGAACACTGCAATCGATGGAAACGTAAAGCCACTTATGCGGATTCACGATCAGCGAATGGGCACGTTCCACGCCATTGAAGATGTGGCGCATCTCGGGAACGACCGCTGCAGGTCCACCGTAGGCAGCATCAACATGCAGCCAGATGCCGTACTGCTCCGCAATGCCAGCAATTTCAGGAATGGGCTCGATGGCGCTGGTGGAAGTTGACCCGACTGAAGCGACGATACAACAAGGACGCTTTCCGTCGGCAAGGTCGCGCTCGATTGCGTGCCGCAGAAGGTCTGGACGCATCCGAAACTCATCGTCAACTCCGATGCGGCGAACGTTGTTCTGTCCGAAGCCAAGGGTGATAGCGGCTTTTTCCGCTGAGCTGTGGGTGTGCTCCGAGACGTAGACGGTGAGATCTCCACGCATCCCGCGGGTACGCGCATCAGGGTCGATAAACTCGCGAGCGGCCCCAATCGCCTGCATAACGCCGATGGAAGCGGTGTCATAGATGATCCCGAAGAATTCTTCGTCCACTCCGAGCCATTGCCGCAACCAACCGAGCGTGACTTGCTCCAATTCGGTGGCTCCCGGCGAAGACTTCCACAGCATTGCATTAACGTTTACGGCGGAAGCGAGAAACTCAGCCAGCATCGACGGCGGCGAGGATGAAACCGAGAAATACGCAAGGAAACGCGGATGATTCCACAGCGTTAGGGCGGGAACAATGGTGCTTTGGAAATCAGCGAAAATCTTGTCTATGGGTTCGCCATTTTCGGGAGCGGCTTTGGGGAGCGCTGCTACAAGTTCACCAGGCTGTAGGTGGGTCGTGACGGGGTAATCCCGAACGTGTTCCAGATATTCGGCAATCCAGTCGGCATGCCGGTGCGCCGCGGCGCGAAATTCCTCTGCATTCATTGGAGCGAAGCTTGCTTCGCCCGTTTTCGAGTCTGATGTCACTGAAGCGATCTCAGCAACTATCCTACGATTTCGTGGCGGCTGGGCGGGTCAGCGCATTGGCTAAGCAGGGGCGGCAGCCACTCTTCGAGCCAGCGGTGAAACGCTCTAACTTCAGTATTGGTGGTTTCGTCAAAGCGAAACGCGGAGTGATCCAGTTTCCAGCCGCGAACAACGGCTGCTTGTTTGATGGCAACGGTCGCGGGGAATTTGTCGACCCAGGCCAGAAACTCACTCAAGAAGTTGTTCAGATGCGCGGCGTAATCGGTGAGGTTCGTTGCTATGGCGTGGTCCATGGCAACGATTAGCTCAGGGATAGCCCCCGCGACGCCCGAAACGATCCCGTCAGCGCCAGCAGATCGGGCCGGAAGATAGAGAGACTCGTTCCCTGCAAGCCAGATAAATGGATGGACTCCATGCAGCGCGTTTAGTTGCCGGAACAGGTCCGGATCGCCGCTTGAATCTTTGATTCCAGCGTATAGACCCGATAAGAGCAGCGGCTCGATGATGCCGTAAGAGAGCGGGTCGGTAAAAAAAGGAAGATTGTAAAGGAGGAGGCGCGTTCGGCCGTCGGCGAGTTGAGCAAATCGCTGATAAAACCCAAGCAGCTGCGCGTCCGTGTAGTGATAGAAGTACGGCGGCATGACCAATAGGCCGGCGGCTTCCGCAGTTATCGCGCTTTCGGCTAGCGATAGAGCTCCTTCGATGGTGGAGTGGGAGACGTTTACAAGAACGGGGACGCGGCTGCGCTTGCTGACAAGCGAAACGGCTTGCATGCGATCAGAGTTGTCGAAGTGAATGAATTCGCCGGTTGAACCGAATAATACGAGACCGTCGACGCCGGCGTCCACAACAGCGTCTTGATAATCGAAGAAAGCCGCGCTATCGACCTCCGTTGAATTTGCACGGCGAGGCGTAGCCAACGCCGCATAGACGCCACGAATAGGTTGGGGGGCTTTCGGTTTCGGCATTGAGCTAGAAAGGAACGCTCTTGAGCGCGCAACTGGAGCGGCGCTGCAGCGCTTCGATTTTACTTCGGCCGATACATCCGCAAAACGCCAGGCAGCACTTTGGGGCCAAGGTGCGGGATGGCGATGCGTTAGTTTGCGAGTTGATGTTGGGAGCTAACGCGAAGAACGGCTTGCTCGACTAGTTCCCGAGGATCCAGAAGATGTTGCGGTTTGTAGTGTTGGCTAGACCAGCGGCTACCCTCGTTCAACTCGATTCCCAAGAAATAACCAACTTCCCGGTACACACAATAACGCACCGTGCCTAGTAGTTCGCCGTCACCGTAGTTGATGGCAATAAGAGTTCCGGGGCGGATTTCCCGCTCTAATTGGACGCAAGCGCCAGACAACGAAATGTCCTCCAGATTTGCGACGCTGCGACGTTCCTTGCCGGATTCCGGATGCCAAACCAGTTCCACGAGTTCGGCACATAGCAATCGATTATCAGTTCTTTTATCTTGCATACTGCTCTCATCGGACGTCATCCCATGAAACTGCATGGGTAAGGTACTGGCAAAATTTGAAATAAGTGCCCGGATTCCGCCACTTGAAAAAGCGCATCGGGTCTCTATAGAACTCGCGCGCCCGTAACGGCTGTTTCATAACCAGCCGAACCGGTTAATTCACGACGAAAATCCACCTCAACCATTGCGTTGAGCAGCACCTGAACCGCGGCCAATTCCAGATGGGGGCGGCGAATTACCAGATCGTAGCGCGCCGTCTCAAGCGGCACAAAAGTCAAGCCGAAGACCCGGGCGGCAGCTTCCGTCGCGATACAGCAGTCCGCAGCTCCGATCTTCACCTGCCCGGCGGCAGCTAAGTGCCCGGGAGCCTCGCGTCCGTAGCCGTGAACTTGAGTAGGCTTCATGTGAAGGCTTGCGAGCGTGTTGTCTAACAGCAGTCGAATTCCAGCGCCGGCCTCGCGATTGATAAATCGGATTCCTCGGCGAGCGAGGTCCTCAACCGTTTTGATGCGTTTCGGATTGCCGGGCGCGGTGACATAGACCTTCCTGCCAGATTGCGAAGGAAATAACGGCAACAGCATTACGCGAGAAACGGCTATGGATGGCGGAGGGGTCGCGCAGGTGAGTGCCTGCGATATGGACACGCCCTTGCTTAAGCAGCGACAACGCACTCGAACTGTTCTGATGTACCAGGACGGCCTGAACTCCCGCCGTTTGTAAGCGCCGCGCCAGAAGTGACATGGCGGGATCGCAACCTGCGATTATCAGTCGATTGTCGAAGGTTTCGTTACTCTGGTGGGGCCGCACCTGCACTTTTCCGGCGCTGGCTTTCGAGCCGATGACACCGTCGGTGGGAGGCAGATACCAGTCCAAAGGCGCTGGTTGGGCGGCTATCAAACGGCCATCCATACGGCATAGCTGAACCATTTGACCGGGACATGATTCTGAGCGGCTCGGGAGCAGGTCCGCCTTGAGAGAGTGCCCGGTCTGTCGCTCTGTAACATGTTTCAGCCGGAATAGCTCTTCGATATTGACGCCGAGCGCCTGCGCTAAACGTAGACTCAACGCCGTATTTGGCATGTACGTGCCTGCTTCGATGGCGTAGATTGCTTGCCGGCTGGCTCCAACCTCGGCAGCAAGCGCAGCTGCTGAAAAGCCTGCGCGTTTCCGCAACTGAGCGAGGTTGTTCGTGATTTCAGAATCCGGAAATCTTCGGTGCATACTTGTAATCTATAGATTACATTGTTGTGCGTAAACAACAACAACGACACATGAAGAGGCTGGCTCTCCTTCTGGGTAGTCGTTTCCGTTGCGTTCTGCCAAACCTCAGCGGTGCTGTCCGGAACGGTTCGAGATGCTTCGGGCGGCTTGGTACGTTCGGCTGCCGTCACGGCAAAGAACGTTGACTTGGGAGTGACGCGCTCTACGATCATCCGATTCCGACGGACACTATGTTTTTCCGTTCCTAACCGTTGGTGAATATCAGGTCCGTGTGTTGAAACAGGATTTTCAGGAATCCATTCGATCCGGCATTCACTTGGTGATTGGCGAACGGGCGAACGTCGATTTCGATCTGCGGGTTGGAACTTCACAGCAGCAGATCAGCGTAACAGCCGATACGCCCATCGTTAGCACCTCGACGGAGGACGTCTCCGGCCTCGTTAACGAACATCAAATAGAAGGTCTTCCGCTAAACGGCAGAAGCTACGATGAACTGCTGACGTTGAATCCCGGGGTGGTGAACTTCACCTCGGAGAAGACCGGCGGCGTCGGAGTTTCGAATTCGACCGTCGGAAACAATTTCGCGGTTTCGGGAAATCGGCCGCAGCAAAATCTGTTTCTGCTGAATGGCATTGAGTTCACCGGCGCAGCGGAAAACAATATGCAACCGGGAGGCACTAGTCAACAGTTGCTCGGCGTCGATGCCGTCCAGCGAGTTCAACGTTCTACGCGACGACTACAGCGCGGCCTACGGCAAGCGTCCGGGCGCGCAAGTGCTGATCGCGACACAGAACGGCACGGATCAAGCGCACGGATCGCTTGTACGAGTTCCTGCGCAACAACGATCTGGACGCGCGCAATTTCTTCGATCCGCGCTTCCACTCCAGGATTTCGAGCGCAACCAGTTTGGAGTATCGTTGGGCGGTCCCTTGAAGACAGGACAAGAGCTTTCTGTTCGGAAACTACGAAGCATTCGTATCAACATCTCCATCAGACGGGCGTTGATCTGGTACCCGATAATAATGCGCGCAACGGCTATTTGCCCTGCAAGCTGGTTACGCCGACGCCCTATCGCCTTGTCCCGCCGTCCGGATTAGCGTTTGTCGGCGTCTCGCCGCTTGGTTGCCGCTTGGCCGACAGCAACGCCCGGGCGCTCCCGATTTCGGCGGGATCTCAGAAGCACTCAATAACCCTCTGCAAACTATTCGCGATGATTTCGGAACGACGCGATTCGATGAGATCTTTTCGCAAGGCGACACAGTGAATGCGGTTTACACGGTAGACGACAGCGCCGATAACACCCCAACGAGCACAAATTCCTACAGCACCGACATCGAGAGCTTGCGCGAACAGGTGGCGAGCGTTGGAGGAGACGCACGTCTTCTCTCCGAAACTTCATCAACACAGTTCACAGCCGGTTATTCCCGCGCCGGTTACTTTTTTACCGGAGAACCAACTCCAGGCACTTCGGCAGCGCAACTGCCCGGCTTCCTGGCCGGCGATCCTGTAGGAGCAGTGGTTGTGGGCGGCAGCGCGGCATCCAATCCGACGGCCCAGCTCAGTTTGGCGGGCAGCAATAACGGAAGCAATCTGCACGTGGCTCGTAATCTGTTCACGTATGAAGATCGGGTTTCGTTCGACCAGAGGGCGGAATCAGTGGACGGCGGGCATCTGGCTTCAACGGCTTCGATCGAACGAGACTGCTGGCGCTGAGTCAATATGGGCAGGCGACATTCACCAGTCTGCAAACGTTTCTGCAGGACAACATCGGAACGCTACTATATGATCCCGCGCCGACCGAAATGAACTGGCGATCCGTGGTTCGGCGCCTGGTATTCTGCAAGATGTGATGCGGATTGGGCCGAGACTAACTGTTTCCCTCGGGTTACGAGACGAATTGAGCACGGGTTGGAACGAAGCGCATGGCCGCGCGGCAAATTACACCTATCCAGAACGGTGTTATTGCCAGCCAGCCTTACGATTGGAAGTCATCGAATTCACTGTCAACAACGCGAGGTTTCTGCCGCAGCCTCAGAGTCGGGCTTGCGTGGAATCCTTTCGCCAGCTCGAACACGACAGTGTTGCGAGCCGGCTTCGGAATGTATCAATGACCTGCAGGACGCGCTCGGTTATCGGACGGATCAGAACGCGCCCTTCAATCCCACCTATAGCCTTCCGAATATTTCGCTGGCTGCAGCTTTCCGATACACCCGGGAGAAGCCGTTCCCGCAACCGCGAAGCTAGTACCCGGCGGCGTCCAGCCAGATCTGCAAACGCCTACCCTGATCTCATGGTCGTTCCGATCTTGAGCAGCGAGCTCAGAGACGAACACTGCACTGAACGTCGGCTACGTCGGCTCACACGGCTATCACGAGATTATCGGGATCGATTCGAACGAGCCGTTTCCGGTTATATGCCCGCAGGCTCCCTGCCCTGCCAGTTATCCAAACAGCTTTCCCGCCGGCATACGCCAATACGCCGATTCCCGCGGGTACATATTATGTCCCGTCCGCCACGCGAGCCAATCCCGACGCTCGCCAATACGTGGACTTATTTTTCAGAAGGCGACACCTCCTATCAAGCGCTACAGGTCGATATGAACCACCGTCTTGAGCAGCGGGCTCAGCCTTACGAGGTGTCTATACCTGGTCAAAGACTATCGACGACGGCGATTCTTTGAATGCCACCACTTCCGGCGGAGAACCGGCATTAGCTTCCAATCCGTTCGACCTTCGGGCGGACCGCGGGTTGGCTAATTTCGATGTCAGAAATGCCGGGGTGATTAGCGCTCTTTATGCACTTCCGTTTGGACACGCCAGACGCCAGAGGCATCGCGGAAAAAATGGTCAGCGGCTGGACACTCAATTCGATCGTCACACTCCAGAGCGGATTTCCTTTCACGCCGCAACTCAGCTACAACCCCTCAAATAACGGCGATACGCGCAATCCCGTGCGGCCGTTCGTTAATCCCTCGTTTCACCGGCCCGGTGATTCTTGGAAAGTCCGAATGGATGGTTTAACCCCGCGGCTTTTCTTGCCCCTCCGGCAAGTAGTGGCTTTTATGGCAATGTGGGGCGCGACACCCTCATTGGCCCCGGGCTTGGCTCTTGGGACCTTTCGTTCACCAAAGAGTACGAAGCTGGCGGAGCGCAGCTTGCTGCAATTTCGAGCTGAACTGTTCAATGTGTTGAACAGAGCGAATTTCAATTCTCCCAACGCCATCGTCTTCACTCCTTCCGGATTTCGCCGACAGCCGGCGTGGTTACCAGCACCTCGACTAATTCACGCCAGATCCAATTTGGTCTGAAGCTGCTTTGGTAACCCAATTGATGCCCACTAAGCTACTTCTTTCGTAGCTGCGCTTTCCAGCCAGGCGCGCATCTGATCGCGCCCGACCAGTCCCGGTTGCTGAAACAGCAAGCGGCCGTTACGCAGAATCGCAAAGTTCGGAATGCTCTGGACTCGGTAGCGGCTGGCGAGTCCCGGCTGCGCTTCGGTATCAACTTTCAAAACGATTGCCCGGCCGGCCATTTCGCTGGCAACGGCCTGGACTTCCGGGGCCGCGGCACGGCAGGGACCACACCACGCAGCCCAGAAGTCCACCAACACAGGAACAGGCGATTCCTCGAGTTATCGCCTCGAACGCCGTTTGGTCGACAGCAATCGGCTCGGCAACAGGCGGAAGCGGCGACTTACATGATCCGCACCGTCCGGTATCGGCCAGATGCTTAGCCGGAATGCGATTACGCGTTCCACAGGAGGCACAGGCGCGGAGCATTGAATAGGCCACTCACCGGCTCCTGAGTACGAAATTCAAACAGAACCCGCAGTGGCCGCCCGAGTTGATTGTGGATGTGACCGCTCGCGCCGCAGTTCCTCTTCCGCGCGGCGCCAATCTTCTTCAGGGGTGCCATGAGGACAGCCGCGCTCATGCCAGCAATGATACGCGCGGGCGGCGATCTCCTCGTCGGTGGGTCCGAGATCCGGGTTTGCTCCTTGCTGTTCGGGTACAGTCCAGTCCCCTCGCGGAGCATTGCCAGTGCCGCGCGCACCCGGGACGATATTCGGGGCGACGGATTCGCCGCGTTCGCCAGGTGTCAAATGAGTAGTTCCGGCGCCTGCTCCGGCACCGCCCTCAACACCGGAGACATCAAACCCTCGTGCGCCCACTGACATATTCGGGCCGGCTGCGATGGTTTCGTTGATGCTGAGCCCACGGCGGCGGCGGCGCAGAGCCCGTTGTTCGTCGGTCAAATTATGCTCGGGGATATTTTCGAAGTCGCCAGCCGCATCTTCCGGGAGCTGGTCCAATTTTGGATCGATCATTTTCGGTAAGGCCTCCGTCTAATGGACTGCTTTGTTGAAGGTTTTTGAACGGAAAAGAGTGACTAACAACTGCAAGCCAGGTGCTAGGAGTTGTCTGATTCCGGCAACTGCTACGGCTAAATCCCCAAAACGTTGTTTTTCTGTGTAAACTAGGAGAAGGTATACCATTTGAATCTTTTCTTCCCCGTATTGGCGCTGCGCCGCCCCCTCCGCTAAGCCGGCATGTATCCACCCAGAAGTTTCCCGCCACGCCGGCCCAAAATTCGAGAAAACGTTAACGAGGCGATTCGAGCCCGCGAAGTCCGAGCGGTCTTTCCAGACGGTTCTGTCGAAATTATGGCTACCCCTGCCGCCGTTCGCAAGGCGCAGGATTTGGGACTAGACCTGATTCTGATTGCGCCAACTGCCGAACCGCCGGTCGCCAAAGCCATGGATTATGGGCAATGGCAATACGAACAAAAAAAGAAGCAGCACGACGCCAAAAAAAAGCAGCACGTAATTCAGGTCAAGGAACTTAAATTCCGCCCTAACACTGACGACCATGATTACGACTTCAAGAAGAACCATGCGATTCGCTTCTTAAAGGACGGCAATCGGGTCAAAGCCGTTGTGCAATTCCGCGGCCGTGAAATTGCTCACGTCGATTTGGGCAAAAAGCTGTTACTGCGTTTTGCCGAAGACCTGGCTGGAGTGGGCGCTATAGAGGGCCAGCCGCGCCTGGAAGGCCGAAACGCCCACGTTCTTATCAGTCCGGTAAAGGTTGCCACACCGCCGAAAGAGAAGTCGAAGGATCAAGCTCCGGCGGACCAGCCGGCAACCTGATAGCCTCTGGTCGGAATAGAAGAAGGGGCTGATCGCGTAATAAGCCACTTGTTGCATTGGACAGCCGGGCTTTTGAAATCCTCGAAATCACTCCAGAAACCAAGCGAGTAAAGGCCTCGCGCAAGCTCGTATTGATCTTTCCGGCAATTCGCTGGTATCAATGCCTGGAGTGGAAACGGTGCAACGGTCCCGATGACCGGCAACCCCGCTTCAAGGTTCGTTTTCCGTCAAGATTTAAGAACGAATGGCTCGTTTCAACTCTCGGGTGGTGGCAAAGTTGCCAACGATCCTCAAGATCACCTCTGGTTTGATCAGGGTGGCGCTCCATCTGGAACACTGGCCCGCCGTTACGACGCAGATCCACCGAATACTGTAGCTGGCAGCCCTACTTTGGTATTCGGCGGGGCTAGATAATAACGCTTCATTAAACGGACAAAGGTTCCCGAACCCCAGAAGTTAAACTCGTCTTTGCATGGCGAACTCGGAGGTCGATCAGCCTTCCGACTGGACCGCCTTCGACCCGAACAAATCACAGACTATCCGAACCAGTGACAAGACGTGAAATGGGAAATTTGAGGACGGGCGATCGCCGCAGTGCCGCTGATTCGTTAACGCGAGCATAGGAACCGCCCCCGACGCGACTATTGCAATGGAATTCGGCTACCAACGGAGTACTTCTGAACACCGCAACTGCAAAGGCTGAAGATGCCGAGCGCATCGCGCACACGATTAACCTCGCAGTTGAAGCCGGGAGTAACGCTTTCCTGGCGGATCGAATTTCGCGCCGCGAGTGTGCCGTTGCGAGCAGCCTGCTTGTGGGAACGATTCGCCGGCTAGCTTCATCACAATGATGGACCGCGGTATCGCGCGAGTGCAGTGCTGGGCGACTCGCATCTCTTCTGAAGGTTTCTTTTGTATCAGCGCCGCGGGTCTTTGGTTCTGTCTTATTTGCTCGAGTCTCGTGCTCGTGTTCACGCTCGCGGACCTGAACGGTTCGAGCGCGGGTGTTTATGCAGACTTAGGATTGGGCCCTAGGGCAAATGTGTGGCTGGGACATCCGAGGGCAATTCGTTCCGATGAATGGGCGTCGCAAACGCCTGCCCTGTTCAATCAAGTACTCAAAGTCAATCCGCTCAATCCGCAAGATTCTACTGTAGGCGGACATGATATCTCGCTCACTGCTAATCTGCCGGGCCGAGACGTCGTCATGTTATTTCGCCCCCAGCTTTGGCCATTCTTTTTCCTTCCGCTTACGTTCGCATTTGCGGCTTACTGGTACTTGAAAGCGCTTCTACTTGTTCTTGGCGTTTTCGTTTTTTTGTTGGTCGTGACACGATCCACTCTCTGGGCAATTGCCGGCTCGCTGTGGTATTTCTTTTCACCCTTTATGCAGTGGTGTTACTCCTGGCCGAGCGGTCTGCCGGAGATGATCGGCTCGCTCTGCATAGCCGTCGTCTGTGCATGTTATCTCTCGGTTGGCAGGAGTCCACTGGCGATCTGCATTTCGGCCGCATTGCTCGCGGCATCAGCGATCAACTTCGCGATGTGCGCCTACTTACCGCACCTCATTCCGCTGGCGTGGCTCGCTGTCATTTTCTGCTTCTTCTGGTTTTTGGGGCAGCGGGAGGTCATCCTGCGTCGCGAGCGCAGATGGTGGCGTGCGGTTGCGGTTTTGTGCGCACTTGGGGTGATTGCCTCGGTCGGCTGGCACGAATACAGCGAACTTCGCGCGGCGATTGCGGTAGTTGCAGCGACCGAATACCCCGGGCAGCGGCAATACTCTGGCGGCATGCTCCCCTTACAGAACCTGTTGTCCCACTTCTTTGAGTGGAACGAGAGTGCTTGGCATTATCCGCGCAGCATGGCAAATATATGCGGGGCCGCGGGATGCCTTTGGTTGGCGCCGCTAGGTTTGCTGGCGTTCGGAAAGTTAAAGCTCGAGAAGTCGCAGCGGTGGTCGTTAGCAGGATTGCTGGCGACGTCTCTCCTTCTTCTCGCTTGGGGTTTGCTGCCTATCCCCGCCGCTGCCGGCGCGCGGCTTGGGCTGGACCTTGTTCAAGGCAACTTTCTAATTCCAGCGTTGGCGTTGGTAAACATAGGCATTTTTTGCCTGGTAGCCAGCCGGATCCGCAGCCCCTTGCTCCAAAAAGCAGCTTTGCCGGCGAGTGCGGCGATTCTGGTCATCATGCTGCTGGTCCTGCGCTGGACCAATGTCAAGCTAAATGGCTACTTCCCACTAGATGCTTTTCTGATTGCAGCGTCAGCGGTTGCCGTTCTTTTCTACGGATTTGTTAGAGCTTGGCAGAAGCCGTTGGCTTTCTTGCTAGTCGTCCCCCAAGCCCTTATTCTCGGTCAAGCCAATCCGGTGGAACGCGGCTTAAAGTCCATTAGCGGATCGGAATTGTTTCGGTACGTTCAAGCGCATCCTGAGGTGAAACATGGGAAGTGGATCGTGTTCTCGAGCCAATTCGAAATATCCGGCTTGCTTTCAGCCGCCGGCTGCGATGTTTACACGGGTGTCCACTATATTCCCGATATCGATCATTTCGCAATATTTGCGCGGCATGGCCTTGATGTCAGCAAGTTGAATCGCGCCGGATTCTTCATGGCTTCTGCGCTTCCTCCAGGACGTCCAACCGCACTTCGCGTGCCGGCTGTGAATCAGGTGGATTGGGACGTCAGCGCGCACGATCCGATACTTGAGGAGATCGGAATCCGGTATTTTCTCTTTGATAAACAACCAGCGGCTGACGAAATAGCCGGGCTGCGATTGATAAGCTTTGCTCCTATTAACGGATTCTGGATTTACGGTAGAAAAGAGTAGCTCTATGATCGGTTACGACGGCAAAAACGAGCCTCATGGGACCAGGAAAGCAGCGCTTTTCTACGATCCAATCACCATTGAAGGATCAAGGGCCGCGACAACGCAAAATCCGGCGTGATCCCGCGCGCTAATCGGAATAGAACAGGTACTTGCGCCATTGGTCGTCACTGCGGCCCAGCAGGCGCATCAGGTGCCGACTAGTGTGAAGACTGAAGGGACGCGGCGGACGGAGCAGTTTCATGCCGGCTTCTTCCGGAGTCCGATTACCCTTGCGGTTGTTGCAGGGATGGCAGCAGGCAACCAAGTTCTCCCAGGTAGTTTCGCCCGAGCGGGACCGGGGAACCACGTGGTCCAACGTCATCTCACCTGAGGGCAATGATTTGTGGCAATACTGGCAGGTATAGCGGTCGCGCATCAAAATGTTTTTTCGCGAGAGGGCGCGGGTTTGATGCGGTATGCGGCGGTATTCGAGCAGGCGAATGACGGACGGCACGCTGAGGGAGCGCTTAGCCGAATGAACGTGCGTGGGCGCGACTTCTTCGGCTGACGCAACGCCCTTCAAAATCAACACCAGGGCGCGGCGGGCCGCACAGATGTTGATGGGTTCGAAGCTGGCGTTCAGAACAAGAACGGGTCTATGTAGTCGATCCACAGTGGGCATCAAAGAAGCTCCTCAGTTCGCTCCTGTTCCGGCAACAAGTGTCCTGCCTGCGTTCGCTGCCGGGGAAGCAACATCAAATCCAAAAGTACGACGGTCCACGCGGGCCAAAGTGAGCGCACACACGTACGCGGCTCCGGCCGCCTTCAATGCAGAGGCTGCCGCCCGCAAAGTGGCTCCCGTCGTAAAGACATCGTCAATCAACAACACGCGCTTGCCGGCCACCTGAAAGGGCCGAACCACCCTGAAGGAATCGCGTAGGTTCTCGCGCCGCTGGGCCTCGCTTAATCCAGCCTGCGACTTGGTGTAACGGCGGCGGCGTAGATTAGTGGCAAGCCTCATCCCGTAGCGCGCAGCGACGGGGTGCGCGAGCAGTTCGGCCTGATTAAAACCACGCTCCCAGTGCTTGCGCCAGTGCATGGGCATGGCTACAATCAGCTCGAACCTTTGTTCAAGCGGGAGGCACTGCAGCAAAAAGCGGCTGAGCGGCTGAGCCAGGCTTTCGACCTTTCCGTATTTAAAATTGTGAATCAGTTTTCGGAGGGAACCTTCATAACTGCCGAAAGAGTACGCAGCGTCAAAGTTGACCAAACTCTCGCGGCAGACCGTACAAAGGTCGTGCTCGTCCAGGGGATAAGCATCCACGAATGGAGTTCGGCAGGCGCTGCAAAAGAACTCTGCCTCTAGAGGTTTGGGAAGGGCTAAACAGGCGGGACAAACGGGAATTCTAGAGCACCCGGTTAGCGGCTGCTCGCAGACACGGCAATCATCGGGAAAGATGAGGTTGAAAGCTTTGTTGAGGAAGCTCTTTAGGAGCGACGTTGGGGCGTGCGGCTGAGCGCCGCTGTGACGTATGACGGTGCGAGTCAAAAGACTAGGGAAAGCACACCCCCGCTAAACCGCGATTGTACAACACGTTATAGAAGAGAGGTATAGATTTACGAAGAACTTGCTGCACAAAATGTAATGAGAGACTGGAGTTTCCACGATAGGACAGATAGCGACGAAGCACTTGCCGGCCGAAATGAACCGAACCTTGTCTTACCTTAAGGTCTAATTATGAATCACTTGCGTGTTCTAGTGATCGAACGCCAGCCCGAGAAATTGCAACGGGTCACCGCCGTCTTGGGCGAAGCGCAATACGAAGTTCTGGGCGCTATCTCTTTCAAAGAAGCTACCGAGGCTTTGCTCGTCCAGCGTTTTGACGCTGTGTTGATTGGATCTCCGGGGGAAAGTCAGGCGCAGGCGGATTTTACTGCTGGTTTGCGCAAGATCGAAAGATCTCACGGATCGCTGGCAAAAACTCCCGTACTTCTCTGTTCCGGAGCGGTACCGAACGGCTTGTGGACCCCCACTCAAGAGGAATGGGTAGACGCCTATCTTCCGGAGGAGTTCGTGGCCGCTACTTTTACGGACGCGGTGGTGCGCCTGGCGCAGGCGGTTGCACCGCCTACCAGAGTTACAGATCAGGGCAGCGCCTCAGATTTGCCGATTTTCGAACCGGACAAATTTCAAGCCCAGGTAGCTTACGATCGCGAGTTGCTGGTGGAGATCATTGATCTTTTTCTGACCGAGCGCCGTGTCCAGGTGAATGAGATGCGGGCGGCCCTTGCGGCCTCAGATTTCACGCGTCTTAGCCGCGTGGCGCACACCATCAAAGGGTCGCTGGGCAGCTTGCACGCGGCACTTGCCAGGACCCATGCGCAGCAGTTGGAGACTGCATCAAAAGCCGCGGATGCACAAGTTTCCAGGTTTTGTCTGACCGTCCTGGAGCAGGATCTGGAGACCCTTGAGCCGAAATTGATCGCGCTCCGCAGCTCGGTTACTCAATAGACGACCCTCTGTTACACTGAAGCTGCTCTTTTTTCAGCTTTGGTATGAGTTCTCCTCCTCCGATGGAAATTGTCTGTGCTCACAGCCCAGACTCGGACGATGCATTCATGTTCTACGGGTTGGCGACGAAGAAAATTCGTTCTCGAGTCGTGAATATCCGGCACGTCTTGGAGGATATTGAGTCCCTCAATCGCAAAGCGACGGAAGGCCTCTACGAGCTCACCGCTATCTCCTATCATGCTTATCCCTATGTGGCGGATAAATACGTTTTGATGTCAAGCGGATCTAGCGTGGGCGACGGATACGGGCCTGTTGTAGTCAGTTTGCGCCGAATGACGGCAACAGAACTGAAGGGCAAGAGAATCGCGATTCCGGGGACCATGACGACCGCTTTCTTAGCTTTGAAACTATTTGAGCCCGATTTCGAGCACGTTGTCACACCCTTCGATCAGATTATAGACGCGGTAAAGGAACAGAAGGTAGATGCGGGGCTGATCATACACGAGGGTCAACTCACCTATGGCCACAGCGGCCTGCATAACGTGGTTGATCTCGGTAAATGGTTCAAGGCAAAATACCAGCTGCCCTTGCCGCTGGGGGCGAACGCAATGCGCCGCAATCTTCCCGCCGATGTGCAGACTGAATGCTCGAAACTGCTGCGCGACAGCATTCAGTATTCGCTGGATCACCGGGATGAAGCGCTGAACTATGCGATGCAATTTGCAAGAGACCTGGATTCCGCGTCGGCGGAACAGTTTGTGGGTATGTATGTCAACCACCACACAACCGATGGCGGCGATTTGGTGCCACAGGCGGCGCAGAAACTTCTTGATCTAGGTTTCGAGGCTGGACTGATTCCGCATAAGATAACGGTTGAAGTAGTCCGCTAACCTGGGTACCTTCACAATATGCAGGTGTGTCATTTCCGTGCGCCTTTGTGTGTCCTGTTCTTAGGCGTTCTTGTTTTCGGGCAGTCAGAGGACACGTTCAATTCGAACCAGCGCATCAATCGCATTCGCGATCTGGGGAAAAAGGACGTTCGCGCTATTCCCGCGCTTGCCGAGAATCTCTCAGACCCGAATCGCGACATTCGCATCGAGGCTGTCAAGGCGATTATCAAGATCGGCACGGAAGCGAGTCTGGCACCGCTGGTGACAGCAACTCACGATAAAGATCCGGAAGTGCAGATTCGCGCGACCGATGGATTGGTGAACTACTATGTTCCGGGTTACGTAGTAAAGGGCGGTTTGACAGGTCCGCTGACGCGCGGCGTGCGGCAGGTAAAAGCGTTTTTCGGAGTACGCAACGATCAGGTAATCGACCCGGATGTATTTGTCCGCCCCGATGTGCAAGACGCGATAGGAAGCGAGGTTAGCGGAGGGGCGAGCGGCGATGCGCGATCCAATGCAGCCCGCGCGGCAGGTATTCTGCGCGATCGTGCGGCGGTGCCGATGCTTGAGGATTCTCTGCACGCACAAGACAGCGAACTGATTATCGAGGACCTGATTGCGCTGCAGAAAATCCGTGATCCGTCCGCTGGACCCAAGTTGTCTTCGGTCGCGCACGATCTGGATGAGCGCGTACAAGCGACAGCGCTTGAGACAATCGGAGTCCTTCATTGCCTGACGTGCGCACCAGACGTGCGTTCCGTGCTGTCGAACGCGCACAGCATTCGAATTCGCAGAGCGGCTCTTGAGGCGTTAGCGATGATGGCTATTCCGGGCGACCGCGCGACGTTCCAACAGTATGCCAAAGATCAGGATACGGATCTGCGCGTCGCCTCATTGGAAGGGCTGGGGCGAATCCGCGAGCCGGAGGATTTCCCGACGCTCGAGGATGCTTATAACGAGAAAGATACCGATTGGAAGGTACACCTGGCGGCGGCGTTCGCGATGGTCGATCAAGGGAAAGTGGATACCGGAGAGTTCAGCCCTTTGCCCTACCTTTGGGAGAACTTGGCCGTAAAGGCGCGTGCGCCGGTGGCCCAAACCTATTTGGATGAACTGGCGCAGCGGGAAGACGTGCGCAAGGCGCTTTTCGCAATGATGCCGCAGGCGACGAAAGACCAGAAGGTAGCGATTTGCTCGGTTTTTGCGAACAGCCGAGCCGCTGACTCTATCCCCATACTGACGACGCTGTCCAAAGACATCGATTCTGACGTTTCGCTGGCTGCGGCGCGCGCTCTGCGAATTGTGCAAGCCCGGCCATCATAGGCTAGAAACGCAAAAAGCCCGGCAGTTGGGTGCTGCCGGGCTAGTAAACAAGTTAAAGAAGGAGTTACTTTGCTTTCTTTTGCTTCTGTTGGCCGACGCGGATCTTGAAATGCTGCTGTTTGGCTTCCTGATACGCCTTGTGGTCATGACGGGCCACCGCGTCTTCCAGGTACTTATTAACATCGCTGTCCTTGGGCAGAACAGCCATCACAGTGAAATTCTCGTTGCAGGTCGGGCAAAAGGGCCGAAAGCGTCTGACGTTCGGGATTGCCATATAGCTCTAGTTTAACATCTTGGGATGAGTTTCGTGGTTAGACAGCCAAGCCGTGATAATCCATGCTCAGATTGGCTTTCGGAACCGGCAAAGGCCGGACCAAAGCACTAGAGTGCGATCAATCCTTCGGCGCGATACCTAATGCTTTCATTTTGCGGTAAAGGTTGCTGCGCTCCAAACCCAACAATTCCGAAGCGCGCGTTACATTTCCGGCAGTTTCTTCCAATTTGCGCAGAATGTAATCGCGTTCGGCGGCTTCTTTCACATCGTGCAGGCTGCCGAAACCGTCCTGGGCCTTAGAGACAGCGCCTCGACGGGCTCCATCGAGCGATAAGTGCCGCGCTTCAACGCGCCGCTGCGGGTAGAGAATGACGACGCGCTCCATTAGGTTGCGCAGTTCGCGAACATTGCCCGGCCACGAGTATCGCGTGAGCGCTTCGATAGCATCGGGCGTGAGTTCCTTTGGTTTTTTGCCGTAGGCCACTGTGAATTCGTTCAGAAAGTGAGCAGCCAGCACGGGGATGTCCTCGGCGCGTTCTCGCAGTGGCGGAACGGTGAAAGGAATCACGTTCAGGCGATAGAACAGATCTTCGCGGAAATTACCGCGCTCGATTTCTAATTCCAGATTCTTGTTGGTAGCGGCAATGACCCGGCAATCTACTTGCACGGATTGCGGCGCTCCTATGGGCTCAAATCGATGTTCATCGAGAGCTCGCAACACCTTTGACTGGGTCCGGAGACTCATGTCGCCCACTTCGTCGAGAAAAAACGTGCCGCCGTGGGCTTTCTGCATCTTGCCGGTTTTGTAGTCAACGGTGCCGTCCATGCGGGTATGACGATGTCCGAACAGCTCGCTTTCGATCAAATCTTCGGGGAGTGCCGCGCAGTTCACCTCCACGAAAGGGCCGTTTGCACGCTGGCTCGCCCGATGAATTGCGCGCGCCACCAGTTCTTTACCTGTGCCGCTTTCGCCATAGATGAGCACGCGGCCGTTCGTCCCAGCCATCAGTTTCAGCTGCTGGCGCAGGGCCTTCATCGGTATGCTGCTACCAATGATGTCCGGAAGGGCGCCGTCATCGCGCAGACGTTGCAATTCGAGATCCATCCGGCGCTGCTGGACCGCGTTCTTCAATACCACGCTGACTTTCTCGATAGTGAGCGGCTTCTCGACAAAATCGAATGCCCCCAGCTTAGTGGCCTTGACGGCGGTCTCGATATTGCCATGACCCGAAATCATGATGACCGCCGGCCTATCCGCGGCAGGCAGATCTTGTATACGGGCCAACGTCGCCAACCCATCCAGCCCTTTCATCCAGATGTCGAGGAGAATTGCCTCATAAGATTGGCGGCCCAGTTCGGCCAGACAAGCTTCCCCACTCTCAACCGCGGTCACTTCGTAGCTTTCGTCGGTGAGCACACCCCGAAGCGACTGCCGGATTGCAGCTTCATCATCGACAATCAAAACTCTGGGTCCGCGGACTTGCATTTAGGGGAGGCTACACCTTCAGGGTAGCGGCTGATGGTTCCACTTCTGATGCGGCGCTATCGGCGGGCAGCGCGTTCAGTTGTATGACGAATTGTGCGCCACTCGGGTAGTTATCCTCAACGTGAACGACACCGTGATGTTCCGTAATGATGTGACTTACTATTGCTAAGCCAAGGCCAGTTCCGCGCGCTTTGGTCGAGAAGTATGGCAGAAACAGCTTCTCTTTATCATTCGCCGATATGCCGCATCCCGTGTCGGTAATGGATAACTGCACGATATCGGGTGAAAACTGGGATGTCGCGATGGTGAGTTGCCGAACGGGAGCGTCCGTCATGGCTTCAGCCGCATTATCGATGAGATTGACGATTACCCGCTTGATCTGCTCCTTGTCGGCTACCACCAAGGGCAGGTTCGAATCGAGTTCTATATTCAGGTCAATTGCGTCCAGCCGGCCTTCGAATAGAAACATCGCGCCTCTGACAATCTCGTTCAAGTCACAGGGCATGAGTTGCGCGCTAGGAAAACGCGAGAACCGGGAGAACTCGTTCACCAACGTTTTAACGGTCTGCACTTCCTGCTGTATTGTCTGAGTGCACTCCTCAAGAATGGCGCGCGCGCCGGGCTCGAGTGAGAGGCGGGATAAGTGGCGCGCGATGCGATCGGCAGAGAGCGAGATGGGTGTGAGCGGGTTCTTTATTTCGTGCGCAATGCGGCGTGCTACCTCCTGCCACGCAGCCGCTTTTTGAGCCCGCAGAAGATCGCTGGTATCTTCCAGCACGAGCACGAAGCCGCGCTGTTCTTCAAGCGAGGCGACTGTCACGGCAAGATGAAGAACGGATCGGGGCCGTTGAATATCCAACTGCGTCGCCGCGGCCCCGCTACGCCGCGCTCGCTTCAGCAGGTAGCGAATCTCTGCGAGATCATCGCCAGTGAAAAGATCCTCCAGGCGACGGGCGCGCGCCACGGCTTCTTGCGAGAAAATACCGGCGAGGGCACGGTTCACTCTCTCAATACGCTCGCCACCAGAAACCGAGATGACGCCGGTAGGAATGCTCTCGAGGATTGCTTCGGTAAACCGGCGGCGCGCTTCCAGTTCGCGGGAGTTCACGTCTAGGCCGTTGGTCATCTCGTTAAACGCACGGACCAGGGTGGCTAGTTCATCGATAGCGCCTTCGCGCACTCGATAAGACAGGTTGCCGCGCCTGACCTCAGAGGCTGCTTCCAGCAGGGCGGAGATGGGAACGCTGATCTGGCGGGCCAGAATCTGCGCGCACCAGGAGGCGAAAAATAAGACGAATAAAGTGATGAGGCAAATCAGCTTGAAGTATGTTTCCTGATAGAACTTTCTGCGCCCCTCCTGCTCGTCGACGATTTGCTGGATGGTTGATTCTTGAGCCGCAAGCCTTTCGCTCGAAGCGGGATCACCTGTAGTTGGTGCAACAAGCGAAATGCGCCCCAGCTTCGAATTTGCGTTTACGACATCGGCTTCCGCTTTGAGCAGGGTTCCCTTTGTTTGACCAAAACGTTGATACAGGAGCATGGGGACACCGGTTCCCGGCGTCAGAATCAACTGCTGAATGCCGCGTTGGGCGCAAACCTGATTGAAGAAGGCCGTTTGCATGTGACCGGTTTTCGCGGCGTCTCGGGTTTCAGGCAAAAGACTGATCCAATCAGCTTGCGCCTGCAGGCGTTCCTGCGCTTCCTTGCGATACGAGAGATCAAGCTCTTTATAAGACTTGTCCAGTTCTCGCAGAGCGTTCTGTGCGGCCCTGCTGAACCAGACGTCCAGATGGCGATTCAACACAAAGCCGCTGAACAGGACAGTGAACAGGGCGGGCGCAAGGGTCAGGACCAGCGCACCGAAGAGTAGCTTGGAGCGGATCCGCGAACCTTCCTTATTGCGCTGCCGGTCAATATAGACCTTGACGCCCGCTCGAAACAGCAGAAACGCTACCAGGACGGTCAGCAGGAAGATGACGGTGGAAACTGCCCAGAGAACGATAGTCTCGCTCAGGTTTGCCGGGGAATAGGGGATGCGGAAAGATCCTTGCCAGATCAACAGCGCCAGCAGGATCAGAAAGCTTAGCGCAGCCGCAGCAGAAGCGAGACGTCGGCGCACAACACTGCCATAGTAGCCCACGCGAGCAGGCCTGACAGCCGCCAGATCGGTGTGAGAACTACTTTTCGCGGATGGGACGACTTTGCGTTCGGAACTCGTATTGCTGTATTTGGAGCGCCAATTGGCCGTTGGCATGCCGGGTGACGCGGCCGCGGGCAACCAGGTTCAGCAGACATTTCTCGTTGAGCTGCGCAGGCCAACTGATGGAAACTTCCAATCGCGTTCCCAAAGGCATGTCGTGCTCTGAGGTAAACAGGACGCCCGAACTGCTGATATTTAGCGTTTTGCCAACCCCGGCGGTCAGCTCAGTGCGTTGATTCAGCGTTTTATATCGCACTTCACGCTCAATCGGGAAACGGCTGGACCGCCGCCTCTCGGCGGAGGGCATCTCTGGTGCTTCCATACGCTTTCCGAAAATCAAAAGAGTTTCTGACACCGTGGGACTCCAATTTCTAATGTCACAAGTTGAACGTGCATCGATTTAGTCGTTGGCTTCCGGTTTCCTGGTTCGCCGATCAGATAAACACGCGAGCCGTTCGCGCAGTTTTTGCTCAAAGCCGCGGTCTGTCGGCTCATAGAATTGGAATCCGGCGAGCGCTTCAGGTAGACAGGTCATGTTGGTTACTGCATCCGGGGCTTTGTGGGCGTGTTGATATCCCTTGGAATATCCCATTTGCTTCATTAATCCAGTCGGAGCGTTCCGTAAATGCAGCGGGACCGGCGGAGCGGGCGTGCTTTCAATAAGGGCATCCACTTTGTTCAGCGCGCGATAGGCTGCATCCGATTTGGGCGCAAGCGCTAAATAGATAGTCAGTTGCGCGAGCGCTTGATCTCCTTCGGGAATACCTAAAAAATGTACCGTTTGCATACAAGCTATGCCTTGTTCTATCGCTCTCGGATCAGCTAATCCCACATCCTCTATCGCCATACGGACCAATCGCCGCGCGAGATAAAGGCGATCCTCCCCCGCCTTTAGCATCCGTCCTAGCCAGTACAACGAGGCGTCGACATCGCTCGAACGGACCGATTTATGTAGAGCCGAGATTAAATTATAGTGCTCTTCTCCAGCCTTGTCATACAGCAAAACCTTACGTTGCAACGAATCAGCAACGGTTTGGCGGTCAATTACGCCGCTTTTTGCCGATTCCGCGGCAATTTCTAGCGTGTTTAAAGCAGCCCGCGCGTCCCCGCTGGAGGCTACTGCAATCTCATCGAGCAATTCGTCGCTTACCTTTAGCCCTAGATGACCCAGACCGCGATAAGGCGTCTGCAGAGCGCGTTTCAATAAGCTCACAACCTCGCCCGTCTCCAAACCCCGGAGAGAGTACACTTTGGTGCGCGAGAGCAACGCCGAGACTACTTCGAACGACGGGTTTTCCGTCGTCGCGCCTATCAAAACGACATCTCCCCGTTCGACGTAGGGCAGAAACGCATCCTGCTGAGCCTTGTTGAACCGGTGAATCTCGTCTATGAACAGAACTGTCCGGTGGCCGGCGCGCTTGGCCCGCTCGGCATCCGCCATCACGGCCTTTATCTCTTTGATTCCACTGAGGACGGCACTGAACGGGATGAAGGTCGCGCCGCTCTGCTGAGATATCAGAAACGCCAAGGTGGTTTTCCCCGAGCCCGGCGGACCCCACAGAATCAATGAAGTAAGATGGCCGCTTTCGATTTGAGCCCGGAGAGGCTTGCCAGCGCCGAGAATATGTTCCTGACCCAAATATTCATCGAGAGTCCGGGGGCGCATACGATCCGCCAGCGGACGGTCTGCCTGCGCCGAAAGCTGGTCACCTGGGGGCGGCGAGGCATCGAAGAGACTCACGAGGCATTCCTTTGCTGCTGGGCTACGAACAGCGCGACAGAGCAGGCGACAGCGGCATTCACCGACTCCACTTGGGTGGTTGGAATAGAAACAGCCTTGGCTGGGGAGAGCAACTCCGGCGAAACGCCGCTGCCCTCGTTCCCAACTATGAGCGCCAGAGGGCGGGCCAAGTCCGCTGCTGTAATGGAAACCTCTGCACGTGCGTCCAGCGCGTACAGAGCCAGCCCGCTTGCTTGCACGTTCAAGAGAAATTCGGAGCTTCCGGCAGAATCAAGGAAGGGCATTCGAAGGATTGAACCTGTGCTGGCGCGCAGCAGTTTCCCGTTTGCAACATGAGCAGAACCCTCAAGAAACACTAGCCCCGTCCCCCCGAACGCTTCGGCCGACCGGACTATCGTACCCGCATTGCCCGGATCCTGTATTCGATCCAGCGCGATAATAAGAGCTTTGCGCTTCATCAGATCGGTCCATTCCCAAGTTGCAGGCTTTAACAGCGCGAGAATCTGCTGGGAATGCTGGGTTCCCGTGATGGATTCAAAAGCGCGCGAGGACACCTCCACAATCTCCACATTTGTGCGCTGCAGTAATTCCGCGTGCTTGCTTCTGCCTGCCGGTGTCGTGAGCACCTGAACAAAAGGCCAAACTCCCGTGAGTGCTTCCTCCACTAAGTGAGGCCCTTCGGCCACCACTAAGCCGTCTTCGGTTTGCCGGCCAGCCGCCAATGCTTTCCGAATTTTTTTCAGCAGCGGGTTGTGAACACTGGTAATTCCCATCCTTTGCTGTGCGTTTTCTCACGCGAGGCGTAGACTAAAGTTTCAACCGGGTAAATCGAAACCTCTATTCAGCCGCATGAAGCGCGCCATTGCAGGCCTGATCGTCCTGTTTTCGCTCCTGATCTTAGGCTATCTGGTCTATTTGGCCCAACAGATCGCTAAACAATCCGATTTAGTCGAGGATCATTCAGCCGACGTCATTATCGTCATGGGCGCGGCGGAATACAGAGGCCGGCCTTCTCCGGTTCTTAGAGCCCGGCTTAATCATGCGCTGGTTCTGTATTTGAAGGGCTTGGCGCCGTACATTTTGACTACTGGAGGAGCGGGCGGAGACCCGAACTACACCGAGGGCGAGGTCGGCCGCGCCTATCTGACCGGACTCGGAATCCCATCTGAACACATCCTGGTAGAGCCGGAAGGCACAACTACGGCACAGAGCCTGGACGCCGCGGCCGAAATCATGCGCCGAATGAACATGCAGTCCTGTATCGTCGTGAGTGACGGGTATCATATCTATCGGTCCAAGCGCATTCTGGAAGCTCAGCACATCAAAGTATACGGTTCTCCGCGACCTGGCGGCGCGCCAGCCAGCAGAGCAGCCCGGCGCTGGTTGTATTTCAAACAAGCAGCAGGATTTTTTCTGTGGCAGCTAGGAATTAATCTCTGACGGTCGTCAAAACTGGATGCCGCGTTTTTCGCGCCCCGCTGCTGCAACGATTGCGGTGAATACAAAGATGCTGAGCGCTGTGGCGGCCATAGCCGTCGCGTAGCTCATTCGCTCAGCAAATGCTGCCTCCAGGTATCCCACTGAGCTTGCAATGAGCACTCCGCACTGATACGCGAAGCCGGGCAGGAAGCCGCGCACGTTATTCGGCGAAAGCTCACTGAGGTGTGCAGGAATTACGCCCCAGGCGCCCTGGACAAAGAACTGCATCAGGAATGCGCCGGCAAATAGAAGCCCCGATCTGCGGCGCATAGGCCCACATCGGAATTATAAGGACACCGAGCAGGAGTGAGCTCACAATGGCCTTTCGGCGTCCGATGCGATCAGAGATAAGACCCAGCAGCACGCCGCCGGTCATCGCACCGATCATCGAAACGATCAGAATCATCGACCGCTGACTGACGCCCAAATGCCAGAACCGCTGCAGGAAGGTGGGATACATATCCTGCGTGCCATGAGAGGCCAAATTCATGCCCGTCATCAGCAAAACCAGGTAGATAAAAAGTTTCCAATTGCGGATGATGCTTTTTCCCAGGCCGCCCCAAGTTTCCGCACTGCTCTTACGCCAGACCTCCGACTCTTTCACCCGGAAGCGGACGAACAAAGCGAGGAGTGCCGGCAGCCCGCCCAGAAAGAACAGCGGCCGCCATCCCCAGCGCCCATACAAAAACAGCAAGCAAAGGGTTGCCAGCAGATTGCCCAGCGCATACCCCTGCTGTAGAACTCCCGACAGCACGCCGCGCCACTTCGGTGGGACCTTTTCCATGGCGAGCGATGCGCCGACACCCCACTCGCCGCCCATCCCGATTCCGAATAGCGCGCGCAGAACCAGAAAGGTTGTGAAATTCGGCGCAAACCCGGTAGCCACCTCTACGACTGAATAGAAGATCAGATCGATCATCAGCGGCAGACGCCGGCCATAGCGGTCTGCAAGCAGACCGAATAGGAATGCGCCAACCGGGCGAAAACCAAGCGTGAGCGTTAAAGACAGCGCAACTGCTTTATCGGACTGATGAAATTCTTTACCGATCGCGGTAAGGCAAACGACAACCAGAAAGAAATCGAAAGCATCGAGCGTCCAGCCGAGAAAGCCCGCTAAGAGCGCCGCCCAATGATCCCCGACGGAAGTGGCGGACGTGCTTGGAGATGACTGCTCCGGTTGAGGAGTCAATCTAGTGCACTGCCTCGAAAAGTCCCGCCGCGCCCTGGCCGCCGCCCACACACATAGTGACTACGCCATAGCGAGATCCGGGCCGGCGTGCCATTTCATTCGCGAGCGTGCCTGTCATGCGCGAGCCGGTCACACCGAAAGGATGACCAATGGAAATGGAACCGCCATTCACATTTAGTTTTTCCATCGGTATGCCAAGACGATCCCGGCAATAGACCACTTGAACGGCAAATGCCTCATTGAGTTCCCAAAGGTCAATGTCTTCGATCTTAAGATCGTGGCGCGAAAGCAGTTTCGGAACAGCATATATCGGCCCTATCCCCATTTCGTCCGGCTCGCACCCGGCGACTACGAACCCGCGAAAGATTAGCTTGTAGGGGATTCCCAACTGGTCTGCTCGCTCGCGCAACATCAGCAGAGTGGCAGACGCGCCATCGGAAAGCTGGGATGAATTACCCGCGGTCACAGAGCCTTGACCGCTTGTCGTATCAAACACCGGCTTGAGCGACAGCAGGCCTTCTAACGTGGTATCCGGCCGATTGCACTCGTCGCGATCGCACGTAGCTTCCTGTGTTCCGATTTGAGCGCCGGTCTTCTTGTCAAGAATCGCCATGGTTGTCCGAAATGGCGTTATCTCTGCGTCAAAAAAGCCTTGCTGTTGCGCTCGCGCGGTGCGTTGCTGGCTGGCCAGCGCGTATTCATCCTGGGCTTGGCGGCTGATGTTGTATCGCTTCGCAACCACTTCCGCTGTCACGCCCATTTCCATATACAAACCAGGCACGTTTTTCGCGAGATCCGGATGGACACTGACATCGCGTTTCACCAGGCTGATGCTTTCGACTCCGCCTCCTATAGCGGCGTCGGCGCGTTCTTGAATAATCTCGTGAGCGGCCATCGCAATCGCCTGCAAGCCCGAAGAGCAGAACCGGTTGACGGTCGCGCCCGGCACCGATGCGGGCAAACCTGCGAGCAGCGCGCACCTGCGGCCCACATTAAAGCCTTGCATTCCATGCGGCTGCGCGCAGCCTAGGATCACATCCTCAATTTCGCTAGCAGCGAGTTGGGGCGTCTTAGCAAGAACGTCTCGAATGCAGTGCGCGGCTAAGTCTTCGGGCCGCGTCATATTGAATGAGCCCCGGAACGACTTCGCAAGCCCCGTTCTCGAACTCGCCACGATAACTGCTTCTCTCATTTTTTCCGCAGGTACATGATCTGAGCACCGACAGTATATACCTACATAAGGGGTGCCATGCCTGAACTAGTTAAGTTGACGCGCGACCAGGATGTCGCGATTATTACCATCGATAATCCGCCCGTGAATGCAATGGGCCCTGGAGTGCCCGAAGGCATTCAGGAAGCGGTCCGGGAAGTGGGCGGTGACCCCGATATTCATTCAATCGTGCTGATCGGCGCCGGACGAACATTCATTGCCGGTGCGGACATTCGCGAATTCGGAAAGATCGTTTCGGGCGAGAAGCCCCGCCTGACACTACTGCCCTATCTGCAATCGATCGAAGACTCACCGAAGCCGGTGGTGGTTGCGATTCACGGCACCGCCTTTGGGGGTGGCCTTGAGACTGCCATGTCCGGGCACTACCGCGTAATCGCTCCTACCGCGCAAGTTGGCCAGCCGGAGGTGAAGTTGGGGCTGATCCCAGGTGCAGGCGGGACGCAGCGCCTTCCGCGCCTGGCGGGCCCTGCGAAAGCCGCTGAAATGTGCGCCTTCGGCGAACCGATTGGGGCGAAAGAAGCGCTGGATTTAGGCATAGCGGATTCGATTATAGAAGGCGATCTACTGACCGGCGCGGTGGCTTTCGCGCGGCGTGTGGCGAATCAGCCGATTCCGAAAACCAGTGAACGCAGTGAGAAGCTGCGGAACTTCGACGTATCTGCGTTTACTCAGCTTCGCGAGCAGGCGAGAAAGACGAAGCGAGGCCAGCGCGCTCCTCTTGCTGCAATCGAAGCCGTAGAAGCGGCAACCCAACTGCCTTTCGAGCAAGGCTGCAAACGTGAAGCGGAGCTATTCAATGAATGCCTGTTTGCAACGGAATCAAAGGCGCTCATCCATATTTTTTTCGGGGAACGGACCGTCGCCAAAGTTCCCGGTATATCGAAAGACGTAAAGCTGTTCGATGTACGGCGAGCGGCGGTGATCGGAGCAGGCACTATGGGCGGCGGCATCGCCATGAATTTTGCGAATGCCGGCATTCCGGTCATCTTAAAAGAGACCGCGCAGGATGCATTGGATCGCGGCGTCACAACCATTCAGAAAAACTACGCCGCCACCGTATCGAAGGGCCGCTTATCTCAGGCGAGCGATGGATCAGCGCATGGCGCTTATAACTCCGCAGCTTGGCTATGAGGGATTTGCAGAGGCGGACATTATCGTAGAAGCCGTGTTCGAGAAGATGTCCGTGAAGAAGCAGGTATTTTCTGAAATTGATAAGGTAGCGAATCCCACATGCATTCTCGCTTCCAATACCTCCAGCCTGGACATCGACGAGATCGCGTCTGTAACCAACCGGCCGCAAATGGTGATCGGCACTCATTTTTTTAGTCCAGCCAACGTCATGAAGCTGTTGGAGGTGGTTCGCGGAAAAGCGAGCGCGCCCCAGGTAATTGCGACTGCTATGGCTTTGGGCAAGCGCCTGAACAAGATCGCCGTGCTTGCCGGCAACGCACGAGGTTTCATCGGCAACCGCATTATCGGGCCGTATCTGCGCGAAGCGCATTTCCTGGTCGAAGAAGGTGCTTCGGTTGAGGAAGTCAATGAAGCGCTGTACGACTTCGGCATGGCCATGGGACCGCTCGCCGTCGACGATCTTACCGGCCTTGATGTGTCTTACTATATCCGCCAGGAATTTAAGCGATTCGAAAAGCCGGGAGTGCGCCGGCCGGTGGTGCCGGATCTTCTCGTTGAAGAAGGCCGGTTAGGTCAGAAAAGCGGCAAAGGGTGGTCGAAGTATGACCAAAATCGCCGGCCCGTTCCAGATACGGAAGTGGCCGAGTTGATACAAAGAACCGCTGAGAACGCAGGCATAGCGCGCCGTTCCGTCTCGCAGCAGGAGATCGTGGAGCGTTGCATCTACGCTCTGGTGAACGAAGGCGCCAAAACTTTAGAGGAAGGTATTGCGCTGCGCGCTGTGGATATCGATGTCACCTATGTGTACGGCTACGGATTTCCGGCCTGGCGGGGCGGCCCGATGTTCTACGCCGATACGGTTGGACTGGAAAACGTGCTCGCGCGTATTCACGAGTTTGAACAGCAGCACGGGCCGGATCTTTGGGCTCCGGCTCCGCTGCTGAAGAAACTGGCGGAAAACGGCGGCAGCTTCGCCGCTTTCGACCGGCAAAAAGAAGCCGCTGCTTCGGCTTGAATCTTGGCCTGCGGGCATTACTCGTAAAACTGCTATATACTAGCCCGAGCATGTTCTGCCATTCGTGCATAACATCACAGGAGCCTGTCCATGAGAAATGTCTACCTAGGCGTCTTTTTACTCGCGCTATGTCTGTCACCCGCAGGGTTAAGAAGCGCAACACCGAAAGCCAACCGGCAAGACACAACGGGACAAAGTGCTCAGGCACAGGATAATCACCGCCCGCGGTAATGGAATTCGTTATCGAATCGGTTAAAGAAGGGCGTACGGCGGCACACGAGAAGGTGGAATCGGATTGGGCTGCTGTGTTCCGTAGACACAACATGCCCCATCAATTGACACTCACCTCTCTGACTGGAACTAATGAGCCTGGTTCCTGGTCGGGTTCCCTTCGTTCGCCGCGGTTGAGGAGAGCGACCATATGTTACAAAAACCTGGAATCAAGTCCGAGATGGACATGCTGGACGCCCGCGACGGCGAGCTTCGGGCAAACACTCGAACGATGTATGCGGCGTACCGCAAAGACTTGAGCTACCGGCCTGATTTAGTCAATATAGGGAAGACGCGATATATAGGGGTTACGACTTTTCGGCCAAAGCTCGGTCGTATGCACGATTTTGAGGAGGGCACTTAAAAGGTTCGTCGCAGCTGACGAAAAGGCGGCCCTCAAAACACCCGTAATCGCACATGAGGTGATTGGCGGCGGCCCTTCGGGTGATACGATAATGCTCCTTGAGCCGATGGAGAGCCTGAAAACAATGGACGAATACCCAGCGCAGGAAAAGGCCGTTCGGGAGGCAATAGGCGACGATTACGACAAGATGATGTCGGGCGCCGGTGACGTTTTCACGTCAATACAGTACAACATTTTTGCTGTGAATCCGCGGATGAGTTACATGTCGAAGGAGACGGAGGACGCAGACCCGGCATTCTGGCGGCCGAAGTCCAGCGCGACCGCGACCGCACCCAAAAAACAGGAAAAGGCGGGGCAGTAGCCCGGTTAGGGCATTGCGGCGCGACCTAATTAGGACAATTATATAGTTAATAAAACCAAAGAGCACTGATAAATTAGGGTGTTCAGACGGAAGCCCGTGCCTCTTCTCACATCCGTACAAATCGTTGAGCTTTACGGTGCATTGCGGCTTGCTAACAAAACAAACCGGAGCTAAGACTCGAAGCATCGCAGGTGAAGCTGGCTTCGATCTCGGCTTCATACCAACCGCCCGCAATCCCGATAGGTATCGTGATCGAGGGCCCGTTGAAGGGGGCATTGACGGGCAATGGGCCAATTGGAACGACGAACGAGGAAAACGTGTACTGCCCAAGCTTGCAGCGGCATTAGTAACGTCTATGGGCAGTATCGGAGAGAGCGAAGTAAACAAGGCGATACTCAGCACAGGCTTTAGATTCGAAAGTGGGGGTTTCGTCCCAGTGAACGCTAGGGCGAAATAGAGCCGTAGGGCCTATTGATGCAATGGTCAGGACGACTTCTTGGCCCGCTTCTTCCGTTCGCGTAAGTTCTTCAGCCGTGCCTCTTCCTTGAGATAATCTTCCTTCGACACACTGAATAGTTTGCGGACCGCGCTATCAAACTTTTCCGCTTCTGTATTTCCCCGTACCGGCGGGGCCGGTTGAGGTTTCATTCTGTCCACATCATAGAGCGCTGACGCTCCGAGAAATGTCTCCAGCGACAACCCGTTCAGCGAAGTTCGCGAACTCTTGTCGCCAATCTGCGTCGTGTTCCGCGCCGGGCCCCCGAGCATAGATGTACGTGGCATTGCCAAAATGCTGCATCGAAGGAGTCTTGAAGTAATACCTGATCTCGGGAGGCAACAGACGCGCTTCCTTTGCATAGACCGTATAGGTGGAGCGGTTACCCCTGCTTTGATCAAAGTTTTTGATGTCACTCCCATCATCATCATCACTCCGGTATTCAGGGCGATCTGAGCGCTCCTTGAATTGCGCATTCTCATACCATCCGACAGCGTAATGGTTGCCATCAGGCGCCCGGGCAATGAAAACGACAAGCCATTCGCCGTCTCCTTGTGGTGACCGTTCCTTCGGGATACTGCCATAAAATCGCCCGTCTTTCATTCGTCTTCTGAAGTTAAAGCGTTCGTTATTGTCGCCCTCGCTGAATGTAGTTTCCGGCTCTTCGCCTTGGTAGTAGTCGCTCCAGTTCAGCTTCGCGATAAGAATACGTTCGTTGTTGAGCACACTTGGAGCCATAACGGTAGTATTCCACTCTATATGAAAATAAATCGCTAGTGGGCTACTTTGAGGAGGCGCTGGTACACGCCTGCGATGCATGGCACACTGCTCTCTTCGAGCTTGACCTGCCGCAACTAAAAGCTTAGAAATCGCTGCGTTAAGAATTGAAGCCTTGACTCCTTTCAACAGAGCGATACTGAAGCACGTAGCTTTCGGTGTTGCAATCACAATAGGCTGCAAGGCTTTCAGGAATCTCCCACAGTCAAATCAACGGCTGTTCAAGGATGAACCTCATTACTGCCGCATTTCTAGAGGCTTTAGCAGTCATTGAATCGATAAGTGCGCTGCGCAACGGCTTTCCGCCCTTTGTCCTTGCCGCCCGTTCCGGTAATGCGGCGCTGGCGTTTTCCGAAGTGCATATTGCGTGCCTTGCCGCCAATGAAGGTCTCGTCGGCTTCGACATGGCCTGATAGCTTCTCGCCCGAATCCATACCGAGTGCGAATCGCACTCTATGATCGATGAACCCTGCGGTTTTCTGCGTAACTCCGATAGCGCGATGCACTTCGCATGAGCTGATGCCGTTATTGGAGTTAACGATCTGCCACATTGCCGTGAGCCATTTGTCAAGACCAATCGGCGAGTCTTCCATGACCGTCCCGGCCTTTAGAGTGAATTGGGGGGCCTTGTGGCCTTCGCGGCAATGCCAGCGGTTGTACTTCTCCAGAAAAAGAACATCCTTATTGCCGCAACCTGGACAAGTTATGCCATTCGGCCAGCGGCGCGCTACGAGATAATTCAAGCAGTTCTCTGGTTTTGCGAAGTAGAGAATCGCTTCCTGAAGCGTCTTTGGCTCCGTCGCATTCATGCTTCAAATGTATCGAGTTGGCCATTTTGTCAACATATAATGCACTAATTAGATCCCTTGTACTCGCCGTTCGTGGCCTTGCCAGAACTGTTCTCGCAGCTCACGCTTAAGAATTTTTCCTGTGCCGGTCTTAGGCAGCGGACCTTCTACAAATCTCACCAGTTTGGGGAGCTTGAATTTTGCAATGCGCGGCTCGAGAAAATTCATCAACTCCGCCTCAGTTAGCTGCTGCCCCGGTTTGATTACCACCAAGGCGACGGGGATTTCTCCCCAGCGCGGGTCCGGTGCAGCTACGACGGCACATTCGAAAACGGCGGGATGCGCGAAGATTACTTTCTCTACTTCAATCGAAGAGATGTTCTCGCCTCCGCTGATGATGATGTCTTTCTTACGATCCACGATCTGGATATAGTTTTCGTCGTCCCAGACCGCCATGTCGCCAGTATGCAGCCAACCATTCGTCAGGGCGTCTCTGGTGGCTTCGGGTTCGCGATAGTAACCGTCCATGACATTGTCGCCGCGCACCACAACCTCGCCGATCGTCTGCATGTCGCGTGGCACGTCGCGCATGTCTGGGTCGACAACATGAATTTCGTTGCCCACGATAGGCCAGCCCGCCATGGCTTTGTGTCTCAGCCGGTCTTCGGCATCCACATACTGGACCGTGTCTTTGTCGCCAGCGGATGTCGCCACGGGGCAGGTCTCGGTCAATCCATATCCCGCCATTACATGGCAGCGAAAGGCCTGTTCCATGCGCGAGACTAACTCAGGCGAGGCGGCCGCTCCGCCAAAATGAATTTCTCGCATGCTGGAAACGTCGAACTTGCCCAATTCGGGGCAATTCAAGAGAGCATTTGCCATAACCGGCACAAGGGACATTCCGGTTGCCCGCTCCTTTTCGATCAGTTGCAGCACATGGCTAGGATCGAAACGGCGTACCATCACTTGTTTTATGCCATTCATGGTTGCCGTTTGCGGTCTACCCCAGCCATTCGCGTGAAACAGCGGAATCGTGTGCAGTTCCACGAAATTGTCGTCCTGTGTAATGCTGCAGCAGACGCCCAGTGCGTGCAAGTAGAGGGTCCGGTGCGATAGCGTCACGCCTTTCGGCGTTCCGGTACTACCGCTTGTGTAGAACAGTTCCGCGATCTCGTTTTCCTGGAACGAAAACAGATCCGGCCGGTCGATCCGTCCATGAAGCAGTAGATCTTCAAAGCTCAAGTCAGCTTGCGGAATTTTTGCATCAATGGAGACATAGCGCTCGATGGATGGACACACTCGGCGAAAGACATCGACGAGCGGCGCGAAATCATTTTCCAAGATCAGCATTCGCGCGCCCGAGTGATTCAGAATCTGCGTCAACTCCGGCGCGGTGAGCCGTACGTTCAACGGCATCACGATGGCACGGATGAGCGGCACAGCGTAATAGCCTTCGAGAAGTTGGTTATTGTTAAAGCTTAGATATGCGATGCGATCGCCTGGTTGAACGCCATGCGCTAACAATCCTGCTGCCAACCGCTCACAACGCTCGCCGAATTGCGCGTACGTGTAACGTGACTCACCGGAAACAATACCGATTTTCTTACCGTATAGGTCGACGCCACGGTACAGACAGCGAATGGGGGTAAGCGGAACGATCATGGCTGGGTCTAAAGAGCGTAGCGCTCTCTTTCGAGCAACTTGGCCGCGATCTTACCGCGAAGCTCAGCGGTGTTGACCGGATCGTATGCCGTTAAGCGCTGCAACACTTGCATATCAAAGCGTGTGTCCCCTGCCACTGAAGCACCGATAACGTTTCGACCTGACAATTCAATTCGCGCCATAGCGTCGCGCAAGAAGACGGAACACAGATCGGCAGCGAGGGCGTCTTTGCCGCGAGCTGCCAATTTTTGCTTGCGTAGCCACGCAGATTCCATCGCGAAAGCTTCCATAACCATATCCGCCAAATTCATGCAGACCTGCTGTTGTTTCTCCAATTCAGTCTCAAATTTCTGATAAGCCATGGCAATACCAAGCAGCGCGATCTTCTTTGCGTTCTGCACCAGCCGCTCTTCCTCACTGTTTGCTTGTTCCGAGTCCTGCCCGGACATGACTTTTTCTATCACTTTCCGCATTGCCGGGAATAAAGCAAGCTGACCCCTGGCCGCGCGCTTCAGCAACATTCCGATGATCAGCAGCCGGTTGATTTCGTTCGTTCCTTCAAAGATCCGGTTTATTCGCGAATCGCGGTAGGCGCGTTCCACCGCGTAATCTTGATGAAATCCGTAACCGCCGTGAATCTGGACCCCCTCATCGACAACGTAATCCAGCGCTTCGGAACCATAGACCTTTACAATCGAGCACTCGACAGCATATTCCTCAACGGCCTTCAGAAGAGTTGCGGATGCTCCCGGCTGCTGCCATGAAAAATCACGGAGCTGACCCTGTATCATTCCCGTAACGCGCCACGACACAGATTCAGCCGCGTAAATGCGAATCGCCATTTCAGCCAGCTTGTATTGAATGGCTCCAAACTCGGAAATTGCCGCTCCGAACGCTTTGCGCTGCTTTGCATATTGCAGCGAAACCGCGAGAATATCTTTCGCGCCGCCAACCGAAAGGGCCCCCAACTTCAGACGGCCGATGTTCAGAATGTTGAATGCGATTATGTGGCCCCGGCCAACTTCGCCGAGAACGTTTTGAACAGGAACGGGGACGTTCTCGAGGTAGACGGCGGTTGTCGACGAGCCTTTAATCCCCATCTTCTTTTCTTCAGCCCCGCTAGTTACGCCTCCAAACGCGCGCTCTACCAGAAAGGCCGTGAATTTCTCGCCGCCTACCTTGGCAAACACGGTGAACAGATCTGCAGCGCCTCCATTGGTGATCCACATCTTCTGGCCGTTCAAAATGTAATGCGTTCCGTCAGGACTGAGGTCGGCGCGCGTACGCGCCGCCAGAGCGTCGGAGCCAGCATGAGGCTCTGTTAACGCGTATGCCGCCAACAATTCAACGGTGGCCAACTTTGGCAGGTATTTCTGCTTTTGTTCGGGAGTTCCGAAGTAAAGCAGCGGGAGTGTGCCGATTCCGGTGTGGGCGCCATGCCAACCCGCGTAAGAAGCGTCTCTAGCCAGGTGTTCTGCTGCTATCAATGCAGAGGCGAGATCCAGTTCCATCCCGCCGTATTGTTCTGGGATGGAAACCGCCGTAAGACCGAGCTGCGCCGATTTGCGCAGCAGTGTCAAAGCAACCCCGGGTTGCTGATGCTGGATGTCCTCGATGTGCGGCTGCACTTCTTTCCTCCAGAAGTCGTCCGCCGTACGAGCTATCGCCAGATGCTCCTCGGTCAGATCTTCAAAGGTGAAAATATCTTCCGGCCCGAAAAGTTCTATAAGGAAAGCGCCGCCTGGCGTTCCCGGCCGAACTGTCTGTGCTGTCGCCACGTCCATCTCCTTAATTGAGCTCATCTGGAGATCCGGTCAATTCGCGCTCAAATTTCGCGCGCAGATCGGCTGGAATCGACATGGCTCGCTCCGTCTTTTTGTCGATACAGGCAACCACCACAACGCCCCGAGCGGCGAGCGCCCCCTCTTTCAGGGTTCGAAATTCCAAGCGAACCGACGATCTGCCAATCCTGGTCAAGAATACTTCAATTTCAAGCGCGTCATCGTGGACCATCGCCATCAGGAAATCGCATTCAACATGGACGCGGGGGAAGCCATATTCGAATTTTGTGTAACTGACGCCCAGACGCCGCATGAATTCGATCTCCGCGGACTCAAAATAACGGAACATTGCTGTGTAATGAATACGCCCGCTGGCGTCAGTATCAATGAAACGAACGCGCGTTTGGAAGCGGAAGGGTTCCTGTGAACTCACTTCCTCAGCATGTCACTTCGCGCTTGTCATCAAAACGCCTCGTGATATTGTGTCGGTTCGGTGTCAGCGCTGGCGGTTCAGCAGCGTGCGCTACGGTTTATGACTTCGCGCGAGAGTCGCAAGATGGAGAAAACGCAAACCACACTGGAATCGACGCTGGACAGCGTTGACAAGGCCGAAGCGCTGGTTATGAGCGAGGCGGCCAAAGCCGGGTTTGAGGACGACGAGCAACACCAGATTGGGATGGCTATTCGCGAGTGCATGGTCAATGCGGTGGTGCATGGCAACCGCTACAACAAGAACAAAAAGGTGCATCTGGACGTGGAACGCTCCAACCAGTCGCTCATTATCGTCATCGGTGACGAGGGCGCGGGCTTCGATATGAACTCATTGCCAGATCCCCTCGCGCCCGAGAATCTTCTGCGGCAATCCGGCAGAGGGCTTTTGCTGATTAGGGCATTCATGGATGAGTTCGACCTTCATCCCCGCGCCGGTGGAGGAACCGAGGTTCGCCTGGTAAAGAACCTACCTGGCGCCTGACCCAGCGAATTTATTAGTTTGAGGATTCACAGGAGGAGTCACAAGTGAGTGTTAAATTGACGTCTCGCCAAGTTGGCGATGTGACGGTTATCGATGCGGCCGGACGGATTACTTTGGGCGAGGGCGCAAGCGCGTTTCGCGACATGATTCGCGATCTGGCTGCCAAAGGCAATAAGAAGCTGCTGTTAAATCTGGGCGAAGTGTCATACATCGACAGCTCAGGCATCGGCGAGATGGTGTCCGGCTTCACCACCGTAACTAACAATGGCGGGCAGCTTAAACTGCTCGGCCTTTCCAAGCGCGTGAAAGATCTGCTGCAGATTACCAAGCTATACACGGTTTTCGAGGTCTTCGACGACGAGGCAGACGCGGTTCGTAGTTTCCAGTAGGCCCTGGTACTTCCAGTACTCAAGCCGCACTGACCAATCGGGGTAAGGCCTGAGAGAAGTGCTGGTTGATCGCCACTGCAGTAATACAAGCGTGTCGATTACCACGTCACTTTACCTCATGCCTGGCTCTGCTGCACAACCCGTCCCCTTACCATCTCCCGAACTTCGGGTCACAGACATTCTAATAGCTGACGAGTTGACTCTCGTTCGCGAGGGTCTGGCCGCCCTATGTAGTTCTCTCGGCGGCTATCGGGTTGTCTCCCAAGTCAGTTCCGCGACTTCGGCGTTGGCCGAGATTGAACGAATGCAGCCCGCGATTGCGCTGCTTGATCTGGGGCTGTCCGATCTTGCTGCGACCGAGGTGATCCGGCGAGTTCGCGATCGAGGTTTGCGAACGCGCTGCGCCGTTTTTTCGGTGCGCAAGGATCGGAAGACTGTGCTCGAGGTTCTTCGCACGGGCGCCTGCGGGTTTTTACTGAAAAGCTCTACGGCCGATCAGATGGCGGAGGCGCTGGCGCAGTTCTGCCAGGGCGGTATCTATGTGTCACCTCAAATTGAAGTAATGGCGCTGTTTTGCGACACAAGCGCAAGAGGAGACGTGCAAGATCCACTGGAGCTCTTGAGCAGCCGTGAATTCCAGGTATTTTCTTTACTGGTAGAAGGCATTCGCGCCAAGGAAATTGCAGCCCGGCTTTCGCTTAGTCCAAAGACAGTAGACACATACCGTTCCAGCCTCATGCGGAAACTCGACATTCACGACGTCGCAGGGCTGGTAAAGTATGCCATACGGCGCGATTTGGCCGACACGCAATCCTAGCCGCCTGGGTGATCAAAGATCGTGGCGCAACAACGGATTTGTGCTACGCTGTGGATGTTTCCCTCCAGCCTGACGGCCAAGCCGTGCTTGGTCAAATAGGGGCCGGGATTGCCAGCTTCGCGCAAGCGTCGCTAAGCGATTCGCTAGGAGAAAGGTTGTAAGCACGTTTGACCCGTCATGAATTAAAGGAGCAATTACAGCACGACCATTTCACCGATGCCGTATCGGACGTGGTCGATTATGCTAGCTCCCATCGCCAAGAACTGATTCGCTGGGTAATAATCGGCGTTGTCGTTTTAGTCATCCTCGGCGGCGCATTCTGGTACGTCAAGTATAAGAATTCGATCCGAGAACAAGATCTCAACGGCGCCTTCGCGGTCGCGGAGAAGACTGTTGGACCGGCCGCTCCTGGCGTCAGCACATTCCCGACGCAAGACGCTAAGAATCAGGCGTTGATGAAGGCGTTTTCTCAGGTAGTCGCGAAAGATGGCGGCAGCAGCCAGGGGCTGATCGCCCAGTATTATCTCGGCACCCTCAAAGCGAAGAAAGGCGATGTGGCTGGCGCCGAAGCAGACCTATCTCGCGTTGCGGATTCCAGCGTCAAAGTCGCGCCGCTGGCGAAAATCGCGTTAGCCGAGTTGTACGCTGGCGACAACAAGATGCCGCAGGCTCAATCGTTGCTGCAATCCGTGATCAACAAGCCTACGGATTTGGTTTCCAAGGCCCAGGCGCAGATCCTACTGGCCCGTCTGCAGGAGAATACCAATCCGCAGCAAGCCAAGAGGCTGCTGCAAACCGTTACGACGGAAAATAAAGACCCTATCATCGAGCGCGTTGTTCAGCAACTTTCCGGCCAGATGACAAAGTAGGCTGACTTATTAATGCTGCGCCGGCTGCGCTTGGGAACACAAGCACTTCGCGGCCGCAAATACCCGGAACCCCCGCATCCCTATCGCACAGATTTTCAGCGGGACCGCGATCGTGTCATACATTCGCGGTCATTCCGACGGCTCGAAGGTAAAACACAGGTGTTCGCGGCCGGACTCTCGGACCATTTCCGCAACCGGCTTACACATACTATTGAGGTCTCTCAAATTGCGCGGACCGTTGCTGTAGCGCTCGAACTTGATGAGGAATATACCGAAACGCTGGCTTTGGCCCATGACCTTGGTCATCCTCCCTTCGGGCATAGCGGAGAAAAGGAATTGGATCGGCAGATGCGGCGATTTGGGGCCGCTTTTGAGCACAACCGGCATGCGTTGCGGATTGTAGATGTGTTAGAGCAACGCTACCCAAGATTCGACGGTTTGAATCTCACGTTCGAAGTTCGGGAAGGTATCGTCAAACATTCGCGCGAAGTCGAACCGGGCCTGGAAGTGGAATTGGATGAACTGCTTCCTGGTGAGCGGCCGCCGCTTGAAGCCCAGTTGCTTGACCTTGCCGACGAGATTGCTTATAACACAGCAGATCTGGATGACGGATTCTCTTCAGGGCTGCTTTCAATCGGCGACATAGCAGAGGCTGTGCCGCTGTTTGCGCTATTGAGCGAACAAGTTCAGACACAGTTTCCAGGCGCTTCAGAGCGCCTCCGCTTTTGGGAATGCCAGCGCCAGTTGATCAATGTTCTAGTTGGGGGCCTGATTCAAGGAACGGCAGTCGCGGCCGAAAAGGCCGGGGTTAAGGATACCCAGGACGTCCGAAATCATCATGGCCGGCTGGCACAGATGACCCAGCAAGCTCGCGAGCTTAACAGCGAGATTAAAGAGCTGCTGTCCGCAAAATTATATTCGTTAGACCGGCTCATTCAAGAACGCGCTGGCGCAAGCCAACAAATTGGCGCGCTGTTTGGGTTGCTAACTGCGGAGCCCCAACGCTTGCCGCCGGCATACCGCGAACAGTTATCAGAGCAACCGGTTGAGCGCACAGTGTGCGACTATATCGCGGGAATGACAGATGCCTATTTTCTGCGGATCTACCAAGAAAACTTCATGCAAGAAAACTTCGCGAACTAATCGCGCGCGACAGCGTTCGAAACCTCAGCGCGGCGGACTGTGTAGAGCTTTTCCAGTTGACGGCATATCTCGCCGGCAACACGCTCCGGCTTCTCGTCTTCTTCCAGTTCGAGCTCTACTTTGATGTACAGATCCACTCTTTTCATGTCGCCTGATCCGATAATAGCCGTTAGCTGATGGCGACCCAAGTTCTTTGCAAAATTTGCGGGAAGCGGCGTGCCCGCCGTGCGTGCCCCGCGGTCCAGGGAGATATTTGCACACTGTGCTGCGGGACAGAGCGCGAGGTTTCGCTATCCTGTCCGCTTGAATGCGAGTACTTGCAGGAAGCGCACCAGCACGAAAGGCCTTTACCGATTACGGAAGAGCAGATTTCCTACCCCGAGGTGAAGGTCACTGAAGAATTCATCCGTGAGCACGAAGAATTGCTGCTCTTCAGCGTGTACTCTTTAGTTCAGTCGGCGATCAAGACATCAGGCGCAATTGATGCAGATGTCATGGCGGCGATGGAGGCCCTCATACAGACACAGCGTACGCTCGAATCGGGGCTGGTCTATGAAACGCGTCCCGAAAACACGATTGCCAAGGCGGTCCAGCGCGCTTTTTCCAGTTCCTTAGCTGAGTATCAGAAGCTGAAGGACGAGCGGGAAGGCTTTGCCGCATTTCGCAGTTCCGACGTGCTTTCCGTGCTGGTCTTCCTGCACAGGCTTGGCCAACAGAACCAGAATGGCCGCCCTCGCGGACGGATGTATCTGGACCTGTTGCGGCGCATGACGCCGGACGTCGGAGTCGAAGAGAACGCGCCGAGCATCATTCTATAGGGAGGTATTGCCCGCTGAAGGCTAAGTTATTGAAATGGAAAGAACTCGCGCCAGAAGTGCACCATTTCGAGTTCGAAGTGCCGGGCGTGCAGGATTTCTCGTTCACACCAGGCCAATTCGTCTCGGTTATTGATCGCGAGAACGGTAAAGAAGTCACGAGGGCGTACTCGATTGCGTCTCCCCGAGGCGGTAATCAGTTTGCACTTTGCCTTAATCGTGTGCCCGCCGGCATTGTGTCGCGCTGGCTTTTCGAACTCAACCCCGGGGACGAGTTAGAAATACGCGAGCCATTGGGTTACTTCACGCTTCGCCATCCAGGCCGCCGCGCGGTTTTCATTGCGACAGGCACCGGCATCGCGCCATTTCGATCGATGTTGCTAGACCACCTGCCCCGCACCCAGCCGCATATCACGCTTCTGTTCGGAGTGCGTTATGAAGCAGGCTTGTTATATCGCGAGGAGCTTGAGCTTCTCGCCGCCAGGTACTCAAATTTCAAATTTATTCCTACCGTCACGCGGCCAGGTGGAAAGTGGGATGGCCGCACTGGGCGCGTGCAGGCCCATCTTGACGAGGCTCTCGCCATTCGGACTCCCGAAGAACTCGATGCTATCGACGTTTACATTTGTGGGCTGAAAGAGATGGTCGATGACGTGCGCAAGGAACTGAAGCAGCGCGGCTTCGATCGCAAACAAATTATCTACGAGAAGTACGATTAGATCGGCTTCCTTGCGCGAAAGAGCAGTAATCCGCAAAGCGAGATTGCCAGAAGCGCCCAGGTAGCCGGCTCGGGCGCGGCAACGCCCTCAAACCCGGGGTTGTCCGGATCATTGGTGAAACTGCCCGATCCGACATAGGGAATCGTTCCAGTACTAAGAGCGAACCACGGAACAGCCACCGGCGGAACTGCGCTTACTACATGAACGTCAAAGCCTGATTTTGTTTGTCCCGGTGCAAGATTGGAAACTGTGGCGTCGAACCACACATTGTCATACTCGATATTCGACCCGCCTATTCCGCTGACTGAATAGGTTGGGAACACAGTCGGGTCATAGGGACTCGGACTGCCGGTCACGCTCGACAGGCCAAGCGCCGGATTCAGATAGACGCCTAGGAAATAGATGTCTTGATCAGTCCCAAGCTCGTTGTTGGTGAAACTGAAATTGAGAGTGTAGTTTCCGCTACTTCCGCTCACCGTATAGGTGACATTGACCGGAGCCGCGTAAGTCGATGAGACGGCCGCGAAGAAGGCTAGAGAGGCGAGTACGAGCTTGGAAGCACGCATGGTGATGTTAGTCCTTATGGATTTTGCTGTTGGCAGAACCCAACGATGTTTGGGTTCGCGCTTTCGTTAAAAAACGGATCCGTCAGAGGCGCCGGGGTGACAGAAACGCCGGGAATGCTTGCGTTCACGGAGTTGGAGTACAGGAAGATGCTAGACGGATCGATGTTAGAAACGGTAGCCGTCTTGGGTTCGTTGAAGTTGACGTTGTAGAAGGAGATGTTTGACATCGGCTCCGTGGCTGGACTACCTGCGCCGTTCAAACGGAAATTGTCCCAAGCTTTTCCGGATATAGTGGCGGAATCGGTATCAGAATAGACATCGTGTAAGTGGATGTCGTGATAGTAAGGATAAAGCGTTCCAGCGCTGCTGCTGTACTGCGTATCGAACGTGATGGCGCCGTTCTTGGAGCTTCTTGACCCCGTGTTGATGCCCTTCATGCAGATGGTGTCGTAGAAGATGTGTTGCACCTCTCCGCCCTCGCTGTCGTCGGATTTCAGACGCAATCCGTTATCGGTGCCATTGAAAAAGGCATCTTTCACATAGACGTTGTAAACTCCACTGTTCGTGCCGCTGCCGATACTGACGCCATGCCCGGGGCCGAAGTGGTTGTTCTGGATGGTGATGTCGTGGCTAGGTCCCTTGCTGGCGGCTGTTATCGCCACATTGTCGTCACCATCGGTGATGTGATTATTTGTGATAAAGACGTAAGCGGAAGAGATGGGATCGATACCGTCGGTATTGAATGGCGTTCCAGAGCCCGCCGGCGCGAGACTGCTGGGCGTTTTGATCGTTATATCTGTGGCGGTAACGTATGAGCACTGGCTAAAGACCACATGGAAATATGGCGAATCCTGGAGCGTGATGTCGCGCAGAACAATATTTTGTCCCTGATCGAATTCGATAAGACGGGGGCAGATCTGTTTTTTGCCTTGCGCATTGGCTTGGGTCGCCACTTGCCACCAACTCATAGCGGGACTCGGAGCGGTAGGTCCGGTAATCACATCCCAACCATGTCCGTTGATGGTCCCGCCCATCAGCCCGATGATGCGGCTGCCGATAATACCCGTGTAACTGGCAGGCGCCTGCGAATTGTTGCCGGCACTGATAAGCGGCATGCAGCCGCTGCTCGAACTGGCTATGCTGCCGCAGGTACCAGAACCCGCTATTTGATACGCCGAAGCGTTTGTGGAAGCGTTGACGACAACCCCGGCGGGAATCAGAAGATATACGTAAGAGCGCATTACAATGGGCGTGATCGTATAAGTGCCAGGGGCAAGCTGAACGTAAACTGCGCGTCCCGCCGCTGTTGCGACCGAACTGCATGTGTTCATCGCATTTTGGATATTGGCGGTATCAGTCGCAGTATCTCCGGATGGGCTGACGACCTGATTGACGCCGCCGATGACACATGGGATGGGAGCAGGCCCCTGATTCTGCGCGTAAACGGGTACGGCCGCGAAAAGCGATATAGCAAACAGTACAAGATGAAGCAGACGGGGTCTCACGGAGAGACTATATGGGCAGCAAAGACTCCAGTCAAACGAGAGTTCTCAAACACCGCGTTGAAAATTTCTAAACGGAGCTGGCTCGTGGACTGGAATGGAGCGTCCGTTAGACCACGATTCTTGTAAGTTGGGCGTGTGGGTAGATGTCTTTCATGTGCTCCAAATTCGCCAGCGTCATCCCAGGCAACTTGGAGGAAGCCGTTCCGGCCGCTACTCCCCAGCGAAGCGCGTCTCCGAAAGACTCGCCCTTACTGAGCGCCCAGACAATTGCGGCCGACATGGCATCACCAGCGCCTATCGGACAAAGCGAATTAATCTGCGGCGGCACCACTTCCAAAACACCTTCTGAAGATGTAGCGGCGATCACGCCGCGGCTGCCCAGTGACAAAACAACCGACTTCGGACCAAGCGCTCTGATGCGCTGTACGGCGTCAATCTGCTGCGAGCGTGTAATCAACGCAGTGTTCAGCAAGCGCTCCGCCTCTGACTGATTCGGCTTTACGATTGTCGGCTGTGCCTCAAGAGCGTGAAGCAGCGAATCCCCGTCGGCATCAAGAAGCGTTTCCACTTTGTGCTGAGCAGCGAGGCGAATCAAATTCGTGTAGAAGTGCGTATCCATGCCCGGAGGCACACTGCCGCAGAGCATCAGCCAGGAAGCCTTGGGAAGCAGATTCTCAACCGCCCTGAACACCCGGTCCTGCTCCAGCTTGCTTAGCTTCGGACCACGTTCGTTGAGTTTTACCGAAAGTCCCTGATGGTCGGAGATCGCGAAATTCAGACGGACATTGCTGCGGATCTTGACGATCTCTTTATCGAAGGAATCGTGCTGCAACTGTTCCTCAAATTTGCGGCCAATATCGCGGCTGGAGGACGTTGTGATCGCCGTGGTCTTTGCGCCCAAACGATTGAGAACGCGTGATACATTGATGCCGCGGCCACCGGCAGCTTCGGAAGTGGATTCAATGTACGCGCGGTCGTCAAAGACGAGGCGGTCCACAGTGACAATTCGATCAACCGCCGGATTGACGGTGAGAGTAAGGATTGTTTTATCCACTACGAAGAGCGTCTCCGCGGAAACTTCGCTCCAAGAATGCCGCCAAGGCCAGGGAGCAAAGTAAACAGCAGAAAGAAAACCGGAAGAGCGATGAGCAGCTGCATAAGCAGTTCATGCTGGGTCATGGACGCAAGCGCCGCAGCCTGCGGAATTTTCGCCCACACGGCTTTGATCTGTTCCCAACCCTGAGGACTGGATATGGCAATCGCCATCACGGCAAGCATCAGGGCGAAAGCGAGAAATAGCCATAGCCCTGTCATCCAGCCAAGGCGCGCCGCGCCAGCGGTAGTCAGCGGCTGTTTTGCATTTTGGTTGTACAGAAGGGTGGCCGAGAATCCACCTCCACACAGCACAATAGGAAATAGGGGCTGAAAGAGAAGTGTGACAGTGACCATCGCGAGAAGCGTGACGGCAGCCACCAAAAAGGTGATCCATACAGCACGTGAATTGCGGAACGAGACGCCGGAAGCAGCCGGCAAAGGCGGCGGAACCGAGGCCAGAACAGGCGCGGGCACCGGCTCCTGGCCACCCAGCCGAGCAATGTCCTCTTCGTATTGAGGTTTGCCGCACTTATGGCAGAAGCGGGCGTCTTCCGGGAGGATGGCGCCACATGTACAACGGGGGTTCACACCTCTAGTGTACGGCTAAGATGACATAGGAATCGGATGTCGAAGCCTAATCTGCTTGTGGTTGTGCCGCCTGGTCATTATGTTTTGCGCAACATAGAACCTTTGCGCGAATTGGCTAACGTCCACATAGGGGTGGATGCGGATACACTTTCGCGCTTCGGGCCCGAGGCCGACGTCGTGCTGTACTCGGGATTCGTTGGGGGAGTGCCGTTTGAGCAGATTTGGCGCGAGGCAAAGAGGGTGAGATGGGTACATTCGTTGTCGGCCGGTGTAGAGAGCACACTTATTCCCCAGTTCGTGAACAGCTCCGTTCCTTTGACTAATGCGCGCGGCGTGTTCGCGCCTTCCCTTGCCGAGTTCGTCATCGCCGGAATGCTCTATTTTTACAAGCGCATCAGGCGGTTGGTAGAAAATCAGCGGGCCCATCGATGGGACGATTTTCTGGTCGATTGGCTGCGCGGCAAAATCATGGGCGTCGTGGGTTATGGGGAGATTGGGCGCGAGTGCGCGCGCCTGGCGAAGGCGTTGGGCGTGAAGATCTATGCCACGCGCCGTAATCCCGAACGTTCACAAGACGACCCGATTTTGGACCGAATGTTCGCAACTAGCTCAGTTGCATGAAATGCTGGCCGAAGTTGACGTGGTTCTAGCGGCGGCGCCTCTGACGGCAGAAACGAAACACATGCTCAGCGAGGCGGAATTCGCTGTCATGAAACCGTCTGCCATTGTGATCAACGTCGGCCGCGGCCCGGTTATCGATGAATCGGCTCTCATCGGCGCGCTGCGGAAAAAGCAGATTGCCGCGGCGGCTCTGGACGTTTACGAGATCGAACCGCTTCCAAAGGAGAGTCCGTTGTGGGATATGGAGAACGTGCTGATCTCGCCACATTGCACGGACAGAACCACCGATCCAGATTGGCTGGATCTGAGCGCGCAGTGCTTTGTCGACAACTTTTATCGCTTTGTTAAAGGTGAGCCGTTGAGAAACCTCGTAGATAAGAAGGCAGGATATTGAGGCGCAATGGAAACTGCGGAACAAACAGTAACCTTCGAGGATATTGGGGCTGCCGTTGATCGTGTGAAGGCCCTGGCGCGGAAGACGCCTGTCCTTACATCGCGATTATTCGATGAAGCCGCGGGCGTGCGGACGTACTTCAAGTGCGAAAATCTGCAGCGCGGCGGAGCATTCAAGATCCGCGGCGCGACGAATTTCATTTTGTCGATGAGTAATGCGGAGCAAAAGCGCGGTGTCGTCACCTACTCGTCGGGAAACCATGCACAGGCGGTTGCCATAGCTGCGGCGCATGCCGGCGTTTCAGCAACCATTGTGATGCCGACCGACGCGCCAAAGGCAAAGCTCGCGTCAACGCAGGCGTATGGGCCCAAGATAGTTTTCTTCGACCGGCAAAAGGAGGACCGCGAAGCGATCGCGCATCAGATAGCAACCGATACAGGCGCGGTGATCCTTCCTTCGTATGACCATCCGTGGATCATCGCGGGCCAAGGCACGGCGGCTCTGGAACTGATTGCGGATCAGCCCAAGTTAGATGCATTGGTTGTGCCTTTGGGCGGTGGCGGTCTCCTGTCTGGGACGTTGGTGGTGGCGAAGACTCTTAATCCCGATATTGCCGTTTTCGGGGTAGAGCCGGAATTAGCGGACGACTGGCACCGTTCTTTGCTCTCCGGGCACCCCGTTCAGATTCCGCCACCACCAACCATCGCGGACGGACTGCGCACTCCAGTGCCGGGCAAAGTAACGTTTCCCATCGTGCGCTCGTTAGCGAACGGTGTGTTGCTGGTTTCAGAAGACGACATCCAAGAAACCATGCGTTTTCTGCTGAGCAGAACGAAGCTATTGACCGAGCCGAGCGGCGCAGTCGGCGCGGCGGCAGTTTTCAAGCGAAAGCTTCCAGAGTGGATCCGCTCGGTAGGCGTGATCCTTTCAGGCGGAAACGTGGATATGGATGTTTTGGCGCAGATCTGCGGCGCGGCGGCTTAGGCGTGCCGGCGAATCCCTGGAAAACGTTGTCGACTCGTATTGCCTATGAGAATCCCTGGATTCGCGTACGTGAGGATCAGGTAATCCGGCCAGATGGCGGACCGGGAATTTATGGCGTGGTGGAGATTCGACCCTCGGTCGGCGTTGTCGCGCTCAACGAACGCGGCGAGATTGCTCTCGTGGGGCAATGGCGTTATTCAGTCAATCGATATTCTTGGGAAGTTCCGCGCGGTGGCTCGCACAAGGGCGAAACGGACATGCTGGCGGTTGCGAAACGAGAGCTCGCCGAAGAGGCTGGCCTGTTGGCCAAAAGCTGGCACTCGCTAGGGTCAGTGGATGTTTGTAACGGCGTAGCAGACGACGTGCAAACCTTGTTTCTAGCCACAGAGCTTTCGGCGACAGAGATGCAACTGGACCCGGAAGAAGATATCGCTGTGGCGTGGCACCGGTTCGAGGAAGCGGTGAAGATGGCGATGGACGGGCGCATTACCGAAGTATGCAGCGTTGCGGCGATCTTGAAAGTCGCATGGGACAGAAGATAACGCGCGCGACCCTTTGCGTACTTATCGCTGTCTCGACTGGGAGCCCATCTTTGCACGCGCAGAACACTGCAAAATCAAGCGGCATGATCGATATGAATGCGGCCAGTATGTTTCTGATGAACAACATGTCGGGTACAGCCGTCAACCCGGAAGCGTGGCAGATGCCGATGGTGATGAAGCCATTCGGTTCCTGGAACACAAGCTTTATGGGTCAAGCGTTCCTGTTGGACACACAGCAATCGGGCCCGCGCGGCGGCGACAAGCTCTACTCATCCAATTGGTTCATGGCAGATGCCGAACATCGCGTGGGTAGCGAAGGAGCTTTTGAGTTTCAGTTGATGCTTAGCCTGGAACCCGCAACCATTACGGACCGGCGCTATCCGCTGTTATTTCAAACTGGCGAAACGGCGTTCGGAAAGCCTATCGAAGATGGACAGCATCCGCATAACTTTGTGATGGGCCTGGGGGTGCAATACGCTCTCGCGCTGGGGGATAACACAACATTCGAAGTGTATGCTGCAGCGGTCGGTGATCCGGCGCTGGGTCCGGTCGCTTATCCACATCGCGCATCGGCACTGGAACTGCCGCAGGCGACAATTTCGCATCACTGGCAAGACTCGACCCACATCTCAGACGACGTGGTGACCGTGGGGGTAGCTTACAAGAAGCTGAAACTGGAAGCGAGCGGCTTTCACGGCGCGGAGCCGAATGAAAACCGTTGGACCATAGCCGTTGGACCAATCGACTCGTGGTCCGGACGCCTTTGGTATTTTCCCAATAAACATTGGGCGGCTCAGGTTTCAGTAGGACATTTGACCCACCCCGAAGCGCTGGAGCCGGGCGATCAACTGCGAACGACGGCATCGGTCGAATACTCGAAGCCCATTTCCGGTGGAGGATGGTCATCGAGCTTGATCTGGGGACGGAATCATAGCACCTACACGGCACGTGGGTTGAACTCGTATACAGCGGAAACAGTGTTGCCAGTCAGCCGCAAAAACTTCGTCACAGGCCGGGCGGAGTTGGTCGACAAAGACGAGCTTTTCGACGGCATGCCCGCCGTCGAAGAGGTTCTCGACGCGCGATACGGAAGTACGTTCCGAATTGGCGCTTACACGATCGGGTACACGCGAAACGTCGATCTGTTTCGAAACTTGGAAACCGGGATCGGAGCAAATTTCGAAGCCTACTCGTTACCGGCCGCGATCAAAGCTTCCTACGGCAATCACCCGGTTGGCGGCAATCTCTACATTCGTTTTCGACTCAGGCCTGCCATCCTATAAGTGAATGGATTCGAGCACGACTAAGTCGCAAAAATGGTTTGCGCGCTTTGCCTGGGCGGTGCTCGCATATCAGATCCCGGTGATCTTGTGGGGCGCGTATGTGCGCGTGTCTTTCTCGGGTGATGGCTGCGGTGCGAATTGGCCGCTGTGTGGAGGGGGGCAAGTAATTCCACAACACATGGCGACGCCGCGGCTGATTGAATTCACACATCGCGTGATGACGGGCGGCGATCTGGTTGTTGCCATCGCGATGCTTCTCTGGGCATTCCTCGTCTTCCCAAAGCGCCACAGCGTGAGGCGATACGCTTCGCTGTCGCTGTTGTTTCTGTTCGTCGAAGCGCTGCTCGGCGCGGGTCTCGTGCTGTTCCGCTATGTCGCCAAAGATCAATCGGCGGGGCGCGCCTGGTATCTTTCCATGCACCTGACGAATACAATGCTATTGCTTGGCGCACTGACCGCGACGGCTTGGGCTGCATATCGGAGCCGGACTGAAAGCCGAATTTTCGACGCACCCCGGTCTGTTCTGGCGGGACTAATAGTGACAGTTCTGGTCAGCGTGACCGGAGCTATTGCCGCCCTGGGCGACACGCTGTTTCCGGCTTCATCTGTCAGTGGGGGCTTGCAGCAGGATTTTGCAAGCGGTTCGGCGACGCTGTTACGGCTGCGCGTATTCCATCCGGCGATAGCGATCGCCGGTGTGGCTTATCTGGTGTGGATGGCAGCGCAGTTTCTGAAACGCGAAGAAGAAAATCCGGCGCGCATCGCCGCTATTCGAGTGCTTGCACTCGCGCTCCTGCAACTAGTGGCGGGAGCCATCAATATCTCTCTACTCGCGCCAGTGTGGATGCAGCTCTTGCATCTCTTTGTGGCGGACGTTCTCTGGATTGCGATCGTCCTTTTATTACTCGATAGCACTAGGGCATGGATTCCGGTTCCACAGTTTCAACTACCACGCGAGCAGACCACTCCGCACCTGCGAGAAGGATCATGGTAGCGATAAAGGACCAAAGAATGATGCTAATGGATTGCACGAACGGAGGGACCTCGTTGCGTAGCTTAGCGCGCAAGTAAGGCCAGGTAACGATGTTGAGCCACTTTGAGAGTTCGAGCAGCACCGCGACAGCGGCGGAAACCGGGATGAGGCGTTTGAGCGGGATGTTGGTATTGGGCAGAAGCCAATAGACCAGAAAGATCATGAGCATAGTTATGGGCAGCGCCGTCAGCTTGAGTGCAATGGTCTGAAAAACTGCGCTAAAGCGGCTGGAGCCGACATGCGCAGTCAGGAACTGAACATTGACGGTGGTGAGACAAATGGATGCCAATACGAGGACGCCGCATGCAAATATCAGGCCCAGGCTGACAACCTGGTTTAGCCACAGGCTGCGGTTTTCCTTTACGCGCCAGATGCGATTTAAGGCCACTTCCAGCGGTGTGAAGATGCCATTTGCCGTAAACAGCAGCAGGAAGACTGAAAGCCAACTGAATTTGTGGAATGCGGCTCCCATCAGATAGGCTCTGAAATTTACGCCGAACCCTTCTGGAAAATAGTCGTTCAAAGTCTGAAAGATTACTTCAACCGCGGCTTGCCAATGCAGCACAAAGTGGCAAAGGATAATCATGACCACCACAAAAGGGAAGAACGAAATGAGTATGTTTGCAGCTACGGCGAATGAATAGACATGCACTTCGGTTTGCAGCAGGAATCGGAGCGAGGCCCAAATGCTGTGCCAGAGTGCCCGCCAGCCCCGGACGACAACCGGTGGGCTCACATGAAACGGGTCTTTGTTTGCGTGGAGAGACGCGGGGAGAATACTCAACGTTGTTTGTTGCCTGAACCTTGTACTTGAATATCAGTGAGATTGTACTCGTCATCTGAAGCGCTAACGTTCAACGTCCCCTTGATTTTTTCGCCCACGTGCAGGGAATCGAATTCCGATTTGGACTTGATGGGATATTCCATCGTCATTGCGTCCATGAAGCCAGGAACAGCAGCTGCATCAATCGTGGCAGTTTGGCCCTTAGCGTTTAGACTGACGATGGCGCCAGTAAGGGTGTAGCGATGAGCCACCGTGAACTCCGGCTGTTTTTTGGAGCAGGCGAGCGTGAGCGCAAGCAACGGGAGGGCAAGGAAAGCAAGTTTCACGAGAGATCTCATTTAAAGGGTATCTGGTCACGGCTTCTAAGAACTCGCTATAATTACCCAAACACTCAGCACGAGGAGACTGAACTATGAGCACGCTGGTTCCCGACTTACCATTGCAACCGCAGGAGAGCTTTGCAGACGATCTGGCGGGGATGGGCAGCTATTTCATCGACCCGGAGGGTGCAGCGAAGCGCGCATTCCATAAGTGGTTCTGGTTGGGACCGCTGATTGTGGTTTCGATAGTCGCCATTGTGACGCAACTGCTGCGGCTGCCAATCACGCAGCAAGTGATGGAAACGATGACGCCGCCAAACGGCCTAACGCCGGAACAATGGGACAAACAGATGCAGATAAGCCTGATGGTTCAGCACATCGCCGTCTGGTGCTCACCGATATTTGTGGCAGTGCTTTACGCGTTTGAGGCTGTTGTGCTGCTTGCGATGTGTTCCATTCTGACAGTTAACGTCAAGTTCCGAACGTTGTTCAATATTGTGGCTGGTTGTTCGCTTATTACTACGCTCGAAGCTATTGCGAGCGTGCTTGTACTCAGGATGAAAGCACCGGTTTCGACCCTTGCGGAGCTGAAGCCGCCTCTGGGTCTGGATATTTTCCTCTCCGAAGGGGCGAACAAGTTTCTAATGGGGTTCCTCAGCTATTTCACGGTCTTTAATCTCTGGTGGATCGTGATGATGGTGCTGGTGCTTGCGGTTGCTTTCCGGATCAGCAAGTCAAAAGCCTTCATTATCGTGCTGCCGCTGATCATTCTGGGCCTGATCGTAATCATGGTGGGCGCGGCGTTTACGGCTGCGCGGTCTTAGAATAGAAGCGTCGGATCGAAAGGCAAGGACTAACGGATGTTTAGAAGCATAGGCCCGGGAGAGCTCCTGATCATTGTGATTGTGGCGCTGCTCCTATTTGGCGGGAAAAAGATTCCGGAACTCGCCAAAGGATTGGGCGAGGGAATCAAGCACTTTAAAACGGCAGTGAAGGACGACGAAAAGGACGAGAAGAAGAACTCTTAAGTTTTGCCCCTGATTGGGGCAAGCTAGAGGTGACGTAAAACCCCGCGACTGCCTCGCGGGGTTTTCTGTTTGCGGAGGTTTCGATTACTTGGCGGCAGGTTTTTTGGGTGGAACAATCGCATCCTTGACAGACTTCGCCACGCGGAACTTCACAACTTTCTTGGCCGGGATCTTAATCGCTTCGCCTGTTGCGGGATTACGTCCCGTGCGCGCTTTGCGCTCCGCACGAACCAGGCGGCCAATGCCTGGCAGAATGAAGACTCCGTTCTTCTTTGTTTCGCGCACGGCTAGATCCGCGAGCGATTCCATGAATGTCTTAGCGACTTTATTGTTGACACCAGTGGTTTCCGCGAGTTCTCTCACGATCGCGGTTTGGGTCATGCGTTTCATTTCGGCCATCTGACTCTCCTCTTCAATTGAACTCTGAATTCCTGGATGGACTCCGGGCGTTTTGCCGATTCTGTTTTACCGGAAGCAATAAAACAAAAGTGAGCAAGAATGTTTGAGTCCGTCTTTGAACAACTCGATCATACGGGACACAGGACGAACTTGTAAAGAAAAAACCAGCGAAAATCGCTATTTTTTACGATTTTCTTCGGTTGGAGCCTTTAGGAGGCCTATAAAAAGGGCACGAGAGCATGCCGATGCCTCATAAACTGCCAATTCTCGCAGGTTTTCCTATCGCTCCAGAATCTCTTTGTACGCATTCAACACTAATTTCTTCGGCTGAGCGGGGATTTCGACGTCGTAAGTTTTCGAAGAATTGCCGAGGACGGGCAATTGTCCGAGCCGGACGAGTCCCTTGCCGAAATCCGCAAAGACGGGGACGAGCATGGCGAAATTTTCGTTTACACCGCTTTGCGTGATCACCATGTGAACTTTCGTTTTACCTTGTGCGCCGGGCGCGAGCTGGTAATCGAAATCATAGTGAGGCAAGTCCGTGCCATAGACCCACTCGTCGAAAAACCAGTCCAGACGGCCGTTTTGTTGCAAGTCGAGGGCTTTGGTGACGTGCTTGTCGACGACGGCTTTGAAAGATTCGGTTGAAGCGGGGCTGTCGCGATGGGTGTCAACGAACTCATGCATCATAGCAATGAAACTCTTGTCGCCATCCTGGTTGCTGTAGAGAAGAGACCGGATCATCGCAAGGATATAGGCGCCTTTTCCGTAAGTGACGGATTGATAAGCGCTGGACGTTCGCGGCGAAATGAGCCGTTCGCCGAGCCAGATTGGGCCGGCATCGTTGGGGGAAATGCCCCATTGGTTCTTTTGGACAATGCGCTTGCGCAAACGCTCCCAGAACTGGATATAGTCTTTCTGCCAATCTTTGCCGGTGGCTTGTTGAATAAACAACGCGGCCGAAAATTCGGCAAAGCCTTCCGAGAGCCACTGGTCGTGATAAGACGCCCAACCAACCGCGTGACCCCACCACTGGTGCGCCACTTCGTGCGGCGTCACCTCCTGCACGAAAGAAGTAAAGGAGCTGTTGATGCCGCCGAAGAGGAGCCAACGCTGTGTATCGTCGATGTAAGCGGAGATGGGCAGATAGACAAGATTCGGCCAAGATTGACCAAAGTTGAAGTCGGGTTGTTCTGTAATATAGATGCGATCAAAGGGGCTGTGGCCAAAAAACAAGGTACAGACCTGAAGCTGCGCACGAGTCTGTTCCAGGGCGTATTTGGTCATTGATTTGGGCGCCATGCCACTGAGCGCGGAATTGCGGAAAGCCGCCAAACGCGAGGGAAGCTCGGGCAAATAATAGCCGTCAATCTGGTAGTGGTCAATGTCATCGGGGACGCTGATGTGCTGGTAATCGCCATAGTTGAACCCGGCGATGGCGATGGGCTTGGGCGTGATCCAGTGCGTAACGTAGTAGTTGTCTTCAATGGCTTCCTTTTCCAGTGAACCGACGCTGATCAACTTGAATTTCTTTGGAACCCGGAAGGTGAGGTCGTAGAGGGAATGCTCAGAGAAGGAATTCAGCGCGGGGTACCAGGCTTCGCGCGCCCGCACATAAAAACTGCCGTTGCCAGCATCGATGAGAACCTTGTCGCCTGAATATTCCACGGTGATTGAGTAGACCGTGCCGGGTTGCGCGGCCTCCGGGAGGATGACGTAAAAGGAGCCGTCCGCATGGCGGTTCTCCTGGATGAAATAAAGATCCTTGCCGGCGAAATCAGCAACGCGCGTGACGCGCAGGTTCGGCAGCAACTGGAAGCGAATGACGCGTTCACCCGGAACCACGGCGGTGAATTCTATATTGGCCACGCTGGTGAGGCGATCGTTCGCTCCAATGGCGGTTTCGATCTTGTACTTGCGGGCTGAAACGAAGCGCTTGTCTTCGAGCGAACTGGCGGTTCCAGCCTTGAACTCTGTCAGCTTGTGAGACAAGTACCAAACGCCATCGTCCATGCCCGCTGGATCATCGTTGATGAGAGCTGCCTCTTCGGGGGAATCCAAAGCACTGAGAGCGCCGCCGCGGCCCTTAAAGATAAATCGGAGGTCCTTGTGGCGGACGCCATGAATGAATGCTTCGAAGAGAGGCGGCCGGGAAGGATTGTAGAGATGGGCGAGAAGTTCGGCGTCTATGTTGTCCATCTGATCGCCGTTGAGGAGATTGTCTGAGAAGCTGAGCGGGATCTCGTGCCGCCGGCGCACTTTCTGTTGCCAGTCGTGAAAGATGGCAATCGCGGCCGCGGGCGTGGCCGCTTGTCCTTTCGCTCCGTTGAGGAAAGAGCGATGGGCGCCGCTGGAGAAGCGGAACACGATGTCAGTAAAATCTTCCTCGGCCGTTTCGGCTTTGATTCGACGGCTTAACTCACGACGGTCCATGGTGGAGGCCGGCTTCAGTGAAAAGTGACCTTGACCGACGAAGATAGCGCCAGTGATCTGGCCATTCACAGGACTGAGAAAGCTGATTGTGCCTTGCTTGAAGAGGAAGGTGGCGACGTCATCTTCAATCGTGAAGTTCTCGACAGAAATGGTGGCGCCGAGAGCCACGGTGCGTAATTGCCGGTAGACCGGATCGGTGTTTGCGAACTGCAGCGCCTTGCCGGCGACTGTGACTTCCTGCCTGGATGCGGCGACGGCGAGTTGGAGATCAAGAGTAAGGGGCGCGTCCCGAAGTTCGATGGTGCGCGAGAGGATTTCGAAGCCTTCCGCGGCGGCGCGCAGCGAGTATATGCCGGGCGGCAGATCTGGCGAGACAAAGTGACCCTGAGCGTCCGCAGTGACGACTACGGACTGCGTCAATTGGCCACCGGACACCTGAATTACGGCTCCTGGAACGAGGCTGCCGGAAGGGTCTTTCACCGTGCCCGAGATGGCGGCCGAGTAGAGAGCTACGGGGAGCCAGAATATACAGACGCAGAAATAGAGTACAAACCTGAGCGGCTGAGAACAGGCCATCGCTGGAACCTTATTCGAAGTGAGGTTGAGTATAGCGAAATCTCAGCCTACCTCACGACTTTTGCAAGTTGTGAGTGGTCTTTGGGGGCCGGCAAGAGCTCGCCGGGTAGGAGTTGATAGCTATTTGAAAATTCAAACCCATTTTCGGGAGCTAGCGAAGCTGTGGGTTGCACGGCCGCCGATTTAGGGGCAACGAGCGCATCCAGATCCGATAGGGCTTCCCCGGTTTCCGGCTGGTTGGCTTTGCGCTCGATCTGGAGACGCCGAAGTTCGGCCATGTCCTTGTCGCGGCGGCGGTCGAGGCGAGCTTCCTGGATTTGGAAATTGCGGAACTGCTTCTCATAGGTCAAGTGCGTTTGCAAGAGGATCAGGTTGTAGCGAGTGTCTTCCGGACGATCCTCGAAGGCCGCTTCGAACTGCTCGTGGCCGTGGGCATAGAGAGCGAATTCGAGAGCCTGGATGCGGCGCAGGCGCCAGTGCGTGTTAGCGATGGATTGGACGAGCTCACATTCGGCTTGGCCGACGGGAGCGAGATCGTGCTGAAACGCGGCGAGGAAGGAGGCGTATTCTTCTACGTCGTCGGTGGGAAGAAGGACGGTTTGGCCGGTGAGTCCGGATTTGACCGCGTTCTTAGAAGACTTCGCGCGTCCGGCAGCGGTGCGCGGACCCGTTGAAAGCTGGGCATTGGCGCGATTGGCAGCGAGTTGCGCGGGAGTGACGGGCTGAAATTCGTGTGGGTCAGAGGCGGGCGCTGCGAACACCGTGGGCTGAGCGGTTACGGCCCTTGCTGACGCGCGGGGTTCTGTCACGGCGGTTAGGTCCGCAGGTACTTTTCGGGCCAGCTTTTTTGCACGGCGCTCGGCGGCGCGGCGGATGGAACGAGGGGTCATATAGAGGTTACTCCTGAGCCAAGAATTGCGCGCAGACCGAGCGAACTCGAAAATGCTGGGACGTAAGTGGATGAAAAGAAGGAAAATCGAGGAACGAGATTTTTGTCACCGGGGAGTTCGAAAGGCGCCCCTTCGCATGGAGACCTCAATTCAGGGACCGTAGTCCAGTTCAGTTCACATAAGCAACTATTGGTACTAGCGATTCGGACAAACCCGATGGTACAGTTGCGGCACTGGTCTTCGGAGGATCATCGTGAAGCGGCTGACTTTTCTACTCTTTATTGCGGTGGCGGCGAAGGCCGATGTGATGTACACATGGACGATTTTTGGAAGCGGCAGCCAATCGATCAGCTACTCGTTCTCTCTGCCGACATTTCCGACCGACGCCATCACGGAGTCAGGAAGCCTAGCCATCGAAGGATACTTGGGGGCATTTTCGAACTATTCCTGCAATCAACTGAGCGCTGAGGATTGCGCGTGGTCGGTTAATTTCACGTCAGCGCCCAATAGCATTACAGATCTGGGCTCGAACTTCGGGCAAGCGGCGCTCTATCTTTGCTGGGATGCAGGCTCGTCCGGCTGCGATACGGGCGTCAACGCGTCAGAAGGAGCTTTGATTCCCGGGCTCAACATCGACCAGCTTGGAACCTACTGGGGAACGATCATTGGCACAAACAATATCACGGAGGTGACGATCACCGACCCGCCGAGCGTGCCGGAACCCGGTCCAGCGCGGTTATTTCTTGCTGCCGCTGGTTTCTATGTACTTTATGTAATTGCCCGCAGCCGGCGGCGAATCAGACGCTAGGGGTGAACGCTACGCTTGCGTGGGGAAGGTCGCCGAAGCGTTGTTCCTGGCCGCCTGTTGAGACTATCTAGGGGTACCAAATCCGCCCGCGAGGTTCTCCGTGGGACAACTGCATTGCCCGCGGCCACTCGAGTTGTTCTGGATATTCGTGCAGAGGGTTGTCAATCCGGTAAATTCGCCGAGACTCAGGACCTTTGCCTGGCCCTCCGTTTCAGTGATATGAACTGGCAAGAGAACACCCCCGTTCGGACCCGGCAGGCTGGCTCCGTTGGTCGGGTGCGGATGGGTGGACCATACGGCCATGCCAGGCGCGAGATCGAATGCACTGATGTTTGCCGCGGTGATGTTGCCTGGCGTTGAAGTAACCGGATCGAACGCAGTGTTGTTGCAGCCTACGGTATTGGTGGCGTCGGTCGCTACCAACTTGACGACCGCAGAATTGAACGGATAGGCACCGGGGCCGTATGTGGTGTTCCAGAGCAGGCCAGGGACTCCGTCGCCGCCATAGACTGTGGGTATACCCCACGAGGCGGGTCTTGATTCGGTGGGGCCACCGAGATTCTCGTAGATGACCTCGTTATGCGAGACGAAACAGGAGCAGCAGGCGACCTGCTGCTGGTCGGGAGTGTAGACGTAGATGTTCACGCACAGATCGCCGGACGTAATATACTGGCCCGTTAGCGCGGCCCGCTCTGAAATTTGCGGCTGATTAGCGGTGCCGGCATTAGAGATATTGATCACCGTGTCGGCATTATTCAGTTGCGACACGTAGCTGATCTGAAAGGCATCTTCAACACCACTGCCGAAAGCAGTTAGTAACGGCGGCGTGGTCTGAGCCGCAGCTCCGAGTGACAGAATGAGCGCCAACAGGATCGTTCGGGCGGACATAGGGGCAGATGACACGGTGTATATCCAGGTGTATGGAGAGTCTAACACTGAAACTCACTGGTGAACAGTACCGGTACTAACTCAGCCACAAGGCGATGACTGTCGACGTAAGGCAACGCCGGCTTCGGTGACAACGGAGCTACTTGGCAATAAAGCCGCGACCAAGCACGTTTTTTGGGGAACCGGAGGCGGCATGAAACTCGTCGTTAGCCAAGGTGTGGAAGAATCGTCAGGGGCGGCCACGGGAGGCCTACTTTGAAGACAACGCGCAAGACGGGCTCTGCATCAATCGCCCAGCCCAAAGACGAGAAGAGTTCTTATCCTGTTTGGCGGCGCGCATCCGCACCCTTTGCGCTTGGGAAGACTTCGTTTGGGGCGAGATTCCCCTGGGTGGTTTGCGTGACATTATGCGGAGCAGCATTGCTAAGCGCACAGAGTACGCCGGTTGATCCGGCAATGGTGCAGCATTATGAGGCGCACGCGACGGTGGTCAGCGGGAAAGTGGATCGCGTGCGGGATGAACTCCCCTGGGCAGTGAGTAACGGGGAGCGCGTACCGATTCAGCAGACCATCACAACCGGGACAGATGGTTACGCGCACTTTGAAGTTCAGGGCGGCAGCAGCTTCGATCTCTTGAGCAACTCAAGAGTGATTTTTCGGGAGAACGCGGCTAGCGCAGGCGATCTGCTGGATGTTGTGGCCGGGCGTGTTCGCGTTCATCTGCAACCGGGACCGGGACAGTGGCAGCAACGAATCTTCTGTCCGGTGGCGGTGGTAAGCACTCATGAGCCGAGCACAATCGCGTTGGCCGTGGATGAAGATAGTGCCGTGCGTATCGACGTGCTGCAAGGCGAGGTGCGCGTGCAGCATACCTTGCTGCCGCGAAGCGAACCGGTGCTGGTGAAGGCCGTGGACGCGATTGTGGTGCGGCCGAACGAACAGATCTCGCGCAGGGTGGACCGGGGAACGCTATACCGGTACACGGTTAAAATTCTGGTGGCGCTCACGCCGGGACACAAGAACAACGAACCGATTGAGGGCCGGCCGTTGTTGGCGCAGGCGCAGACGCATATTTGGTCCAGACTGGTCTGGTGAGCGGGTCATTGCTCGCTGGCGATGCACGCGCGCTGCGCTCCTACCAAACGCGCTCGCTGCGCTCGCTACCTGATTCAGACGCGCTCGCTGCGCTCGCCGCTAGAATTAAAGCGGATGCACGCCAAGTACCTCTTGTTTTCGTTCGCGGCGCTGGGTTTGTGCGCGCAAACGAAAGTTTCTGTTCCGGGGTCACCCGCGGCGAGCCAACAAGCACCTGTCATTGCGGGCTTGGAGACGCCGTGGGATGCGCGGAAGATTGTCGCGGCGGTCGAGCAGAATAATGAAAAGCTGGAGCCGGTTCTGACGAAATTGAATCCGCAGCGGTGGTATGACGAGAAAGGCGCGCCCTCGACCTATATTGTGCAGTGGCAAACGGCGCAACAGGAATTAAAAGATGTGATGGTTACCACGCGACTGCTGGAGCAAAAGGTGGATAGCCTTTCGGCTGCGCTGGATGTTTATTTCCGGTTGGAAGCGCTGGAGGTAACGGCACGGTCGCTGAATGAAGGAGCGCAACGGTATGCGGACCGGGCAATAGCGGACCAGTTGACCCAGGCGATTGCGCAAAACTTTACCGGCCGAGAGCGGTTTCGCGGGTATATCAAAGACCTGGCGTTAAGCACCGAGCAGAATTTCAAGATCGCCGACGAAGAGGCGCAGCGCTGCCGGGCGATAATGAGCCAGCAGCCTGTGGCGAACAGAACGAGAAAGAAATGACGACCCTGATGACGTTTAGCTGTTCGATTTGCGGCGAGAGTTCGCAAGAGATCTGTGTGTACTGCACCAAAGACACGTGCGGGAACCATATGTGCGAGCGATGCCACCGGTGCAGTGATTGCTGCATGTGTGAATCGCCGATCATACGAGAAGACCATGTAGAGGCGACGCCAGTAGATGACGTACCGGAACCGGCAACCGAACCAGGCGAGGAGACGATATTGGAGGAGGAAGAGGCCCTCGAAGGAACGACTGCTTAATCGGTGATCCTGATCTTCTTGTTCGGGTGCAAAGCCTTCTCAAGCACGGGCTCACGGTTGCCGTTGACCCAAGCATCCTGAATCTGCTTTTCACTCAAGGCCGGCCAGGCGGCCGGCGAGGATGAAGGGCGGCAGGGCATGTTGCAGATCGCGCCAACGGGCCATTTCAAGGACGGAATCAAGCGCGCGCTGACGCAGGAGAGCAAGGGTATCGGGGTCACGGCCTTCTGTGAAGTCAACGAGGGCGAGAGCGGCGCTGCGGCGATCAGACCACACGACAGAGTTCAAAAGCTCGATGAACCACGTGGGCTCAACTTGCATCTGCTGCTCGGGATGGAGTTTGGCGCCGACGGCGATGGCCTGCAGAGATCGCATGGCGTTTTGACGGACTGAATCTTCCTGGTCCTGCATCGCATACTGAAGCGCATCGAGTATCACTTTGGAAGTACGCGGGCCGCGCGGGCCATATTGCAGGAGATAGGCGGCGATGGTGCGCTGCTCGGGGTCGGCCGATTCTCGAATGACACGATCGATAAGAGCCAGGTCACGCGCGACGAACGGGATGAACGATTGCTGCAACTCGCGGCATTGCGAATCGGACATAAGGGAATAGCCGTTAGTGAGGTCTTCGTCGGCAGTAGCGCTGCCGTGAATACTGTCTCCCACGGTATCTAGGAAACTGTGATAATTGCCGACGAGTTCGACCGGGAGAGTAACGTCGCCGGTGGGAGCGGGATGAAATTCGAAGTGCGGGCCATCCTTTTCCTGAACACCGACGTAGAGGACCATTCCACGCTGATCGCAGCAGGCGGCTTCGATGCGAGAGGCGACAATACCGGAGATTTTGTCTATGCGGTCTTCGGCGTCTTCGCGGGAAGGCAGCGGGCCGCCTTCCTGAGCGCCGAGCGCTTTGCGGATTTTGTCTACGGAGACCTTGTGCGCGCCGTAGACTTCGATGATGCCGAGACGCGGAGTTATATCAGAGGCCGACGCCAGCGAGACGGCAAGCGTCAGGAAACAGCAGTACTTCACCACCTCAATGATAGACGTCCGGCGCGGCCGGCGGGTTAAGACTGTTTTTCGGCGAGGTCACCGATTAAGGGCAGCTTGACTTTCTTGTAGTTATAGGCCGAGTACATCAGGTAAAGCCACAGCGCAAAGATCAGCAAGCCGAACAACGGGAACAGGAAGAAGCCTACTCCGTGCGTTAGAACTGCCAGGATGCCGCCGATGATGACCCATGCAATCCAGCACACGATAACAGCGATGTGGCCGAAGATGGCTTGGAAAGCGTGAAAGCGAACGAACTTGTTCTGGTTGTAAGGAGCGATCACCAGGAAAATAATTCCCGTGATGAGGCCTGCCAGGTAACAGAGAGCGCCGGCTACGTTTTCACTCATGCCGCCCGACTGGACGAGGGGCGGCGGCGGAGTCGCGTAGCCAGCGCCGGCAGCTCCGGGATTCGCAGCACCAGCGGTTCCGGGCGTACCAGCAGCAACGCTAGCCCCGCAGTTGGGGCAGAATGCGCCAGTAGCCTGGGCGCCGCAGTTTGGACAAAATGCCATTGTGTTCTCCTAATGCGCTTTCATAAACGAAACTGCAGTTCTTGAAAGTCTATCTCAGATTTGGCGCGAACGCCATCTCCGCAGCGTGGCGCCGTAATAGACCGCGAAGTACCAGACTGGTTACTACCATTACCAGTGAAAAGAACGGGAGCAGCAGCAGAGCACGATGGAGCGTGCTGGCCGCGCTGACGCTTCCAATAATGGGCGAGCTGACAGCCAGACCCACCCATCCGAAAGTGATGACGATGCCGAGAGCAGTCGCGGTGCCACGCGGGAAACGCGTCCTGGGCGATGGCCAAAGTGGTGGGGAAGACGGGCGCCATGGCCAGTCCGGTGCAAAAGACCGCGGCGGTGACGGCAGCTTGCGTATGTAAATTGAAAACGGCGTAGGTGGCTATAGCCATGCAAACGGACGCTACGAGAGTGACAGTGAGCGCGCGAATTCGGACGAGCAGGCGCGAAACCACGATACGGCCAACGAGGAGACCGAAAGCGAAGCCGTAGCTGACTACGCCACCGGCGGTTTTCGGATCGAAGTTGATAGTGATGAGATATTTCTTCAGCCAATTCCACATGCCGAGTTCGCACGCGACGTAAAGAAACAAGAAGAAAGACAGAAGAATAAGCGCGGGACGCGATAGAAGCGCGGGCACTTCGTTCAGGCGGAAGCTGGCTTCGCCCGAGGGAGCCGGCATCTTTGTGACTACATTGATTATGAGAGCGATCAAGGCAACGGCCGCAATGGAATAACAGAGTGCCACAGGGCCAAGGACGTAGCTGGCCGCCCACGTGGTGATGATGCCGCCAAGGCCAAAGAACAGGTTCAGAAAGTTGAGCGCGGAACCGCGGCGGCTGGGCTCAACTGCCCCGACCAGCGCATTGGCGGCGGTTACGACGATGCCACCGCCGAGAAACAGGACAAAGTACACAACCAGCAGTCCTGAATACCCGCCAGCGTTCGGAAGAGCAAGCAAAGAGATGAGGATGAGGGCAAGGCCGGATACAAGAGCCGTCTTATTGCCCTTCACATCGATAACCGGACCAGCCGAGAGAGATGAAATGATCAAGCCAATCGCTTGCGTGGTGGCTAACATGCCTTCCTGCGTGGGCGTCAGCAAGTAATTAGGCAGAAGGGCGCCAAGCATGGGCGCGATGAGGCCATACATAAAGATGGCCAGGACAGCCGAGAGTATGAGCACCGAGAAAATACTATCAGAGAGTCGCCGGGGCCGCCACAAATTGGGCTGTGACTTCGGACAGGACATCAACGGCGCGTTCGCACTGCTGGCGCGTGACGTCGCGGTGAGTCACCATGCGGATTGCAGTGGCACCGACGGGGTTGGCGAGCACGCCACGAGATTTTAGTCGATTGCTGATTTCGCGCGGCGCAAGCCCGGTCCCGGAGATGTCGAAGATGATGATGTTGGTTTCGACGAACGCCGGGTTGACATGGATGCCGGGGAGTTCCGCGAGGCGCTGCGCGAGAAAACGGGCGTTTTCGTGATCGCGGTGCAGGCGCGCCGGAGACTCCTCAAGCGCGATGAGTCCAGCAGCGGCCAGAACGCCGGCCTGGCGCATGCCGCCACCCAAACGCTTACGATACAGACGACCTTCCTCTATCGCCTCGGCGGTACCCACAACCATTGATCCCACGGGAGCGCCAAGTCCTTTAGACAGACAGAACATAACGGAATCGGCGTTGCGGGCGAGGCGGGAGACAGGAACGCCGACCGCGACTGAGGCATTGAAGATGCGAGCGCCGTCTATGTGGACTCTGAGGCGGCGGGCGTGCGCTTCGGCGCAGATCTCATCGAGCGTTTCGAGCGGGTAGGTGCTGCCGCCCCACATGTTATGGGAATTCTCAAGCGAAATAAGAGTCGTCGGGGCATTGTGGGGGCCTTTGGGCCGGAGCGCAGCAGCGATTTGTTTCCAGGTGAGAATGCCACGGTCGGCGGCGACAGTTCGCGCCAGACATCCGGAGAACCAGGCCATCATGGAGAGTTCCCAATCGATGAGATGGGAGCGGGCTTCGCAGATGACTTCTTCGCCGTGACGCGTGTGCATCTTGATGGCAATGGTGTTGCCCATGGTGCCGGTAGGGACAAAGAGCGCGGCTTCTTTGCCGAAAACCTCGGCAGCTCGTTGTTCCAGTCGATTGACCGTTGGATCTTCACCATAGACGTCGTCACCCACCTCGGCGGATGCCATGGCGGCACGCATTTTCTCGTCGGGTTTGGTTACGGTATCGCTGCGAAGGTCAATGTAGTTGGTTTGGTGCGGGTCAGGCATGGACAAACTCCTGAAAAATTTCGTTTGAGATGAGAACGCCGCGGTCAGAGAGGCGCAGACGATTGCCCTCGTGTTCCAGCATACCGGCAGCTCGCCATTTTTCGATGGGTTCTGAGAACTTGAGCCACTGCGCGGGCGTGGGCTCAATGCCGCGAGAGAGGCGCATGCCGACGAAAAACTGTTCTTCGTCGGGATCGGTTTCTATGGTTTCGCGCGGCTGTTGCGGCGCTGACGCCCAATATGCGTCGAGGGTGTCGGGATTGCTCCAGCGAAGGCGGCCGTTGTACGAGTGGGCGTCGAGACCAAAGCCGATATAGGGCTCGAGCAGCCAATATTTCAGGTTATGACGCGATGCCATGCCAGGGACCGCGAAGTTTGAAATTTCGTAGCGTTGAATACCGAGGCCGCCGAGGCGCGCGACAGCGCATTCGTAGAGTTCGGCCGTGACATCATCACTCGGCAGTAGCGGCGCACCGTAACGAATGCCGCCTAAGAGGGCTTCTTTTCCGAGACGGCTGTCTTCGTCGATTTCGAAGATGTAGACGGAAACGTGAGGCGGTGATAGGCGTTCGATCCAGTCGAGCGATTCATTCCAGGACGCGAGCGTCTGGCCCGGCAAACCGGCAATGAGGTCGAGATTGATGTTGGTAATGCCGGAGGCGCGAAGGGCAGCAACGTCTTGCACCACAGTTTCGGAGTTGTGGCGGCGGCCGGTCTGGCGTAGTTCAGCGGTGACGAACGATTGCACGCCGAGACTGATGCGATTGATTCCGCACTTGAGTCCAACAGCGAAGTTTCTCGGGCGTGATGGTGCCGGGTGCGCATTCGAGCGTCAGTTCTGTAAGCTTTTCGCCTGGAATCGCTGAAAGCAGGGTTTGAAGCAGGCTGGGGTCCATCAGGCTAGGCGTCCCACCTCCGAAGTAGATGGTTTCGGGCGGCCACTGCCAATTGTGAGCTTTTACTTCAGTCAGAAGCCGGCGGCTGTAGCGCGCGATGGCATCAGAAGAAGACACGTCTGACGCGAAATTACAGAAGCTGCATTTCTGTGAACAGAACGGGTAAGAGACGTAGACGCCAGGCACGACGTTAGAGAGTTACTTCCTCGCCGATTTGCTGGCCGATGACGGAGCCCATGAGTTCTGCGAGACTCTGGCCGGTGTCCGGAAGCACAAAAGCCTGACGGACTTCATCCCAATCCAGTTTGAAACTGCGGGAATGAGCGGAAACCCAGATCTGACGAACGGGCGCGTTCGGGCTAACGACGAACTTGCCTTTGGGCCGGTCGAACTCAACCGCGAGCGCGCCGGAATTAAAATCGGGTTCGAACTCGAATTCGTCAGAAGCAGCGGAGAGCTTCTTATATAGCGACTCGAGGGCGAGGTCGGCGCGATTCTTGAACTCTTGTTCGTCCATCATCCTATATACATTGTCGCGTGGGGACTAGAGCTGGGCAAACTTTGGTAACTTTGGCGTACGGGATGTCATCTCGTAACTGCGACCCGACCGCCCATGCAGCCTTCGTGTATCCACCAGACTGAAATCCCGGGAACGAGTCAGTTGTTCCTCGATTATCTCTACCATTTCGATCGGGTAAGCCATTTTTATGCTGGGCCGTTTTCAGATTTGAGCGCACTCGTTAACGCGGCGAAGGCAATTCGCTACCCGGAAGAGCGGCGAGCGAAGCTGGTTTCGGCACTGCGCCGAGAGAACGGCGATTCGCCCGCATTATCGAAATTAGCTGAACGCGATACTGTTGCCGTTGTAACTGGCCAGCAGGTTGGGTTCCTTTCTGGACCGGAATTTACGATTTTCAAGGCGCTTACGGCCGTAAAGCTGGCGCAACACCTGACCGAACACGGAGTGGCTGCGGTTCCGGTGTTTTGGGCGGCTAGTGAAGACCATGATCTGGCAGAAGTGGATCATGCCTGGATGTTCAATCAAGACGGTACGCCAGCAAAGATTTCTTTGGCAAACGCGGTCTCGAACGGCGGGCCGGTGGGTAAAGTGGCATTCAACGAAGTACCTCTGGCAGAATTGCGAAGCGGGCTGGGCGAATTGCCGTTTGCTGACCTGGTGGTTGCGAAGTTAAGCGAGTGGTACCGTCCGGGCGAGACGTTCGCAGGGGCGTTTCTCGCGTTTCTGAAGAACCTGCTAAAGGACTTCGGGATCTTGTTCGTAGATCCCCTACAGCCGGATATTCGAGAGATGGTGGCGCCCTTTCTTCGAGAGTGCGTGGAGCGTGTGCCCGAGTTGACGGGCGGGTTGCGGCAAAGAAATGAAGAGTTGACCGCGGCCGGATATCACGCGCAAGTGACGGTTGACGAAGACGCTTCGTTGTTGTTTTTGTTGGCCGCAAACAAGCGGACGGCGATTCGATGGAGAGATGGACGGTTCGTGACGAAGGACCGCAGCTATTCGGTTGCGGAGCTGGCGGCCCAAGCCGATAGGATCTCACCGAATGCTTTGCTTCGGCCAGTGATGCAGGATTACCTCCTGCCGACTGTGAGTTATGTCGGAGGACCGAGCGAGATCGCTTATATGGCGCAGGGGCAGGTCCTTTACGAGAAGCTGCTGAGCCGAATGCCGGTGATTTTCCCGCGCAATAGTTTTACACTGCTGGATGCCAAAGCGGCTAAGCTGATGGACAGTTTTGGGCTCCGGTTACCCGACTTGCTTGATCATCATGAACACGTGAAGAGCCGGATCGCCGCGAAGCTTGTGCCGCCGAACTTGACAAGTGAGCTGACGGCATTGCAATCGACTTTGCGTGCAAGCCTGGAGAAGGTGCAGGCAAATTTAACCGCGTTCGATGTAACTCTGGAAAAAGCAGCTAAGAAGAGTTCAGCGAAGATTGCCTACCAGATTGAGAAACTAGCTCACAAGGCGGCCCGCGAGGCGTTGAAACGAGATGAACGCGCAGCGAAAGATGCGGCTTACCTCATGAACATGATTTACCCTCATCGGCATTTACAGGAGCGGTTCTACTCAATTGTGCCGTTCCTTGCAAAGTACGGGTGGGATCTGCCGCAACGCTTGTTCGAAAATGTGCAACTGGCGTGTCCGCATCACATGGTACGGACGATCTAAGTAACGCAGCGCCTGCGTCGAAGCACCAGGACTAAACTAATAATCCCGATTGTCAGCAATCCTATGCTCATTGGTTCCGGCGCGGCGATCACCTGAAAGTTTACCGAAGCGAGTAAGTTCAAGGCGTTGCTGTTTGCGCCGCCGTCTATTTCAAAATAACCTTGGTAAGACGCTGGCGAGCTTGCAAAATTCGGAATGGTAACGGCGAAGAGCTGACCCGTAAAGCTTCCGCCTGGTGCGAGGCTCAAGGGAAAATTCGAAAAGAAGCCGGTGTCATCCACCGTCAGCGGGTAATCCACGTTATTGCTGTCGCTGTTGAGGTACACGGCAGCAACATTGGTTATCGGAGCGGATACGGTTGCAGTAAATGACACAGTAAACCCTACTGCAGCAGTCTGGGCAGGGGCGGCAAGACTCAGTTTCAACGTATCCGCAGAGGCCACCGTCAGAGCCGATAACGTGATGGCTATGACCAAAGCTACAGTTGGAACGGAAGCAATCATTTTCCTCATTCTGAATCTCTTCTCCTCTGGTTAGGTCTGAAACGTTTACGGCAATCTCGCGCGGATACTGGCGTTGAAGCTTCCGCCGGTGTAAATGCCTGAGTACTTCTCTGCGACCGCCGCGCCGGATGCTCCGGACGATGTTGGGAAAGTCACTGTAATGCTGGCTGACGCCCCGGGTGCGATGCTGCCCAATGAAAGCGGAACTGAAGCGCTGCTAGCATTACCAAGGGATGCGGCGTTCAAAGTTACGTTCTGCGCAATAGCGGTCCCCGAGTTGGCAACCGTCACTGTCGCCTGGTATCCGCTGCCAACACCCAAATTGATCAGCGCCGCAGTGGTGGTTAGTTGTACTGCGCCCGGATAGGAGATCTGGAACAGGCTATATACGTTGCTGTTTCCAGACGGCGTGGTTCCACTCCAGCGAGTTCCAGATCCACCGTACGAATTCGGAGTAACTGCTCCCTGGAGAAATAGCGTGTCGCCGTCGGTGTCGTTGTAAGCGCTGGCTGTGAATGTTGAACCAATTATCGACAGCGTCAGATACGTATTCGGTTTGAATGCGCCAGTCAGCACCTGGATACTGTTGACCGGCGAGCCTACGCCGTTGATGTGCTGATAGAGCTGGAACATGCAGTCGGTCGAAGAGGCAGTCGTCCTCCACCACCGCAGTGAGTATCCGTTCCCAGAACGGGGATCGTACTTGATGTAAATATCTGCATTTTGCACGAACGTCGGCGGCGTCGAATCCGCGCCAGAACCGGGGCTTCCAAATCCTTGTCCAGCGGTTTTTTCCGGCGACATCACCGTAACAACCTGCATGTCGCCGTATGGCTGGTCCTGCTGGTACAAGATAGCGGCCCCCTGCGACCCCACTCGAACTCCCCAACCGTTAACGAACGTGCTTCCCGGCGGCTGAGCTTCCGATGTCCAGGTGCCCAGAACCGTCCAGTAACCGCTCACATACGAGCTGATTGGCGCAACCGGGAAGTTCATGAAGTTAGGGGATACCGTAGTCGTTTTGATGTCCGAGGTCGCTATTGGCGTCTTTGCGATAGTGCTTACGGCCGGTCCAGCATTGCTTATATCTACTTTGGGTTGAATACTAGCTTCGAGATATCGGCCCACGTCGCCTGGCTGCAAAGCATAGGTGACTAAAGGCACATTCCCGTTGCTTATAGCCACGACTCGCGCATTGGTCCCCGAAGAGTCGTCACAACTGTACCAAGTGATTATCGACTGATCCGTTCGATTTGCGGCTATGTTCAAACTGTAGCCGGCCGATACCATTCCGTTAAATGGGGCGCTCAACGTCAGTCCTGAGGAAAGCGTCGGCGGGCTTATGTAAGGCGGCTGCACGTAAACCCATGCTGTTACATAGAAGCCATTGGCGGCTGTAGCATTTATAGGAACGTATTGCGAGTTGCCGGTGTTGTTATTGCCGGTTACGGTGAGCGTAGAACCGTTTGCATTCTGGCTTAGTGAAATGAGGTTTGACGAAGTGGTCCAGGTTAGCGTATTGGGAGCTCGCGCAGGCGCTACAGTCGCGGTAATTGTTGCAGTAGTTTGACCGGTAATGATTGAAGGCGAGCCATTGGTTAGCGAAATTCCGAAGGGCAAACTTCCCTCACCTAAGCCGTTATAGTAGGCTGCGACGCCCGCGGGATCCCAATTGTCCTGGACGCCCGTTGGAGTGGCGCTAAGAAGGTTCCATGGATTGAACGCTTCAGCTTCCTCGGCGGACAACTCTCTTGATAAGTTGAAGGTCAATGGGCCCGCGGAGCCATCAGAAATTACCGCCGGATTTCCGTTACTATCCCTATTCTGATAAGTAAGTGAGTAAAGATTTTGCATTACGGGCGCAAAACCCCTTACCCAAGCTACTGATTCACCTGTATTAACGGGCAAAACACAGTTAATCAAAACAGCCGGAATCGTAGAACCCCGGGGGAAGCCTTTATAAAACTGCATCGATCCGCCATTATCGATAAAGGTAGTATTCGAGAAGACGGTTCCCGATACGGATGGAACTCCCGATCCGGTCGGAAAGTTGATCACGGAGTGATCCCAAAAGCTAATTGTTCCCCCGCCTATGAAATCGTCGGTACCCTCGATGTAGACGTTAGTAAAGTAAGCGCGCGTCGTCTCTATAAAGGTTGTGTCAAGCCTGCTAAGGAGAGCAACGTGGTCGTAAATATGCTTATCGCCGGAGGCCTGAAGCGCTACAGCCTGTGTAATTACGGAAGATCGTTCCGTTAGGTTCTTGCTCGCGTCGCCGGGATAGGTATAGTTCACATTGCAGTAGTTCAGGATTGTAAGGTTGACAGCCTGAAAACTGGTTGCACTGACGACGATGACGTAACCATTATTGGTGTCGGTGGATGTACCGGCACCCTCCTGATTGCCGCGATTATCGGCTAGAACCACGCTCCGCAAGTCATTAGTAAGCCCGAGTAAGGTGATGTAGTTTTTTGTAATTGTCAGCCCTGGCGTTGTTGCCGTGCCAGTAATTTGATAGACACCTGGTTTGATCCCGATGACTGTTTGCTGGGTCGCCGTTCCAGCAGGGGCGGCCGCATACGCTGCCTGTAAGGTCGTGAACTGCATAGCGGCTGGATTATCGGCAGGAAGAGAGCTGTCCACCAGAATGTTGTAGGGACTGGTAGATGTGTCAAGAGGCGAAATTAGGGGCGAACTCCCTGAATCCTGTGCGCCCGCGATGTTTGCGCTCATAACCGACAGAATTGTTGACAGCGCGACACAATGCAACAGAGCTAATTTCCGCATTTTTGTGGGGACCCGTACCGGCGGCTAGTTCAAGCCAACCGTACAATACTAACCAATCCGAACGCCGTCAAGCTAAAGAACTGAACAACGCATTTAGATAATCTCAACGAAGCGACACTTCAGGGCAGGGACGGAGAGGACGTTCGTATAATGGCGTTGATTGTTCAAAGCGCTGTTCTGTTGGACTTTGCTACTGCCGCTTGCAAGCGGGCAGACAGCAACGCCTTCGGATCTGATTGCGCAAGCCGAATCGCTGGCTCGAAGCGGCGACAAGCAAGCCGCGCTTGATCGATTGAACAAGGCTGCCGAGATAGAACCGCATTCCGCAGAGACGGAAGATAAGATCGGATTTCTTTTAGCGGTGCTGGGACAGCAGACTGACGCGACTAAACACTTTCAGAGCTCGATTTCATTGGATCCGCATTACGGCCCCGCGCACTTTCACCTCGGGGTTGCGGAGTGGATGGCGAATGACCGACAGCGCGGACTGCCGGAACTACAAGAAGCCGTCGAGCTGGAGCCTAAATCGGCAGAGTACCGGTATCGATTGGGATCGGCATACCTGGATTTGGGAGACAACGACAAGTCGGCGCAGGCTTTGAAGGAAGCCGCAAGTCTGGATTCATCGAATCCTCGAATTTGGGCCATGCTGGGTCAGGCGATGCAGCGGAAAGGCGATTTAGCCTCTGCGGTGGACGCATACGCCCATGCGGTGGATCTAAACCCTGGCGACGATGCGTTGCGCAACATATATTCCTGGATGCTGGTAGAAACGCGGCAGCCGGAAAAGGCAATTGCGGAGGCGCAAAAAGTTCTTGCGCATAGCCCCGGAGACGCTTCCGCAGAGATGAATATCGGATACGCTCACTTAAAGACGGGCGACTTTGCGCAAGCGGAAGATGCGTACCGGGCCGTCATCAAGGATCAGCCTGAATCGGCCGCGGGCCATTATGACCTGGCGATCGCGTTGAAGATGCAAGACAAGCTTGATGTCGCGCAAAAGGAGCTGGAGGAGGCGATCCGGCTGGACCCGACGCTGGCTGAGGCGCACTACACGCTAGGTGTTCTGGCGTGGCAATCGGGCGATTTCTCGACGTTGGCTGAACAGATGCGGGCAGCGATCGGAATTAGGCCCGATTACGCGGAAGCTCACTACATGTTGGGGATTGCATTGAAGGAGAGCGGCGATTTAGATGGCGCACTGGCGGAGTTGAAGGAATCGATCAAGCTGGATGCGACAACCCCGGGTCCCTTCAACACGATGGGCCAGATACTGCGGCAGAAAGGCGATATCGCGGGCAGCAAGGAGGCGTTCGCAACAGGCGCGCGGCTGAATGCGGAGAAGAACGCGCAGCTTGCGAACTCGCTAGAGCAGGGCATGCGTGGCGGCATTGCGCCGAAGCCGCTTCCCTACCCTACTTCACACCCCTGATGTCTTCCCGCCGAAATTTTATCAAGTCGTTGTGTGCAACTCTGCCTGTGTTCTCGCTGGATCAGTTGCTGGCTGGCACGCCGCTGGGCGTGCAGTTTGTGAACGTGGCGCGCGAGGCTGGTTTACACGCGAAGACAATATTCGGAGCGGAGCAAACAAATCGTTTCTTGCTGGAGACGACTGGCTGCGGAGTCGCGTTTATCGACTATGACAATGACGGCTGGCTCGACATTTTTTTCGTCAACGGCATGCGTTTTGACACAACGTTTCCGAAGGGATCGGAGCCAGTAAGCCGGCTGTACAAGAACAATCGCGATGGAACGTTTACGGACCTCACCGCGAAAGCAGGTGTCGCGCGAACAGGCTGGGGACAAGGCGTGTGCGCCGGGGATTACAACAACGACGGGTTTGATGACTTGTTTGTCAGCTACTGGGGTGATTGCGCGCTGTGGCACAACAACGGAAATGGGACATTCACCGATGTAGCGGCGAAAGCGGGAGTTACGACGCGCACGACGACCGGGCTGAAGCGCTGGAATACGGGATGCGCATTTGTCGATTACGATCGCGACGGGCACCTGGATTTGTATGTGGCGAATTACATCGACTTCGATCCAAAGACGGCTCCGCTGCCTGAGAGTGGGCCCTGTCTGTACGAGGGATTGGTAGTAGCTTGCGGACCTCCGGGTTTACAAGGCGGCAAAGATATTCTGTTCCACAACAACGGCGATGGGAGCTTCACTGATGTCTCCGAAAAAGCGGGCATTCATAAGAAACAAGGAACATACGGTTTGGGTGTGCTGGTGGGAGATTTCGATAACGATGGGTGGCCCGACATCTATGTAGCCGACGATTCAGCTCCGTCAGCGCTATTCCGCAACAATCACGACGGAACGTTCACCGATGTGGCGCTGGATTGGGGAGTCGCCTATGGGGCGGACGGAAAGACGCAGGCCGGAATGGGCGTTTCAGCGGCTGACGCATTCGGCAATGGAAACCTGTCGATCGTAAAAACCAATTTCGCGGGTGACGCCTCAAGCCTGTATAAGAATCTGGGCAACGGCAATTTCGAAGACGTGACTTATCAGGCCGGATTGGGGCGGAATACCAGATTTTTGGGTTGGGGCGCTTGCTTTCTGGACTTCGATAACGACGGCTGGCCGGACATTCTGACGTGCAACGGCCATGTGTATCCGGAAGTTCGGGAGAAAGCAAGCGAATCCGGCTACCGAGAGAGAAAGGTGTTGTATCACAACTTAGGGAACGGGAAGTTTGAGGATGTGTCGCTTGGATGCGGGCCCAGGGATACTGGAAACCGTGCCGGGCCGCGGATGCGCAGTGGGCGATTTCGATAACGACGGCGACTTAGATTTGGTTGTCAATTGCGTAAATGACGTGCCGCAGTTACTCCGCTGCGACAGCACATTAAAGAATAACTGGATAAGGGTGAAGACGGTGGGGACTAAGTCGAACCGCTCGGGAATTGGAGCGCGTATTTACTGCAAACCGGAAGGCGAGCACCGCCAGATGGAAGAAGTGCGCAGCGGAGGAAGTTATATTTCGCAGAGCGACCTTAGGGTGCATTTTGGTTTGGCGAAAGCGACGAAGGCAGATATCGAAGTGCATTGGCCGAGCGGGCAAGTCGACAAACTAACGAGCATTGCGGCAAACCAAACGATAACCGTGGTTGAAGGAAAAGGCGTCCAGAAATAGAAACCGGCAGGAATTGCTCCCTGCCGGCTGTTTCTTCTGAGCTCGATCTAGCTGATTACAAGCGATTGTGCCGGAGAACTGCAACTGGCGCATGTTGTAACTACCACCGTACGCAGACCGGTGATCTGACCCACGGTGCCACTCTGGATGTCCGCGTTGGGTAAGCCCGAGATTGGTGTGATTAAACACGTTTCGTGGAGTCAAGTACGCAGGGTGAATTTGAACCGCTCAGTGAGAGCTGAAAATCTTCATGCAGCGACATGTCCTGATTGATGAAATGCGGACCGATCAACGTATTGATTGGATAATTGCCGAACGTGTTCGACGCAGGCAACGTGTATGCACCGCTGCCAGGCCGACAATCCATTGGTTACGGTTCTGAGTTCGAGGCATATGGGCTCCCGGTTCCCATATTCGGGACGATTGTTCGGTCCAGTGTAGGGCTGGACGTTTCCGATCCATAGTTGTCGATGGTGGGCATGAACGGAACAGCCACTGTAGATAGGTGGTGATGCCGCTGATGTTCCATCCGCCGAGAACCGAGATCCACAAACTTGTTGAGTTCGCCCCGAATTTGCGGCCATGTCCAAATGGGATGTCGAAGTTTTGTGTAGAACGTCCATTGTTGGTGCGGACATATTGCGGATTGTTGCCGTAGCCGAGCGCGCGATTATACAGGAACGCATAGACTTCGTTCCCCCCCAGCCGTCGCCTTGGACAACTTGGTAGGTGTAGTTTGCGGTCAGGTGTAACCAGCCCAGGCATTCATTACGTAAAAATTCCTTGGAACGAATTGTACGCGTTGTTTGCGCAATTACAGTAGTCATCGATTGCCTGCGTCCAGCCGTAGTTGTAACGTGGACCGAGAAGGCCAGAGAATGGAAAGAGACCAGTACTTCTGAACCGCCGAGGAGCACCCGGAATGAAAATCTGCCTGGTTCAGGTTAAAGTACTATCCGTGCCGAGAGTCATGTGGCGGCCCTGAGTTGCCGACATACCCACCCTGGAGGGACATCTTCGCCCGTAATCTGCTGTTGCACAGTAAGTTGATAAGCGTAGAACGGTCGGCATCGTGAATATGCCGGGCCGAGTCTTTACTTCTACAGCATTTGGCCCGGTGCCAGGAAGCGCAAACGTTCCGTTTGGCCCAGCAGTCAGCGGACCGGGATTGTAAGGGGCGGGCCACAACTGACAATCCGTTGCCTTAAGGCGCGAGTGTAAATACGTCGCAGAAGTTGTTGGCAACCGCAGAGCCGTTCTGTGGTTGATGATTTGATGGGCAAGAACCGGCGGATTCTGTGTGACGTTATGGCCGAAGGTCGATACCGAACGTGCCAAGGCTGTAAGTCCAGCCATAACCGGCGCGAATGACGGTTTTCGGCGTTAGCTGATAAGCCAAGCCGACGCGCGGCGCAAACTCGTGCCAGTTCATGGATCTGATAACCATGATTCGAAATGAGTCCGATTCCGAAAACATCCATTTGGCCGGTGTTGACGTTCAGTTCGGCGCCATTGCCGGGGGCATTGACGGTCTCCGGGAAAACCATTTCCCAGCGGACGCCATAGGTAAAGGTCAGCTTGGCCGTCACGTGCCACTCGTCCTGCCCGTACCAGAACAGGCGTTTTTGACGCTCCTGGGCATCTGGTGCTGTTGACTGACGTAACGCTTGAATCTGGTACGGATCGCCCAGGAAGAAGCTGGCCTGCAATCCGCCGGTCGGGTTTGCCGCCAGGCGCGGACGATTAGCCGGTGTTGCTGTTGTTGAAGTAAACTTCACCGGCACGGTGATTGTCGCTGGGGACGCGCAAGTTCATGGCATAGCGGATGTCAGCGCCGAACTTGAAGTTATGGTTGCCCGCGAATTTTGTTGAAATTGTCGACGAACTGATACTGCTGCTTCGTTTGCGTCAGCGGACAATTACAATCGTTGTCGCCGAGAGCGTAGCCGAGCTGATAATTCTGCGTTCGGGTCGTCGATTTCGAAGTAAGGTAAGCCGGACGTATAGGTCTCGTCAAGGTTCATGCCCGGGATGCCCGCGGCCGTAGCCGGCGTGGTGCCATAGCCGTTCGGAACGTCGTTCACGTGATAACGCATATAGCCGAAGCGGAATTCGTTGATGAGCGTGGCGCTAGCGGTGTGGGTCCATCCGAGCGCGATGCTTTGATTCGCGCGAGGACGATCTGCCCGCGTAATTAGCGCGTTGCCGAAAGCCAAGGACCGCCGCCGATCGTCCGAACACGCCCGGCGCCGCCCAGCGTGAACTTAGCGTAGCTATAACGGCCGAAGAACGTGTTCTTCTCATTCAGGTAATAGTCCCAACGTGTATTCCACTGCTTGCCCATCGTTAATTACGCCGCTGTCGGAGTAGTTGTTGTAGGGAACACTGCGCTCACTCTGTCGGCCGTATTTGGCAGCGGGAAGTAACTGTTGACAGGTTCATGGCCTGGGTACTTAATCGGCTCGACCGGAATAACATTGCTGGCAAATGGCGACGTCCGGTACCATTGGACGTTTCCGTTGACGGATCGAAAATCCGCGTGCTCGGGATCAGTAAGCATCTGATAGTGCTGGCGTAGCTCCGATTGGCAACCAATCGCCAAAGTTGCCGCCGCGATCCTGAGCGGTTGGCACGCCGGTCAAAACAGATCCGCCGATGTGATTGCGGGTGAGCTGAGCATCGCCGAAAAAGAATAGCTTATCCTTGATGATCTTGCCACCGATAGAACCGCCGAACTGGTTCTGGTGCGTCGTTGGCGTATAGACTCCCGGCGCTAATGCGGCGTTTTGCGATGAAGGGATCGCGGCCGAAATCCTGGAAACCCGGGCGTATTCAGATAAGTGTATTCGAATCCATCGCCGTGGAAACTGTTCGTTCCCGATTTGGTGGAGTAGGTCAACAGGCCCGCGGCCGAATAGCCAAACTCGGCATCATAGTCCTGGTTCGCTTGTTTCACCTCATTGACCGAATCAAAGGTCGGATTCACGACGATGATGCCAAGGATCGGATCCTGGTTGATTGTTCCATCGAGGTAGTAACCCGTGCTGTCGAACGAGTTGACCGTTCACTTCGGTCTGAATGCTACCCTGCGGATCTTCATCGGAGGCGTGCTGCCAGCCGAATTTGACCGTACCGGGGTTCAGGAGTTCAAACGCCTGAAGGTTGTGTCCGATGCTCGGCAAGTGTGAAATCTCTTGTGCGGTGAATGTCTGGGACACGTCGGCGCGGTCTGTTTGCAGCAAGGCACCGCAGCAGTGACCTCAACTTCCTGGCTTACGTTGCCGACCTGCAGCGTTGCATCGTACTTAGTCGCTTGGTCCACTTGAACGGTCGATCTCGTTGGAAACGACCTTCTGAAAACCGGGAGCCTCGATTGTGACCTTGTAAGGGTCCGGAATCAACTGGCCTTTGGTGTACTGTCCCGCTTCGTTCGTCATTACTTCGAACGAAGTACCCTTTGTAATATCGGTGATCGTAACTTTGGCATTGTTCACAGCAGAGCCGGAGGGATCTGTCACCGTTCCGATAGATACTGCCGAAAACTTGCTGAGCGTTCGCCCCGCCTGCGATTGCAAGAATAGCAGCGAGGCGGAAAGACAAAGGGAGTAAAGAATGCCCCCGTCTTACGTTGTCCATGTCTTCTCCTTGGAAGCGAACGTATCTAAACTTTAGAACTCAAACGGCATAGCCTGGACGGATAGTACCGCTTATCAACTCACACCTTGGAGTAGTGTAATCCAAATGCGGCGAAGTTGTGCCACAAAAATATCCGACTTTTTTCATGCTCAACGAAAAAACTAGATATCGCGAACTTTAGGAAGATAAAGGACTTTCAGCGCCAGCAAGGATATGGTTTTCAGAATTTCTAAACGGCGAAATCTGAAAAACTAAACGGCCCAGGGCCGCTACTGCAGCGATCGAACAGTCAAGCTCTGTGGCACCAGTGCGAGGAACTGCTGGAGAATCTGGCGCGCCTGCGTAGATTTACCTGCAGCTTTATACAAGTCGGAAAGAGCTTTGTAGGCGCGGTAATTGTATGGGCCGAGTTCTATGCTCCGGGAAAACGCAACGAACGGCCTGCTGGATATTACCGGCTGTTTGCTGGGCTACACCGAGGTCCAGCCAGTACTCGGCACTTTTCGGTTGGGAATCGGTGGCAGCTTGGAAGAGAGGGATGGAAGCTTTCGCGCTCCCGTACCGAGCAACATGTAGCCCAAAGCGGCTGAAACTTCGCCGTCCTTCTGATGAGGCTTTTAGATAACAGGTCGTAGGCGCGCTGGAAGTCGGGGCCCGAGTTGTTTCGCCGTGCGACGTGAAACCAAGCGAGCCCTAGATTACGTTCGGCAATTTGGGTGAGGGTGGTTGCCAGGCTGAAAGAACAGGCTGTTCGGGGCGCTTGTATGGCCCAGCGACGCCTGGGGATGCGGTGATCGGTTATCGCAGCGTGAATAATGTCGGTAGCGGTGCGGCGGGGCATATGGCACGGGACACAATCGTCCTGACCGGGCGAATGCATAGCGGCAAGTTGGGTTGGAGTGTGACAGGACTGGCAGATTTGTTTGATTTCGGCTTTGCGATTGACTTAACGCCCGTGAGGATCGTGGCAGGTACCGCACCAGAGTTTCCCGCCACTGCCACGCGAGCAGGCACTGACGGCGAGCTGCTCCGCATGGCTAACGGCCGCGAGCGAAGACAGACTGCCGTCGGGATTGCGGAACACGTAGTGAGTTTCGACCGATTCCAAGGAGGCTCCGGCCTGAAAATCAGACCAGGCCTTGCCAGGATTGAGCACCGCTGTTGCGCCTTCCAGGTGACACTGTTCGCAGACGCTGTCACGTTCACGGACCGGCAGTTTGGCGGGATTAACGATGCTGCCTGGAATGGGATTTCGCAAATGATTCTCTACAGGACCGTGACAGCGTTCGCAAGATAGCGGTGTCAGCTTGACCGCTTGCGCAGTGTTCTCAACGGAACCAGCGTGGCATACCCAGCAGTCGCTGCCTGGGGCGCGATCGAAATCGAGCAGCGGAGCGTTTTGATATCCGGGTGAAACATCCCACTGGCCCTGGGCGGCATAAAAAGACGCCGGTGACTGAAAGAGATGTCCCTTCAGATCAATCATGAAGCTGCGGCCAACAATGCCATAGCCAATTGAGTAGGCAATAGGGTAGTCAGCAATCAGACCGCGCTCCTCCACCCTATGCCGCACGCCCGTGGCATCCCGGTAGATTTTGATAACAGAACCTGATGCTTTATGGGTGAAGTGCCCGTTGTCGTCCTGCACCTGAGTGGTCAAGGACTCGCCCATCGGTGACTTATTAAAAAGCTCGACTTCAGCGGGGTGGCAGGGCAAACATGAATGATTTGCAACTTGCCCATAAGCGCTGCAGGTCCAAGCGCAAAGCACACATACACGAAGCGCAGCCCGCCGTCGCAAAGGCCATTATACTTTTCAATATGTTGTGGTTGGCCTCCGAGGAACACGCGCAAAACGAGCTTGGGATCGGACGTCTCGCCCAAAGGCCGGCAGTAATCTTTACTTCGTTGGCCACGCGCCTCCTCGCCCTTTGCGCTGTTGCGCTGCTTGCGTTCGCGAGCACGCCGAGCCAAAACCATCAGAGGGGCGTAAACCTGTATAAGCAGCAGAATTACACCGATGCTATTTCCGTACTGCAGGAGGCGGTGAAGAGCGAAGACCCGAAATCGGTGGATTACAAAGAATCGGTGCTGCTCATCGGGCAAAGTTACTTCATGCTGTCGCAGGCGCGAAAGGCGATTCCGTGGCTGGAGAAGGTGTCAAGCATAAACGAGGCGAACTACATGCTCGGGTATGCCTATATCGCGGCCAACGAGTTAGATCAGTCGGAGACAGCCTTTGCGCGGCTCTTTAATCTGAAGCCGGGAACGGCGCAGAGCCATTTGTTGACCGCGCAGATGATGCTGAAGAGGGAATTCGAGGCCCAAGCACTGGGAGAGGTTCAAAAAGCATTGGCTCTGGATTCGAAGCTGCCGGAAGCGCATTTCTTGTTGGGCGAAATCCACATATTCCATGGTCAGTGGGACGAGGGTATCGCAGATATGAAGGAGGAACTGGCAATCAACCCGAACTTTTCAATGGCATGGTACCGGCTGGGTGACGCATACACGCGAAAAGAAGAGTGGGACAATGCCGTACCGAATTTACAGCGCTCGATATGGCTGAATCAGGATTTTAGCGGGCCTTACATCCTGCTCGGAAAATGCTATTTCAAGCAAGGCAATTTTTCGAATGCGGAAGGCATCTTGCGCCGAGCGTTGCTGATTGACCCGAAGAACCAGTCGGCGACATATCTGCTGGCGCGAACCCTGATGGCCGAAGGCAAGAAAGAAGAGGGCCAGGCGATCCTGGAAAAGTTCAAGCTTTCTCAGCAAGCACCCAACTAGGCATGGCTGATGGGTGCGCGTCACCGCGGAACTACTTTTCCGCGAGGACGTCACGAATGATCTGCTCTACACGAGGCTTTTCTAATGTCGTGCTGATGAAGAGTTCCTGGCGCGCCCCGGCGCTGAAGGCAATGGCTTTCCAACCGTTCGTGGTAGGCACGGTAACCCGAATAAGCGGCAGGCCTTTCGCATCGCGGACAGGACGGATGACACCCGGGATGATGGAACGGATCTCCGGATTGCTATTGAGGAGGCGTTCGAGGATGGGACGAAGACCATCAATGATGCTGTGCTCGATTTTTAGTTTGCCTTGAGCAGCGCGCAGTTTCATGCGAATAGCGACCGAATAAGTTACTTGAAGCGCTTCTTGTATTGGATATCGATCCCGAATTCTCCATTGTCATCCCGCAACGCAACAAGCGAGTATTGCGGGCTGAAGGCCCACTCAAGACGAAAGATTTGTTCGGATGTTTGCGACAAGTTAGTAACATACGTGACGGTGATCTCACGAGAGATTTGCTGTTCTAGCGTGAGACGGGCCTGGGGAGCATTGGTGATGCCTTGCACCAGCGGATCGATCTTGATATTGGTTATGCCGAATAGCTTCGACAACCGATTGGACACGGGAGAGATAGCTTGCCCCAGAACAGTATTAGCGCCGTATTGCATGGCGCCGGTGTCGTTCGTGGTCTGGACGTTGGGGTTGATGGCAGCAGTATCGGGCGCTCGGCCGACGGTGAGCAGTGCGATGATGTCACGCGGCAGCAGCGGAGGGTCTGAACGGTAATTGATGTTCAGCTTGCCGATAGTGCCGGCGATGGTGACGTCGACTGTAATTCCGCGGGCTTCCGTTTGAAGGTCGAGGTCGAGAACAGGTTCAAGGCGAGCGGCGTTGACGAACTTGATCTCGCCACGATTAATGCTGTATTTACCGCCGAAGATTTTGATGTCTCCCTGATTTGCCACTATGTCGCCCAGCAGCACAGGATGCTCGGGCGTGCCGCGGAGGCGAAGATCCACTTCCGCTTGCACGTCCCGGCTCAGTTCGGTGGTGACCTGGAGGTCGGGCGCGCTCTCAATTCGAATATCAAGCTGCAGGCCGGTTAAGAAATCGTTCTCCCTGGTTGTAGTGGCGGGCGATACGGCGGCAACAGCGAGAAGCGTGCCTACATCCGCATTCGGCGTAAAGACCACGCGCGAAATGGTGGCGGTTCCTGAGAGCACGCTGCTCTTGCTGGTGCCTGTGAGGCGCAACTGCGAACTGGCAAGTGACGCTGATGCTATTCGCGTAACGGACGCGAACACTTTCGGCACTCCCATCCAGGCGATAGATCATGGGGCCTCCGCCGAAATCGATGAAGCCTGCAGCCGAAAGCGTTCCGCCACCGGTTTGGGCCGTGAGCTTCTGAATGGTGGCACGGACGCCGTCGAAGCGAAGAGTGCCATTGACGGCGGTCAGCCCGTTCGGAAATCCATTCGCGAACAAGCTGCCGTTCTGTATTTCCAGAGTGCCGTTGATAACCGGGTGGGCCGGAGCGCCAGTGATGGAAGCCGCGATCAGGGAGCGGCCAGAGCTTTGGATGCCCGGCTGAAATAATTGGAAGATTCTGAAATCGAGTGAACCGTCAGCTTTCAGATCGAGTGAAGTCTGATGCAGGTATGTGATGGAACCTTTGACTGCAAGATTAGTGTCACGGCCTGTTAGCTGAAAGCTGCGAACGGCAAGACGGCCATCGACGGCATCGAGCAGGATGGGCGCGGCGTTGTGAAAGATCAGGGCTGGCGTGGTCGCAGTCGTAGCACCTTGCAAGAGACCTGCGGCGCGGAGCGTAAAATCTTCAAAACGAATCGTGCCCTTGATGCGCCCCGGCTGAGCGAGCGGCCCTTCAAACGTGGCCACACCGCGGAGAGAACCCTCCACCGGCAAGGTCTTGGTTGCGGCCGGTTGGAGGAGAGCATAAAGCGTGCGAAGACCTATACGATCGATTTGCAATTGCCCTTTGGTTGGGCTGCCAGGAACCAGATGAACTTCCGCGTTGCCTTTCAGATGCGTGTCGCGGAGATCGCCGGAAAAACCGGCGTAGAGAAATTCGCCCTTGGTGGAGGCGTCCAACGTAACATCGCCCAGGAGCTCCTTATTTTGGGTGATTTGACGCAGGACTAATATTCCGTTGGCTACCGTCGGTTCGACATGGCCCGCTGAGATCTTAAGACCAGCCTCGCCGTGCAGTTCGACTTGCGCGTTCCAGCCAGGCGAGTATTGGCGAGTTGACGCAAGGTTCGCGAGCGGAAATACGTTGCTGTCGGCTTTGATGTGAAGCTGACCGTTGCTCCATGAGCCAGGCAGATGGTCGTATGCGCCCGAAAAGAGCAATGAAGCAAAGCCGGTTTGGGCGCGGCCGTTCGAGATACGAATCTCGCCGGGGCGGAGTTGAACATCGGCAACCATTCGATCCAAAGGCTGATCGAAAACGGTGAATTGCTGCGCTATAACGTGTGCGGTTCCTTGCGGATCATCCAAGCGGCCTTCGAGATCAAGGGACCCAGAGGCCGCTCCGCCGGTGAGAGGGAGATTGCGTATGTGACTTAGGTTTAGGAGACGCGTCAGGGAAACGCCACGGAACTGGGCCTGAGTAGAGATGGGGGCGTTGGCGTTCAGCGACCAGCCCGTAAGCTGCAGACGAGCGGTTCCGGACGCGTGGGCGGAGCCTTGATCAATGGAAACGGCACTCAATATCGCAGAGTTGGATGATAGTTCAGCATGGGTACGAGCGCTGTCCCAACTTTCTCCGAACGCGTCGAAGTGGCTCAGCAAGATATTGCCGGTGATGTGAGGATCACTGAGAGGACCGGCGATTGCACCGTCGAAGTGGGCGTTTCCATTAGAAAGAAGCGTCGGCAACTGGGCTGAAGCCAAACGCGGTCCCACCGCTTGCCGCAGGGGACGTAAGTCGTCGAAGTTATTAGTGTCTATTGCAACCTGCAGATTTTCGCCAATAGTGCCTGTTGCTGCGAGCCGCGAGTGCGGAAGATTCAACCGGGCGTTTGCAAGATCAATGACGCGGCCGGCTTGATGATATGTAAGTTCTAGGTGACCGGATACGGGGACGTATCCTGGCGCGGGGCTTAAATCGAGGCTCGTTCGAACTATGAATCCGCGAGGCGATTTTCCAAGGATGCCGCTAATGTCCAGGGTACCGGTTGCCAGAGCAGGCCAATCCACCTCTCTCTGGAACAGAAGTCGTTCAGCGTCGATCACGTTAATCGCTGCCAGGCGTCCCGCAAGCGAAAGATCACGATAATGAAGAAGGGCTGCGTTCCCCGTGAACACGCCCCAAGGCCCTGAAAAGTTAAGTTTAGAAAGACTGAGGCGATCCGTGGAAGCAGATACTTGCCCAACCAAGCCACAGTCCCTCAACGTTCGGCCATCTGCCTGAAACGCAAGTCGCTGACCGGTGATCTTGCCGGTCAGGACCGATGGGGTAGTGCTGCCGCGGTGAAGTGTGCCTGCAAATTGGACGCGGCCGGCCCGCAGCGCCGGGATATGCGGCGATACGTGCTACGTCAGTGCCGGCGAGATCGGTCGTCACTTGAAGATCAATGACCGGGTGATTAAATTCGCGCAGAGAGCCTTCGGCATGGATTTTGGATGTTCCCGAAACTAGGTCGCCGGCTTCCAGACTTAGCCTGTTTCTTTCAAGACGTCCGCGCGCGAAAACAGCCATAGCTATCGGCTGGGATGATCCCGAGTTGAGAAAGAAGTGACCCGAGGTAACGCTGGCTAAGTAAGATGGCTCGCGCCGGTCGTAACTCAGCACAATGGCGGTATCATCGCCGAGGATATTCAATGGAATTTGCTGTAGATCCGTTCGAATGCTGCCGTGTCTGAGTTCGAAGTGGCGTAATTTGAGATTAATGAGCTCTTGAATTGTTCCTTCGGAACTTTCTTGCCGCAGGCCGGGCGTGGGAATATTTGTCGATCCGTCTCTTCGCACCAGGATGTACACGTCCGGCTGTTCCACCAAGATGGACGAAACGGCAACCTTGCGCGCAAAAACGGAGAGGATACGCAACTGAACTTGAATTGAGGCAGCACGCAACAGGGGCGGCGCAGACGGGGGCTCAGTGCCGTGGATGACAAAGTTCGTGAAAGTGGCCGTGAGGGTACGCCAGTTGTAGGAGAATCCGCCCAGTTCGAGACGGCCGCCGCTCGCTTTTTCGACCGCAGTCACAATGCGCTGCCGAACTTCCTCTTGGAACCAACCTGTCTGAATGATGAAAAGAGCACCGATCCCGAGAAGCAGTGCGACGACGCAGATGTAGGCGACGAACTTTACTGACCTGCGGACAAGTTTGCTCATGTCCCGATCACTGAAGCGCCTTATCAAGGTATATGATGTTCACCTGCTTGCGAGCTTCTTCAAGCCAGGTATCCAGTATCTGGTCGGTATGTTCTTCCGTCAGAGTTTTCAGGATCGCCGGCCGGGCAGCGGTGAAGGACGGTGGCGGCATCCCGGGATGATCGGTTTTCCACGTCGTCATCTCACGGTTGTAGAAGCTTTCAATTTCAGAATCGGGAACATCCAGGTTCGGTCGAAATCGAAGCTCGATGAAATTGAGAGTGGCCAGTTGATTTGCGAGATGCCGCTTGAGTACAGTCTCGGTGATTTGGTAGGCGCGCAATCCCTGTTGGTACGCCGCATTCGTGCTGAAGCTATTACGAATTTGCTCAACGTAGCGGTCAACGTCGGTAGGTTCGAGGCCTGGATAGTGGCTCAACTGCATTTCGCGGGCGACAAGTAGCTGTGCAACGATTCGGTCGGCCGCAGCACGGCGTGTTTCCAGGTCGTCAGAAACGGGCACGTGATTTTGAAAAGCAGTAACGCGCACCTCTTCTTCGATCTGGACGTCAGTGACTACCTGATAGCCGACGGTGATGGCAATACGATCGACGATTTCGCCGTAAACAGGCCCGAAGAGAAGCAAGCAGAAGAAAAGCCGGTGCATCAAAACGCCTGACCTAGCGAAAAGTGGAACTGAAACGCGTTGATTTTTTGGACGGTTGCGACGGCATTTCCGTTCAAATAATCCTGCTCCGTGCCCTTGAGGCCAAAAAAACGAGGTGCATTAGGGCTGAAAGACAGATCGAGGCGGATGGGTCCGATGGGGGTGCGGTAACGGAATCCGATACCCACATCCTGAACCATATAGTCGAAATCTCGGAGGTTCCGCTGACGGAAGCGATAACTGAAATCGCCAAGACTGTCGTAAACGTTTCCCGCATCGTGAAACAGAACGGCAGCGAGATTATCGCCATAGAGCGGAAAGCGCAACTCCAGATTATTGATGAAAAGGGCGTTGCCTCCCAGAGGAAAACCTGTGGCCGGATCGCGTGGGCCAGCCTGAAAATCGGGGAACGCTCGTATAGATGTGGAGCCTCCGGAATAGAGGCGCTCCGCAAGGGGAATGTTGGGCCGGCCACCGGTCCGGCTGATGACTCCGAATTGGGTGCTCCGCGCAAACACCCAATCGCGGTGAATCGTGTAGTAAGTGGAGTTTCGGAATAGAGCGCGTGCAAACTGTGTCTGCGAACCGAGCTTTGAGGGCGCGTAACTTAGGTCAGCTGTTGTATAAATGCCCCTGTGTGCATCCGTAGGATCATCGCGTTTGTCTTGAATCAGAGAAATTTCGCCGAGACCAACGGTTTCAGGTTGAGATAACAACGGGACGAGTAACTGATCGATCTTTAGGTTTGAGAGCGTCACGTTGCGGAACACCAAGCGGTATTGAATACTGGAGGCGCGCGACAGACGCTCGCCAAGTTGGATGGCACCTTCGCGACGGTGGGCCGTAAAGGTTCGGATATCACTCGAGTTTTCGGCCAGGGCGGTGATCGTCAGATTCAGATTGTCGTTTGCGATGAATTGCGGAATGAAATAAGTTACAGCGGCCCGCTGCTCGATGGTGGAAACGGCGGTTTGAAGCCCTACGGTTTGGCCCAGACCGAGAAAATTAATTCTGCTGATTCCGAAGGCCAGCCGAGGAGCAAAGCCCGTAGTTCCCGCGGGATTGTCGAGCGTGGTAACGCCGCCTCCGATCCTCGCGATCTGCGCTCCGATGCCAACATTCAGCGAGTAATGACGGGCTTCGTCGAGATCATAGAGAACATTTTTGGAAGCTTCGTTCCCGTCGGGATTCTGCATTGCAGTGTTCACGCGAGCGAAAATACCCAGTTCGTAGAGGCGTCGTTGCGTATCGGTCTCGGCGGCTAGAGAGAGCGGCTGGTTCTTCTTCAATTCGATGCGGCTATCCACTAATCGGGAACGCGTAGTCTGTAGCCCGCTCACCAAGATATTTCGGACAATTATTTGCTCGCCGGGGTGAATAAGATATGTGATATCGACCTGATGCGGGTGTACCGAAGGAGTGACGGAGTACTCAAAGGTAGCGTTCAGGTATCCATCGTTGTAGTAGTAGTCGAGCAGATTTGCGCGGTCGTTCGAGATGCTCGCTTCGCTGTACGGCTGGCCTGTAGACGAAATGAGACGCGTCTTCAGCGCCGGCAAGGCCTGCGGCGAAACGCCTTCGATACGTAGCGCATGAGACCAGCCATTGCGGTCCTTCCTGAATCTGGATGAATACCGCAAGCCGGTCTTTGACTCCGTGGTAATCGTCCACGGTTCGCGACGTAACTTTTACGTTTTGGAAGCCATTCCATTCGTAAAGGTTTTGGATAGATTGCACGTCCTGGGCGAGATAGATCGGACTGAATCGGCCATAAGGAAAGCGCGGAAATTCGGAAGGCTGCAAATATAGGCGCTCCTGAATTGTTTCCGCTGTGAAGTAGTGATTCCCGCTTATTTGCAGGTGCACAAACCTATGGCGATCTCCGCGTTTAACGTGATAAGTTACAGTTTCTCCGCCGCGCGGCGTTCCTTGTTTAATTGAGTAAGTTACAGTGGCGCCAAAGTAACCTTGGCTTATTAGATATTGCTCCAAGTTATGCTGCCCCTCCACGAGCAGGTCTGGGTCGATGGAGTGTTCCTGAAATACGGGAACAAGCTGCTTCAGCCGGCCGTCGCTAATCCGAGCGCCCGGAGCTTGTATCGATATAGGAGTTCCTCTCTGTATTTCCAGCGTGGGAGTGACAGAGTTCGTGTGTTCGTGATACTCAAGACGAGTCAAGGAGACGCGCGAATCCAACAAATTTTGGTTTTCGTAATAGCGACGCACGTTCTCGATGCCCTGTCGCAGGCGGGTTTCGGTAACTTCGCGCCAGCCAAGTAGTCCATACACGCGCTGCCATTTGGTAGCGCGAAAGATGTGTCGGTCTGAAGCTTCGGAAACACCGGTGATGATCGGCTCGGCAAATCTGGCGCGCTTGCCTGTGTCCGCATCAAACTCGATATCGGCGGATTCGGTTTTGGAATGATAGGTGATCTGGCGGCTAATGGAAGCGCTATAAAAGCCATCACTACGAAGCAGCGCATTGAGGGACTCGGTGGCCTCAACGGCCTGCGCGGCGCGGAATGGATAACCCAGGCGCAACTTCGTAGCGCTCGATTGTTCGCCCGGATTGGGTGGCGCCTTTATGCCGTGAATGATCACGCGCCCTACAAAATAGGCGCGCATTGTAATAAACCGGACGACGATGCCCGCTCCTTGGGGCGCGACATCGACGGCGATATCGGAGAAGCGGCCAGTTGCGAACAGGTTCTGAATGGCCTGTCTCAGTTGTTGGATATCGAAAGCGGACCCCGTCTTGAATGGGATGGCGGCTTCGAGTTCAGCGCGAGTAAGAGGCTGCTCCCAGGGCTCGAACTGAACGGGCGCCGAGATGCGGCGGCCCTGGTACTTCAGCGCATTTTCAAAGAGCAGTGATTTGGGCGGCGCGGCCGATTGGGCGGCAGCAAGAAGAACAGTAACAAAGAACCAAAGAGGTAGGATCGTCGGTAGTGACGCAAGAGGAGCGAGAGCGCTATTCGCGCCAGATTTTGTTCGCGCCCATCGGCGAAACCGGCCAGGAAAGAATAAGCCAGGCGCGCGTATGCATTGTCGGGTGCGGCGCACTAGGAAGCTTCCAGGCCGAAGGACTTGCACGGGCGGGCGTGCGCGAACTGCGACTCATTGACCGCGACTATGTGGATTTGAGCAATCTGCAGCGCCAGTGGTTGTACGACGAGAGTGACGCGCAAAGCGAAACGCCTAAGGCGATCGCGGCGGCCCGAAGATTGCAAAAAATCAACCGGCACGTTCAGACGGAGCCGTTGGTAGCCGACTTGACGCCTTCTAATGCGGAAGAATTATTGGCGGACTTCGATCTCATACTGGATGGCACGGATAACTTTGAAACTCGTTATCTAATCAACGATCTTAGCGTTAAGCGGCGAATACCGTGGGTCTATGGGGCGGCAATCGGCAGTTATGGAATCGTGATGCCGGTGTGGCCTGATCAAGGTCCCTGCTTTGCCTGCCTTTATCCCGAGCCGGCGCAAGGCTTGCAACCGACATGTGACGTAAACGGAGTGCTGGCCTCGACTACAGCAAGCGTGGCGGCTTTGCAAGTGGCAATATCACTGCGGCTGATTGTTGGATGGCAACGGGTTTGAGTGTTATATTCATACGCTGGACGTGTGGGCCGGAACGCAGCAGCGAGTGCGTGCAGGGGAACGCGATGCTGGCTGTGCTGTATGCGGACGGCGCGATTTTCGATTTCTGGAGGGGCGAAAGCGTGTGCCAGTGAGCCTGTGCGGCCGGAATGCGGTTCAGTTGCATGAGAGCGCTCGACCGGTGGATCTGCAGGAACTAGCGAAACGGTTAAGACCATTAGGCGATATTCGCGTGAACGAGTTCGCGCTACGTATGAACACCGCGGACTATCAATTAACATTCTTTCCGGATGGCCGGGCGATCGTAAAGGGCACGACGGATGTGGGACTAGCCCGCAGTCTGTATGCCAGGTTGATAGGAGCTTAGTGGGCGGGACTTCAGCGCGTGCGAGTATAGAAAGAGTTCGGGCGGTTAGCTCAGCCGGTTAGAGCGCCTGCCTTACAAGCAGGAGGTCGCAGGTTCGATCCCTGCACCGCCCACCATCCGTCTACCACTTAATGGGGCAGCGTCTCAGATGTCTTAAGAACACATTACCTTAACCCTCAATCGGTAGTTTTGGAAGTTTCTGAAGCCGTAAGCTTGACGTTGGAGAACTTCCATTTTGGTGTGAAAGCCCTCAGTGATTCCGTTGTTGCGGGTGAAGCGCCACATGCAGGCGATCTCCTCGTGCCAGGCATAGAGGGTATGGCCGAGTTGCACCAGTGGCGCGAACCCGCAACAACGGAGCGCCGCGATGTCGCGCAGCAAGCGGTGGGCGAAACGGCGGCACCGTTTCTGGGTCTGGCCTTTCTCCAGCAATAAATAACAGAGCCGTTGTTTGAAGGTATAAATTGCTTCCAGAGCGGGATGCTGCCGCAGGTACGCCGCCAGGCGCTCGTGCTGCTGCGGACTGAGCTTATGCCGATGCCGGCGCATGAGCGATAGCAGGCCGCGGTTCTTCGAACCCACTGGATCAATGTCCTTCCAGCAGGCGAGAAAGTGGTGATTGATGGTGCGCACCACATGAAAACGATCGGCCACAATACGCGCTTGCGGAAAGTGCTTGCGCACTAGAGCGCGGTAGCTGGCCGCCAAGTCCATGCAGACGACCTGCACGCGTTGCTTGCCCTCCAGCTTCGAAAGATAACTCTCCAGGGAGGCCTCGCTGCGGCCGAGCACCACATCATGCACTTTGTGATTCTTCAGGTCGCAGAAGGTGGTGGCGTAACCGTGCTTGCGGGTGAAGAAATGCTCGTCGATACCGAGAATCTGCGGACATTCGCGGCTGATCCTCTCGCCTGACAGCAACCTCAGGTAGCCAAGGAACCAGCGCTCGACGGTGGCACTGGAAACGCGCTCACGTTGCGCCAAACGGCTGCGGCTGATGCCGTCGAAATGCTTCTGGCAAACCGCTCGCCGGAACGGCTCCGTGGCACGCAACCGCGGCAGGATGCCGGGAAAGCGCTGCCAGAAGCTGCGGCTACAGGCCCGGCACACCCATTTGTGCGTTTCCAATTCCAGCACGCATCGCCGCATCCCCCAACTCTCATGCCGCACACACCGGATGCGCCGGTCCTTCCCCCGCAGCTTCTCTTCCCCGCAGTGCGGACATACAACCCGGCCCACAAAACGGACTGAGATCCGTACCTGTCCGGCTACTTCCGCTACTGCTGTAACCTCGTATTCGGGCAAGCCCAATATCGCCTCTGAACTGATCAAAACATTTCCTCGCAAGTCTGTTTTATCAGTCAGATTCGTTGGCTTGCCCCCATTTACGAGCTAGAGCCCGCATGCTTTTCATCTCAGTACCACGGGGGAACAGTGTGCAAAAAGATGCGCAAAAATCGAGCGAAAGCCTGATACGGTTGACGTGCTGCCCGCCTCGTTGTCCTCTTCTCGCCGTTTCTGCACATTCAAATCTGCCCTCACCAACTAAAGAGTTCGAAAACGGCCAAATTCGGATACGCCTCTGAAAACAATTCGCCAACTCTGGTACGTGCTGCCATATGGCTGTATACGAAGTTCGCGATTGTGGAGAACGGGCCCTTGAACCCGCAACTTAGGGCTACGGGCGCACTAGCGAGTACTTCGCTCGCCTTATCGAATCGACTCGCGGGAAGTCGAGCGCATAGCGACTGTCAACGTTCGCGCGGCTGCCTTCACGATTGTCAGAGGATGGTCTGTCGTTACCACACCCGACCTGAGAAGTCCTGACGAACTTATTAAGGCCGTTGCATATGGTCCTGATCATTAAAACCGAATACTCAGGACAGCTGCGATTGCAAGACCAACAATTACTAACCCGATGGTTCCCATCAAGAACTCCTTGAAGTGATGGAGGTAGGGTATGGGCATCGCGATATGCTCCGTGCCGGGGAGGACCACCCAGCGTAGCTTGAACCTGCACACGATAAGCCAATCGAGGATGAGCAAGTCAACGAGATTGAAGATGAAAAGCACGCCAAAGGCATAGGCGAACAGTTCCCAGAAGGAGTGAGTTCCCAGAGTCGCAGTTCGCCAAAGTAATGCCGAAGTAAAGGGGACCCCGATGAGCAAGCCGAACAAGATAGACATTCGGCGCTCCTTCTTCGATCTCGGCGGGACGATCTCTCGGATCTCCTTAGGATAATGCCCTAAGAACATGCGGGGGTTGAACCGCAGCAAGAGAAGCAGGCATGTCGAAGCGACAACGGACAGCAATGCTCCATCTCGCAGGATGCGCGTGATGTCTAACAAAGGATCATCCCCTCGCTGCCGCCGTTGCCCATCGTCGCGGGATTCGATACGGATCTCGTTTATCGGCTGCAGACGGCGGCATGAGATTGAACCAGCCAAGTTTACCTAATCAAAGCAGGGGTGGTGTTGACCAGCCAAGGTCACCCGGATTCGGAGCGCGTACGCGCTCCGAATCACTGTGTGCTGAGGCGGGGACAGGGCCGCCGCCCCTTTCTCCGCTAGCGCCATCCTGCCTTCGCTTCGCTCCGGAAACCGTTCGCCTTCGGCCCGGAATACCGTTCGCGTTTCTTTCGGAATCAGCGTTCGCCTTCGCCGGATCCTCACCAACGCTTCGCTCGCCCGTTGCCCCTTCCGCACACCAGGAAAGCGCTCCCGGAACTGTTTGCCGCAGGCGCGGCATAGCCAGCGATAGCCCAGCAACGTGAGCCATACCTGTCGTGCAGCCCAGCTCACATGTCGCACGCAGCGTCTGATCGCGCCTTGGTTGCGCAGACTTTTTCCTTCACACTGCGGGCAGCATCTGGCCCCGGTATACCGGGCCCAGATCATCAGCCGGCCTGCACTTTCTCGAATCTCGCTAATCTCATATCGGGGTAACCCGATCAGGTTCTGTATGCTGATCAAAACATTCTCCGCAAAGATGTTTTTTGTCAGCTACCCTTCCTCAGGTGCCCCCATTTCTGAACTAGTGCCGCGTGAGGCTCTGTTCAGTCTAGTGCAGATCCGCGACGCCGGCGCTCACGACCGGGGTTGCGGTATTTTCCTCCGAAACAACGTCCAATGCTCGGACTCCGCTACTTTATCGAAGCGAGCCCGAAGTGGCTTCATGTAGATGCGCTCCACCGCGTCAGCAAGCAGGGGCGAGCTATATACAGTCGGCACCATAGCGATCTTGGCGTCACCGAACAATTCGTCCGGAGCGAGCTTATGAGTTAGATCGAAGGTCACTCCATACTGGATACACGTGGTGCCTCCTTGTGGGGGTACCCGCTGCAAAGAAAACGAGAACGGATTTGAGAATTCCAGGCTGACCACCGACTCGTCGTGGGAAGAATGTGCCCGAACCAGAGCCAATCCCTCATTCACAAAATCAACGTAATTCCCCTTCTCGACATTGTCCGCACGATCAAACCGCGGGGTATCGTCTTTCGATCGGAAATCGGCAACCGCTGGCGCGGAGAGCCGTTCCTCCGGAACGTACCTCTGCCAACGAACGTGCGGCCCGAGCACGGGAAGGATGTACGCAACGGCAGTGGGAATCGTGAAAGCTATTAGAGGTGCGGAAAGTCCGATCGCAACTAACGCCGCCGGAGCACTCAGCGAGGCCAAGCCGTCCCACGTCGGCCATAAGGCTATTGCCAATTCGGTCGCAATTAGAAAGCACAAAAATGCACTCAAGGGCTGTCCGCCACCCTGATGGTTCGTAATGATCAGAGAGTAGCCGATCACAATCGTGAAAAAAATAGCCGCAGGACGGGACAAAAGGACTCCGCGCCGCGCGCCCCTTAACAGCCATACAAATAGGAAGCCGAGCATAAGAAGGAAAATCGTAAGCTCCACGCTTCCCATCGCGATTCCGAGCGCATCCAGACGAGGGATGTGCTTGGCGCCCGCGGATATCCGCATCTCGCGGAAAATCGGAGCAATGTCGAACCGTAGATACACGAGCATTGCTAGCGTGAATGCGACCCAGCCGACGGCCATTCCTACGAATCGCTGCCGATGTTGTGTTCGATACGGCAGGAGAGCAACAATCAGCGCAACCGCGACCATAAAATAGGTAATTTTGAGGAACAGCAGGATGGCACAGATGAGCCCGGTTAAAGCGCCGCCGACCCACTCCTCACGATTTTGATTTCCGGAGCGCTCGGGTCCTTTCGTCGACTCAATAAGCAGAACGCCCAACAGCGCGTAACCCATTCGGTTGTACATCATTCCGAAGGTGAGCAGGAAAGGAAACTCCCCGGTGTTGTATGGCGCAAGCGCAAGTAGCACGATGGCTGTCGAAAGTATCACGGCTGTGTAACGCGGTAAGCGCCTCACACTGAGGTAGTACGCAAACGTCGCAACAATTACGCCCATCAGGCTCTGCGCAATCACTAGCGCGTAGCCACCGTGTTTCGTAATAGCTATTCCCGCGGCCGTGAGAAGAAATACGACCGGACCGAGATTCGTACTGAAGTCGATTTGAGGACGTTGCCCATGAAGAACCCGCCATGCACCGTCGAGAAAGATAAATGCATCGTGCGCGTATTCGCACTGGACGATGGGTCCCGCCAGAATAGGCGCTGCGCAGAGAAACAGTAAGAACCCTGCAAATGCAAGTTGGCCACGGAGCGTATCAAAAGAGCCCGATCCCCAACGCCGTAAAAATCGGCTGGCCGCCTCTGTCACATCGAATCGCTCGGTCTGCGTGATCATCGGACCCTTCCGCCAGAGACCCGTGTCAAGATCAGGCCACCGTTGCCAGCCGACTTACACCTAAAGACGCAAACACGTTGCACCAAATATCCATGCCTTCTAGCAATCGGCTGCGCCATTCCTTTTGCGACTCGGTCCATCTCGGGCACTCAGTCCAGGCGCTGCGCAGCTTGCCCGTTATCTCGGCGAAGCATTCCGAATAGGTAGTTCCTGTCAGTGTAATGCCCCGCAGCGTGTCGCAGAAATCGTCTGTCATGATCATGCCGTTGCGTTCCACATCAAGGTCCTTCCAGAGATCGTGTGGATTACGCTCCTGCCGTACTAGCGGTTCTCCGAACGCGACGACATGGTTCAAATGTTCCGCGATCCGCGTGAGTGTATAACTCGCCCATATGTCGTCATACCGGCCTATATAAGGGCTGAGAAAGTAGGCCGGAATCGCGTCACGCATGATCGCCGTATTCTGCGAATTGAACGGGCTCCACGTCCCTGGTGAAAGCGCAAAATTACTGGTCCATGGCTGCTTAAATCCACGTACTACGGGCTGACGCTCCATGCGGGTCAGGGCGTCAATGTCCGGGTTATCAAGCCATAGTCCTGCATTAACAGCGACTGTGCGCCTGCTCGCCGAGACAGTCGTGAATTGATTCGCTTCGGTCCACCTTTTCTTTTGTGGATACCCTCGGTGATAGAAGTGAACGTTCTGGTCCACCTCGAGTGTTGAGCAGACGTCGAACCAACCGGATGTGGAAGCGTATGCCGGGAGCAGAGGCGCCGTTCCCACGATACCGTGCAAGCCGACGAAATCCTGATTCATGACGAAGTTGTCGTCATCAATAGTGATGACTGTATCCGCCCCGTTCTCGTATGCGAGCAGAATGCCTATATTGCGGCGTTGAATGGAATCAAAACAAAGATGATTCCAGAGATCCGGAAACCTATCAAGATAAATTTTCTGCTGGTTTATATCCAGGTACGTACTCGGATAGTATTGCTCGATTGTCTTGCAAAAGTTCTCCGTTCCGGGCTTACTCTTACGGTCTCCGATAGTTATAAAATCCACATCTTTGTGGCCGTAAGAACGTATATTCTTGGCATAATCAGCTAGAAGAACGGGGATATTGATTGTTGTAGTAACAATGGTGGTTTTCATGAAAGTATCTTCTAGACGATTGCAGCGGGCCCCAGAACAGCTACGCGTTCGTGAGCGGCTTTGAGAACTCGTCCAAACCCTTCTTCCAATGGAATGGAAGGCCGCCAATCCAGCACCCGCTCCATCTTCGTAGGTTCGCAGTACCGCGATTGAACGCCAACCGGCTTGTCGAGTTGCGTCCTAATAGCAGCTCTCCGTTTATCTAGGCTCGTGAGCAGCTCAGCAACCTGCAAGAACGTGGTCAAACGCCCTGTACCGATGTTGATTCCTGATCCATCGCAGATACGCTGAACTGCAAGAATCATTGCGGTTATACAGTCTTCAATGTGGACGAAATCCCTGCCTTGCTCGCCCGTTCCCCAGACGGTCACGGGATCGTCTCCCCGAGCGACCCGGAATGCGATAGCCGGTACCGGATATGTGAGGTCTTGATCCTCTCCATACCCGGAGAAGGGCCGCACACAAGCCATCGAGATCCCATAGTGTGTGGCAGCGAGGTAACTCAGATACTCTCCCGTCAACTTGCTCCAACCATAAGTCATATCCGGTTGGCCCAGATCGCCGGACGTGAAGTTAATCATGTCCTCCCGTAGAGCAATATGCCCATTGACAGTTTGCAGCTTGATCGGATAGGCCGCGCTGGAACTGGCGTAGAGAACGCGGCCAATCTTGTGCTTGACCTGTACCAGCCACTGGAAGAAAAATGCATCGATTGCCAGGTCTATACCGACCCCAAGCGGGTCGCCGTCGATTTTCAAACGTCCGCCAACGATTGACGCCAAGGCGAAGACGTAATCGAAGAAGGGCAGGTCGACGTTTTCATCGCGATCGAGCATGCGCAACTGTTTGAGCATGGTGATCGCGAGATTTTCACGTATGAACCGAACGCAACCGTCCGGAGAGATATAAGTCGTGACTCCCTTATGGCCGTTCGCCTGAGCAGTCCCGTTCAACCACATGTCCGGATGCAAGCCCGTACTTAGGTCGTCAATAATCCAAACTTCATGTCCAAGGTGCAGCAAGCGCCGCACCAGGTGTCGACCTACAAAACCGCAGCCCCCAGTGACTAAACTCCTGGTCACGCGTCGGCCCTTGCAAGCAGCGCCTGACGGCTTCGAAACCTGGTCTTCAGCGCAATACGGAAGTACAGAAAGTTCAACCAGAAGTTGTTGTGCGAAGTCCCTTCAGTACGGGAACGCCACGTCGTCGGTATTTCTATCGCCCGAGCACCCAGACGAAGTGGTTTCAGCATGGTCTCGAGAAGAAAGGCGTGCCGGTACTCCTCCCAGGCGATCCGCTTTACCCACTCTGCCTTGAATATCCGAAACCCATAAGTTAGGTCAGAAAGTGACGTTCTGTAGAGCCAGCGGAATCCATGCTGAAAGGCCCAATTGAGGATGTACTTCAGCGGTTCGTAGCCCTGGAATCCGCCTCGCTCAGCCCAGCGCGTCGCAGTTACGATGTCATAACCCTCGCTCGCCTTTCGAATCAAGTCTTTGACACACACCGGGTCTGTTTCCAGATCGCTGGCCATCATCAAGACATGTGTTCCGTTTGCCAGTGCAAATGCGTCTTGCATGGCGCCGCCTAGGTAGGGCCGGCGCTGAGAATGCACGCTAATAAGGCTCGGGTGCTGGTCGCATAGCTGATTGCATACGCGCAGAGCAGATTCAGTGGTTTTCTTGCAAACAATCAAAAGGATCTCGGTGATCCACTCCAGGTCCTCAGCCAACAAGATCTCGACAGTTTGCCTTAGCGATACGGTCTCGTCGACAACGGGAAGAATTACTGAGACTGAGAGTGGAGCGCTTAAAACGGAAGAGCTCATTTCAAAAATCCACCTTTCCAGCAACCATGCATGTGATCTAGATGCGATCTCAGACAAACTACAACCGCTGGTATCTTTTCCGGAGCTTCACAGTAGGTTAGGGGATCTCCAGCAGTTGCGACCAACTCGGAGCGCTCGTTCCGCGCGGGCGCTTTTGTGCCTGGTGGCTGCGGAATTCTGGTTCACTTACTTACTGGTGCGCTCGTACACTGCGCCTCATAAACTCCGACAAAGGTGAAAGAAGGCTACATCAAACCGGTGTGCAGAATCTGTGTGCAGTTCGCGCCGAAGAGGCCATAAACGCTGCCTGCAGCGAAAACATAGAGCCAAATACCGGGAACGACGCCGGTTGTCTCCTCCCGACGACTGTGATTCCATGGAGTTCTGATGGGCAATCGAACCCTGTGGTGGATGTGTGCCGTTACCGTCGCGCAATTCACCTGCCCTCCCGCGCATGGGGCCGACCTGGCAAACTTGCCGAATTTTTCGAAAGCTGGGGGAGCTTTGCAGGTCGTCGCACCCTGTGTTCCGCGCATGCCGTGGACTGTAGCCGGCGAATACGGCGCGCTGCTGGGCCGCCAGAACGGAAAATTCGAAGCTTGGCTCTGGCCGAATAAGATTCTGAGCAACTTCAGCATCCAGGCGGAGCTTGCCAACTATCCCGTTCCTATCGATGTCAATGCACTGGCCGCAGAAATTCGTGTGACACCGGCCGAGACTGTCATCACTTACTCGCACGCGGCGTTTACGATTCGGCAACACATGTTTGCCACTCGTGGACTAGATAATCCGGCTGCCGGAGTAGCGGCATTTTTTGAGATTGAGGCGGCGCGCCCCTTAGAGCTGACATTCTCCTTTACGCCAGAGATGTTGCACATGTGGCCAGCGCCGAATTACGGGCGGCCGAACGGCGAATGGGCAGCACACAACGAACAGGGCGTGTACGTGTTGCACACCGACAATCCGGACTTTTCAGCAATCGTAGCTATGCCAAACACGCGCCCAGGGATCATGGCTCCTTATCAGGAACGTCCTCAAACATATCCTCTGCAACTGAAGCTCAGCTATGATCCGCAGCGCGATAAAGGTTCCGTTTATCCCCTCCTGCTCTCGCTTGTGCACAACAACTCGCCATATGAGAACGCCGCAGCCATCGAGGCTGCCCTCCCCGGGTTGTACACGAAGACGCAAGAGTACTACGCACATTTCTTCGACCATCGCACAATAGCGGACACACCGAACCAGCAGTTGAATGAAGCGCTTCAGTGGGCTGAGGTGGCGATTGACCAGATGCAGGTCAGATACAAAAACGAGATTGGCATGGTTGCCGGGTACTACGAATCGGGTGATTCGGCGCGCCCAGGCTATGCATGGTTCTTCGGGCGCGATACGCTGTGGACGACGTACGCCATTAACAGCTACGGCGATTTTGCGCTCACCCGGCGCGCGCTCGATTTTCTCATTCGAAGACAGCGGGATGACGGCAAGATCATGCACGAGTTTTCGCAGTCTGCGTATGCGCTGGACTGGACCAAGACGCCATACTTTTACGCTTCCGCGGACGCTACCCCGCTGCTGGTTATGGCCATGCGCGACTATGCGAAAGCCAGCGGCGATACGGCCTATCTAAAGAGCAATTGGGCCGCAATCCGAAAGGCCTACGACTTTACGAGAGCTCACCAATGGAAGAATGGCGTTTACGACAATACGCAAGGGACAGGCTGGGTGGAATCATGGCCGCAGGGGATGCCCCACCAGGAAATCTATCTGGCTGCGCTGGACCAGCAGTCTGCCGATGCAATGGGAAGTCTTGCTGAGATGATGTTCGATCCGAAGTTAGCCGCCGCCGCAAAGAAAAAGGCGGATGAGATTCGCAAGACCATTGAATCCGAATTCTACAACCAAGGCGACAAGTTCTACTCCTTTGCGCAACGGGCCGATGGCACGATGGATGACACCGCCAGCATCTATCCGGCGGTTGCCTGGTGGGACGGAACGCTGGGGCTGCAGCACGGCGGCCCTATGTTGACACGTTGGGCGTCACACGAGTTTTCGGCCGATTGGGGAACTCGCGATATCAGCGATCACACACCTTTTTATGACCCAATCAGTTACCATCAGGGCTCGATTTGGCCATTATTTACGGGGTGGGTGTCGCTGGCCGAATATAGAGCCGGGCGGCCGCTTTCCGCGCTGGCGCACTTGATGCAGAACGCTAATCTCACGTGGACCCAGGACATTGGTTCGGTCACTGAATTACTCTCAGGCGAGTTTTATCAGCCGCTGGGTAGAAGTAGCTCGCACCAGATGTGGTCATCGGCAATGGTGATTGCGCCGATGCTGCGCGGCTTGTTCGGAATAGCTTGCGATGTGCCCAGGAAAATTCTTCACGTTAACCCTCACATGCCGGCTGAATGGGATCACGCCGACCTGCGTCATATCGCATTCGGCCCAACTATGGTCGACATGCACTTCGAGCGCACTCGCGGCGGGAGATTGACGGTAGAGGCAAAGACTGCGAAGCCGGAAAGCTTCTGTCTCGCGCACGAGACCGATAATAGCTGCAAAGTAACGGCTGCAGCGGTGCACACGCTAGTACTTGAGGAACCAGCGATCGAGATCGGAATTCCCACCAACTTACCCGACCAGGGCTCGGAGACAAGCCAATTGAAGGTTTTGGACGAGCAGTTTTCAGCGCGGCAAGCGGTGTTTCATTTTGAGGCACAGGCGCAATCGACATATGATTTGCCTGTCCGCCTGAACCGTACGCACATAACGGTAAGCGGCGCAGATTTGAGTAATGGGAAATTACATTTGCAATTTCCCGGTGGACACGGCTATCAGGGCAAGAGTGTGACATTTACTTGGTGAAGGAACGCATGGGACACACGAAATTACGGCGCGCCCCAGGTACGGTCTGCTTCGTGCTTGCCTCGGCACTGCTGATCAGCGCTGCACATCAAGGTCTGTCTGGGCAGGCGCCCGCGCCAGTAACACAGACGTCCTCCATTCTTCAGTACATAAGGCAGACGTGGAAAGTACTGACGCGCTCGAACAGCAATTTGGCAACGGCCGCCGTCGATCCTAAGTTTCGTCCGGCTGCGGACGGGCGCTGGCCAGTGTATATTCCCCGCAGCGAAGACGCCCAATTCGTCCAGGAGAGCCTGCGGCGCGAGATGCCGGCAACTGGATTCAAAACCATTGATGTACTGACGTTGCCGGAAGACCTGGACAGTTTGAAGGCGCAAGGACTTCTTTACCTTCCGCATCCGTATGTGGTACCGGGCGGACGCTTCAATGAGATGTATGGCTGGGACAGTTATTTCATCCAGGTTGGCCTTTTGCGAGACAAGGAACTTGCGATGGCAAAGGACATGGCGGATAACTTCCTGTATGAGGTGAGGAACTACGGAAAGGTTTTGAACGCGAACCGCACTTACTATCTAACTCGATCGCAGCCGCCGTTTCTGACCCAGATGGTGCTGGGGGTTTACAAGCAGACACATGACCGCAAATATCTGGAAGATGCGCTACCGCAAATTGAGAAATACTACGAATTTTGGACGACTGAGCCGCATCTGACGCTGGAGACGGGACTATCACGCTATTACGATACGGGCGAAGGGCCAGCGCCTGAAGTGGTTTCGGCTGAGCGCGATGCACAAGGGCATACGCATTATGAGTTGGTGAAAGAATATTTCAAAACCCACAACATTACTGATTACGACGTAAATCAATACTTCGACCGCTCGACAGACCAGCTCACGCCGTTGTTCTATAAAGGCGATCGTTCAATGCGTGAGTCGGGATTCGATCCGTCCAATCGCTTTGGTCCTTTCAATATCGACATCATTCATTACGACCCAGTGTGTTTGAATTCGCTGCTTTACATAATGGCGGCGCAGACGGCCGAGATATTGGACACGCTGGGCCGCAACCAGGAAGCTGCAAAATGGCGCGAGCGCGCACAGGAACGGGGAGATAAGATCAACCGCTTGTTGTGGGATCAAAAAGACGGTCTCTACTATGACTATGATTTTGTGAACAAGCGCCTGCGGCACTATCCCTTTCTAACCACGTTTTATCCGTTGTGGGCGGGATTTGCTTCCAAGGAGCAGGCGGCGCGTGTTGAAAGGAATCTACTCCTCTTCGAAAAATCGGGCGGATTGCAGACCAGCACTTACGTGAGCGGCAATCAGTGGGATTCGCCCTTCGGTTGGGCTCCCCTTCAGATGATCGCGGTGGAAGGTTTGCGGCGGTACGGCTACGCCGGTGATGCGGAGCGGATATCGATGAAGTTTCTTTCGCTCGTGCGGCGGGAATTCTTGCGTCAAGGCTACATAGTTGAGAAGTATGACGTCGTGAATGGCGGCTCAAATGTGAGCGCCCAGATTCACTTTGGATACAGCGCCAATCAGGCTGGATTCGGATGGACGAACGCAGTGTTCACGGAGTTGTACGATCAACTGAAGCCGGAAGATCAGAAGAAGCTTCTATCCGCACGTAAATCATCCGTGACGCGCACCCTCGGCAGCCGA
>CAWJUG010000003.1:0-332757 GCA_963846025.1 Terriglobia bacterium | reverse complement strand
GATGAAAGCTTGACGCCGTTTCGGTCTAAAGCGAAACCAGACGCTCAATTGAGTTCTCACCTAGTCACTCTGAACAGTGAAGCGGCGGTATGGGCACGTCTGATGGACTCGCAAACCTGACGATCTGACGCCGGATGCAGCGCGGGCCGCCTAATCGAGTGTAGGAATACCGCACGAGCGAAGATAGTCGAAAATGCCATCGTAAAAGAACGGAGCGCGCGTGGGGTCAAAAGCATCACCTTTCGGAACAAAAATAATCATCCCCTGCCGAGCTCGTGTCAGTAACACCCGGTAAGCATTTTTCAAGTAAAGCCGCTTGGACTCGTCGTTCACGGACTGCCACTTGGTGCCTTTGAAGGCCCGGTGAACCCACTGTCTCTGATCGTGGTAGAAGTCACCGTCCCAGCAAACGCCGACCCAGTCCAGTTCAAGGCCTTGAATGTCAAATTCGCTCGCCACATCCTCTAAGTAGTAAGAGGATCGAACATCTGTCCTGTCATTGAGAAACCAGTTAGCCGGCTCGATCTCCGCTTTGATATGGATGCCTTCAGGCCGGAGGCGTTGAGCACCTGAGGACGCGACCAATCCAAAACGCTCCGTTCCGCGCGCTCGATCACGTAGCCAAGCTCGTGCTGCGCTAAGGTCCCGCGTCAAATAGATGGGGTACCGGGCTTTTATGCTTTCGTAAGCAGCCCTCGCGGCCTCTGGCTCGTTATCGACCATATGGCCGATTAACTCTGAGAGTCTCTCCGCGCGAAACGAGCGCATTGAAACGGCAAGGTGAAGGTGTTCGTCTGAGCGAACGCGTGGCAACGCCAGAAAGGCCTCCACTTCGACTTGGGAGCCGTACTCCGGCAGCGAAATACGCGGCGAGACATGGACGTCCCAGCCGGGGAATCGCGTTTCAAGTGCAATGATCCATTCGGAGATGCCCGCCTCTCCGGTGTTGATCTCTTGACCGCCGCCGACAAGACACACGACCGTACACCACTCTGAATGGCGATCCATAAGGCTAATGAGGAACTCCGGCTCAGACATATTGAAGTCCGGCTGACCTCGCTTGCGCTGCATAAAGGAAGCGGTCTGCTGCCGGGTCCAGGCGCGTTGAGCTTCGTCAAAAACGACGACTTTCTCGATTGGGACATCATCGTTGCCGACGTAGTGATCTCGGAAATGGTGGATATTCTGGATAAAGCTGCGCACCTCGCGCTCCGCCGTCTTCTTCGAGACGCCCTCGCGCTGTACTTTGTCACGGGCAAGGGCCTCTCTGAGCACGTCAACAAGCGGGCCGTTACCAGATAGAAAGACGGCGTGTTCATCATGATGTTCGTCGGAGCGTCGTGTCGCAATATTCAGCCCAGCCAGGGTCTTACCGGAACCAGGTACACCAGTCACAAAGCAGATGGCCTTCGCGCGTTTCTGGCGAGCTCGGTCGATAACCATGCTGACGCGGGCACTCAGTTCGTGAAGGTTTTTCGCACCAGCATCCGATCGTGAAATGTCGGCGACACTATGGGTTCGATAGAGGACCTGCGCCGCCTCAACGATAGTCGGGGTTGGCTTATAGCCTTTGGCCATCCATTCGTCGATATCGAAAGCCGGATAAGCTCGCGCATGGGAAATTTGGTTGATCAAACCACCTAACCCAGCCGCGTTTGTCCCTACAGGTGAAGCGACAAGATCTTCCGCAAACCGGAGGTCCAGAATCGACTTAAATTCAGCATGAGTCGAGACCAACACTGGAACGATCGGAATGGTGTGGCTACCTTCGTGGAAATTCTTTAGATCAAGCGCGTAGTCTTCAACTTGATTGAAAGCGCTCGATACGTGCTCGCTTGCTCCAATCTTAAATTCGATAACGAAGACTATGTTCCCTGAGACCAGCACGGCGTCGGCCCGTTTACCCATCCTCGGGATGTAGAACTCTAGAAATACTCTTCCGTTCGGTTGCCCAGACAGTGCAGTCTTGAGAATCGAGATCTGTTGAAGCCAAGCCCAGCGCTGTGGTTCCTCCAAGGCGTGATGGTGCTCTGAGGTGAGAACACCGAGAATGCGTTTGGAATCATCCTTGAGGAACTGGCATACGGACACGCTGTAATAGGCCTTAATCGCCATTACGGCTCGCGACGTGCACTCGTTGAATTTTCCAACTGAAGCGGCTCAATCGAATATCGTCTGGGTGAACGGATCTCCCCAGGGCAGCACCTCGTGGTCGGTCGCGGTTCGCGGTCAGAAAATTCCTGCGACTCCCGGCAAGCACATCGGCGTGCCCATTTGATAAGGGCATCATCGAATCGGTTCTGTTCCTTCCTTGAGAATAGCCAGATATGCTTCATACACGAATAATCGGTGCCGCTCACGGCCTGTCGTCTCCCGCAGAATTCCTAACTGCCTCATGTGTTCCAAAGATCTCGCCACGGTTGGGCGGACACGCCAATCTTCTGTGCCGTCGCAGGAATCGAGACGATAGGGTTTCGCTGCATGTGCTAGAAGACACGCAATACGGACGCTGTCGGCCGGCCGAGGCCTTCGATCTGCCGCTGGTGCTGTTCAAAAAGAGCAACGATGCGGCGGGCGGCACTCGCAGCTTGGTCCGCCGTCTCCTTGATCCCCCTGAGAAAAAAATCCAGCCAAGTTTCCCAGTCACCCTTGGCGCGAACTCGATCTAACAATTCGTAGTAGGCGGAACGGTGAGCTTTGAAGTACAGGCTCAAGTAGAGGATCGGTTCGCGGATCACTTCTTCAGCACAAAGCAGAAACGTGATGAGCAAGCGCCCTAGTCTGCCATTGCCGTCGAGGAATGGGTGAATCGTTTCGAATTGGACGTGAACGAGGCCGGCCTTGATCAAGAGCGGGAGATCGGGCCGCCGCTCATGTAGAAATAGTTCAAGATGACTCATGCATTCGAGCACGAGGTCCGGTGGTGGTGGCACAAAAGCGGCATTGCCTGGGCGTGTACCGCCGATCCAATTCTGGCTGACTCGGAATTCCCCCGGCTGTTTCTCGCCGCCGCGCCCGCCTGTTAGCAGTATTTGGTGAATTTCTCGAATCAGCCGAAGTGATAACGGAAAGCCGGCCCGCAGTCTTTGCAATCCGTGATTCATCGCCGCTACGTAGTTCGAGACTTCCTCCACATCTGAAATCGGAACGCCGGCACTTCATCGTTCTCGAACATCAGAAGGTCGGAAAGCGAGGATTGGGTTCCTTCGATCTGTGATGACAACACGGCTTCTTTGCGAACGTAGGTATAGATGAAGAGCGATAGATCGGGCAGAATGGAAGCTAATCCGTCGAGTCGGCCTAGCGCTTGGTTGGCATGCTCCAGAAGCTGCTGGAGAGAATCGAGCCGAATCGGCGGGTTGGGTGGTAGCGGGGGCGGAACAAAGGCTCGAACTGCTTCGTCGCCATAGCGGTTAATGACATACCGCCCGAGCCTTTGGTCTTCCTCTTTCTCCACCGGCACACAATCCTTTCGTTAGCAGCTGGTCTAACGAAAGGATAAGCCATTTCCCTTTCGTTACCCCCAGAAATATTCTTCGGGGCCTATCCGGAGAGCGGCTGCCGCGAAGCATATCCCGTTAGGACGTAAGCGACTTGTGCGCCTGGCAAAACTCCGCAAGGCTGGGCTAGGCCCCCATCGCTCAGCGTTGCCTCGATGCCTGGATTCCGCTGCTGAGACGCGACCGGCATTTCCGCGCATTCGCAGAAACGGCATCCCTTTCCATTTTGGTTCACTCTTCGGAGTGATAGCGACTTTCGCAAAGCCACTTCGCCTTCTTGAACAGCGCGTTTTCGCGTAGCGGGGCTCGTGTCAAGGCCGGCGAAGCCGCCCGTGCGCTTGGCCTTGATCACGAGTCGGAGGCGGAGCTCGCCAAACAACGGAATGTCTGCGTGCAGACCTCCTTCCCGCGGATCGTCAACTTCTTCATCAAACTGCTGCTCTTGTCCGGCGCACTCGAAGGACGGGACGGCAAAGTGATCGAGCGGAACGTGGGTGCGGAGGCGTCCCAAGTGGCGAGCCTCGGCCAGAATGCCACGGACCGCATGGAATCCTATCTCTTGGAGCAGATCCTGAAGAAATCGGATGTGAAGGACAGAGAGCACTGGCAGCTTGCCCTGGCCCTGTTCCGCGAACTTGACAATTCCACACGTCGCGGTGGAGGACAAGCTGGACCGAATCGCCGTTCTTATCGGCCTCCTCAAGGATTGCTTCGTTCTCACTAGCGACGGTACCTATGACTACATCGAAAAGACGCCCACGCCCTTGCGCGCGGTAGGGGCTTCAGCCTAATTTGCTTGCTCAATTAAGGGGGTTGCCTCTCTCATGCAACCCCGCCATGTCTCGTTCGGCTTCCTCCCCACTCACCATCGACTCCCGTGAAGTATCGATCCGGGAGCAGTTGTAACAATAAACACCTTACGTCATTTTGATTTCGGGGCCGGCACCAAAGCACGAGTCCCCGATAAGACCTGTTAACGGCCTGTGAATGCGCTCGGGGTAGCACCACAACGTTTTTTGGACCCCCACCTGTGTACGATGATGCTATCCAGAAAAGTTAATGCTCTATCGCGCGACAACATATCCCCTGCTCACGCTAGCGAACGACATCAGTCGTGGGGCCATTGGCCTTCCTGAGCTGCAGCGAGCATTCGTGTGGCCGAACGCTAAGATTCGTGATTTGTTTGACTCGCTCTATCGTGGATACCCTTGCGGATTCCTCTTGTTGTGGGAGACCGGGGCAGCTTTGAAAGGGATCGGAACCAATGGAAAGGAGGAGAGTCCGACTCTCGCGATTGTCGATGGCCAACAGCGTCTGACATCGCTTTTCGCAGTGATAACTGGGACCGAGGTCGTCCGCTCTGATTATTCTCGCGAACGCATCCGTATCGCCTTTGATCCGTTATCTGAGCGATTCGAGGTTGCAAATGCGGCCACCGCCCAGGATCGGCGTCCATCTCCGATGTGGCTGAGGTCTGGAAACCCGGCGCAAACGTGTTCACGGTTGCTAGCGATTACTTGGCTCAACTCGGCGCCGTTCGCACGCTGACTCCAGAGGAGATAGGGCGCATACAGACGGCGATCGGCAATTTCAGCACGCTTGCTCACCACCCATTCAACGCCCTGGTATTGACTATGGATGCCGGGATAGACACGGTGGCAGAGGTCTTCGTGCGGATCAATGGGCAAGGTGCGAAGCTTAATCAGGCAGATTTCATTTTGACCCTTATGTCCGTTTTTTGGGACGAAGGCCGCAAAGACTTGGAGAGTTTTGCTCGTGCTGCTGCCGGACCACCCGACGGGAAACCGAGTCCTAAGAATTACTTCATTGAGCCAACGCCTGATCAGATGTTGCGTGTCATGGTCGGGCTCGGACTCAAGCGTGGGAAGCTCGATGCCGTGTATGCAGCATTGCGAGGCCGAGTGCCAACAACAGGAGTAATCGACTCTGCGCGACGCGAAGCGGGGTTCGCGCGCCTGAAAACGGCCCGCGACGCCACCTTGAATGTGAATCGGTGGCATTACTTCTTGGGTGCACTGCCGCTCGGAGGCTATCGATCGCGCAGGGATGATCACCTCAGAGCTCGCGCTCTTATACGCTTACACGATCTTCTTAGTCGGCATCGAAGAAGTAGGCGTGGAACTGCCTCCGATGCGTCAGGCAATAGCCGAGTTTTTCTTTATGGCGGCTATGACCTCGCGTTACGCATGGTCCGGCGAATCTCGGTTCGAGGCTGATCTTGCCGCGCTGGATCATTCGTCAGGGCCAAGTGAATTTCTGACGCGCTTGAGGCGGCTTAGTGATCTTAAGCTCACGGACGATTTCTGGTCAATCACGCTGCCGGAAGGATTGGCAACATCTGGCGGGAAAACTCCTGCTCGTGTGGCTTACCAAGCTGCACTAGTGGTTCTCGATGCCAAAGTCCTCTTTTCGCCCATTAAAGTCGCCGCGGCATTAGACCCGGCCGTTACTGGAACAAAGTCCATGGCCGAAGAACACCATTTGTTCCCCAAAGCCTATTTGGCGAGTATCGGTGTGACGGAACGAAAGCAGGTGAACCAAATAGCAAATTTCGCCCTACTTGAGTGGCCAGACAATCTGAAGGTCCGCGCGACGGCACCCAGTTGTTACGCACCATCGCTTGACGCCTCGATATCTGAGAAAGATCGGTTCCACCATGCCCTTCCTTCAAATTGGTGGGAGTTATCTTACGATTCATTTTTGTACGAACGCAGGCGCCGCATGGCTGAAGTAGTCCGGGCAGCATGGAGGCGCTTACGTGGCGAGAATACTGAAAGAATCGAGACGCCGACGGCAGCCGAACTACTTGCCGGCGGAGAGACGGAAGGGGTCGAGTTCAAGTCAACGCTTCGGACAACCTGCATACCGGCCAACCTGACGAGAAGATGCACCTTGCGGTGTTGAAGACACTCGCGGCTTTCTTGAATGCAGGTGGAGGCACACTGCTAATCGGAGTGGGCGATGACGGCGCACCCGTAGGACTGGCTGCCGATGGTTTCCCGAATGAGGACAAAATGAGTCTCCATCTCGTGAATTTAATCCGAGACCGGATAGGCGAGCTATTTATTCCGTATATCCACCCGGAGTTTGTCGACCACGACGGTTGCCGAATTCTATCAGTGCGGTGCGAGCGTGGACCGAAGCCCGCATTTGTGAAGGATGGCGCGGTGCAGCGCTTTTTCGTGCGCGGAGCAAATGCGACTACGGAGCTCACGGGGCAATCTGTTGTTGATTACACGTCTCATCGCTTCAAGTAAGATTCGAGACGACAGCTCACGACCAGAACTCAGCGCGGTTTCCTCGGCACTTCACCATTCCGAAAGGAAGATTGTTGATTGCGCAGATTGTCGGCCGAGTGCTCGGCGCGGCTGCTCGCGACATTTCGCACCTATGCCAACACGCGCCAATCCTCAGTGTTAAAGCAGATCGGTTCGGGGTAATTTCGTTGGGCTTCTGCCTCGGCGGAAGGTTATCATAAACGCGCTTGGAGTTGACTATTCAATACGACTAAGACACTCATCCACGAACGGGCAACTTTCGGGACTACGTGCACTCGCTGAAGCGATCGATCCGAGTGAGCTGAATGACACGTGATGGATATTAGCCGATTCGGAAGCCTCGCGGCGTTCGAGCACCGCGCGTGAAAGTGAGATGCGACTTCGATTCGAAATCAACGGCTTGGGACGTTTCCTACCAACTGGTTGATTATCTTTCGGTCTAGTCCTTTTCCCGGTGCTGCGCAGAGCCTGACTCCTATGCCGTTTGCGAGTCTGGATCGCCAATCTGCAAGAAAACACTCCTGCCACTTGGCCTGCGCGTGTGCAAATTTTGTGCAAGATCGACCGGGAAAACGCGGGATTTTCATCTTTTGGGCTCGATGCGACAGTGATGCTGCGGGAAGGCTAAACCGTGCCCCTGCTGCTATTTAGGAAGGATTTTGTTGGAGGCGCGGGGCGGGATCGAACCGCCGAATAAAGGTTTTGCAGACCTCTGCCTTACCACTTGGCTACCGCGCCGTTATGTTTTTGAATACCTTCGCAACATAGCACAAAAAACGCCTCCGTTACACTCGTCGCTTACGCATGGGGCCTTCTTCACTCACCCGGAAATTAGCCGAACTGTCTAAGAAGCCGCTCGGCTATCAACTGACGGAGGCGTTATTCCTACGCCTGCTCGGGCTTGTCTATCTTGCCGCATTCGCGTCATTCTGGCCGCAAATGCATGGCCTCTTTGGGTCAGGCGGCATTGTTCCCATCGCCCGGATGTTGCCGGCCATACGATCCGAACTCGGTGCGTCTGCGTCGTGGCAGATTCCCACGATTTTTTGGCTTAACTCGAGCAACGCAGCTCTCGTGTGGTGCTGTGTACTGGGCTCAATATCCTCTCTATTGCTTGTGGCCGGTGTGCTCTCGCGCTTTGCGTCGGCCTTGTGCTGGATACTTTATCTCTCTATCGCTTCGGTGGGAGAGCCATTTACAAGCTTTCAATGGGACGCGCTTCTGCTCGAAGCCGGATTCCTGGCAATCTTCGCTGGCACGCCGTGGCTCGTCTGGGCGTATCGATTTCTGGTGTTTCGGCTACTGTTCGAATCCGGCGTCGTCAAGCTGCTCTCTGGTGATCCGAACTGGCGAAACTTGCATGCGCTTCGCTTTCATTTCATGACGCAGCCGCTTCCGAATCCCGTGGCGTATTATGCGTACCGTCTGCCAGGGCGGATGCTCGACGTTCTTACGGCAAGCACGTTGGCGATCGAACTGTTTGCGCCTTTCCTGCTGTTTTGCCCACGGCGACTTCGTCAGACGGGCATCGGTTTGCTCATGCTTTTACAGTTGCTGATCATCTTGACTGGCAATTATGCCTTTTTCAACTTGCTCACGTTGACTCTCTGCTTATGGGGCTTCGATGATCAAACCTTCGCCCCCCTTGCCGGTCTTCTGCGGAAAACCTTTCCCGGGTCCAGGTCTTCGAGCAAGCCCCGCTTCGCCTTTGTTCGTCCAGGCTCAACGATCGCCGTCGCGCTGATTATGCTCTTGGGCGGTCTCCAGCTTGTCGGGATGTTTGCACCGCGGGTGGTCCGCTTCGCGCGCGCGGCATTCGTTTTCACCTCTCCATTTGAAATCGTCAATACCTACGGACTCTTCGCGACGATGACGACCACCCGCCCTGAATTGATCATCGAAGGATCAAACGATCAGTTCGATTGGCGCGAGTACTCGTTCCGCTATAAGCCTGGCGAACTGCATCGCGGGCTGCCGCAGATTGCGCCTTACCAGCCACGTCTCGATTGGCAGATGTGGTTTGCCGCTCTTGGTGATGTCCAGGAGAATCAGTGGGTGAAAAATCTCCTGTATCGCCTTCTTACAGGCGAGTCCTCAGTGGTCGGCCTGCTGGACCGGCCGCCGTTCCCGACTCCGCCTCATTATGTCCGTGTGTTGCTCTATGACTATCAATTCACTACTCCTTCCGAGCGAGTTAGCACGGGGGCTGTTTGGCGGCGCGAGCTTCGAGGAATCTGGTTCGGCCCGGTATCACTGAGTGGACAGTAGCGTTCCGGACGTTTCTTCCTCAACGCGAATGTTCGCGGAAGAAAATGAAAAGATGGGACCATTTGAAGCGGCGGTCGAGTTTTATCGATTTCGAGAACCGTATCCGGCTCGGTTTTTCGAATTGGTTGCCCAACGGCTGGCACTTACGCGTGACACAAGAATGCTGGATGTAGCTTGCGGCCCGGGAAATCTAGCCATCGGCTTTGCACCTTATGTAGGTAAATGCGTTGGAATCGACCGAGAACCGAAAATGTTGCGCGCCGCGAGACAGGCAGCATCAGCCGCTGGCGTGAATGTTACGTTCGTGGAAACAGCCATCGAGGACTTGTGCGCAGGAAGTAAATCGTTCGATTTTCTGACGATCGGGCGCGCGTTGCACTGGCTGCCGCGCGATGCAACCTTGCCTGTTTTCGAAGCCGTATTGGCGCCGGCCGCCCGCATTGCCGTCTGCGGGTCAACGACCAGCGAAACACGAATGAATGACTGGACGGCGGCATACAAACAAGTTCGCAAGGCGTGGTCATCTGACCCGGACGAGTCACGCTACAACATCGACATGGAACAGTGGTTTGCTCCGTCACGTTTCCGAAAAATAAAGGACATAAGTGTAGAGCACCAACACCGCGTCACAGTGGACGATCTTATCGCGCGGGCACTCTCCTTCTCAAATACATCTCCGGCGGTTGTAGGTGAAAAACGACCGAAATTCGAAGCTGAAATTCGAGCCGCTATAGAGCCGTTTGCACGAGCCGCCGAAATCGAAGAAGAACTGATAGCGAAGGCAACCGTATTTGCGTAAGTGTTCGCTGGAGAATTTCCTGGGTTGCATATCGTATTGTTCGCCCTCTATACAATGGCAAGTGATGCGGCGCTTCTGGGCAGTGTTGTTGGTATGCGTATTCAGCGCCTTGCCTATTTTCCTGGCCTTCGGCTGGCCCGACTGAAAATCAGATTCCAGCGTGCTGCCGGCGGTCAGGAACTCACAAATGCAGCATGCGCGCTGCCGTTGTGGAACCAAACACATGGACCCAAAGCGCTACGGGCCGTTGTCCGTTCTCCAGCTTCCGACGCCCGGAAGCTCTGCTGTCCGCGTCCGCGACGCCGGCGCCCGCACGGATTTGTGCCGGGCAATTGCTGAGCCGGGGGATGGTTCCGACAGCACACACGCTGCATCTCAGTATTGAGTTAAAGCGCTCTCATCAAAAGCGCGGGCCCCCTTCTTCCCTGGCGTAAACAAAACGCTGTTTGCTTGCCTCGTCTTTATCGGCGAGTGTACTCGGGTATTGGCAGCTAAGGGGAACAATGAAAGTACGATCAGGGGCGGTAGTATGCGCGTCCATTGCCGCGATTGCTTGGATCCCGGCCCTATGCGCTTTCGCGCCGCCCACCGCAAGTTTGCGCGGGGTTATCCATGATCCGCAGCATCGCCCAATTCAGGGAGCTCAGATCGTGATTCAAGGCGCGGCCGTGCGGCCGCTGACTATCATGTCAGATCGAAACGGAGAGTTTCAGACCGATGCAGTGCCGCCAGGAACCTATACTCTCGACGTTTCTGCAAATGGATTTCAAACGATCAAGCAGCAGATTGAGGTACAGGAGGGGAAAACTCCTGTTCTGCATCTGCAGCTTGAACTAGCCTCGGTCAATCAAAGCGTCGAAGTGACCAGCCAGGCGAGCCGGCTCAAAACGGAGACTTCTACTGTGCAGACCTACGTATCGCCGCAAGAAATTGCGCAGACAGCGGGCGCGGACCAGACCAACAGCCTTTCCATGATCACAGACTTTACTCCAGGCGCGTACATGGTCCACGACATGCTTCACATGCGCGGCGGTCACCAGGTGAATTGGTTTTTCGACGGAATCCCGGTCATGAACAGGAACATTGCCGCCAATATCGCTCCACTTATCAACCCGAAAGATGTAGCCGAACTGCAGACGGAGCGCGGCGGATATTCAAGCGAGTACGGTGATCGCACGTATGGATTCTTCAATGTGGTGACTCCATCGGGCTTTGATCGCGACAACGAAGCAGAGCTTATCGCGTCAGCCGGTAATTTCTATTCCACTGACGACCAATTTAACGTGGGCAGCCACACTGAGCGCTTCGCCTATTACGCCAGCGTGGATGCAAACCGCTCCGAACTGGGTCTGTCCACTCCGGTGCCTCAAATTATTCATGACCAGGACTTTGGGACTGGCGGGTTTCTCTCGCTTCTTTTTAATCCCGATGCCAACAATCAGTTGCGTTGGATCGTTTCACTGCGCGGCAGCCACTATCAAGTTCCGAACACGCAGGATCAGGAAAGATCGGGCGTCGCCGACTTAGATATAGAACGTGACTACCTCGTCGGCTTCAATTGGATGCACTCGTTTTCTGAAGGCGTTCTGTTTACGCTGACCCCTTATTTCCATTTCAACCGCGCTGAGTACATGGCCGGCCCAAACGACATGCCGTATGTTCTCAATGACAACAATCGCTCTGACTATGCAGGGGGGCGATCAGTACTGCAGATACAAAAAAAACGTCACAACGCAGTTGCAGGGCTGGAATTATCCGGGGAGCGCGACGATACCTTCTTCGGGCTGACGGGAAACCCAGGCGGACAGATTCTGAACCAACAGCAAAGGAGATGGGCCAACTCCGAATCCGCGTTTGTGGAAGACCAGTACAAGGTCACGCACTGGCTGACGCTAGATCTTGGTATGCGGGCGACGCATTACGGGGGTTTGGTAACTGAGAATGCGGCGGATCCGCGCGTCGGCGCCGCGATTCGCCTGCCCCGCGTGAACTGGATCTTCCGTGGCTACTATGCCTATTACTATCAACCCCCGCCGCTAGATAGTTTGCAAGGTCCGTCGCTTCAATTCGCGATTGCACAGGGCTTTGGATTCGTTCCGCTGCAGGGCGAGCGGGACATTCAACATGATTTCGGGATGACTATTCCGATTCTCGGCTGGACTCTGGAAGCGGATAACTTTCACACCAGCGCCCGCAACTTCCTGGATCACGATGTTATCGGAAATTCGGGAATTTTCATCCCGCTTACAGACTTGGGCGCGATAATCCGCGGCACTGAGGTGAGTGTGCGCTCACCGCTACTTTTTGGCGTCGCGCATCTTCGCACGGTTTATTCTAATCAGATCGCGCAGGGCATCGGGCCGATAACGGGTGGGTTGTTAGAGGATTCCGATACCGGCAAGTTCTTGCTCGATCACGACCAGCGAAATACAGCAAGTGCAGTACTCAGCTTGAATCTGCCTCACGATCTGTGGGCAACGCCGACTTATCAGTTTGGTTCTGGCTTCCTGAACGGCGACGGCCCGGCCCATCTTCCGCCTCATTCCACCTTCGACCTGTCCGTTGGAAAAAAGTTCGGCGAGAGATGGTCCATCTCAGCGAATGCCACAAATATCGGCAACTCACGTTACCTGGCGGATACCAGCAATACATTCGGCGGAACGCATTGGATCAACCCGCGCCAGATCTACGGCGAAGTACGATACTTTTTTCATTTTTGAGCCGAACAAAGACTCAGCGGGCTGACAGAACGATCTGGTTGCCTTCCGAGTCGTGGAGCATGAGAAAAGTTCCCCAAGGCTGTTTTTGGGGTGGCCCGGAGAATTCCACTCCTTTGCTTTGCAACTCCGCGTATGTGTTATCGATGTCATCGACCTCCCATGAAGTGTTGACGAAGGACCCGATACGGTCCTCCTGACCCTCCGGCGTGAAGAGCACGATGCCCGTCTCAGCGCCTGGAATGGAGAGTTCAATCCAACGCTGCTTTTCGGAAAACTTCTGGTCTGTGAGCACTCTGAATCCGAGTTTTTCGGTGTAGAAACGGAGGGCTCGATCCTGATCGCGGACGGGAATGCCTAAGAATTTGATACGTTTGACCATTCAGGTACAGAATGCCAGCGTCGGGTCAAGAAAATCAACAGTTCCTCTTGTGAACAAAGACTTTGGCCCTGGAATCAACTGCATTATCGTGAACGAAGGATAATTTACAAATGCGCAATTTTTTGGGGATAGCTGCATTGTTGTGCGGCCCTTTGCTGGCTGCGGGACAGACGGCGGCGGAACTGGTCGCTAAGAATCTGGAAGCGCGGGGCGGAGTGGCACAGATCAAAGCCATCAGGACGCTACGCATGACGGGCAAGATGCAGCAGGGGGGCTTCATCATCCAGGTGAGTCGAACGGCCATGGCGCCAAACCTGGTGCGGGATGCGTTTACGATTCAGGGCATGTCTCAAATCGAAGCTTATGATGGCGCATCCGGCTGGAAAATATCGCCGTTCGAAGGGCGGAAGGATCCGGAACTGCTTGGAGAACAAGAGCTGCGCGATATTACCGAAGAAGCCGATTTCTACGGTCCGCTTGTTGACTACACCACGAAGGACAATCGCGTGGAGTATCTGGGCCACGACAGCGTTGACGGGGACGATGCCTATCGCCTTAAAGTGACGCTTGCTAACGGAGACATTATCTACTACTACCTGGACCCTGACACTTATCTTGAGATCCGAACGGAAAAGATGGAATTCGTTCGCGGCGCAGTGCATGAGACAGTTACCAACCTTGGGTCATACAAGAAGGTCGCTGGTGTGTATTTCCCGTTCTCAATGGAGATGGGAGGCGCACATGATGATCCGAACTCGTTCGCGAAGGTAACAATTGACAAACTTGAAGCTAACGTCCCGGTGGAACCCGCGGAATTCAAGATGCCGGTCGTAACTTCCACCCCGGCGGCAAGCAAACAGCCCGCGAAAGGAAACTTCTAACATGCTCAATCGAGTGCTTTGCATTCTTGCGTTCGTGGCTCCTTTCCTCGGGGGACAGACTCAGGTTCGGTATGATGCCGGAACTATTTCGGGATTGCCGGCGCGCAATATCGGTTCAGCGGAGATGAGCGGCCGAGTTGCAGCTATCGCCGCGATCAACGAGGATGGGCGGCTCACCGTCTTTGCCGGATCCGCGAGCGGCGGTGTCTGGAAATCCATCAACGGCGGCAGTACCTTCAAGCCGGTATTCGATTTACCTGATGTGCAATCCATAGGCGCGGTGACTATCGACTTGCACAATCCGAAGAATGTCTGGGTAGGTACGGGCGAAAGCTGGATGCGCAACAGCGTATCGATCGGCGACGGCATTTACAAGTCAACGGACGGAGGTGAGAACTGGACAAACGTGGGGCTGAAGCAATCTGAGCACATCGCCAAAATTCTGGTTGACCCTGCGGACAGCGACACCGTTTACGCCTGCGCGACAGGCCATGCATGGAATGACAATACTGAGGGCGGTGTCTACAAAACCACCGACGGCGGCAAGAGTTGGCGTAAGGTGCTGGGCGGGACAAACGCGTCCACAGGCTGCGCGATGCTGAGCATGACCGCTAAGCAGCCGAAGACATTGTACGCGTCTATGTGGGATTTCCGCCGTGAGGCGTGGACTTTCCGTTCAGGCGGACCGGGCAGCGGGTTGTTCAAATCCACCGATGGCGGCGAGCATTGGACTGAGTTCACGCCGGCGAATGCTCATGGCTTTCCGGAGAAGCCCTACGGGCGCATCGCTGTACAAGAAGCGCCTTCCAATCCGGATGTAGTTTATGCGATGGTCGAATCCAAGAACAGCGCGCTATTCCGATCGAATGATGGCGGCCGAAACTGGCAAAAGCTAGATGCCAGTCAATATATGGTCTGGCGTCCGTTCTACTTTGGCAATCTGATTGTCGATCCGAAAGACGAAAACAAGATATTCAAAGTTGACCTCAACCTTTTATTGAGCGTGAATGGCGGGAAGAGCTTCGGCACAATTTCCGGATCTGCGCACGGCGACTTTCACGATGTTTGGATCGATCCGAACGATTCAAACACTATTTTCGCCAGCGACGATGGCGGATTGTGGCGCAGTCTCGATGGCGGTACCCGCTGGGAACACATGATGAATTTGCCAGTTTCGCAGTTTTACCACGTAAGCGTGGATATGGCAGATCCCTATCACGTGTATGGCGGCCTGCAGGACAACAGTTCCTGGGTGGCCGACTCTTCCTATCCGGGCGGAATCACCAATTCGCGCTGGGAGAACATGTTCGGAGGCGATGGTTTTTGGATGTGGGAAGACCCGTCGGACCCCGCTTACATTTACGCCGAGGCACAGGGCGGGGAAATGGGCCGGGTGAATCGCTTTACTCATGAGACCCGCGCCATTAAACCGTACCCGCAATATGGCGAGAAAAAACTTCGCTTCAACTGGAACACGCCGATTCAAATGAGCCCGAACGAAAAGGGAACTATTTATCTGGGTGCGCAGTTCCTGTTTCGCTCTCGTGATCACGGCCAGTCGTGGGAGCGCATTTCTCCGGATCTGACTACGAACGATCCGGAAAAACAAAAGCAGGAAGAATCCGGCGGCGTAACGGTCGATAACTCGTCGGCCGAGATGAACACAACCATTTACTCGATTTCAGAATCGCCGAAAAACGGACAGGTAATCTGGGTGGGCACCGACGATGGCAACGTGCAGGTGACCAGAGATGGCGGGAAAAACTGGAACAATGTGGTGGGCAACGTTCCAGGTATCCGCAAGGGTACCTGGGTGTCGTGGGTGGAGGCAAGCCGTTACTCGGAATCAACAGCGTATGCCACCTTTGACGAGCATATGTATGGCGATATGAGGCCGCACGTTTACAAGACTGCAGACTACGGCAAAACTTGGACCTCATTACCGGCTGAACAATCCGGGGCGCGCGGCTATGCGCATGTGATTAAGGAAGACACAATCGATCCCGACCTCCTCTTTTTGGGAACTGAGTTCGGATTGTGGATCAGCGTTGATGGCGGGCAGCACTGGGCGCAATATAAGGGCTCACATTTTCCCGCAGTAGCGGTCCGAGATCTGGTTATCCATCCAAAGACCTCGGACTTGATTCTCGCTACGCATGGCCGGGGCATTTGGATCATTGATGATATTTCGCCGCTACGAGCGTTAACGCCGCAGGTGATGGCTGAGAATGCAGGATTTCTGCCTATAGCGGATGCGCCGCAGTGGATGGAAACGTTCGCCGGTTGGCCGGAGGGAGATAACTCCTATAACGGCGCCTAGCAGTCCTACCGATGCGCAGATTCCTTATTACCAAAGGACGCGACATATCTACGGCGATTTGAAAATCGAGATTCTTGATGCTGACGGGAAGCTGGTAGACACCGTCTCCACCAGCAAGCATCGGGGCGTGAATCGCACGACTTGGTCGATGCACTTGAAGCCGCCACGCGTGCCGCCAGCGGCTAGCGCCCTGTTTGGTGCAGCGATAGGTCCACGCGTCCTGCCGGGAACATACACGGTCAGGATGACAAAGGGCGATCAAGTGTATAGTTCGCGGTTGACGGTGACGCTAGATCCTCGTGCGACCTACACGGTGGCTGACCGCAAGGCGCAGTTCGATCTGGTGAACCGCTTGGCCACGTTGCTAAACCACATGACCTGGGGAGTGGATGCCATTATTGGGGTGCGCGATCAATCGCTGGCTCGCGCCGCCAAACTTCCCGCGAACGATCCGGCGCGCAAGCAGGCCGAGCGTCTCGCGGCCGACGTGGATCAGATCCGCACAAAGATTGTGGCAACCAAGGAAGGCGGCATGATCACGGGAGAAGAACGTCTGCGCGAGTTTCTCGGCGGACTTTACGGCGATGTGAACGAGTATGAAGGACGGCCTACCGATTCGCAGGTCGCGCGGACTGATGCGCTCGCTCACGAACTGGACGATGTTATCCGCGAATTTACGGAGCTAACCAATAAGCAGCTTCCAGCACTCAACCGCAGCCTGGAAGCCAAGCAGTTGCCCAGCATCCAAGTGATTTCAGAGGAGGAGTGGCGCAAAAGCGAGTCCTCCAGCGGCGGCGGTGGTCCTGTCGCGCAGCAACTCCGCGGATTGACGCGATTAAGATGGGGACCGATCTTCTAACTTTGCGGAATTGCTATTTCGCTTGACACCAACATCTCTCCAGGCATACGATGCGTTTTTTGCCATTGAGAAAAATGGTCATTTCCGGCTGAGGAGTGTTTTCGATGTTAGCTTTTCAGGTGCGCGTATTTTTGCGTGCTGCTGCAGTATTTTTCCTTTGCCTTTGTAGTCTCACTTTAATCCGTGCACAGTCGACCTCCACTGGGACTGTATCGGGCCAGGTACTAGACCCACAGGGTGGAGTAATCGCGGGCGCCGAGGTCCGGCTTATCGATGTGGCGACGAACACGCCGCGTGTTAGCACGACAAATGAGTCCGGACGATACAGCTTCATTAATGTTGATCCCGGCAAATACAATATCGAGGTAAGCAAGCCTGGATTCTCGCTATCCAAGGTGCCCGCTCAACAAGTGAACGTTGGATTGGTTCTGACCATCGACGTAACACTCCAGGTCGGCTCGACCGCGACTACCGTGGAAGTTCAAGCTTCCGCTGGAGCTGAGTTGCAAACTGCTAGCGCTACGGTGGGGGATACGATCACCGGGCCTGCCATCATGTCGTTGCCGAACCTGGGCCGGGATGCAAATGCGTTTATCACGCTACAACCCGGAGTGTCGCCAACGGGAAACGTCGCAGGAGCCGTAACCGACCAGAATACTTTCCAATTGGATGGCGGCAACAACACCAATGATATGGACGGCACCTCAGCGTCTTACACACAGAGCAGCGGTTACATTGGCGCCTCTGCTTCCGGTGGCAATCCGTCGGGTGTGATCCCGACTCCGGCAGAGAGCATCGAAGAATTCAAGGTTGCGACGAATAACCAAACTGCCGATTTCAATGGAGCGGCGGGTGGACAGATTCAGATGGTGACCAAGCGAGGAACGAATCAGTTCCACGGGTCACTATACGATTACTACCTGGGGAGCAACTTTGGCGCGAACACCTGGAAAAATAACCATACGCCATCTTCCGGCCTGCCTTATACGCCATTGCCGTCCAGTCATCAGAATCGCTTCGGCGCTACGCTGGGTGGTCCGCTGACTCCTAATTGGCTCGGCGGCAAAACCTATTTCTTTGCCAATTATGAAGGTCGCCGGTTTCCCCAGGTAACGACTGTTGAGAAGCAGGTTCCGACAGCTCTGATGCGCGCGGGCGTCATTCAACTGCCGAACAGCGCCGGCGTTTACCAAGCTTACAATCTGAATCCTAACCCCGTGACCGTGAACGGCGTCACCTATCAACCCTCGCAATGCGGCACTGCCTCATGCGATCCGCGGCGGATCGGTTTGAATCCTATAGTCAACCAGATCTGGTCAAAGTACATGCCGATGCCGAACGATCCGCAATTCGGAGATACGTACAACACGCAAGGTTATCTTGCCGCCATCAGGCTGCCGCAAAATGCAGATTTCGGGGTCGTGAGATTGGATCACGATTTCGGGCAGAAATGGCACTTGATGACGAGCTACCGATACTACGCCTTCAACGAACTCACGTCGAGTCAGGTTGATATTGGAGGTGCATTCTCCGGTGACACGTTAGGCCAAGCAACTGCCGCCAGTCCCCACGTTCAAAAGCCCTCGTACTACGTGGCAGGGCTCACGACGACGATCACGCCGAATCTCACAAACGATTTCCATTGGAGCTACCTGCGCAATTTCTGGCAATGGTTTTCCGCACTCGCGCCTCCTCAAGTGGCGGGACTCGGGGGAGCCGTAGAAATCGGCGGAGAGACTGGCTCGGGCGCGACGGGAGCAAATGCGTTGATTCCTTACAATGTGAACTCTGCAAGTGTACGCGAGCGCTCCTGGGACGGGCAGGACCATACATTCCGCGACGATCTAAGCCAGGTTCACGGAAACCACCTCTTTCAATTCGGCGGCACGTACGAGCGGAACTACGATTACCACACGAGAGACGATAACGGGACCAATGTTCTGACGCAGGTGGTTTATCAAATCGGCTCGGGATCCGGCATTAATTTTGCCGGCTATTATCCCGGGAACCTGCCCGTAAACCAGCAAAGTAACTGGTCACAGCTTTATGACGATGTTCTGGGGATTGTCTCGACGCCTCAGGTTCTCTATTCGAGATCTGGCACTAACTTGGCCCTGCAGCCAATTGGGACTGAGCTCTTCGATCAGACCATCATTCCTACTTACGACATGTACTTCAGTGATACGTGGCACATGCGAAAGAACTTCACCTTAACTTACGGCCTTAGTTACACGATCGAAATGCCACCGTATGAAGTAAATGGGAAGCAAGTGGAATTGGTTGACGGAACCGATAAACCGATCAGTACTAATGCCTATCTGGCATCAATCAAACAAGCTGCGCTCGCCGGGCAGGCTTACGACCCGACACTCGGATTCGCAACCATCAGGAATGTCAATGGCGATCATAAATATCCTTACAATCCCTATTACGGCGGGTTGAGCCCTCGTATTGCTGCGGCATGGAATCCAAGCTTTGGAAGCGGTCTTCTCGGCGATATATTCGGCCAGAACAAAACCGTGATCCGCGGTGGATATAGCCGCATCTATGGCCGTTTAAATGGTGTCGACTTGGTTTTGATCCCGCTTTTGGGTACCGGACTTGGACAGGCGGTACAGTGCGTTGGCGCGAGCCTGACGGGCCAATGCTTAGGTCCAAGTGGAGTGACGCCATCAACCGCTTTCCGCATTGGAACCGACGGAAATAGCGCCCCGCTTCCGGCCGTGAGCCAAACGTTACCGCAACCTTACTTTCCAGGCGTGAATGGCGCCGCGGCTGCAGGCGATGGCTACGCTTTGGATCCCAACTACCGCCCGAGCCGCTCGGATCAGTTTGATTTTACAGTCCAGCGCGCCTTATCACAGAATCTTTCAATGGAGGCCGGCTACATCGGACGTGTCATTCGAAACGAATACCAGACCATCAATCTCGATCCCGTGCCCTACATGATGACCCTAAACGGCCAAAGCTTTGCGAACGCTTACTCGAATATGTATGGCCAGCTTAGTTCTAACCAGGCGGTCTCAAACCAACCATTTTTTGAAGCGGCGCTTGGCGGGGCTAACTCATCATATTGCGCGAAGTACGGCAGTTGCACGGCAGCGGTAGCTGCCAATTACAAGAGCACTATCTTGGCTACTCAGGTGTTTAACCTGTGGAGCGGCCTGAATAGCGCATCATCGTGGACTCTGGGCCGCACGATACTCAGCTCTGCGCCTTCCCAGCTATCTTCGATTTTGATGGCCACGAGCGACGGATTCGGCAATTACAATGCTGCCTTTTTTTCGCTGACTGCCCGGGATTTTCATGGGCTTACAGCCAAGTCCAATTTCACCTGGAGCCACGCCTTGGGCACTGGCGCCGTCCAACAGACTACCAGCGGTTACACGGTATTGGATGACTGGAATTTGCATTCAATGTACGGCCCTCAGGCGTTTGATATTCGTTTCGTCTACAATCTGAGCCTGCTCTATCAGCCAAAGGTTTTCGCCGGCAACAAGGGCCTAGTCGGCCATTTACTAGGTGGGTGGTCTATTGCACCACTTTTCACGGCCCAGAGCGGCGCGCCGCTGGAAGTGAGCGTTGGGTCGGGAACCAACTCTGACTGCCAATCTTTCGGGGAAGCGAACTGCGGCTCAGCTACTACGAACGAAAACGCGGTATTAATTGCACCATACACCGGCGGTAACTCTGCCCATGACAATGTTACGGGAACGGGCGGCATCGGGACCACCGGAAATGCGTCAGCCGGAGGCTCGGGCATCAATATGTTCGCAAACCCCAGTTCCACGTATGCCGATTTCCGTAGGCTTATCCTCGGCGTTGACACAAGCGGAGGAGGGGCCGGTGTGCTGCGCGGATTTCCCACCTGGAACCTTGACATGACTGTGTCGAAAGACTTCTTGGCGACTGAGCGAATCGGCGCCACTTTCATTGCCCAGTTCTCAAACATCCTAAACCACTTTCAACCATCCAATCCCACACTCAATATCGATAGTCCACAGAGTTGGGGAGTCGTAACTGGTCAAGCGAATACGCCGCGGCAAATAGAATTCGGTTTGCGGATTCACTTTTGAGTCGACCGGAAGTACTTGTTTGAGGTGATCGCGGAGATGTACCCGCTATGCGCGGCGCTGCCAATTAAACTCCCTTCAGCGGGGTTGTTTAGCGATGTTTGACACCCCCTAACATATTCGCTAGACTAGTTTAGTTCGAGTTTTCGAGCAGAGAGAATAAGTCTGTCCATGCGCACCGAGATTCCGTCCAAGCACGATATTGTTCGTTCTTGGCACGTGATTGACGCCAACGAAGCGGTCCTGGGCCGAGTGGCTACCCGGGCGGCTATGCTGCTGATGGGTAAGCACAAGCCTACTTATGCGCCGTCTATCGATACGGGTGATCACGTCATCATCGTTAATGCCGCCAAGGTCAAACTGACCGGCGGAAAAGAAGGTCAAAAGCTTTATCGCCGCCACACCGGTTATCCGGGCGGTCTGATCGAGACAGGCGCACGCAAGATGCGCGAAACGCGTCCACAGCGGATGGTGGAGTTGGCTGTTTCCGGCATGCTGCCGAAAACGAAGTTGGGAAAACAGATGTACCGCAAGCTGAAAGTTTATGCGGGCGAGCAGCACCCCCATCAAGCCCAAAAGCCAACCGCTTTAAGTATTTAGGCCAGCAAACAGAAGGAAAGGGATTAGTTGCCAGCGAAGTTAGTTCAGCAGTTAGCAACCGGACGCCGCAAGACCGCAACCGCGCGTGTCTTCCTCCGGCCCGGTAAAGGTCAGATTACGGTCAACAATCGTCCGTTCGAACAGTATTTCGCAAACGAGTCAGCTCGCGCTTATGTGCGTCAGCCGCTGCTCGCTGCGGAATTGGCGGATCGGTTCGATATTTTGATCCTCGCCGATGGTGGCGGGGTCAGCGGACAGGCCGGCGCTGCCCGGCTTGGCATTGCCCGCGCATTGATTGAGTTCAATACTGAGCTTCGAGGCAAGTTGAAGGGACTCGGTCTGCTTACGCGCGATGCTCGCGCTCATGAGCGAAAGAAGTACGGTCAAAAGGGCGCCCGCAAGCGCTTCCAATTCTCCAAACGGTAGTACTCTTCTCGTTCCGTATCCATCCGCAAACGGTGGTCGTCAGGACTGCCTTTTTGCCCAACCCGGTGTTGCCCCAGATCACGCAAAATTCCGCTTTGGGTCGCGTGCATCTCTGTCCCAGTACCGCTTCGTAATCAGGAGAAACATTGCCATCGATTTCGATGAAAGAATTGCTCGAAGCCGGCGTTCACTTCGGGCACCAGACCAAGCGCTGGAATCCAAAGATGAAAGAGTACATCTTTGGCGAACGTAACGGGATCTATATTATCGATCTCCAGAAAACGCTCAAGCTTTTTAAGGACGCCATGCGTTATGTCGGCGAAATGGCTGCGCAAGGCAAGACTGTGCTGTTCGTCGGCACCAAGCGCCAAGCGCAGGAGGCCATAGCTGAAGAAGCAGGGCGCGCCGGGCAGTTTTACGTGAACCAACGTTGGTTGGGCGGACTGCTCACCAATATCTCAACCGTTCAGCGCTCCATCAAGCGCCTGAAGGAACTCGACTCGATGTCTGCCGACAACGCCTACGAAGGCCGCGCCAAGAAAGAAGTGGGCCGGCTCGAGCGCGAGCGCAAGCATCTACAGCAGAACCTTGCCGGCATCAAGGACATGAACGGTCTGCCTGATCTGCTGTTCGTCATCGATTCCAACAAAGAATCTATCGCGGTAAAGGAAGCGCGCAAGTTGGGTATTCCGGTTGTGGGTGTGGTTGACACCAACTGTGATCCGGACGAGGTGGACTATGTCATTCCTGGCAATGACGACGCACTGCGCGCGATCCGGCTTTTCACGACGAAAATTGCCGACGCCGTAGTCGAGGGTAAATCACTCGCCACGGAAACCGAGTTCACGGCTGAGAAGATTGTCAGCGATGACGAGAGCGCAGCGGACCATACGCCCGAAGAGTACGGCCACTACCTGGATCCCAAGTATGCGGAGCAGTTGATGTCGGAAAGTCTGGCCACCAGCAACGAGCCGGAAACACCGCCACGTAAGGGACCGGGCAGCGAAGCGCCCGTCGAAGAGCCGGTCACCTCAAACGCCGGCGAAAAGTAACTCCGGATCTTAAGAATTGGTGAGCGACGATGCCTGATGCGCTTCGTCGCTCTTCGTGTGTATACGAGGATAAGAAAAATGGCAGAAATTAGCGCACAATTGGTGAAACAGCTTCGCGAGCGTACGGGCGCCGGCATGATGGAGTGCAAGAAGGCACTTGTCGAAGCAAACGGTGACCTGGCTGAAGCGGAGGTGATCCTTCGTAAGCGCGGCATCGCGGCGGCAACGAAAAAAGAAACGCGCTCGACTAAACAGGGCGTGATCGCCTCAAACATCAGCAATAACGGAAAGGCTGGTGTGCTCGTCGAAGTGAACTGCGAATCCGATTTCGTCGCCCGTACCGAAGACTTTCAAGCGCTTACGGGCATTATCGCCGCTCACATTGCGGAAATTAAGCCCAAGCACGTTCGCGTCGAGGATGTTACTCAAGAGGAGCGCGCCAACTTCAAGGCGCACGAGGCGCTCTACGAACAGAAACTTACTCACGACCTGAACACAACTGTTGGCGAGCTGGTGAAGACCAAGATCGCAAAACTCGGCGAGAACATCTCTGTCTCCCGCTTCACGGTGTATGAAGTGAACGGCGCCGGAGTTGTCGGCAGCTATATTCACACCGGCGCGCAGATCGGTGTTTTGCTAGAGGTGAAATTGAACTCCGAGCGTACGGCTGGCAATGAGGATTTCAAGATCTTGCTCCGCGATCTTGCCATGCAGATCGCGGCCGCGCACCCTCAGTACGTTGAAAAAGAACAGGTACCTGCCGATGTGCTCGCAAGGGAGCGCGATATTCAGCGCGAGCGCGCACTGGGTGAAGGCAAGCCGGAAAAGATGGTGGACAAAATCGCTGAAGGCCGCATGAGCAAGTTCTACGAAGAGATCTGCTTAATCGATCAACCCTTCATCCGTGAGAACACTATCTCTGTTGGGGAACTAATGCGCACGGTCGGCAGCAAGCTTGGCGATTCCATCAGCGTGAGCCGGTTCGTGCGTTACAAAGTGGGGGATGCCGCGGATGCTCCGGGCGTGGGAGTGAGCCCACTGCCAGTCACCGCTTAGGCCCCGCAGCGTTCCTCGCGAGTGGATAATGCCAGCGTACCGGCGCATACTCTTGAAGATCAGCGGAGAGGCCCTTGCTGGGCCGCTTTCCTTCGGCTTGGACCCGGATCGCGTCTTAGCATTGGCTTCGGAAGTCGCCGAGGTCGCGCGGGAAGGTGTTCAGCTTGGACTGGTCCTAGGTGGGGGGAACATCTTTCGTGGAGTAGCGGCCGCATCCCACGACATGGACCGCGTAACCGGCGACCACATGGGGATGCTCGCGACGGTGATCAATGCACTGGCATTTCAGGACGCACTGGAGCGCGCTGGGATTCCAACGCGTGTCATGACCGCTATTCAGATGCACCAGGTGGCCGAGCCCTATATCCGCCGCCGCGCTATCCGTCATCTTGAGAAAGGCCGCATCGTCCTCTTCGCAGCCGGTACCTCGAATCCATACTTCTCAACGGACACCGCCGCCACTCTGCGTGGCCTGGAAATTCACGCCGAGATCATCGCCAAAGCGACCAGCGTGGACGGTGTCTACGATAAAGATCCAAAGAAGTTCCCCACTGCCATCAAATATCAGGAAATCACGTATACGGAAGTGTTGTCCAAAGCTTTAGGTGTAATGGACGCTTCAGCCGTCGCTATGTGCCGCGACAATCATATGCCTATCACTGTCTTTGATCTGAAAGTAGCGGGAAATATAATGCGTATGGCGATGGGCGAACCAATCGGCACTATCATCCGCTAACCGCATATGAAACAAGAACAGCAAGCACCTTCCGGCAGTAGCAGCGCTTTCAAGAACATCAAGGAAATAGAAGCAAATGCTCGTACCCGGATGGAAAAGATCCTGACGGACCTTCAGCAGGAGATGTCTCATTTCCGCACCGGGCGAGCTTCGATTGGTCTGCTCGACAATGTGCGCGTCGATTACTACGGCTCGCCAGTGCCCTTGAACCAAGTGGCACAACTGCACGTGCCGGAGCCAGCAATGATCACGGTTCAGCCGTGGGACACATCGCAAATCCGCGAAATTGAGAAGGCCATCCGAAGCGCGGATCTCGGGTTGAATCCATCGAACGACGGCAAGATTGTGCGCGTTCCCATTCCTCCGCTAACGGAAGAGCGGCGCCGCGATCTCGCGAAAAAGCTTAGCCACGTGGCCGAAGAGCGCCGGGTTGGATTGCGCAACATGCGTCGCGAAGCGAACGAGCATCTCAAAAAGATGCTGAAGGACAAGCTCATCAGCGAAGATGAGGAACGTCAGGCGCTCGAATCCATTCAGAAATTGACCGACGGTCAAATCTCCAAGATCGACCAGATGGCCAAGGCCAAAGAGAAAGAAATTCTCGAGTTTAAGTAATTCGGGCCTGAAGTAAGTTGCCGCGTCTCACCATCGAAGAACTGGCGTCTGTCCTGACGTTGGACGAGTTCGAAAGTTTGGCTCAACAGTCCATGGCTCCTGCGGCCTACTCGTATGTCGCAGGCGGGGCTGGTTCTGAGTTGACCGTCGGGGAGAATCGACTGGCGTTCAATCGAATTCGGCTGAATCCCCGAGCGCTCATAGACGTTACGCGCATCGACACGACTCTCAGGCTTTTCGGCCGCGATTACGAATATCCGATCCTGCTCGCTCCGGCAGGCTACCACAAGCTAGTGCATCCGGACGGAGAGATCGAAACGGTGAAGGGCGCAAATCTCGCGGAAACGACTCTCATTGCGGCTTCGTTCTCCACCGTCACGATTGAAGACATGAGCGTCGTAGCCAAGCGGCCACTCTGGTTTCAGATTTATGTCCAGGCGGACCGCGGATTCACAAAGTCGCTGATTGAACGCGCGATCGCGGCCGGATGTGAAGCCATCTGTGTCACGGTTGACGTTCCGGTAAACGGGCCGCGCGATCGTGAACTGCGGGCTGGGTTCAAGTTGCCGCGTGGTGTGGAACGCGCGAACCTGTCGAGCCTCGGTTCTGCCATTTCGGCGGCCTCCCACCGCCCTGCCGGGCGCAACATATATGCCGCAACTCACGGCGCAGATGTCACCTGGAAAGACGTCGATTGGCTTCGCGCGAACTTGCCGGTCAAATTGCTTCTCAAGGGCATTCTGCATCCTGAGGACGCGGAACTCGCCGTGAGAGCAGGGTGCGACGGCATCATTGTGTCTAACCACGGGGGCCGCAGTCTGGACACGGTACCGGCCAGCGTGGATGCCTTGCCGGCTATTGCCGACCGGATCGGAACTCAGTTGCCGCTTCTGCTCGATGGCGGCGTGCGCCGCGGCATCGACGTGTTCAAGGCGCTCGCCAAAGGTGCAACAGCTGTCATGATCGCACGCCCTTACCTGTATGGTTTGGCGGTCGGCGGAGCCGCTGGCATAAGCCGTGTGATCGAGATCCTGCGGACCGAATTCGAGATGACCATGGGCCTGATCGGCTGCACCGCTGTCTCGCAGATTACAAACCGCTTCTTGTTTTGAACGAAGACTAGCGCGCGCGGCCAAAGTGATCCACAAGAATGAATTCAGGCAGGCATTTCCTCGACGGAAGGATAGCCATGTTGCTCTCGGCCAATCTTACCGTCATACATAGTTGTGGTTTTAAAAGTTCCATATGTCCGTCGCTGCTCCCCGCGGCAACCACTGCGAAGCTCGGTCATGGCGTTCTCGGAAAGTGGCGAGAAGGCGAGTGCGACCTCAAGATTCTGTTTAAGCACTTCCATTGAATCCATGCCGCTGATGGTGGTCGCGACGGGCAGGCTAGCGCGTTGCCCAGCCATTCTTCGCTTTGGAGATCGTGATATTCCCAGGCATCATCGAAGAAGTTGATGCCTGCATCGATGGCGTGCTGCACGATTTTTTCGCGTCGTCTTCGCTGTTCGCCGATGCCAGATGAAAGCCACCCATTCCAATGATGGATACCTGGAGATCCGTCTTTCCAAATCTGCGCTTCGGTACCATGCCGGTCTCTGCCGTTGCCATCGTTGCTCCTTCCGTTTTTTCACTCTGCGCTAACATTTCGGTAGCCGCCAAACCCATCGTGGCCGCGAACGGCCGTCCGTGCAGACTTTTGTCATGAGAAAGATCTGTTGGCGTTTTCCTTTCAGAGCGCCACCCATCCCTACTTCCGACTTGCCGCGGTGATATTCCCAACACTTGTCGAAGAAGGTTACACCTCTGTCGATCGCGCGTGCGACAATCTGCTCAGCAATCCTTTGATCTTCCGCGTCGCCTAAGTGATGTCCTCCCAACCCAAGTGCTGAGATTCGAACTCCCGACCTAGCGAATGGTCTGATTGGAATTTGTCCGGTTTGTGGCATGCTTCTGACGTGTGTACTTGGGACCAACTGTGACGTTGCAACATTACAAGGCACGTAAAGCGCCGAGGTACGTCATAGCGGTTGACACTCATAAAGGAAGTTGTGCAAATGGCGAAGCAGATTGTGAAGTATGACTCAATTGTTGTCGGGTCGGGACAGGGCGGCAATCCACTCGCACAGAAACTTGCCGGGCGCGGGGAGAAAGTGGCGCTGATCGAGTCTGGACCGCTTGGAGGCACTTGCATCAACACAGGCTGTACTCCGACGAAGACCCTCATAGTCGCAGCGCGCAGGTGGCCCACTACGCGCAGAAATGCACAGCGCTGGGGCGTTCATGCCGCTGATGTTCGCGTTGACTTTCCGGCGGTACTGCGGCGCAAAAACGACATTGTCCACGAGTTTCGCTCCGGCTGGGAAAAAAAGGTAGACGAAGCCGGAAGACCTGATCTGCTACGGGGACGGGCGCGTTTCACAGGCATGAAGCGGCTAGAAGTGGATGGCCATGCACTCGAGGGCAGCCGGATTTTCATTGATACGGGCGCGAGTCCATTGATTCCCGGCGTTTCCGGCTTAGGTTACGTACCGTTTTTGACAAACGCGAGCATCCTAGAGCTGGAAGAATTGCCGCAACATCTCGTTGTCCTGGGCGGCGGCTACATCGGGCTCGAGTTCGCACAGATGTTTCGTCGTTTTGGTAGCGAAGTAACCATTATTCAAAGCGCGGACCACATTTTGCCGAACGAAGACGAGGACGTGACAACCGAACTGCAGCGCTGTCTTGAAGCAGAGGGAATCAAAATTCATGTCGGCGGAAAAGCGACAGGTATTCGAGGTACGCAAGGCAGCATAGAAGTCGACGTCGCCATCGGCGATCTGACCGAAAGGGTTTCCGGTTCCCACCTATTAGTTGCAGCCGGGCGGACCCCCAACACAAGGGATCTTGCGCTAGACAAAACAGGGGTGAAGACAAACGAGAAAGGATTCATTGTGGTCAATGACCGCCTGGAAACGACTGCGCCGGACATCTGGGCGTTAGGCGACGTAACCGGAGGCCCAGCATTCACCCACATTTCGTATAACGATTTCCAGATTATCTACGCGAACCTGTTCGAAGGCAAGGATCTGCGAACGTCGGCGCGCATTGTGCCTTACGCCGTCTTCACGGATCCCACTTTGGGCCGTGTCGGTGTAACGGAGAAAGCAGCCCGGCGCGAAGGGCGTCGTCTGAAAATCGGCAAGGTAGCTATGACCCATGTGGCTCGCGCAATGGAGCGGGACGAGACGCAAGGATTTATGAAGCTGGTGGTAGACGCAGCCACGGATCAAGTGCTGGGAGCTTCTATTTTATCTGCCGAAGGCGGTGAACTGGTTCAGATTCTGAGTACGCTGATGCTTGCCGAAAAGCCGTACACATTGCTTAAAGGCGCTATTTATATACATCCGACACTAGCGGAAGGATTTTTTGGATTGATGGATAGTGTCAAAGATGCCGACTAACTAGCGCGATTTTACGCTTCGTCCATCCATGCTGAAGCGTCCTGGGCCAGCTAGAAAGATCGCGAGAAAAGCTCCAGCATAAATGTACGGCAGTTCTCCGTTATGGGGTCCGGACAATGCGAAATGATGAACCAACGCGAATGCTGTGCCAAGAACTATGGCGATGTAGAGCGCAGCTATTCGCGTGGCGAAGCCGAGTATGACCAGGATGGAGCAGATCGCATCTGAGATCAGCGCCAGGACCAGACTCCAAGTAGGCCCGATGTGAATGGGATCGGGAAAGTGTGCCGCCATGGCTGAGAAATTGGCGACTTTCTCTACCCCATGCTGCAGAAAAAGACCAAAACCTACCCAGACCCGCAGCACTAATAGGGCAAGATCATAGTTCTGGGGCAGGAAATTGAGCGTAATCAGCTTCTTCATGCACGTTATTGTCTCTTAGACCTGCGCTATGGTTTTCTTAATGCGTAAACTGCTGATTGCCGTTTCTTTGGGTCAGGCGCTTTTGTACTCTGCGTCCGTTAACGTTTCGCCCAACTATTTCGCTGAGATGCACTACAGACTCATAGGCCCATTCCGCGGCAGGCAGGACGGTGGCCATCAGCGGAGTTGTACAGGAACAGAACGTTTACTACATGGCGCCTAATAATGGGGGCGTGTGGAAGAGCACCGATTATGGCAATACCTGGGCGCCGATGTTCGATGGCCAAGATACCGGCTCCGTTGGCGCGCTGGCGGTTGCTCCGTCAGATCCGAGCATCATTTATGTTGGAAGCGGCGAAGGCCTGCAGCGCCCCGATCTTTCGATCGGCGATGGCATGTACAAGTCGACGGATGCAGGCAAAACATGGCAGCATTTAGGCCTGCGGGAGGGCCAGCAGATTGCGTCGGTGATCGTGGATCCGCAAGATCCGAACAGGTTGTTCGTGGCCGTTGCCGGGCACCCATACGGCGCCAACAAGGAGCGCGGCGTTTATCGTTCAGTTGATGGCGGCAGTTCGTTCCAACAGGTCCTGTACAAGGACGAGAACACCGGCGCATCCGAGGTAGCGTTTGATCCGAGTAATTCACAAGTGGTTTACGCAGCGCTCTGGTCTGCGCGCCAAGCGCCTTGGGAAGCCGGCTTCAACGGTCCCGGCAGCGGCCTCTTCAAATCGACCGACGGCGGCACGAGTTGGAAGCAATTAACTGAAGGGCTTCCCACTATCGCACAGGGGCTGGGCCGGATCGGCTTTGCCATAGCCCCAAGTGACCAGCAACCGCATGTATGCGCTGGTCGAAGCGCCGCCCGCGTCATGGAGGGCTGTACAGCTCTAGTAACGCGGGCGCCACCTGGGAAAGGGTGAACAGCGAAAATCGTATCTATGGCCGAGGCGGCGATTTCGCTTGCGTACAAGTTGATCCTGCCGACCCAAACAAAATCTACGTCGCGAACACGACGACGTACCGGTCTACTGACGCCGGACGTACATTTATTGGCATTAAAGGAGCACCGGGTGGTGACGATTATCACACTATCTGGATCAACCCGAAAAACCCAGACATCATTTTCCTCGGCGTTGATCAGGGCGCGACTCTCAGCGTGAACGGAGGGAAGACATGGAGCTCCTGGTACAACCAGCCGACCGCGCAGTTTTATCACGTCATCACTGACAATCGCTTTCCATATTGGGTGTACGGCGCTCAGCAAGAGAGCGGATCAGCGGCGGTCGAGAGCCGGAGCGACGACGGCTCAATCAGTTTTCGCAACTTCCATCCGGTGGGTGCAGAGGAATACGGCTACGTCGCACCAGACCCGCTGCATCCCGACCTTGTTTATGGCGGCAAAGCCACGCGATTTAACTGGGTCACGAAAGATGTCCAGGACGTCAGCCCGCAGATTCTCCCGGGCGACTTACGCTTTGTTCGAACCATGCCGCTCATTTTTTCGCCGGTCGATCCGCACATTCTCTATCTCGGTTCGAATGTTCTCCTGAAGACGGCCAATGGGGGCGATTCCTGGCAGGCTATTAGTCCGGATCTGACGCGCAAGGAATATCAAACCCCGGCTAACTTAGGCATCTTTGGGTCCAGTGATCCGGAAGGAGGCAAACATCGCGGCGTCATTTACACGATTGCGCCTTCACCCAAAGATGTGAACCTGATTTGGATCGGCACAGAAGATGGGTCTCATTCAGGTAACGCATGACGGCGGCAAGACGTGGCATGATGTCACGCCTCCTGAACTGACGGCCTGGAGCAAGATCTCGCTGATCGAAGCCTCGCGATTCGACACAAACAGCGCGTACGCCGCGATTAACCGTTTTCGTCTGGACGACTTGCGCCCGCACATCTACCGCACGCACAATGGCGGCAAGAACTGGACTGAAATCGTACATGGGCTCCCTGAGCATGCTGTTGTCAATGCGGTACGGGAAGACCCTGTACGCAAAGGTCTGCTATACGCGGGAACAGAAATCGGAGTCTTTGTATCCTTCGATGACGGAGATAACTGGCAGCCGCTGCAGATGAATCTGCCGGTAACATCCGTGCGTGACCTGGTGATTCATGATGACGATCTGGTCATTGGCACGCATGGCCGTTCCTTTTGGATTCTGGATGACGTTACGCCTTTGCGACAGATGACACAAGAGGTGAGCGATGCTGATGCGTTTTTGTTTGCGCCGGAGAAAGCCATTCGTTGGCGTTGGAACCGCAATACCGATACGCCTCTGCCTCCCGAGGAACCCGCTGGCCAGAACCCACCCGACGGAGCGATCATCAACTACACGCTTAAGAACGCAAACGGGCCGGTTACGCTTGAAATTTACAATTCCGGAAATCAGCTTGTGCGCCACTATTCCAGCGAAGACAAGCCGGAAGTGACTCAGGCCGAACTCGAGAAAGAGTTGAACGTGCCCACGTACTGGGTCAGGCCCATACATAATCTTTCGGCTGCTGCAGGTATGCATAGGTTTGTATGGGATTTGCGGTACACGCCGCCCAAAGCTCTGAATCACGATTACCCGATCGCCGCGATAATTCACGACACGCCGCGTCTGCCGCGTGGCGCGCTGGTTCTGCCTGGCCGTTATATCGTGAAGCTGACCGTAGCCGGGAAAAGCTATTCACAGCCGCTCACTGTGGTTATGGATCCACGCGTGAAAACGCCACCCGTTGGGTCTCGAACAGCAAATGAACGCTTCTTTGCGCCTGGAAGACATGATGCGTGCTGACTATGACGCTTTAATGCAGGTACGGCACGTTCGCGAGCAGGTAATAGACCTGGAGCAGAAAACTTCCGATCAGGGTCTAAAATCGCAGCTCCACCAATTAGAGCAGAGTGTTAGCGCATTGCAGGGCGCAGGTGGGGGAGGCCGCCGTGGCGGCGGAGGAAAGCCGTCGCTCTCCTCATTGAATGGCCAACTCGCTCGCGTTTTTGAAGTGATCCAGGGCTCTGATAACGCGCCCACTACGCAAGCGTTGGCCGCAGTTACGCGGCTGCAGGCGAGCGTTCAGCAGCAGCTTACAGCATGGAAGCAGGTGGAGAAGACGGATCTGGCCAAACTTAACGAGAATCTTCGCGCCGCTAAGCTTGCTGAGATTGAAATCGACGCGCGTTAAAAATTCACGCGGCCAGAAAATTGGAGTGATCGGGCGGGCAACTGATTCGTGATACCGACCAGAGGTTGGCCAAAGCCGGCTCCCGGCGTTGCGCCGTTCCCGTACGTGCCGCTATAACCAACGAAATTCGCGTGATTAAAGACATTGAACGCTTCTGCGCGTAGTGTTAAGTGAACGCGTTCGGTTCCTAGAGCAAATGCGCGCTCCAGGAACGGGGAGAAATCGTAAATGGCACGGCCGCGTCCGGCGTTGCGGCCGACAACAACGCCGTTGATGACGGGCCGGTCGGTTGTCGCGCCTGTATCGCCGCTATTTGTGACGCCCGTCGTGAAGTTATAGGGCAGCCCTGAGCCGAACGTCGCAACGCCGCCGAAGTTGATCTTGAGCGGCAAGGTATAAAGCCCACTTAATACAAAACGCTGGCGTTGGTCAAAAATGGCACTCCCATTTTCCACTCGTCCGGGAAAATTGGGGTCGTTCGGATTCTGCGACGGAATATCCGGATCGACATTGTCGATCGCGTGCGACCAGGTGTAGCTAGCCAGCATCAGTAGTTTGCGGCTGAAGGTGTGACTAAGGTTGACGTCCATTGCATCGTAGTAGGCGTAGCCGTCATTCACGTCGCTTTGAATCACGCTATAAGGCGGCTGTGGATTGGTTGCAGTAACCGGGTTGCAGGTCAGATTGTGCTGCGCGTACCACGAGACCCAATAAGGGCGCGTGCAGTTGGCCGCCTGAGCGGAACGAGTTTGGCCGGGAGCAGTCCGTATGAATGGCGCAGGCGGGTCGACATCCAGGGGACGATTAATTCGTAAAGTGTGTGAGCCGATATAGTCAACACTCAGTATCCAATTCGCAGCAAGCCGCCGTTGGAACCCAAAAGTCCACTGCTCTGAGTACGGGTTCAGCAGTTGATTCGGATAGCCGATCAACGTCGACGTGGGGAAGAACTGATTTAAATAGGAGCTTTGCCCAGGCCGTATGTACAAGCTTCGTAAGGGAGCCACTGCGCCGGATGGAAAGGCTGGAAGGGGGGCCGCAGAAATATTAGTTGGAAAACCAACCTGACCCGCCTGGGCGCTATAGTTGAACACTCCGGTAGGACCAGTAAGCGCGTAATTGGCTTCCGAGTTGTCGACGATTTGCGAATAGTAGATGCCGAAGCCTCCGCGAACGACGGTTTTTCCGTCCCCTTTGAAGTTGTAAGCAAAGCCGGCGCGAGGAGCGAAATCTTTCGTGGAATCAGTAAACGTCTGGCGTTCGTAGCGCAGTCCTAAGTTGATAGTCAAATCAGAACGCACGCGGTAATCGTCCTGTACAAACAGGGACCACAATTTGTCGTCCACGACATAGTTGGCGTTACCGTAGCTCTGCGTATATGTCTGGACGTTCGCGATGTTGCCCAAGTAAGCCTGGCTTTCGCAATACGCTGCACTCTGAGTGCAACTCTTAAAGGTGAACTGCCCTAAATAGATAGGACCGCCGAATTCCTTGCTGTTGCCGCCGTTGCGCGCATAAATAATGTCGCCGCCGAACTTCACCTGATGCTTTCCCCAAACGGCAGAAAGCGTATCGTTAATCTCGTATTGCCGGTTGATCAACAACGCGGATTGCGAGGTCCCTGTCGTAAATGTTCCGCCGGAGGAGATGGGCACGACAAATTGAGTGCCATATACAACCGGATCGAACTCGGTGATCGGCGATGCTATTTGAAACTGCAGCCGAACATTGTTGATCAGCGTGGGATTGAGGACCGCGGTATCGGCTAATTCCTCCGAGTAAGTTCTTCTGCGGAATACGCGGTCGACAGTTGGTAAGCTATTTCCGCCCACGGTGCCATTTGGATTTGTATCGTAGTAGCCGTCGACATTGCTGCGGAAGAAGAGATTGTTTCGATCATTGAACTGATGATCGATACGCAGGAAGCCCAGCCAATCACGGTAATGTCCAATGAAATTGCCAGGCGCGAGCGGCGAAATGATGGGGGACGCACGATTTTCAAGGCTGTATTCTCCGGAAGCGAAGAATTGTGTATGGCCGTTGGTTCCGACGGGTCCTGAGAGTGATAAAGCCGTCTGCAGCAGCGTGTCGTTCGTCAAGTCGTTCCCGCTTGCGGCGTTTGCGGAAGTGAATCCCGCTAGCGCAGCTTCCGTTGCCGAGGGCCTGCCCATCCCAAGCGCTTCGCCGTGGAAGTGATTCCCGCCACTCTTAGTAATGATGTTCACGACACTGCCGGTGCTGCCGCCGTATTCGGCTGAGAAGGCGTTGGTCAAAACCCCCATTTCCTGTACAGCCGCGAGCGGAATATTCGCAAAGATCGTCTGGCGGCCCCAGCTGTCGTTACCGGTGCTTCCGTCTATCTCAAACCAGGTCTGACGCCGGCCTGCTCCATTTGTGGTGAATAGATCCTCATTCATGAAGACGTCACCCTGGTTGATTGCGGGGCGATTGGCAGCGTTCAACAGTGGCAGATAAGTGATTTTGCGGTCCAAGAGCGGCGTTTCTTCCATCTGCCTCGCGCTTAGAGTGGTACCTAGTTGCGGTTCATCGGTTCTAACCTCACCAGCTGTTCCGGTTACGTTGATTTGTGTCTGGCTGGAGGCAACGCTCAATTGCAGATTGATGCTCGCCGTTGCGCCGCCAAGTAATCTTAGCTCGGTCGATTGAGCAGTGGCGAAACCGGACTTCGCCGCACTCACAGTGTAAGTGCCGGCGATGGGCAGACCGAGAAAAGAGAAGTCACCAGCCTGGTTCGTCCGTGTTGTGCGCTTTAAGCCGCTGAGTCCATTAAGGACCGTAACTTGAACGTCCTGCACCGCCGCCAGACTTGGATCCACGACATGGCCCTTAAGCGTGGCGGTATCCGGAGTCTGTGCAGACGATACGGAACAGTAAATCCCAACAAGCAAAAGCAACAGCCGCTGTTTTGGCATGATGAATCATCAGACTAGCGCCGCGGCGGCCCATACTACCAGATGTCGTAGAACGCGAAGATTTCAGTGAGAGAGGAATTCCAGCAGCCGATGTACGTTTGGCAAGTCAGCGAAATAGACGATGGCGGTAAATATCATCGCCGTCGCGCCCGCCAGAGCCGCAGAAGCGACATACGTCTGTGCATCCGGTGGCACTGGTTGCGGGCGTGCCAACAAGCGTTCTACGCGCCGCGCTAGATCAGAGGCGTCATCTACCAGAGAGGTTGCTAACGAACAGCCAGAGCCGGACGTCTGGTTACGGGCGAAACACACCAGGGCACGGGCGAGAGCCAGGGATTTTTCACTATCTTCAGCAACTGCATAGTCATCTGCAGCCCATTCGACAAGTCGTTTGCAGGCACGTTCGACTGAAGGAGCGAGGGTAACGAAAGGAAGGGCGTCAGGAAGGAGAAGCAGCAATAACCGCTTCAGATTATCGCGTGATTGTTGATGCGCGCTTTCGTGACGCATGACGACATCCAACTCATCCTGCACGAGAAGCTTGATGGCTGATTCAGAGAGCAACACGCGCGTCCGCCACAACCCCGCAACGGCTACTCGGGGAGCGCCATCTCTGAGCAGCCAAACAGAACCGGAGGCAATTCTTGACGGCTGGGCAGCCTGCTCTGCATGTTTTAGCAATTGGTTCGAGATCCAAAGCGCCTTGATGGTCCGAGCGCCAGGCCGAATCCATAAAGAGATGCCAACCACAGCAAAACAGATTGCTAACGGGCCGATGCGCTCGGATTCAGCTGCGGGTTCCAACCGCAAATAGCTGGGCAGCGCAATAGCAAGTGCGGCATAAGTGGCAGCGAGCACAGGGAACAGCCGAAGCACCAGAAGCAGACGAATTCCCGATGCAGGTCGAATTCGCTCTGCGCACCAGATCCCCAAGGGAGCTATCAAAGTTAAGGCAAAGCTGACGGCTAGATGGACGAAAAAAAAGGAGTCCAAACATTGCAGCAACAGGCGAACCCCGTATGACGCATTCATTTTGTGCCTGTGGATTGCAGTTCGCGGCGCTTCAATGAAATCTGCCGCTCGAGTTCATCCAGGAGTGCCTCATCACGCTTGCCGACGGCATCTACCAGACAAGAAATGAGCAGCTCGCCCGAGGATTTCGGACCCGAAAGGAACTTCGACACCAGCAGGCCGGCGCGCGTTTGTTCCCACTGTTCGCGCGAAAATACCGGGACGTAGAAGAAGGCGCGATCTAATTTGTCGCGTCGTAGCATTCCCTTCTTAAAGAGACGGTCAAGTGTTGTCATTACGGTCGTGTAAGCCAAAGGGCGGCTTAGGTCTTGAACCACGTCGCGGACGTTGCTTCGACCGCGCGCCCAAAGAATGTCCATAACGTTCGTCTCTAAAGGGCCTAGAGCAACCTGGTCGTAAACGTCAACGCGCTTTTGCAGCTTTCGGTTCAAGAAAGACATAGTCGGTGTGTTGCCTAATGCGCTGCACGCGCCTTTGCCGATCGATGGTCAGACGTTGCCGATGGCAACGCCAGCAGCTCTTCTATGCGCTGCCGTAGCGTCGATTCTTTCATAGACATCTCGTCGCCGCGCGCGGGCGTTTGATAGTGGATATAACCCTTCCGATCAATCAACACAAGCTGCGGTACCACCGTATATTCGGTGATACTGATGCCGAGGAAGGACAGAAACGAATCGCGTGGAATCCAGCCAACGGGAAAGCCAACTTGAAAATTAGTAGTAAACGCTGCTACCAGTTGGCTTGCCTGTTCCGGTGTGCGATTCTCATCCTGCCCGTTAATTGCTAGATCCAACGCCTGAAATCCGCGCGGTCCATATTCCTGTTGAAGAGTGGTCATCAGTCGTGCAGCAGCCTGGCAGTGGGGACAAGTAGTTAAGATGAACTCGATTGCTACCACTTTGCCCCGATACTGGCTCAAGAGCTTCTCCCCCTGACCGGGGACTGTGAACGAAAGCTCCGGAGCCTTACGCAATTCCTGTCCGTTAGCGGTGGCCAGAAAACAGGCGGCTGAGAGCGCAATCGCGCTGAGTGGAAGTATTTTATTCACGCCAAATACCTACTCCCAAGTGTAAGGGACCAGCCTGTGAGAATTCTGATGTTGCCTAGCACAGCATCATAGCTCGGTATCTTGTAAACGTGAACGGCGATCTGCCAAATAAACAATTGGTTGTCTCGGTCGGAATCAGTACAACCAGTTATGCGGAAGTGGTGGATCTCTGCGCGCAATGGGCAGCCGAAACGGAAAGAATCGCCGTCGACCCGCGCTCATTATATCTGCGCTACGTCCGTGCATGGCGTCATCCTGGCGAGAGAAGATCCGAAGGTTGCCCGGTACTTGAATCGAAGCCGATATCGCAACGCCGGATGGCATGCCCGTCGTATGGGCTCTTCGTTCATTCGGGTACCGGAATCAGCAACGCGTGTATGGGCCGACACTGATGTTAGAGATTTGCCGGCGTGCAGCGGCTCTGGGGCATCGCGTCTTTTTTTATGGAGGGAGAGAGGAAACGCTGTTCGCGTTGAAAGAGCGCCTGATCAACCGTTTTCCGGAGCTGCAAATCGGCGGCGCTTATTCGCCTCCTTTCCGAGAGCTAACCTCCGAGGAAGAGAGGTCAGTCCAGGCCCAAATCCGCGAATCAGATGCAGACATTGTCTTTGTGGGTATCAGCACGCCGAAACAAGAGCGCTGGATGTGCGAACACCAGTATGGTTTTCCTGGCTTGACGCTGATCGGCGTAGGAGCCGCGTTCGATTTCCTTGCAGGACGCGTCCGCCAAGCTCCCGGTTGGATGCAACGTAACGGCCTCGAATGGCTGTTCCGCTTAATGACTGAACCCGACCGGTTATGGAGGCGGTATCTTCTGACCACGCCGCAGTTTCTCCCGCTTTGGGCCAAGCAGAAGTGGCGCGGTTTTCGAAATGGGCTTTACTAGACTCTATGCTGTGGCCCCAGTCTTGGCCTCTTCGACGGATATAATTCAACCAATGGCGGCGCTCCAAGAAGCCCCTCTCTACGAAGTTATCGAGCTGCCGCAGTTGATCGTTTCGGATCTCGATCCTCTGCTGAACGAAGAGATCTCCGTTTGGAAGGACCGCTTTTCATGGGATTTTCGCCCCTCCGCTGATCTTCTCCGTCGCTTTCTGCAGATGCGCTCCTTGTACGGCTGCGCTCTTCGCGTGAATCGGCAGGTGATCGGTTATTCATATTACGTCTGCGAAGGCCGCAAAGGGCTCATCGGAGACTTCTATATACGTAATGAGCACAATACTGCGTCGGCTGAAACGTCGCTATTGGGCGGGGTTGTGCAAGCACTGATGCGTACGGCTGGAATCCGTCGAATCGAGTCGCAGTTGATGCTGCTTCGAGACCGGCTGCAGACCCAGCCATTCAACAACTATTTGACTCGCCATGATCGCTATTTCATGGTGATTCAGGAGCGAGTTGCGGCGGCACTGCAGCCCGTGCCTTCTTCGTTGCGTACAACCTGCATTCCTTGGGCGGAGCGATGGCACGAGGAGACAGCGCACCTTGTTTCTGCCGCCTACCGAGGGCACGTGGACAGCGACATCAACGATCAGTATCGAACGATACCAGGCGCCCGGCAGTTCTTGACGAATATCGTTCGTTATCCCGGGTGCGGGCAATTTTCGCCTTCCGCATCCGTTTTAGCGCTGGATGATCGGACGGGTCGGGTTTGCGGCGCCTGCCTGGCGAGCCTGGTTTCGGCGGATTCGGGACACGTTACCCAACTCTGCGTTCTGCCCGCCTTGCGCGGCGCGCACCTTGGCTACGAGTTGTTGCGGCAGTCTCTCGAGCGTTTGAGTCAACTCGGCTGTGTCGCCACAAGCCTCACCGTCACTTGTTCAAATGTAGATGCGATTCGTCTCTATGAATCGATGGGATTCCAGACAGAGTGCACTTTCCCCGCGCTCGTCTGGCAGGGTTGGTAAGCGCGGGCTTTCAAGGCCGAGCGCTCAGAATCGCCTCCGATTCGCGCAGTGGACTGCGGGCGCGGCTATACGTGACGTAAATGGCCAGACCAATAATAAGCCACACCACGAAGCGGATCCACGTCTCAAGCGGCAAGCCCAACATAAGCGCCAAGCAGCACAGCGCCGAAATGGCCGGAGTAACAGGAGAAAACGGGACCTTAAACGATCGTTTGCGGTCCGGCTGGGTTCGGCGAAGAATCACCACGCCCGCGGACACGATGATGAACGCGAAAAGCGTTCCGATGTTCGATAGATCGGCAAACGTCCCGATGTCCCAAATGCCAGCCGGTATGGCGACGGCTAATCCAGCCAGCCAGGTGCTGACGTGCGGCGTGCGGTACTTTTTGTGAACCTTTGAGAAAACATCCGGCAACAGGCGATCGCGGGACATGGCGAACCAGATGCGCGCTTGCCCGTATTGATACACCAGCAGCGAAGAAAGCATTCCCAGCAGGGCGCCTACGGTCACTGTAAACCGCAACTTATTCATTCCGATTGCCGCCAAAGCATTCGCCACTGGAGAGGCGTTGTCCAAAGTTTTCCAATTGACGATGCCTGTTAAGACCAGCGCTACCGAGGTGTAGAGCAGGCCGCAAACAATCAGGGTGCCAATAATGCCAATCGGCATGTTGCGCTGAGGGTTCTTGCATTCCTCAGCCGCTGTCGAAACTGAATCGAAGCCGATGAAAGTAAAGAAAACGATGGCCGCGCCGCTCATCACGCCGCCAAAGCCGTTGGGCAGAAATGGGTGCAAGTTGGAGCCTTGGACGGCATGGGCTGCCCCGAACACAAACAGCAGTACGGCCGCAAGCTTGATGATGACCATAATGTTATTAGCTCCTGCGCTTTCTCTTACGCCCCTAACCAAGATCCAACTCAAGAACATCACGATCAGGAAAGAAGGAAGGTTGAATAGGCTTCCCGTTAGGTGGCCTTCCAGGATAGCGGGCTCAGACAGATACTTCGGCAAGTGAACGCCGAAAAGGTAGTCGCACATGACGTTGAAATAGGCGGAAAAGCCGACGGCCACCGACATGTTGGAGACCGCGTACTCGAGGATGAGGTCCCAGCCGATAATCCATGCGAAGATTTCTCCAAGAGTCGTGTAAGCGTACGTATAGGCGCTGCCGGCGATAGGAATCATGGACGCTAGTTCCGCATAACAAAGCGCTGCAAATCCGCAGGTAAGAGCCACCAGGATGAAGGACAGCGTCAGACCTGGACCTGCGCCTGGGCGTCCGATCACGGAAGCTGCGGCACCGCCGTGCATCATCAGATCCAGAACTGGCGCATTCAAAATAGACGGAACTAGCATGTGCTGGCCGGCTGCCGCGGTGCCCGTCACTGTAAAAATGCCACCCCCAATCACCGCGCCGATACCGAACGCGATAAGGCTCCACGGTCCAAGCGAGCGCTTTAACTGCTTGCCTTCTACATGAGTCTCTTTCAACAGCGCGTCAATATCTTTGGTCTTAAGCAGTTGGGTCATTTGCAATGCCGTAAGTATACGGCACTGAATCAGTTGCCATTGTGCTCAGAACATTTACTAGCGATTTGCCATTGCAAAAAAGAAGTCTATCTGGGTATGTTGCTTTTCTATAAGGTGTTCCGTGCAGTGGCACTTGTGGGCCTCCTGGCTTTGCCAACTATGGCTCAGCTCAATGCCAGCCTACAAGGGGTCATTTCAGATCCGTCTGGAGCGGTTATTCCCGGCGCGCACGTTCAACTCAAGAATAACGGCACCAACGCCGTGCAAGACACAACGGCGAATGATCAGGGCTTCTATCGGTTTAACCAATTGCCGGCTGGCACTTACACCCTAAGCGTCAGCGCGCCGAATTTTCAGACGGCGACGGTCACCAACGTAAATGTGGCTGCGGATCTGCCACAGAGTGCCAATACCACTTTGCAGCCCGGAACCATTCAGTCGAGCGTCACGGTGACTGCTTCCAGTATCCCGACATTGCAAACCGCTGACGCGAGCGTGAGCGGGACCATCGGCCATCAAGCTGTTGAGGATCTGCCTTCATTCGGGCGCGATCCCTATGAGCTGATTCGGACTATGCCCGGCATCGACAGCACGGGCGGCCGCAGCGGCAATGGCCAAACGGTGTTCCTTGGCAACACGTCCGGCCCGGGCCAATCCAATGCCGGGATTTTTCAGACGGAGAACCAAGTCCAGGTGAGTTCTGCCGGCCAGCGGGTTGAGCAGAACGTTTACTACATAGACGGCGTGAACGTGAACAGCCTTGGCTGGGGCGGCGCTGCGGTTGTGACGCCGAACACGGAGTCGGTTCAGGATATGACGGTGATCACGGCCGATTACGATGCTGCCGACGGGCGAGGTAGCGGAGCACACATCAAAACGACCACCAAGAGCGGAACAAATGAGCTACACGGCAGTGGCGTGTTTCTTTATCAGGATCCGAATTTCAATGCTTATAACAAATACGGAGGGCCGAACAATGCTCCTCCCGTGCGTGTTCAGAACAATTACCGTCAGTACGCGGGTAGCCTGGGAGGGCCGATTAAGAAGAACAATTTGTTCTTCTTTCTTTCTTACGAAGGCCTAAAAAACAGAACAATCAGCTATAACCAGGCGTGGGTGACTACTCCCCAGTATCGGGGTCTGGTTATGGCAGATCGCCCAAATAGCGCGATTGCCAGGATTTTCGCAACCGCTAACGCGAATCCAAGAATTATAGGAGTTTTAGGTGGTCCCTCGACGACATGCGCGTCCGTTTTTGGTAGCAACGCAGCGAACACTTGCCGCGATGTGAACGGAGGACTTGATTTGGGCTCTCCGGGATCAGGCGTGGGCGGGTCATCCTACTATCCGATCTATCCCGCTGCCCTGTCCAACGGAGGGGGCTTTGACGGTATTCCGGATATCGAGAACGTGGAATATTACATTCCTGGCGAACAAGTCGGGAATCAGTTCAACGCGCGCTTTGACGATAATTTCACCTCGAAGGATTTCATCTTCGGATCCTTCTATCTCACCCATTTGAATTCTGTTTCGGCCGGAGCTCCGACGCCATCGTCGGATGTATATTTCAAGCCTACGAACACAGCGGTAACTCTGGGCTACGTCCGCAATTTCAACGCAACGACAATCAATGAGCTTCGAGGCAATTTCACCCGCTTCGCCGATAATCAATTGAGCGATAACGGCGGCACAAATTTCGGCATTCCGCAGATTCAGATTGAGAGTTACCCCTTCGGCGACATCCAGGCTGCCGGTGTGCTGCAGTCTGCCAGTACACCAGCGATACTCGCCCAGAACACGTACGAAGTCCGTGACACATTGACAAAGGTCATGGGGAACCACACGTTCCGGGTTGGCGGTGAATACCGGTGGGAGCAAGACAATGACAATCTTCTAGGTGGAGCTCGTCCGCTCTACTCATTTTCAGGATTGTGGAACCTGGCGAATAGTTCACCAATTTTTGAGCAGATTAGCGTGAACGCTTTGAATGGAGGCGCAGCAAATTCTGTCTTTTATTTTCGTGATCACATCGGCGCGCTGTTCGCCCAGGACGATTGGCACGTGACCCCGAGTCTGACGGTGAATCTCGGCTTGCGATGGGAAGTTTTCTCACCACTTACTGAGGCTCGAGGCAACCTAGAGAACATCTTTCTTGGAAATGGCGCTTTCGGGCTGGTTAACGCCCAACTGCGAAAAACCAGCCAGTTGTGGAACTCCAACTGGAAGGATTTCGAACCAAGGATAGGATTCGCCTACGCACCCCTAGCGGCGCACGAGAGATTCGTGGTTCGCGGCGGCTTTGGTATCTTGTACAACCGGCAGAATGACAACGTTTTTGCCAACATTCGGCAGGACCTTCCGACGAATTATTCTTATGGGCTCTGTTGCGGCACGGCGCCCGCACCGTTTAGCTTTGGTTCGCCATTTGCAGGCGGCCAAATCCTGTTTGCTACTGGCGCGACCAGTTCGCCTACCAGTTATCCCGCTAACCCGGTGTTGGCTACCGGTGTGAACGCCACCACGGGAACTCCCAACGCGATTGGTGGAGGAACGCCGCCTGCTATTCAAGTCTACGGAGCATGGCCGAACAATCCCGATGCCTACACCGACATTTACTCGTTGGAGACACAGACCCAAATTGCTAAGAATGTCACACTAACCCTTGGATATCAGGGTGCGCTAAGCCGTCATCTGGTAAGAATTTTTGACGAGAACTTCGCCTATAACCAAACCATCGGGACACAATCAAGCTTCTTCAATGGGGTGTTCATTCCTACTCCTGACGTAAACGCCTCGTACAATGCCATGTACGCCCGGGTCTCCAAGCAATTCTCGATGGGCTTCTCGGTAGACGCAACGTACACCTGGAGCAAGAGCATCGACATGTTATCCGCGGAAGGGCCGGGAGCGCAAACCAACCAGACTGATCCAGTCCATGCACAAACGGATGAGTACGGGCCTTCCGACTACGATGCCCGCCACCGTTTTGTCTTTAGCGGCCTTTGGACAATCCCGATTTTCCCGCACAGCAAAGGCCTTCTTCACAGTGTGCTCGGAGGTTGGCAGTTGGGCGCTGTGACCACCGCCTACTCTGGATTCCCCTGGACACCCATAACGGGCTTCCAAAGTTCGCAAGCGGCGCTTCCGAGTGCTGCCACCATCAGCCCCGTTCGGCCTAGTATGTACTTCAACAATGCTAATCCGAACGACAACTCAAACCAGTGCTTCGTAAATGGATGCGAGTTCGGCGGCACTAGCCCCACTTCTCCAATTGTGGGCAAAAACTACTTCAACATCACGACGCCCGGACCTCCGGGCATCGGCCGGAATTCTTTCCGTGGACCGGGGTTCTTCTCGACCGATGCAACTCTATCCAAACGATTCGCTGTCCCGAAGATCAGCGAGGCTGCTGGAGTGGAACTCCGGGCTTTCGCGTTTAACGTATTCAATCAGTTGAACCTTCTTCCGTTCTCCTTTGGCGCGGATGTCACCCACGTGGAGAACGCGAACTTCGGCCGTCCCAGCGGCGCGTTGGCAGGCCGGTCTATGGAACTGCAGGTTCGCATTACGTTCTAGGCAGCTGCTTGTGCAGTGGAAGCGCGTACCATGTAGTCTTATGCGCCGTTTATCGGTGGAACTACGTGCCGTGTCTCCTGCATCCAAGAATTGGGAGGAATGTGTCCCAATTCCCTGACGTTTACCGCCCGCTGTGAGACGCAATGATCCTGGTTTCTCGCGCCGCGAGTTTCTGTTCTCGGCTGCCGGCGCTGCTCTGACTGCACAGAGTCTGAGTGCGGCTGCGCCTTCCGAAGCCCAACAGCCTCTCACGCCAGACGAACGCGTTTTTCTTGAGGATTTCGCGCACCGTTGCGTTCGATACTTTTGGGAGCAAGCCGATCCGCATACCGGCGTCGTAATGGATCGCGCCAGGAACGACGGAGCGCGATCCGGCAACAACATCGGGAGCACTGCCGCCACGGGCTTCGGACTTACTGCGTTATGCATAGCCGCAAGCCGTGGATGGCTTCCACGGGATCAAGTGCGCGCGCGTATTGTAACCACGCTACGGTACTTTTGGGCTCACGCATTTCATGACCACGGCTGGTATTACCATTTCTTCGATGCCAGCAGTGGCGGGCGCCGGCTTGATTCAGAGATCTCGAGCATTGACACAGCGCTATTTCTTTGTGGAGCTTTAACCGCCTCCGGATATTTTTCGACCGATAAAGACATTCATACGCTGTCACGTCAGATATTTGACCGCGTTGATTTCGCCTGGATGCTGGCTGGCAATCCTTTGCTTTTGTCTATGGGTGTACACCCCGGGTCTGGGTTTTTGAAATCTCGCTGGAGCGTCTACAGTGAAGCGTCTGTGCTCTACTTATTAGCCATTGGTTCGAGCCGACATGCAATCCCTGCCGACAGTTGGTATGCGTGGTTACGCCCCGAAGTCCATTACGATCAATACACCTTCGTGAGCGGCGGCCCCCTATTTACACACCAGTTCTCTCACGCGTGGGTAGACTTCCGCCATCAACAGGATGGCGATCCGTCTTACCTGAACTACTTTACGAATTCGATTTGGGCGACTTATGCGCACCGCGATTTCTGCATTAGCCTGCAATCTCAATACTCCGGTTACGCTTCGAACATGTGGGGCATCACGGCGTCGGACAGCCCCAGCGGCTATGTTGTTTGGGGCGGACCTCCTTTTGCCGGACCTATCAATGGGACTTTGGTTCCTTGCGCCGCAGCAGGTTCTTTGATGTTTGCACAAGAGATCTGCCTGCCTGTGCTGCGCGCAATGCGTAATGTCTACGGCGACAAGATCTATCAGCGCTACGGCTTTACGGATGCCTTTAATCCAAACTGGAAAGACCGCAGCCTTTGGGTGAACCAGGACGTGGTCGGAATTGACGTCGGCATTTCGCTGCTCAGCATTTCAAATTTGCTTGCCGCAGACGTCTGGCGCTGGTTCATGAAGAACGAATACATTCAAAACGCCATGGAACGCGTTGGATTCCATATTGTTACACCGGGAATCACCATACGAGAGGCTCATACTGGCGCGCGGCACGGCTGATAATAACCGGGCCGCATGCCATGACATGGTGAGATGAATCAGTTTGACCGGCTAGCGTTTACGCTGGCCCTTGACTAACTTCTTGACTTTGCGCTTATTCGATCCTCGCGCAACTCCCGACGCGCGTTTCGCTTTTGGCGCGGCTTTCTTGCGCGCGGTACGCTTCAGCTTCTTGCGCTCTGTCCTGTCTTCAACGTGCTTTGTGTTCATTCGTCGATTTTGATTCCTGCATATTTTTCTATGATTTTCTTTAACCCGTGACCCGGGAAACTTATTGTTAGTTTCGCATCCTCTCCGTCGCCTTCACGTCGCAGGACGGTTCCCCGGCCGTAAACGGGATGTTTGATCACCACGCCGGCCACGATTCCGGCCTGTTTGCGGGCAGAGTTGCCGCCAAAATTCGCTGTGGGGCGAGATGGTGGGAGCGCCGAAGGTTTCAGGTTAGCGGCCGGCGTTTGCTCCGTTGCCGATCCATTCGCCTTCGGAAGAGGAGCATTACTCTGGGGCCGTCTGGTCAATCCCGATGGCGGCGGCATTCCCCGTTCGGCAAAGAACTGTGCAATATTATCTACCGAATTGTAAGTGCGACCGGTATATAGATTTCGCTTTACCGATTCCCGTACATCGGATTGTTCCGCGAACAGATCTACTTCTTCGTTATAGCGCTCGCGGGTCGGCGAAAGCCTCTCTCTCAGGCTTGACGGCACCTCATTCAAAAAACGGGAAGGCAGGCAGGCTTCTGGCTGTGAGGCTCCGTACCTGCGCCGGTAGCGAGCCCAGGTCAGATATAAACGCTTTTCTGCACGTGTCATTCCCACGTAGCAAAGCCGGCGTTCTTCTTCCATGGCGGCCTCGGAATTGAGAGAGCGGCTGTGCGGAAAAATGTTTTCTTCCAATCCCGCGATAAATACATTCGGAAACTCCAGGCCCTTCGCGTTGTGGATGGTCAACAAAGAAACTGCGGCTTGCTGATCCACAGAATCCGCATCGGATACCAGTGCAGCGTGATCCAGAAACTCGGCGGCGCTCTCTCCACGTTCGGACGCCTCCGCCGCAGCATTTACCAACTCCTCGAGGTTGCCTAAGCGCGATTCCGAATCCTGCGATGTGTCGGCTTTCAGCATTGTCTGATATCCGGTCTTTTCCAAAATTTCACGCAGAACCTCCGGAACCGGCTTCGTCTTCGCCGTTTCGGATAAATCGCTCATCAACGCCAGAAAACCCTTGATTGCTGATTCAGCGCGTGCCGGAAACAGTTTCGCTTCGAGCATTCGCGGAAGCGCATTCCATAAGCTGATCCCGTTTTCGAGCGCATACTGCTCTATCTGCTCAACTGTGGCTCGACCGATGCCACGCGCAGGCGTATTGATGATACGTAGCAGACCGATGGAATCCTGCGGACTCAACAAAACCTTCAAATAAGCCAACAAGTCTTTAACTTCAGCTCGTTGATAGAAACTGAATCCGCCCACCACCAGGTACTTGCGGCCGTACCGCCGCAACGCTTCTTCTATTTGCCGCGATTGAAAGTTAGTCCGGTAAAGAACTGCTACTCGCTCCAGCGGATTGCGCCTCAGCAACTTCTCGATCGTGTCGGCGATAAATAACGCTTCGTTCTCGCCGTCAGGAGCTTCGTAGTAACCGATCTTTGCGCCGGAATCGGAATCTGTCCACAGCCATTTGCCTTTACGTTCTTTGTTGTTGGCGACTACCGCGCTTGCCGCCTCTAATATGTTCTTGGTCGAGCGGTAGTTCTGTTCCAACCGAATAACCACCGCATTGGGATAGTCGCGCTCGAAATCCAAAATGTTACGAATATCCGCGCCGCGCCAACCATATATCGACTGATCTTCATCGCCGACTACCGCCACATTTTGCCTTACCTCTGTCAGTAATCGCATCAACTCGTACTGGCTGCGGTTTGTGTCCTGATACTCGTCGATCATCACGAACTCATAGCGCCGGTTGTAGAGCTTGCGCAGTGCCTCGTCATGACGAAGCAAATGAACGCATTCGAGCAGCAGGTCATCGAAATCAAGAGCATTTGCCTGCCGCAAGCGCTCCTCATAAACCTCGTAAATCTTTGCCAGGCGCGTCAGCTTAGGGTCGGTTGCTGCTTTATACCAGTCCTGCGGAGTTTGATTGTGGCTTTTTGAATGGCTAATGCGAGACAAAGTAGCCCGGTACTGCATGAATTTCTCATCCAGACCCAGTTGCTTATAGATTGATTTCATCAACGCGAGCTGATCGTCATCGTCATAAATAGTAAATTGCCTCGTGAATCCGTTGCGAATGTCCGCCAATGAATCGCCATCGCGCCGCAGCATTCGAACGCAGAACGAATGAAAGGTAGACAATACCGGCGTGCTTGCAGTAGTGGTGTTGCTGAGCAGCTTAAGAACGCGCTGGCGCATCTCATCGGCAGCCTTGTTAGTGAAGGTGACGGCTAATACCGCAGGCCCGGGTACGTGATGATTTTCGATCAAATGTGCAATGCGATGCGTGATAACGCGAGTTTTTCCGCTGCCCGCACCTGCAAGCAGCAGCAGCGGTCCTTCTACGTGTTGAACGCCATCGCGTTGTTGCGGATTTAGACCTGCAAGAAAATCCATGAAAACGGCGGGAGAGGAGCGATTTCAGAATAACATCGCCCAAGAATCTGGCGACACGCGGCTTATTCTGTAATTTCCATGCCTTTCCCCGCGCTGTTGCAACTGCTGAAAAGCTGTTTGATTATTCTGAGCGCGCTGTTTCCGATTGTTAACCCCCTCGGGAACACTCCCATCTTTTTGAGCCTCACTCCCGGTTATTCGAGCGACGCCCGTTCCATTCTTGCGTGGAAAATTGCTCTGAATAGTTTTTGGCTGCTCACTGTCTCCATGCTGGTCGGTACGCACATCCTGAACTTCTTCGGAATCTCCATCCCAGTTGTGCAAGTGGGCGGCGGACTGGTGGTGATCGCAACGGGATGGACTCTCTTACAGCGTGAGCCTGAGGAAGCGCGTGCGAGCTCCGAAAAGAAGGTCACTAAACAGGACATCTCCAGCCGCGCCTTCTACCCCTTGACTTTGCCGCTAACCGTGGGCCCCGGGTCCATTTCGGTCGCCATCACGTTGGGTGCGGATGAACTGCCGCACGGTAGCAGCCTAATACGACTTTTTGCCGCGTTGGTAGGTCCTGCTTTATTAGCGGCCACTGTGTACCTGAGTTATCGCTTTGCAGAGCGAATTGCACGCTTTGTAGGTGAAACCGCTATGAATGTCGTCGTGCGTCTCAGTTCTTTCATACTGGTTTGCATTGGGGTGGGCATCCTTTGGAACGGCGTTCGCGCTCTGCTCTCAACCCTTAAATGAACCGACCCATTTAGCGACTAACCTCATCCGGTAGGCTAAGACTAGCCTTTTCCCTCACAAGATGCTCCGCCGTGCTTGTATCGTTGCCGCCGTACTGGTTGCCTCAGCGCTCCTGATCGCGCGGCCGAGAACAAGTGCAAACCCGGTTTTCGAACAAATAGATTCGATTGTTAAAACGCTGTCCGAGATCACCGGGCTATCAGAGAAGCACTCCGTCCCCTACGGCCGGATGAATAAAAAGCAGCTTAAACAGTTTCTTTCGAAACGCATCAAGAAAACTCTAAGGCCAGAAGAGATCTATGCCGACGAGTTAGCCCTCAAAATGTTCGGTCTGGTGCCGCAAGATTTCGATTTGAAGAAATCGACGATCGATCTTCTCACCGAGCAAGCCGCAGCCTTCTACGATTACGACAATAAGAAGCTGTATCTGTTGGATGATTCTTCTTTCAACGCCGAGACCACAACCCTGGCCCATGAGCTTTCGCACGCGCTGGCGGACCAGCATTTTGATCTGGGCAAATTCATGGACGAAACTCCTTCGAATGACGACGAAAATCTGGCCCACACAGCGGTGGTCGAAGGCCAGGCTTCCTGGCTGATGATTGCCTATGACCTGAAGGAAGCAGGCAAAGATCTCGTTCCAACTCAGGAAATGTTGAAAAGCGTCGCCGATTCGAGCGAAATGTCCATGGCGGATTTCCCGGTTCTGAAATCATCTCCGCTGTATGTCCAGCAATCACTGCTGTTCCCTTATTCGGAAGGGACTTTGTTTTTCGCCGCCGTTTATAAGAAGATGGGCCAAAAATCTTTCGCAGCCGTGTTCGAAGACCCGCCCGCTGACTCCGCGCAGATTATTCACCCGGAACGATACTTTGCTCACCAGAAGCCCAGTAAGCCGGTGCTGCCGACAATTAGTGCGCAGGACAAAGGCAAAGTGATCACCGACGGATCAGTAGGCGAGTTCGACCATGAGATGCTGCTGCGCCAATATGATGGCGAGCAGCTATCGAACAGTTTGGCTCCGTGCCTTCGCGGAGGGCAGTTCGAAATTCTCGCCATGGGGAAGGATCGAAAGCCGCTGCTTGAATATGCGTCCGAGTGGGATTCACCGGAAGACGCCGATCGCTTTTTCCACGCCTACAAAAAGGTTTTGAAGGCGAAGTGGAAGCAGTGCGACTGGACGACGGAAAAGGAAGGCATTCTGGCGGGGACCGGGGATAATGGCTACTTTGTGGCTCGGCTCCAGGGTGTATCGGTGACTAGCGTGGAAGGGCTTAGCGATGCGGCCGAATGGCGTCGCTTACAGGATGCGGCTAAGGCTAAGAGCCCGGTGAAGGTTGTATTCCGGCCAGCGATCGCCATACACAAATAAGTCGGGCCCACAACCCAACTAAAATAGGCGTGATGTCTGACAACGCCAATCAACACCCGAGGCTAAGCCGGCGACGCATTCTGGGAAGCACGGCACTCGCAGCCGGCGCCACGTTTTCGGCGATAAATGTTAGCGGCGCCAAAGCCCGACCGCAATCTCCGCAACGGGGCGGTAGTCACAACGCGCCGAATGAGACCGATTCAGGTTCGCATAACGTGCCGCTCGCTGCCGAAAACCTCGATTCAGTTAATCCACCGCAGACCGACAACGGAAGCGTGCGCCCTTTTAAGTACTCTTTCGCTTTATCGCGCAGGAGAATCGAGAGCGGCGGTTGGACCCGTCAGGTGACCGTTCGCGATCTGCCAATCTCAAAGGAGATCGCTGGCGTCGAGATGCGATTGACCGCTGGCGGCGTTCGCGAACTCCACTGGCATGTTGAGGCAGAGTGGGCCATCATGCTTTATGGCAATGCCCGAATCACAGCCGTGAACCATGAGGGCAAGAGCTTCGTGGACGATGTCAGCGAAGGCGATCTTTGGCTATTCCCGCCGGGCGTTCCGCATTCAATACAGGGGTTGGGCCCCGACGGGTGCAGATTTCTATTGGTTTTCGACGATGGGAATTTTGACGAATTCCACACATTCTTGCTGACAGATTGGTTGGCGCATACGCCGAAAGAAGTACTCGCCAAGAACTTCAACGTTCCCGAATCGACTTTTGACAAAGTTCCGAAGAAGGAGCTGTTCATCTTCCAGACAAAACTGCCCGGGTCACTTCAGGCCGAGCAGGCGCAGTCATCGCGGGACACAGGCACGGTATCGCCCACATTCAGCTTCCGGCCCAAGAACATGAAGCCGACCAAGGTTACACCCGGTGGCGAAGTCAAGATCATCGATTCACGGAGTTTTCCCGTCACGCCAATCGCTGCGGCGATTGTCACGCTGAAGCCGGGCGGTTTGCGAGAGTTGCACTGGCACCCGAACGCGGATGAATGGCAATACTACATCGCAGGCAAAGGCCGGATGACATTGTTCATCGCCGGTTCGGATGCTCGCACCATGGACTTTCAGGAAGGCGACGTCGGATATATTCCGATTTCCAACCCCCACTACATCGAAAATACCGGCGATTCGGATCTGGTCTTTCTTGAAATGTTCAAAGCGAAGGAATACCAGGACATTTCGCTTGCCGAGTGGCTGGCGCACACGCCGCAACTACTCGTAAACGAGCACTTGCAACTCGGCTCGCAAATGCTGGATAGCATTCCCAAGCGGGAGATGGTCATCACTCCCGTCTAAGTTATCACTCGTTTTTCGGGAACTCGACTCCGTTTTTTGTCTCGCCAACCAACCGGCATAAACGCGCGCGGAAGGCAACGATTTGCTGCTTCTGCTTCTGAAGGAGCGTATATGTCTGTCCGGTTGAGATCAGATCCTCCGCATCCGCATAGGCCGCTTCGGCCGATTGCTCGCCGTTCTCGCAGGCGGACAGCATAGCGGCGGCCGAATGACCGGTAAGTGCGGATTTCAAGTCCATCCAGCCGCGGTGGATCGCGCCCTGCATAGTTCCGGTCTCCGGAGGGTTGCCGCCCAGCCGGTCGACTTCGCGTTGCAGTTCCTCTGCGAACTTCGCGTGCTGCTTTGCATATCCGGCGAACTGGCTTTCCAGCTCGGAGTTCTTCACATTTTCGGCGGCTGTGACGAAACCCGCTTCCGCATCCTTGTTGATCTCGACAAGGTGATTCAACTGTTTAGCTATATCGCTATTTTGCATTTTATGTGTTAGCTGCCAGGGTGATATTCGCGCTGTATGTGACCCTTCAACTCCGAGGGATAGTAGTACACCTGCCGCAAATTGCCGCTTGCGTACCGCTGCGCTTCATCATCGAAATGCGGCGATTGCGGGTGCCCGCTTTCTCCTCCGGCCGTCACAGCCCTGGCATGTACCCTATCGCCAAACTCAACCACAGCGACGAAGCTGTTCCCGCTTGTGCCGTACCATTTTTTGGTGTTCGGATACGGGCGCGCCCCGAAGGACGCCAGCGAGCCCCACATTGAAGATGTGAAGCCGACGGGAATGCTCGGTTCAGAGTCGCTGAAATGCGATGCGATGTCGTCGTCCAGCCGCTGAAAACGATTGATGTCGCCCCAAGGCGTTTTCGAGCTTCCAAAGTCTGCCGCGAGTTTGTCGGATGCCACGGCGAGTGATTGCAAAAGCTGCTTCGGTTCCACTTTGCTGCTGATGTAATCTTCAGAAGACATGCCTGCGCGCCGTGCTTCACCACGGATATGCCGCTGTATATCTTCGCCCCAGAACACGGCCAGCGATGTAGGCGCGGAATCGGTTCCCCAACGGAAGTTCCAACTTCTTAGCATGTCGATTTCTCCGGCCAGCTTCGATTTCAGCGGATCGGAATCAGCAGTGCTTTCCCAGGCCCGAACAAGAACAGGAATTGTCTTCGCGAACCAGGGCAGATAACTGTCATAAGCAGCGGCCATGAGCGATTCGAGGGTGAAATCCTTCTTGTTCTCCAGCACACGAATAGCGTGGTACCCGCGCGGCGATTCAAACGTGCTGGTCTCAACATAAGCTGGGTAATCTTCCCGTTTTGGACTGCTCGGCCCTGCGGCCGACCACGGCCAGTTGTTTGAGTTGTATAGCCAACCGCTCTTCGGATTCAGCAGATGAGGCGTCTCGTCTACCGAAAGTAGCCCCTGCCACTCGGTTTCTGGGTTGCTGCCGTCCACGGGTTTTGTCCAGTCGAAGTGGGTGTCCCGTCGCGGAATAAAATTGCCGTGAAAATACGCGATGTTACCTTCAGCGTCAGCGAAAATTGTATTATTCGACGAATTGGTGTGTAATTCCATCGTCTGACGAAATGCCTTGTAGTCCTTCGCCTTGGTGCGCGTATAGGATTGCGTCAGTGCCTTTACCGGCTCTTGCATCAGGCGGATTGCGATCCATTTGCCGTTCTCCTCCCGAATCACCGGACCATGCTGGGTGCGGTAAACCGTAAATTTCTTCTCAGCCATTCCATCAGCGGTCTTATACGGTACCGTAACTTCCGATGCGGCGACGGGCCGCTCTTCGCTGCCGTACTTGTACACAAATCCGTCGTCCTTCTTAGTTACAGTTTCGGCGTATTCGTCAATAGCGTCCACACCGCTTGACGTGTGCATCCACCCGCAACCATCATTGAATCCCTGATAGACGAAGAACTGGCCCCAAGTCACCGCGCCATAAGCATTCAGTCCTTCGTCGCTGGCCATCTGCAGCTCCGAACGGAAAAAGAAAGAAGTGTGTGGATTGATCAGCAGCAGGGCATGATGATCGCTGGTATTCGATGGCGCTATCGCCATGCCGTTCGATCCTGACGGCTCAACCTGCCTCATATCCTGCGCTACTGCTGCGGGCGGTACGGTGCCCTTGCCATAAAAAGCGGCTAGTTGACTTAAGTTCACTCTCTCGACGTCGCCGCCGATACTACCCTCTGAAAACGTAAGCGCCATCCATGGCTCGAAGTGATGTATGACACGGGGCTTCACTTCCGGATGCTTGTAGAGGTAATAATTAAGTCCGTCCGCAAATGATTTCATCAGCGTCTGCAACCACACTGGACTGGCGGCATAGTCTTTTTTCATCGCCGCCGGATCGATGAAGAGCTTCATGCGCAGATCCTGATAAATCTTCGATTCGCCTTCGGCTTCCGCCAGCCGTCCCATGGCGTTTATGTAGTTCGTTTCCACGCGATTGAAATCGTCCTCGGCCTGGGCATAAACCGTACCGAAGACCGCATCCGCATCGGTGTTTCCGTGCACATGCGCTATGCCCCAATCGTCGCGAATAATCGTGACACGCTGAGATTCCTGCTGCCAGCGGGCCTTGTCTCGTTCAGTAGGCGACTGAAAGGCGAGGCAAGTTGATACAGCAGCAAACAGGAGTAGAAGTCGCGAGGGATGGTAGTGAAGTCTCAATTACTCTGCAGTATACGCCGCCCGCGTTGCCGATGACGCGTTGCTGCCGGCTTCTTCACTTTGAGTCGTGACTTCAAAATGCCGCGGCGCCCGCTTCAGCGACAGCTTGGTCCTGTTTGCCTAATCCGCCGCTCACGCCGATGGCGCCGACCACTTCGTCGCCCCGTTTCAGCGGGATGCCGCCAGCAAAAATCATCACGCGGCCGTGATTTGACACGTGAATGCCGAAGAACTGGTCGCCGGATTGGCTCAGTTCGGCAAGTTCTTTAGTAGAAATGTCGAACGCGCGCGCCGTCCAAGCTTTATTTATGGCGATATCGACACTTCCCATCCAGGCTTTGTCCATTCGTACGTGAGCCACCAAATTGCCTCCTGCGTCGACAACCGCAATGTTCATCGGTTGCCCAATCTCCTCGGCCTGTTTCTCGGCAGCCGCAATAACGCGGCGCGCATCTGCTAACGTAATCACTTGCTTTCCTCCCTGATTGTGGATACGTTTTCTATCTGAGCGTATACAGATAACCGGCGATATCGATTGCATCCCGATGAGTGACGCCGAGCTTCGGCATGACCGTATGCTCATCCACGCCGGGCGGGTTCTCGATCCATCGAATCAAATTCGGTGGGGTGTTCTGCAAGACTCCAGCGATGTAAAAGCGATCGCCTACGCCTGAAAGCGGCGGTCCCACACGACCCACTGCGCCGGATACGCCCGGAATAACATGGCACGATCCGCAACCGTAGCGCGCGATAGCCGCCGCGCCACGTGCTGCGCTTCCGCCTGTTGCGGCCTGTGCAATCTGTTCGGCTTGCGCAGCTCTATCCACACAGCCGGTGAACCCGAGGGCAATAAAGGCAAGTGCCAGCGCGAGAAGGCTACTTCGCACGGGAAGCCCTCTCCAGCGCAAACGGTCGCATTCGATACGGGGCACGCCGAGCGCGCGTTTCTTTTGGAGCAGACTGATCGCTCTCCCGCATCCAGGCAGCAAATAGCGCCAAACCGGCGACCAAATAAACGATGCTGGCGGGAACCCACATGATTAGGCCGCCGATCTGCTGATCCTGCAACGGTGACAAGCCCCAGGCTTGAGTTGTATTGGTGTATGGCGTGTACCATGGATGCGGCGCGAAGGTCAGCAGTGCGCCTAAAATGCCGGTGTGAAGAGCAGTCGTGAAGATGTAAAGAACCCCACTGCCGTAGGCGCGGCGCCCATGCGCATAGAATAAAGCCCACCAAAAAAGCAAAGCGGACAAAAAGAAACTGAGGTGTTGTGCGGAATGGACGAGATCGCTTCCGAGCGTTGCATCGAATAGCGGCGGCGCATGCCAGATCCAAATGGCCATTGCATGGATCCACCATGCGGTCAGAGGCCCACTGAGCCAAAGCCAGGAACTGCGAATCGGGCGTGTTTTCGACCAGCGGCCCAGTACCCTGCGCCACTCGAAAGGCAAAGCCCACAAGAATGTCACTAGAGGGCGTGACACAACCAGCAATGGCGCGGAGATGAGCATCAGAATTTCGTGCTGCACCATGTGTGCACTGAACAAAGCTTCGCCCAAGGGATGCAGCGGTGAAATGAGTGCGATCACAAGACTCAACCACCCCGCCCAAAAGCACGTGCGCTGCACTTGGGTCAGCCCTGCATGCCGGCGGGACCCGATTGCATAGAGCACGCCAGAGATCGCGAGGGCGATAGCAACGCCGGGATCGAACTCCCACGCGGACCATAGATCTTTAGGCAGTAATGGTCCTTCACCCTGGGCGAGCGCCATGACGGGCAAGAGACATGCTAGTGCGGGAATGCGTCGTATTCTCATTGACACGCTCCCAAGCCGATCTCAGGAATGGCCTGCGCAATCACGATCATTCCGCAACCGCAACTGATCGCGATGCCGAGAATCGCCATGAAATTGCCTCGCGGCACTGCACCCGCGGCGGAACTAGGTCCATGTTCACCCAGCGCCTTCCATTCTCGCCAGGACAAAACCGCGCAACCGGCGCACAGAACCAGCGCGGCAATTGCTACCCCGTAGAGCGCCCATTTGTTCTGAAAAGTGCAAGCCCAAGGCGCTAGGGCGAAACGCGCTTCAAAACTGCACAGCCAAATAATCGGGCCGCCCAGAAAGCCTATCCACAGAGCCAGATTCCTGTTCATTGCTATGTGCCGACGATCACCGGCCCCCAATAAATCACCACGTAAATAGGAACCCAAATCGCAACGAGGAAGTACCACACGACGGAATCCACATGCACGCCCAACCGCTGCTTCGGACCGCAGCGTCCGATGACCACGAGCACAAACAGAACGGCAGTGAATACCAGGTCGCCAATGTAATCGAAGGTGTGCAGGCCCAGGAACGCCCATACATAGGAACCTTGAATGTCGGTCATCCAATTGAAATTGAGCGAGTGCCACTCGATAATGCGCATCGCAAGCGCGATGCACGCCAGAACAAGGTTCAATGCCAGGCCGCCGATCATCCCGGAGCGACTGTTTTTCTTGGCGGATTCGCTCGCCCAATAGGTTCCCAGGCAACTCAGCAGCAACGGAATCAAACCCAAACTGGGCAGCAGCAGATGCGGGTATTGATCGCCCGGCGGTGGCCATACATCCATCCGCAGCCGTGTATAGAAATAGGCGCCTATGAGGATGGCGAACATCGTGCCTTCGATGAACACGATCATCAACTGACCCCACCAGAGCGGAGCTTGGGTCGATATCTCGTACGGCTTAAGATGAGAAACGTCGAGCGTTCGAACGTCACTCATGCGCTGGCTCCAGAGGACGTTTCGGCCAGAACCAGCCTATCAGCGCCAGGCCAGAGATTATGGCTCCCCACGTAACATACCAAGCGTTAAAAACAGAACCCACGAAGCCGATAGTGACGCAAATGGCGCTCACAAAGGGCCAAATGCTCGCTCCGGGCAGGACGTACCGGTGATGCGGTTCCGCATCCATAAGAGTAGTTACCAGAACCTCTCGGCGGTCGCTGCGCGTACCCGTGACAAAGGTTCGATCTTCCCGCGGAACCCACAACGGATAGCGGCTGGTTACGGCCGGGAGATATTCGAAGTTGTAGTTTGCAGGCGGAGATGCGGCTGCCCATTCCAAACTGTCTGCTTCCCAAGGATTGTTGCCCGCAATCGCGCCTTTTTTGCGGCTCCAGAAAAAATTCGCGATGAACAGGAGTCCGCCGAAGGCAATTACGTAGGCGCCAATTGTCGCTAAAAAGCTGAGTTGATCCCACCCCATCTCCGGTGAGTAGGTGTAAACACGCCGCGGCATGCCTTTCAGTCCGAGGATATGCATGGGGAAGAAGGTGAGATTGAAACCAATAAAAAGAACCCAGAAATTCAGACGGCCCAGACGTTCGTCCATGAGCCTTCCGGTGAACTTCGGGAACCAGTGGTAGAACGCTCCAAACAGCGGAAAGACTGCGCCGCCGATGAGAACGTAGTGAAAATGCGCGACCACGAAATAGGTATCGTGAACCTGGAGATCAAGCGGGACAGACGCTAGCATCACGCCCGAAAGGCCGCCCAAAACAAAAATGGCAATGAAGCCGTAAATAAAATGCAGCGCTGTCGTAAGCCGCGCCCGCCCGCTCCACAAGGTGGCGATCCAGCAGAAGATCTGCACTCCGCTGGTGATCGCGATCATCATGCTCGACGCAGTGAAATAAGCCTCGCCGATCTGCGGAAGATCAGTAGCAAACATGTGATGAACCCAGAGTCCGAACGCGATAAACCCATTTGCGATCTGGGCCAGAACCATCGCGGTGTATCCCACGATCTCGCGCCGCGCATGCGCAACAACGATCGCCGAGACGAACCCCAGCGCGGGAATAAAGATGATATAGACCTCCGGGTGCCCGAAAAACCAAAAAATGTGCTGGTAAAGCAGCGGGTCGCCGCCTTCTGAAGGATTGACGAAGTGCGTTGCCACGGTTCTATCCGACAGCAAGTAAGAACTGGCCAACACAACAGCCGGCATGGCGAAAATCACCATGAATGACTGGATCAAAATCGACCAGACGTAAAGCGGCATGCGATTGAGAGACATCCCGGGCGCGCGCATCTTCAAAATGGTGACAATGAGCTCGGTGGCTACGCAAAGCGCTGAGACTTCCGTGAACGTAATCATCTGCGCCCAGTAATCGGTGCCTTTGCCCGGCGTGAATTGCGGACCGGAAAGCGGCGGGTAAGCGAACCATCCTACGTCCGGCGCTGCGTTCGTGAATACACCCCAGTACAGGAACAGAATGCCGAAAACGTACATCCAGTAGCCGAACGCGTTGAGCCGTGGAAACGCCACGTTACGAGTGCCGCACATCAGCGGGATCAGGTAAATCGCCATGCCTTCCATCACCGGAACGGCAAAAAGAAACATCATCGTGGTGCCGTGGGTGGTAAAGATCTGGTTGTATCTCTCCGGGCCGAGGAACCCGTTGTTCGCGCGCATCAATTGCGTGCGCATCATCAGGGCCTCAATGCCTCCGGCAAGCAGCATGATAAATGCTGTGACAATATACCGCGTTCCGATGGCCTGATGTGTTGTATAGGAAAACCAACCGAAGAGACCGTGCGGATGTCTCCACGACTTCTTCAGTTGGTCCACATCCTGCGCCAGATTCGCCGATACGGGATAAATGTCCTTGCTAACAGTCATTTAAGACTCTCGAGATATTCAACAAGCGGCTGCAGGTCGGTTGAATTTACGGCAATCGTAGCCATATGATTGCCAGGTTTGGTGCTTTGCGGATCCAGGATCCAACCCGCCAGGTTGCCCATCGTATTCGGAACTGTATTTGCCGCGATTCCGCGGCGGCTTCCGAAGTGCGTGAGATCCGGGCCATTTTGACCGCTGGCAGTGGTGCCCTGAATCTGATGGCAATAGATGCAGGCGCTATTCATAAACACCTGTTGGCCCTTCTGCTGCATGGCGTTCGAAGGCGCTGCGGCGGGCTGCAAGCTTTCCTTCATCCAGGCATCGAATTTATCCTCGGGCTCGGCGATAACCCAAATCGCCATGTGGGCATGTTGCAGGCCGCAGAACTCAGCGCATTGGCCACGATAGACTCCTGGGCGGTCCGCTTCGATCCATTCCGTTGTGACATGCGACGGGATCAGGTCTCGTTTGCCGTTCAAGTTAGGCACCCAAAAACTGTGAATGACATCGTTCGAGATACCCCGAATCTGAATAGGCCGGCCAACTGGAATGTGCATTTCGTTCGCAGTTGTCAGAATCTGCGTCGGATCACGATTCAGGTACTGAATTTGCCACCACCACTGGTTGCCGGTTACTTGAATGGTCAAGGGGTTCTTCTTGTTCTGTAACTCGGAATTGGCTTTACCAATACCCACGCTCGCGATGATCAAAACAAACAGAATGACGATTGTGGTGATTGTGGCGCCGGTCACGACTTGACGTAGGCGCGATTCAGTCTCCTCAGATGCTTTGTGTATAGTTTCAAGCGGTTCCTGTCCAAAGCCGCGATGGCGCCGTGCCAGCGTCATCACAGTAAGAACCATTACGATCACGAAAATCGCGCCCAAAAGCCAGAAAAACGACCACCAGAGCGTATCGACGCGCCCTGATTGGGGGCCTGCGGGATCAACCACTGATTGTTGATGTCCCGCGCAACTTGTAAGCAATAGAAAAGTGACATTAAGCGCGCCGGATAATTTCCCAAAAGTTTTCTGGCGCGCGTCTGGCTTCATTTCGTTTTTCCGGGAACGCGGTTGACGATGTTCTGCGGATTCGTTTCCATGGTGTCTTCCCGAGAGGCCGTTGCGGATCTCGGCTGCTCACCATTCATTGAACGCACAAACGCAACAATCTGCCAGATCTGATACTCCGGAATGCGTCCTCCCCAGGAGGGCATTCCATTGGGTCTTCCTTTGACAATAGTGTCAAATATGTTTGCAGGCTGGCCACCATAGATCCAATGCTGCTTGATCAGCGGAGGTCCTATGCCCCCGCCGCCGTTGGCATGGCAACCCGAGCAGTTGTACCAGTTGAAGAGGCGCTGCCCTTCGGAAATGTCATAGGCACTGCCGTTGTAAGGGTTGTTGACCACTGGTTGCGGGCTCACCGGGCCGCCGGGGCGAAGAGCGTCCTCTTTCGCAGCGTCGCCATAGATTGCCAGTCGCGTGGGCGAAGGGCGAAGATCCCGGTGCTGCCGCTGGCATGCGGCTAACAATAAAGAGGTTGTTACGACAGCTACGGCCAGAGTTCGCATGATAATTACCCCTCACGGAACTTGAGGCACCCCATAGCGGGTTAAAATTTGTTGCACAGCAGCGGCTTGGGTCTGCATAATGCGGTCCAATTCCGACCTTAGTGGCTGGTTGCCTTGGCGCACACCCGCCGAAATATCATAAGCGAAGGGAACGCCAAGGAACACCGATGGGGTGACGGGGGTAACTTCTAACGGAGCCTTCGCATGTTCTCCGAAATATCCGGCAAAGGGTCCCCAAACAATTGCGATATCAACAGCGCCGCTCTCGACTGCATCGATCAACTTGCGCGGCGGATTCGGCTCTCCATACGGGCCGAAAAGAGAGAAGCCAACCACGTTTTGCGCCATGCCGCGATGCGCGAGTGCGTAGGCCGGTGGAGCGAAATCGTCACCTACCACGTGAATGCCGATACGCAAATCCGCTAAACGAGGGTCAGTTAGTGACGTGATCTGCAATTTTCGGTCCTGCCGCGAGACGAACACGTAGGTTGAGCGGTAATACGGTTTGGTCGTGAGTACGTCGCCCATAGCTGTTGGTATTCCCATGACGAGGTCACAAGCGCCTGAGTCAAGCGATTTCGTCGCGAAGGATTTTCGCTCAGTCCACCACGTGTAGTCCAGCTTGGCGTTCATGGTCGCGGCAATCAGTTCAGCCAATTTGTTCTCGAAGCCCTGGCCCTGCTCATTCGAAAACGGAAGGTTATTAGGATCGGCGCACACCCGCAATGTGGCGGTCTCAGCAAATGCCGGAAGACCGAGTAAGCAGATAAACGCCACGTTACGGAAGACTGAACACATACAACATTCCGCCTTTCGTCGTGTACTTGCCCAGATCCGCCATCGCGTTTGAAAATCCTAGTGCTCCTGTCCCGTCAACAGCGTTCAATCCGCCGGCTACCACTGCGCCCGACCATCCGCCTACACCCGAAAGGATTGCGACATACTGCTTCCCGTCGGGTCCTTTGTAAGTAACCGGCTGCCCGATAATGCCCGAACCAACCTTGAACTGCCACAATGGATGGCCGTTGCGCGCATCTACCGCTTTGAACCAGCCATCCATCGTTCCATAAAACACCACATCACCGGCTGTAGCCACTGCGCCGCTCCATACCGGAAACATTTCGTTAATGCTCCAAACAGTCTTAGCCTGCACCGGGTCCCAAGCCGAGAAAACTCCGCGGTTTCCGCCCGGACCGGCATACATGCGCACGTTCATTCCCACGAATGGTGTGCCCGCAATGTAGTTTGCCTGCACAGCCTGCGATTCATAGCAAAGGTTGTTGTGTGGAATGTAAATAAGCCCGGTTTTCAGCGAGAACGCAGAAGGCGTCCAGTCCTTCACTCCAGGCGGCGCGGGGCACGCGTCGCGAACAGTGTTATAGCCGGTCTTCTTTGTGGGGTTCCACTTGATTAATCCGGTTTTCAGATCGACGCCTTCGCTGGTATTCACATATCCGAAAGTTTCGGCCGACAGCACCTCCCCGCTCGTGCGGTCCATCAGGTACATGTAACCGTCGCGGTCCGGATGCGCCAGCACTTTACGTGGCTGTCCGCCTATGTTCAGGTCCAGCAGAATGTTTTCGTTGACCGCATCATAATCGTGTAGATCGTGCGGGCTGATCTGGTAAGCCCAAATGGCTTCTCCCGTTTCAGGCCGGCGTGCGAATAGACTCGATCCCCATTTGTTGTCCCCTGGCCGCTGTTCCGGGTTCCACGGGCCCGGATTAGAGGTGCCGTAATAGAGAAGATCAAGGTTTGAATCGTAGGAAATCCAGCTCCATGCGGCGGCGCCCCCAATCTTCCATGTCTCTCCTGGCCACGTCTTCATGCCTAAGTCCGTTCCTCGATCCTTCGAATAGAAGGGCTTGAAATTCGCGCCAATCAATACATCTTTGTCGGGGCCGGTTCCGTAAGCACGCCATTTGATCGTTCCGTTTTCTGCATCTAATCCGGCTAGCCATCCTCGCACTCCAAACTCACCCCCGCTATTGCCGACTAGAACCACGCCCTTCGCAACAATCGGAGCCATGGTAATCGACTCACCCAAATTGATGTCGCCTAGCTTCGTTTTCCAGACTTGCTTACCTGTATTCGCATCCACCGCGACGGTCTGCACATCCAGTGTGTTGTAAATGATTTTGCCGTTCCAATACGCTGCACCTCGGTTCACCACGTCGCAGCAGGCGACGCCCTGCGAGGCTGGAGCGGGCTCTGGTTGATACATCCATTTCATCGGCGCGCCCGGCTTAGTAAGATCGAGTGCATACAGGTAATTTGGATAGGGTGTCACGATATACATCGTGTTATTCACAACCAGCGGTGCGGCTTCGTGTCCCCGAGTAAGTCCGGTAGAAAACGTCCAAGCTAACTTTAGGGAGCTAACGTTTGTGGTGTTGATCTGATCCAGCGCGCTGTAACGAGTACTGGCGTAGTTCTTCGCAGCCATGGTCCACTGACCATCGTCAGGCTGGTTCTGAATTTGCGCAGCAACCTCACAGGTCGCCATAATCACGCCAAGTAATAGGCGCGTGGTGTACTTCTTGCGCTGCCGCATCACTGAAATCAACATTCTGCAGGTACGCTTTATAGAACTTCGAATGTAAGTTGAGGTTTCATGCATGCTGAAGCTTGGGGCGTTTTGAAACGTTTGCACACATGCAGTGTCTGCTGAGTCATGGCCGTATGGTGGGCGTCGGCAATAGGTATCGTCATCATTGCCTGGACGCTTCGCGAGATTTTCAAAGATCTGTTTCAGCCGTCCGGCACTGGATCGCTCAGTTCGTTTGTCGCGCGGTGGCTGTTTCAACTCTCCAAGCGTATTCCCTCGACTATGCCCAGTGCTGGGCCGCTCTGTATCGTGGTCGTTATTGCTTCTTGGGCTTTTCTACTTGTGGCCGGATTTGCCTTGCTCTATTTTGGGAGGTTTCCGCAAGCGTTTCTTATAACCGCGCAGCAATCACATGAGGCGCTAGAGCGCTTTTGGAGTGTCTTGTACTTCTCTTTTGCATCATTGACAACGCTCGGTTCCGGTAACTTAGCGCCGCAAGGAGATTGGATTCGCATGGTCGCTGCAAGCGAATCCTTACTCGGGATGTCACTAATTACCGCGAGTATCACGTGGATTGTTTTGATCTATCCCGCGCTGGGCCGCATGCGGGCACTTAGCCGGTGTGCGGCAACTTTGATTAGAGCTCAAGAAGAGACTCATATCGATCTGCTTGCGGGAGATAGCGAAGCGCTGTTGGGAGACTTAGCCGAAAGTGTGATTCGGGTGCGCGTGGATTTCATCCATTTCCCCCTGATCTATTATTTCCACGCCGACACGGAAGGGGCGTCGCTGGCAAGATCTCTTATAAAGCTCGACGAATTGGCCGAGCGCGCCTCAAATAAGCAAAGACCGGAACCGATTCGTCTCAGCGCAGCCGTGCTCAAAATCGCCATTTCGGACATGGCCGACGTTCTCGCAGCTAAGTTTGTCGGGCAAGCCAAGGGCCAAGAACCCCGGATCGTGTTTGATGCCGTTCGCCGCGATCACTTGGAGTGGGGTCGCCCTAACAAATAGGGCGTTTGAAACCGAATTCAAAGCCTTAGCCGCGCCTCGTACAGATCTGGTAAATCGTTTTCCAGCAGGACGACGTCACACCCGGTCAGATTGGAACTCATCCAGGCCTGAGCTGTTTGAAAGTTAGGGCAGGGAAGTACGACTCCGTTCGGATTACCAGAAACATAGGCGTCCGTTAAGGTGCGAATTCGATCGGGCAAAACAGGTAACAAAACATCTACATTTCGGGCCGCCAGTCGCCCAATCTTCATGTGCTCTTCATCGTGCGCCAATCCCAGTTCAACCATCCCCGGCGTCACCAGGACTCTCCGGCCGCCGCTGCGCCGCATCGTACTCAACAGCCGCAACGCTGCGGCGAATCCAACGGGGTTTGAATTATAGGCATCGTCAATCAGCATCGAACCCGCCGGCCCTTGTTTCACTTCTAACCGATGGCTGATCTGCGGTACCGAGGCTAGCGCCAGAGTTGCATTTTCCGGCTCTACGCCCAGCGTGCAAGCCGTCGCAAACACGAGGCACATGTTGACGATGTGGTGCTCACCGAATATCGGCGCTCTTAATTCATATTCATTGCCGCGCCAGGCAACTCGGGCTGCTATGCCATTTGCCGTCTGTGCCGATTGAAGGATCTGCAGCCCGCAATCCGAACTACGCCCGACGACGATTGTATTGTGATGGCTCTCCCGGAACTGTCTCGCATCTGCAAACTCAAGCACTTGTTCGGCAAGAACCACCGGTCCATCATTCTTGGACGTTGCTTCTGCCAATTCGAACTTCGTTTTAGCTACGGCATCCAGCGACTTGAATCGTTCGTAGTGGGCCATGCCGATCGCGGTAATCACCGCGAAGTCTGGCGGGGCCAACCGGCTAAGGCGCGCAATGGAGCCGGGGCCGTAAGCTCCCATTTCACAGACAAAGAAATGGTGATGCGGCGCAAGCTGCTCGCGGATAATGCGCGCGATACCCATCGGTGTATTGACACTTCCGGGAGTTATCAACGTCGGCGCCTGTAATTCAAGGATATGCCCTAGCAAGTGTTTCGTTGAAGTCTTGCCGTAGCTTCCTGTTATGCCAATCAACCACGGGTTTGAGCGAGAGCAGTTTCGCGTGCGCTTCGTTCCAAAAGCGCTTCTGCAGGATCTGCTCGAAGGGGCTGACCGCTAGATTGCCGAGGGTCAACGCAAAGGGAACCGCCTGCACCGGAATAATCCACCAAATCGGGTGCTTACACAAGTTCGCAAAGGGGGCAGCGGTCAGCACGAGGAACCCAAAAGCTGCCCAGTAAATCCTTGTCGCCCGGGCAGTCATTACTAACGGCTTCTTGGAACGTGCGCGTCGAGACCGTTCTAGCCATGCAAAGATCAGGAATGTAACGATGATCAGAACATCGGCGATCCAGACATCCAAAACTATTGCCAGTTGCACCGCGCCGATGATGAGGATTGCGAGCGACGCCCTCATGTCGAACGAATATCGCTTAATCAACCAGCGGATGAAGCGCGGCGAGTCGTATTCTTCCTGCTGGTAAATGTGCAGGTATGTTAATAGTCTGCGGTAAGCAAAGAATAGAAACGCCAGCGCAACCGGATAACTCACCTCGGAATCTGCTCCAAAAAACGGCGAATCTTCATAGCCACTTGATGCCGTCCCTCCGACAAGATGGTGAGGTGCGTAAATCCCTCCAGCAGCGTTAACTCCGCCTCTGGAATCAATTCCTTTAAACGCTCGCCTATCTCAGGCGGCGTCTCTGTATCGCGTGTCCCGTAGATCAACAAAGTGGAACAATGGACGCGTTTCGCTTCAGCCGTCAAGTCCTCGCGCACGACGCGCAGGAAAATCGGCCGCATAGCACCAGCTTGCCGGTAATCCGCACTGCCAAATCGTTGACGCAAGCGATCTAGCTCCGGTCCTTCGCTAACAAACCGCTTCGCGACTTTGAACGCCATTACGCGGGTGTTTTTTTGCACGCGCTCCAGCATGCTTCTTCGCCTGGGAAGTCCCGCTGCAGCTATCAGGACCATTCCCGCTAGCAATCCCGGATGACGCGCCGCAAGTTGGATTCCCACCCTTCCGCCAAAGCTGTGTCCGATCCAAACGAACTTTGTGGGTGTAAGCGCGTGCAGCCAATCCGCTACCGCATCTGCATACTCCGCTGTGCCCCAGGTCTCTGGAGGCACGCCAGATTTCCCGAAGCCTGGAAAATCAATCAAAGAGGACCCATAGAATGGCTTCAAAGTCTCAGCCAATGGGTGAAACGCCGCCCCAGATTGTCCCCATCCGTGGCCCCAGATCAGCTGCAACCCTGTGGCCCGCGGCGTTCCTATCTCGGTGACGGCAAATGTTGTGCCCGCTGCCGTAACGTACTCCGAATTCATTTACTTCTCTTTGCTAGAGTGGACACTTCGGCCAATACCGCAAGCTCTATGGCTGTGAGTAACACGTCGATTTCGTTTGTCCCATTATGAAAACGCGAGTGGCTGTCTTCTTTGGCGGCCGTTCTCCTGAACACGACGTCAGTATCGTCACCGGTTTGCAAGCTCTTGAAGCTCTTGATCAGGACCGCTTCAGCTCTTTTCCAGTCTACGTTGCCACGGATGGGAAATGGTTCACGGGCGACGCGCTTCGTAATCGCGCCAATTATCTTCCTAAAGAAGCCACCCTTAAGTCGCTGGAAGCTGTCCTCCTTGACGCATCGCCCAGCATCGACGGCCGTGGCCGCCTTCTGCCCCTCAAGCCCGGAAACCTGTTCGCCAAGTCGAAACCCATTGAATTCGATGCAGCTCTGTTCGCCTTTCACGGGCTCTTTGGTGAGGACGGCCGCATGCAAGGTCTGTTTGAAATCGCTAACGTTCCTTACACCGGTATGCGTCCGCTGGCCTCCAGCATTCTGATGGATAAAGCCGCGACTAAACGCGTGCTCGCTGAAACTGGAATCGCACTGCTCCCTTACGCAATCGTCCATCGCCCTTCCGGTAGCCTGATGCCCGGCGTGCAAGAAGTCGAGAAATGCCTGAATGGCATTCAGTTCCCCATGATCGTGAAACCGCTGCATCTCGGCTCGAGCATCGGTGTCGCCAGGGCCGAAAACACGGAAGACGTCCGAGGCGGACTTTCTGTCATCTTTCGCCTAGACACTCACGCCATCCTCGAGCCCCTGGTCCAGAATCTGGTCGAGTATAACGTCGCGGTGCGCAATACATCGCACGGCATTGAAACATCTGCCATTGAGCGGCCAAAATCTGAAAAGGAACTGCTCGATTTCAAGGCAAAGTACCTCTCCGGCGGCAGTGCGTCCAAAGGGGGCGCCAAGCAAGCGGGCGCCATCAGCGAAGGCATGCTCTCGCTTACTCGCGAGCTAAACCCTTCCATTCCGGACGCAATCTCAGGCAAAATTCACGACTGGGCCAGGATCTGTTTCGCTACCGTGTACGGAACCGGCGCACCGCGCATTGACTATCTGTGCAATCAACAAACCGGCGAAATCTGGCTCAACGAAGTCAATCCGTGCCCTGGCTCGTTCGGGTACTTTTTGTGGCAAGCCTCGCGTCGTCCCATGCTGTTTTCGGAATTGCTATCCGCGTTGATTGACGAAGCTTTCCTCTGTCAGCGTGCGTTGCAGCTCCCGCCCGATCCCACTCACCACGATGCGCGTCTGTTCGCGCGGGCCTAGCGTGCATCCGAACCTGAGGCGCCAACTAGCAAAGCTCGGCACCAGCAAGGATGTTGAGCGTGACTTTAGCTTTCGCCGCGTGATCGCCTCTATTCCGAAAGGCAAGGTCGCCACGTACGGGCAAGTCGCCGCAGCGGCTGGCTATCCTCTCTATCACCGCGCCGTTGCACGCCTTCTCCGCACCGATCCCCCGGACCGCCTCCCCTGGCAGCGCGTCGTAGGTGCTGGCGGCGAGATCAAATTACCCTTTGAAGCCGGTGCCGAGCAGCGCTTTCGGCTGCGCATGGAAGGCGTTACCTTCCGCGGTAAACGAGTTAATCTCGAAGCGCATCAACACATCTTCCGGACGTGGGAAATCTAGCGAACTCTGCGGCTAATGAAACAGCTCCGACGGCGCAAAGTGGTGCCTTTGAGGTCGGATCGCTAGCTCAAAGTGGTCGGTAAATAAGGTGCTACTGCGGACGCGATCCATTCGGCGGTAATCGCGTCGTGCGATGCAGTTGCGAGGACGTTACCGCGGCGCAGCACCACTATTTGAGGCGACTCATGCCGTACGCCCGTGCATTGCGTGATGTAGCGAGCCATATCCCGCTGGCGTCGTACCGAAATCATGTACACCAGTGCCGCAGGCTGACTTTCGCAGAATCGGGAAACCTCGCGATATGCAAACAGGCTGATAGGGCAGGTCGGACTGTGTTTGAAAACAATGCTGATTTCCTGAGCAGTCAGCGAGTCGTATTCCTGGGCGCTGGCGAGCTCGATGAGAACTGCAGTGTTGGACTCAGTGAAAGACACTAATTCATATTAGACCACAAAAACACGGCCTTGTGTGGCCTGGAATACAGATGTGGAATAGGGCCTGGCAGAGTTCATCCCATCCACTGCGGGTTTTTGATCGTCCCGTCGTAGGTGATGCTGGTTTTGAATCGCTCGAACTTGCCGCCTGCAGCGGCGGTCCGCGTTTTGTCGAGAATGGCAATTACATCTGCTTCGGTCAATGGCCTAAATGTGCGAGCGGCCTCAAAGGCCTGATCGAGAATTTTCATACTGTCGCAGCCTGTGATGACAACGGATGTCGGCAGGTTTAGAGCGTAATGGAGACACTCGATAGGCGTGACCGTGTTGCTCTTCAAGAGGTCGCCGCTTCCCATGGATTTCATTCCCAGAACTGCAATCCCCTGTTCGACCAGCTTCGGCACAACATTGTTTGCGAAGCTGCGAAAGTGAGCGTCCATCGGATTCAGCGGCATCTGGCAGGAATCGAAATGGAAATTGTGAAGTTTGGCAACGTCCAGCATGCGTTCATGCACTAGCGGATCTTTGTGACCTGTGAAGCCGACATAACGCAATTTGCCCGCCTGCTTTGCGGCTGTGACCGCCTCGAGGGCGCCGCCCTCAGCGAAAAAGCGATCGGCATCGTCGAGTCGAATGTTCTCGTGAAACTGGATAAGATCAATGTGATCGGTCTCGAGACGTTGCAAGGATTCGTCGATTTGCTGTGCCGCTGCCTGACGAGTGCGACCATCAAATTTGGTCATGAGGAAAGCCTTTTGCCTGTAGCCGTCCCGCAGTGCCTTGCCCATGCGGATTTCACACTCTCCGTTCGAGTAATCCCAGCAGTTGTCTAGAAAAGTGATTCCGCGATCGAGGGCAGATCGTACGATGGCAATTGCATCCTGTTCGTTTGGTCTTGCCAGGTGAGCGCCGCCAAGTCCAATCGCCGAGACTCGCTCGCCGGTGCTGCCCAGTTTCCGATAGATCATCCCATTGTTTTGCGCAGTGTCGCCGGTCGACTGAGCTCGGCTCAAAGTAGCGATCCCGGCGCCTGCAATTACATTCAGAGCTTGTCGCCTGTCCATGAGACCAGAGTAGTGCTTAATGCCCGGGTTTTGGCCGTTAGATGAACATTTTCGAGTGGCGACCACTAGCGGTGAGGTTTGACTGCATTGAATAGCGACATCGGAATAGCGTTCGCCATCGCGGCGTAGCCCGCAGGCGAGGGATGAAGATGATCGGAGGAATCGAAGGCCGGGCGTAGGTGATCGGGATGCTCCGGGTCCCGCATGACGGCGTCGAAGTCGATCACAGCATCGAAGTGCCCGGGAGCCCGAATCCATTCATTTACAGCTTGCCGGTCCGCTTCGCTTGCAGGTCCTGGATGGTAGTAATCCGAGCCCGCGTACGGCAGGATAGTGGCGCCGATTGCTTCTATCCCGTGCGTGCGCGCGCGCAGAACGATCTGCTCATATGCTGCGAGAATCTGCTGGACGAACGCGGCGTGTTCACCGGTACTGACTTCTCTTGTTCGGCTAAGTCCTCCGAGATCATTTACGCCCTCAAATACGATCAGGTAGCGAACGCCAGCTTGCGCGAGAACGTCGCGATCAAAGCGCGCCAGAGCATTGGGGCCGAGACCGTCGGTTATAAGGTGGTTACCGCCAATACCCTGGTTGAGAACGCCGATATTTCGCATTGCCGGTACGTCTTGGAGTCGCCGAGCAAATACGTCGGTCCAACGATCGTTTCCATTTGTGGTTGCTCCGTGGCCATCGGTAATTGAGTCGCCCAAAGCGATGATCGATGAGGCATTCGAAGCAGCGCTCACATCAACACCGGCCAACTGATACCAATGATCAACTTTCTTGGTATTTGCTAAGTCGGGAGCGGATACGAGATCCCCATGGGCTAAGTAGGAAGTGGCGCGAGAACCTGGATGACCTGTCTGTTGAGCGGGAGGCTGATCGAAATAGATGCTGATCGCCAGATTGCTCAGAGGCGCTGCGGGATATTCCAACGAATCGGAAATCATTTCGGACCCGGCAGGAACGGTGAAATCAGCGTTTCCGTGAAACGCGAGCGGTCTGTCGCTAGCGGGATCAATGGCTGGCGACGAGGTGGAGATTGGGCGTGCGATGTGAACCGACCTTATGTGGAGCGGAGCCGTTCCGAAGGCGTTAGAAATATGCACGCGTAATGTCCGTCCCCCGACTGAGAGGTGAATGATCTGGCGGAGCGTGGCATCGCGAAGATCATCTGGGGCAAGTGAGTTCTGGGGTTCGGGCACTTGTTGGGAGGTGGCCCATGAACCCACCCAGATCTGCGCCGGCTGGCCTTCGAGAGCGGGAAGCGCTTGGAGGCAGAAGAGCGCAAAGAATAAAATCCCTGCCGAGATTTTCCTAAGTTTATGTGTCATGGAGGCCTACTTTCTATTTTGTTCGAGACCCATGCAGAAGTTCTACAATCATTTCATGAAGTACGCCTTGACAATGGCTGGGATTATTTTGCTGCTCGCCGAAGGACGACAGGTTCTCGCACAGAATCACGGGCCTATCGTTCTAGATGCGGATGCGACGATTTTGATCGCTGCCGACGAGCCCGAGCCGGTTCAGCGCGCGGCTGCTGATTTGGCGGCCGATTTTCGCAATGTCACAGGTACTTCCCTGAACATTGTTCGCGACGAGAACGATGCTGGAGCTGTGACGATCCTCATAGGTGAGCAGTCAAAGCTTCCCGAGCAGATGCGCTCGGAAAAGGTGAAGGAACCAGAATCTTTCCTGATTTCTACTGCGAACGCGACTTCGAACCAACGGATCAGGCGAACGGTGGTGCTGGCCGGCGCGGATATGCGAGGGACTATGTATGCGGTCTATGAGTTTTCTCGGAAGTATCTCGGCATCGATCCGATGTATTACTGGACCGACCACGAGCCTGCGCACCGTAGTTCCATTCAAGTTCCCGACTCGCTCCATCAAGAATTTGCCGCACCGGTTTTTAAGTACCGCGGCTTTTTCATCAACGACGAAGACCTGCTGACGGGCTGGGCGCCCGGCGAGGAGAAGGACAACACCGGAATCTCATTGGAGGTTTGGAACAAGATTTACGAAACAACTCTGCGGCTGAAAGGAAACATGATTGCGCCGGGGACTTGGATTTTCCCGGACGACCCGCAGGTAAGACTCGCGGCCAAACGTGGCTTGATTGTGACCCAGCACCACGCGATCCCGCTGGGTTTGAATGTGGCGCGCTGGCCACAAAACGTGCCATACAACTATTCGACGCACGCTGAGATTCTGCAGCGCGCCTGGCGGGATGCCGTCAATTCGTATCTTCCCGATCAGGAAGTGCTTTGGTCGGTAGGGCTGCGGGGCTTGTCGGATGTGACGTATGCGTCTATGGATCCCGGTGTTCAAAACGATAACAAAGCCTTGGGGGCCCTGATAAGCAAGGCAATCGCAGATCAGGTAAACATTGTGCAGTCGGCCCGCCCGGATGCGAAATTCGTGACCAATCTATGGCAGGAAGGCGCAAGATTGGTGCAACAGGGCGACCTCAAGATTCCTGCCGAAGTTTCGACTGTTTGGGCCGACACCGGATATGGTTATCTGGAAGATCATGGCGAAGTGACCGCGGGGCAGGGAATTTACGACCACGTCGCAATGATGAACGGGCGCGCCAACCAACTCACCGAAATGGTGCCTGTAGAGCGCAGCTTTTCAGAAATGGGCCGTTATATCAAAGCAGGCGCCACCTATTACTTTCTGGTAAATACCAGTGACATTCGCCCGGTGACTATGTCGATTAAGGCTGTGATGGACGTGGCCTGGAAGGGCTTTCCTCCGGGCGCGGAAACGGCCGATGAGTTTTACCGGCAATGGTCGAGAGAAGAATTCGGCGACAAGGCCGCGCCGCAACTGGCCGAGCTTTACCAACAATACTTTAAGGCGCCCGCACATTTTGGCGAGCCCGTCCACGAGTATGGCGACCAGCTTTATCACACGGAGGCCCGGCAGATGTTGCTGACCTATATGACGGATGCCCCCTTGTATTCAATGCCCAGCCAAGCGCCGAAGTGGGAGCCGCCGCGCGTTTTGTTACCGGGCACTCAATCAAACAGGCCCACCGGCAAGGAATGGCTCCGAGGGGCGGTAGCCACGGAGATTCAGCAGTGTGGGGATGCGCAGCCGCGATGGGATGCAGTTTGGAACAAGGCTGTTGCTATTGAGCCGTTGATTCCGCTTGCACGGCGGCCTTTCTATCACGCGCAAGTGTTGGCGATGATCGCGATTAACCGGGAAAGTAACCGCATTCTGTTTCTGGTTTCGAAGGCCATTCAGGATGCGCAAAACCAAAAAATCGTTGAGGCGCAAGAAGAGTTGACTCAGGCTCTAAGCGCGTTTGACGAGATTCAACGAGAGGAAACTGCCGCCGAATACGGGAAGTGGAAAAACTGGTACCGGGGAGACTGGCTGACCGGAGTCTATCGAACGCGCCAGCTAGTGCAAGTGATGGCTAAATTCATCAATGATCCCGAGACCCACTTGGCCCCGCCGCTTCTGTGGGACGGCTGGGAAGCGTACTACCACATCATGCATTACGAAAAAGATCGATCTGTTGACGTGAAATAGAAGTAGCTTTCGGGCGTGCGGGGTCAGCTAAGACCATCGGGGCTAGCCGGTTTGATTTCTATATAGTCGATGCCAGCGAGTTCACCTCCGTCCGGAGTACCGAATATTCTGATCTCGTCTCCCGGTCGCAACGCAATCATTTGCAAAGTATGCCGGGTGCTGGAATTGGAGTCCGGTTTGCGCGTAGGCAGCGAGGCGTCCGCGGTCCACGTCCCCACGCTCTGATCGTTGACGAATGCCTCAAAGTGCGAGGATCCATTGTTTTGGTCAAAGTATTGAACGACCAATTTGTACCACCCTGACTTCCCTTGGAATTTGACACGGGCCGTGCACTTCTCAGCCGGGCAGGTAATTGCTTTAGCCCCTGAAGCGTCTTCCCAGGGCGATACCTCGGTAACTACATAGCCCTGAAGCGACATCGCTTCGGCTTCAATTCGATCCGGATGATGATCTACACGTTTTTGTGCATCCGCAATGCCGGATTCATGAAAGAACCAGTTACATACCGTGTCTCGCCAAACGATTGCGTGACCCGACTGATACTGCAGTTTCGTTAGAACGGCTTCATATCGTTCATCATCGACAAGTCCGCGGAGTAACTTCCATCGTTCGGGAAAGGTCTGCGCCTCCGCAGCTCCGTCATAATGCGAATCGTAAATATGTTGAATGACCGTCTTCCCGGAATGCAACACGTATTTATAAGAGACGTGATGAAAAAACAGCAGCAGATTATCCGGACAAGTCTTTAGCGATTCATACATACGGGCCACTTCAGGCGGATACTGCGCGATGTAACCGGTTCCCGTAGCGTTCGTGCGATCCATGCCGATTCCTTCTTTATCGGCCCGATGCCACTGCCCCCAGCCGTTTCGCTCTGACGATTCGATTCCCGGGCCGTAGTGGCTTCCTATGTAGATGTGTTGCGCGTCCCCAGCAATATCAGTCAAGCCGCCAACACCGAGCGGTCCGGTATATTCTTCGTAAGTTCGCCACGATTCCAGTTCCAGGTCGTTTATGGTCTGGACTACCCGGTCATTCGACCCGAAGGTGAGGCGTGTCCACTCGTTTACGATGTCCGGCGCGGAGAAGCCGGCATTCCATGCGACCCGGCCAAAGGCATACAGATTAGCCATGGCTAAGTCATAGCCAAGCCAGTTTTGATCGAGGCCCACATTGGTGACAGCCACGAACCCTCCGAGCGGCCGGTTGAAAGTCTTTCCGGAAACAATGTCTTTGATCAACGTGCGACGATCGTCCACCCGCATATCGAAGTTAAGGATCTGTTCCCACATGGGCAATAGGAAACAGAGATGTCTTTGTTGGCCGGTATATTCTTGCGTCACCTGAAACTCAAGCGTCTCGTTGGTCTGCTTGAGCGCGCCAAACAGGGGCGATACGGGCTCCCTAACCTGGAAGTCGATTGGCCCGTATTTAATCTGAACGAGAACGTTATCGTCAAACGTTCCGTCAAGCTTCGCAAAATTGTCGTAAGCGGCTTTGGCACGGTCGTTCTTCAGATCGCGCCAATCCATTTTGTGGTTGTACACAAATCCGCGGTAGATCAGAACTCCGGTATGCGGTTTCAATGCCCGCGCGATCACGTTGGCAGCATCCGCATGAGTGCGTCCGTAAGTCGAGGGTCCAACGCGACCCTCGGAATCAGCCTTCAGGAGAATGCCGCCAAAATCAGGAATTACTTTGTAAATCTCATCCGCTTTTTCCTTCCACCATGCCGCTACTTTCGGGTCGAGCGGATCGAATGTGTCCAGATGACCGATTGTCTTCGGACTGCTGAAGTCTACTGAAATGGAGAGCCGCACACCCCATGGCCGGAATACATCGGCAATCCGCGCAAGCTGCGGCAAGAATTCGGATGACAACACCAGCGGATTGGCATTAACGTTATTGACCGGTGCATCCATCAATGCCGATAGACGCTAATAACCTTGCGTAATCTCCCGCACGGCTCAAATCCTGCACGACGTGGCCGTTCTCAAAAAATATCGACCTGCCCGCGTATCCGCGCTCGATACTGCCGTCAAGGTTGTCCCATTCGTTCGTCCAGCGGATAGGCGCATACGGAGAGCTTTGTTCGTCGATATGATCGAGATCTTTTTGTAAGGCAATCTTGCGCAAAAGCGCGAAGGCGCCGTACAATACTCCGCGGTCATTATCCGCAGTGATCAACAAGAGTTTGTGGCCGTGAGCAGCAGTTGTTTTCAGCAGGTAGGAATCATCGGTCAGCCGGTCAGGGAGCAATATATCGGGTGCTATCCGCTTCACAGCGTTAAGCGTGCCCAGCAGAATACAGTTTTCATCCGGCAATTGGGCGTCGATCCTCAGGTCGCGTCCAAGCATGCTGTGAATGCCGCGAATCAACTCCTTGTTGTGCGGTCTGCTCGATTACCGAAGCGTCCAAAGCGACAGTCGCGGCGGGCAAGCGCAGGTAGATCTCTCGGACGTTAGGATCTTCGATGGGCGCGTAGCGCAACCACGCTGCATACCCGGTCTCGGCATGTAGTTGAACAATTGCACAAACCAACGAGCAGACCAAAACAACAAGAGTTCTCATTTAGCCTTCAGATTTGGGCAACGGTCATCTTTGGGGTCTGCCCAGCGGTCGTTTGGAATGATGGGCGCCCAACCGGGTCTCAACGGGTCCTGATCATATGGATACCCGCCAAGCTCTTTGTAGAGTTCCTGATACTGCCGCAATTTTTCGCGATTCAGCTTCACTCCCAAGCCGGGTCCGTCCGGAACTGCGATGGAACCTCCCATGATACGGCATCAAACCGCCTTCGAATGATGTCGTCAGTCAGATGGTGATAATGCGCGTCCGCCGCATAAGACAAGTTGGGGATTACCGCGCCTAAATGCAACATCGTCGCGAGCTGAATGCCTAATTCACCCGAGGAGTGAACGGCAACGCCAAGTTGAAATGTTTCGCAAACCCCCGCCGCTTTTATACAGGGCCGGATGCCGCCCCAGAAGGTAGTGTCGAGCAGAATTACATCGCACCCGATGTCCAGTACATTTGCAGCAAGTTGCTCGAAGTTGACGACGACGGTATTCGTCGCGAGCGGAATGCGGACCATTTGCCGCACACGACGCAGGCCGTTAAGACCGTAAACAGGGTCCTCCAGATAGTCATTTCGCAGATCCTCGATGGCCTGCCCAACTCGAATCGCCTGCTCAGTGGACCAGGCACCGTTCGGATCGATGCGCACATTGTCGGCGGGAAACTCATTCGCCATTGCACGAAACGCCTCAACTTCGTAGTCCGGGTGGAAAACACCCGCCTTTAGCTTGTGGCTGGTGAAGCCGTACTTCTGCTTCAGGTCACGAGCGAGCGCAATTAACTGTTCGGCAGTGCGAACTTCCCCCTTGCCGGTCTCTTCATTCGCGAAGCGCCAGAAGAGATAGGAAGCAAACGGAACGCGGTCGCGCAGCTTGCCGCCCAGAATGGCGTGAATGGGAACCCCCCACGCCTGGCCCAAAATATCCAGACACGCGAATTCCAGGGCTGCCAGTAACTGGGTGCGATTGTTGTAGAGCGATGCAGTCGGATTCGCAATCCGAAACCGCATCTCCTCCAGCCGGGCAGGATCGTGCCCGACCAAATAACTTTTCAGGCTGCGGATAGCAACTTCCGCCGACTCGCCGCCACCGCCCATCTCACCGAGTCCGATCAGCCCGTCATCGGTTTCGACTTCGATAATCGTCCGAACGAATCTTCCCCAATGACAGCCGTTCGCGTGGCGCAGTGGGGCGTGGAGTGGAACAGTGACGGTGTAAGGGCGGATGTCACGAATTCGCACACTTTCTCTCGATGTAACTTCTCGAGAATTAGAAACGCAGATACCCGGCGACAACCAGGTAACGCGGGGTCGACTGAGTTCCAGTAATCACGCCGAAGTTGTTGTAGTTGGTGACGCCACTCGCGTTGGTCGTCCAGCAGCAGTTCGCCGTGCCCCCAGTTGTGGTACCTGGGTTGGCGAAAACAACCGTGTTGGTCAGGTTGTAAGCTTCGGCCTGCAACTGGAAGTTGATCTTGCCTTCCTTGAAGGGGAAGATGCGCGAGACGGTCGCGTTCATTTGGAACAAGCCAGGCCCAAATAGGCCGCCAAGGTAGTGGCCGGTGGTTCCGAGCGTGTTAGGAGGCGGATTGGCGAAAGCCGATCCATCGAAATAGGGATGGTTGGGGTCATGTCCCCCGTAAATCTGTACGACCGGGTTGATTTGGTTCGCGCTGGTGCCCTGGCCGCCGGCGTTGATGCTGGCACTGGTACCGACGCCGAACGGCAATCCGCTTTCGCGAGAAAGCGTGCCGGCGAGTTGCCAGTTTCCGACGATATACGAGGCCCATCCATGATTCACCCAAGTATGTCCTTTGCCGAAGGGCAAATTATAGACCCAATAAGCCTGGAAGTTGTGCGGACGATCGAACCCGGAGATCTGTTTATCGAGATTGAACGACACTGGATAAGCACGCCAAAGCGTGCCGTCGTCGTTATCCCCGTTGATATTGTCGATTGCCTTCGAAAACGTGTAACTCGCGCCGATTATCGATGCGCCGATGCTCTTTCTGACGCTCGCCTGCAACGCGTTGTAAGTCATAAAGCCGAACGGCTCGTACTCGTTCATGTCACTGGTGACGTAAGGATAAAGTTGGCGTCCGGCGGTGCCTGTGCCGGGAGCCGATCCGTTGATATTAACGCCCATGTCAATACGCACCCCGTGCGTGCCTACATATCCCACCTGCGCTAATAAGGTAGAGGAGAATTGATGCTCGATCGTGAAATTATAGCTTTGATAGTATCCCCGGTTGAAATAGGACGGGAATGTCACTGTGCTGGTACTCGGCAAGTAAGTAGTCGGTGAGGAAGTTGTGGAAGGCTTGATGATGCCCACACTGATAGTGGGGTAGGTCGGAAGAGGAATACCATCTGCCAGCGATACCCGCGTGGAGCCATCCGAGTTCGGAACGCCGGCGTAGCTGATGAATTGATACGTGTTCTGCGGCTGGTAGACCTGGTTCACAATCGCCGGATATTGGTTCCGTTGATTGCGCATGTTATCGGGATCCGTGCTGATGCCATAACCGCTGCGCAAGACGGTTTTCTCAGTCAGGCGGTAAGCCACTCCGATCCGTGGGCCAAAACCTTTCTTACTTGCGGAAGAGTAAGCATCCCAAGGTACGCCATTTTCTCCTCCCACGTAGATATTCTTTGTCGCGGGATCAAACCGAACGGCTCCGTAATGATCATGTGAGTAAATCGGATAATATTCCCAGCGCAGGCCGTAATCGACGGTCAACTTACTCGAGACCTGCCACGAGTCGCGCACATACGCCGCCCAGGTTGAAAAACGCAGTGCGATGGGATTGTTGACTTGAGTCACCTTGCCGGTCTCAGAAGGGAAGCCGAGAAGAAACTGAGCCCACGAATTGGCCGGGATGTTGCCGGGGTTAACGAGCGCGCCACCTTTTAGCGCGGTCAAGGTGCCGTCAAAACCGAACGTTCCGCGGGCAGTACCGAAAGTTCCGCCCTGCGGTTGGAAATGATTGAGCGCGGAATGAACATATTCGAAGCCGGTGCGAATATTATGCGGCCCTTTGATTTTGGTTACATTGAGATCGGCTGTGTATTGGTTATCGCGGAACTGAAAAGGGCTTCCTGTATTGGTGTTTCCGATGTTGGCAATACCGGCAACCTGGAATCCGGGCACGCCTTGGTAGTTCAAGCCGGGACCGTTTGTTCCAGGAATGTGAAGCGTATCTGTCCCGTAATCGCCGTTTTGCTCATCGCCGTTTGCACCAATATTCTGCCGGGTATAGCCAGCATTACCGTCAAAAACAAGTGTGGGTGAGGCAGTGTAGGTGAGGCCGGCCGCGACCACCTGCACGCGTCCACCGGCGTGGCCAGGATTTCCGCCATTAAACGCATCGCCGCCGGCAACAGGGCCCAGGACTAGCGGAGCAAAGATATCCATCGGTGAAATGCTGTATCGGCCCCAGGTCATGGCTTTGTCGGTGGGGTTATAGTTGACCTTCCAGTCGTATCGATCCACCGTATATGTGGTATGGCCGTAGGCATCATAGTTGTTGGTGAATGAATTCGGGCGGGTCAAGGCCGGTAGAAGGGCAGTGAGCGTGGCTGCCGCGGGAGAAATACGGCTGGCCGGAATCACGTTTTGCACGCCGTTGGAACTGAAGGGAATTCTGCCCGTTCCGTCAGAATTGCCTGTCGTTGGATCATAGATAGTTACGCCGGTAGCGCTGAAATCACCGGAGCGCATGGCGGCGGTCGGCAGCGTCAGATTCGTGTCGGAAGCAAACTGCACCTGCCTCGTGCTCTCGTAAGACATGAACCAGAACAGCTTGTTCTTGCCGTTATAGAGCTTCGGGATCCAGACCGGTCCACCCAGAGTGAACCCGAATTGGTTCTGGATGTTCTTCGAGAGCCGGCCCGGATGGGAGAAGTAGTTGTTAATAGCATCGAAATCGTTGTTGGTATTGCGCTCGAAGAAGGATCCGTGCAACTGGTTGGTACCGCTCTTAATGGCCACATTGACTGCGGCGCCGCCGGCCATACCCTGCTCGGCGTCATAGGCATTGCTGCTGACGGAAACAGTCTGAATCGCTTCCGGTGAAGGCACGTAGGCGATGTTGACCGGGAGCCAGGGATAGGCATCGACGGCGCCGTCTATGCGAGTATTGTTCCCTTGCGAAGAAGTGCCGTTCTGGAAAACCGTGATAGCTCGCTGGGGATTGCCGGCCGCCGAATTGGCTTCGCCGGTGCCGGCGGTGGTCGCCGTGCCGGGCTCCAGAAGCAGAAGCGACTGAAAGTTCTTTCCTTCGGTGCCGTTATATGGCAACTGCTCTACTTCCGTGTTGGTGATTTCGGTGTGGATATCGCCCCTGTCCGTTTGAAGTGCCACGGCATCGGCAGAGACGGAAACGGTTTCACTAGTGGTTGCAATTTGCAACTGGACGTCTACGCGCCGCACAACGCCCGGCTGCACTTGAATATTCGTCTCATTGACGGTTTTGAATGATGTCGCGTTGACGGTGACAGCGTACATTCCGGGCTGCAGGTCGGTGAAGCGATAAACGCCGTGATCATCAGTACTAACGTCGCTTTTCACGTTTGTGCCTTGGTTCAAGGCTTGGACGTGGACGCCGGGAACTCCGCCGCCTGAAGGATCGGTTACATTTCCCGTCAATGACCCAAACAACACCTGTCCCGTCAGGTTGCCCGGCGATAAGATCGCGAGCAGGAAGATGGCAAGCCCCACTACCGCAGGACCAGGAAAACTACTGTGATTACCGAGCTTGCTAGCTCCGAATATTGACATGAACACCTCGCAAAGCGAATCGAGATAACTTCGTTCCCTGATTGACTGCACAGAACAAAAGGCCCAAGTATCGGTCACTTGGGATTAATATGTGTCTTGAACTATATCCGTGAGCAACCGACTTGTCAAGATGGTCTCTCTGGTTTTTGGATCGCAGTAAATGACGTTCACCCTGCTAGAAAGGAAAATGGGGATGCCAACTAGGAGTCGTTCGATATTGCTGCCGGCGTTGCTTATTACCTCGGGTCTTTTCGGCTACGCGCAAAGCACATACCGGGACGTATCCGCCGCGCCCGAAGCTCGGGCCGCCGATCTTGTCTCTCGCATGACTCTGGAAGAGAAAGTAGGGCAGATGATGAACTCCGCGCCTGCCATTCCTCGCCTCGGCATACCCGCTTACGATTGGTGGAATGAAGCTCTACATGGCGTTGCACGCGCCGGATTAGCGACTGTCTTCCCGCAGGCAATCGGATTGGGGGCGACCTGGGATACCGGGTTGGAACAGCGCATTGCCGATGTCATCTCGACTGAGGCTCGTGCCAAGTACAACGACGCAATCAAACACGACAACCACGGGCGCTATTACGGGCTAACTTTCTGGTCTCCAAATATCAATATTTTTCGTGATCCTCGTTGGGGGCGAGGCCAGGAAACCTACGGCGAAGACCCCTATCTCACCTCCCAAATGGCAATGGCTTTCATCCGTGGCATGCAGGGCGTCGATCCGCACTACTTCAAAACTATCGCTACCGCGAAACACTATGCCGTGCACAGCGGACCCGAGAGGTCACGTCACGGGTTCGACGCGAAAGTCACGGAGAGGGAATTGAACGACACGTATCTTTACGCCTTTAAGGCAACAGTAGAGGACGCCAGCGTGGACTCGCTCATGTGTTCGTACAACGCCGTTAACGGCGCTCCCGCTTGTGCCAGTACCTTTCTCCTGAAAGATACGCTCCGCGACGCCTGGCGGTTCAAAGGCTATGTAGTCAGCGATTGCGACGCAATTGAAGACATCTACACGGGACACCACTACGCGAATTCTTTGGCCGAAGCCTCGGCGAAAGCGGTGCAGGCGGGTACTGATCTGGACTGCGGCAAATCATACGCGACGCTGGTGCAGGCGGTCCAGAAAGGCTACATCAGCGAGGCAGAGATTAACCGCTCCGTCGAGCGGCTCTTCGTGGCCCGTATAAGGCTTGGAATGTTTGACCTTCCCGAGCGGATACCATTCTCGAAAATCGGCATCGATCAAGTCGAATCAACCGACCATCAAAAGCTGGCACTGGAGGCGGCGCGAAAATCTATAGTTCTATTGAAAAACGAGGCCCAAACCCTGCCTCTTCGATCCATACCCAAGCGTATTGCTGTAGTAGGCCCGGCGGCGGACGACCCCGACGCACTGTTGGCAAATTACAACGGAATCCCGTCTCAGATCGTGACGCCGCTCGCGGGAATCGAGCGAAAGTTCGGCGGTGGCACGAATGTTCGCTTCGCGCTCGGAAGCACCTATGTCGCATCGGGAATGGCGCTCGTCCCAGGCGACGTGCTTCGTCCGCCAGGTGCTAACCACAGCGAGCATGGTTTGAAAGCGGAATATTTTGCTAACGGAAATTTTAGCGGCTCCCCGGCATTGACGCGCACTGAACCACGCGGATATTTCATCTGGGACATGGAGGACCCCGCCATTCTCAAAGCCGTTCCGCGCCGGAATTTTTCGCTTCGCTGGAGTGGAACCATTCAAGTGAACCAAACAGGCGATTACGAATTCGGTGTTGTTCGCGCCGAGTGTCATAGCTGCGGCCGCACCGACTCTGCTCGAGTCTACGTCGACAATAAATTGGTAGTAAACGATGCCCGGCGCCCTGATGAGTCGATGTCTCCGCAGCAGTCGAAAGTTCGCCTGCAGGCCGGAATGCCGCAGAGCATTCGAGTGGAGTACTCCGGTACCGGCGGGGGCGGCGGCCTCGAATTGCTCTGGAAACCTCCGGTGAACGCTGCACTGGCGGACGCCGTTGAGGCCGTCAAGCAATCGGATTTGGCGATTGTCTGCATGGGGCTGAATTCACGTCTCGAGGGCGAGGAATCGAAAATAGAGATTCCCGGTTTCGACGCCGGAGATCGAACCAACATCGAAATCCCCGAGCCTCAGCAGAAGTTGTTTCAAGCTGTTCTTAGTACGGGCAAGCCAGTGATTGTTGTACTCATCAATGGCAGTGCGCTCGCAGTTCAGGCAGAAAAGGAGCAGGCCAAGGCCATTCTGGAGGCGTGGTACCCAGGTCAGGAAGGTGGCACGGCTATCGCGGAGACATTATCCGGTGAAAACAATCCGGCGGGACGGCTACCCGTGACCTTCTATGAATCGGTGTCACAACTGCCGCCGTTTACCGACTATTCCACTGCGGGGCGAACCTACCGTTTCTTTACGGGCGAGCCGCTCTACCCGTTTGGATACGGATTGAGTTTTTCAGAATTCCGCTACTCCGGTATTTCTGTCCGTGCGAACGGCTCGACGTATGACGTGACTGCAACCGTCGCGAACGTATCCTCGCGCGAGGGCGATGAAGTCGCTCAATTATATTTGAGCCGTGCTGGAGGCGTCGAGCCCGAATTAAAAGGCTTCCAAAGAATTCACCTCCATGCCCGGGAAAAACAAAATCTCCACTTCACGGTTGACGCCGCTGACGTAAAGCAGCGCAACACCGTCAGCGTTGGGGGTGGGCAGCCGCTACCGAATTGGAAACAAAATCAGTTCGTCCAGACGTCGCTCCCGTCTCGCTAAACACGACGACTCTTATCGATATAGTTTGATCAGATCAATAGATGCTGCGAATCGATCTGAGCGACCTCCCAGTGGCGTCGAGCGAAACTGCGCGTCATCTCAATCGCCGGGTAATCCTGAACCTCATACGCGACAGGCAGCCCATCTCGCGAGCCGATTTAGCGCGGCTGTGCGGTTTGCAAAGAAGCACAGTCTCACTGATAACAGAAGAGTTGATTGAAGATCGCTGGGTAGTCGAAGGCAGTACCGGGCGCTTGCCACGCGGCCGCAGACCCACACTGCTCCTTCTGAATCAGCGCCGCAGAATCCTTTGTATCGATATTCGGCCCAAACGAACGTTTCTTGGTGTCAGCGATGTCAACGGCGTGTTCAGCTTTCAAGAAAGCATTCCGACCGCTGCCGATCCCGAGCGCGCGATCCGTCAAATTATTGGCCGTGTTCGTCCGCTACTGAAAGCCCGCACGGGAGACCCTTTTGAGGGCATTGGCATCAGCCTTCCTGGGCGTATCGATACCGCGACGGGGCAGTTGGTCTTCGCGCCTAACCTGAAATGGCCGGATGTTGATCTAAAGGGTCCTATTGAGCGGGAAACCGGTTTGGAGGTCGCGCTGGAAAATGCGGCGAACGCCTGCGCGCTCGCTGAGATGTGGTTCAACCGGGCAAATACCATTCGAAATTTGGTCACCGTCACTGTTTCTGAGGGGATTGGAACCGGTCTCATTATGGACGGGCGCCTTCTGCGGGGCGCGAATGGGATGGCGGGCGAATTGGGGCATTTCCCGCTCGACCCCGATGGCCCCACCTGCGGTTGCGGAAAACGGGGCTGTTGGGAGATTCTTGCCTCAGACCAGGCTGCGATTCGCTATTATTACGAATCTGCCGGGCGCTCCACAAGACCGCGCCAGACAGATCTGGAATTTAAGGCTCTGCTATCTATGGCCGAACAGGGCGACACGCTTGCCAGCAAGGCCCTGGATAAAATGGCGATTCAACTTGCGCGCGGAGTTCGCATGATAATTGCTGCGCTCGACCCTGAAGCAATTCTGTTTGTGGGTGACTTCACTGGGGCATGGAGCCGGTTTGAGCCTCGCATAAAAAACGAAGTCCAGCAACAGAAGCTGTCTACGCTTCCGGTTTCACTAATCCCCGCCCGCGATGGCGAACTCACTCGCCTCAGAGGCAGCGTGGCGCTGGTGTTGTACAAGCATTTCGGTGTTTCGCTTCCTACCGTGGTTACCGCCTAATGCCGTTCCGGGGCCGCCGAAAGAGCATCAACCATCGAGTAAAACGCCTGCTTGGGCCTTAATTCGAAATCAAAAGGTAGCGGCCGCTGAAGCCGCTCACCGTGACGCCGGTTGGGCGAATTGAGCCAACTGTCCCGATCTGTCAGGCCCCAAGTAAGCACGCTTTTCACTGATGTATGTTGCAGCACGTTGCTCAAGTAATCGCGATAAAGCTCTGCAACCAGATGATCGCGTTCCTCAATGTCCGGGCCTAAATCGGAATCGTTCACGTCCAGTTCTGTAACGAAAATTTGCAGATCAAGCTTCTCTGCGGCGGTCATGAACTGATGTAACGCTGTCCAGTCGGGCAATTTCGTCCCGGCTCGCAAGTGCGATTGCAGTCCCAGCGCTTGAATGGGAATCTTTTTTTTACGCATGGAGGTCAACAATCGCAACACAGCCTTGCGCTTCTCGTCAAATTTCGGGCCATTCTGCTCAATATCGTAGTCGTTATACGTGAGCAGAGCGTTCGGATCGGCTTTCGCAGCGGCACGGTAGGCGATCCCAATATAGCCGGGCCCCAGGAACTGCAACCATTGAGAATTTCGAAGCCCATCGGGCCGTCCATCCTCGACACGAACTGCCTCATTTACGACATCCCACGAATGGATGTGGCCGGCAAAGTGTCCCGCGACTTCGGCGATGTGCCGGGTTAGCAGGTCGCGCGCGTTTCCCCCGGTGGCGACTTGCGCGAACCAGCTTGGCATCTGTTCATGCCAGCAAAGATTGTGTCCTCTGAGCTTCTGCCCCCATTGAGTTGCGAATGATAACAAAGCATCGGCGCGCCTAAAATCGAAGCGGTCCGGTTCCGGATGTATGTTCTGCCACTTCATGTCATTCTCAGAAACAACAATGCCGGCCTGCTCGCTTAACAGATCTGTGTACCGAGGCTCTTTCAATTCGGTATAGGATACGGCAGAGCCCAGCAGCAGATTCTTGCGCGCTGCGATAGCGCGAAGCTGTGGAAGCTCTTTTGCCTGTTCTCCAGCCGTCAAGCTGTTAGCTGCGTACGAAAGGATGCTCTTTAAAAAATGCCGTCGTTCCATTGCGCTCACTCTACTTGTAGTATGAGTTTGTTGTTGCCTTGAATTAATCTGGAAGCATTGATTCGCGACCGAGAGGAGCGCCTTTGAGCAGAAGCTGCTTAGACTTGACCGGCCGTGTAGCTGTCGTTCTGGGCGGTACGTCCGGGCTAGGAAAGGCCATTAGCATCGGTCTTGCCGGGCATGGTGCAGAGGTGGTTCCTGCAGGCCGCCGAGCCGATGCAGTTGCCGCCGTTTGTAAGGAAATCCAATCTATGGGTCGACGGACACTGCAGACCGCCGTTGATGTCAGAGATCGCGAATCGCTTATCCGGTTGCATGACCTGTTGCTGAAAGAATTCGCACGCGTCGATATCCTGGTTAACGCTGCAGGCGTCACTTTTCGCAAGCCTACACTCGAGACCTCGGACACGGAATGGTCCTGCCTATTTGAAACTAACGTGGAAGGTGTCCTCCACGGCTGCCAAATTTTTCATGATGCTTTGAAATCCGGCGGCGTTGGACGCGTAATCAATATCGCTTCCCTGGGCTCCTTTGTAGCGTTTCACGAAGTCGCTGCTTACTGTGCCTCCAAAGCGGCGGTGCTTTCCTTGACACGCAGCTTAGCTATAGAGTGGGCGCGAGATAACATTTCTGTGAATGCTATCGCGCCTGGAGTGTTTCCCACGGACTTAAATTTCAAATTGCTTTCGGGAACAGAGCGCGGCCGTGAAATTCTGCTTCGTACTCCGATGAACCGTTTCGGTGAACCAAACGAGGTGGTTGGCGCAGCCGTTCTTCTCGCCTCGGACGGCGCTTCGTTCATTACCGGCCATTGCATCGCGGTGGACGGCGGATTTCTTGCTTCCGGTGTAAATTCCTAATTCAAGAATCATGTCTAACAAGATGACTCCTATTCCTGAAGAGAAACAAATAGCGCTGGTGGACCGGCTTACGCAAGCATGCGGCGGTGGCTACTCGCCTGAAGTGCGGCGGCGGTACTTCATCACCGGCCCTCAATGGGCTCCCTCCTATGAAGGGCAAGCGGTCTTTCACGCACCCGTCCGGTCTCGCATCACGTTCGAAAAGGTCATTGAGGAATACAGCAAGATCGGCGTCGGATATTGGTGCACTCACGACACGGACGTTATTCCTGCGAATGATCTGTTCACCGCGAAACAGGATGAAATTGTAAGCCGCATCAAGGACAGCCTGAAAAAGCACGGGCTGAAATGCTCTATGGTAACGACCGAAACCTTTCATCATCCGGTGTGGGCGGCTGGACCTGCAGCGGAGTCGCCGGACCTTCGTGAATATGCTCGCAAGCGGCTCATCAATACCGTCGCGATCGGTCACGAACTGGAGGCGCAATTCTGCGTCTACTGGCCCGGCATGCTCGGCTATTACTTCCAAGGAATAATCGACGAAACACAGACGCTGCAGTGGTTTGCAGAAGGAATTAATGCTGCCTGTGAGGCGGATCTTGAAATCGCAAAACAGAAGAATCGCCCGGCGCTGAAGCACGCTTTAGAAGCGAAGCCATTTGAGCCGCAGGCGGAAATCCTGCTCCCGACATCAGACGCTATGCTTGCGTTCATTTTCTCCGGGCTGATCAGTCATCCGGACATGGTCGGTCTCAATCCGGAATATCTTCACGAACTGATGTGGGGAGGTGCTCCGCGGGCGGCTCTGGCCCGTGCGTTAGCCTGCCGCAAGTTATTCCACTTTGACATCAATGACGGTTATCGACTGAAGCACGACGTTGATATTGCGATCGGTCTGGTGAATCCTTTGGACTGGCTGAACGTATTGGTGCTCCTTCGCTCCCACGACTACAAAGGTCCTTTTAACCTCGATTACAAGCCGCCGCGCACGGCCAGCAATTATGGCGTTTGGGCTGTGAGTGTCCCGACCATGATCGACCGCTTTATCACGCTCTGGGAGATGGCCGGTGAAGTGATCAACGATCCCATTATCAAAGAAGCGACGGATGCGTTAAAGGCCGGGGGAGCGGGTGCAAACCCGCATGACGTTGACTCCGTTGTGAGAGCAAATCGGGAGTTGCTGTCATTGCATGAGCTGGTGGCGCATCGCCTCTTTCAAATACTCATTGGTGCACATCGAGGTCGAACTTATAGCTTGTGACGCCTCCGAAGCTTCGGTTAGCGCGCAACACGAGCTTCGATATATCCCGAAGGCTCGTCAGTCGGAACAAAGATCTGGTTGGGATTGTCAAGGCCCAGGCGGGATAGATCGACAAGAAGGCAGTGCTTGTTTGGCATCGTCAGATGAACCTCCTGAACGGCATCAAAGCCGGCTAAGACCGTTTCTGCCATCGCGTATAACGTGTGCTGCACCGAAAGGCTCTCGTGTTTAGCGAAACAATCGAGCAGAACACTTCTGACATTTAGATGCAGTTGATTGAATTCGACGGTTCTAAGTGCAGCCGAAAGCGTCCACTCGGCATTGACGACAGTGTTGAGAAGGCGGTCGCGACTCTCGGGCAAAGTCGTGTACGCGTCTTTCAAATATCCAAAGAATGCCGACTGGCCGGTTTTCAGAATCTGAAGATTGCGCACGCCACACTGGACAGATTGATTATCCCGACTAATCTTCAATTCCGCAGTGCGTTGTTCCTTACTGCTTTGGATAAAGGCTGACTGATGAGCGCCGATGTGACACCAGGGCGTCTGATCAACGAACAGTTTTACGGTAATAACGTGAGGAAGTCGATCCAAGAAATGTTTGCCCAGCCGCGAAGCAAACTCCTCAATAGACTCAATCGGGTGCTGACGCGCTAATGCATACACCGTGTTTTTTATGGTGTCGGTAGGCAGTACATCGCTGTTGTCGCCGGTGATGTAAGAATCTGCCAGCTTGCCTTCGAACAGAATCGTCACACCAAGGTCAACCACTTGGTGAGCCGCGCCGCCGCGAAGAACCTGCAGAAGCCGAACGCGCGTTTTGCCGTATGTGTCGAAGCTCAGAATAGCCATCAACTGCCTCGATAAGTGGTGTACCCGAAGGGGCTTAGAAGTAACGGAACGTGATAGTGGGCTAATGGATCGGCAATTTGGAAGGAAATCTCCACTGTCGGGTAAAAACTATTCGGAAACTTCGCGCTTACCTCAAAGAGGATGCGGTAGATGCCCGCCTCAAGCTGAGCGCCGGCAGGAAGCAGCGCCGGGCAGCGGCCCTCCTGATTCGTAACGTCCGTCCCGAGTTCGTGATCCGGGCAGTAAAGATGGACACGTATGCCGGCAGCAGGCACGCCGGAGGCGGTATCAAGAACGTGCGTGGAAATTCCGCTCATTGGGCCAACAGTTTCTCGATTCTAAGTTTAGTGATTTTGGATTGTTCGGCAGCGGCGATTGGCAACTCGGCGGCAGAATCGTTCCTAAGCCGTGTAGTAATCAACGCAAGCATTTCGCCGGCCGTTTTTCCCGTCGCACAGACAATAAAGATCCATCCAAATTTCCGCTCGTATTCAGTGTTTAGCCGATCTATAGCGGCTACGACTGTCTATAGTTGCCGTTTCCATGCCGCGTTGTTCCTCCGAGGGCCATTTGACTGCACTTTTTTGCCCGATTTTCGGATGGTGCGTAAATGCTTCCAGCCAATCACTTGTGCCGAGCGAACTCCAAACTTCATCAGCCGCCGAGAGCAGCGCGTCAACGTTACGGAATGGCCGAAGCGCCATTATCCGCCCCACCCACCGCTGCGATCCGCAGCAATGCTGCAGCGCTTTCCGCACCACCTCCGGGCTACTGGTATTCAGTTCCTCAAAGGTCATCGGAGCGATTGCAGGAAATCCGCCAACAGATTTGCAGTTACCGCCCGTCTATAGTTTTGAGTCGACCGGATGTCAGTGATCGGTTGAACTTCAGCGGCAATGATCTTTACCGCGCTGTCTATCAATCCACATGAGATCGGTTGGCCTCTGAGGGACGACTCCGTTCTGTAACAGCGGAGAGGAACAGGAGCTACACTGCCTGCCGCAATGCGTACGTCATCGATGATATTGCCTGTTAACCGGGCTGCGCCTGCGAAACACACTTTCGAAATGGCTTGCGCTTTGCGTGGTCCTACTTTGCGTCCGTACTGCCGCCAATTCCCGGTTTTCCGCGGAAGGTGAATACACCGCAAGAGCTCGTCATCCTGGATCTGCATTTGTTTATAGCCGAGGTGAAAGTCGCGGTACGGAATTCGCCGCATTCTCCGTGGCGAGATTAGTTCTAGCTCGGCGTCGTAGACCAGCAGTACCGGAGCTGAATCAGCCGCAGGCGAGGCATTCATGATATTTCCGCCCAATGTTCCGCAATTCTGATTCGCAATAGAACCGGTCCAACTCGCAGCAGAACACAAGAGCGAAAACTCTTGCTGCAGAAGTGAATGCTGGCGGATTCGCGTATACGTCACCGCAGCTCCAACGGAAACTTCCGTTTCTGTCACAGAGATAGCAATGAGTTCTTCAATACGTCGAATGCTCACCAACTTGCGGTAGGGGAGCTTGCCGGCATTGAAAAGAACCATCAGGTCGGTGCCACCCGCAATGGGCCGCCAGCCTTCACTCACCAACCGTAATGCCTCCTGCGCGGTGCCGGCAGAAACTAGATCGTAATCCGGAACGAAAGATCTCATTCGCTCTGTTCGGCGACATTGCGAACCGCTTCAAAAATTCGCATGTAACCCGTGCAGCGGCAAAGATTGCCGCTGAGTCCTTCCCTAACTTGATCCAGGCTCGGATTTGGATAACGCGAAAGAAGTTGAAGAGCCGCCAGGGTCATGCCCGGCGTGCAGATACCGCATTGCGCAGCTCCGGCATCGACAAACGCTTTCTGCAGTTTGTGTAATTGCCCGCCAGCGGCGACGCCCTCAATCGTGCAGATGCGTGCGCCGAGAGCTTCGCGCACCGGCAACAGACAACTATTCACCAGTTCATCATTCAAAATTACGGCGCAAGCGCCGCATTCGCCTTCGCCACATCCCTCTTTTGTGCCCGTCAGCTTCAGATCCTCGCGAAGGACATCCAGCAGGCGCTTCATGGGATGTGCGAGGACCGTCCTACCTTCGCCATTTACGACGAAGTTTATGGAGCATTTCGCCATCAGACTGCGCTCCCGGCCAAATCCATTGTTGGTTCGTGCACGACGCTCAACGCGTTCAGGACGTCTTCCGGCAACAGCGGAATATGACAGAAGGAGATTCCGATTGCATTCTCCACCGCATTCAGAATGGCAGGCGCGGGTCCGTCCATCGGCAATTCGCCGATGCCCTTGGCTCCCAGCGCCCCATGTTCATAGGGAATTTCTTCGAAGAACACACGAATCGGAGGAAGGTCCATGGCGCTCGGCATGATGTAGTTCGTCATTTGATTGTTGGCCATCCTTCCATCCCGCCAAATGACTTTTTCATAAAGGGCATAACCAATCCCCTGTGCAACGCCGCCTTCAATCTGGCCCGTCGCAAGAACGGGATGCAAAACCCGCCCCACTTCCTGCAGCGCTACGAAATCGTCTAATTGAATCTCGCCAGTCAAAGTATCGACCGTGACTTCAGCGACGTAAACTGCCCAGGAGAACGCACCGTAAGCTTCACCCTTGTACTTCTCGTCGTCCCAATGGACGCCGGCAGGCTCTTGATATTGAGCCGTCGTTTTGAGCGGACCTACGGAGCGGACGTACTCGCGACACGCGCTCTGGAACTGTTCCGGTGTGTAGCCTGGCCGCAGTAGATCGCTTGCAAGCAGCCGCTGTTTCAGACTTAGCGCCGCCGATTCCACCAGCTTGCCAATGACCATAGCGGTCCGCGACGCGACTGTGGGTCCGCTGTTCGGCACCTGAGCGGTATCGGGACGCAGTATTTCCACTTGCTCATAAGAAGCGCCAAGCGTTTCTGCGGCAATCTGGGACAAAATCGTATTCGTGCCCTGGCCCATTTCGGTCATAGAGCTGAGAATGCAAACGGTTCCGTCCGCACGAGCTTCAAGATGAACTACGGATTGCAGGTGTCGCTCTCCAGACCCTGTAAAACCCGCGCCGTGGAGAAATGTAGAGAACCCGATCCCTTTTTTTTGAGCGCCGTCGCGATTCCACTCGCGGAAGCGCCGCAGCTTTTCGGAATAGCCGGCTAATTCTAATGCCCGCTGCTGTAATCCAGCCAAATCGATGGGCTCGTGGATGACTTGGCCGGTCGCTGTCGAATCGCCCTGACGCAGCAGGTTACGCCTGCGAAGCTCTTCCGGACTTAAGCCCACCGCGCGCGCCACTTTGTTCATATGGCGTTCGATAGCAAATAGACTTTGCGGCGCGCCAAAGCCGCGAAAAGCGCCATGCGGCGGAAAATTGGTGGCAACTGCAGTGCTGCGCACGCGAATGTTATCGCATCGATATGGCCCTGCGGCGTGAATGGTCCCGCGCGAAAGTACCACGCTTGACAGAGTCGCATAAGCGCCCCCATCAATGACGAATTCGATATCCATCGCGAGGATTCGACCGTCACGCGAAACCGCCGTGCGATGCCGCGTGCGCGACGGATGGCGTTTGGTCGTTGCAGCCATGTCCTCTTCGCGGTCGTAGATCATTTTGACCGGGCGGCCTGATTTCCAGGCCAGCAAGGCAGCGTGTCCTGCGAGCATAGAAGGGTATTCTTCCTTCCCGCCAAATGCGCCGCCCGTCTCCTGCTGAATCACACGTACTTTTTCGGCCGGCAAGTTGAACAGCGGAATTAACGCTTTTTGTACGTAGAACGGACACTGCATAGATCCGCGAACAACAATTCCGTTCTCCGGATCCCATGTTGCCAACATCCCTTGAGGCTCAATGTAAAGCTGCTCCTGGGCTTCGGTAGCGTACTCCCCTTCAATGACGAGATCGGCTTGGTTCCATACAGCGTCAACGTTGCCCTTCTCGATACAGAAGGTCTTGAAGATGTTATCTTCGCCCCAAATGATAGTGCTGCCTTGCAGCGCATCCTCGATCCGAAAAATCGCCGGTAAAGGATCGTATTCAATAAACACGTGCTGGCGGGCGCGCCGGACTACATCCTTATCTTCGTGAGCAAGCAGGAGAATCGGTTCCTCCGCGTGGTTGACCTGACCATCAGCCAGAAAGGGTTGATCTTCAAAAATAAGTGTGACAACATTTCGACCCGGAATGTCGCGCGCCGTGACAATTGTGAATTCGTTCCAGGGGATGCCTTCGCCGAACCGGATATCTCGAATGGAGGCTCTGGGAAGCCCACTGCGAACAGTAATTCCGTGGAGCATACCCGGAACCGCAAGGTCGTCCACGTATTCAGCAGCGCCAGTGACCTTGGCCACGGCTTCCTTGCGGGGAACTGCAGTCCCGACTATTCGGCGCTCCATTCACTTACTGTACATGCAGAGGACGCAGAGCGGCTGGCTTCCCGGCCGAGCCGTTCCGATGCAAACTGCCTGTCGCCGAATACACAATGGCCGCCGAGAAACACCTGCTGTACTTCGCCATCCAGTTGTTCATTCAAGTACGGACACACAGCGTGTCGAAAATATAGGCGATCCTTCGTAATTTCAAAGTGCTTGTCTGGATCAAAGACAACGAAGTCCGCGTCGTAGCCTGCCGCAATTCGCCCCTTTTGCTTCTCAAGGCCGGCCAGGCGAGCCGGATTTGCGCACATCCACCGGGATACGTCTTGAATGCGAAAACCACGTCGCCTCGCGGCGGTCCAAATCACAGGAAGCGCAACGGAGATGGACGCGATGCCGCCCCATGCGGAGGCAAAGTCACCTGCCTCTTGTTTCTTCATGTTCCGCGGGACACGGAGAGTGATCCGTTGCGATCAAATCGAGAATGCCTTCCGCTAGTCCTTCCCAAAGCAACTCACGATTCTTGGCAGCTACGAATTGGCGGCGCGCATTTGAACTGAGTCGCGCCGTCGGGTATATCTTCTGCCGCGAAATAAAGATAATGCGGGCAGGTTTCCGCGCTAATCGGCAGTCCTTCTGATCGCGCCTGTCTCAGCAGCGGAAGCACCTCGGCGCTGGATACGTGCACGATATGAACCCGGCAGGAATATTTTCGACAGAGCCGGATCATCAGTTCGACAGCTTTCACTTCGGCCTCAGGCGGCCGGGATTGCAGATGTGTTGCGTATTGGGTCCAAATAGCATGCTCGTTCAGCAGGCGGCTGTAGGCGGCGATGAGAGGATCGGGTAACTCCGCGTGGACAAGCAAGGGCAAGCCAGTTTCCGCGATGATTGGCATGGCCAAATGCAAGTCGGCTTCGCTCACAAAACTAAATTCTTCGACACCGGAATCCGCGAGGAAACATTTGAACCCGCGAACTCCGTTTTCTGCCAGGGGAAGTAATTCTTGCGTATTTCCGGGCACCACCCCGCCCCAAAAAGCGTAGTCGATCAGGCACCGGCCTAGCGCGGCTTTCGCGCTTTTCTTCCAGCGCTTCGACAGTGATGGTCGCCGGAATCGAATTCAAGGGCATGTCGACAATGCAGGTGCAACCTCCCGCCGCCGCGGCTGCAGTGGCCGTATCGAACCCTTCCCAATGGGAACGGCCCGGATCGTTGACGTGCACGTGCGGATCAATCAATCCGGGGAGAACAATGTGCTTCCCGACATCCAAAACTCGTGCATCTCCGCTTGCGGTGGTTGTGTACTGATCAATCGAGAGAATGCGGCCGCCCTCGAAGGCGACTGCCGCAGGTTGAAGCCCGCTGGCTGTTAGCACTCGCTGAGACTTCAGAATTTGACGCACGCGCTGTTGTTGTTATACTTCTCTCGTTTTGTTGAAAGCAACTCAAGAAGGCTGGATGGCACAAGCCGTCCAACTGGCTATCGACAATGTGCGGAGCGGTCAAGGCGGACCGTTCGGCGCACTTGTAGTCCGGAATAATGAGTTAATTGCAACCGGAGTCAATCTGGTCACCGCGACCAATGACCCCACGGCCCATGCCGAGATAGTTGCCATCCGTGCGGCTTGCCAGAAACTAGATTCGTTTCAATTGGCTAATTGTGAACTCTACACGAGTTGCGAACCTTGCCCCATGTGCCTAGGCGCTATCTATTGGGCGCGCCCCCTTAGGTTTCATTACGCGTGTAGCGGGGACGCCGCCGCATTGGCCGGTTTCGACGATTCCTTCATCTACAAAGAGGTGCCTCTTCCGCCAGAACGGCGGACTATCCCTGGTTACTGCCTGTCTCCGGAACTAGGCAGGAAACCGTTCGACGAATGGATGAAAGCTGTGCACAAAGTACCTTACTAGAGCGTGTCTAAGCAGCGACTTTCGCTAACGTCGCAGCGAGCACGCGGATGCCGTTTCCAATATCTTCCTCGGATGCATATTCATCGGGCCGATGACTCACGCCGTCCCTGCAAGGAATGAAGAGCATGGCTACTGGACAGGCGCGCGACATAAAGAGCGAATCGTGGTAAGCACGGCTAACCATCCGACGATACGTGAGACCTTGATGTTCACAAGATTCAGCCAACGCCGCCACAATTTCGGTGTCACAAACAGCAGGCGGGTCGGCATTCACTATATCTATCCCGATTGCAACTTTCCGTTCTGTGCCGATCCGCTCGGCGGCGCGTCGAACCGCCTCTAATACCCCATCCCGGCGCTTAAGATCGGTATCGCGAATATCCACCGCAAGCTGAACGCGGCTGGGAATGCTGTTTACTGCTCCTGGGAAAACATCGCAGACGCCTGTAGTCGCGACTGTATCAAAGGAACCTGTTTCGAGTGCGGCTGCTTCGATGCCGAGCGCTAATTCCGCAGCAGCAACAAATGCGTCCCGTCTGTGAGGCATCAGAACTGCGCCTGCGTGACCGCCTTCGCCTGTCACACATACACGAAGTGAAGCGGGCGCGGCAATATGCGTCACCACTCCGAGTTTCACATTCTCGCGCTCCAGAATGGGGCCCTGCTCGATATGAAGTTCAATGAATGCGTGATAGCAGTTTGACGGTAGCTGAACCGTTTCCAAACTGCCAGCAAATCCCGCGCTTTGCCGGACTTCAGCCAGCGTCGCTGTTTCTTGATCCAAAAGGCGATCCGCGGCCGCCGCGCTGAGCGTGCCGGAAAGAAGCCGGCTGCCCAGACATCCCACGCCAAAACGCGTCGGTTCCTCAGAGGTGAAAACAAGCAATTCGATGGATCGCCGGGGCAGAAATCCATCGCTCTGCAAAGCCCGAATAGCTTCCAGCCCTCCCAAAACGCCCACTGTGCCGTCAAATCGGCCAGCATTCGGAATCGCGTCTATATGCGAACCAGTTCCCACCGCCGGCAATCCTCGGCTCCGCGCCTTCCCAACGGGCAAACATATTGCCCACAGCGTCTTCGCGTATCGCGAGCCCTGCTTTCCTGCACAGATGTTTCAGCCACGCGCGCGCTTGAAGATCGGCTTCGGTAAAAACGATTCGCGTCACCGCCGGAGCAGGCTCACTCGAAAACATGGCGAGTTCCGCAAGTTCGCGCATCACGCGTTCAGGCCTAATACGTATGTTCATCAGGAGGCTGGATGACGGTTCCAATCTTTGTAGATCAGGTACTTGCTGGCCGATTTACCCAGAGCACCGAACCACTGCGGACAAAATGGCGCCATATAGATGAAATCGCCGGCGCATACGGGATACCAGGAATCGCTCAAGCGATAAATCCCGCCGCCTGCCAGCATTAAGAGGCCGTGCTCCATAACGTGCATCTCTACGAGACTTAGCGTTGCGCCCGGTTCAAACGTCATTGTGTTGACAGCGAAGTCGAAATGGGGGATATCAGGAATCAGCATGCAAACCTGTACCGCCGCATCGCCCATAAGCGGCTGCGAAGCGAGTTTGGACGCTCTGCCGATAAAATAATCCGGCATGGCGCCGTCACCTGAGAACTCTTTTTCGATCGCCACAATACGGCTGGCGGGTTGAGCAGTGACCCGCCGCGAGGCGCCTGCCGGAATATAAGCGTAGTCTCCCTCTTCTAGTGATTCGTTTTGGATTCTGACGCTTCCCTCCAAAACATAAAGAAAACGTTGCAGATGAGTCTGACCAAGTTCTCCGTCTGCTTCCATTTCCGCCGTGTATTGCGTGAAGCGGGCGCCTGTAGCCGGACCGGCATGAACGATTGCATTGGCGGCCTTCATTCCAGGCAGCGGCGCGCGAATGAACGTATCAGGAGTTTGCAGATAGTGATCGCGGCGCAGCGCGCTGCGCGTATGACCTAGATTGTGCACGGTTGTTTATCAGCTTACCCGGTCGTAAGTTCCGTCAGAAAATGCAAACCGGCGGAAAGCGCCAGTTGTACATCCCCAGAAAGAACGGATTCATCGGGATGATGGCTGAGACCGCCGGGAGTACGGAGAAAGATCATCACAGAGGGGATTTTCTCCGCCAGGATCATAGCGTCATGACCAGCGCCACTTATCATTAACGGAGCCTCGCAGCCGGCCCGTAGCGCCGCGCGATGCGCAGCGTACACCAAAGCAGCATCCATTGAAACCGCCGCTTGGTTCAAACGCGATTCTGCAGTGAACCTAAGCCCACGGCGCGCCGCAATCGATTCGCCATGAGCCAGCAGGTGCTTGGAACTCTTAGAGCGTACTTCGTCGGAAGGATGGCGAACGTCGAGAGCCGCCGTTACGGACCCCGGTATCACATTGCCGGCCCGCGGCTCGGAACGTATCGCGCCTACCGTCGCCACTAATCCGTCGATAGATTTAGCTTCCGCCTCTACTGCGGAGATCCATTCTGCGGCGCCGGCGAGAGCGTCGCGGCGCAGGCCCATAGGCGTAGAGCCAGCGTGATTCGCGCTACCAGTGAAGGTAATCGCAAAACGGCTTTGGCCGGCAATGGCTTGAACGATGCCGAGGGGCTGACGCAGATGTTCGAGCAACGGACCTTGCTCGATGTGAAACTCGAGAAAAGCGAAAACGCCCGGAAACAGAGACGAATTGTGAAGGTCAGCGGGATCGAGTCCGAACTCTCGAATAGCCTTCCTTACGGACACTCCGGCTGCGTCAGTAGCCGCGAGCAGTTTATCGTCGACACGGCCAATCGACGCCCTGCTGCCGAGAAACGGGATTCCGAAACGCACGCCCTCTTCTTCGGAAAATCCAATGATCTCTATGCCGAATGGCAAGCGCCTTCCACAGAGAGCCTGAATCAGTCCAATAGCCAGTACGACGCCGAGGACACCATCGAAGGCACCCGAATCGGGAACAGTGTCCAAGTGCGAACCGATCAGCAGGCGGCGCTCCTCATCGTTTGCTGTCCCCGGATAAATGCCATGCAAATTGCCGATTGCATCAACAAGGACATCCATACCAAGCGTCTGCATCCAGTCGCTCAAGAACCGATGTACATCGCGCATCGCAGGGCACAAGAAGGTGCGAGTAGTATTAGCGGCTGATTCACTAAATTCAGCAATGCGCCTGCACCTTGCAATAAGGTCCTGTGCGGAAACGCTCATCGCGGAGAGACCCGCGCCTGAACGGCCGTGGCCTGGATGACAACCCGCCGGCGCATTGAGACGTAATAAATCGCTCCCGCGACGGCAAATCCCACGAACCACGCGTAATCATAAAGCCATCTCAGGGGAGGAACGACGAGTCCGATCAGTGCGACCAAAATACCGGCAGCCAAGGCGACAACGGCCCGCGCATTGAGGCCCTTGCGGAATTCGTATATGCCGCCGCGCCGATAAAGATCGGCAATCTCAAGCCGGGTTTTGCGGAGCAGGAAATAATCGGTAATCATCACTCCCGCAATTGGCCCTAGCAGCCCGGAATAGCCGACGAGCCAGCCGAAGATGTAGCTGTTGAAATCCGTCAGAAGTTTCCACGGCATCATCAGTAATCCAACTATGCCTGTGATCAAGCCACCGGTCCGGAACGAAATCAATCTTGGGTTCAGATTTGAGAAATCGTTGGAAGGCGAGACCACATTTGCCGCAACATTCGTGTTCAACGTTGCAACGAGAAGAGCAACCAGCGCAACGGAGGCGATCAGCGGCTGATGAAATTGTCCGAGTAAGGCAACCGGATCCCAAATAGCGTGCCCAAAGAGCACGACGGACGCCGATGTCACCGCAACGCCGATGAAAGAGTACAGCGTCATTGTTGTTGGGAGTCCCAGTGCCTGGCCGAGCATCTGGTCCTTCTGCGATTTCGCATAGCGCGTGAAATCAGGGATGTTTAGCGCAACTGTTGCCCAGAAGCCGACCATACCTGTAACGGAAGGGATGAAGAAGCGCAGAAATTCGCCAGTGGTTTTGAAATGACTTGGCGTGCTAAGAACAGGCCCGAGGCCGCCTGCTTTGCGAGTTATCCACCAGAGTAGAAGGAGACCGACACACAGCATGAAAGGTGCACCGATTCCTTCCAGGAACTTGATGGTCTCTATGCCGCGCCAGATCACCGCGATATTCAGCAGCCAGAACAAGAAAAAACAGAGCCATTGGCCAGACGCGTAATCGACAGCCGACGGAATCAATATCCGCAGCATCGAATAGATTGCCTGACCCCCGATCCAGGTCTGAATGCCAAACCATCCGCAAGCGACGAGGGCGCGCAACACAGCGGGGATATTCGCTCCCCGCACCCCAAAAGATGCGCGTACAAAAACGGGAAACGGGATGCCGTATTTTGCGCCCGCGTGGGCATTCAAAACCATAGGAATAAGAACGATAAAGTTACCCAGACAAATCGTTCCGATGGCCTGTTTCCAGCTCATGCCGCCTGCAATCAATCCCGACGCCAGCATGTAGGTAGGAATGCAAACGCTCATCGCAACCCAGAGCGACGCGTAGTTGTAGAGCCCCCAACTGCGGCGCGGTAGCGAGACCGGCGCCAGGTCTTTATTGTAAAGACTCGGGTCAAAGTTCTTCATTCGTGGGCTTGGTGCTAGTTTAGAAAAATCCCCATGCTTCCGTCTGGACACCGAATTTGAGCGAAATCGCCGAAGGGTTTGTTGCGAACGATAGACTCGCCGAAGCCCTGCCTCCGCTGAGCAGCCACGAGGCGCTGGTTGAGGCGAATCGCTGCCTTTATTGTTACGACGCGCCCTGTACCCACGCCTGTCCGACTCATATTGACATTCCACGCTTCATCAAAAAGATCGCAACTGAGAATCTGCTGGGATCGGCTCGCACAATCTTGGAGGAGAATCTGCTGGGCGCGACCTGCGCCCGAGTGTGTCCGGTCCAGGAGTTGTGTGAGGGCGCGTGCGTTTTGGGTGCAGACCACAAGCCGATTATGATTGGCCGTCTGCAGCGTCATGCCATGGACTACGCATATAGCCGAAAAACCGATCTGTTTCAACCAACGATTAAGTCGGGAATGAGAGTCGCGGTTATCGGGGCGGGACCTGCAGGGCTGTCCTGCGCCGGTCAGTTGGCGAAACTCGGCTGCCAAGTGACACTGTTTGAAAAGCGCCAGCTCGGCGGTGGTTTGTCAACGTACGGAATCATCGTTCTGCGAGAGCCTGTGGATGTAGCGCTGGCGGAAGTCGAGATGATTTGCCGGTTGGGTGTGGAACTCAAAACCAAAGTCGAGATTGGCTGCGACTTGCCGTTTTCTGAGCTGCAGGCGAAGTATCAGGCTATTTTTCTCGGCAGCGGCTTAGGCGCTACGCCCGGGCTTGGTATTCCCGGCGAAGAGCATTGCTTGGACGGCCTCGCATATATCGAACAAAGCAAGCTTGATCGCTCCAGCCTGCAAATCGGGCGGCAAGTAGTTGTGATCGGAGCCGGAAACACGGCAATCGACTGCGCCACAATCGCGAGGCGTGAGGGGGCTGAGCGTGTAACCATGCTCTACCGGAGAACGGAGCAGGAAATGACGGCTTATCCGCACGAATACGAATTCATCAAGAAAGAGGGCGTTGAATTCCGCTTTCTTGCGCAGCCGACGGAACTGCTCGTCGAAAAGGGCAGGGTTGTCGGCATTGGATGCCTGCGTACCGAACTCAGCGGTGTGGACGTATCCGGCCGTCCCTCGCCAAAACCTGTACCTGGTTCCGAGTTTGTCATTCCAGCCGATCAAGTTGTGAAGGCGATCGGCCAAAAAAGGCCCTATTTCGCCGCGATGTTGGGCCTCCAAACGTGCGCTGGGTTCATCAAAGTAGATGATGACTACGAAACCGCCTTGCCCGGCGTATATGCCGGCGGCGATTGCATTCGGTCGTCGGGCGCCGCGTCCACTGTGATGGCGGTAGAAGACGGCAAACTCGCTGCGCAGGCGATTCACCGGAGACTTACGGCGAAGCCAAGGATGGCGGGAGTTGAGTGATGGCGGATCTGTCTATTAATTTCGCGGGTATCAAATCTCCGAACCCGTTTTGGCTGGCTTCCGCGCCGCCAACAAACTCGGGTGCGCAGGTGCATCGTGCCTTTGAGGCTGGATGGGGCGGGGCAGTCTGGAAGACGATCGGTGCGCCGGTATTAAACGTTTCAAATCGCTACGGCGCGTGGCATTACGGCAGTCAGAAGATGCTCGCTATCAATAATGTCGAGCTGATTTCTGACCGGCCGCTCGAACTCAATCTAAGTGAGATTCGGGAGGTCAAGCGGTTTTGGCCCGATCGCGCCGTGATCGTGTCGGCCATGGTCGAGTCCTCACCCGAAGCCTGGGGCGATATTGTTCATCGCATCGAAGATACGGGCGCAGACGGAATCGAACTAAACTACGGTTGTCCGCACGGTATGAGCGAGCGTGGCATGGGGAGTGCCGTTGGGCAGGTTCCCGAGTATTGCGAACAAATCACGCGTTGGGTGAAGGACGTCGCACGCATTCCGGTTATCGTCAAGCTAACGCCGAATATTACAAACATCGTCTATCCAGCTCGAGCCGCCGTTGCCGCCCAAGCTGATGGTCTATCGCTTATCAACACAATAAATTCCATCGTTGGCGTTGATCTGGATACGCTCGAAGTGACACCCAGCGTAGGAGGTAAAGGCGGTCACGGAGGTTATGCTGGGCCGGCCGTAAAACCCATCGCGCTAAACATGCTTTCATCGCTCGGTGTTGATGAAGTCGTTTCCGGCTCCGGGCTGCCGATCTCCGGAATGGGCGGAATCTCTACTTGGAAGGACGCGGCAGAGTTCTTGTTGCTTGGAGCCACCAGTCTTCAGGTCTGTACTGCGGTCATGCACTACGGCTTCCGCATTGTTGAAGATCTATGCGATGGCTTGTCGAATTGGATGGACGCTCACAAGTTTGTGAGTATCGCGGAGCTTCGCGGCAAAAGCCTGCCGCGCATCTCAGATTTCAAGAACTTCGATTTATCTTTTCGCGCCGTGGCTCGCATCGATCCGGCCAAGTGCATCAAATGCGATCTGTGCTATGTGGCCTGCAACGATACAGCTCATCAATGTATCGACTTAATCGCCGCGGACGGAAGCAACACGGAGCCTCGCAACTATGACGTTCATTCAAACGGCAGGAATGACGCCATTCACACTCGCCCCCAGCCGCGCGTTCGCGAAGAAGACTGCGTCGGCTGTCGTCTCTGCTACAACGTCTGCCCCGTAGAAAATTGCATCGAAATGGTAGAACTGCCGCCCTGCCGCCCGTCTGTCACCTGGGACCAAATTGCCAAAACGCAGCCTGAAGTGACGGAAAGCTGGGACGCCATGAAGCGCTATCGTGAGGAACGTGGTATCCACATCCATTAGTAACGGAGTAGCGCATGGAGGGAGAGATGCAGTTTGGCGTTACTAGTTAAGAACGGCGAGATTATCGGCGCCGATTCACGATTTCACGGCGACATCTATATCGAGGACGAGACGATTACTAGAATCGGTGATCGCCTCACGGCGCCGCCTGACGCTGAAATCGTCGATGCTGAGGGAAAGCTCGTCTTCCCTGGTTTTATTGATCCTCACGTTCACATTTATCTTCCATTCATGGCGACATTCGCGAAGGACACACACGAAACCGCCAGCATTGCCGCACTGGTGGGAGGCACCACTACCTTTATTGAGATGTGCTGTCCGGCGCGCAATGACGACGCGCTCGAGGGCTACGAACTCTGGAAGAGTAAGGCGGAAGGAAATTCGGCTTGCGATTACACCTTCCACATGTCCGTTACAAAGTTTGACGACAGAACAGAATCGCAGCTTCGCCAAATCGTTGCCGATGGCATCACGTCCTTCAAGATCTTCCTCTCCTACAAGAACTTCTTTGGCGTAGATGACGCTGAGATGTTTCAGACGCTGCAACTTGCCCGCAAGCTGGGCGTAATTGTCACCGCTCATTGCGAAAACGCCGAGCTGGTAGATCGCCTTCAAAAGCAGCTACTGGCGCAGGGCAAAACCGGTGCCGAGTGGCATGAGCCCAGCCGCCCCGAATCTGTCGAAGCTGAAGGTACGGGACGTTTCGCCACCTTTCTCGAAAACACGGGTGCAACGGGCTACGTAGTCCACCTCTCTTGTCAGCCGGCGCTTGAAGCGGCCTTAGCTGCGAAAGCTCGTGGCGTGAAGCTGTTTGTCGAATCCGTTATTCCGCATCTTCTATTGGACAAAGCCTATGCAGAACGCGCAGGCATCGAAGGGATGAAGCATGTCATGTCGCCGCCACTGCGTGATCGGCGCAACCAACAGGTGCTCTGGAATGCTTTATCGAGCGGCGCAATCGACACGGTGGGCACGGATCATTGCCCTTTCGATACGGAGCAAAAAATGCTGGGCTCCGATGCCTTCACACGCATTCCGAATGGTATTCCCGGCATTGAAGAACGTGTTAATTTGCTCTACACGTACGGCGTGAAATCGGGCCGAATGGATATTCACCGGTTCGTGGATTGTGCTAGCACTCGGGCCGCCAAGCTGTTCAATCTGTTCCCAAGGAAGGGAACCATCTCGGTCGGAAGCGACGCAGACCTGGTCATATATGATCCGAATTACAGAGGCGTTCTCTCGTCAAAAACGCATCATGGCAACAACGACTACTGCGGATTTGAAGGTATGGAGATCCAAGGGCGTCCGTCTGTTGTGACGGTGAGGGGAAACATTCAGGTACGCGACGGCCGATTTGTCGGCGAACGCGGGCGCGGAAAAATGCTACGACGGCAGTCGATCAGCGCAGCGGAACAACAGCCATGAGTGTGAGCCCGAAACGAACTATCGCCGAACTAGAGGAGTTGCGCCTCTTAACTGGCGACGAGAACGGAGCCCAGCGCCTAGCGTGGACAGAAACCTGGCAAAGGGCGCGAAATTGGTTTTCCGAAAAGCTTACTGGCCTGCCAGTGGAACGGCACCTCGACACAGCCGGGAACAGTTGGATAACTCTTCGTGGCGAATCGGAAAAAGCATTATTGTTAGGCGGTCATTTAGACTCCGTTCCCAATGGGGGTTGGCTGGACGGTTCGCTAGGCGTGCTTGCCAGTCTCGAGATTTTACGGCGGTTTACGGATGAATTTAACGGCCGCCCTCCAGTCACGATCCGAACAGTGGACTGGGCCGACGAAGAGGGAGCGCGCTTTGGGCGCAGTCTGCTGGGCTCATCTGCGTTCGCCGGTACACACTCCATTGCGGCCGACCGTGTGCGCACAGACCGGAATGGGGTTCGGCTGGAACATGCTCTGCGTGCCTGCGGCGTTGACATCGACCGTTTTCCGGACGCGCAGCAAGAGCGGCAGAATGCGGCGGCTTATCTCGAGCTGCATATAGAGCAGGGTCCGGTGCTTGAAAGCTTTGGCTTGCCACTTGCGGCGGTACTCGGCACTAAAGGCGTGGAGCGGCATGCCATCACTTTCTTTGGCCAGGAAGCTCATTCGGGTTCTACCCCGATGAAGGTTCGCCGTGATGCATTAGCTGCGGCCGCGAAGCTTGCTCTTGAAATTCGGCCCATAGCGGCTAAGCACGCTGACGCCGTGTGCACCATCGGCAGTGTCAAAACGTTTCCGGGCATTCCGACTGCTGTCGTGGGGCGCTGCGAAACGACACTTGATCAGCGGCATCTTGATGCCGCGACTTTGGCCACCATGTTGAGCGATGCACGAGAGGCGAGCGAGCGCTTTGCGCGTGAAGAAAGCTGCACGGTCGAATGGTCACATATCTGGAACATTCAGCCGGTGCCTTTTCATCCGTCGCTGATTGCCCTTTGTGAAGAGGCCATTCGCGAGACTGCCGGGCAGTCGCTGCGTTTGCCTTCCGGACCGCTGCACGACGCGGCGGAAGTAGCTGGTGCCGGTATTCCCACGGTGATGATGTTCGTGCAGTCACTGCACGGAATCAGCCACAACAAAATCGAAGACACAAAACGCGAGCACATTCAACTCGCGGTAGAGGCTCTGGATCTGTTAGCCGGCAAAACGGTAGCCTGGATTCAAAGCCAGAATGGATAAAGGCATGGAACGCACATCTCAGCAGGTTATTCAAGAAAACCGGGATTACACACTGTTCTCGTGGTCGGTTCAGGGTTCGTCCAATCCCATGCACATGACGAGAGGCGAGGGCGTTTGGTTCTGGGACGGTGATGGGAACAAGTGGCTGGACTTCAGCTCACAGCTCATCAACCTCAACATCGGGCATCAGCATCCCAAGATGCTGGAAGCCATCAAGAGGCAAGTGGATGAATTGTGCTTCGCGGGTCCAGGCTTCGCGACAGAGCCGCGCGGGGCACTAGGTAGAAAGTTGTCGGAGGTGACCGGGCTCGCAAAGGCGTTTTTTGCGCTTGGAGGCGCTGAAGCTAACGAAAACGCTATAAAAATGGCGCGCCTGTATACCGGCCGAGACAAAATCATTACGCGCTATCGCTCGTATCACGGCGCCACCATGGGCGTGATGACGGCCTCGGGTGATCCGCGCCGCTGGCCTGTAGAACCGGGAGTTCCGGGCTTCGTACGCGTGTTCGATCCATATTGCTACCGCTGCCCGTTCGGGAAAACGCCGGATACTTGCCGCCGTGAATGTGTGAGCCACATCGAAGAGATTATTCAAATGGAAGGGCCTCACACAATTGCCGCGATTCTGGTGGAGGGAATTACAGGTTCGAACGGGATATTGGTGCCGCCGGATGATTATTATCCGAAGCTGCGCGCGTTGTGCGACAAATACGGCATTCTGCTGATCGACGACGAAGTCATGAGCGGATTCGGCCGTACCGGCAAGTGGGTTGCTACGCAGCACTACCGGATCAAGCCGGATATTGTGACGAGCGCCAAAGGGCTCACCAGCGGTTACATGCCTTTGGGCGCTGTGGTGGTGTCCAAAGCGATCGCCGATTACTTCGAAACTCACATGCTGTGGGCAGGCCTCACATATAGCGGTCATCCTGTCTGTTGCGCAGCCGCTGTAGCCAATCTCGCGATTTACGAAGAAGAGAAAGTCTTTGAAAACGTCGAGATGCAAGGGCGCTACCTGGGCGGCGTTCTCGAACGTATAAAGCAAAGATACGCATGCGTGGGCGACGTCCGCTACAAAGGTCTATTCAGCGTAATTGAATTGGTCCGCGATAAGGCAACTAAAGAACCGCTTGCGCCGTTTAACGGAACCAGTCCGGAAATGGGAATGCTCAGTGCGTATTTGAAATCCCAGCATCTGTACGCATTCGCGAGGTTCAATATGCTTTGGGTTTGTCCGCCCCTGATTATCACTCAAGACGAACTGCAGCACGGATTGGAGATAATTGAGCAGGGCTTACGGCTGGTGGACGAAAGCTTGCATTCACGCGGGACAACCGAAGCCGTTCTGGAGGAAGTGAATTATGTCGGCCGTTGATGAAGCTGTTCAACTTCGAAGAGTTACTCATTGGATCGGCGGTAAGGCTGTCGAATCGAACTCGGGGCGGGCTGGCACCGTTTGGGATCCGGCTACAGGAGAAGCGCAAGCAATGGTCGATTTCGCCGATGCGGAAGAGGTAGACCAAGCCGTAGCTGCGGCAAAAGCAGCGTTCCCGGAATGGCGCGCAACGTCACTGTCCAAACGGTCCGAAATTATGTTTCGGCTGCGCGAATTGATCGATGCGAACAGACATAACATAGCCGGTCTTCTCACGCGTGAGCACGGCAAAACATTCGCCGATGCGGTGGGTGAAGTGGCGCGCGGACTCGAAAACATCGAATTCGCTTGTGGAATCCCCAATCTCCTGAAAGGCGAATTCTCGGAACAGGCCAGCCGTGGTGTTGACGTTTATCAGATCCGGCAGCCCCTTGGCGTCGTAGCGGGCATTACGCCCTTTAACTTTCCTGCGATGGTCCCCATGTGGATGTTCGGCAATGCCATCGCCTGCGGGAATACGTTCGTCCTGAAGCCCTCGGAAAAAGACCCTTCAGTCAGCCTATTTCTTTCGGAACTTTGGAAACAGGCCGGTTTGCCGGATGGCGTGTTCAACGTTGTGCAAGGCGACCGTGTGGCTGTCAATCGATTACTCGAGCACCCGGATGTCAAGGCGGTCAGCTTCGTCGGCTCGACCCCCATCGCTCGGACAGTCTACGAGACCGGAACGCGCAATGGCAAGCGCGTCCAGGCGCTGGGCGGAGCAAAGAACCACATGGTAGTCTTGCCCGACGCTGATTTCGGCATGGCTGCTGATGCCGCTGTTTCAGCCGGCTACGGCTCAGCTGGTGAGCGCTGCATGGCCATCTCGGTGGTAGTGGCTGTCGGTACGGCGGCCGACCCCTTGATTGACGCCATTCACGAGCGCATTCGCAGACTTCGCATCGGTCCGGGCATGGAAGACGGCAACGATATGGGTCCCCTTATCACGCGCGAGCATCGCGACCGGGTGGCTTCTTATGTCGAGAACGCAGGGGCTGAGGGCGCTGTTGTGGTGGAAGATGGGCGTGCGCACGACGCAAGCCGGCGGGGCGGATTCTTCCTTGGCGCATCATTGCTCGATCGCGTCAAGCCTGGCATGCGCTGCTACGATGACGAAATTTTTGGTCCCGTGCTCAGTGTAGTGCGTGTTCCAACCTACGACGATGCAGTGCGAATCATCAACGACCATCCCCTGGGGAACGGCACGGCAATATTTACTCGCGATGGCGGGGCAGCGCGCAAATTTCAATTCGATATAGAAGTGGGAATGGTCGGAATTAATGTGCCCATACCAGTTCCCGTCGCGTACTACAGCTTCGGTGGCTGGAAAGCGTCTCTATTCGGTGATCTGCACATGTATGGACCTGAAGGCGTGCAGTTTTACACACGAGCAAAACTGGTTACCAGCCGCTGGCCGGACCCCAGTACGAGCAAGGTCGATCTAGGTTTCCCACAAGTTCGATAACAGCAGAACCAGCAGTCCGGAGACGGGATTTGACCGTTCCTTTGCGGCTGCCGCCGGAACGAAAGCCGCCGAGCGACTCGTCGGCAAGCACCAGGAACAGAGCACGGTGTAACTCGGATGACGATCCGCCACGAGAGGAACTCACTGTCCAACCCGAACTGCAGTTGGAATATCTGGAAGCGCGCACTGTGAAGGAGCGTCAGCAAACGGAGAACGCGGCAAGCAGTGCAATGTTTGCTGCTACAGCACGCTGTCCATTGCCGGACCATCTTCCACGTGAATTCGAGATGCACGGCAGGCCGATTGAGCACGGAGTAGCGGATCCAGTGCTGCCGCTGGCACATTTGCTTGTTTCGAAGTATGCTGACGACCTTCCGCTGTATCGGCACGCAGCGATCTACGCTCGAGAAGGTGTTGAACTCGAACGTTCCACTCTCGCCCATTGGCTCGGTGCAACGAGCGAACTGCTGAAGCCGCTCAATAACGCATTGGGCAGCATGTGATGAGTGGCCGCAAGATGAACGGGGGTGACACGCCCGTTCCGGCGCTGGTGCCTGCTAATGGCAAACCAAGCTCGGGCGCTTGCGAACGTATATGCGCGATAATCGCCCGGATGGCGGACTTGTCGCCCTGGAACGTGATGCGTTCTCCGTACTCCTTGAGCAACGGCAATCCGCCCTAAGAACAACATCAACTGTCATTTGTCGAAAGTACTCCGCTATTCGCCTCTGGCTGGATAGAAAATAAGAGTAGGTGATGACGCATGCATTGGTTACCTTTAGACTCAAGCGTGTTTACTTCAGCCGCGTACCGTCCTGCTGCCCGCACGCTGTATCTGCGCTTTCATAGCGGCGAACTCTACTGCTACTTCGATTTTCCGCAGAAACAGTACCGCGATTTTCTTGCCGCTGATTCCAAAGGCCAATACTTCTCCAGCCACATCCGCGACCGATTCCGCTACCGGCATGTTCCTCGCCGGCCGCGTAAGCCCCCTAAACCTGAAGACTGATCCTACCTGCTTCCGCTAAGTCAATCGGGTGTTCGCCGGACTTTTACAGCTCACGAAATCCTCTTCCTTTGAAGGGCGGCGTTCAAGAGAGAACAAGTGAGATTTAGAATATTGAGGTTTTCCGTTTTGGGAGTGGCAACTTCCGGCGCTGTTGCAGAAATGCTGAACAACTGAGGACGTCCCGTTGGTCCTCGGTAGCACGCCGCACACTATCCGACGACACTATGCGCAATGGACAATTCAGCGTCAGGAAAGTTGCTCGTGACAACCATATCTTGGTGGACGGCATGGGGCTCGAACCCACGACCCCCACGTTGCGAACGTGGTGCTCTCCCAACTGAGCTAGCCGCCCCCATGAATGCTGCTGCGACGCAATAGAATCACGGCGCCGAACGGTCGTGACCCCCTCACTATAACATTCCCGGCGTGCTAGGATGGCGGTTCGCGCACGGCTTTTCATGGTCCTTTCCGACGTTGATATTCGCCACTATATTGAGAGCGGCAAAATTCGCATCAGCCCTGAACTGCCGCCCGAGCAGTTTGGGAGCTGCTCCGTGGATTTTCGTCTAGGGGCGGAGTTTAGTGTCTTCGAACACAGCAAGCATGCCGTACATCGATGTGCGTGACAAGAGTGCAATTCAGGGAATCATGCGCAGCATTATCGTGAAGCCGGGTGAGCCCTTCATTCTGCAGCCGCGTGAATTTGCGCTCGCGATTACGGAAGAGTCGCTCGAGCTGGACGACGACGTACTGGGACGCCTGGAAGGCCGTTCCAGTCTGGGGCGAATCGGCATTATCGTTCACGGTACGGCGGGACTATTCGATCCGGGCTGGCGCGGCAAAGCGACGCTCGAGCTGAGCAATTTAGGAATCATGCCGGTAGCGCTTTATCCCGGCATGCGCATCTGTTCCTTCACCTTTGAGCAGCTTTCGTCGCCCGTTTCGGTGCCCTACTACAAGAAAGTAGGCAACAAATATGCCGGCCAAACGCAGCCGTTGGCGAGCCGGCTGACGTCCGAAGTCACTGACAAGCATTAGCGGCCGGACGAACCGAAGCCGCCGATGCCACGAACGGAATCCGCGAGTTCCCCCTCTTCCCATTCGACAGGCTCATAGCGGGCCACCACCATTTGGGCAATCCGGTCACCGGCAGCTACCTGATATGGCGTCTCGCCAAGGTTCAAGAGAATCACTTTCAACTCGCCACGATAGCCTGGATCGATAGTCGCCGGCGAGTTGGGCAGCGTGATCGCATGTTTCAGTGCGAGACCACTGCGGGGGCGAATCTGTACTTCGAAACCGGGTGGAATTTCAATCGCCAGACCGGTCGGAACAGCCTGCGGGACACCCGGCTCCAGCACAACGGAGTCAACGCAGCGGATGTCCATTCCGGCGTCTTCCGCCGGCCCGTGCGCGTATTTGGGCAGGTGGGCGTGTTCGTGAATTTTCTTAATACGGATGCGCATGACGAATCCGCTATCATAGCCCGGTGACTGATGCGAAAAAGCGGGTATTGACCGTTGCGCCAATGCCGCCGGAAAAGCTTGCTTATGCTTTGGCGCGCTACAGCAGGTCGCCTGATTCGATCAAGGAGTCGATTGAGTGGGTTCGCACGCACGATTCCACCAAGTTTTTGGAGAGCTTCTATTTTCAATACGGGCACGCGTCGATTGCCGACCTAGGTCATTTGGCGGTTTGCTTCGAAGGTATCTCTGAGTTAGCCGCAACTGAGATCGAAGACGAGCAGCTTTGGGATGGACAGGCGCGAAGTTCGCGCTATCAGGATTTTTCGAGATCGGGCGTGGTGACGCCGCCTGAGCTGACGAACGACGAGGCAGAGCTTTATCGGAACGCGGCTGGAAATCTTTTGGCCGCGTACAACAGCGTGCAGGAGCGCGCCTTCGGCTATCTACAGGAACAGTTACCGCGCCCGGAGGATATGAAACCGGAAGCATACCGGCGCAACTTGAATGCTCGGGCTTTTGACGTTGCTCGCTACCTGCTGCCATTTGGGATTCCGACCGGCGTGGGGCAGGTGACGAGTATTCGGACGCTCGAAAAAGAGATACGGCGTCTGAAAGGCTCCGAGTTTCAGGAGGTTCGAGAGCTTGGCGCGGAGCTGAGCGCGGCATGCGCGTTGGCACCGGATTGTTTTCTGACGGAAGATAGCAGCGCTCGTGAAGCCGTTGCGCCTACACTGGCACGGCATGCCGGCTCAGACGATACCATCTCTCGCTTGCGAGCGGATTTGGCCGAGTGGGCGCGCGATTATCTGCCGCAGGAAGCTGAGCCACCGAGCAATATGGTGGACCTGATTCAGCCCGTGGATCATCTTGCGGATATTTGCGCGACGCTGCTGTATCCCGTGACTCATCTGCCCTACCGCAAGTTGTACAACTTAGCGGGGAGTGGAGCGGAACCAGGCGTAAGGAAGTTCTCGATATCGCGCTGGGCTCGCGCTCGCGTCGTGACGAGTTGCCCCGGCATTTCAGGAGTGCGCCGTACGTGCTGGACATTGTTATGGATATCGGGGCCTATCGCGATTTGCACCGGCATCGGCGCTGTCAACAGTTCCGTCAGCAGTACACGAATCGCTTGGGATATGAGACCCCGGAACTGGTTGAAAAGTGCGGAGCGAGTGTGATCTTCGCGAAGGCTCTAGAGCAGGCGGACGCGGCTATTGAGCGTTTGCCGCAGCCCGCGGCCCAGTATCTGCTGCCTTTTGCGGCTCGATCACGCTTCCTGTTTAAGATGGATTTCGCCGAGCTTGAATACATCTCGCGCGTGCGCAGCGGGGTGAAGGGACATTTTTCCTACCGAAAGATCGCTTGGGAAATGAAAGAGGCGTTAGAAAAAGCTGATCCGCTGCTGGGCGGATTGATAGAAGCGACGCCACCCTGGGTGGAAGATCAGTTGAAGAGATAATCAGTCGAGGTTCAGAGTCTTCCGGACGGTGCCGCGCTCGTTTTGGATCTTTTGCTGAAGCAGCATCAACGAGTAGATAAGCTGTTCGGGGCGAGGCGGGCAACCGGGCACGTAGACGTCAACCGGTATGACTTGATTTACCGGCACCAGCGCATAGTTGCTGAAGACGCCGGTTGATGTGGCGCATGCGCCCATGGAGATAACCCACTTCGGTTCGGGCATCTGCCGATAGAGTTGACGGATGACTGGCGCCATTTTGTTTGAAACGCGGCCGGCGATAATCATCAGGTCCGATTGACGCGGCGATCCACGAAAGACTTCGGCGCCGAAGCGCGCCGCGTCGTACCGCGAGGCCATCATCGACATCATTTCGATAGCGCAGCAGGCGAGACCGAAGGTCATTGGCCACAAAGAGTTTTTGCGGGCCCAATTCAGCGCACTGTCGAGCGTGGTTGTGATGACGCTCTCATGGGCCAGCGACGTATCGTCCTGATCCATGCGCGCGAAAAGCTCAGGCGGCTGACTTATCTCGAAATTTTCAGAATCGCCCACAAACAAATTATCCCATGCGCGCGCACTCTAGAATCGAAGTTGACCATGCAGTTACGCAGTTTCGAGCCAGCGGCCAGTTACGAAGACGCCCTCGCGCGCGCGGCGGAGGAATGCGGAGTTTACCGCGATTACTACGATATTTTTCATAAACGCCATGAGGTCAGCCCGGAGGTGCGCGCGGGAATTTTGAAGGCGCTGGGTTGGGACGTATCGAGCGCGCAGGCATTAGACGAGGAACGCCGGAGACGGTTGGAGCGCGCGCTGGCGAGTGCGCTTCCAAAGACCACGGTAATCAGCCGTTCCAGCGCGAATGTAGCTGTGACGCTCCGGGACTTTGCGGAAGGCTCTTTATGTTTCGAAATAACGCTAGAAGACGGCCAGCATGTCGCCGGGAGTTTAGAGGTTAATCAACTTCAGTTCCTTCGGGAGATTCATCTCGATGGGCGGCGGTGGATCACGCGTCGTCTGAGTCTGCCAGCTGAGGTTCCGCTTGGTTATCACCGCTTAAGACTTAGTCTCAATGGAGAAAGCACGGGCGAAACCAACCTGATCGTCTGTCCGGATCGTGCCTATATTCCAGAGCGGTTGGCCAACGGCGGGCGAACGGCTGGTTTGAATATCGCGCTGTACGGCCTGCGATCGGAACGTAATTGGGGGTGCGGTGATTTTACAGATCTACGTGCCCTTATCAATTGGGCGTTGAACGAGGGTGGATTTAGCTTCATCGGCGTGAATCCGTTGCATGCGCTGCACAACCGCGCTCCTTACAACACCAGTCCATACTTGCCTCTATCGATGTTCTACAAGAATCTGATTTACATCGATATCGAGCGCGTGCCTGAATTTCAGCATTCAACCTGCACCCAGTCAGTCTTTCACTCGCCCAGGATTCAACGGGAAATTCAGCGGCTAAGGCATACGATATCCGTGGAATATGAAGCAGTGGACCGTCTGAAGCGCCGGTTTCTGAAACTGTTATTCCGTTCGTTGAGGAAACCCGAGGCGCAAGACCCGGCGCGGATGAAAGCCTTTCGTGACTTCTGCGAGCGGGAAGGCGATCTGCTCGAAAAGTTTGCGTTGTTTTGCGCTTTGAACGAGGTCCTGCACAAACAAGACCGGAGTTGTTGGACGTGGCAGCATTGGTCAAACGATTACCATTCGCCTGACTCCGAGGCGTGCAGGCGTTTTGCTCAGGAGCACCGGCCGACCATCGATTTTTACAAGTATGTTCAGTTTGTGATTGAGGAGCAGCTTGCGGAGACGCAAAACCATGCGCGCGAAGCTGGCATGCCGATCGGGCTGTATCACGATTTGGCCGTTGCGACAGATAAGTGCGGATCTGACCTCTGGGCGCACGGTGGTTTCTACGTGAATGGATGCCGGGTGGGATCGCCTCCGGATGATTTTTCGCCGAACGGGCAGGACTGGGCCTTTCCGCCGCCGAATCCGCAAAGCCACGAGCAAGACGGGTATCGGCTTTACCGCGAGAGCATTCGCAAAATTGTGCGGCATGGCGGAGCGCTGCGGATCGACCATGTAATGCGGTTGTTCCGATTGTTCTGGATACCGGATGGATTCAGCGCGAGCCAGGGCATGTATGTTGGCGACAATGCCGAAGATCTGTTGCGCATTCTGGCGCTTGAGAGCGTACGCAGCCAGAATGTCATCATTGGCGAGGATCTGGGCACCGTGACGGATGAAATGCGTGAAGCGCTGGCCCGCTTCGGAATTCTGAGCTATCGATTGTTCTACTTCGAGAAGCGTAAAGACGGCTCCTTCAAACGAGGTCACGAGTACCCACGTCAGGCTTTGGTTGCTTCCGCCACGCATGATCTGCCGACCATCGCGGGGTTCTGGACCTATCGCGATATTGAGGCGCGGAAAGCTGCGGGGTTAGCTGATGAAGCCGGATACAGGAATCAACTGCTGGACCGTAATCGCGAGAAGCAGGAGATGCTGAATCTATTGCATGAGCAGGGTCTGGTGGCTGCCGATTATCCGCGTGAGGCCAGCCAGGTTCCTGAACTCGACGGCAGCTTGCATAACGCCGTGATCGGGTTTCTGGCCCAAGTGCCATCCATGATCATGCTGCTGAATCAGGAAGACCTGACGAAGGAAACCGAGCAGCAAAACCTGCCTGGCAGTACAGCGCAATATCCGAACTGGCAGCGCAAGATGAAGATCAGGATTGAGGATTTGCGCTCGGCCGAGTTTGCGCCGTACGCAGCGATGGTGCGGCATCAGCTGGAGCGGACCGGCCGGATCGACAAATGAGCGGCGGGGGTATCCAGCCGCCATTACGCGCTTCGAGTATTCGACAGATTTGAAGCGCGAGCATGTCGTGCCATCGTGCGGTCACTACCTGGACGTTGATCGGCAGACCGCACTGCGCGCAACCGACCCGGACAGTAGCCGCCGGATTCCCGCTGACGTTCCAGGCCATGGTGTGGCTGAAGCCTTCAAAATTTTCGGCCTTGACGGATTCGCCGTGCTTGAGCGCAGGCTGAGTGTATACCGGACAGAGCACGGCGTCGTAGCGACGGAAAAATGCCGCGATCCCAGCGCGGTAATTGTCCCATTGCGCCCAACGGTTGGCAAGTTCAGAGGCGCTGCATCGGAACGGACGCACGCGGCCGAGGAATCCAGCTTCGAGTAGCGGATGAGTTTGCGTGCTGCCCACTGAAGCTAAGTAAGCGTCGATTCCATCGCCGCCGTCAGCGCCGAGCAGGGACATCTCTAATCTGTAGGCTTGTTCAATATCCGGCGGCCGCTCTTCTACTACCTCCGCATTGAGCAAATCTTCATTGAGCAAATCCTGGGCACAACTGCGGACGGCTTGCACGACTTCCTGCGAGCAAGGCGCCATCCCGTTGTCTGTGAAAAGCGCGATGCGGAGCCGGTCGCGCTTAGCCGGAATGAAAGGGACGGGCGGGGAACTGACGTCTTCTCCGTCTTCGCCCATCATAATTTGCATCGCGAGCACGAGATCGTCGACGCGCCGCGCCATGGGACCGATCTGCCACAGCGCTTCGATCCATCCGCCGGCAGGCGGAACGTGCCCGGTGCGCGGTAAACGGCCGCTGGTCGGTTTGATGCTTGCGATTCCGCAGAACGCTGCTGGAATGCGAACACTGCCGGCGGCATCGCTTCCCAGGCCGAGAGGCGAGCCGCAGGCGCTGATTAGGGCAGATTCGCCTCCGCTGCTGCCACCGGGCGTGTGGTCGAGATCGTACGGATTGTTCGTGCGGCCGAAGATCAGGTTGTCGCTCTCGTAGGCGAATAGAAGATCGGGAAGATTCGTCTTTGCGATCGGAATCGCGCCGGCTCGGCGCAGACGCCGGACCACGGTTGCATCCTGGTCAGCGAGGCCGGCATTTCTTCGGCCCCAAGTGCCGGCGGTCGTCCTGAATCCGCGCACGTCGATAGAGTCTTTGATTGAAATGGGAACGCCGTGGAGCGGCCCGCACTCTTCGCCCTTGGCCAAAGCCTCATCGGCAGCGCGGGCCTGTTCCAGCGCGGACTCGGCGAGTATTTCAACGGCAGCGTTTATGTGCGGGTTGACTCGCTGGATCTGTTCCAGGTGAGCGGTCACCAATTCAGCGGATGAGATTTGGCGCAACCGTATGGCGAGCGCCATATCTATAGCGCTCTTTTCAAGGAAGTTCACTGCTCTCAGATTAAGATGATGATTTCGACCTCCACATGAGAAGTTTCGCCGTAGCCGGGATGCTTGCGTCCTTGTGTGCCGTCATGGCTACACAAGTTGATTCGCCCCAGGTGGATCAAAGGTTATGGGAGTATCGCAACTTAGGCAAGGCGTTCTATGAAAATCCCGATACGCACCTGCAGGCTGCGGAGGAAGAAAGTAAGGCTCTAGAACTGGCTCCCGATTCGGTGATGGACCGCGTCAACTACGGATTGGCTTTACTGCGGGCCGGGCAAACCGATCAAGGGACGGCCGAACTGCTGAAGGTTCAGAAGCAAGACCCGAAGATTCCCCATACGTGGTTCAATCTCGGCATCGTGTACAAGCACGCAGGAGACTACGACAAGGCCATAGAACAGCTAAAGGGGATGATTCGGCTGGTTCCGAAGGAGCCGATTGCGCACTATAACTTAGCCGCAGTGCTGCGCACCACCGGAAATACGCAAGCCGCGCTGCCCGAGTTCCTGGAATCGGAAAAGCTGAATCCGAATTTGGCCGGACCGCACTTCCAGCTTTACTCGCTGTATCAACGGGCCGGACAGAAAGATGCGGCGGCCCGCGAGCGCCAGTTGTTCGAAGACGCGAAGAAGCGCAACGAAGGATCTGCGGTTCCAGAGGACATGGAGTGGTGCTTCTACGCCGAACTGTACGATCCGCCAGTGTCGCGGCCGTCGGCTGCCAATGACGCGATCCAGTATGACGAGCGCGTAGTCAGCAAAGGTTGGGACTCGGCGGGTGCAGGCATGCTCGTGATCGATTCCGACGGTACAGGTTCGTCAGATCTGCTGGTGTGGTCCAAGAATAGAGTCGAGCTTCTGAAGCACGGAACGGACGTTGCGGCGCACACCGGGCTTGAGAAGCTGAGGGACATTCGCAGCATTGCGGCGGGTGATTTCGATAATGACGGTCTGACTGACCTCTGCGTGATTACCGGAGCTGGCGCTAGCGTCTATCGGAACGGTAAGGGCGTGTTCACAAAGTATGTCGATCTGCCGAATACGGCAGGTATCAGCAGAGCGCTTTGGCTTGACTACGATCACGATTACGATCTGGATCTGTTGCTCTTCGGGCCCGATCCGCACCTGATGCGCAACGACGGCAACGGCAAATTCGAGGACCGGACAGCTTCTTTCCCGTTCGTAAAAGGGCGAGTGCTTGATGCGATTGCGACCGCTGTTAAGGGGGATACCGCAGCGCGGGACGTGATAGTTTCTTACGAAGATCGCGCGGGAACGCTTTATTCGGACAAGCTGAACGAAAAATTCGAGGCCTCCGATTTGCCAGTGATCCCGGCGGGAAGCGCGGGTCTGGATGTGCAGGACGTAAATAACGACGGCCTGCTGGACGTAGTCGTTCACAAACCCGAGGTGTTCGCCGTTCTCAATGACGGCGATGGTCACTTTAAACTGGCAAGCCAAGGCAAGGTGGCAAATTCTACGGTTCGCGCCGACTTCAACGGAGACGGACGCGAAGATTACGCCCAGTTCGCCGCTGACGGAACGTTGCGTCTGTTCACAAATGCGTCCGCGGAGCAGAAATGGATTGCCGTCCGCCTGGAAGGCGTGAAAAATCTCAAAGAGGCGATGGATGCCACAGTGGAGATGAAATCCGGCGCTTACTATGAGAAGCGGATTTACTCTGGCGCGCCGGTAGCATTTGCTCTCGACAGCCGTTCAGACGCCGACACAATTCGCATCACATGGCCGAATGGCCTGATTCAGAACGAGACGCGCAAAACGGCGGGCGAACTTTTGAAAATTCCAGAAGCGCAGCGTCTCTCCGGGTCGTGTCCCATGATCTTCACGTGGAACGGAGACAAGTTCCAATTCATCACCGATGTTTTGGGAGTTGCACCGCTGGGCGCCAGTTCGGGTGACGGAAGTTATTTCCCGGTGGACCACGATGAATACATCCAGATACCAGGCGATGCCCTGAAAGCCGAAAACGGCAAGTATCAAATACATATCACTGAAGAACTGCATGAGGTTTCCTATCTCGACAAGGTCCAATTGATCGCGGTGGATCATCCGGCGAACGTCGAGATATACACGAACGATAAATTCAAATCACCGCCGTATCCGGAGTTTCGTCTCTTCGGCGCCGCGAAGGCAGTTCATTCTTCACATGTCACAGACGATCAAGGGCACGATGTGACGGCGAGTGTGGCGCGACGCGACCAAACTTATCCCGACGCATTCCCTCATAACAGCGCGGGTGTCGCGGCTCTGCATACCCTCGAGCTCGATTTTGGAAAGTCGGCGCCGGAGAATCGCGCCGCGTTAGTTCTGAATGGCTGGGTGGATTGGGCGGATGGCAGCACGTTCCTAGGCGCAGCGCAGGATGGCTCCGGCTTGATTTTCCCGTACTTGCAGGTAAAGGACGCTTCAGGGCAGTGGCAGACCGTGGTGCAGGACATGGGCATTCCATCAGGGAAGCCGAAGACGATTGTTGTCGATTTAACGGGAAAGTTTTTGTCGCCGTCCCGGCAAGTCAGGATCGTCACAAATCTGTGCGTTTATTGGGATGAGATTTTTTTATTGCCGGATGCGCGCGCGCCGCAAACGCGCCTGACCGCACTGGACGCGAGCGCCGCGGATCTGCACTTCCGCGGATTTTCGCGAGTGATTATAGATCCCAAGCGGCAACAGCCTGAGAAGTTTGTTTACGATGATGTTCGCCCGATTTCGAATTGGAATCCGACGCCGGGCTTCTATACGAGATACGGCGATGTTCGTCCCTTAGTGACGAAGGTGGATGACAAACTAATCATCATGGGGTCGGGGGACGAGTTGAAGTTAGAGTACTCTGCGAGCGACTTACCCGATTTGCCAAACGGATGGAAGCGGGATTTTCTGCTGCTTGTTGACGGATGGGCCAAAGACGCGGATGCTAATACGGCGTTCAGCCAATCCGTGATGCCGCTGCCGTTCCACGCGATGAGCGCGTACCCGTACAGGGCTAATGAGTATTTCCCGGTCGATGCCGAACATCGAGAGTATGTATCGGAGTATCTGACGCGGCCGGCCTTGCGCCTGATCCGTCCGTTGGTGTCAAGGAGACCGGCAGAGTAGCGCTATGGATGGTCGCGTTCGAATAGCTTGTATCATCTGCCTAGCGGCACTGGCAGTGAACAGCGCTTTGCTGTGGGCATTTCCCAGCGCTACGGCATTTAACGTGGCGAACCTGCTGCTGCACGTTGGTTTGGGCGCTGTATTGGGAGTCGCGGCGTTATTCTTCGCGCGAGTGGAGATCCGTTTCACGTGGATAGCCGTTGCCGCGCTGACGGGCGTCTGGCTGGCAATCGTAGGAAATACACGTGATCATCGGGTGATCCTGCTGGTCCATGTAGCGATTTCCCTTTGCGCTTTCGCGGCATGGTTTGCCAAAACGCGTCGATTTCTCGCAGTGAAGATCGCCGTGGCCGCGGCAGCTTCGGTGTTAGTGGCGGGAATGGCCGTCCGTTGGTTCATTCCCCATCCGGCGGACACAATAATCAATTCACGCCAGGTCGCTTTATCGATGGACCAGGAGGGCGCTGGCCCGCGAAGTCCGTTTTTCCCGTCCGGAGCGAAAACAAGCGACGGGCGACTGGTGCCCTCTTCCTTTTTCATGGAGTCGAAGAAGTGCGGTGAGTGCCATCGCGACATTTATGAACAGTGGAAGTCGTCGGCTCACCATTTCGCTTCGTTCAACAACCAGTTCTACCGGAAATCTATTGAATACATGCAGGGTGTGGTTGGGACGCAGCCCAGCAAGTGGTGTGCCGGATGTCATGATCATGCGGTCTTTTTCAACGGCCGCTTCGACCGCCCTATTAAAGAGCAGATCGATACGCCCGAAGCGCAGGCGGGATTGAGCTGCATGTCATGCCATTCGATTGTCCACGTTGCTGGAAGCGTGGGCAACGGGGAATTCACGATGTCTTATCCACCGCTGCACGAAATCGCCAACAGTCCTAATCCGCTTATGCACGGTTTGGAACGGTTCGTAACTTATGCGGCGCCCGAAGCGCACCGCCGAACCTTTATGAAGCCGTTCATGCGGCAAGAGAACGCTGAGTTTTGCGCAGCTTGCCACAAAGTGCATTTGGACGTGCCGGTAAACCAATATCGCTGGTTTCGCGGCTTCAATGAATACGACAACTGGCAGGCCAGCGGCATCTCCGGCCAAGGCGCGCGCTCGTTCTACTATCCGGCGAAGCCAAGCAATTGCGCGGATTGCCACATGCCGTTGGTGAACTCGCACGATCCCGGCAATATCAACGGCAAAGTGCACTCGCACTCATTTCCCGGAGCGAACACCGCGCTTCCGTTTGTGAATAATGACCAAAAGCAGCTTTCGCTGGTCGAGAATTTCTTGAAATCGGGGTTCATCTCAGTAGATATCTTTGCGGTCAGCCCGGTGGTGCGCCAGAAAGAAGATACGGAGATGGTACGGCGCGGCGGCAATGCACCGCAGGTGAATACGACGTTCGCGGTTGGCGAAGAAGCCGAACAGGCCACAACGGCCGTGCTGCGACAGGTGGGGGCGGTTTCGGCGCCGGCTGATCTGTCTGGAGCTGACGCTCGCAACCGGGCAGCACAGAACGTGTGGATGTTGTCGTTCGAACGCGCACGATCGGACACTTTTTCCCAGGCGGTACAGTGGATGCCTTCGATGTCTGGCTGGAATTGAAGGCCGAAGACGATGCCGGGCAGTGCATTTTCTGGAGCGGCGGCGTTGAGCAGAACGGAAAGGGCCCGGTAGATCCGGGGGCACACTTCTACCGTTCGTATCAGTTGGACGGGGCAGGCAATCCGATCAACAAACGCAATGCGTGGCAATCTCGCAGCACGCTATACGCTCACTTAATTCCCCCTGGCGCGGCCGATGTTGCACATTATCTGGTGCACGTGCCGCAATCGGCAAAAGGGCACATTCACTTCACTGCCAAGTTAAATTACCGCAAATTCTCCTGGTATTACACGCAATTTTCTTACGCAGGACAACCGAAACCGGGCCAACCGAGCCTGCTGCTTACGGCGGATCACAACAGCTTGGAATATGACTTTGATCCCAAGAACATTCCGCACGATGTTTCCGGGCAGATGAAGGGGCGCATTCCGGATTTGCCCATTGTGACGGTGGCAGCGGCAAACCTGTCGCTTCCGGTTAGCACGAGGCCACCCGAGTGGAACGCGGCAGCAAAAAGCGGAACGCGGGAACGTTGGAATGACTGGGGAATCGGATTGCTGCTGCAAGGCGACTTGAAAGCGGCCGAATTCGCGTTCCGCAAAGCGGCCGAAGCCGATCCGAACTATGCCGACGCTCCGCTCAATGTAGCGCGCGCCTTGATCCAGGAGGGCGAAACAGATAGCGCGAAACCGTTCATCGAGAAAGCACTGAAAATTAATCCGTCGCTCGGCCGAATTTATTATTTCCGCGCGTTGATTGAAAAGGCCGACGGAAATTACGACGCCGCCCTGAAATCGTTGGAGCGGGTGGAATCGCAATACCCGAAAGATCGCGTAGTGTTGAACCAGATTGCCCGTATTCTGTTTCTGAAGCGTCAGTATGCACGCGCTGTGAGTTATTTGGAGCGAGTTTGCGATATCGATCCGGAAGATGTGCAGATGCACTACACGGCGATGCTGTGCTATCGCGGTCTGGGTGACGATGCGAGGGCCAAGCGAGAGCAAATACTATTTCAACGATTCAAGGCGGATGAGGCATCGCAGGCGATCACGGCGCAGCGCCGCATGACGAATCCGGAAGACAATAATGAACGGCAATTGATACACGATCACGAATCGATGCCAATTCCTTAACATGCAGAAGTTCGCCGTAAACGCTTCCGCCGTCCTCTCAGTGTTTGTTGCGTCAGCAGTTGTGGGCGCAAGCGTCACCGGAGTAGCCGTTCCGGTACAGTTTGTCGATTGCACCCGGAGCGCCGGCATTCATTTCGTTCATCACACCGGTGCAACCGGCAAGAAATATCTGCCGGAGACGCTGGGCTCCGGGTGTGCTTTCGTCGACCTGGATGGCGATGGCTGGCCGGATATTCTCCTGTTGAACGGAAAGGATTTCGTGCCACATGGGCAGCGAACTCTTCCGGCGCTCTATCTCAACAATCACGATGGCACTTTCAAAGACGTGACTCGCGGAAGCGGTCTGGACGTAGAGATGTATGCCATGGGCGTCGCGGTGGCCGACTACGATAACGACGGTCTGCCCGATGTGTACATCACAGCTCTTGATGGCGATCACCTGTTCCACAACGAAGGGCACGGACATTTTCGCGATGTGACATCAAGCAGTGGCATTCACAACGCGAACTTCGGCACGAGCGCCGCCTGGCTGGATTACGATCGCGACGGCAAAGCCGATCTGTTTGTGGCAAATTACGTCACCTGGAGTCCCCAGAAGGACTTATGGTGCTCGCTCGATGGCGCAACGAAGTCATACTGCACGCCGGAATCTTACAAAGGAACATCCAGCAGGCTTTTTCACAACCTGGGAAAAGGACGCTTTGAAGACGTAACGCAGAAAGCGGGTTTCGGTGATGCCACCAGTAAGTCGTTGGGTGTGGTGGTTTTCGATTACAACCAGGATGGCTGGCCCGACATCTTCATATCAAACGACACTCAACCGAGCAAACTGTACCGTAACAATGGCAACGGCACATTCACGGAAGAAGGTATGCAGGCCGGCGTTGCTTTTGGTGAAGACGGCGTGGCGCGCGGAGCGATGGGGGTGGATGCCGCCGACTACGATCATTCGGGAAGGCCCCACTTACTAGTGGGTAACTTCGCGAATCAGATGCTCGGTCTGTACCACAACGAGGGGAACGGATTTTTTGTGGACGAAGCCCCGACGTCGACGGTGGGACGCGCGAGTCTTTTGAGTCTCACGTTCGGCGTCTTCTTTTTCGATTTCGATCTGGATGGATATACGGATATCTTTGCCGCAAACGGGCACATAGAGCCGGATATCAATCATATTCAACCGAAAGTGCAGTATCGCGAACCGCCGTTGCTGTTCCGAAATCAGGGGGGAGGACGATTTGTGAATGTCAGCGCTGACGTGGGCGTCGACTTTCGCCGACCCCTACTGGCGCGCGGCGCCGCCTACGCCGATTTCGACCACGATGGAGACTTAGATGTCCTGATCAGTAACAATGGCGGCCCGGCGGTTCTGTTTACGAATGAGGGCGGCAATCGTAACAATTGGCTGTGCTTCCGGCTGACCGGGACCAAGTCGAATCGAAGCGCTTTAGGCGCGGTTGTGCGAGTATCGAGCGCTTTGGGCAAGCAGTGGCAGACCGTCCATAGCGGCTCCAGTTACTGTTCTCAAAGCGATTTAGCGCTTACTTTTGGCTTAGGCAAAGATAAGAGCGCGGATATCACTATTGAGTGGCCGAGTGGCACCCGGCAAGAATTCAAAGGTGTTAAGGTAAATCAGTTTGTAAATGTCAACGAGTCTCGGGGGATGGTTAAGTAGAGTTACGAAGCCCAAGCGGCTGTCATTAACGGGCTATGCAACTGCAAATCATCCGTAAATACGTAGTAGGTTGAGCCCTCCCAAACTACTTTGACGGTGCGATTGTCGAAACCTTCGCCGCAAATCTCAACCTCGGCTCCATCGGGCAGCCTGATGAGGGTTCCCAGTCGAAGTTTTCCACTTCCGTCCGGGATAATTTGCATGGCAGGAGCATTCTTGGCCAGACAGTAGTGCGTTTTTCGCAAATCCACTGCAATTGGAGTATCAATTACCAAGGTTTCCGCTCTCCAACAGTTGCTGAGATTTTAACCGCATATTGAAAAGGCGTCAATTAAGATTATTGTGAATTATTAATAAAATTTTCACTTGGACGGCCAAAAAGATCGGTCAGTTTAGTAGCTTACTTGCGCGGAACCGTAGTAACAAAAACGTGCGGGCGCATTCGAGGCGTTGCATGTGCCGCGTCCATCAAAGCCTGGGCGTCTTTTTGAAGCAGAGCTACCTTGCTGTTTGGCGCCGCGGGGCAATTTAGATCGGGCGAGCGCTCCCCGTTGAATTCGACAAAAAGCGATGAACCGAATGAGACACTCTTCACGCAATGGGTTCGGGGCAGCGCGCTTAAAGAACTAATTGACTTCAGATCCTGAAACAGTTGATCGCACAAATGCTGGTCCACATTAGCCTTCCGCGGTTCCGCATCGCGAGGCTGCACTTCGGCAGTTCCCGCAGGGCTGACGACCAGCTTGACGCCCGGCATGTTGGTGGAGCCGGTGTTTTCGATCGTGACCTGCTGCGGAGTTGTTTGAGCGGCGGCAGAAACTGCGGCCGACAGGGGAATGAGAACCGATAAAACAACACGCGATCTCATGTCTCATTATGCTCCGAATCAGTTGTTGGGGGCCATAGCGTGATCATGCGACGCCCGGGCGGCGGCAACCATCTGGCGAACTTGCGCGGCGAGCGTCGGGGCGTGATAGCAATAGCCATCTTTGATAGTCCACTCCACACCGCCGGTGTGAATCTGTTTGCCGTCCTTGATGGCCTCGATCCCGGTTGGATAGAGCACCTTCATGTTTTCAAGCGGGTTTCCGTTCACAACAATGAGGTCGGCGAAATATCCGGGCCGGATGCCGCCAATCTTCCCTTCCATTCCTAGGATTTTGGCGTTGTTGCCAGTAACGTGCTGGATTACTTTTATGGGATTAAAGCCGGCTTCTTCATGCAGTTCGAGCTCGCGCAACAGCCCGAATCCGTAAATCTGGTAGATGAAGCCGGCGTCGTCGCCCGCCCCAATCAGACCGCCCATACGCTCGAAATCGCGCAAGGCAGCCATCCAGATACGGTAGTTTTCTTTCCAGAACACTTCGTCATTCGAAGTCCAGCCGAGGAAATATGAGCCGTGGTTGCGCGGGTTGGGGCGAAAGTATTCTTCGAGTGTCGGATGCAGATACTCACGGAACCAGGGTTGATTCTGCGCTCGCTGCAGATCGCGGCTTGCTTCGTATATGTCGAGCGTCGGCACCCAGGCCACGTTCGCCTTCACCATTCCGGCCAGCACTTCCTGTAGGCGCTTAGGGTCTGCCTCGCGCCAAAGATGGCCGGCATAGCGGAAACGGTCAGTTTCATTGTTGTAGTTGAAATTGGGGGGGAAGTTCTGAACGCCGTCCGGAATAGCGGCATCCGGGATGCCATACCAGTGCTCTATGCTGCGAGTTCCGAAGCGGATGTCGTCCCAGGCGTTCGTTTCCTCAACGGCAACGTGATGGGCGATAGGCAAATCCAGCTTGTGAGCTTCATCTTCAGCGGCTTGCATGATGTCACGATACATGCCGAGGAACTTCACGCCATCGGCGCCCATCTGCTTGTATTCGCGGATACGCGCGCGAGCCTGTTCAGGAGTCGTGGGCACGGGCTGCTGGGCATTAAACATCGGGTAAACGAAAAAGCGAGGAGCTGCGATTTCGCCGGCGGCGCTTTTAGCTCTCAGCGCAAGGGTTTTCTTGGTGTCACTGCCGACATCGCGGACCGTGGTGATGCCGCACGACAGCCAAATTTTGAGTTCGTAATCCAGCGGTTGCGGAATGCCGCCGCGTTCGTCCTGAGTATGCGCGTGCGCATTGATGAGCCCAGGCAGAACGTATTTGCCGGTCGCATCAATTTCGGCATCAGCGGCAATCCGCTTGGCACGGCCGCTCTGGAGCGCAACGGGATCTAGCGGAACCACGGCAGTAATGCGGTTGTTATCAATGATGATGTCCTTCGGACCAGAGGCCGGCGTACCGTTGCCGTCGATGATGGTGGCGTTGCGGATAGCAAGGCGCGGGTAACGATTTCCGTTGACGGGCTGCTTAGCGTTCTGCGCCCATCCAGGTGCGACGGTCAGAAAGGAAGAACAGGCCAAGGCGGCGAGTTGCAGAGAGCGTACCATTTCTTGAAATGGTCCCACAGCACAGATCACAAAAGCGAAAAGGGAACCTCGCGGTTCCCTTTCGTCGCGTCGATCGTGATCGACCCTAGAGTTGTGACTAGATGGTGACTTCAGTATATCGTCCGACGTGAGCAAGGACGATGTTGCTAAGACTATCTAGTCATGGCTTGAGTTGAAGAGAAGAAGCCCTTCGCGTGGGCCAACTCCTGGCGTCCGGATTGCGCGCCATTGTCTGTCGTCTTCAAAAGGACGGAGTAATATTTTGCGGCTCGGGCTTTGTCGCCGGCTGCTTCCGCGGCCAGACCTGCATTGTACAGCCCGTTGAACCGGTTGGGACTTTTCTGTAGAGCTGAATCGTATTCCACCAGCGCCTGTTGGGGGTGATGAAACTCAAGCAGCATGTCCGCCAGCATTTCGCGGGCGGGAATGTCTACCTCGCCCTGGCCCACCTTGTCCTGCAAGTCCGCAGCCGCGCGGATTTGGCTTAACGCCTTTTCTTTGTTTCCTTCGGCGAAAGCGCTCCACGCCAGCACCTCGTAGCGCTCAATTTGCGCTCCGGTGGTCTCCACAGAATATGCGTGCTCGCTGTTTCTGACTTGCGCGACCAAACCGTCGTACTTTAGAACGTCCGCGCGCGTTGCGGCGGCCTGGTGGAGATGCCCGGCAGCCACAATACGAGCCCAGTAGGTCAACGTCTGTACCTGCGGCGGCGCCCCCGCTACCGTTTCGAGAGCGGCGGCCGATTTCCAGTCCCGCATCTCCAGATTGTAAAAGACGGGGAATTTGCTGCGATAGTAAGGCAGCATTCCGGCCATTGGCATATCCGGCATGTCTTGCATGTGTTGAAGCAGTTCCGATGTGTGATCGAGAGTGCTTTTGGCGCGCCTTTCCTGGCCGCTCTGCAGGTAGGCGTAAAGCAGGAAATCGTCGGCATGCAGTTGATTGAACACGCCGCTCTCATGTTTTTCATCCGCTCTCTGCGACGCGGCGACCGAAGCAAGATTGGCCCGAATGTCCTCCGGCCACATTCCGAGGCGGGCATAGATATGCGACGGCATGTGCGCAGCGTGGGGAGCGGTTGGCGCGATGCTGCCGTAACGATTCGCGGCCTCCAGTCCTTGCGAAGCCATCGACGGATTGTCGCAGGCATGAATGATGTAGTGAGCCACTCCCGGATGATCTGGGTTTTTCGCAAACAGAGGCGTCAACAGTGCGAGCGCTTTTCGGTTATGACTCAGGCTAGTATCAGTGGGAGATTCGTCGGCCAGCAAGGAAAGCGCGTAAAAAGCTCCGGCATCGACGTCATTCGGATAATCGGCATAGAGCTTTGCCATAGCCGCCGAGTATCCGTCGACACGAGCTTGATACTCCTGTTTGCGCGGCTCGAAAAAAGCTCTGGCCGCAGAGATATACTCGCGCTCGCGATCTGTCTTTGCGGTCGGCGATTGGGCCTTCTGCAGTTCCGCCCATCCGCGCTGCATAACCCGTTCGCCGGGCCGTTCCCAGATTTGGTGGAACTCGCTCATCGCGCTGCCCCAGTGGGCTATGGCGCAGCCGGGGTCGGCTTTCGAAACCTCCTCAAACTGCTGCTGCGCCTCTTCGTACCAGAAATCATGCAGCAGCGCGACGCCGCGTTCTAAAGGTTTCTGCACCGACTGCGAACAGGAGTTCGAGAATGACACGGTACCGAGTTTCTCGGCGTTATTGCCTGGACTGTCGACGGCACCATCGCCGCGCGTGTGTGCCGGCACGCTTAACACTAAGAAAATAAGGAGCGTCGACCCGAGGGGTATCATGTTGGCCTATTATAAGGCCAGTCGGGGCTGACTAGCCGATCTTCTCGGCGATGGACTTCGCTTGGACGAACTGCAACAGATAATCCGGACCGCCGGCTTTTGAGTCCGTTCCGGACATATTAAAGCCACCAAAGGGATGCGCGCCGACCATCGCCCCGGTACACTTTCGATTGATGTAGAGATTGCCGACGAAGAACTGGCGCTTGGCTTTTTCGGCCTTAGAGGCGTTGGTTGTGAAAACGGCCCCCGTGAGTCCGTATTCGGAATCATTCGCAAGCTGCAGAGCGTGCTCGAAATCTTTGGCTTTGGTGACGGCGAGCACGGGACCGAAGATCTCCTCCTGGAAAATGGTGGCTTTCGAATCCACATCGGCGATCACGGTTGGCCTGACGAAATAACCTTCACCATCCGCTTTGTCTCCGCCAGCAATCAGCCGACCCTCTTTTTTCCCTTTTTCGATGTAACCGAGGATCGACTTCTGGGCTCGCGAACTGATGACCGGTCCCATATAGTTACCGACGTTGTCAGAAGGGCCTACCGTTAGTTCTTCAACTTTTGCTTTCAATCTGTCTAGAAACTCGTCATACACTTTTTCATCGACAATGGCACGCGAACAGGCGGAACATTTCTGGCCTTGATAGCCGAATGCAGAATAGAGGACGCCCAAAACGGCTTGCTCTAGATTGGATTCGCGATCCACAATGATAGCGTCTTTACCGCCCATTTCCGCGATGACACGCTTGATCCAGATCTGACCTCGCGGCGTTTTGGCGGCAAGCTCATTGATATGCAGGCCTACGTCGCGAGAGCCTGTGAAGGAAACGAAACGGGTCTTTGGATGGGCGACTATGGTGTCGCCGATGGCCGCGCCGCTACCGACCAACAAAGAAAAGCTCTTCGGAGGGAAGCCTGCTTCGAGTAATGCTTCAGCGAACTTAGCAGCAACTGTTGGAGTTTCACTCGAAGGTTTTAACACGACCGTGTTTCCAACAACAAGCGCCGCTGCGGTCATACCGGCCATGATGGCCAATGGAAAATTCCACGGTGGGATCACGACGCCCACTCCGAGGGGTAGGTAGATCATCAGGTCACGCTCGCCTGAAAGTTGTACTACGGGTTCGGGCTCGGCAAGCTTCAGCGCCTGTCGAGCGTAGTATTCACAGAAGTCGATGGCCTCCGCAACCTCGGCTTCCGCCTCGGCCCAGGTCTTCCCCGCTTCATATACCAGCCAAGCGTCAAATTCGAATTTGCGTTCGCGTAAAATGGCCGCGGTTCGCAGCAGCATCTCCGCCCGTTCCTGCATTGGAACGGCTGCCCAATTCGGGAAGAACTCGTAAGCGGCTTCAATTGCCTCGCGCGCGTCCTGCTCAGTACCTTTCTGGTGAACTCCAACGACCTCAGATGGCTGAGAGGGGTTAAAGGACTCGAACTTAGATGAGGAAGTACGGCGCTCTCCGCCGATCAACAGTTCGTACTCCTTCCCGAATTCCGAGCGCACTTTCTCTAGTGCACGGCGCATTGTTCGGGCATTCTCCGGCTTCGTGAAATCCGTGTACGGCTCATTCAGAAAAGGAGCCAGCGTAGTAGGAGGGGTAGCAATAGCGGACATAATCTATACGATATCTGTATCTGTTTGATGAACTGGCCCGGTATTAGATGCGGTCATCGATCGTCTTCTCGGCGATGCGGCGGCCGTGTTCAAACATGGCCGCGGCGTCTTCGGCGATCTCACGTCCGCGTTCATATAACTCGCGCCCGCGCTCGAAGAGATCCTGGCTGGATTCGAGAAAGGTCTGACGGCCGCGTTCCGCCTGCCGAGCTAGTCGATACCGGGTGCGTTCTCCGGATTCAGGCGCGAGCAAAAGAGCTACGGCAGCGCCTAGAACCGCGCCGCTAAAGAACCAGACAAATACGTTGCTGCTATCGCGTTCCATTTTGCCTCCGACTTTATTCTATGCTCAGCCAAGAAAGCTCATCGGTATGGCTCGATTTCAACCTTATCGCCGTCAGTGCGGAAGGTGAGGAGACCGCGTTGGTCCGTCCGGAAAATGAGCGTGTGGTGCTCTGAGAGGCGTTGAAGAACGTCAGGATGGGGATGATGAAACTGGTTCAGATACCCATCTGAGATGAACGCAAAACGGGGCTGGAGCTGGTCGAGAAAGACCTCGGAGGAGGATGTACGGCTGCCATGATGACCCACTTTGAGCAGAGTAATAGGCCGGAGCTGCCCGCTTTGGAGCATGTCCGCTTCAACGGGCCGTTCAGCATCGCCTGTCATGAGAACGCTGCGACGTCCGTAAGTCACCTCGAAAACCAGTGAATCATTGTTGCCCGGAGCGTCTCCGGGTGTGTAATCGGCAGAGGGTGCAAGGAAACGTATGTTGGCGCCTCCAATACCGATTGGAGGCGCCGTACGGTTCAAAGCCACGATCCGGACCTGGTCGGCGGCGGCATGCTCGCGAACCTTCCTCCAGGCATCACTTTCAGGTTCAGCGCCGATCCAGAGCGCGTGCGGACGGAAGTTGTCGAGGATGGCGCTCAGACCGGCCATGTGATCGGAATGGCCGTGCGTCAGAACGGCATAATCCAAGCGGCGGATGCGCCGGCTCCATAGGTAAGGCGAGACGACGTCTTCGCCCATGTCGATTTGTGGCTTGCGCGTCATCCGCTCCATGCCAGGGTAGCCGCCGGCATCCACGAGCATCGTTTGGCCATCGGGGAAGACCAAAAGCAGACTGTCCCCCTGGCTTACATCGATAGCTGTCACTTCGAGGAGCTTCGGCGTAATCTGTGCCGGCCAGGGCTGCCAACAGAGGATGCCGAACGCCGCAAGTGAAAGGACGAGCGCGGGCGCGGTGTATCGCTTGCGCCGGATGCAGATGGAGAGCGCGATTAGCGAAAGCGAAAACCCTAGCGCGATCCAGAGCGGCAAAGCGGCAATGCGCCAAGCGGGCTCAAGGTGAACATGCCAAGCCGCGACGGTTTCTGAGAGCTGCAAGAGGAAGCGGGTTATGACAGCCAGGACGTGCCACCCCGTTGCAATGGCGGCGAACCCGATAGGCACAACGAGAGAGAGCAGCGGGATGACGACAATGTTGGCCGATAGACCTGTAACGGAGAGGCGGTGGAAGTAACTGACCATGGGCAGCGCCAGCCCAAATTGCACGCATGCGGAGACGATAACGGCTTCAGTTGCGAAGGCGGCTAACCAGACTCCTGCAGCAACCACGCGAAGGGAGGAAGCGCGGCCAAGCCGGGTCCAGGCGCCCACGGTTTCAGCCAGCAAGCGAAGTTCGGCGCGCCATTGCGCAGCACGCGGCTCTACTTGCGCGTCGTAGGCATTCTGATCGAAGCGCTTGGTGGCAGCGCGAAGCGGTACGGTGTAGCGCTCCATTACGGGTATCGCGAAAACGGCGATCGCGGCGGCGGACAGAAATGACAACTGAAAGCTTGGGTCGAAGAGTTCGTCGGGATCGAAGGCCAAATAGACCAGCCCGACGACCGCGAGCATGTTCAGGATTCGCGTCTTTCGAAAACAGTAGCTGGCAATCAGGAACAGAGTGAACCCGCCGGCCGCGCGCACGACGGGCGAACTGAAGCCGGAGATAAACGCGTACGTCCAGCTTGCCGCGGCGGCAACAAATAGCGCTTGTATTCGACGGAAGCGGAAGATGCGCAGTATCGTCAGGATCGTGAGGGCCAGGACGGAAACGTGCTGGCCAGAGATGACGAGCGCATGATATGTGCCTGTGACGCGAAAATCGTTGGTCCAGCGCCGCTCGACCCCGCTGGTTTCCCCGATGAGAGTGGCTTGCAGCAGCGCTGCGCTGTGTTGATCATCCGGGTAAAGTTCAGCGAGGCGAGCGAGTGCCCAAGTCCGGACAGCAAAGAGAGCCGCAACAATAGGCGAACCGCAGTGGCCGTTTAGGACGCGTATATCGGCCGGGTTTGCAACCGACGCGGTCCAATAGATATGTTGGGCAGCCAGATAGCCCACATAATCGAAGCTGTCAGGATTTTGGAAGTTGCGGGGCAGACGAATTTTCGCCGCAGCTTCGACCCTTTGGCCATAAGAGAGTGCCAGCTTCTGGTCGCCTTTGAGATTGACCGACATGCGTGCTTGAGCTTTCTTGCCGAGATCAAGGGTAAATTGCTCCCGGTTGGGTGAGAAGACCGGCGGATTTGTTACACAGCCGGAGATCAGGACCGTTTCGGCATCTTCTGCGGACAAGCGCGGGGCGATCCCTTGCCGATGGATGACCTGGGTGGCAATCCCACCCACCAGAAGGCAGCAACATACTGCGGCGCGCTGAATGCCGGGGGGGCGGGAACAAAAGAAAGCCGCAAACAGAACGACAACGCAAAGCGCACCGGGCAAGGCGAGATCACCCGGTTGAAAAAAATAGAAGTGCGCGGCCAGAATCCCAACAGCGAGGGCGGTACACGGAAGGATCAAGGGCTCACGCAACAAGAGAAGTGGGTTCAAGCGAGCGTTTGTTGCTGGACAGACGGTTATTCTTATGGGCGGCAGTTTTGCTAAACGAGTACTTTAAGAAATTTGCATTGACGCCACATACCCAAATGGCTGATAAAGGACGCTAAGGGGTTTAGGTTAGACCATGAAGTCTTCTTTTTGTCTGCGCATCGCCTCGGCTGCGTTTGCCTGTTTGCTTTTCTTCCCGCTCTTCCTACTGGCTCAGGAAAATAGTGGGACGATTACCGGACTCGTTTCCGACCCGTCCGGTTCCCCGGTTCCTAATGCACAGGTGACAATCACTGCTGCGCAGACCGGAACCAAGCACGATTCGGTCTCTAATTCCGCCGGACAGTACACGGTTCCGTTCTTGCAACCTGATAACTACGATATCGACGTGCAGGCTCCCGGCTTCAAACACTTCGTGCGCAAAGCGGTACACGTTGGCGCCGGAGATCACGCGGTAATCGACATACCGCTCGAGATCGGCAAAGCTGTTGAAACTGTTTCAGTCACCGCCGAAGCGCCGATTATCAACTCGGAGAATGCAACGGTTGGTCAGGCAATCACGGAGAAGGAAGTGGAGGACCTCCCGCTGAACGGAAGAACTCCTCTCACGCTGGCTTCGCTTTCCATTGGTGTCGTTAATACGAGTCAACCGGGGCTAGTTCACCCGTTTGATTTAGGTGGCGCTGCGGCTTTCAGCATCGGCGGATCAGCGTCGCAAACGAACGAGATCCTGGTCGACGGCTCCCCGGATGCGACTTGGGATGGACGGCTTGCCTACAGCCCACCCGCCGACGCCGTTCAGGAAGTGCGCGTCAAGGCGTTCGATAATGATGCGTCGTTCGGACACACGGGAGGCGGCACCATCAACCAGGTTTTGCGAACCGGTACCAATGGTCTGCATGGATCACTTTACGAGTTCAATCAGCCGAACACTCTTGTGGCGAATCCGTGGTTCAACAATGCGAAAAACCAACCCGCCCCGGTCCTGCACTACAACCAATACGGCCTGACCGTGGGCGGCCCCATCTTGATTCCTAAGGTGTACGACGGGCGCAATAAACTTTTCTGGTTTTTTGCCTGGGAAGGTCTGAAGGACAGTCAGCCGAACCCAACAACGGTGACGGTTCCAACTCTCGCCGAGCGCAACGGTGATTTTTCGGCAGTTGGGACGCTATACAACCCGTACTCGGCCACCATGTCAGGCTCCACCATCACGCGAAAGCCGATACCGGGGAACAATCTCAACAACGTACCCGGCGGTATGAATCCCATAGCCGTCGCACTCCTGAAATATTACCCACTGCCGAACACTCCGGCTCAAGGGGCGAACGGCACCTTGAACTACTTCTCTAGTGCACCCACAGTTGATAACTATGGCAATGAACTGGGACGTCTGGATTACAACATGAGCGATCGCAATCGTATTTCTTTCGACATGCGATCCACCGATTACACGCAGGTAAAGAACGACTATTTCGGCAATAACACGACATCTTCTAAACTGACCCGCAACAACACCGGAGCTACGCTCGACGATGTGTTTACGATAAATCCGTCGAACATCTTAGATGTCCGATTGAACTTCACGCGCATGGATGAACGGCATCCTTCACCCACGGCAGGTTTTGATCCCACTACTCTGGGTTTACCTGGTTATCTGAAGACCTACTCAGAAAATCTGCAATTCCCGGTGTTTTCGTTGACCAATTACCAAAATCTTGGAAGTAACGGAGCGAATGTGTTGCCGTCGCAATCATTGCAGTTGTTCCCCACCTGGGTAGCAATTAAAGGCAACCATTCGCTTAAATTTGGTACGGACGTCAGGCAGTACAACCTCAACGCAACATTATTTGGAAATACTACGGGTAACTTCACGTTCGGCAACGCCTGGGTTCGACAGGCGAGCAACTCCTCCTCGACTGTTGCCGTCGGACAGGATCTCGCGTCATTTCTTCTCGGATTGCCGACGGCGGGCACTTATGACGTTCCAGCGTCGAGCGCGTGGTCCGAACATTACTTCGCCTTCTTTGTGCAGGATGACTGGCGCGTGAAATCGAATTTGACGATAAATCTGGGTTTGCGCTTCGATCATGATGGGCCTTATGTCGAAAGGTATGGCCGGACGGTGAACGGCTTCGACCCCACTGCTGCTAGTCCCATTGCCGCTGCCGCTCAAGCCGCCTACGCCAAGAGCCCAATTCCCCAATTGCCGGCAAGCGCTTTCAACGTGAACGGTGGGTTAACGTTCCCGAATCCTAGCAATGGCGCGGTGTATCAGAGCACATCGCATTTATTCAGCCCGCGTATTGGCGCGGCTTGGACGCCCGGCATACTGGGCGGCAAAACCGTGTTGAGCGCCGGGTTCGGCATTTTCGAGCAGCCACTCACGATCGCGCAGTTGGCAACCACGGACAAATACTCCACAAATCCGATTTTGAATCAGGAAGGCTTCAGTCAAACCACTCAGATGGTCACGACTACCAACAGCAACCTGACACCGGCGGCGACGCTCAGCGACCCGTTTCCTGGCGGATCGATTCAACAGCCTATAGGGTCTGCGCTAGGTCTTTCGACTTTCCTAGGGCAGACTATCTCGTTCATCGCGCCGCAGGAGAAGAATCCGTACGCAGTCCGGTGGAACTTCGGCATTCAGCACCAGCTTGGCACTAACACACTGCTTGAAGTCGTTTACATGGGTAATCACGGCGTGCATTTGCCGGTTGCCTACACGCAATTGAATGGAATACCCATGCAGTATCTGAGCACGTTGCCCGTGCGCGACACCGCTCTCATTAACACCTTAACCGCAACCGTAAACAACCCTTTCTTCGGCCTTCCGAATACGGCGGCCTCGACAAGCAAGACTACGACGGTTGCCCAGTTACTTTCTACTTATCCGCAGTTTCCTGCCGGTGTGACCAGCGGCGGTACTGGCGTGATTGAGAACAACCTTGACATCGGCAGTTCCTATTATGAAAGTTTGAACGCCAGAATTCAGCGCCGCTTCTCGAACGGGCTCACTTTAGTAGGCAACTATTCATTATCAAAGCTGATTGAGGAGGATAGCTGGCTCAATTTTCCGGACACTCACCTGGAAAAACGAATCTCGCCATTCGATCATCCGAACCGATTCGTTTTGGCTATCACTTATGACCTGCCGATCGGCCGCGGACGGATGTTCAACATCAACTCGCGCTTGCTCGATGCGTTTATTGGCGGGTGGAACGTGAACAGCGTTTACACTTACCAGACGGGCCAGCCGCTCCTCTGGACGGCGGGTAGCACGACCTCCCCGGGGGACTACGTTTACAACGGGCAGCCCCTGAATCTGAATAACCGTCAGGTGAACGGACCGGCATTCAACCTCGCAGCGTTCGACACCGCCAGTGCCGATCAGTTCCAGTATCACTACCGCACGTTTTCGACAACATTCCCAAATCTTCGGCAAGACGCCACGAATCAGTGGGACGTTTCGGTGCTCAAGAACTTCCTGGTTACTGAAAAAGCTTACTTTCAGCTACGCGGCGAGGCTTATAACGTAGTGAATCATCCGGTCTTCGGAGCGGCCGGCCAGACAAGTGCGCAGGGCCCGGTGGTGGCGGCAACGAATTCTTCGTTTGGCCTCATCACTTATCAGGACAATCGCTCGCGCTCCCTTCAGCTCGGCGCCCGATTCGTATTCTAGCGTTGAGGCGGAACGACGGACCCTCCCAGCCAAAAATGCATGCCCTTGAAATCGAAGACGGCGGTGGCACGGCTAAGAAGGCCGCTGCCGACCGTCGCATCGAAGCCCACCGCATTCGGGTGATCGTCGGAAGTGAAGAAATAGAGCGGTAGATCCAGACCCAGTTCCATGGACTGGAACGATTCCGCCGCGCCATCAGCTTGAGCGAGTTTCACGCCGCCTTGCGTGAAGGGGAAAAATTCCTTGTGTTTCCCTTTTGCGAGTTTCTTCAGCCCCAGCTTTTGAACCGATTCCGGATAGATCAACATCGTGCCGGTAAAGAGCGTGTCCAGTTGGGCCTCTACCCCTTGGCCGTTGACGGAAAAGCCGCTGGTCGTGAGCGTAACGGGGCCATAATTCCCAATGTGCCTCACAACCAGATCACTACAGCTTTGCCTACAAGTTTGTGCTGCATCCAGCGGCTCTGACACGCGAACAAGGTGATGGGCGTAGTCGATCTGCAACAGCCGGTTCTGGAAAGCCCGGAAAGTGAGCGCGCCGTCGGCCGGAAACGGCGGCAGTTTTCCGCCCGTTTGATTGGCCTGAGGCGTAGTGTCAAGCACCATAAACGGGAAATCCCCCATCGGTAAATCACCGATCTTTGCACCCGGAACAACGGTCTGCTGTACTTGTGAGATGGCTGTATCGTTATCGCTTTTTAATGCCTGCAGATTGACGCCAAGCGATTGCGCAGCCTTGGTATCCAAATAGGAGTTGGCTTCGGCGATGTCGATGAGAAGGCGCAGAGTCTTCCCGCTCGCGGTCGACATGTCAAGGCAGGGAAGACCGGTGCAATCGAGCAGCGGAACTTCCACGATGCGGGACTGCGGTGAAGCGTTTTGTTCCGGGGGCAGCTTAAAATCACGCGACGGGCTGGTTTGCGCAACCAGCGAAACACCGAGCCCCAACCAGAGAACTAAAAGCTGCATGCCATTATGGCGTATCGGTGAGCGCGGTCTGAAGACGTGGACTAATTTGCCGAGCGCTACCGAACCAGTTTTGCAGGCGGTCCAGATAAAGGTAAACGACCGGGGTGGTGTAGAGCGTCAGGAGCTGGCTGACCATGAGACCGCCGACGATTGTGATACCTAGCGGACGGCGCATCTCCGACCCCGTTCCCGTTCCTAGGGCGAGCGGCAAGCCGCCCAAAAGAGCGGCCATGGTGGTCATAATGATGGGCCGGAAGCGCAGTAGGCAGGCTTCATAGATGGCGTACTTCGGCGCCAGACCTTGTTTGCGCTCGGTTTCAAGCGCGAAGTCGATCATCATAATCGCGTTCTTCTTTACGATGCCGATCAAAAGAACAATTCCTATGAGCGCAATAACCGTCAGGTCCGTGCCGAAGACCAGAAGTGCAAGCAAAGCGCCGACGCCTGCGGACGGGAGAGTCGACAGAATCGTGATGGGGTGAACGTAGCTTTCGTACAGAACTCCCAACACGATGTAAACAGCGACTAAGGCGGCCAGAATGAGCAGCGGTTCAGTCTCAAGGGATGTCTGGAAAACCTGTGCGGTACCCGCGAAAGCGCCGTGCACATTCGCCGGCATCGCAATATTGTTTTGCGCCTTCTCCACCGCATTTACGGCATCGCTTAGAGCACTGCCCGGAGCGAGCGCAAAAGACAGCGTAATGGATGGAAATTGGCTTTGATGGTTTACCGCTAGGGAACTGAGAGTTGTGCGGAAGTGAGTGAAAGTCGAAATGGGAACAGACGTGCCGTTGTTCGTGCGTACGTAGATTAGCTGCAGCGACTGCGGGTTCTGTTGAAACTCGGGTAGCACTTCCATGACGACGTGGTACTGATTGATGCCGGTATACATGGTCGAGACCTGTCTCTGGCCGAAAGCGCTGTATAGAACAGTGTCCACGTTAGCGGGACTGACCCCCAGGCGCGATGCCGTGCTGCGGTCGATCACCACATCGGTAGTTAGACCGTGGACCTGCTGATCGCTGTTGGTATCAAGCACAATGGGGATTGTCTTCATCTCTGCGAGCAGCTTGGGAGCCCATTCATTGAGATCCTGTAGGCTCTCGGACTTCAACGTGTATTGATATTGCGAGTTACTGCTGCGGCCGCCGACATGAAAGTCCTGGAAGGCCTGCATGTATAGAGTCGCCCCCGGGATGCGAGCGAGTTTTCCACGCAAGCGGTTAATGACCTGCTCAGCGCTGACTTTCCTTTCGGCAAGGGGTTTGAGCTGAATTTGAACGCCGGCATTATTCAGAGTTCCGCCGCCGGTGTTGCCCTCGACGTCGTCCACAGCGGGATCCTTCTGGACGATGGCCACCATCTGATGCATTTTTTCGCGCATGGCAGCGAAGGAGATGTCCTGATCGGCTACGATTTGGCCGCCGATTCGACCTGTGTCCTGCTGCGGGAAGAAACCTTTCGGAACAACGATGTATAGATAAATGCTGATTCCAATGGTGATGAGGGTAACCACCAGGGTGAGGGCAGGATTACGAAGCACGGCGGCAAGGCTCTTCGCATAAGCACTGTGAACCGCGTTGAAGGCGTTTTCGCTCATCCGGTAAAGAAAATTGTGACGGCGGTTGTGCTGGGATGTTAGGAACTTGGCGCACATCATCGGCGTGGTCGTGAGCGAAACGAAAAGCGAGATGACTATGGCGACCGTCAAAGTCACGGCGAACTCCCGGAATAGGCGGCCGATGATACCGCCCATCAAAAGGATAGGGATGAAGACAGCGACCAGCGACGTGCTCATAGAGAGCACAGTAAAACCGATTTCCTTCGCGCCTTGCAGCGCGGCCCGAACGGGATCCCAGCCCTGTTCGAGATAACGGCTGATGTTCTCGATGACCACGATAGCGTCGTCGACGACAAATCCGGTAGAAACGGTGAGCGCCATTAGCGAGAGGTTATCGAGCGTATACCCGAGCAGATACATGACGCCGAACGTGCCTAATAGCGAGAGCGGAACGGCGATACCCGGAATAATGGTGGCCCAGACATTGCGAAGGAAGAAGAAGACCACTAGGATGACAAGAAAAATAGAGATCAGCAGCGTGATTTCGACATCGTTAACAGAGGCCCGAATAGTGGTGGTGCGATCCTGGGCTACCATCAGATGAACAGCCGGTGGAATCGAAGCTTGCAGCAAGGGTAAGAGGGCTTTGATGCGGTCGCAAACGTCAATGATGTTAGCCGCAGGCTGGCGAGAGACCGCCATGACCACGGTAGGCTTGCCATTGTCAACGCCATCGTTCCGAACATTTTCAACCGAATCGATGACGTTTCCGATGTCGGCCAGCCGAACCGGCGCACCATTGCGGTAGGCGACAATCAGCGGCGCATATTGGGGCGCGTGGAAGATCTGGTCGGTAGCATTGATCTGCCAGCGGACGTCGCTGTTGCTCAGGTCGCCTTTCGCCTGATGAGCATTAGCGTTCTGGAGAGTAGTGGCGACATCAGTCAAGCCAAGCCCCATATTATTCAGGATGGTGGGGTTCACCTGAACGCGAACGGCCGGGCGCGAACTTCCCCAAGTGTTTACTTGACCAACGCCCTCGATTTGCGAAATTTTCTGTGCCAGGATGGAATCGGCAATGTCATACATCTGCCCGCGCGTGTAGATATCGGAGGTCAGCGCGAGATTCATGATCGGCTGGTCGGAAGGGTTCGATTTCCAGTAGCCGGGATTGCTCGGCAGGTCGGCCGGCAGTTGACCACGAGCCGCGTTGATAGAAGCCTGTACGTCGCGAGCGGCAGCGTTGATATCGCGGGAGAGATCGAACTGCAGCGTGACGTGCGTGCTGCTCAACTGACTCGATGAAGTCATCTCCGTGATGCCGGCGATCCGTCCGAATTGGCGCTCGAGCGGGGTGGCAACAGCGGAAGCCATCGTCTCCGGACTTGCCCCGGGAAGATTGGCGAATACCTGAATGGTGGGGAACTGGACTTCGGGCAGCGCGGCAACAGGCAGCATCCGAAATGCGAGAACTCCGGAAAGAGCCAGCGCGGCCGTGAGCAGCGAAGTGGCAATTGGCCGTTTGATGAACGGCTCAGACAAATTCATGGCATCAGTCTCCGTGCACCGGTTCGGGTAATCGGGCTGGCGCTCCCGCGTGCTCGCTCCGATGGCGGCTGAAACGCGCTGCCAGGCGATCAAAGAACAGGTAAACGACGGGCGTTGTGTAGAGCGTAAGCACCTGGCTTAGTATGAGGCCGCCGACGATGGTGATGCCCAGAGGACGGCGCAGTTCGGAGCCGACGCCCGTGCCCAGAGCCAGAGGCAGGCCGCCAAACAGAGCGGCCATGGTGGTCATCATGATGGGCCGGAAGCGCAGCAGACAAGCTTGATAGATAGCTTCGAGCGGCGGCTTGCCCTCATGCCGCTCGGCATCAAGCGCGAAGTCGATCATCATGATGGCGTTCTTCTTAACGATGCCGATCAGAAGGATGATGCCTATGAGCGAAACCACATTGAAATCGTCATGACAGATGTAAATCGCAAGGATGGCGCCGACGCCAGCTGAGGGCAGCGTAGACAGAATCGTGATGGGGTGAATATAGCTTTCATAGAGGACACCCAGCACGATGTAGACGACAACCAGCGCCGCCAGAATTAGATACGCCTCATTAGCCAGTGAGTTTTGGAACGCGGCGGCTGTTCCCTGGAAACTGGAGTGAATGCTGATCGGGAGCCCGATCTCCTGCTCCGCTTGATGAATCTCTTTCACGGCGTCGCCCAGAGATACACCGGCAGGCAAGTTGAATGAGACTGTGACAACCGGGAACTGGCCCTGGTGATTGACCGTGATGGGGATGGTGCCGGTTTCGATATGCGTGAACGAACTGAGCGGAACTTCCGTGCCGTTGGATGAATGAATATAGATATCGGAGAGCGCCGTCGGGTTGCGGCGAAACTCCGGCGCCACCTCGAGCACCACGTGATACTGATTCAACTGCGTGAACATGGTCGAGACGAGCCGCTGGCCGAAGGCGTCGTAAAGCGTGTCGTCGATCTGTTGCATGCCAATGCCCAGACGCGCCGCCGTATCGCGATCGATGACGAGAATGGTTTGTAGACCGCCGTTCTGCTGGTCCGTTGCTATATCGCGCAACGTCGGCAGAGTCTTGAGCTTTTCCACCACCCGATTGGTCCAGACGTTTAGTTCTGCGGCGTCGGCGTCCTCTAGCGTGTACTGATATTGCGTACGGCTGACGCGATCTTCCACCGTAAGATCCTGTACTGGCTGCATGAACAAGGTGATTCCATCGACTGGCGAGAGCTTCGGCTGCAGACGCCGGATGAGGTCGCTTGCGGAGATCTTGCGAATATCCAACGGCTTCAGGTTGATCTGAATACGCCCGCTATTCATGGTGGTGTTGATGCCGTCCACACCGATAAAGGAGGACAGGCTCTCTACTGCCGGATCCTGCAGAATCACTTTCGCGAGCGCCTGCTGGCGGTCAGACATGGCGGCGAAGGAAACATCCTGCGGCGCTTCGGAGACGCCGAGAATCACACCCGTGTCCTGCACAGGAAAGAAGCCTTTCGGCACGACGATGTACAGAATGATGGTTCCGGCCAGCGTTGCCACTGTGACGAGAAGCGTCAGCGGCTGATGTCGCAGCACCCATTGCAGGGTGCTTCCGTATTTCGCGATAACCCAATTAAAGAGATGCTCCGACTTGCGATAGAACCAGGTCTGTTCGGATTCGGTTTTATGCCGAAGGATTTTCGCGCACATCATGGGCGTGAGCGTCAGCGATACAACGGCAGAAACAAGAATCGTGACAGCCAGGGTGATGGCGAATTCGCGGAAGAGACGTCCGACGATATCGCCCATGAACAGCAGAGGAATCAAAACGGCGATGAGGGAGACGGTTAACGAAACAATCGTAAAGCCGATCTGCTCGGAACCTTTCAATGCCGCGCGAAGCGGCGTGTCGCCTTCTTCGAGATAACGAGAAATGTTCTCGATCATCACGATGGCGTCATCGACTACGAAACCCGTCGAGATGGTAAGCGCCATCAGCGTCAGGTTATTCAAGCTGTAGCCGAGCAGGTACATGACCCCGAACGTTCCCACCAGAGACAAGCGGCACGGCAACGCTCGGAATGATGGTGGCGGAGAGATTACGCAGAAAGAGGAAGATCACCATCACCACCAGCGCGATGGTCAGCATCAGTTCGAATTGAACGTCCTTGACGGAGGCGCGGATGGTTGTCGTGCGATCGGTTAGAACCGCGACATCCACGGCCGCTGGTATGGAAACGCGAAGCTGGGGAAGCAGTGCTTTTATGCGATCTACTACGGCTATGATGTTCGCGCCGGGCTGGCGCTGGATGTTGACGATGACTGCGGGAATGGTGTTCATCCAGGCGGCTTGACGCGTGTTTTCCGCGCCGTCGACCACCTCGGCCACATCCTGCAGGCGCACCGGCGCGCCGTTCTTGTAAGCGATGATGACGGGCTTATAGCCGGAGCTGGTCAGAATTTGATCGTTGGCGCCGATTGTATAAGCCTGGCGTATGCCGTCAAAGTTGCCCTTTGCCTGATTGAGGTTCGTCTGGTTCAGGGCTGTACGCACATCCTCCAGGCTCAGGCCGTAGGCCGCCAGAGCGGTGGGATTCACGCGGATGCGAACGGCCGGTTTCTGACCGCCGCTGATGCTGACCAAACCGACGCCAGGAAGCTGCGAAATTTTTTGAGAGAGCGTCGTGTCAGCCAAGTCCTCCACCTTCGTCAGCGGCATAGTCGTCGATGTCAGGGCCAGCGTCAGGATGGGCGCGTCAGCCGGATTGACTTTGCTGTAGATAGGCGGATTCGGAAGGTCGGGCGGAAGATATGTCCCTGCGGCATTGATCGAAGCTTGAACCTGCTGCTCGGCAATATCGATGTTGAGGTCGAGATCGAACTGCAGCGTGACGATGGAGCTGCCGAAGGAGCTGGTGGAAGTCATTTGCTTCAGACCAGGGACTTGGCCGAAAGTGCGCTCGAGCGGCGCGGTAACTGACGAGGCCATCACCTCTGGGCTGGCGCCCGGGATAAAACGTGAGGCACTGAATAGTTGGGATAGTCGACTTCCGGGAGCGCGGAAACGGGAAGCTGTTTGTATGCGATTGCGCCGGCAATCAGGATGCCGGCCATCAACAAGGAGGTAGCAACCGGCCGGAGAATGAACGGTCGCGAAGGACTCATTCCTGGGGACTCCGCTTCCCGCGTTTGCCGTTTCTGTTGCCGTTCCCACTCGCGCCGGATGGGCTGCTTCCCGGGCCACGCAGCGTAACCTGCATGCCGTCAGTCAGCTTTTCTGCGCCATCCACGACGACATTTTCGCCCGCCTGCAGACCCTCGTCAATGCTGACGTCATTGCCTTCGCTGAGCCCGATCTTCACCGGCCGCGTGACCACCGAATTATCGTCCTGAACCACATAGACGAACGTGCCGGTGGGTCCCCGTTGGATAGCGACGGCAGGAATGATGGTGACGTTGTGCTTGGTGTCGAGCCAGAGTTTCACGTTGACAAATTGATTGGGGAATAAGGCGCCGTTGGTATTTGGGAAAATCGCCTTCAGGCGTGAAGTGCCAGTGGTCGTATCGATCTGGTTATCGACGGTTAGCAGCGTACCTTCCGCCAACTGCTGCCGCTGATCGCGATCAAAAGCGTCGGCGCGCATCTTAATGCCCTGATGCAATTTCTGTAGAACTGACGGGAGCTGATCTTCGGGGATGGTGAAGAGGACAGCAATAGGCTCAATTTGAGCAATAATTGCGAGCCCAGTGGCATCGGAGGCATGAACCATGTTCCCTTCATCAACCAGGCGAAGACCGATGCGCCCGCTGATCGGCGCGGTGATCTTGGTATAGGTGAGATTCAGTTTGGCGCTCGCAATGGCCGCGTTAGCAGCGGCAATGGCGGCGTTATCGGCTTCGATGGACCCACGAATCTGGTTCGCGGTAGCAAGCTGAGTATCAAGCTGTTGCTTGGCGATGATGTTGTCTTTGAATAATTGCTGATCGCGCACGTAGTTCGCTTGGGCATCCCCCAAAGCAGCGTTATCCTTTGCCAGCGTCCCTTTCGCCTGATCGAGGTTGCCGGTTGCCTGATCCAGAGCGACCTGGAATGGTTGCGGGTCGATCGTGGCCAGAACGTCGCCTGCATGCACGTTTTGACCTTCTTTGAAGTTGACGGTCTTGAGTTGCCCATCTACGCGAGGCTTTACGGTGACCGTATTAAAGGCAGTAACCGTTCCCAAGCCTTGCAGATAAATGGGCATGTCGCCCTCGCGCGCCTTCGCAGCGGCGACCGGGATGTTGTGGGGCCGCATCGCCCCCTTCTTGGCTGCAATGGCCGCTTGCTTGCCGTTTTCGAAGAGATAGAGGCGGTAGCATCCGTACGCGATAATTCCGAAGACCAGCACCCATACCCACCAATACCGGTTCGAGCTCTTCCCGTGAGAGTCCAGGTCGGGAAGATGAGCTGGGCGGCTTCCCAACGGCGGTTCGTGTTCACCGGGTCTGGTCGGGTGTGGTTCGGTGGGATGCGGTTCAAGCGCGCCGGGTGGCTGCATTCAGAAGTTCCTCTTTAAAGTGGTTAAGCTGAGCGGACGGCAAATTTAGCCTTAATCGACTGGCTATTATGGCTCTTTATTAGACGCAAAGCGAAGCTCGCGTTGCATTCAATGACGGGAAAGACGATCAAAGACATCTAGACGTTACCCTGCCAGATCGGTTTGTCGACCTTTAAGTCACTGACGCTATTAGCGTAACCCATGACTCGAGTATTCCCCTCCAAGGCTGATCTGGCGTGCGCCGCGGCCGCTCATGCGGCCCAGTCTCTTGCGTCGATTGCAAGCAGAACATGGGACGGTTCGGCTACTGGCCGCCACTGGAGCTTCGCAACTGGATTTCCTGCGCATGTTGGAGCAGGAATCAGGGGTCGATTGGGCCGCAGTGGAGCTATTTCACCTGGATGAATACGTCGGTATCGGAATAGACCACCCTGCGAGCTTTGCGCGCTATATCAAAGAACGGGTCGTGATTCCGCTGGGCATTCGAAAGTATCATCTATTGGACGGCTCGCAGAACCCGGATCAGGTCGCGCGGACGATGAGCGCCGAGCTAAGGACAGCGCCGGTGCACTTGGCGTTTTGCGGAATTGGCGAGAACGGACATTTGGCCTTCAACGATCCGCCTGCCAACTTCGAGGCGACAGAGCCTTACATTGTGGTTCAGTTGGATCAGGCTTGTAGGAGCCAGCAGGTCGGCGAGGGCTGGTTTTCGCTCCATCGAAGAGGTCCCGAAACGCGCGATTACGATCTCAATTCCTTGGCTCCTGAAGACGGGCGAACTTTTGTGCGTGGTTCCAGACCGGCGCAAAGCAGAGGCGGTGAAGGCATGTTTGGAAGGCCCAGTTTCGCCTATGGCGCCAGCTTCGATATTGCGTATGCACCCGCAGACGCACATTTTTCTGGATGAGGATTCGGCTAGCCTGCTGCTGAGGAAAAACAAGGCCGATAAAACGGATACTTAGACGCGAAGGGCCGTTTCGCGCTTTGTTGCGGAGCAGCTCCCATTGCGGAAGCTGCTCCAGTCCTCCGAATACGAAAGGTCTATTTGGGTGGCCCCGTGCGCTCGTTGTGCTTTTCGTTATAGATTTGCCGGCTGGCGTGATTCTGCTCCCGGTTGACGTTTTGTTTCTCGGCAGGGGTTAACCGGCCACCGTTCGCGTTACGATCTGCGCGAACCTTACGATTGATATCTTGTTCCGTGTGTTCACTGCGCGCAGCCTCGCCAGCGGTCATTTGGCCGCTCCCAACGCCCTGTGCAATTCGTTGCTGCTGCTCGGCTCGCCGCCCTCCAACTTCGTTATTGCCGTAAGCGGCGTTCGCGCCATTGTGTTTATCGTCGTAGATTGAGTGGCTCAAATTGTTTTGTTGCCGGTTTACCTGTCGGCGTTCCTGCGGAGTTAAGCTGCCGCCATTGGCCTGCCGATCCGTATGAATCTCCCGATTGAGCGAGGCCTCGCGCCCTTCCAGCCGGCCGGTTTCCCCAGCCGTTAAACGGCCTGAGCCGATGCCGTTGGCGATTCGCCCTTGCTGATCGAATCTGCGTCCATTGACCGAATCCATCGCCGTCGTACCCGGTTGCCCGTGATTGATGGAAGCGAATTGGGCTCGATCCATACTGGCGTTGCGCTCGTGTGAAATTTGCATGGCGATTGGCGCGGTATGCCCTTCGCGCATGGCCGCCTGCTCTTGCCAGTTAGGGCGTGCGTTGACACCGCCGGGACCGTTGAAACTGACCCGGTTAACCACATAGCTGTTGCGCGCTACGGTGCGGTCCACGTACACATTCCGTATAATCGGCAGTATTCACGCTCGTTACGGCCGTGTTGTATCGGAAGATGCTTCCAGCCCAAAAGCCGCCGGCATAGCCCACTCCCACATAGCCGAAACCATAATTGACGCCACCATAAAAACCGACGTGTGGCCCCCAATAGCCCGCGTGCCAGATATAACTCGGGCCAACGAGTCCCCAGTAGCCAGGAGTCCATAGAAAACCTATGCGCGGAGCGGCGACCCAAACGCCTGGTACCCAGTAGTATCCTGCATCCCCCCAACCCCAGTAGCCGGGCGTCCAAATATAGCCGTCTACTGGACAAGGCGGTTGCGTATATACCGGCAAAAGCGGTGGTGCAACTGTGATTGAGATTGCAATGCCGGCAGATGCCGGTCGCGGTAAGGCACACAAAAAAAGTGCCAATGCAGATGCTGCCAAACTTCTTTGGAAGGTGCTCGATAGGTTCATTTGTTTTCTCCTTGGCTCTCCGGCCACTTTCGACTTACACCATTAACAACTCGCTTAAAAAAAAGGAGTTTACGTAACGGCAGTTAAACTCGCTTAATTACGACTTGGCCGAAGGGGATATGCCTCACAAACGCTTCGGTCTAAATCGCTAAGCTGTTATCAGATCGGTAAGCCGTGAAAGAGTTTGAGCAGATCCTGGCGATGTGGTCGCAATTAGAGGCCAAAGGCGAGTCTGCGGTTCTGGCGACCGTCGTCAAGACGCACGGATCATCGTATCGGCTGCCGGGCGCACGCTTGCTATTAGCGCGCACGGGCCAACGGGTTGGATCAGTCAGCGGCGGATGCTTGGAAGACGATCTTGTGAAGAAAGCCTGGTGGCTGACAGAGAACGGTCCTGTAATTCGGCGCTATGACACCACTCCGGATGGCGAAATCGCGGCCGAGTACGGGCTGGGCTGCAATGGCATCATTCACGTGTTACTCGAGCGAGTTGTGCCGGGCGACACAGGTGCCCTCGAGCTGATTCGGCAAGCACGCGAAACGCGCAGGCCAGCGGTCATTGCGCACCTGATTGCACCGGCGAGTGCGGCCGGCCAGAGGCTTTCGATTGATACGGAGGGCGCCATAAGCCACAATCTCACCGGCCCCGCTTGCGCGAGCGCTCTGGAAGCCGTGGCAAAACAGGTCCTTTGCGCCGGCGAATCTCGACTAGCCCCACTGGATGATGACACCGAGATATTCGCGGAAACGCTGCTGCCGGCGTTGCGTCTGCTGATATTCGGGGCTGGGGATGATGCCATCCCGCTTGTCACTTTGGCTAGATTTCTGGGATGGGAAGTGTTCGTATTCGATGGGCGCGCGCACTATGCGCGGCGAGACAAGTTTTCGAATGCGAATGACGTGATTGTTCGCACGCCAGGCGGTGGCGGGCCGATTCTACCGATCGATTCCTGGACGGCGGCGGTGCTGATGAGTCACAGCTACAGTCAGGACCTGGCAATGCTTAAAGAGTTAGCGGGGAACAAACTGCGTTATCTCGGTATCTTAGGGCCACGCAAACGCGCCATGCAGATGTTGGGCGATGCTGGACTCGAAGACGCAATTGCGAGCCTCCCGTTCCACAGCCCCATGGGTTTAGATATCGGCGCTGACGGTCCGGAGCAGGTGGCGCTTTCGGTCGTCGCCGAGATTCAGGCCACTTTGAATGGACGGCGAGGGGGACCGTTGCGGGATCGCTCCGGCTCTATTCATTCAGAAGAGCGCGCTACGGCCGGCGGGGCTGGGAGCGCATGGGTTCACTCCATTGTTTGTGCTTAAGTTTGTATCGAGTTTTAAATTCAATTACACGTTCGCGGTTGCGGCAGCAATTTGTTCGTTGACGTTTGCCGGTTGGCTGTCCGTCACTGCTCAAACCACGCCAGACAAAGGCAAGCAGATTATCGACCAGGCGCTTTCCGCATTGGGGGGAGAACGGTTTCTCAACATGCGGAACCGCGTGGCAAAAGGCCGTATCTATTCCTTCTTCCATGACCAGATAAGCGGTCTGGATATTACCACCACGTACACAGAATATCTGCCGCAAAAACCGGCAAACGGGCTTGGGATACGAGAGCGGGAGATTCTTGGCAAGAAGCAGGACTACTCATATTTGTTTCTCCCCGATCAGGCTTGGGACATTACTTTCCGCGGCGCTCGACCCATCGAAGATGATGCCTGGGCACGCTATGCCAGGACCACTGAAAACGACATCCTATATATCTTGAAAGTTCGTCATGATGAGCCGGGCCTTCAGTACGACTATTCGGGCAGTGAGGTCTTTCTCAGCACCCACGTGGAAGTCGTCGACGTAACAGACGCGGAAGACCGGGTGATTCGAGTTTATCTCGACCACAACACGCTTTTGCCAGTGCGCGAAACCTTTGCCTGGCAGGATCCGCAAACGCGCGAACACAACGATGAAGAGATTGATTATGACAAATGGCGCGACGCCGGCGGCGGAGTCATGTGGCCGTTCACTGTTGAGCGGCAACGTAACGGGTACAAGACGTATCAGATGTTCGCGAGTCAGGTGGAAGTCAATCAGCCCGTGCCCTCGAACACGTTTGAACTTCCCGCCGGCGCTAAGATCCTGAAAAAAGTCGATTAGCCATCCAGCCTTAGTGCTCCCCCCGATTGATACAATTTGAGCCAAAGCGCTCTGTATTGGAGGCGCAGGTGTCGGTCAACGCACAATGGATCTCGATCAGTTGCATACCTTCTTAGAGATCGTTCGTTTGAAGAGCTTTTCGAAGGCTGCATTGACGTGCTATCGCACGCAACCCGCTATCAGCGCCCAGGTGAGGCAGTTGGAGCAGGAGTTGAACACGACACTGTTCGACCGGCTGGGGACGAAGATTTCTCTTACCGTCGCGGGACGCATTTTCGCCGAGCATGCGGAGCAGATTCTGGCGCTACGCCGGCGCGCGCAGGATTCGATTAACGAGCTCGAAAAGGTTCCTCGCGGCGAACTCATCATTGCGGCTAATGAAGCAACATGCATTTATGTTTTGCCAGGCGTATTCGCTGAGTTCAAAAAGCAGTTTCCCAACGTTCAACTATCAGTAGACCGGTCTTACGGAACACGTGTCGTGCAGGCCGTACTCGATAACTTGGCTGACTTCGGAATTACGCAGCTTCCGGTTCAGGAAAAAAAGCTGCAGGTTGCGAAAATCCATTCGGATGAGATCAAATTGCTTGTTCCACCCGCACATCGCCTTACATCCTTCGAGAAGGTAGCGCCCCGCGATCTCCTTGGAGAACAACTGCTGCTCCCAAAAACCGGGACTACAAGAGCGCGCCTGAACCACTGGCTGGATTCGGTGCAGGAAGAGTTGAATATCTCCATGGAGCTGGACTCGACAGAGATGATCAAGCGCTTCGTGATGGCCAACTTGGGCTTGTCCTTCTTAGCGGCCTCACATTGCCAGGAAGAGGTTTCGGGCGGCAAGCTGGCAAATGTCTCACTCGGGCCCGAGCCAATGATACGACGCATCGGGCTGATTTACCGGCGTGATAAGTCGCTATCGAAAGCCGCGCTAGGCTTCATTCAAGTGACCCTTGCTCACGCCGGTCATGACGTGCCTGGCAGCGGACAGTTGTTGCGGGCATCTGGATCATAATGGGATCGGAAAACATGGCTGTTCTGACTGCAAAGAGTTCCACGATTTTTGTTGCGACCGGCGAGGGGACATCGGTGTACCGGTCCATTAAAGAGATACCGGGTCCGCTCAGACGTAAGCTTCAGGAATCAATGCAGGGCATGCACTCGGCGACGATTTTGATTGCCGACAAGCGTGGGCGGGAAGAGCTTATTCGCGCGCTGCAGGGGCAGCCGAGTAACGTGCGCTGCCGGTTGGTCGATCTTCATCGCAGCCAACAGGCGACGGAGCAGACGGCGTCCGTGCGTCCGAGCAAAACCGCGGCCCCGCTTGGGCTCGCTGCGGAATTGGCTGGAACTCTTATTGCCCGTGGCAGTAGGGGCATCGCTCTGGTTCTTTATCGAGTCTCGGTTCTAATTTCTAATACTTCTCCGCTTTTCAGCCGATTAGTACGGCGTGATGAGCTCGATGTCAGATCAGACACGTCCAGCCGTGATGCAATTGCCAGCGGCTGGCCCTCATGGGACCAGACGAAGCCTTGCGTGCGAAATGGAAGGCATGCGCGGCAAGCGCCTGGTTTTATGTACAGCCGAGCAGATTCAGGAATCGACGTTGGTCAGCGTCGAATACGAGGACACTCTGTTCCTGGGCGAAGTGGTTCTCTGCTCCGGCGCACAGCAGACGTGGACACTGGAAATTCGCATCGAGCAGATTCTCACCGGTCTGCAAAGCCTGTTGACCTTACGGGCAAACCTGTTAAGCGAAAGCTTATCCGCCCCACTGCCTCTAATGCCGGTTGGGATGAGGAACTAGAGCGGGGCTGCGCTGGTTGACAGCGGAAACCTGATCTGCCGTGCTGCGAGCGATTTTCCTAGCACCGCCCGACTTTTGCCTCCGCCTACCTTCAGCCGGTTCGGCTATGCTGCAAAAGGATGCAGCGAAAGGTCATCATCTTTGGGGGCGGCGGGCAACTCGGCGTAGAGCTGTGCCGCGAATTTGAGCGACGAGCATGGACGGTCCACAAGTTCGACCGCCAGACACTAGACGTAACGCATGCGTCCGGGGTAGAAGAAAGCATCGGAAAGCTGGATCCTACCGTAGTTGTCAATGCAGCCGCTTATAACCAAGTCGATATCGCGGAACGTGAACCGCTCGCTGCGTATCAGGCGAATGCTCTGGCGGTACGCAATCTGGCGATGGCCTGCCGGCAAAGTGACGCGCAATTAGTGCATTATTCCACTGACTACGTTTTCGATGGGACAAAGGGCAGTCCTTACGTAGAGACCGACATGGCGCACCCGCTCGGCGCGTATGCGGTGTCGAAGCTAGCTGGCGAGTTATATGCCCAGGCATACCTCGAAAATCCACTTATTATCCGGGTTTCAGGCGTCTTCGGCCCAGGAGGCATGTTTACGCCTAGGGGAAACTTTGTCGAGCTCATGCTGCGGATTGCAAAGAGCGGCAATCCGATTCGCGTCATCGAAGACCACGTCGCCTCACCAGCTTATGCACCGGCGATCGCTTCGCGCACGGTCGACATGTTGGATGCCGGTCTTGCCGGGCTGTTCCACATGGGTGGGGGAGAGGCGATCTCATGGTACGCCTACGCGAAGATGATCTTCGAAATGGCGGGCCTTACTCCGGAGTTGCAGCCAACGGACGAACGCGAGTACCGAACGGCTGCCCGTCGGCCCAAGTTCTCGGCGCTATCAAACGCCAAGTTGGAAGCGGCCGGTATCAAGCCTATGCCGCCATTGCGGGAAGCAGTCGGTGATTACTTCCGAATGCGGGAGCACGCTACGGCACATCGCTCGGTGTAGCGTAATACCCATCTCGTGCTTGCGCGCGGTAATCGGAATTAGCCACCTTGATTTCTATGTGACGAAACGTCCCGTCGCGTTTCGGGTTAGTTGATTCGTAGCCGATCGAATATTGGTTTCGCAACTCATCCTGGATTTCCTTGAAAACTTCCGTTAGCGGATGCTTGTTGCTGACGGTGAACACGCGCCCACCCGTCTCTTGCGACATCTTGCGCAGATAACCCTCGCCGCCACCGCCACCAATCATAAAACCGCCGCCCGAGTAGAATGCCCGGTCAACGTAGTAGATGCTGTAAATGATCGCGTCGGCTTTTTGGGCGGCTTCCACTGCGGTTCGTAAATTGTAATTGCTTCCCTGGTCTTCACCGTCCGTGATGAGGATCAACGCCTTTCTTCCTACTTCGGTTTTGAGCTTCTCGTTGGAGGCAAGATATACAGCGTCATACAAAAGGGTGCCTTTAGGGGATCCGATCGTAGGCACCGGGCCTTGATTTACTGGCCCTCCGCCAAGCATGGGCATAATGCCGTCGCCCTGCAAATCGCGAAGCGCGGAGGTGAGCATCCGCGGTGAGTTTGTGTAGTCCTGCAGCAGCTCGGTGTCTTTTCCAAACGAGATCAGGAAGGCTTCGTCCTTTTGACGGATCACGTTCGAGAAGAACGCAGACGCCGCTTCGCGCTCAATGTCGATGAGCCGTGTCTGGCTGGCGCTGATGTCAATGAGGAGCCCCAACGTTAAAGGCAGATCCGTTTCCCGCGAGAAGCGCTGTATCGTTTGTTGCTTACCGTCCTCGAACATGGTGAAGTCGTTCTTTTCCAGGTTCGGAATAAGCGCGCCGCCTTTCTTGGCATGAACCGTGAAAAGGACGTTGACGAGTTCGACGTCTACTTTAAACGGGGTCTGTGGCGTGTCGGCTTGGGCTTGAGTGGAAGATTGCGTGGCGCTTTGTGCAGAGGCTGCCGGTATGAAAAAGCAAGAGGTTGTCAGGGCAGCCAGTCCGGTGCAACCCAACATTCGAAAGAAACTGCTCATCTTGGTTATGATTATCGTCTAAATTCAGTAAAGGGCTGCTACTTCGGGCCCATCCGCTCATTTCATGCGTGCAGCGACCGTTCATCTTCGAAAAGCCGATCCGGTCATGGCAGCGATTATCCAGCGCGTCGGACCCTGCCAAATAGTCCCTCGTGAACCAACGTTCGAGACGTTGGCGCGCTCCATCACGTTCCAACAGCTTAGCGGTAAAGCGGCTGGCACGATCTTCGGGCGCTTACGCAAAGCGGTAGGACGGCGGTTTACTGCGGCCGGGTTTCTTAAGCTACGTCCGGACGAGTTACGGGCGTGCGGTCTGTCCCGGCAGAAGATTGCGTCATTGACAGATCTGGCGGAACGAGTGGCTCGCCGCGAGATTCAATTCCACCGGCTCCGCCACCTTGACGATGAGGAAATCATATCGGCGTTGTCGCAAGTGCGCGGCGTGGGCGTTTGGACGGTGCAGATGTTCCTGATCTTTGCGCTCCGGCGGCCGAACGTGATGCCGGTCGCAGATTTGGGTATCCGGAATGCGGTTCGGAAGGCGTACGGCCTCCCCGAGTTGCCGAAGCCAGCGGAGTTGGCTGCGCTCTCGCAAAAATGGGCCCCGTACTGCTCGATTGCGAGTTGGTATCTCTGGCGGAGCCTGGATGGACCCGCCGGGATCTGAATTCAGGCTTGCATCTATTTGTGAGCTGATTCCGGTAATGGCGGAAGCGGCCTCGCCGGTCTGAAGATAAGCACTCCTAAGGGGGGAATAATCAGGCACAGTGATGCCGGACGCCCGTGCGATGCTGTCGCTTCCGTGGTGACGCGGCCGCCGTTGCCCATGTTGCTGCCGCCAAAAATTTCCGCGTCGGAATTGAAGATTTCCAGGTATTCGCCGGGCTCGGGAACACCAATCCGATAGCCCTTGTGAGGCATCGGCGTGAAGTTGCACACGACGATAACGAAATCTTCACGGCGTTGGGCATAGCGCACGAAGGAGATGATGGAGTTCTCACCGTCGTGGAAATCAATCCACTCAAACCCCCAGCCCTGGAAATCGACTTCATACAACGCCGGTTGTGATTTGTACACCTGGTTGAGGGCGGCGCAGAACGTTTGAAATCTCCGGTGAATATCGAACTGAAGTAGCCACCACTGAACGTCTGTCTCTGAGTTCCATTCCGCTGTTTGGCCAATTTCAGAACCCATAAAAAGCAATTTCTTGCCCGGGTGAGTATACATGTAGCTCATAAAGGCGCGTGCGTTTGCGAAGCGCTGCCATTCGTCTCCAGGCATCTTGTCCAACAGCGCCCGTTTCCCGTAGACCACCTCGTCGTGTGAGATGGGCAGCACAAAGTTTTCCGTGAACGCATAGACCATGCTGAACGTGATGTCGTTCTGATGATATTTGCGGTAGATCGGATCGCGCTCGAAGTAGTGAAGCATGTCATGCATCCATCCCATGTTCCACTTCATCGTGAAGCCCAGCCCGTTCAGATAAACAGGCCGCGAGACACCGGTAAAGGCTGTTGATTCCTCCGCAATTGTCATGGCTCCGGGGACTTGATGAACAACTTCGTTGGTTTTTCGCAGGAACGAAATAGCGTCCAGATTTTCGTTGCCGCCGTACATATTCGGGACCCATTCGCCCGGCTTGCGCGAGTAGTCGAGGTAAAGCATGGAGGCGACGGCGTCCACGCGCAGGCCGTCAATGTGATATTTTTTGAGCCAGAAGAGCGCATTTGAGATCAAGAACGAGCGAACCTCATTGCGCCCGAAGTTGAAGATCAGCGTGCCCCAGTCGCGATGCTCGCCGATGCGGGGGTCTTCATGCTCATAGAGCGCCGTTCCATCGAAGTAGGCAAGGCCATGCGAGTCCTTTGGGAAATGCGCCGGGACCCAGTCCATGATCACCCCGATGCCGGCTTGGTGGCAGCAATCGATGAAATACATGAAGTCTTTAGGCTCGCCAAAGCGCGACGTCGGCGCGAAATACCCGGTGACCTGATAGCCCCATGAAGGCGAATAGGGGTGCTCGGCAATTGGCATCAGCTCAATGTGCGTGTAGCCCATGCGCTTAACGTATTCCACCAGTTTGGTAGCGAGTTCGCGATACGAAAGCTGCTGATGATCCTCCTTTCGCAGCCAGGAGCCAAGATGCACTTCGTAGAAGGCCACCGCACTGTCGAGAACTTTCGTTTTTCCTCGACGCTCCATCCACTCATGGTCATGCCATTCGTAAGTGTCCAGATCGGCGACTATCGATGCGGATTTGGGCGGCGTTTCCATATAAAAGCCGTAGGGATCGGCCTTCAACTGGCTATACCCACGAAAGCGGGATTTAACAGCGTACTTATACGGTGTACCCACTCCGATGCCGGCAATAAAGATCTCCCAAACACCGCCGCTGCGCAAACGCATGGGATGCCGGCGAGTATCCCAATCGTTGAAATTGCCGACCACGCTCACAACGATCGCGTTGGGAGCCCAGACAGCAAAGCGAGTGCCGGTGACGCCTTCGACAGTGACTACATGAGCGCCGAACGAGTTATACCCCTCGTAATTGGTGCCTTCAGAGGTCAAGTGCAGATCAAAGTCGCTTAGCACCGGCGGAAAGCGAAACGCGTCTTCAACCTCTGTTGTCTCACCTTGATAATCGGTAATGCGGAGCTGATAAGCGGACGGCCGAGAGTTCAGACGCGCCGAGTAAATGCCGGTTGTGTGTACACGCTCCATGCCGATAGTGAGCCCGTTCATGACCACTTCAGCTTGTTGCGCCTGCGGCAGAAAGGCGCGGATTTCCCATTCGCGGTTTCTGTCGTCTACCGGGTGCGGCCCCAGGACTGCGAACGCGTCGCCGTGATAACCACCCGCAATCGCTTCTAGCTCTTGATCTGTCATCGCACGTTTATTATGTCGGAGAGGGAAGTACTTGCCCATTTCTAAGGAGCAGAGCTATTCGAGCCAACCGGATCAGCATCTTCAACAATTCCTTCTCGATCTCCCGAAAGCCGAACTACACCTGCACCTGGAAGGCTCGGTTTACCCGGAGACTATCCATGAGCTAGATCCTTCGTTACCGTTGGATGCGATTCGCACGAATCTTCATTACAGTGACTTTGCGGGTTTCCTGAAGGCGTACGTATGGGTCACCAAGAAGTTGAACACGCCGGAGGCGTACGCTTTGGCTACACAACGTCTGATTCAGAAATTGCTAGCCCAGAACGTTCAGTACGCCGAGATCACCATTTCAGCGGGCGTCATTCTCTGGAAAGGGCAGAATTTGGAGCAGATTTTCGAAGCAGTTCTGACGGAAGCCAACAAGCAACAGTCGATGCAGGTGGCCTGGATCTTCGACGCCATCCGGCAATTTGGCGTTGAAGACGCTACGCGCGTGTTTAACGCAGCAAAAGATCTGCGCAGCGCAGGCGTTGCGGCAATCGGAATCGGCGGAGATGAAGCTCGCGGTCCGGCGGCCTGGTTTGAGAAGCTTTATAAATCCGCTAAGGACGCGGGCTTGGGCCTGACCTGCCATGCCGGCGAGATGACAGGGCCCGAAAGCGTGTGGCAAGCGATTCATGTTGGCTCACAACGAATCGGCCATGGAATTCGGTCCATCGAAGATCCCGAATTGTTGAGCGCCTTGCAGGAGCGCGACATTCCTCTGGAGGTCTGTCCGTCGAGTAACGTCTGTACCGGAGCGGTCCCGAGCCTAAGAGAGCATCCTTTGCGCAAGCTTTGGGACGCCGGCGTTCCAATCGTTTTAGGAACGGATGACCCGGCGCTCTTCTTTACCGATCTGCTCCATGAATACACTTTGGCTGCGCAGATATTCGGTTTCTCGCGAGAGGAACTGCGGCAACTGGCGGCGAATAGCTTGCGGTATCGGTTTGCGAGTTAGTCTTAAGGCTCTACCGGGAGCTGCGCTAAGACTTGTTGCAATTCGTTGTCGGTGATTAGCGGTACTTCCAGCATCTTGAATTCATTTTCCTTCAAGTCGACGATAGTTCCTTTGCTTTCGATCTGCTTGCGAAAAGCTGAATTTTCGAATGTGCTCGATAGATCGAGGAATTTTTGTTCGAAGGCGTAGACGCGATAACGGCCGGGCACCAGGGGCATCGGGTAATAGAAAGACCCGCTGGCTCCAAAAAGGCCGAGATGCGCACCGGAGCCGTCCTCGTTCAGCGTTTCCGATACCACCGCGATGGAACCAAGCACAAGGCCGCTGGGCAGATTGAGGACTTTCCCGCGGATTAGTGCGCCGTTATAACTGAATGTCAGGGTTACGCGATGAGCGCCCGGGGTGACATCGACTACTTTGCCGAGCACCTCCTTATCGTCGAAACGGACGGATTTCAGATAGGTTCGCGGTAGTGACCAAGCGAAGAAATTGCACCGGCCTGGAGTGATGTTATCGATGCTGAAGGTGTTGTCTTTCTGGATATCGGCGACGCCGTTGCAGGTTTTCGCAACGGAGAAGTCACCCTCGCTCAAGGAAAGTTTGCCATTTGTCGCGCTGACAGGCGGTTTGCGTGCCGGCGGAGTGCCTTCGATAACAGCCTGGCCGCGAATAGAAGCCAGAGGCATGAAATGCATCTGAATGTCATTGAGATCCGCGTCTGAGACCGTGACATCTTCCTGTCCTAATCCCACAAAACTTGGCGTGAACAGTTGCAGCGTGTAAGAACCAGGCGAGATTCCGGCGATATCAAACGTTCGATTCCTGACTACCATCGCTACGCCGTTAGTGGTGCGAAACCTATTCCGACTGTCTGCGCCGTAGGCGATTACGGAATAGCTATGTCCGGGGACAGGCGTTAGATCAGCGATGATTTTGCCGCGAATGTGATAGGTGGGCCCACTACGCATAATCACATTGATCCCGGTAAGATCCTGGCCGGCGGTGACGGTGACGGGAGCGGCAGACGCGAGGTCTGCGGCTTGCGGATAGAAGGTGTCGATGGGGCGAATGTCCGGCTTGCCTGGGTTGGCGATAAATCCGCTGCTCGCCGTTGGTGATCAGGCTTCCATACATATACGTAATATTTGCCGGGAGCCAGATTGCCGATTCGATATTGGCCTAAGTCGTTACTCACAGCGGATCTGTTTGCGAAGTGATACAGCTTTCCGCCTTTCCAAAAATCGTGGACAAGGCCGACAGAAGCCAGGTTGATGGGATCGCCATCCTGGTCCATGATTTTGCCGCTGATAGCGGTGGGCGCGAGCTTGTTATTTTGCGCGGAGAAAACGTGAAGGATGGCGAAAAATGCAAACAGAATGCAGCGCCCGAGCTTCATACATCCTTATTCCTAGGGCACGTCGATGCCCAGCTTTGAATAGATCTGCCGCATGGCCTCCTCACTTACCAGCGGTAATTGAATCTGCTTTTTGTCGTTTTCCTTCACCTCGACGTCGACGCCCTTGCCTTCCAGTTGCTTCAGTACATCAGGGTTCTGCAACTGCCCGTAATCCACGCTTTCAAATGCGTAAGCCCGATAGTGTCCTGGAGGAACCTGCTTGACCGTGAATGAGTTGTTCGCTCCGGAGCTTCCCATGTGCATGCCGGAACCATCCTCGTTCAATGCGTCCGGTATCAGTACGATAGTCGCATCCGGGGTGACGGCCGGTTGTGCGCTGCTGGCCGCGTCGCCGGTAGCGGCCGCATTCTGCGGGAACTGCACCGTGCCATCCACTTCAGCCACGCCGTAGCTAAAGATCAGTGTGATTTGACCTGAGCCCTGCGCCAGGTCAAGCTCCTTTCCCAAAACCTCCTGGCTTCCGAATCGAACTGACTTCAAATATGTTCCGGACGGAGCGTTGGGGTTCACGTAGTATTTGCCGGGCGATACATTATCGATGGTGAAGGTTCCGTCGTCCTTCGGTATAGCGTTATTATTCCCGAACATCATCATCGACATGTCGGTCGGCGCCAAATAGATGTGAACATTCTTCAGGTTGACGGCTGCCGAGCCAGCCTGCGGATTGCCCTCGAAGGTCACTTGTCCCCGCAAGGCGCCCGGCGGAACAATCGTCAACTGCACGTCGTTGACGTCACCCTGACCAACATCCACATCCGCATGGCCCAACCCTTTCAGTTGTCCGCCCATAGCAAATACACTTAGAGTGTAGGAGCCGGGCGCAATTCCAGACAAATCGAAGGTGTGATCTTTTGTCACGTTCGCGCCGCCTCCAAACATAAACATCATGTCTTGTTCGTCGCGGACGGAAGCACTTACACTCAAGCGCTCGTTCGTGCCCTCCGGCACAGCGCCCAAGACTTTGCCGCGTATGTGATACGTCACCCCGTTGCGCTGGCGTATATTGATTCCGCTAAGGTCCTGGCCCGCTTTGACATCCAGCGGCGTGGCGGCCCCTAGATTTGGAGCCTCCGGATAAAACGTCTTCACCGGCCGTATTTCCTGCTTTCCGGGTTCTGCGGGCGATTCGGCATCGGGTGTGAAGCGCATTCTTTGTACCAGGAGGTAGTATTTGCCGGGCCGCACATTGGCGATTCGATACTCACCCAAATCGTTTGTATTGGACCCGTTCTGCATCATGTGGCGGAGTTTGCCGCGCTGCCAAGTTTCCGCCAGTAGCTGCACCATGGCCCCATTCACCGGGTCTCCATCCTGATCGATGACCTTGCCGGATATGACAGCTTGCGGAGTGAGCGTAAGGTTGATATTCGCCAGTTGTTGCGCGGGGCGCAAGCTGATGGTGGATCCCCGTTCCCCCACATTTTTGGCACCGTACTGCGTGTCCAAATAGCCGCTGCGGCTTCCAGATAAACGGTAATCTCCAGGCTCGATGTTCTCGATTTTGAAACCACCGTCCGTCTCTGAGGTAGCCGAGTAACCCTGCTGGCCCGGTGGAAGTCCGTCCGACTTGACCGCCGTCAGCTGTTTGATTAGCCGAACAGTGGCTTTCTTCAGCGGTTCGCCCGTAACCCCGTTGGTTACTCGTCCTTGCAGAACACAGCGATCCTCCGGCTTGCTGATGGTCGGGGGCGGCGCAATGGGGCGCTGTGCCATATCAAATGAAATTTGGCCGAAAAGAGCGTGGACGCCGAAAACTAGCCCAGCCAGTGCGCTCCGGCGAATCGTCAACATATTTAAATGGGACCTTGGGTGCAGTATAGGCGCGAAATGCACCTCCGCACAAGCCTGAAGACCGCTTGGTCAATGCGAAACAGGACGGTTCGCGGAGCACCCTGTGTACCTTTCCATTGGGGCCACGAAGATTGTTGAACGTCAGTGATTTTCGGGAGCAGCGGTTTGTTGGATTACATACAGAACGGCCGACGAAAACTTTGTTGCGGGTCACAGCCGGAACCAGTCCAAAAGAATGTGATAAGGCGCGTATTAGTGACGACCACCTTTCTCGCTGGCAGTTATGGATTGTTGTTCGGCGGAACAGAAGACCTGAACGGGGTATATCGTGCCACGGCTTACGCGCAGAAGGGCATCACGGCCTCCGGGCAAGTTGTTCATCGCCATGTGGTAGCAGCCGATCCGGACGTCCTTCCCATCGGTAGCCGGATCAAGATCAAGCATGCCGGCCGATACTCGGGCGAATACGTTGTAGCGGATACCGGGGACAAGATACAAGGCCGGAGACTAGATATTTACCTTCCGAATGCGAGGGTGTGCAGGAAATTCGGCACCAAGCTTGTAAAGGTGAAAGTTATCGAATTAGGTGATGGTACGCACGCTGCAGCCAAACAGGCTGATCAAGCGGTAAAGCAGGACGTCAAACAGGATATTGCCAAGAAGGTTGTGGGAAATGCTGCTACCGAAGCTGATTGGGCAGCGAAGCACGGAACTGTAAGATCCACGGCGACTTCCAACACCAGCACTTCTCAAACGACGACCGGACCGGCGACATCCCCAACAACCAAGACTGATCATTAAACCGGCGTATTCGCGTTTGAACGGTTCAACGCAACTCTGCGGCCCTCAATGCCAGGCCGCGGGCCACAGATGTGAATTCGTCGCCCGTGCGGATCTTTTGACGGCCGAAACGCGATTCGAATATGCGACGGACAGCAGGTACAAAGGAAGAACCCCCGGTCAGGAAGACCACGTCAACGTCGAGCGGGCGAACACCCGTTTTCATTAACAGTGCATCCACATGATCCTCTATATCTCTGAGTTCTTCCTCTATCCAATTTTCAAAATCTATGCGAGTGAGTTCTTCATCGATCTCCGCATCGCCATCAGCGAAGTGCAAGCGGGTTCGCTCCGCGGTTGATAGCGCGATTTTGGCGCGCTGCACGGCTCGATGGAGCTGATAGCCAAGATCGTGCTGAATCAAATAAAGAAGAGCATTGATCTTTTCGGGTTCGAGCGCTTGTGCCGCGATGCTCTTCAACATGTTGAGGGTGTCAGCCGACTTGAGAAATGACAGATGATGCCAACGCTCAAGTTTGAAATAGAACCAGTTCGGGACTGGTAATCTCTTGCCGCCCGACTGGATCTCGGAACCGGCGCCGAGAGCCGGGGATATCACCCGGCGGATGACACGCGCATCAAACGAATCACCGGCAACCGCCACCCCCTCATTACCTATGACCTGGCGCGTAACCGCTGAGCAGCGCAGCGACGGACCCACCTGAAGGAGAGAGAAATCGCTGGTGCCGCCCCCGAAGTCTCCGATCATCACTAACTCGTCATGATCAAGGGTGGATTCATAATGGTAGGCCGCTGCGACAGGCTCGTACTCAAAGCTGACGTCTGCGAATCCGGCAATGAGAAGCGCTTCCTTCAAACGGCTGAGAGCGTAACCGTCATCTACATCGGACTCGGCGCCGACGAAGCGCACCGGGCGGCCTACAACGACTCGCTTCGCATCTGAACCGAACTGGGCCTCAGCGCTTGCACGGATATCAGCAAGAATACGCGCGATGAGTTCTTCCAGCCTGAAACGCCGTCCGAACACTTCAGTGGTCTTCAGACTGCGGCTGGTGAGGAAAGATTTGAGCGACTGGACGAGGCGGCCCTTCTCATCAGAGTAGAGATATCTCTCAATCCCGGCGGGACCGCTCCAGGATTTGATGGTGCTTCGGCCATTTTCGCGAGCCAGGTGAAGGTAGAGCAGGGAACGAAAAGATTCAGTTATGCCGCCTGCGTAGGTGAAATTGGCGACCTTGACACCGTTCGGCTCCGCCATTGCAATGGAGCTGTTCGTAGTTCCAAAGTCTAGACCTACAGCCATTCTTCGGGATCAGAGGACATATGTATCCGGACAGAAATTCAGGAGTTCTTAAGTACTTTGTTCGTGTATTCGAGCGATTTGTTTCGCGGTACGCTCAAAGATTTCCAGTTCGAGTGTTGCAGGTGTTTAGCTAAAAATACAATTTGTCCCGTATGGGCGGCATAGTGCGCCACCTGCCGATTGATCGCCTGCATCACTGAATGAGGCTCTCCGCGAATTATCACAGTTTTCGCAAGATCGTCATCTGAAAGCGGCTCCAGCGCCTGAAAAACACGCTGCCAGCCGTCCTCCCAAACCGCCAAAAGCTGTTCGCGACTCGTCGGCGGCTCTATGAATTCAGTGTCGCGTTGGCGGTTGGGTTTCTCGCCATCGCTGGTCAGGAAATCAGTCCAGCGCGACCGCATGTTTCCGGCCATGTGCTTCACAATCAACGCAATGGAGTTCATTTCAGGATCCAGCGCGACCGTCAGTTGATCGTCCGGTACCTGGGCGATGGCGGCTTCTGCCATTTTCTTGTATTGCCGCAAAACCGCCAATGCATCTTGTAGGTAAGAAGTGGTAAATGTGTGAGGCATTGAGCTTCCCGCGCCGCGGGGCGCAATTCGAGACTTTCTGGAAGCCATAATACAGCGCTTTTCAAAACAAGCCTGCAATTTCTTTCTTTACGCGAAATATCTTCCAGGTAATCTTCACGATGCACATTGGCAATCAGAGGCAGGGAGGCGAGAACTCTTTCAAAATCATTGACTTTGCGTTCCATAACCGCATGCTCTTTCTTCTGGCAGAGAACGTGCATATCTCTTGCAGGAGGAGAGGACAACATGCTCTGGTACGCCTGGGTATTTCTGGTAATTGCGATTCTCGCTGCCATTCTCGGCTTTGGTGGTATTGCCGCCGCGTCGGCAGGTATCGCGAAGATCTGCTTTGTGATCTTTCTGGTTCTATTCCTGGTCAGCTTGTTAGCGGGTCGCCGTAGCGCTCTCTAACTCGAATCGTCACCAAGTTCGCTGGCCGGACATACGCTCCGATGAGGAAAAATTTCTCTTCATCGGAGCGTGTGTGCATTAGTTCGGCTAACGGCATCTTTGAGCGGTAGAGTAATAAGGCACGGGCGCGCGCTTTACGATGACTTGACGCTCATCGACGTGGGTCCTGGCGTGATCGTCTACCCTGTAATTCTCCGCCACGCGAACATCCGCTCGTCCGCGATCGGCTCTGTTCTGCACAACCACTCTGGACTCGTCCCGGCCACGCTCCGCCGCCGCCGCGCTTGCCGGCAGCATAACTCCTAAGCTGGCTAACGCCATCACGAAAACTCCAATTCTCTTCGACATTTGGAACCTCCTTTTAAGCTCCTTGGGAAGCTTCTCTTACTTCCTGGGTTTTCGATGGGAAACACCTCCATATTGCTGTTGCTAAACACAGTGAATGCACGTGAACCCATAGTTAATGCAAAGGAGTGTGAAGTCCGGAAACTCACCAGCAGATACGCTGCGCCATTAAAGCCGTGGAGCCGTTTCCCCCTGGGCAGTTACAATCACACCAGCATGGCGCACAGTCCCTGGGGCGATCTGGCCGTCAATGACGCGCACGTCCACTTCTTTTCGCACTCGTTTTACAGCGGTTTGGCCCGGCAGAAGAAGCTCGCTAATGCGGAAGATCTGGGAACAGTGCTGAATTGGGCTATTCCTTCCCCCGATCCGGTGGTTCTGGCACGCAGTTGGATTGCCGAGATGGACCGCTATAACGTCAGGCGTGCCTGCCTGATCGCCAGCACTCACGGCGACGAATCATGCGTTGCGGCAGCGGTGAGTGCGTACCCGGATCGCTTCTTCGGGTACTTCATGCTCGACCCGATCCAGCCGGATGCTGTGGAACGCGCCGAAAAAGCGGCTGCGAATCCTCACTTGGACGGAATCTGCCTCTTCCCGGCGATGCACACCTATTCGGTGACAGATCCGCGCGTCGTCCCCATTCTCGAAATCGCCTCAGATCGGCGGCTCGCGCTTTTTGTGCACTGCGGAGCTATTAGCGTCGGCGTCCGTCAGAAACTAGGCCTGCCATCGCAGTTCAATATGCAATTTTCAAACCCGCTGGATCTTCACACAGTCGCGTTGCATTTCCCTCGAATTCCTTTCACCGTGCCGCATTTTGGAGCGGGTCTCTTTCGCGAAGCTCTGATGTTGGCCGATCTCTGTCCGAATGTTTACCTGGATACATCCAGCAGCAACCGTTGGATGGCCTATGAAGGCCTGGATTTGCGAACTGTCTTCCGGCGGGCCATTGATGTCGCCGGGATAGATCGTCTCCTCTTCGGGACAGATTCTAGTTTTTTCCCGCGCGGGTGGAATTCAGCTATCTTTGACCAGCAAGCGACCGCCCTGTACGAATTGGGCTACGACGAGCAACAGGTCAAAGGAGTTTTCGGCGGCAACCTGGGCCGCCTGCTCGAAATGAGACGATCGCAAAGCGCTGTTCCAAATCGGGCTTGACCTATCAGAATAAACGGAGCACAACAGTTGTCACGTTCGGGAGACTCCTTCATTAGCCGCCCCCAACGTTATGCCATTGAAGTTAGCCCGTTTCCGACGGCAGCGATACTCGACCATTCCGGTGCCTATCTCTGCCCGAACGCGCGTCGCGTCCGTCAGCCGAAACAAGATCGAAATCGGAAATCTGCGCCGCTTTCCAAGCGACCGGTGGCACGAACTGGAAATGTTTTTGCCGCATGTGCTAATCGGTAGCTCGGCCGACCTGAAGATGCTGGCGACTCTGTCGGACGCGGGTGCTATCGAGATCAGCAGTGTAGACACCGCGATTTTCGTAGCGAGCGAACTCGGCGCATCCGCAATCACCGACGTCGAACGAGTAGTCTTTTGGCAGGCCTTTGCTGTGCCGGTCTACGAAGTCTTAATCTCAAGGGATGGCCGTCTGATGGCGTCAGAATGCGAAGCTCACGCTGGCTGGCACCTGGAACCCGGAATCCCGCACGGCCGAATCTTGCCGGGCCGGATCGAAACTTCCGTCTGCGCTTGCGGGCGCAAAGAGCCTCGCGTTTTCAACACTACTCAATTGCAAGGTGAGACGCTGGCGGCCATCGCCTAAGCGGCCTGGCCAGAGCGCAGCATGCCTCGGCGTTGCCGGTGCGTTGTGCGCGAAGCGAAAACGAACTATGCCCAAGAGAAACCGCTCTTAGCAAGTGGTAGCGCGCGAATCCGCTGGCCGGTAGCCGCAAAGATTGCGTTCGTGACTGCGGGCAGCACGGGCGGCAGCGACGGCTCGCCCAATCCGGTCGGCGGATTATCCGAGTGGACAAAGTGCACGTCAATTTGGGGCGCCTGCCGAAATGCCAGCAGCATGTGCTGGTTATAATTTTTCTGCACCACTGCACCGTTTTCCAGCGTGATCTCTTGATGCATCAATTCACTTAATCCGTCGACCACGCCGCCTTGCACCTGGGCTTCTGCGCCGCTGGGATTGATGATCTGGCTGCCGACGTCACCGCAAATCCAGAGTTTGTTGACCTTCAGCTTGTTGCCGGGAAGCACAGTCACTTCTGCGACGTGCGCAAAATACCCCTGGAAACTGTAGTGGAACGCAACGCCCATGGCCGTGCCTTTCGGTAACCGGCGCTTGCCCCATTCGGAGCGTTCGGCAACCGCATGCAGTACGCCGCGCATGCGCTCCGTGTCATAGGCTTGCCGGGCCTTATCGTCGGGCTTGTGCGCGGGCTCATTTTCTACTTTCGGTTTGGCGGCCTCTTTCACCATCTTTTTGGCCGGTTCGCCCAGTAGTTCAAGCCGGAACTCCAACGGATCTTTGCCGGCAGCATGGGCCAACTCATCGATGAAGGACTGCATGACAAAGGCTTGCGAGTTGGCTCCAGGCGCTCGCAACGCGCCGGTCTTGAGCATGAGCGGCATCAAGGAAGCTTCTGTTCGGAAGTTCGGCACAAAACCAGCGGGAAATTCGCCTGGCTGGATCTGCGCGGAGGGCGAGAAATGTTCACCCTCGCCGTAGCTGACGAAGTGATTACGCCAAGCAACGAGCTTGCCGGATTCGTCCACAGCGCCTTTCAAGTAATGGAAACCGCCGGGGCGATAGTAATCGTGCGTCATATCGTCTTCACGGCTCCAGAGCAGCTTGACGGGGGCGCCAATCTTCTGCGAGATGGCTGAGACCTCAACCATGTAGTCGTTCGTCAGCCCGCGTCCGAAGGAACCGCCGGCGCGGAACAGATGAATCGTGATGTCCTTCTCGCCGATTCCGAGATTATTGGCCACCAACGTACGGCCACGGGCGGGCAATTGCGTATTGCTCCAGATTTCGAGCTTGCCGTCTTTGAAATGCGCGGTGCAGTTGCGCGGTTCCAAAGGCGCGTGCGAAATGAACGGATACGAGTAGGCGCCCTCAATCACCTTGGCCCCGCTCTTGAACGCATCATCGACGTTTCCGTCGTTCTTAATCACGCGCTGCCCGGGCTGCTTCGATAATTCATCCGCGCGTCTTTGAAATTCTTCGCTGCTTTGCTGCGCGGCGGGACCTTGGTCCCACTGCACGTTTAACTTCTGACGAGCTGTATTGGCCTGCCACCAGGTGTCAGCCACAATTGCGATGCCTGGCTCCAACCCAGGATCGCCTGCGATGACTGGTCCGACCTGGGCCTTGCCCTCCAGCACAAAAGCATGCCGCACGCCGGGCATCTTCTTTACTTCGTCAAGATTCGCGCTGACTACCTTGCCGCCGAAGGCCGGGCACTTCTGGTAAACGGCGTACAGCATTCCAGGCATCGTGATGTCTATGGCATAAAGCGGCTTGCCGGTGACGATCTCCGGGATATCGACACCCGTCGTTTTCTGGCCGATGATCTTGAAGTCAGCAACGGGTTTCAACTGAACTGACTTCATATCCGGCACCGGCATGGCCGCGGCCTTGGATGCCAACTCTCCGTAGCCTAGTGAACGATCGGTCGAACGATGGTAAACGCGGCCGTTGGTTGCATAGCATTCCGATTCCGGAACTCCCCAGGTCTTAGCAGCTGCGGCAATCAACATTTGCTTGCCGGCAGCGCCGACTTGACGCATAGGTAGCCAATTGTTAGAGGCCGCGCGGCTGCCGCCGGTTGTCTGACCGCCGTATTTCTCGTTCAAATCGCCTTGCTGGACTTTGACGCTCTTCCAATCGACTTCAAGCTCCTCCGCGATCAACATTGGCAGCATGTTCTTGACGCCCTGACCGATTTCAGGATTGCGGGCGATCAGAGTGACGGTGCCGTCCGGATCGATTTTAATGAACGTGTTCGGCTCGAGCGCGGCTTGCGGCTGCTGCTGAGCTGTGAGCTTCGGCCCAACATAGGTTCCGAGCAGGATGCCGCCGCTCGCTAAAGAAGTGACATGCAGGAAAGAACGCCGTGTGACGACCATCTTAGAGTTCCTCCTCTGCTGCCGCGACTGTTACCAGTTCGGCACGTTGGGCGCGCCCAGCATTCGGCGAAGCAGCGGCTTTGTGAATGGCTGCGCGAACGCGCAGATAAGTGCCGCAGCGGCACAGGTTGCCGCTCATCGCATTGTCGATCTCCGCGTCGGTAGGCTTTGGATGCTTTCCCAACAGGGCGGCGGCGGTCATGATCTGACCTGCCTGGCAGTAACCGCACTGCGGAACATCCAACTCCTGCCAAGCAATTTGCAGGGGATGGTTTCCGTCCGGCGATAAGCCTTCTATCGTGGTAATCTTTGCGTTCGCCGCCACCGACAGCGGCGTGATGCACGATCTTTGCGGTTGTCCATTCAAGTGGACCGTGCAGGCGCCGCACTGTCCAATGCCACAGCCGTACTTGGTTCCTGTCAGTTTTACGATATCGCGCAGAACCCAGAGAAGGGGAGTGTCGCCAGGCGCGTCGACTGTCGTCTGCCGCCCGTTCACCGTCAGCATAGTAGCCATAGTCTTCATCCAAAATATCCCATTTTGCAATCGGCAGATTAGACCCTCAAGAGCGCAAAGGGCGCGGATGCGCTCCGTCAGACAGCAAAGGAACTCGCTATGCATTTGGGCGGAGCGCCTGATACCGCGACCGTTTTGCGCGTTCCTCCGGAAAAATGATTGAACGATAATCTCAGCATGAAGGTCTTTCTTGCCGCGCTTGCCGTGTTCACCGTAATGTCCGTTGGATGCACTCATCGTGACCAGCGAGGTATTGCCGACAAACGCACAAACTTTGAAAGATTTCTGCCCATGACCGGAGATCCGACGCACTATGGTCTGAAGCCTGTACGGCCGTTTTTTCGAGCAGCGAGCCGTCCTCAAATTCTACGGGCAATTGAACGGGCGTGCCAGGGAAGGGAAGTCGGCGCCGGCGTGCAGGATTCCCATACGGGCGGCGGTTACTACGTGAACTGTAACCCCGAAAACCGCCAGCTATTAAATGGATATCTCCCAGTCAGTCCTTCGCGCCAACCCCACAGCAGACGATAAGCGACGATTTACTCGGTCAAGAATGCGGTGCTTTTGATTCCCGAAATCTCAAAAGTTCTGCGGCAGCGCTTGCACGCGACCTTGTCGTCCATGAGCACCATGTAACTGGCAGCCTTGGCAAATTTCGCACGGTCCCGCTCGTCAGCTTGGCGAGGCAGGCGTTCCACTTTCTTCCGCACAAGCCACTTCAGATCGTATTCCTGGGCTGTGCGGCAGAATGGGCAGTTCAAAGTGGCAGGCTTGGTGACCTGTGATTCGCGATAGAAGGAGCGCTCGTCCACTTAGAGATTGTCTCTAGATCTTAGTGGTTTGAAAAGCGAAATCCCGAAACTTCTACTTCGTTATTGCCGGGCGTATAAAAACCGACCTTACCTTGTGTGAAATCACGGCCCAGGCTGCTGACCGAACCGATATCGGTCCATTGACCTTCAGGGGTTTTTACGCGTGCTTCGATCGAGGTTGGCTTCACGGCGAGATCCACTTGCACCCACTCGTTTGAATCAACGTTGAAGGGGGTTTTGTCGACTTCGACCGATTTGCCGTCGCGAATCTCATGAATCGTGGCGTGCTTGCCGTCGATAGTAAACAGCACGTAATCCTGAGGGTCCTGATACGCGGCATACCATTGCAGCTTATTGTGCTTGAAAAAACCGCCTACGCGAGCGTGCGCCTGGAAAGAGTAGTGCCCGGTCATCTTGGGCGTGTGATACGGAACGAAGTCGCTGCCCCCCACCCGGCGAACCTGTGGGCCTTGAATCTCCGTGGTTAAGGGAGTGGCCGAGTTGGCGGGAGAAGGTGGTAGGGGCGCTGGCGCCGGAGCGGCCTTGCTCTCCGTGACGACTTTGTCCAGCGTAACGTCTGGCCCGGACAAAACGACGATATCTCCGGTGTGGAACACCCGCTCAAAGCGCTTGGGCAGCGCCTGATCGCGACGCAATTCGACCGTATGGTCCCCCGGGTTCACGTTTGAAATGGAGGCGTTGCCATCAGCCCCGACCGTGGCCGCAAAGTTCTTATCGACGTAGATCATAGTGCCGGGTAGCGCGCCTTTGACGTCTAGAGTTGCGACTTCAGGAGCGGCCTCCATGCGAAATTCGACTGCAGCTTCCTCGGCCTTCTTTACGTCGACGCTCTCCGGAGGCGGATCAATGAACCCCGGCTTGTGAACGCGAATGGTGTATTCGCCGACTTTCAACGGAATGCGCAGCTGCCCGTGATCCGTTTGCCGCTTGTAAAGCTGGCCATTGACATAGATGCTGACTCCGTCCTGGCTCGTTTTAACCACCACAGTTCCCGCGTTGGGATCTGATTTCACATACACCGTCAATACCGGGGCTTGCGTGTAGGTCATGACGAAGCGCTGCCGGTCTTTGTTCTCCGTCACCTGGAGATCGTGGTCGGCCGTACCGAGATTTGTCAACTCCAAGCCGTCTGTCCCCACTTCGCCCGCCGATTTCCCATCCAGGAAAACTGTGGAGTGATCCGCATTCGTGATAAGCCGGGCAGTGCCATCCTGCTCCGAGACAAGCACAGCCATAGCATTTGAAGTAGCCGGGAGACCCACGACGCGGGGCGCGGATTTTTCGGACACATCGAAGCTGAATGCAGCGTTGCCGCTGCGGCCGGTGACTTTGATGGAGTGTTGACCGGGCTGCAGGTTATCGAGGATCAGTTCTCCATCCTTTAAATCTTGCGGCGGGTTGTCATCAATGGTGACGGTTCCGGGAATTAGGTCTGTGTAAAGACGGAGCGTCGGGTTGGTGGAAACGGGCGTGGGGGTAGTTGGCCCAGCCGACCCATTTGGCTTTGCAGATACCGGGGCTGTTGCTGTTTGTTGTGCTGCGGCCTCGTTGGGCGTCATATTGATCTTGCGCGCCGTCTGAATCAAGTAGAAGAAGGCGGCAAGGGCAATAGCTGTAAATAAGGAAGCGAGATAGAACGCCCATTTTAAAGTTTTGGGTTCAATTCTCGGGACATTTTCAGGAATGTCGGCGACCTCGTCCGGGGGTAACTCATTCCGGTTCGGCGGAATGCGCGCTAAATGCGGCTCTGCTGACGGCGGCGAGTCGCTGCCCAGATTGCGCGCGCGCGCGATGATCTCCTCCTGAACTCTTGAGACCAGGAGTTGGGTATCGAAGTCGTCAGGGTGAGCGTGACGGACGGCCTGTACGCGATCAAAACAGTTGCGCAAGTCATCGACGGACTTGGCCTTGCGCGCCTCGGCCTGGATCTGACTCAGCTCATCTAGAGCAGAGTATGTGTTTGGGGAGCGAGCCACAGAGACAGCAGTTCGTAGTAATTATATCGAGTTACTGCTCAGTTGCTACGGCGAGCATAATTCAGCTCATAGAAATGCCGATACTCGCCGCTCTTTACTCGTTCGACCCAGGCGCGATTGGCTGCGATACCAGTCGACGGTTGCCGCAAGGCCACGATTGAAGTCCATTAACGGCTCCCACCCTGTTTGGCGAGTCAGTTTGGCGTTCGTGAGCGCGTAACGCCGGTCATGCCCAGGACGATCCGTAACGCGGGTGATGAGCGATTCGGGTTTGCCTGTGGCCTTGAGAATGCGATGCACTACCTCCAGATTTGGCAAAGAGCAGTTGCCGCCGATGTTGTAGATCTCGCCCGCCATACCTCTTTCGAGAACGGCCTTGATGGCGCGGCAGTGATCTTCCACGTACAGCCAATCACGTATCTGCTGGCCATCGCCGTAGACCGGCAGCGGTTTGTCGTCTAGCGCATTAGAAATCATCAACGGAATTAATTTCTCAGGAAACTGATAAGGACCGTAGTTATTCGATGCGCGAGTAACGGAAAGGTTCAGCTTGTAAGTAGTGTAGTAGGACAAAGCCAGCAGATCAGAACCGGCCTTGGAAGCGGAGTAAGGGCTGCTGGTTCGCAGTGCGTAGTTTTCGTCGGCATCGTGCGGCGGATCGATGCTGCCGTAGACTTCGTCCGTCGAGACGTGCACGAAACGGGCGATTTTGTTTTTGCGGGCGGCCTCGAGAAGAGAAAATGTGCCATTGAAGTTGGTCTGAATGACTGGGGCAGGCGAGTGAATGCTGCGATCGACGTGCGATTCGGCTGCGAAATGAACGATGGCATCGGGGGACTCCGACTCGAATATACGCTCTATTGCGGCCGTGTCGCAAATATCTGCCTGAACGAACTTGTAGCCGGGGTGATCCGCGACGGATTCAAGGTTTTCGAGATTGCCAGCGTATGTGAGCTTATCCAGGTTGACAACTTGATCAGCCCAACCTTCTCCCAAGGCTGTGCGAACGAAGCAGGAGCCAATGAACCCAGCCCCGCCAGTTACTACCAACTTCATTTGTGTTGTAACTCCCAGTCATAACCAATTGACGCGTCATTATACGCAATACGCCCCTCGTCTTTAGGGTTGTAAATACGATTTGTGACATAGACAAGGACGGACGGCTGTTCTCCTATAACCTTGTAACCGTGCGCGACACCAGGAGGGATGAGCATCTGCCAAGGTCTGAGTGCGCCTACATACAACGTGTTTTTGACGCCGAATGTCCGGGAATTCGTTCTTAAATCCACCAGCGCAACCTGTAACAACCCGGCTGCAGGAACCCAGTAATCCGTTTGAAAGCGATGATAATGGAAGGCTTTGATGATGCCCGGGTAATTCAATGCCGCAGAGACCTGCATGGAATCGGCCGGGAACTTTGAGATGAGCCCCTGACCCAGGCGTGCGACCTCCAGGAAATATCCGCGATCATCGGGCCAAAGCGCGAAGGGGTTAATCTCAATGTCCGCGATGAGATCTGCGCTGCTGGGCGAAAGAATGACTTTGCCAATACCGGGTTCGGATTTTGGAACGGCTATTTCGACGCCAGACTCCAGCGCGCCCAGCACCGCAGCGGCGCTCATTGCGCCGAAGCTCCGACAGTCACCTTGGCGGGCTCGCGCTGCTGCTTTTGTCTGGTGTCGTAAACCAGGTTGGTGGCGCGCAAGAGCGATTCGAAAGTGCCCGCGTCCGTCCACCATCCTTCCAGGAAATCGAACGACATGGAGCCTTCCTGAATATAGGCGTTGTTGACATCGGTAATTTCAAGTTCGCCGCGGGCCGAGGGCTCAAGCGTCCGAGTTTTATCGAAAACGGTCTCATCATACATGTAAATCCCCGTGACGGCGTAATTGGATTTAGGCTGCTGCGGCTTTTCTTCTATACCGGCGATGCGATTGTCTCGAATTTCGGCGACGCCGAAGCGCTCAGCGTCCTGAACTTCTTTGAGAAGAATCTTGGCGCCGCGATCCTGCCGCTGAAAATCGTCCACCGCGCGCTTGATGGACCCTTCAATAATGTTGTCGCCGAGAATGACGCAAATCTTGCTACCTTCGGCGAAGTGTTCTGCCAGCGCCAACGCCTCAGCGATGCCGCCTTCACCTTCCTGATACGTGTAATTGATGTGCTTCAAACCGAACTCTTTACCGTTGGCCAACAAGCGAAGAAAATCGCCTGAATTTCGGCCGCCAGTTACAATCAGCAGGTCCTTGATACCGGCTTGCACAAGCGTCTCGATGGGATAGTAGATCATCGGCTTGTCGTAGATAGGTAGCAAATGCTTATTGGTAATTTTTGTGAGGGGGAATAGGCGGCTACCGGTACCACCAGCCAGTACAATACCTTTCATAAAACCTCGATAGTAACAGGTGAGTTGTTTCGATTTGGCGGGAATTAGTCCAATTTAAGCGTGGATTTTGGATCGGGTTGCGCGGCCCTTGGCGCCTTGCCGCGAAGACGGCGATTGAGTTGGCGGAGAATCAGCAGCAGCATGGCAGCGATGACTGCGCCCATCTTGAAGAACCCGGACGGGGCAGAGTTGCTGAGCCCGATGATAAGGAAGACCACGACCAGCAACGCGAGCCCGGCTGTCCAAAGCGACATGGAAGTGCGGAGCGAGGCGGTTCTCTGCTGCCTTGCCTGCTGTTCGTATTTGTTCATGGGTGCTTTACCCACAGGTTATCTCCAAAAGCCGGCGCAGAATCCGGGACTTGATCGTCTTTCGCAGCGGGTTAACATACAACGATGACGCAGTGGCTTCGCAAGAGAAGTGTCTTTCAAAGCGTTGCGCTGGCTCTTATGGTCGTGGCGGTTATCGCGGTCATACTCTCCTACTTCTCTCGCGGAAGTTCGGTCTCCGGGCTCTCTTGGGTGGCGCTGATTGTGTGCTACATCGCGTTCCGCAAAGAATTGTCGTGGCGTGTTCGCAACCGGCTGCTTCTTACGTACTTTCTGTCTGCCATTGTTCCCATCTTTCTGATTGGATTATTGCTGATGCTGACCGCCGAGTTGCTGTTGGGGCAATTCGCCACGCAGCGTGTCCGCGAGGAGCTGGAAACCCGGATTGACAGCGTTCGCTCCGCCGCGCAGACTCTGGCGGTGGCAGCCTCTCACGGCGCGAAAGCGGATCTATTGGACGGAATTCGGCGGCGGACGCCGCGGCTGGCAGCCGTGGTCCAGGCCGATGGCGATGCTCTGCGCTTGCCATCAGACGACAAGTTCCAGACTGCGCCGGCCTGGATCGCTCCGGGGTTCGCGGATCTGTTTGAGGCGGGCGAACGCTATTACATCGGTGCGAGTATACGCGATGGAAACACGGAGGCGTTCGCCTATCTTCCTTTGGATCATCAGACTCTGCAGTCACTCACGCCGGGGGTTGTAGCCGTCGGCTCCGTGCTAAGCGGGGAAGACCGCGCCGATTTTACATTCGGCCCATCGGGCAGCACGGTCGCCGTGGTTGAAAACGGTGTCCGGAACCAGATCATGCCGTCTGGATTGGGGCCGCGTCAGGGTTGGTGGGATGTGCCGATCGCCAGCATGCTGCCGTGGAAGGTGCAGGCTTCCTCCGGGACGGCGGACGTCTTACTGCCCTTGATATCGAGGCCGTCTTTGCTGGCTTCGGGCGTGGTAACCGGCCGGATGGCGTCGCTTGTGATCTCCATGCTTATCAGCATTGCCGCTCTTTTCTTGATCGTGGAAACCATCTCTTTGTTCTCCACGTTGATGCTCGCGCGTGGGATCACGCGGTCCGTCGATGACCTTTATCGAGGAACGCTACAAGTGGCGCAAGGAGATTTTTCGCACCAGATTCCGGTGCGGGGCGAACATCAGTTAAGCAAACTGGCGATTTCGTTCAATGGCATGACGGCGAAGATTCGTCAGTTGATTGGCGAGGTGAAGAAGAAAGAGAAGCTGGATGCTGAGCTGGAGATCGCGCGAGAGGTACAGTTGCGCCTCTTCCCGAGGTCTGTGCCGAAGCTCAAGACTTTGGAGTTGGCCGGCGTGTGCATTCCGGGACGGGTTGTTAGCGGCGATTATTACGACTATGTGCGTTTGGATGACCGCTGGACCGCGATCGCGCTGGGGGACGTTTCGGGAAAAGGCGTTTCAGCGGCACTGCTGATGGCAAGTATTCAATCGGCGCTGCACGCACAGCTGCGGTTCAGCGGAGCTTCCTCTCAGCCGGTGTTGTCCACTGCGACGCTGATGGCGCTGATCAGCCAGCAACTCTACGAAAATACTCCACCGGAGAAGTACGCGACGTTCTTTTGTTCTGTGTACGACGACGAAACGGGGCGGCTCACTTACACGAACGCGGGCCACCTGAAGCCCATCCTGGTACGCGATGGACAGGCAATTGGGCTGGAGGGCGACGGTATGGTGGCAGGCTTACTACCGAACGTGAAGTACGAACAGCAAGACGTTCTGTTGCGGCCGGGCGATCTTCTCGCCATCTTTTCCGACGGGATTCCCGAGGCCGAAGACGCGGCGGAGCAGGAGTTCGGCGAAGCTCGCCTCTGCAGAACTATTGGTGACGCATTGCAACGAGCCGCTCGCGGATATCATCACGGTGGTTACCGGCACGATTGAAAAGTGGATTCATGACCCAGAAGGCCGGGATGACCTGACGCTGCTGCTGTTGAGGAAGTTGTGATGGGCTTATGCCGGGATCCAGCCGGCAACCCCGCCGTCAGCTTCGCCCCATTTGGCCTCTCAGTAATAAACATCTCTGTTGTTGCCGGACCTTACGGGTCCGTCTTTTCAATGCAATGCAGCAGGCGAATCTTTGGCCTGTGTTTACCGGTTTTAGGACACGATCTATGCTTAATATATTTTTCGAGATCTGATCGATAAACGCTTTGACAAGTGCTCGATGAAATGTATTGCGTGGTCAAATACGCTTCTAGCGGAGGGAGCATCGTAAGTGCCCCACTCGTGCATTACATGATTTCGCCAAGCGTCTTTGAAATACGCAAACTCCTTGGCCCTTCACCATCCGCGCGTCCTCACGCCTATTTTTTTTTTGCCTTTGCTGCGCGCTCCCGCTTGCTTCCGATTTCGTGCATGAATTCATCAACCACGCCGAATGTACGTTGATGGCCAGACCCATTCGTAGTCGTCGGTTGACCTACAAGCATACGCAATGGCGCAAGTCGCAGCCTGGCGACAATTGTGTCGGTGAACGCTTCACGAAAGTGCCGTGCCTTAGAACGGAGATCGCCGGAACCAGCGAGCGACTGAATGACCCCCCTAACAATATCCTTATCGCCGATCCCATGAATCGCAAAAAAAAAGTTACCAACGACGTGGATCTTACAAGTGTCCGGCTCTTTTTGCCCAGCCCCATTAACGGCGCGACTGTCAGCGGCGATGACGATCGCCTCGTTAGTACGGACGAGGCCAATAAGAGGTCCCATGCGACGACTGCTGTCCGAAAAGAGCAGCACTGCACGCGAATATGGGCATGCAGCCGAGATGTTTTTGCACCGCTACCGTTGATCATCGTTGCTCAGGCGGTTCGGTTTTAAGAACTTCGATGGATTCCAAGAAGATCATAAAGCGAGGTTGATTGTCTCTACATCTCGGCGTGATTGATAACGTCGTGCTCGTAATCGGCACAAAGGCCGAAGTATGAGCGCAGTTGATCGGTGTAAACAAGCGAAGCTGCTTCCACATTCTCGTGTACGGCCGGCACAACGATCTCCCGTAGGCGGTTATCGATTACGTGAGCGCCGATGTGTCCGCCGCGATCATGTATGCCTAGCACTGCAGACCTTTCCGGCAAGTCTACCACCTTTACCTTCGAGCTTCTTAGCCTTTCCGGACTGGCTCGTATTGGGCGAACGCCCACATCTATACATCCCCGTTCGGGTATGCGCTGCAAGTCTCCTCCGATGATTGGAAGCTTGTTAAAAATGCATACTTGGGCCTGGATCTCGGCGGCAAGTGGACATATTTTGATGGATTCCGCTAATGTACCCAGTCATTCAGTCTTTGCTGGGAACTTATGGCAGCTTTCATCAACAGATCAGAATTTGCTTACTGCAAGCAGTTTCGTTTGAACTCGCCACAGATTCTGAATAGCCAAAGAAAATGACCAACGACATCCAGGCTAAGTAACGCCAGCCTGTCACGCCGAAACTACGCTAGCATAGTTGACATAATATCTGTTATCAGCCACGCACTGGCTACCACATACTTCGTTCCGCCCTCCGAAAAACCCTCTGAGAGACCAGACCCCTTCCGTCCTCTACCTCAACGAAACACAAGCCAAATCATCTATGTGGAACGAAACATTTCGCACCAAACCAATGGACCTTTTTCGCAGATGGGTCGTATCGCCGCCGGGCAAAGCCGGTCAAGGAGTCACCTCTCTCGGGAGCGTTAAAGATGTGGCTTCCGGAACCGTGAAGGAAGGCCTCGAGCCGAAGACCGTTGATCTGCTGCAGGTGAACTCGACGGACCGGATCGTATATATCAACTTCAAAACCATGCCGTATCGGCCAAATGCGCTTACGTTTGAAGTCTCGAAGACGAAGCGCGAGGGCTGGGTTCCCTGCTGGTATCTCCCTTGGGAAAGCATGAAGATGATTGAGGTCACGATTGACGCAGTTAGCGACGGCCGTCATGCAGTCCTCCCGGAACTCGACGATCCCAATAATCCGGGATTGTTTTTCACCGCTGCCATCAACGGTTGCTCCGTGTTCGTGCGCGGCCAGTCCGGGAATCCGACCGTTTATCACGGCGGTATCGACGGCAAGCTGAACGTGGACGCCGCGGAATTTTGGGAATCGTGCATGACCAAAGTGAAGGACCTGGATGATACAAAGAGCACAAAGTTGCAAACCGGCGTCAACCGGGCAGCCTATGTTAACGACCCGGAACTCGGCAGTTTCCAGACGAAGACTTCCGTCGAGTTCGAAGAGTGGCTGAATGAGCGAAAGCCCGGCGCCATCACCCTTGAAGCGGTATATGCTTCCGGATGCGTTTTCGGTATACGCTACGGCCGCAGTTGGAGCTTCTATCTGCAGAAATCGGCGCAGGTGGTGAGCAGTAGGGTGGTACAGGAAAAGGCGCTAGACTCGAACAACAAAACTCAAATGAAGGGGTATAGCCCAGCGATGGAAGCAACCCGAGTTACCGGAAAAACCGAATCGAAGTGGTGTGGACTAAGTTCGCGCACCATTTACACCGCCGAAACTACTCATGATCGCCCCATGGTCATCCAGGAATTCTATCCGTCCTCTACGGGAATCGTCAAAGTTTCCGATGAAGTTCGACTCGTCCGGTAACCGGACGAGTCCCGAGAGTTAGCCGGCTCGCCCATCTGTCTGCGGCCATCGCTGAAGTCCGCATTGCCCCGCCCCCTAAAGTAAGAACATGTCCTTTCTTCAGCTCATCATCCTGGCCATCATCCAGGGCCTGGCCGAGTTGCTGCCCGTCTCCAGTTCCGCCCACGTAGTCGTCGCCGAAAAGCTTATGGGCCTGGACCCGTCGGCGCCGCAAATGACCCTGCTTCTGGTCATGCTGCACACCGGCACTATGGTCGCCGTTATCCTTTACTTCTGGAGTCAATGGCGCAGGACTTATTTCGAGAGCGCGGCCGCTTTCAAGCATGTCGCGTGGATGATTATCCTTGCCACCGCGCTGACCGGTCTTATTGGCGAAGGGATGATTAAGATCATTGAAAAGACCATCTTCCGCAATGTTCCTAATGCACAAGTTGAAGATCTATTCAGCCATTTGGAGCTGATTGCACCGGCGCTCGCCGCGGCGGGAATCCTGATCATCATCGCCGGGCTGCGCAAAAAGCGGGAAGATCCAAACGACTTCGCCGCGACGGATCGCCTGACCACTCAGCAGGCCGGGGTCATCGGCGCCGTGCAGGGACTGTCTCTTCCCTTCCGTGGTTTCTCACGCTCTGGCGCAACCATCTCCACGGGCATGCTGGCGGGCGTCTCGAAGATTCGCGCTGAAGCCTTCAGCTTTGCGCTAGCCGTTGTGCTGACTCCAGTCGTGGTGGGCCGCGAAGTGCTTCGCTTGCGGCATGCGGAAAACGGCGCGATGGTGGGAATCGGCTTTCAGCCTCATCGGCGCTGTCTTCGCGTTTCTGGCTGGTCTGCTGGCGCTGAAATGGCTCAGTCGCTGGCTCGAAGCCGGGCGCTGGCACTTCTTCGGTATCTACTGCCTGCTAGCTGCGGTTGCTGTTTTCGTGCTGCACCAGATGGGATACTAAACCTCGGACGCAATGAAGGAGCACTATGTCAACAGCGGCAAAACCAGTTAGCAATACCCGCCCCACTGACCTGCCGGGCTGGAAGGCCCTCGAGTCTCACTACCAGGCAATTCGCGACGTCCATCTGCGCCAGCTTTTCTCTGAAGATCCGCAGCGCGGCGAGCGCCTCACTGTCGACGCGCTCGGTCTTTATCTCGATTATTCAAAGAACCGCATTACAGCCGAAACGCTGAAACTGTTGTTTCAGCTTGCCGATCAGGCCGGCCTGCGCGAGCGTATTAACGCCATGTTCAACGGCGACAAAATCAACATCACCGAAAATCGAGCGGTTCTTCACGTCGCGCTGCGCGCTCCCGCCGATGCATCCATCGTTGTCGATGGCCGCAACGTGGTGCCTGACGTTCACGCCGTGCTCGACAAAATGGCGAGCTTTTGCAATCGCGTGCGCAGCGGTGAATGGAAAGGCCACACCGGCAAGCGCATTCGCAACGTGGTCAATGTCGGAATCGGCGGCTCCGATCTGGGCCCTGTGATGGCGTACGAAGCGCTTAAGCACTATAGCGATCGCGCCCTTACGTTCCGCTTCGTTTCGAACGTCGATTCCACCGATTTCGCCGAAGCTGTCGAAGACCTGGACGCCACCGAAACGCTCTTCATCGTTTCTTCGAAGACGTTCACCACTCTCGAAACGATGACCAACGCGCACACCGCGCGCGATTGGGCGCTTGCTCGTTTAGGAGGCGACGAAAAATCGATTGCGAAGCACTTTGTTGCGGTCTCGACGAATGCTAAAGAGGTTTCGAAGTTCGGTATCGACACCGCAAACATGTTCGAGTTCTGGGATTGGGTGGGCGGCCGCTACTCGATGGATTCGGCCATCGGGCTTTCCACCATGCTCGCTATAGGCCCTGAGAACTTTCGCGCGATGCTCAAGGGCTTCCACGAAATGGATGAGCATTTCCGCACCGCTCCGTTCGAGCGCAACCTTCCCGTCCTGATGGGCCTGCTCGCCGTCTGGTACAGCGATTTCTTCAAAGCCGAAACCATCGCCGTGCTGCCCTACGAACAGTACCTCAAGCGCTTCCCTGCTTACCTGCAACAACTCACCATGGAAAGTAACGGCAAGCATGTTACGCTCGGGGGCGCTCATGTGAACTATCAGACCAGCGCCATTTACTGGGGCGAGCCCGGCACCAATGGCCAGCACTCGTTCTATCAGCTAATCCATCAGGGCACGCGTCTGATACCTTGCGACTTCATCGCTTTCAACCGGACGCTCGAATCCGCTCGGACGTCATCATGACATTCTGATTGCCAACGTCTTTGCGCAGGCCGAGGCCCTTGCGTTTGGCAAGACTGAGGAGCAAGTCAAAGCCGAAGGCACGCCGGATTGGCTGGTGCCGCATCGCGTATTTGAGGGCAACCGTCCATCAAACGTGCTGTTGGGAGACAGCCTCACGCCTGAAATGCTCGGCAAGCTGATTGCGCTCTATGAGCACAGCGTCTTTACGCAAGGCGCCATCTGGAACATTGATTCGTTCGATCAATGGGGCGTCGAATTAGGCAAGGTGCTGGCTCAGCGCATAATCCCCGAACTTGAGAACAGCGCCGAACCGCAGCTTACGCACGATAGTTCCACAAACGCTTTGATTCGCCGCTACCGCAAAGCGCGCGGCTAGGCCGCGCCGCCTAAAAATGTAGCTTCAATGCAAACTGCAGAATACGGTTTGTCCCTAACTGGCCGGGACCGGTTGACTGGGTCGTAGTGATTTGGCCGTACGTGGTCGATGAATTTAAGTTGGTGCTCGGGTTTCCGAAGTTCGTGTGGTTGATGATGTTGAATCCTTCGGCACGTGCTTCCAGACGCCATCGTTCTGTTATGGCGAAGATACGGCTCAAAGACGCATCGAACTCGAATGTTCCCGGGCCGTATGCCACATTGCGCCCCAGATTGCCGAAGGTGCCGGTGGCATTTTCAGCCAGCGCGGCCGGGTTTAAATATTGCGGCAGCCCCGGTCCCCAGTTTGTATTCACGACGTTGCCGCCAATGTAATTGGGGCGATCGAGTCCCACGCCCGTCTTCGAATTGTCCTGCCCCGATGTGATGTTGAATGGCAACCCAGTGTGCGCTTGAATGATCGGCGCCAACTCCCAATTTCCTATAATTTTGCTCCAAAAAGGACCGCCCACGTGGGGGCTGGTACCGATAAACGAAGCGTTGAAGATATGCCGCACATCCATATCGCACCCTCCGTAATCCTGCCGCAGATTAGACGGATTCTCAAAGATGGGCCCGGCAATCTCGCCCGTGAATTCTGCCTCGCTGTTGCAGTGCGACCAAGTGTAATTCGCCAGCACCGTGAAGTTATGACTCAGGCGATGCTGCACGGACGCTATCATCCCGTTGTAATTCGCGTTCGCGCCGTCGTCTGCAATCGGCAAAGAGCCGATCGGCAGTCCCTGCGTGGGATTCAGCAGCGTCAGCGTACGCCGGTTTTGCGTGCTCGCACTGCTGCCGGGAATATATACCGCCGGATTGGTCTCTTGCCCCACCCAGAGATGCGTTGACTTATTTCCCATGTAAGTCGCCGTTACTAACCAGTCGCCGCCGAACTGATGTTGATAGCTTGCGTTCCAAGTGGTCAAATAGGTCGGCTTCAGGTTGAGAGGCATGATGACATACAAGGCGGCCGACGAAGGAAAGTAGGGCTTGTTAATTGGAAACGGATTGCCGCCGGGATAACTTATCCAAGGGTTAGTAAACGTTCCGTAACCATTCGTGGTGGTAGGAAGAATCCCGTTCTGTAGCGTCCAGCTTTCGTCAATTTCGTCGACAAACGGCGGATTCGACTGCACGCGTTCATCGAAGAACAATTCCGCGGTGTCATAGAGCTTGGCTGCGCCCACGCGGAACGTGTCATGTCCGCCCTTCGGCGCATATACAAATCCCAGTCTAGGTGCGAAATTGAGCCATTTATCATTCACAAACGCTTTCGGGATGCCAGCGTCGCCGTAATAGAGCATCCCGGCCGGGGCGGTCGGATAGACGGTGCTGTGTACGTTGTTCAAGAAGTTAGAAAAATTGAAGCTGCTGCCGCGGCCGTAGACATCTTGCGGGAACAGCATCGGCTCCCAACGAACGCCGGCTGTCAGCGTGAAGGTGTCTGTGACACGCCATGTGTCTTGCACATACATACCGGGGTCTGTCTGCCGGTTGGCCGTAGCTTGCACTCTGCTTTGGCTGAAAGTAGACAAATCACCCAGCATGAAATCTGCGAGATTGTCGCCGCTGAGATTTTGGGTAAATCCGTAGGTACCGTCGAGTTCATAATTGTTATCGGCGTTCATCTGAGTCCGGATTACGTCCGCGCCGACCATGATCTGATGCCTACCGCGAATCAGCGTTAGATCGTCCGTGTAAGACCAGGTGTTGGTATTGAAATAGGCGTGATTGCACGTTCCGCAATAAGTGCTAAAGTAATTCGTTACCGTGACCAGCAGAAAATCGGGATCCTGCGAGAAGACCTGAGATCCGATGCTTTGCGGGCTGATGCCGGTGGGCGCGGGTCCGCGGTTATCGCGCCGCCTCTCGAACGTGGCATGCGCCGAATTCACGGTCGTGGGACTTAAGGTGTAGGTATCGCCCAGAGTAATCGTTTGCGCCCGCTCCGCGTTTCCGGGGTTGGTAGTGACAAGGGCATTGCTTGGAGAAAAGCTGGCATTCAGGGTGTAGTCATCAATGAAATAGCGCCCAAAAAACTGGTTTTTCGGGCTGATGACCCAATCCACGCGTCCGATAGTTTCGTATTCGTTGTTATTCGCGGGGATGCCGTAAGTTACCATTCCGCAGCTATTCGTAGCTGCCGGCAGGTACTGCAGCATTTTCACCGCGGCCGGATCGAACATGGACGTAGGAATCTGATCGTTTGGGAAGCTTACACCAGTAAATGGATTTTTAAGTTGTTTGAAAGTGTGATTGGTGGTACATCCGGCGCCATCTATGGTGGAGAAATCGCCTGATGTGACGGCTGCCGTCGGCACGTGAGAGATGGTTGCGGGCGGATTGGAGCGCGTCGGCGTCCCCTGGAACCCACCAAAAAAGAACAGCTTGTCCTTGATGATGCGGCCGCCTATTGTGCCTCCATACTGGTTGCGTTTCAGAGTGTCGCGCGCGGTGGCGAAATAGCCGCGCGCATTGAAATCGCCGTTGCGTAAATAATCGAACACGTCGCCGTGAAACTGATTCGTGCCGGACTTAGTTACGGCATTCATTACGCCGCCCGGGTGTTCGCCATATTGCGCCGGCAGAGCGTTAGTTTCTACGCTGAATTCCTGCAAGGCGTCCGGAAACGGAAACGGCATGTTGACGTTCGTGAACGTATCTACGTTGTAACCGCCATCCAGCAAATAGTTGGTTCCGTTCGCCTGGCCCCCGGCGACGGAAATTGTTGTCGAGCTATAGAAATTCTTGCTGCCTGTCAGATCGCCTCCGGACGGGCTCACCGTGATTGCTGCCCCGGACAATAAAATCAATTGCGTTGCGTAGCGCCCGTTCAGCGGCAGATCGTTTACATCCTTTTCGTTGATAACCTGCGCAACCGTGCTCTCTCTGGTTTCCACCATCTGCGCGCCGGCTTGAACTTCAACGGTCTCAGAAACGTTACCCAGTTTCATGGCGATGTTCGCCGTAACGTTTTGTCCCACCTGCAAAACAATGCCGGTCTGAAGATAATCCTTGAAACCCGGCGCTTTCACTTCCAGCCGATACGGTCCTACAGGCAAATCATTGAAGACGTAATGGCCCGTCGCGTCAGTGACCGCGTTGTGGATCACTTGCCGTTCCGTCTGTGTGATGACTACAGTGGCATTGGCTACCGCGCCGCCCGTTGGGTCGGTAACAAGACCCGCTACGCTGGCGACGTCAACCGCCTGGCCGAGGAGGTGAGGCACACCTACCAGCAGTGAGCCGAAGAGAACAGAAACGAAAAACTTAGAAGCGAGACGATCAACGAGGTTCATTTTTCTCACCTGAAGCACAGTCGGGCCATATTGTGGGCCCGGTAAAATACGATAACAGCCGTGAAACGAGAGCTAGAGACAGTATGCTTGCGTGCAGACGTATGTACAGGGAAATGTACTAAACGCGATGTTTAGAAAAGCTCAATGGCAACATCACCCACCAGTTTCGAAAAAGTAAAATTATGAAATTCTGTCGAATTGCTGCCCTTCTTGGCAGCGCCGCAATTGTGTCAGCAGCTTTGACTTTGATTGCTCAAGAACAACCGCAAGCTGTCAAGAACGCTGCCGGCGCCGTAATCGGTTATTCCGACACGCCCATGCTTCCGGGTCTTCCCTACCGAGTCCATGACGCCACCCGTCCGCACCCGCCGGTGATTACGCCTGCGCCTGAATGTGGCGGCGCACCCTCAGACGCGTTAGTCCTCTTTGACGGCCACGATGTTTCGCATTGGACTGCCGCGAAACTCGACCTGCCGTCGTATCACCTGCTCTCGCAGCCGCTGCCTTGGAAGATTGAAGATGGTTATCTGCAGTCCGTTCCCGGCACCACTGACATCGCTACCAAGGAAAAATTCGGCGACATTCAATTGCACGTCGAATGGGCAACGCCCGCCGATGCGCACGGTAATAGTCAGTCTCGCGGCAACAGCGGCATTCTTATTCAAGGCCGCTATGAGATTCAGGTGCTTGATTCCTACAACAACCCGACGTATGCCGACGGCCAAGCGGGCGCAATTTATGGTCAATGGCCGCCGCTCGTTAATGCCACGCGCAAACCGGGGGAATGGCAGGCCTACGACATTGTTTTCAATACCCCCCATTTTGAAGGCGCCAAACTGATGACACCTGCCTATGTCACGGTTTTCCTCAACGGCATTTTGCTGCACAATCACAAACAAATCATGGGCCCTACGGTCCATCGAGCGCTTGCCCATTACGTGCCGCAGCCCGAAGAAGATTCACTTGTTCTTCAGAACCACAACGGCGGCGACCGTTACCGCAACATTTGGGTTCGCCGCATTGGTCAATACGATCAGGCCAACGGACGCTGAGCGAGTACGCGGGCGGTATCCTACAAACAGGCGGTCGAGTCGAAGTTTCTTTAAGGAGTTCAGACCATGACAGTGCTCGAATCTTTGAAAAAGTACAGTGTCGTAGTTGCGGACACGGGCGACATTGAAGCCATCGCCCGCGTGAAGCCGCAGGACGCCACCACAAATCCTTCCCTGCTCTTCACGGCGGCCCAACGTCCCGAATACCAGCACCTGGTGCAGCATGCGATGGAAGAATCCGAAAAGCAGGGCGGAGATGAACAGCATCAGACCGAAGCCTTTATGGACGGTCTTTTCGTCAGCTTCGGGCGCGAGATCCTGAAGCACATTCCGGGACGGGTCTCTACAGAAGTCGACGCCCGCCTGAGTTTCGATACCGAAGGCACAATGGCCAAGGCGCGCAGCCTGATTGGCATGTATGAGAAGTTCGGGGTCGGACGAGAACGCGTTCTCATCAAAATTGCAAGCACGTGGGAAGGCATCCGCGCCGCGGAGCAACTGGAGCGCGAGGGCATTCATTGCAACCTGACGCTGCTCTTCAGCTTTGCTCAGGCAATCGCTTGCGCGGAAGCCAAGGTCACTCTGATTTCGCCGTTCGTTGGCCGCATTTACGATTACTACAAGAAAGAAAACGGCGGCAAGGACATTCCCATCGATCAGGACCCAGGCGTCGCTTCCGTAACCCGAATCTACAATTACTTCAAGAAGTACGGCTATAAAACGGTTGTGATGGGCGCCAGTTTCCGTAAGGTGGAACAGATCGAACGCTTGGCGGGCTGCGACCTGCTTACCATCAGCCCGGATCTACTCGAGAAAATGCAGCAGACCGAAGGGGAACTGCCTCCGCGGCTCACGCCCGAAGAAGCAAAAACCAGCAAAGACGAAAAGTTGCACATGGACGAAAAGACTTTCCGCTGGATGCATAACGAAGACGCCATGGCGACCGACAAATTAGCGGAGGGCATCCGCAAATTTTACGCTGACGCCCGCAAACTGGAACAGTATGCGCATACACAGGTTGGTGAAAAAGTAACCGCCTGAAGCGTGGACGGCTCTTGTCAGCGCGAATGCAGAGGCGCCGGTCGCAGGGAAAGACCGACGCCTGTTTATCTGATGCGAGAAATCTGTTCCTTATTTGCCGCTTAAACAGCCTTTTTGACCTGAGCTATTGGGATAACCAGTTCCGCTGTTGTACGCAGCGTTCGACCACTCACCCTGTATTTTCCATTGCGTTCCGTCGCTAAAAGTTACCAAAGGTGCGCCAAACGTCCAAGCGCACTTGTCCCCGTTCTCTTCGCCTGAGCGGTCGTACCAAGCTCCGGGACTGGCCGGATCGGTCCGCGCTTCTGACAATTCGTGGCCGCTCACATTGGCGATGGCGGCCAACCCTTGCGAGTGCTGCCCCGACGTGTCCTGGGGGTCACAGCCGGAATCACCATCCAATTTGAAAAAATACGCGAACTGAACCGGTACGCCGCCGCAAGTGCCGTAGCTGTGGTAAGCGCAGTAGTTAGCATTACCGCGAGGCGTGTCCGCATAGACGGCATAATAGCCGGTTCCATTTGACTCAGGCGTTACGACTCTGCAGACTTCTCCTAGAATTTTCGACGTGTTACCGCCGCTCACAGAGGCCGAAGTGTCGGTGATATGGCCCAGATAAGTTGTGTACGGGCCTACTTGCCCGTTCGATCCCGTGTACTCATCAGACGTGGTTGCATAATCTGAACCGCCGAAACCGGAATACCAAATGTCCATGCCCGAGATCTTGTCCCCAGTGTAATTCTTCCAGCTGGTTCCCCAAAAAATCGCTTGAGTGTAAACCGACGGCAGAATCTTGCCGCCGTGGTAAGTCATCAGCGGACTGCTAGAGCGAGCGGGACTTGCCTGATCAATGCGATTGGCCTCACTCACGCGGGCAGATGGCGCAGACCCGCGTGCCCAGTGAACTCCCAACATCGGCGGACCATCGGTCACCGATAGGTCTTCCGGCCCAGCATTCGCGGAACCTGTCGCCTGCCCAAAAGCGGCCAACGGCACGCAAATTATCGTAAAGATTAGAAATTTCCTCATTAATCGCCTCGTTCTTCCCCGACTTCATTGGGAACCAACAGCAAATTAGCTTTAAATCCCACAGTCGTAACAGCAGAGTGCGCGATTTCACGATTCTTGTCAATGGGAATCTGGCCGCTAGTAAGCCGCCCATTCGGCCGTCCCCGTCCCGCGAAAGACAGAGCGGGACGCCCTGCCCTTCCCTTATTGGGTTAGATGTAGCGATCGTAAGGCGTGCAGTTCAGCCAACGCGTGGAGGTCTGCAGCGTCCAGTCTGCTTCTGGCGTCCGCATCGATGTAGTACATCAGTGACCCGGCTGATGGATTATGTTTCAGTCCAAGCAAATGTCCGATTTCGTGAATCCAGACTGCCACGGCCTCATCCTGGCTGAGATCCGTGCTTGCCTCCGAATCGATCGCAATCCAACCACGAAAGTTCAGCCTGTCCGGAAGCTGGGCGCGGGCAACGATCGTTTTGTCGTCCAATATTGCTTTCGTCCCGCTGACAATCGCGATAGCGCAGGAAGGGGATTGCTCGTCAAAAAAACTCGCGTCCAACAGCTTGCTCCAGAAATTGAACGCGCGATGGAACTGTTGAACGATAACCGGATTCGAAACGTCGTAGCGGACGCCAAGGCTCATATGGCCGGTCTTCTTTAGTTCGGCGCTATTGGCACAAGGTTTATACGGACCCGTCCAGTTCGCCTGTTGCGCCAAACAAGGGAGAGCGAATATGAAGAGCGGCCCGAGAATCTTAGGCATCATCCAAGTTCGTTCGCTGTGTGTCTTTGCGGACTGACGCGAGCCGGCCAGACTCTGAGAAAGAGTTCCAGTCGCGCAGTTGCACTCCAGAATGGGTTGAAAATCCACTTTATTCGTGCTCCGTAGCTAATCTTTGTCTCAGGATCGAGAAAGCCTTCGCTGGGGCACGGTGGCGGTGAAGCGGTCAAGATCCGCTCCGTTACCGTCGCGGTTCTGATAAGAGTTGAAGTAATCGGGAGGCAGCATGGCGGCCATCGCCTTGGCAGCGCGGAGTTCTGCCACGTGAAGCTGGGCTTTTTGCAGCGCCATGGTCTGCGCATGCTTTTCAGCTTTGCGTGTTTCTTCCGCTTCGAGGCGTTTCTGCGAAGCAAAGCCACGCTCGGCTAACTGCCTTTCTTTTCTTCGCTGCAGAAGCTCCTGGGAGGCGCGGCGATAAGCGCGATCCTGGGCTGCGTGGTAGCGGACGTAGTTGTCGATCGTCGTGCGGACGCCGACAGTGTGCTGTTCGCGGGTCTGCCCCGGCGTGGGCGGCTCCATGGAGAAACAAGCTTCCTGCAAACCCAGGGCGCGCCGGCAGAGCCAGGTGTGCTGGGCCATTTTGACGACCAGCTCGATTTCGGCCGTACCGGCCGGCTTTTCTTCTTCGTGCAGCCGTTGCAGAAGAAGATCGTAATCGTCCTGGTTTTCGCACGGGAGGACGTCGAACCGGCCACAGAGGCCGTGGTTCACACTGTTGTGCGAGACTTTTTCTTTCGCGGCGGCGCTTTTCGGGCCGGTGCTTTTCCGCGCATTGGCGCGATTGGCCTTGAGCTTACGGAGGGATGTCGGCATAAGTGACCTCGCGTGCATTGTGGAATGCGGGCGTGCGGGGGCGAGGCTACGGAGGCGGGTTAAATAGTTGGCGGGAAAAGGAAAAGGAAATTTTCAGATCGCCGTGAACGCCCACGGCGGGGTCGCCACAACGGGGGATGAAAACGGGCTAGAGAAGCGTTAGGCTGCTAGCTGCCGGGAGCGGACAGAGGCCGATCTCAGTCTGGAGCGTAAAGCCCGCCCGTGAACTTGGCCCGGGCGCCCACAGTTTGTGCACGGCACAACAGATTGTCGCCTCCGCCGCGAGGCGGAGAGCACGTGAAGGAAAGTCGATGGTTTTCCAGGCGTCCCTTACTCGCGGCAAAGGAGGCGATATGAAGTTACTGTACCGCTGCTGTGCGGGATTGGATATTCATCGCGACACAGTCAGTGCGTGTGTGCGCAAACGCGTCCGAGGACAAGCGGAAGCGATCATCGAAGAGCAAGTATTTGGAACATTCACGCAAGAGCTGGAGCGCTTGCATACCTGGTTGAAGCGGCACAAGGTACGGCAGGTAGCGATGGAATCTACGGGCGTGTATTGGATTCCGATCTGGAATGCATTGGAGCGCGGCTTCACGCTCACACTCGTCAATCCGGCTACTGTGCGTGCGTTGCAGGGCCAGAAGACGGATCGCATCGATGCACGCAGGATTGCTGAATACCTGCAATACGGTTTGTTGCGCGGCAGTTTCATTCCGCCCACGCCGATTCGCCAGTTGCGCGAACTCACGCGCATGCGCGCGCATCTGCAGCAAGACCGCAACCGTGTCGTAAACCGCATCGCGCGGTTACTCGAGACTGTCAACATCAAGCTGGCCTCGGTGGCCAGCAACATTGTGGGCATGAGCGGGATGGCGATGTTGCGGCTTCTGGCCAATGGGATGTGCGATGCGGAAAGGTTGGCTGCCTGCGCGCAGGGTCACATGCGAGTGAAGATTCCCGCGCTCATTCTGGCCCTGGATGGCCGACCCGATGCGCATTTTCGTTGGATGCTGGGCGAACTGCTGGCCAAGTTGGATCAGCTGGATCAGCAGCGGGCGCGAGTGGAGGCGCGCCTCGATGAGCTGGCGCTTCCGTACGAAGACCTGTTGCGGCGGCTGGCCACCATTCCGGGCGTGGACAGAACCACCGCGCTGGTGCTGCTGGCCGAGTTCGGCCAAGACATGACGCAGTTCCCGACGGCGAGTCATTTGGCCAGTTGGGCAGGGCTGTGCCCCGGCAACGCGGAGAGCGCTGGCAAGCGTTTTTCCGGACGCACGCGCAAGGGCGACCGGTATGTGCGCCGCATTCTGGTGCAGAGTGCCTGGGCGGCTTCGCGTACCCACGATTGTTTTCTGGCGGCACTGTTTTTTCGCACCGCTCAACGGCGTGGACTCAAGAAAGCTGCCGTCGCCGTGGCGCACCGCATATTGATCATCGCCTGGCATATTCTCGCCGAACCAGGCGTTGCATATCGCGAACGCGGCGGCGACCATTTCGACCGCCGTAATCCGGAACGTACGGCGCGCAAGCTGACGCGCAGACTGGAAGCAATCGGTTACCAGGTCTCCCTGGTTGCACCCCCCAAACCCTTTGGCACGCCACCCCACCCATCCATTCGCAAACGCTCCCAACCCGTTGTGGACCCTTCCGTCTGCCCCAAGTGTGCTCGCTGGGGAATGCCTCGCTGCATCTGCTTAGTCAAACGCAAACGCAGTCCTCCATCTGCACAGACCGAATCCCCTCTATAACTTAACTCCAGGTGTTTTCGAAGGACCGGGTCACTGCTCGTTATTGTCGAACTTTGCAAGGCCAAGCGTTTGAGGTGACGTGGTCCGCTTTCGGGTGATTAAACTCTACACAGAGGCGACGCCGTTGACGAGAATCGAAAACGAACCAAGTTCCGCTTCTGCCAACGGCGATATACTCGCAGCGTTTACTAAAGAATCGGACGTGACTGAAGAAGAGTTTGCTGCGGCCGTCGGAGTAGACGTTCGCTCCGTCTATCGACATCTTGCAGGTAGGCCTATCAAAAAGCAAAACGGCAATAACATACTTCACTAACTCCCTAGATTGCTGTACAGTCTAGACATGGACGCAAACGGCTTCCCCGAAACGCTTCACGAAGCGATCACGTATTTCGCCGACCCCGATTTGGCGATTGCATTTATTCGGGATATCCGTTGGCCGAACGGCGTTAAGTGCCCAGCGTGCGGCTCTAATGAGGTTGTTTATCTGCCGAATCAGCGACGCTGGAAATGTCGCTGCAAACACCCGAAACAGCAGTTCTCGGTTAAGAACGGGACGATTTTTGAAGAGTCGCCCGTTGGCTTGGATAAGTGGCTTCCCGCAATGTGGCTTGTCACCAACTGCAAGAACGGCGTCAGCAGTTACGAGATTGCGCGGGATCTTGGCGTTACCCAAAAAACCGCATGGTTCATGGATCACCGCATTCGCTTGGGCATGCGCGCGAGGTCGTTTGACTCGAAGCTTTGTGGCGAGATCGAAGCGGATGAGACATTTATCGGCGGCAAAGTTAAGTACATGCACAAACATTCCAAGCGCAAATTGAAGGCTGCCAATCATGGCAATTGGGGAAAGACAGTTGTGCTCGGACTGCTGCAACGTGATGGACACGTTCGCGCAATGGTTGCTCCGAACCGCAAAACGCCGCACGTCCGCAAACACGTTCTCGACAACGTGGAACCCGGTTCCGCTCTCTACAGAGACGAGGCGGACGTTTACAGGCACCTGAATGGCGAGTTCGTTCACGCATTTGTGAATCACATTTCGCAGTACGTTGACGACAGGGTACACACTAACGGATTGGAAAGTTTCTGGTCGCTTTCTGAAAAGAACACTGCGCGGCACTTATGTATCGGTCGATCCGATGCATCTGTGCCGCTATCTCGACGAGCAGTGCTTTGGGTACAATTATCGGAAGTTGACGGATCTTGAGCGCTTCATGATCGTTGCCGCTCAGGTGATCGGCAAGCGGATTACATATGCGGAGTTGACGGGCAAGACGGGCGAGAAAGATCCGATATGAAGAGAGTTGCCCTATGCCAATCAGGGCAGGGGAAAATCTAAGTAAGAAGGCTGACGCTGCTGTTTAGCTTTCTTACGCCGCGCTTTGTTCTTAACTTCCCGCTTTCGCATTTCGTCCAAGTCAGCTTTGGATACAGCCATGAGCTTGCGCGTAAAATCTTTGAAATTTGCGAACGGAGATCCTGGGGATGGTTCGGAAGGCTCCATGTATTTTCAGTGTATGTCGCCGCTCCCACCAAAACGCGCGACAGGCAGAAACAACGATAAAAACGATGAAAAGAGCAATAACAATTCCCAATAAGCCGTCGGTGCGTTCGCGCCTCCTCGCCGCCTCCACCAGATAGGTCTTTTCAATATTGGATACCTCATTTCTGGACGAGCTAATTAAAACGAGCCTCGCCGCTGACGCTGACGCTTGGTTCAAAGTACTTATATGGAGCACTGCTGTCCTGTTTTTAGGAGTTGTGTTTGAGGAGATTCCTTTTGAGGGGTTGCCGTTTACGAATCGCCTCAACGCAAACATGATTGACCTAAGACGCGCGCAGTTGGTTCCCAGGCGAGGCGTTACAGCCATAAAGTCGGCATATAAGTGGATTGCGCTTTTAATGGTCTTTGGTGGAATAGCTGGCGAGGGAATAGCTGAATACGTTGCGGCAAGATACGAGGGGTTACTGCGCGATTTCGACGGCATCTTGGTCGCAGCAACACAACTGGAGGCAGCCCAAGCTGATGAACGCGCTCGAAATGGTGAATCCGCCAACGCAGCACTACGGCAACAGCTAAAAACCGAAGGCGACAAGGCGCGCGAAAAGGAGGCTGAACTTACGCGCAATAACCTCCAAACGGAGCAACAACTCGAAAGCGAAGCAAGGGAACGATTAGAGTTACAAAAGCGAGTCGCTCCGCGCAGCCTCACGCTTGATGACCAGAGAGCACTCTCTAGACTCTGCAAACCGTTTGCTGCTGGTTTGCTATTTAGGAGAGTAAGCGTCGGATCATACGCCATGGATGCCGAGGCCGCTAATCTTGGTTCGCAGATCATCGCATCCCTAGAGAATGCTGGGATTTCTACGGAAAACCAGCTTTCCACTGTGCAATCTCTTGGAGGTTTCGAATTGGGAATGGAAATAAAAGGGCTAGCCACAGACAAGCTGTTCGTCGGCACAATCGGACAGTTTCTCGGGGACAAAACCGGCAGTCCAGTGAGGTGGAGTTGGGGCCCCTCGCCCAAAAACAAACTTTCCGCAGTAACGATCTGGATCGGCGTCAAACCTGTGCCAATAATTCCTACAACAGCGCCGAAATAGACAAAAACCGGCCTGTCACGCCAGTTCCAGAATAGCCACAAAAACGTGGTTAGCCAAGTATGTTGTTGCCAAAAAAACTTCTGCCGCCCTTCGCTCACTTCCCGCACTGCCAAACAATTTCAGTTAGCGTTAGGCTTAGCGAACAGCTGTGCAATCGCCCGTCTTATGATCGGCAATCTGGAAACGCAAGAACTCGTGAACGGCATCCAATGATGCTTTATTGTCCGCGACGACTACGATCTTTGCTCCCCTCGGGGTTTCCTGAAGATCCCAGTGAAGCTTGTCCTTTAACTGGGACATCACTGCCGTACCAGGTACGTCCTGCGCGTGGACCAGCATAGGAACTTGGAAGTTCCCGGCAGCGAACATCTGCACAATGTGATGAAAGTGTCCGCGAATCTGGTCACGAGTCTGGATGTCGCTTAGATCGTTCGCCCGAACCTCGATAATTCCGCCACCTTGATTTAGCTCGAAATGATGCGTCGTCTTGTCATGCGAGAAGCCCATTACCTGATCGCCATGCCCCATGGCATCGTGGTCCATCTGGGCAAAACCCAAAGCACCAAAGAGTAAGAGGATGGAAAGTGTTTTCATGCCTGTATCGGACGAATAGGCAGCTAATCGGTTTGGTTGGTTTTTGTACCGGCCTGTTAAGCCGGAATCCGGTCCGATACAGACTGTTCCACTGACCGGTCGTGTAAACGCCAACTAGGACCGATCTTCCGGACTTCGGGACATCAAAAGCTACTGCGCGGAAAGCGAATAGGTCTTTTTTGCAGATGTGTAAACTGCTTCCCATTTGTCAAACTGAGGGCGTGGAATGGACACCGGGCGGCATCAGCAATGACATCGAAGACCGACGCGACGAGAGTGGAGCTGGCGGCGGGGGTTTCGGATTCGGCGGAATTCACATCGGTTGCGGCGGCCTTATACTGCTGGGGCTCCTGAGTCTTTTGTTCCATAAGAATTTATTTACGCTGCTGAGCAATCAGCCGAGCGCAGCGACAGTTCAATCACAGCCGGACTATGCCCAGGATCAGCGCGAGCAATCCGAGGTGCAGTTCATTTCATTCATTCTCGATGATGTGCAAGACAACTGGAGCCGTATACTGCCTGAAAACAGCAACGTTAGCTATAGTCATGCGAAGCTGGTGCTCTTCAGGGAGACATATCCGTCTGCGTGCGGGCTGGCACAGGAGGCGATTGGACCATTCTATTGTCCCGAAGACGAGAAAGTCTATCTCGATCTCGCCTTCTTCGACGAATTACGATCGCGCTTCCAGGCGCCAGGCGAATTTGCACAAGCTTACGTGATTGCGCATGAACTTGGCCATCATGTTCAGGATTTGCTTGGCACTTTGCCCAAGGTGCACCGGCTACAACAGGGGCGTCCCGATGAAGCCAACCCTCTGTCAGTCCGCCTTGAGCTACAGGCGGATTGTTACGCGGGTATTTGGGGCCATACGACCGCTCAGCGCAAGATTGTGGATGAAGGAGACGTAGAAGCGGCACTGAATGCCGCGGCAGCGGTGGGCGATGACCGGCTGCAGCGGATGGCGACGGGCAAGGTTAGCCCGGAAACATTCACGCACGGCACTTCGGCCGAACGGGTTCACTGGTTCAAACGCGGGTTTGATTCCGGACAACTCTCCGCTTGTGACACCTTTCGAAGCCAATAACGTAACTTCTTGGTTGTCCCGATCAAGAAAAAAGGGCGACGGCTAGTTTCCTGGTTCCGCACAGCGCGGTCCCAATAGCGGCACTTTAGGTCTGGGGACGCAAGTCGCTAGTTATAATTGCGCGACCCCAGGCTGCGCTTCTGAGCATGGTCGGTGAATTGCATTACCGGCCTTAAGGGGGGACGTTCTGGTGAAGCAATCCATCCGCGACGTGGTCACAGGCGAATTGAGTTTGGAGTATTTTGCAAAGAGATTTGGAGAGGGCTGGAAGATAGCAAGCATCGATTGGTTCCGCGATTCCGCCGTCACCAGTATTCCAACCGGTTCCGTTAATCTCCTGCACGACCACACCGCGCTTCCTTACGGATATCGGATCACAGAAGCCGGCCTGCTGGAAGAGAATCCGCTGGAGTCAGCCGTTCTCCTTCTGATTCTTGAGCAGATTATCAGAGAGAAGCGCATCACGGAGATCGCCGGAGAACTAAATCAACAAGGCTATTCGACGCGCGAAGGAACTCCGTGGAACGCTACGGAAGTCTTTGACTTGCTGCCGAGGTTGATAGAGGCTGGCCCCGCGCTGCTAAAGAGTGCCGCGTGGCAACAACGCCGTCCGACGGCACAGGCTAGCGCTTCGAAAACGAATTAGAGCTGGTGACGATCATTTTCCAGGAACTTGCAGTAATCCCGGCTTCGTAGCACTTAACAGTCAAATGCAAAACCTGATGGGTACATTTCGGTACACACTGCGGCAATTTATGTTATCGCCGGTTTTCACCGCGGCCGCGATACTCACTCTCGCCTTGGGAATTGGTGGAACCACGGCAATTTTCACATTGATCCATGCTGTGATGCTGCGCGCCCTTCCTGTTGCCGACCCGGCGCTTTTATATCGAATAGGCGATGGCGATGATTGCTGCGTTGAAGGCGGACCTCAAGACCTCTGGGGCATGTTCTCGTTTCCGCTTTATGAGCGGCTGAAAGCGGAAACACCGGAGTTTCAAGAGGTAGCTGCCTTCCAGGCCGGCGGCACCCGGATGAGCGTGAGACGTGAGAGCGTCGAAACTGCGGCCAGGCCGATGCGCGCCGAATACGTGACTGGAAACTACTTTTCGACTTTCGGCGTGAACGCATTCGCAGGGCGGGTTTTCACCCCGGACGATGATAAGCCATCCGCTCCGCCTGTTGTCGTCATCAGCCATCGCGCCTGGGAATCAGCGTATGGGGCCAATCCTCAAATCCTGAGCTCGACGCTGGTTATCGAGGGCCGGTCGTTCACAGTTATTGGAGTTGCGCCGCCTGGCTTTTTCGGCGAGACTTTGCGCGCGGACCCGCCCGATATATGGATTCCTGTGCAGCAAGAGCCGCTAATAGCCGGTGAAAACTCACTTCTTTATCAGCCGGTCAGCGCGTGGTTGCGCGTCATCGGCCGCCTGCGGCCCGGCGCGTCGGTCTTGGGCATGGCGCCGCGTCTTACCTCAGTACTTCGGCAGTGGATGGTGCACGATTCCGGTTACCCCTCCAACTGGATGCCGGATGTCGTTCGTATCCTTCCTAAACAAATAATCAACGTTGTTCCGGCTGGCGCGGGCGTGGCTGTGATGAAAGAGGAATACGGGCGCAGTCTTAATATTCTGCTCGCGGTCTGCGGCTTGGTGCTTCTGATTGCCTGTGCGAACGTTGCGAATCTGTTGTTGGCGCGCGCGGTGGCACGGCGTTCGCAAACTGCTTTGCGCCTGGCGGTGGGCGCCAGCAGGCGACAAATCGTAGTGCAAGCGCTGATTGAGAGCGTTCTGTTGTCCATCGCAGGCGGCGTTGCGGGGCTCCTGGTTGCTACCGGAGCTGCGAGGCTGCTGCTAGCGCTGGCGTTTCGTAGCGCTCATTTCCTGCCTGTTAGCACCCGACCTTCGCTGATAGTCCTGGCTTTCGCCTTCGGGCTGGCGCTGGTGACCGGGATGGTCTTCGGTGCGGCTCCCGCGTGGTTTGCGACGCGAACCGACCCGGTTGAAGCTTTGCGCGGAGCGGGCCGCAGCACCAGCGATCATTCTTCACTCGCCCGGAAGGCGCTGCTGATTGTGCAGGCGACCTTATCGATCGTGCTAGTCGCCGGAGCAACCATGCTAGCCCGAAGTCTTAACAAACTGGAGCACCAGAACTTCGGGTATCAGATTGCGAACCGCGTAGTGGTTTCTCTGAACCGGCCCCCGGCCACGTACACGCAGCCGAGGCTTGCAGCGCTCTACCGGCAGATAGAGTCACGTCTCAATTCCCTGCCCGGCGTGCAAGGTTCGGGCCTCGCGCTATACAACCCGCTCACCGACAATTGGGGTGAGCTGATCCTGGTCGCGGGACATCCAGCTCCAAAGCTGAATGAGGAAGCGGGCGCATCCTGGGACCGGGTTAGCGCCGATTACCTTCAGAACCTTGGCGTCACCCTGCTGCGCGGCCGAAATTTCACCAGGGGCGATAACGAAAATACTGCGCCTGTGGCGATTGTAAACGAGACTTTCGCTAAACGTTTTTTCAAGAACGGCGAAGATCCGCTGGACCAGCATTTCGGGCTCGATCTGCCCGAGAATGCCAACACGTTTAGGATTGTGGGGATCGCGCGCGATGCGAAATTCGCTGGCTTTGGCCTGAGACGGCCGGCACGAGCGATGTTTTATGTGCCGCTCGCGCAGACTGTCAACTATAAAAACCCGCTGATGCAGCGCATCGAATCGCAGTCGCATTTTATCGGGGGAATGATGTTGGTGACCAACGCCTCGCCTGGAAGCTTAGAGCCTCTGCTAACTCGGATACTTGCCGGCATAGATTCAAACATGACCATCAACAGCGTGAGAACTATGCAGGAGCAGGTGGCCCTCACTTTTGATCAGGAGCGCGCGGTAGCCGGTCTCGCGGAATTGTTCGGAATAGTGGCTCTGCTGTTGGCGGCAGTTGGCCTCTACGGTGTAACCGCCTACACCGTTGCACAACGAAAGAATGAAATCGGTATTCGCATGGCTCTCGGTGCTGACCACAGAAAAGTTGTTCGCCTGGTTTTGCAAGGGGCCTTCAGGCGCGTGCTGCTAGGGCTTGCTTTGGGCCTGCCGCTGGCTGTTGCAGCGGGACGTCTGATCTCGGCGCAATTGTACGGCGTGTCCTTTTGGGATCCTCTCGCGCTGATGCTGGCCGCGGCCTCGCTTACCATCTGCGCATTTTTTGCGGCCATAATCCCGGCCAGCCGCGCGGCAAGCATTTCTCCGATGCGCGCACTCAGAATCGAGTAGCTGAGCTTAGCCCCGTGGAGAGCACTGGGCGTTCTGGTCTAGGGGGAGACGCTAATAGTCTGTATCACGGGCGCGGCTGGCGCGAAGTAAGCGTTCCCGCTCTGCGCAGCCTGGATCTTACAGCTTCCCGCTGCGAGCATCTTAGCCCTTATCGGAGCCGAAGTAAGAGAGCAAATCGACGGTGTTAGCGAACTAAAGGTCACCGGCAGCCGGGAGCTGGAGCTGGCCGAGAGCATCAGGGGAATGGTAGGTACTCCCTGATTGGGAATCGGGTTGAAGCTGATGATCTGTGGCCCCGGCACAATCTGGAAGCTTTGAGTTACGTTGGATGCTGCGAGATAGTCTGCGTTCCCGCTCTGGGAAGCAACGACGGTGCAAGAACCCAAGGAGAAGATCATCAGCGTATTGCCCGAAAGATTACAGACTGTCGTTGTCGTTGAAGTTAAGGTGACCGTTAGACTGGAGCTGGCGGATGCGCTCAGCACAGGCGCCGTGCCGTAACCTTGACTACCTGGATTATTGAACGAAATCGTCTGGCCGCCCGCGTTGATCGTGAGCGTTGCCTGGACCGGGGTTGCCGCTGCGTAGTTCGCGTTTCCTGCTTGGCTGGCCTGAAGCAAGAATGTTCCGGCTTGCGTTACGGTCAGCGTTGTCCCGGTGATGCCGCCTGTGCCCGTTCCGCCGCTGAGCAGTGTGTAAGTCACTGTGCAGACCGGAACTGGCGGTTGCATCGCCGCTTAAGTTCACTGTTAGTCCGGATGTGTACGTCACCGCTGCAGGAGTAGCAAAGGTGATCGTCTGGGTTGCGGCGTTTACGGTAACTGTGGCTTGTACCGGCGTAGCGGCGGTGAAGTTCACGTCGCCCGCCTGATTTGCCTGGATGACAAACGTACCGGCTTGAGTCACGGTCAGCGTTGTGCCGGTGATGCTTCCTGTACCGGTCCCGCCGCTGAGCAATGTGTAAGTCACTGGCAAACCTGAAGTGGCAGTTGCATCACCGCTTAAGGCGACGGTTAAACCGGATGTGTACGTCACTGCAGGGGGCGTTGCAAACGTGATAGTCTGGCTCCCGGCACTCACTGTCAATGTGGCCTGCACCGGGGTTGCCGGAGTGTAGTTAGCATTTCCTGCTTGGCTGGCTTGAATCACAAACGTGCCCGCTTGCGTTACTGTCAGCGTGGTACCCGTTATGCTGCCTGCGCCCGTTCCACCGCTGAGGAATGTGTAAGTCACCGTTAATCCTGAAGTGGCCGTTGCATCGCCGGTTAAGTTCACGGTTAAACCGGACGTGTAAGCGATAGCCGGAGGAGTTGCGAATGTGATCGTCTGGGCGCCAGCATTCACGGTAAGTGTTGCTTGTACTGGGGTCGCGGCGGTGAAGTTCGCGTTGCCAGCTTGGCTGCCCTGGATCAGAAATGTTCCGGCTTGAGTCACGGTCAGCGTTGTGCCGGTGATGCTGCCTGTACCTGTGCCACCGCTGAGGAGCGTGTAAGTCACCGTTAATCCTGAACTGGCGGTTGCATCGCCGGCTAAGTTCACGGTTAAACCGGAGGTGTAAGCGATAGCCGGCGGAGTTGGGAATGTGATCGTCTGGGCGCCAGCATTCACGGTAAGTGTCGCTTGCACTGGCGTCGCGGCGGTGAAGTTCGCGTTGCCGGCTTGGCTGCCCTGGATCAAAAATGTTCCGGCTTGCGTCACAGTCAGCGTGGTACCACTGATGCTGCCTGTACCTGTGCCACCGCTGAGAAGCGTGTAAGTCACCGTTAATCCTGAAGTGGCCGTTGCATCACCGGCTAAGTTCACGGTTAAACCGGACGTGTACGTCACTGCTGGAGGCGTTGCAAACGTGATCGTCTGGCCGGCAGCATTCACGATTAGTGTCGCTTGTACTGGCGTCGCAGCGGTGAAGTTCGCGTTGCCGGCTTGGCTAGCTTGAATGACAAACGTGCCCGCTTGAGTGACCGTCAGCGTGGTACCAGCGATGCTGCCTGTACCTGTCCCGCCGCTGAGCAATGTGTAAGTCACTGGCAAACCTGAACTGGCGCTTGCATCGCCGCTCAAGGCGACGGTTAAACCGGATGTGTACGTCACTGCTGGGGGCGTTGCAAACGTGATCGTCTGGCCGGCAGCATTCACGATTAGTGTCGCTTGTACTGGCGTCGCAGCGGTGAAGTTCGCGTTGCCGGCCTGGCTAGCTTGAATGACAAACGTGCCCGCTTGCGTGACCGTGAGCGTGGTACCCGTTATGCTGCCTGCGCCTGTCCCGCCGCTGAGCAATGTGTAAGTCACGGTCAAGCCCGAACTGGCGCTTGCGTCGCCGGTTAGATTCACGATTAAACCGGATGTGTACGTGACGGGCGTGGGAGTGGCAAACGTGATCGTTTGGCCGGCGGCGTTAACAGTCAACGTGGCTTGTACCGGCGCAGCGGCGGTGAAGTTCACGTCACCCGCCTGACTTGCCTGGATTACAAACGTACCGGCTTGCGTCACCGTCAGCGTGGTACCAGTGATACTGCCTGTGCCGCGTCCCGCCAGCTGAGTGTATAGGTGACAGCCAGACCGGAACTGGCGGTTGCATCGCCGCTTAAATTCACGGTCAAACCGGGCGTGTACATCGCCGCCGGGGAGTTGCGAATGTGATCGTCTGGTTCGCAGCGTTTACGCTGAGCAGCGCCAGGATCGGTGTCGCCGCTGCGTAGTTAGCATTGCCCGGTTGGCTGGCCTGAATCGCAAATGCGCCCGCCTGGGTGACTGTCAGCGTCGTCCCGGTGATGGTGCCCACGCCGGTCCCGCCACTGAGCAATGTGTAAGTCAAGGGCAAACCGGAACTCGCGGTTGCATCGCCACTTAAATTCACGGTCAAACCGGACGTGTACATCACTGCCGGAGGAGTTGGAAATGTAATTGTCTGGCTTCCGGCGTTCACCGTTAGCGTGGCTTGGACCGGTGTAGCGGCGGTGAAGTTCGCATTGCCGGATTGACTCGCCTGAATGATAAACGTACCGGCTTGCGTGACCGTCAACGTGGTGCCAGCGATGCTGCCTGTACCGGTCCCGCCACTGAGTGTGTAAGTGACGGCCAATCCGGAACTCGCACTTGCATCGCCGCTCAAGTTCACAGTCAGGCCGGTTGTGTATGTCACTGCTGGAGGCGTCGCAAATGTAATTGTCTGGCTCCCGGCATTCACGGTTAGCGTGGCTTGGACGGGGGTCGCGGCGGTGAAGTTGGTGTTTCCTGCTTGGCTGGCCTGAATCAAGAATGTTCCGGCTTGCGTGACGGTCAACGTGGTACCAGCGATGCTGCCTGTACCGGTCCCGCCAGTGAGTGTATACGTGACAGCCAACCCGGAACTCGCAGTTGCATCGCCTGTTAAGTTCACTGTCAGTCCGGGTGTATACGTCACTGCCGGAGGAGTGGCAAATGTAATAGTCTGGCTGCCGGCATTTACCGTCAATGTGGCTTGTACCGGCGTAGCGGCGGTGAAGTTCACGTCACCCGCCTGACTTGCCTGGATCACAAACGTACCGGCTTGCGTGACGGTCAGCGTGGTTCCTGTGATGCTGCCTGTACCGCTCCCGCCAGTGAGTGTATAGGTGACAGCCAGACCGGAAGCTGGCGTTGCATCGCCGCTTAAATTCACGTGTCAGTCCGGGCGTGTACGTCACTGCCGGAGGAGTGGCGAATGTGATCGTCTGGCTGCCGGCATTTACCGTCAATGTGGCTTGTACCGGTGTGGCGGCAGTGAAGTTCGCATTACCCGCCTGACTTGCCTGGATGACGAATGTACCGGCTTGGCTGACCGTTAACGTGGTTCCAGCGATGCTGCCTGTACCGCTCCCGCCAGTGAGTGTATACGTGACAGCCAGACCGGAACTGGCGGTTGCATCGCCGCTTAAATTCACGGTCAAACCGGACGTGTACATCATCGCCGGAGGAGTTGCGAATGTGATCGTCTGGTTGGCTGCATTCACCGTCAATGTGGCTTGTACCGGCGTAGCGGCGGTGAAGTTCGCATTGCCGGCTTGACTCGCCTGAATGATAAACGTACCGGCTTGCGTAACGGTCAATGTGGTCCCAGTGATGCTGCCTGTACCGCGTCCCGCCACTGAGTGTATAGGTGACAGCCAGACCGGAGCTGGCTGTTGCATCGCCGCTTAAATTCACGGTCAAGCCGGTTGTGTACGTCACTGCCGGAGGAGTCGCAAATGTAATTGTCTGGCTGCCGGCATTTACCGTTAGCGTGGCTTGGACCGGGGTCGCGGCAGTGAAGTTCGCGTTGCCTGCTTGGCTGGCCTGAATCAAGAATGTTCCGGCTTGCGTGACTGTCAGCGTGGTACCAGCGATGCTGCCTGTACCGCGTCCCGCCAGTGAGTGTATACGTGACAGCCAGACCGGAACTGGCGGTTGCATCGCCCGCTTAAATTCACTGTCAATCCGGGTGTGTACGTCATTGCCGGAGGAGTCGCGAATGTGATCGTCTGGCTGCCGGCATTTACCGTCAATGTGGCTTGTACCGGCGTAGCGGCGGTGAAGTTCATGTTGCCCGCCTGACTTGCCTGGATCACAAATGTACCGGCTTGCGTGACGGTCAGCGTGGTTCCTGTGATGCTGCCTGTACCGGTCCCGCCAGTGAGCTGTATACGTGACGGCCAGACCGGAACTGGCGCTTGCGTCGCCTGTTAAGTTCACTGTCAGTCCGGGTGTATACGTCACTGCCGGAGGTGTCGCAAACGTGATCGTCTGAGTGGCGGCGTTCACCGTCAGTGTGGCTTGCACCGGCTTCGCCGCAGTGTAGTTCGCATTGCCGGCTTGACTCGCCTGAATGATAAACGTACCGGCTTGCGCCACAGTCAGTGTCGTTCCCGCAATGGTCCCCGTGCCTGTTCCACCACTGAGCAATGTATAAGTAACCGCCAAGCCCGAATCGACGGTTGCATCACCGCTCAGATTCACCGTCAGTCCGGATGTATACGTCACCGTCGCGGGAGTTGCAAAAGTGATCGTCTGAGCGGCGGCGTTCACGGTCAGTGTGGCTTGTACGGAGGGCGCGGCCGCGTAGTTCCCGTTGCCAACCTGGCTAGCTTGAAGCAAGAATGTTCCGGCTTGCGTTACGGTCAATGTAGCGCCTGTGATGCTGCCTGTACCTGTGCCGCCGCTGAGGAGCGTGTAAGTCACAGCCAAACCCGAACTGGCACTTGCATCGCCGGTTAAGTTCACAGTGAGTCCAGATGCGTACGTCACAGCCGGAGGAGTCGAAAACGTGATCGTCTGACTCGCGGCATTCACAGTCAGGTTGTGTGAGTTATCACCGGCCGAGGTAAAGTGGACGGCGCCGCTGGTCACTCCGCTGTACTGAGCCTGAATCTGGTATGAACCCGGTGCGGTATTCGCTGGGACCGAAAAGGTCGCGGTGGCCGCTCCATTCACCACTGTTCCCGCGACCGCAGATCCCAGCGCGACGCCATTGTTCATCACCGTAAACGTAACTGCGCCGGCATTCACCGTCACCGCGCTCGTCACGCTGGCGGACAAGGCTACATCTTGCGCAACGGTGTTGTACGACACTACCGCCGCCGATGCGCTCACGCTAGTTGTATAGGCCGCGTCAAAATTCGCAATATAGGTTGCGGTTCCGTTCGTGCTAGAGACGGTAATCCCGTGCGAGCTAGCTCCTCCGTCAGACCAACTCGCAAATGTGTTCTGCACACCGGCCGAGGTCTGGGGGGACATCACCGAGACCGTGTGAGTTGAGCCGTTGGTTAAGGTCAAAGTCTGCTGCGAGCTATATGTCGTATCGTCGACCGTGTAAGAAAGCCCAGAAGGATTCGTTCCGAACGTTACCTGCACGGGCGCCGGTGTGATAGTGGTTTGATCGACGGCCGTGGGATTGTTTGACGCACCGCCACCAGAAACACTTACGAGATTTGTGACGGCATTCGTTCCGGTCGAAGTTCCGTAGCCGACGGTCACCGTCAGTGTAATCGTGTCGCTCTCTCCCTGGGGCATCGCGCTGGCACGGGTACAGGTTGCCGAACTTGCGGTGCACGTCCAATCCGATCCCGTTCCGCCGCCGCTGTTGGCGGTCTCGCTCATTGCGGTTGCCGTCATGCCACCAGGCAATGTATCTGTTAACGTCAAAGCGCCCGCCGTTGATCCGGGCCCATTATTCGTGACCGTCATTGTGTAGACATCGCCCGTGTCCCCCTGCATGAAGGCGCCCGTGTGCTGTGCTGTTACAGCCAATGCCGGCGGCGTAATCACAAGGTTCACGCAGTACGGTCCTAGACTTCCGGTATCGCCACTCGCCGTCTGTTCCATTGCATAGAAGCTCCAATAACCGTTCGGGTCCGCACTTCCGAACTGACTGCCCAGTGTCTCGACGCCGGCTGGCGCAGCCAGATTCGGTGAACTTGGCGCGGGCGCAATAAAAGACAGAATGTTTGGAGTGGCGTATGTTGTCGGAGCGTAACTTCCGGAGAGCGGCGTGGTGTCTTGTGGTAACTGGGTAGGGCTATCGGCGATGGTGAAGTTCTGACCGCTTATATTGCCGCTACCACCAACGTTGCCCCAGAATAACAAGTTGTTTGAAGACTGCGGGCCACTCAACATCATGGCAAGATCCGCCGACTTTGAATAGGTCACGTTGTCCAGCGTCAGCGTCAACCCCGACACCACGCCTGCCAGGCCACTGACTAACACCCGTGATGGATACTGTTGTGGTGTGTTGCTAGCAGGTAGTATGTTGATAGGACCCGCATTGCAGAATGAGTAGCTGTTAACACCGTTATTGGTTACGGTTGTCGGATTATCTATCTCTATTTTAGCGGGCGAGCTAGCGCTCTGATTATAAAAACCTTGTTGCCCTTCGTAGGTCGCTGTGACGTTGTAGATGCCTTCACTGGCGGGGGTGAAGGTGATGTTCGCATTCCCATTGCCATCCGTTGTAGCCGTGCCCAATGGAACGGGATTACCCTGCTGTTGAAACTTCACAAGTGCTCCGGATAACTTCGTGCTTGCAGGGTCGGCTGTTACGGTCGCCGTTAGGGTCACTGGCGTCCCGGTAAGTGCGGGATTGGGGCTGGCGATTAGTGAAGTTTGGGTCGCAGTGAAGTTATTTGTTTGAAACGCCAGGCAGTACCCGCCGATCGTATCGTTATCGCCGCTTGCGTCGGAGATATACAAGCTCCACTTCTGGCCCGTCTGTTGCGACGAGTTGAGGTCCTCACTCGCGAACGTCGAGCCAAATGTGGACGTGCCTATACCGTACGGGTAGTTATAGCCGGATTGGGGCGCAGGAGATGGCCAGATAAAGCTGCCGCTGAAAGCTGTGGGCAGATAAGTCACGCTAGAGTTCGGAGCGGTGTTTGAATTTCCCATATCCAGGTAATTCGCGGCGTTGTCGCTCAACGTCAAGTTCAATCCGGTAGAGGGTGTGGCATATCCGCCGGCCGAGACCATGGGAACAAACGATGTTCCGTCAGGCCCGACCAACAATACGGCCCAGTTGTTTAGGCCGCTCGAATTGTTGATGCTGTTCAGCGTCAACGTCACCCCGGTTACGCCGCCCGTCAGTCCGGTAACGAAGACGTGCTGTGGATATGGAGATGTACTACCGTCGGTTGCAACGGTGATTACGCCCGGGTTGCAGAACGTCGGGGGCGTCCCGGTAGTTTGATTGTCTACAAAAACTGTGGCGGGGCTGCTATCGCTATTGCTCGTCGTGTATATCGGGGTTGTTGGGTTGTCGGTGTAGACGGCCGTGATTTGATGGCTACCTTCCGGCGTGCTCGTCGAGTAACTCGCCTGGTAGACGGCCGTCCCGTTAACATCCACGGGAACTACATTTCCGACCGTCGTTCCGTTATCGTAGAACTGCACCACGCCCTCGTTGACGGCGTTCCCACCCGAAGTAACGGTTGCGGTATAGATGTTCGAATTCCCCGGAGATGTTGTGAAGGCTTGGCCTGATGCAACGGAAACAGCGGTTGTTGTCGAGGCTTGGGTTGCCTCGGTGGTGATCGTTAGAGTGACACCTCCGCTGACACTTCCCGTATCCGAACTGCCTATGTTGTAGGCATAGATCTGCCACGTGCCACCAGGCGCAGCGCCTGAAAACACTGACGCGAATGTGTTTGAGCCGTTCGGATTGTTTGCGCACACGGCACTCGGCGGCGCCGGCGGTCCAAAAGAGGAAGAGATACAAGTGCCGTCTGCGCTCACGGCGAACGCTTCATTCACGTACGGCTTGTAGGTCATGGAGGTGCAGGTGCTGTCGGGGCTTCCGTTAGGCGGAACGTCAGAACCCGAATCAGACAGGGTAATGTTCAGGTTGTTTGCGCCTGCATTACAAACGCCACCGAAAAGCGTCAGCGCTCTACCGTCTGGCGAGACCAATAGTAGTACCGCGTCGGGCGGATAACTGTGGCTAAAGCCGTTGAGTGTGACAGAGACACTCGAAACCACTCCGCTGAGTGCGCCCGAACCGGTGACGGGCACGGTGATATTGAACGGATATGGACTGCCGTCGCCCGGGTTGCCATTAGTGATCGTAAGGGCATTTTCGCTGCAATATGTTCCGCTAGTACTTGTGTTGTCAGAATTCGGGCAGTCGGCCTGAGCTGCCTGAGATACAGCCAACAGGCACAGCAAGAAGACCCACGGTATTAGGCTGGCACGCATCAGTTAGTTACCCGCATTTATAAATAAGCACCCTGAAACTAACACGAACAAGGGCCTTATAACCATCCGCCTTAGAATGGAGTGGTACTAACGCCGCTAGTGTGCGCGTGATACTTCGTGCGGCCTGTACGGGGGCGCTTCCCTGTTATATAGGCAGTACTTCATCACGTATTCCGGGAATGCCACTCCCGGGTATGTGGTACGGGTATCAGTGCCACTACTCCGTACGAATCTATTTATCGATACGTTGTCTATTAGTCTGTTATGCCGCTAGACTTGTAAGTCGTATACCCGCGGTATTCCGAGTCGGGTCGAAGACTAAATGGCATCCTCTTTACCTTAGATGCATTGCCTTTACGTGTGCACTGTTATTCCGGCGCTACTTACTGCACAGAGCCAGTGCGATACCGCTGCTGGCAATCTGGTGCTGAGCTGCGGCTTTGAGGCAGGCGCGGGAGGTCTCGGGAACTTTAGCCCTGGATGGATATTTTCGCCTGCCACGGTGGGTAGCGACGCTGGCGTAGCTAGTGACAATCCGAATTCCGGAGCAAAGGATGCTTTCTTTGGCGCCAGTGGAGGCATGTACGATACGATCCAACAGACCATTACTACGCAGCCTGGTCAGGTGTACACGTTATCGTTTTACCTCTATACCGATGGGCCTACCCGTGATTTTCGACTGTATTACAACGGTGTACTGATCTATGACAACTCGAGTGCCGGGACTGGCACTTACACGCTGTGCTCAATCCTTGTGGCTGGCACCGGAAACGACACGATTACATTTAAGGCCTTCAACCAGACTAGCTTCGACGATCTGGACGACATCATATTTGTAGCAGGCGCGCCCAGTGTATTGACCTCTTCGGGATCCGGAGTGGAAGATGCTTTTCAGACTACGTATATCTCAGACCTCAACAATGCCGATTCAGTAATCAACATTGTCAATGCGGGCGCGGCTGCAAGAGCCAACACTGCCACGCATTCGGGTTCCGGAGATCTGTGCGTGAACGTATATGTCTACACTCCCGACCAACAGCAGGCAGCTTGTTGTTCTTGCCGCCTCACGCCCGGCGAGTTGATCTATCTCAATGCCGGCGGCCCTACAGAACCCACTGCTACCTCCTGGGGCGTTCCTAGCGCTTATGGGGGGAACGGAACTCCCGGCTTACTCTGGAACACATCCTGGTTCAGTACCGGAGCGTACCCGTATAACTCCGCCGTCATTAAGTTTGTGGCAACCGACGCAACCCATGCTGTTGGCTGCAGCAACACTTCCTATAACGGCGCTACCAACCCTGTCACACCGGCCGTTATTACGGCCGCTAATATTACAGCGGCGGACCTCGCCCCCGGCATGTCCGTGTGGGTCACTCATCCGCATCCGACGAATGGGTCTCCGGTCGGCACCAACTCACGAGGGCAGACGATGTTGCCCGTTTCCATCACGGAAACGGCGGCCGAAAGCAAGACGCTTAGCGTTGGCGAGCTCGGGAACTTAACCAATGGTTGTTCCTACATTGCCAATAACGGCAACGGCCAAGGTCAATGCTCTTGCCCGACTGAGAATCTTGCGGGCGGCTTCGTTTCCCGAAAAGTTAGATAAAAGGTTGGAACTGACGTCCCCGGCATCTATGCAGGCTGGTTTGCGGCCGCGACTCCGGGCAACTAGCGGAACTTTCTTTACGGAAGGACGTCTAAGCGGGAAGGCTGCTTTATGGAAACTCTCCTTCGCGATTTTCGCCACGCCGTCCGCGTATTGCGGCAGAGCGGCGCGTCATTCACGATTACGGCAATAGTCGCGCTCGCTTTGGGCATTGGCGCTAACACGGCGATCTTCTCATTGGTGAATACGGTGCTCCTCAAAGAGCCGCCGTTCCCTGAAGCGGCCAGAATCGTCATGTTACAAACCAAAACGCCGCAGGGCAGTTTCAGTGGAGCCTCGCCAGCCAAGTTTGTCCATTGGGCGAAGCAGACAACGGTGCTTGAGGACGTCGCAGCATTTGGCAGTGGTGTTTTGAATTGGACCAACGGCGAGTTGCCACTTCAGCTTCGATCGGAGCGAGTCAGTTCGGCGTTTTTCAAGCTGTTCGGGGTGCCTTTTGTTGTGGGGCGCGGATTTGATGCCCAGGAGGATCAGCCGGGCGCGTCCCCTGTAGTGGTGATTAGCGAGGGATTGTGGAAAAGCCGCTTTGGGAGTGATCCAAACATTGCCGGGAAAACGATGGCGCTCGGCGGCCAACCGCACGTGATTACTGGCGTAGTGGCGTCGAAATTCGATTTTCAGGATTTTGGGCCGGCCGCGGAGGTTTGGGTTCCATTTCAAATCGACCCGAACACTCCCGACCAAGGCCACTACTTTCTGGCTGCAGGAAGGCTGAAAGACGGCGTGACTCTGGCTCAAGCCAAAGCGCAGCTAGACGCATCAGCGGCGGCTTACCGGCACAAGTTTCCGGCGGCGCTTGGACGCGGAGAAAGTTTCTCAGCACAGACGTTGAAGGAATCGCTGGTGCGAGGGGCGGAACAGTCCATCTGGGTACTAGCCGCGGCGGTGGGATTTGTCTTGTTGATTGCTTGCGCGAATGTCGCGAACCTGCTTTTAGCGCGCGCCGAAGTGCGAAAGCGGGAACTCGCGATCCGCGCCGCACTCGGCGCGGGCCGAGGCACACTAGTACGGCAATTGCTAACCGAAAGCCTTCTTCTCGCAGCAGCGGGAGCAGTATTGGGGCTGGCGCTGGGCTTCGCCGGAATTCGCGCTCTGCTGTCTGTAAATACGGCGGGATTGCCCCGAGTAGGCGTGGATGGAAACGCGGTGGCGCTCGACTGGAAGGTCCTATTGTTCACAGTAGCGATTACGCTGCTCACTAGTGTGCTGTTCGGATTGCTGCCGGCTCTAAGAGGCGCACGGACCGATCTGAACCTCACGATAAAAGAGAGCGCCAGCCGATCAGGAAGTGGATTTCGCCAGAACAAGGCGCGTACCAGCCTGGTAGTCACGGAGGTCGCCCTGGCAGTGATTCTGCTGGTTGGAGCGGGCTTGCTGATTCGCACGGCAATGGCGCTCTATGCAGTCAATCCCGGGTTCGATACAAGAAACGTGCTGACCATGCGCATGTCGCTGGCGAGCGGTCAGTATGAAACAAGCACCGCCATAGAGCAAATGATCCGCAGGGTAACCGAGCGGGTGAACGCGCTGCCAGGAGTGGAGTTGTCAAGCGCAACGTGCTGCGTGCCCTTGGAAGGCGGGTATGGATTACCCTTCCGCGTGATCGGCCGTCCACTGAAGGATGCGCCTTTCCACGGCGGAGGCGGATGGAAGACGGTTTCGCCGGGATACTTTGAGGTGTTTCGAATCCGCGTAATTCGCGGCCGGACGTTTACGGAGCGTGACAATCACGCCGGTATGCCAGTAGTGATTATCAACGACAGTATGGCGAGGCGGTATTGGCCGAAAGGCGATCCGCTGCAGGACAGAATTCTGATTGGAAAAGGCATGATGCCTCAATTGGCAGATGAGCAGCCCCGTCAGATTATCGGGATAGTGACTGATCAGCGGGATGGCGCCTTAAATCAAAATCCTCAGCCTGAGATGTACATTCCGAACGGGCAGGCGACAGACGCAATTCAGGCGCTGAACATGAAATTGACGCCGCTGGCTTGGGTGGTGCGGACGCGAGGGGAGCCAATGAAGCTTCGCGCGCCGGTGGAAGAACAGTTGCGGCAGGTGACGGGATTGCCCGTTTCGGACGTACGTGCGATGGACGAAGTCGTTTCTCGATCGACGTCACGCGCGCGATTTCACACGTTGCTGATGAGCGTGTTCGGCGGCGTTTCACTGCTGCTCGCGGCGATAGGAATATACGGGCTGATGGCATATTCCGTGGAGCAGCGAACGCAAGAGATCGGGATTCGTATGGCGCTTGGAGCGGAACAAGAACATGTTCGCCAAATGGTGATGCGGCAAGGCATGAGTTTTGTAGTTATTGGCATTGCATTGGGAATCGCCGGGGCATTCGCATTGGCGAAACAGATTGCGAGTTTCTTATTTGGCGTTACGTCGTGGGATCCACTCGTATTCGGAGCGATTCCGCTGATCCTGTTTGCTACGGCGCTGTTCGCCGTCTGGTGGCCTGCTAACCGGGCCACCCGAATAGATCCGGCTACTGCACTTCGGCAGAGCTGAGCGGCGCTATCGGCGAGCCGGCTCCTTCTGAGCAATCAATACTATTGCTGAAAAGCCTTTTTGATAGCTTGTTCCGCGAGCGGCGCCATAACGTCATAACCTGCCTGATTGGGGTGCAGGCAATCCACAGTGAGGTCGCCACGGAGCATGCCATTGTTGTCGATCATGTGTGAATAGTAATCCAGATAAACAATTTTGTGCTGGGCGGCATAATTCTTGATCCAGTCGTTCAACGCCATAATTTTTTCAGGCGGCCGCTTCGCCGTTTGCGGCTGGATGGAATCACACACGGGAGTGAGGGAAGATAGCACAACGCGGATATTGCCTGCGCGTGCGAGCTCGGCCATGGAGATAAGGTTGTTCTTCGTCGCCTCTTCCGGAATGGGGCCTAAACTGCCCCCGATATCGTTCGTACCCGCGAGGATCACAACCACCTTAGGCTTTAGGTCAATCACGTCCTGACGGAAACGGACCAACATCTGCGGCGTGACTTGTCCGCTGATGCCCCGGTTTATGTATGGCTTGCCCGGGAAGAATGGGCCGCCGCGGCGTCCCCAGAAGTCTGTGATCGAGTCTCCCATGAACACGACGCGATCCTCGCTCGATGAAGGGGGCGGAAGTTTGGCATCTTCCTCGTGGTAACGCGCCAGATTGCCGTAATCGTGAAGGGTGCGCTGAATGCGTTCCAACTCTCGCTGCAGGTTGGTTACCGGCGGCGGGGGAATTTGCGGCTCTGTCTGAGCGCTGGCGAGACCGGCAAAGAAGAGGCAGAAGGCGGCTATGCTGGTAGACGCGGCATCGTCTTCTGTTTTATCTCACCTGGGGAGTGTCCACGATAATGCCGAAGCCATCCAGTAAGCTCCATGTGGCGCGCTGATAGCTGACGTAGGCTTCCTGAAAATCAACATAAGCGCTCACCAGAGCGCTTTCCGTACTGGCCAGACGGCTCTGCGCATCCAGCAACTCAAATGCTGTGATACTGCCGAGCTGATATTTCTGCTGTTCGGCGTCAACGTTCTGACGGGCAAGATCACGGGCGCGAATGGCCGCTTCAATCGTGGCGTCCGCAAGTTCGATGGAGTGGGTCGCCTGCCGAACATCCAGGATAATCTGCTCTTTTACCTGTCGCTGCCGGTACCGGTCACGAGTTCGATTAACCAGCGCATCTGCCAGATTTGCCTTTGCGGTGGAGTTGTGAAACGGGAACGTCGCAGATAAGCTGAACCCGTATGTCGGATAACTGAAATCCAAAGCCTGTTGCAGCGTGGCACCCAAACCGGGCGGCGGCGTTGTTTGTGTTACGCCGACTACGCTGCCGGTCATGAGTTGATTGAACCCGGGACCAGACGAGCCGCCTTGCAGCGACAAATCGAGACGTGGAAGAAGGGCGTCCCGGCTAGCGTGTGCATTCATTTCGTCGACTGAGATGGAGGCGTTCGCCGCGGTCACCTCGGGCCTTGCCTGCAGCGCCTTGGCAAGAGCTTGCTCGAAGGGAAGAATCGTGGATCTATCCGGGAGCACCGAAGGGTCGTCGTCGAGAATGATCTCGGTATCACGTAACTGCGGCGTCAGATCGGCCCCAATCAGCCGCCGTAGGCCGTCCAGCTGCACTTTGTACTCGTACTGGGCCTGAACCAAATCGCGGCCACGCTCGGCTACCTGGGTTTCGGATTGGAAAATATCGAGCTTCGAAAGCGCACCCAGATCCAGCGCCTGTTTGTCGTGTTTGTATGACTGCTGTGCTAAATCGACAGCTTGTTGATCCACGCGAATGTTGTCGCGCGCCAAAATGGCCTGCCAATACTGAACGGCAGCCTGTGCAACGGCAGTAGAAATTGACGCCTCGCTCTGCTTGGAAGTGATGAGCAATTGCGTGCGGGCCACCCGAAGCGGATTCAAGTACTGCAGGTTCGTCCGATTCTGCAGCAGTGGTTGCGTGAACTGAAAGTTCAACACGCCGAATATGGTGGGATACGCGTAGCTGTCGCCGGAGCTTCGGTAACCGGTAAAGGTGGATTCGAAACGCTCGCCTGTGGGAAGGAGCTGGGTGTAATCGATGATCGAAGTCTGGCTCAAGCTATTGATGGTCTGCGGCAGCGCAAAAGAGCCGCCGCTGGGCGAGCCCGCGAGCGAGTAACTCAGCGGCGAGACCGAACGCACCGCATTGAAGCTAAGGTTTAGATCGGGGTCGAACGGATTCTTTGCGCCGACGATCTGGTCCGCCGCCGTGTAGACGTCCAGCCGGGTGATCTGGATATCCGCGAAGTTCTTTAGCACGAGGCTAAGAAACTCGCGAAGCTGCAGGTGCAGCTTGCCGTCCGCAATCCGCTCCTGAAGACCCTCCACTTCGCGCTGAGCCACGCCGGCTGCGCCGAAGCGATTTCGCCAGTAATTCTTGAATACATCCTGCGCAGGTGCGATAGCGGCTGCCGCAAGGATCAACAGAAGACACCACCTCAGAGAGGTTCTATTCATAACGAAGAGCTTCAATCGGATCGATGGCGGCCGCCTTTTGCGCCGGGTAGATTCCGAATACAAGTCCCACTGCGACAGAGACGCCGAAAGCAATCAGAATGGAGGCCAAGGTTACGATGGTCTTCCATTCAGCAGTTTTCGCAATCAGCCACGAAAGCAGATAACCAAATGCAATGCCGGCCATGCCGCCGCCGATAGAAATCAAGATCGACTCAAGCAGAAACTGACGAACGATGTCGCTGCGGCGAGCGCCCGTCGCGCGGCGAATTCCGATTTCGCGTGTGCGCTCCAGTACCGTAGCCAAGACGATGTTCATGATGCCGATGCCGCCTACCAGGAGCGAGATTGCGGCAATCGCGACCATCACGTAAGTGAAAATCGTTTGCGAGCGCTGCTGTTCGGCAAGCAATTCGGCCGGGATGGTAACCGAAAAATCGGGAGTGTTGTGGTGTGTGGAATCCAGGATGGCGGTAACCACGCGGGCTGCACTGGCGCTCTCGGCTCCATTTTTCAGCCGTATGTCCACGCCGTCCAGCTCATCTTTCAAATAGCCGCCCATATCAAAAAACCGGTATTGGAAGGTGGATAGCGGGGTGTAGATGAGCCTATTGGGGTCAATAGCTTCTGTCCCTGAACCGGAACTTGTGAGGGGCTTGAGCACGCCCATGACACGCAGCCAAGTATCGTTTACCTTAATGTATTTGCCGGTTGCCGAGCTGTAGCCGAAAACGGAGACCTTCGCCCCTTCTCCCAAAACGCATACGGCGGCGCCGCTAAGCGCGCTGGCTTCGTCGAAGGTTGAGCCCTCTTCCAATTTCCAGTCGTGAATGGCAGCATAAGACGGAGCCACGCCGTAGAGTTCAGGCATAGCGTCAGCGGGATGAGGAAACAGTTGCGTAGGGTGCAACGCTTTGCGCGGGGAGATCAGATCGATTGAATCGACGTTCGCACGCAAAATTCGGACATCGCGCTCGGTAAGCCCCGGAGAGGCGCGCCGGCGCTGTTGCAATTCCTGATCACTACTCGCCGGATGCGAATCGACCAGTAGATTACGAACACCTAGCTGCTCTATAAAGCGAAGTGACTCTTCACGTGCGCCGGCGCCGATGGCTAGCATGCCTATCACCGCCCCGACCCCAAAAATAATGCCGAGCGCCGTCAGAACGGTCCGCGTCTTCTGGTTCCAAAGATTTTGCACGGCAAGCGCAACGTCGGACGCATAGCGGCCGAACGTTTTCCCGGTTCGCTCCGCAAACCCGGAGCTCATTTCGGAAGCGCCCCCAAGGGTCCTTTCGATGCGTCAGACTTCTTCGGCTGCGCGCTGTCCGTTGGGTTCGCTAACGCCACCTCCTGGCCCTCGCGCAAACCAGTGATCACAACGCGCGTTTCGTTGCGTCGAACCAGGACGACATCTTTTCTGGTGAAGGCTCCGCCTGAACGCAGATACACGAAGTTCTTGCCATCGCTCTCAAAGAGCGCTTGTGCCGGAAGCCAGAGAACGTTGTGCAAAGTGTCGGTGGTGATCTCCAGCCGCGCACTCATCCCGGGACGAAGTTCGGGCGCTTTGCCGTCGAGTGCTATTTTGCATTCGAAGCGGCGATTCCAGGGAGGGCCGGAAGTGCCCCCGATGTCCTTAACGTGGCCCTTGAAAACCGCGTTCGGCACCGCGATAGCAGTCACCGCAACCTTGTCTCCCACCGCCAGGTGGCCGCGATCAAGCTCTCCGATGTTTGCGCCCACTTCCCAATTCGTCAGGTCCGGAATTTCGGCGACGGCCATCCCCGGACGTACCTCGTCGCCTACCTGAAAAATAGGAAGCGCCATTCCCTCAAAAGCCATATTCAGATTCGTATTTTGGCGAAGCGAAACGTAGCCGGAATGGTGCGCGCGCAGCGTTAGCGCCTCGATGTTTTGTTTTGCAGTGATCGCCTGTGTTTGCGCTTTTCCACGCCCGGCCTGCTGCATGGCTATGCCAGCTTCATCAGTGGCTTTTCTGTTAGCCATATTTTTCTGTAATTGCGAAAGGCGGTCACGGGCAACCGCCAGCGCCAAATCGTTCTGCTTTGCAGCTATTGTGGCAAGCAGCGGGTTCTTGCGGACGTCCAACTCGGCGAGCTTCACGTCGGTTTGCGCCTTGAGCAGTGCGTACCGGTCGTCTTCCTGGTCGGCGAGCAGTTGCGCCGTTGCTTGTGCAAGGTGCTGCTCGGCTTCGGCAACATCCGAATTAGCTTCTCGGAGCGCGTACTCCTGGTCCGTGGTGTCAAACTGCGCCACCACGTCACCCGCGTTTATAGGCTCGCCATTATGGCGGAGAAAAGTGAGGTGTAATGCGGAACTTCCGGTCAGAGGAGCAGTAAGCTGTTCGGAATTGCCGCCCCGAATGTCGCCGCGCGCGAAGACGGACAACGATATATCTCCACGCGCAACTTTGACAACGGGAGTGTCGGCCTTCGTTCCCATTTGCAGGTTGCGGTAAGCGCGAAGCCCATACCAGGCAACCAGAGCGACTAGCGCACAGACCGCGAGAGCTATCGCCAGAGTCCGGAAATGACGGCGTTTGTGAGGCGGCCGGGTGGGCGTCTCTTGCGTGGGAGGGGCAGCAGGAGCGGGCGCGGAAATCACGCTCATCTGCCCTGCTCCGGCGGTTGCAGCAGAGCAACCGTCTCTCCGGCTGTCAGGCCGGCAACGGCGACTTCGTCCGGATTCCGTGCTTTGATTTGCACTTCGGCAGGCTGGAACTCGCGTCCGCGACGGACGTAAACGGTGGGTTTGCCATGCACCGTGAACAAGGCGCGCGCCGGAATGCTGATTGCGCCAACAAGTTTTTGCTGGACAATGTCGGCACCGGCGTTCATCCCCGGACGCATACGCGGATCAGGATTCTTGAGTCCGGCAAATGCACGGAAAGTGCGCGTGGGCGGCCATTCTTCAAAACTTTGTTCGGTGAGCGGGGAAATAGAGGTCAGTTTGGCTTGGAGCGTTTGTTCCGGAAACGCGTCAACATGCACCAGGGCCAAATCCGCGACGGCAATGCGCCCGCGGTCTTCTTCGTCCACTTTGCTTTCCATTTCGAGGGTAGAGAGATCGGGAATTTGTGCAATTGCCGCACCCGGATAAACGTGGTCGCCGATTTTATAGTTCTGCGCGTTCATCCAGCCTTGCGTGGTGTTCGTGAGATACGTCACCACGCCAGAGATAGGTGTCGCTACGTTGATTTGCTGCAAGCGGCGTTTAACCAGCGCCAACTCCGCTTGCGCCTGGTCCCGAAGACGCGTTTGAGAGGCGATTTTGGCGCTGTTAGACGCCTTATGGAGATCCGTAGTGGCCTGCTGAACCTTTACTTTCTCCTCCGCAACCTGGAAATCAATCTTGCTCTCTTCGCCTTGGATCGCACTTACGATCGCTTGTTTGGACGCTTCCAGGCGGGCCTTTTCCATGTCAGCCTTGGCTTTGGCGAGGTCCAGGTTGTCCTGATCGGCGTCTATTTTTGCTTGCGAAACGGCTTGCTCAAGGGAGGCCTGCGCCTGTTTCAGCGCCTCTGTCTTCTCCCGCATATCCTGCTGGAGCTTGCTGCCGTCGAAGCGAATCACAACTTCGCCGGGCTTGACCTGCTTATTGACTGGCGCAAGCCATACGATCTGGAGGTCAGGCACGTCCAACGGAGCAGTCAACTCCACTCGCCGTGTGGCCTGCAAAGCGCCGCGACAGCGGACGAATACCAGGAAATCTCCTTTTTTGGCGGTTGCGGTGGGGAGACTTAAGTCTGCATGGGCATGGCGGCCGCGAACCAGCGCGAGAGATATGCCGCCAATGAAAACGATTGCGATCAGCAGACGAAAGACGGAGCTTAATTTGCGCCGCTTCATTTGCTCGATCCTGTAGCTGGAAGCAGAATGTCCACTGCCGCGGAAAGGTCGGGCAGAAGATGCGGGTCGCTTTGAGTTAAACGGAAACGGGCGGCAAACGTCTTGATGGGGCTACCCAACGCAGAGGAAGCGACGGGACTTGCCGATTCGAATTTCGCCTGAAAGCTCAATTCGGGAAATGCATCGACATGCACCAGCGCGCTGGTGCCTGGCGAAAGGGCTGCGACGTCTGGTTCTTCAATGGAAACGTCTACTTCCATTTCGCTGGGGTCAAAAAGACGCAATATCGGGCTTCCGGGCCAAAGCTGGTCGCCCTCTTCGGCATGGCCCATATTATTGTTGCGCCAGACATTCTGCAGAGCCACCATACCGTCGAGCGGCGCGCGGAGCTCCAATTTTCCAATGTTCGATTTCGCGCGATCGACAGCCACTTTCTGGCGGTCGCGCTGCAACTCCAACACGCGGCTTTCCGCGGCTTCCGCTTGCTCGTGATACCGGCTTGATTTGGTAAGGCTGGCGACGTGCTCCCGGGCGTCGTTGAGGGTCACCTGATTCTTTTCTCGATCTATATCACTAAGGATGGGCCCCTTGCGCATCTCGATTTCGGCTTTCGCGAGGTCAGCCGTTGCCTGTTCCAGATCGGCCTCACGCTTGGCGGCATTGTTGCGGTGTTCGGCGGCCTTTTGTTCCACCTGATGACTCAGATCATCGTATTTAGCGCTGGCGTCCCGCAACGCCTGCAGTTCCTTGACTTCATCGAACTCGGCCAGGAGCACACCTTTGCGAACGGTGACTCCGTTTGGTATCAGTCTGGTTAGGGTCAAATTGCCGCCTTGGCCCTGAATGAGCGGGACTTGCACCACAAACGACTTCACAGGCTGGATAGTTCCCGTGACGCGCACAGTTCGGCCGGGATTTGCGCCCAACAGCATGGCAGAAACCGCTAAAGAGCAAGCTGCTAGGCAGATGGATAGACGCCGGATCACGCTAGATCTCCCGTGTTGTGTGCAGGCAGGACAATAGACGGTGACGTCGGCAAAAGGTTCCCACGCCTGGTCACTTTAACTAGGTTAGTGCGGTCAACATCCGTCAGTTTGCGCTCGCGAACCGATACACTGGTTTTGATCGCATCTTACATGGGTAGAGGTCCCACTCGCTTAAGGCTTCGTGTACCTGGCTGGCTCGCAGGGGCAGCGCTGCTGGTGGGCGCCACGTCCGTGTGCCGTGTCGACGTAGTTGCACAATCTACTTCGTTTGACGCCGCGCACACTTATAACGCGCATATCTCGTCTACCTACACTTATCCGTTCGGAAAAGACAGCTTCTCAGCGCCAGGCAACGCACGGTCCGCCACCGGGGGATTTATACAACCGGGAGCGTTCCCAAAAGCTGAATACTGCCAGCACTGCCATCCGCAAGCGTATGAACAGTGGAGGCAGGCGCTGCATTCCAATTCATTTCGGACCCCTTTCTATCGCACCAGCGTGAATATCCTGGCGCGCACCAAAGGCATCGAGTTCACGCAGGCATTGCGATAGCTGCCACAATCCCATTGGGGTGCTTTCGGGGGCTCTGACACCCGATTCGAACGTGGATCGCCAGTTCGACGAAAACGGATTGACCTGCATGACGTGCCATTCGGTGCAATCGCTGCAGCCGACCGCGGGCAACGGCAGCTTCGTTATGGGAGTGCCCGCGGTGATGGTGGATGAAAACGGCAATGGCATAGCGGGCGAAGTTCCCGACGAACAGATCATGCAGCATCCGGAACGTCACGCTCAGGCGGTGATGAAGGATTTCTATCGCTCGCCGGAATTTTGTGCTTCCTGCCACAAGGCGAATCTGCCCAATCAGTTGAACGATTATAAATTCATACGCGCATTCACGGTCTACGACGAATGGGAGAACTCGAAGTTCTCGACACGTAATCCACTCACGTTTTACAAGACCAGTCTTTTCACCTGTCAAGCGTGTCACATGATGCGCGAAACGGCGCAAAAAGAAGAGTATGGCGCAAAAAAAGGGACGTTTGCCAGCCATCGCTGGCTGGCTGGGAATACGGCCGTGCCGTTTTACTATGGCTTCGATCAACAACTGCAGAAAACGATCGAGTTCTTGAAATCCGGAAATTTCCTGAATGTGGATATCTTCGGCATTAAGAATGTGGAGAGCGGCGAGATCGCCGCGCCGTTGGGATCGACCGGCGTAAAGCTGTCCCCTGGCGAACTTGTGCAGGCGCTAGTAGTGGTGCAGAACAAGAATATCGGACACTCGCTGATTCCGGAGGTACGCGACCTCTATGAGGCATGGGTCGAATTTTCGGTTCAAGACGGCGCTGGAAACAGCATTTACCATAGCGGGTTTGTGAAGCCCGACGGCATGCTAGATACTCGCGCGCATAGCTTCACGAATCGTCCGGTAAATGTGGAGGGTGAGTTTGTGGATAACCACAAGGTTTGGACGATTCATTCGGTGGCGTATGACAATACTGTTCAATCCGGCCGTTCGGCATTAGTGCGATATCAATTTCGTATTCCGAAGAATCTCAGCGGTCCTCTAACTCTAACGGCGCGAGTCAATTACCGGCATCTTCGACAGAGCTACTTGAACAATGTTTTCGGACCGGATCATCCCGCATACCCCATTGTGGAATTAGCTGCAAGAACCCGCGTGCTGAAGGCGGCAACGAATGGGGCGTCGCCGGCGCTTACCAGTGATAATCCCGATTGGATGCGCTGGAACAATCTTGGAATCGCTTATCTGGATCAGTTGCAGTACGCCGACGCGCTGAAAGCATTCCAGGAGGCCCTAAAATTACGGCCCGACTATCCGGACGGTTGGATAAATATCGCTCTGACAAATCTGGAATGGGAAAAATATTCGGACGCGCGTGAGCCACTGGAGAAAGCGCTGCAACTGAGCCCCGGAAACGCCAGGGCACTCTACTACATTGGATTGGTAGAGCGCCGTTCGGGCAACTTCAATGCCGAAGTAGCGGATTTTGAGCAAGTAGTGGCTCAGTACCCAGACGCGCGTGATGCCCGGCGCGAACTCGGAATTTCGTATTACCAGACGCATCGCTATCTGGAAGCCCGAACGCAATTTGAAGCGCTGCAGCGCATTGACCCGGACGACCTGGCTGCGCACTACAACCTGGCAGTGATTTATCGCCGATTGGGAATGAAGGACAAAGCGGCGCAACAGGCTGCATTGTTTGCCACAAAGCAAGTGGATCCCGGTGCGCCGACTTATTCATTGAATTACTTACGGCAGCATCCAGAGATCTCAATTGAGAGTGTTCCCATGCACGTCCACGCGGATGAACCGCAAATGCCATTGAGCGCGTTCACTGGCCGTCATTAGATATTGGGAGTTAGTCAGTTGTACTCAAACCGACGCCGCTTTATTCGCTCACTGAGCCGTACTGCGCTTGTGCTGCCATTTGCCGACTTAGTCGCTCTAGCCGCGCCTCCCCAGCAGGTGAAATTGCCGGGACCTATCGAGCGAAGTTACGATGCCAAACCCAGGCCAGCGCCAAAAGGCCCCAAATCGCCTATTGAAGGAACGCCTCTGGGTGTCAGCTTCGTGGATGTGGTCAAGCAATCCGGGCTGGCGGTGAAAACGATTTATGGCGGAGAAGGCAAGAACAAATATCTGCTGGAAACGACAGGTTGTGGACTTGCCTTCTACGATTACGATCAGGATGGCTGGCTGGATGTGTTTCTAGTAAATGGCTGGCGGCTGGATGGATTTCCCAAAGGCCAGGAACCGCACTGCCGTCTGTTTAAGAACAATCGCGACGGGACGTTTACCGATGTAACCAAGGGCTCGGGGTTGGAGCATCGGACGGGTTGGGGGCAGGCTTGCTGCGTTGGCGATTACGATAACGACGGCTTTGACGATCTGTTCGTCACCTATTACGGACAGAACGCTTTGTACCGCAATCACGGCGACGGAACGTTTGCGGACGTGACAGAGAAGGCGGGCCTGATTCAGCCCGGACCAAAGACGCGCTGGAACACGGGTTGCACATTTGTCGATTACGACAAGGACGGATGCCTGGATCTGTTTGTTGCGAACTATGTTGATTTCGATTTGAAGACTGCGCCGCCACCGGAAGCGGGACCATGCACTTACAAGGGTTTGCTGGTGGCATGTGGGCCGCCGGGCCTGCCGGGCGGGAAAAACATTCTTTATCACAATAACGGCGACGGCACGTTCGCGGATGTCAGCGAAAAAGCGGGCATCTGGAAGACGGCTGGAACGTACGGTTTAAGCGTTGCAGCGTCAGATCTGGATAACGACGGCTGGCCCGACATATACGTGGCTAACGATTCCAGCACCGCAACTCTGTACCAGAACCAGAAGGACGGCACGTTCAAAGACATCGCTATTGAATCCGGCGCGGCGCTCTCGCCCGAAGGGAAACCGCAGGCCGGGATGGGCGTTTCCATTGGCGATTACAACCGGGATGGCAACCTGGACGTGGTGAAGACGAACTTCGCCGGCGACACGGATTCCCTCTACACGAATATCGGCGATGCGAACTTCGAGGACCGCACCTATCCGAGCGGCCTAGGCGTGAATACGCGTTTGCTTGGCTGGGGAGTTGGGTTTTTCGACATGGACAACGACGGTTGGCTAGACATCCTCATGTCCAACGGCCATGTCTATCCGGAGGTGGACAAATCCAATGCCGATCTCAAGTACGCCGAGCATAAATATCTTTATCGCAATCTGCAGAACGGGCGCTTCGAGGAAGTGACGGACAAAGGCGGTCCAGGCATCATGGAGAATGCGCCTGCGCGCGGCTGCGCATTTGGAGATTATGACAACGATGGAGACATCGATATCGCAGTGAACTGCGTAAACGCAGTTCCGCAACTTCTGCGCTGCGATTCGACATTGAACCGGAACTGGATCAAGATCAAGCTGGTGGGGAAGAAGTCAAACCGGACCGGTATTGGTACACGCGTGATCGTGACCGCCAAGACGAAACCCGATGCCGCGAAACCGCTCGTGCAGATGGACGAACTGCGGAGCGGCGGAAGCTATTTTTCGCAAAATGATTTGCGCATGCACTTTGGTTTAGAGCAAGCGAAAACAGTGGATTCCGTGGAACTGCGCTGGCTGAGCGGGCAAGTGGATGAATTAAAGGACATTGAAGCAAATCATCTCTACGTGATCGAAGAGGGCGGGAAGATTCTGCGCAAAGAGCAGTTGAAGCCGGCCAAGAGTGTCGTCTAGCTCATGCGATGTTTGCCGCTGCTCTGCCTCGCGCTGGGCGTTTTGCGCGCTGAGACTCCCTGTCCCTGGATGAATGCCGGAACTGCCGGCGGTCTTCTCGGCGGCGAGACGTCATCGACATTCGCGCCCGGAACGAACGCCCAGAACTTAGGCCAGTGCCGGTTTACGCGCGTTGCTGATACCGTAATCAATCTGCGAATCGAAGTGGCAGTAATGAAGTCTGTGAAGTCGGAATTTGCGAATTACCTGGATAAATGCCGGTCCGATGTGAAACCGCTGAAAGGTATCGGCAATGAAGCGGTTGTGTGCACGTGGGCCGTGGCGGAGCGTGTTGTGGGGCGCGTACGCGATCAGGCGTTCGTCATCACGCTCACCGCGCCTGACGTGAATTTTGAAAAGATGAAGAAGGCCGCCGAGATTGTGGCAGGGAATCTGTTCTGAGCCACCTTCAAACATAATGACCAGCTTTCTACTGCGATGGCTTGCCAGTTCCCTGCTCCAACTTTTTACGCTTCGCGTCGGCTTCTGCTTGTCTCAATGCGGCGGCTTTAGCGAAGGCTTGCTGCGAACCTTCCATATCGCCTTTGCGCTTTAAAAGCAGACCCAATGTATTGAATGCACCGGCGTCGCTCGCATCTAGAGCAACGGAACGCTGCAGCGCCTGGATAGCTGCATCGACGTCCCCCTGATCTTTGAGCACTGTCCCTAGCTCAAACCAGGCATCTGAGTAACTTGGGCGCTGCCGGACAGCAGTGCGCAGCTCGGAAACGGCCTCACTGTTTTCTCCCAAATCCACGCACGTCAGGGCCAGCATATAGTGGGCTTCAACAATGAATGGCGAAAACTTCACGGCTTGTTCCAGTTCGCTGCGGGCGTGCTGTAAATCGTCACTTTGCTTGTATGCCACGCCGAGGTTGTAGTGCGCATCACCGGCATCGGGATGGCTCTTGACCACCTGCGAAAGGTAACGAATGGCTTCCTTGTAATCGCCGATTCCAATGTAGGCGTACCCGACGTTCACCATGACGCGCACGTTGTCCGGCTCTCGCTCAAGAATCTTCTTGAACTGGATGAGACCGGCGGTGGGGTCGCCGCACTTCACGAGCATATAACCGTAGCTGTTGCGGGCTGCCGTGTTAGTAGGGTTGAGAGTCACTGCCTGGCGATAGGCGTCACGCGCTTGTTTGAATTCGCCTTGCTGCTGAAGAGCCTCGCCAAGATTAGCCCACAGGTCGCTATTGCCGGGCATTCGCGTAGCTGCGGCGCGCAGCTGGACAATCGCATCGCGATACCTTCCCGCCGCATTGTATGCCGTACCTAAACGGAAGCGGAATTCGGCGTTTGCTGGTTCAAGAGCAACCGCTTTTTCGAGATCCGCAATGCCTGACGACTGCTGCAACATCAAATGCGCAGCTCCAAGATGAAACCACGCCTCGGCCAGCGTTGGATTCAGGGCGGTAGCGCGTTCGAAGTGCGGAATGGCCTCGGCCGCGCGGTTGGTGGCAGCGAGAAGGAATCCGACTTCGTCCTGATAGGCGGCCGACTGCGGAACAAGCGCGGCAAGTTTCTGATAATCGGCGAGCGCCGCTGCGGCGTCCCGCGCAACGAGATGCCTGCGCGCCTCTGCTTCAAGCTGCTGTCGGGCAGGGGTGGATTGCGCCCAGAGCGCCGCGCACCAGATAGCGCGACTAAGATAGACAGTACAAGCCGCATCCGCGTCTATTATCTGACAGAAGGTTGCGGCAGCGGCAGATTGCGGAGCGTGAATGTTCTGGGTTCAAGAAGAAGATCAGTTGTGGAGAATCTACCGCAGCCCGGCGGATGAAGGAGACAACCCGGCGGGTTCCGTGGAGTTTCGGAACGACACCCAGATGTGGATGGGGCTCGACTATACCAAGCCCGATGACTCAAATACCGGTTGCGCTGTCTTCGGGCCTTTCTTGACCGAAGAGGAGGCGCAAGATGCGGTGGAGAAGTCGTTAGCTTCTTCAACCGCTACCGCTGAACGGCGGGCAGTGTCGACCAACTGAACAAGCGCACCAGCCTCGCGAACAGTGCCTGTTACCACTTCAGTCGCCCCGGTATCCAGCTTGAAGGTAATCGTCGCGCGGCGGCTTGCAAAATATACGGCAACCAGGAAGGCTCCAAGGAGAGCAAAGGGCAAGGCGGTACCATCGCCCTGCTTCGAAGCGAAGGCAGCAGCGGCCACGATCATGACACCTGCTGCCATTGCCAGCAATCCGGAATATGGAGTATTCACGACATCTATACCCGCCAGCCTTACAAGCGGAATGATCGTGTGATTCTGCCGATCTACCTTGCGAATAATCAAGAAATGTTGCGTCACCCACGCTAAGCGGTTGGGCTGCAGCACATCCTCATCGGAGATGGCAGCAGCTACGGTACCAGTGAGCATAGGCGCTGCTAAAGCAGACATTTGTGCGTTACCTGCGAATCCCATATATCCGACGTTTGCCGGCAGAAAAACGATTCCCGTATTCTTCCCAACACCGTGGCCAGCAATCTGCATGCCAATAGTCTGAAGATCAGCGTGAGGTAAATTGCGGAGTAGCTGTTGCTCATGAATGCGTCACCGATCCGGCCAGTTTCGTTCAGTCGTGTGCGAGTGCGGTACGCAGGGCCGGACGGTGCAGTGGAACGCGTGTTCGAAACACCCTTCAGGATAGGGCGTGAGGCCGGGTGTGATGTTTGCATACAGAACGGATACGTTAGCCGCGTTCACGTCGAGGTTAATTACGCAGACGGTCAGTGGATCGCGAAAGATTTGAAGAGTAGCAACGGCGTCTACGCGAACGGCCAGCGTATGGAGAGTGTTGCCCTAGGAAGCGAGACAAGCATCCGGCTTGGCGGGGAAGGGCCGGAGATTTCTCTTGCAGTGGAGGTGGTTGCCGCCGAGGAGCAGAAGCCCGGCGAACACACGATTGTTGCAAATTACATCGCCCATTATTTCGATGACGGCAAACGCGAAGAACCAGTCGGCGAGCACACCATGTTCGTTCGGCGCGCTTTTCAGCAGGTACAGCGGAAGCAGCGACGTAAGTACGGAAAGGTCGTAGCGGCACTGGCAATTTTGCTAGTAGCTGCTGCAGCATTCGGGATTTACGAGCACCTGCAAAATCGCAAGCAGCGGATGCTAGCTGAAAACCTGTTCTATTCCATGAAGTCCCTGGACGTGGATATCGCCAATGTCGAGAAGTTGGTGTTGCAGAATCCCAATCAGCAAGGCGCGGTAGCTATCAAGAGATATCAGACGCGGCGCAAGGAGATGGAAAAAGATTATGATCGCTTTCTGGCAACGTTACACGTGTATGACCCGCGGATGACTGCGCAGGAGCGGCTGATTCTCCGAGTGGCCCGGATTTTTGGTGAATGCGAACTCGCCATGCCGGCCGGAATTTGTGACGGAGATCAACAACTACATCAAAAAATGGCAGTCATCGGGACGCCTTGCTGCCGCGATACGAAGGGCCAAGGCGAACGGCTACACTGCCGTAATAGCACGCGATCTGCTCGACCAGGACCTGCCTCCGCAATTCTTTTATTTGGCACTGCAGGAGAGCAATTTCGACCCCTATATCAGCGGCCCCATGACACGCAAGGGCATCGCGAAAGGCATGTGGCAGTTCATTCCGGAGACCGCCATTAAATTCGGACTTCACCTGGGACCGCTGGTCGATATGCGCCGGCCCGACCCGGGGGACGACCGCCATCACTGGGATAGGGAAACGAAGGCCGCGGCCGCATATTTGAAGGATCTTTACAGCACGGATGCTCAGGCATCGGGGCTGCTTGTGATGGCCTGCTACAACTGGGGGGAAGATTCAGTACTGCCGATGGTGCGCAGCATGCCGGATAACCCGCGCGACCGAAATTTTTGGAAATTATTGACATTACACAAAGACAAGATCCCGCAGGAGACGTACGACTATGTCTTCTATATTGCTTCAGCCGCGGTAATTGGAGAAGACCCGCACCTGTTCGGGTTTGATTTCGATGATCCCTTGGCGAATCTGGACAGCAAATGAAGAGGTCCTACGTGCGCAGGTTCGAAGAGATGGATCAGAAAGAAGGTGAGAGCAGCGACGAGAGCGGCGGCGGGAATGGTTAAGACCCACGCGATGACAATGTCCGTCGCAACGTTCCACCGAACGGCGCGGACTCGCTGAATAGAGCCGACACCTGCGATTGCACCGGCAACGACGTGGGTGGTGGAAACCGGAAGGCCTAAACGGGTCGCCAGAAAAATGGAGATCGCCGCTCCTGTTTCAGCGCAAAAGCCACTACGAGGCTTTAGGCGCGTAAGGCGCATGCCCATTGTATGGACGACACGCCAACCGCCACTGAGAGTTCCCAGTCCCATAGCTGTCGCACAGGCGAGAATCACCCAATCTGGAACTCGAAAGCTCTTTTCTACGCCGGCTGCGACCAGAACGGCCGTAATAATCCCCATAGTCTTCTGGGCGTCATTTGTACCGTGCGCGCAACTGAGCAGCGAAGCTGAAACAATCTGCAAATGGCGGAACCAGCCGTCAAGTCGAGCCGGCGACGAGTGTCGAAAGCTCCAATAAACAGCCACCATTAAGGCGTAGCCCAGTATGAGGCCAATCACTGGAGCCAGAACGATGAATGCCAACGTGCTGGGCCACTTGCCCACAACCAACCCGCCAATTCCCGCTTTCGCCAACGCGGCGCCGGCATAGCCGCCGATCAGCGCATGCGATGAACTGATGGGCATCTTCATGTACCAGGTCAGAATATTCCACAGAATCGCCCCGATCAGGCCCGCAAGAATCACGTAGGGAGTGACAATACGCGTGTTTACAAAGCCGCCGCCAATAGTGGCAGCGACTTTGGTTCCCAAGAAATACGCAGCCAGGAAATTGAAAACGGCGGCTAGCCCAACCGCCTGAAATGGAGTCAGTACGCGTGTCGCTATCACAGTAGCCACGGAGTTTGCGGCGTCATGAAAGCCGTTCACGAAATCGAAGACGAGCGCAATTCCCACGATAATGACAACTAGTGTCAGCGTTGACACAGTGCTATAGGTTCTTTACGGCTATATTCTGTATCACGTCGGCTACATCCTCGCACCGGTCCGTCGTCTCTTCAAGGGCCTCATACAGATCTTTCAGCTTAATGATTGTAATGGCGTCGGCAGGGGAGCCGAAGAGCTCCATCAACATGCTCCGTTCCACGGCGTCTGCTTGTTCTTCCAAACGGTTTACTTCGATACAGGGTTCCATCACCGGCCGTTTATCGCGTAATGCCAGCAAAGCGCGATCGATAGCCAGGCATGAGTTCTCGATCATTTCCGCTAAATCGACCGCCGGTTTCGGGATTGGATCAATACGGTACGCAACAATACGAAAGGCCGCGTCTTCCATCGCGTCGAGAACGTCATCGAGCGCCGTTGCCAGCGATTGGATGTCTTCGGGATCAAAGGGCGTGATGAAGGTTGCGCGCAACCGGTCGAAGATCTGGTGTGTGATGTTGTCGCCATTGCGTTCCAGGGCCTCTATGCGCTTGGCAGCTTGAGATATGCCTTGATAGCCATCTTTGAGGCTAGATGCCAGCAAGTGAGAGGCCTGGCAGAGCACGCCCGATTGCTGGTGAAAGTAATCAAAAAACCGCTCGTCTTTCGGTAGAAGGTTCACTGTTGTGTGGGCCGCCGATCAAAACATACTGCGGATTAAACAAGAGATCGAATCAATTATAAATGTGTTTCGGAAACGTTATGACCTGCGCCGAAAGGGCGCTTGAAACAAAATCATTATCGCTTGTTACGATTGGAGTTACTCCCTCAGGATGCCGCTGCGTTTCTACAACACTCTGACACAAGAGGTGGAAGTTTTCCGTCCCTTGCATGGCAACACGGTGCGCATGTATACGTGCGGCCCGACAGTGTACAACTACGTTCACATTGGCAACTTCCGTACGTTTATGTTCCAGGACATTCTCAGGCGTTGGTTGCACTATCGCGGCTATCAATTGAACCATGTCATGAACGTGACGGACGTGGACGACAAGATTATTATCAACGCAGCCCGCGCCGGCCAATCCATAAAAGACTACACAGCCACTTTCACAAAAGCCTTTTTCGAAGATGCGGCGTCCTTGCGTTTGCAGAAACCGGAGCATGTCGCTCCCGCGACCGATCACATTCCGCAGATGGTGGACGCCATTGAAAAGTTGGCAGCGCAAGGCTATACGTACCAGAGCGAAGGATCTACTTACTTTCGTATCTCAAATTTTCCGGATTACGGCAAACTTTCGCACAATGACTTCAGCGGAATCCGCACCGGCGCGCGCGTTGACGTGGATGAATACGACAAAGCCGACGCGCGGGACTTCGTTCTTTGGAAGGCGCGCAAAGGGGACGAGCCGGCATGGGATACACCATTTGGCGCGGGCCGGCCAGGTTGGCACATTGAATGTTCCGCGATGGCCATGAGCTATTTGGGGGAGACGCTGGACGTTCACGCGGGCGGCGTGGACCTGATTTTTCCGCATCACGAGAACGAAATCGCGCAATCGGAATCCATCAGCCATAAGCCCTTTGCGCGCTACTGGCTTCATTCGGAGCATCTGCAGATTGAATCGCAGAAGATGTCAAAGTCGCTGGGAAATTTCTATACCTTGCGTGATCTGCTGCAGATGGGATATCAGCCAGAGGTAATACGTTATCTGCTGGAGTCGGTGCCGTACCGAAAAAAGCTGAACTTTACGTTCGAAGGGCTGAAGGCTGCCGACCAAATCGATTGAGCGGTTGCGAGACTTCGAGCTTCGACTCACGACGACGAAGTTTCCCCAGGGTTCGAATCCCGAGCTTGCCGGACGATCGCAGGCCGCGATCGAACAATTCGAAAATGGAATGGACGAGGACCTGAACACGGCCGAGGCGTTAGCCGCGATCTACGAATACGTACGGGCGATGAATACCGCGATTGACGAGAACTGCTTCCGGGAAAACAACCGCTGGGACGCGGCGCGCGTTTTGGAGGTATTCGACAGCGTATTCGACGTTCTGAAGCCGACGGAAGCGAGTGTAGCAGATGCTGGAGAAACGCTCAATAAGGCGCCCGCTGCCAGACACCGAGATCGAGCGGCTGATTGAACAACGGACAGCAGCGAAAAAGGCCAAGGATTTCCATAAATCAGACGCAATTCGCGGCCAGCTTCTGGAGCAAGGCGTGGTTCTGGAAGATACAAAGGATGGGGTGCGTTGGAAACGGAAATGAATTTTGAATCGAAGGTAGTGCATGCGGGCGACCGGAAGCGGCGTAAGGGGGCGCCGATTCCATCCACCATACCCATCCACTTGGGTACTACTTACTTCTATGATTCAGCAAGCACGTTGGATCACGTATTAGGACAGCCGGAAGAGGGATTCAGTTACGCACGTTATTCAAGTCCTACAAATGAAGCGCTCGAAGAATTGACAACCGCGCTTGAGAACGGACACGGGTCATTAGCTACATCGTCGGGCATGTCGGCAGTTCAAATTGCGTTGCAAACGGCGCTCATTGAACGCCCGCATAGCGTTGTGGCATCGCACGCGATTTATGGCGCCACCGTCGGTTTGCTGGACCAGATCCTGGAGCCTTTCGATGTGAAGGTGAAGTACACAGATGTATGCGATCTGGACGGTTTTGCGAAATGTATCGAACAGAACAAGCCCGGCTGCGTATTTCTGGAAAGTATTTCGAATCCATTGCTGCGGGTTGGCGATTTGCCTCGAATCGTACAGATTTCGCGGCATGCTGGAGCGGCGGTTGTAGTCGACAACACCTTTGCCACCCCGATGATGATCCGCCCCATGGAATTGGGAGCTAATCTGGTGGTGCATAGCGCTACGAAGTACCTCGCTGGACACGGCGACGTATTGGGCGGAATCGTAATCGCCGACGAGCAGCATTACGACATCCTGAAGAAACTCGCGCGCATTGCCGGTCCGCAATTGGGGCCCTTCGAAAGCTACCTAACCATGCGCGGCATCAAAACACTTGCGCTGCGTTTTGCACGGCAGTGCGAGAATGCACAAATTCTTGCAGAGTGGCTCGCGAACCACCCGGCAGTGGACCGGGTGCACTATTGTGCGGATTCCCGCCATCCAGACATCGAGAATATCCGGCGGCTGTTCAGTCCGGGCCTCTTTGGCGCGATCTTGAGCTTTGAGATTAAGGACGCTATTAAGGAAACCGTGTTGCAGTTCATGGATGAATTAAGAATGATAGTTCCGGGAACCTCTCTTGGCGACGTCCATACGTTGTTGCTCTACCCGCTAATTGCATCACATCGGAACATTTCGCCCAAAATGCGCGAGCGCATGGGAATTCGTGAGAACCTGGTAAGAATTGCGGCTGGAATCGAAAACGTGGAAGACATCAAAAACGATTTAGACCAAGCGCTCCGAGTAGTTCGCGCCGGCACGGTAGAAGCCGCCGCCGGTCAGACGTTGTAGCTTCGGAATCCGGCACGTGTTTGCCCACCATCGTAGAAACATTCGGGTGTTGTTCGCTATTGCGGACGCAATTCTCACGATCCTTGCGTTCGAGTTAGCGTATTGGACGCGAACCCAACTTACGTTAGAGCGAGTCTTCTACCTTCATGCGCAAACGCATTTCCTTCTTTTGTGCTTTTGCGTGCTGGTTTGGGTTCTCATTGGATCTCTGCAGCGCGTTTACGAGTACTTGGATTCCGCCAGGGGACTACGAATTCTGAAGAATACGTTCCGCCAATCGCTGGTTGGCATCGTCGGAATCATTCTGTTTCAATATTTACTGCGGATTGATCCGCCTCTAAGCCGCAGTTTCCTGGCCGTACTCTTCGCGTATAACTTAATTTTCTTGTCTTTATTCCGCTGGGCCTCTCCTAGCATGCTGGGTGCGTTCAATCGGGAATTCGGAAGCCCCTACCACATTGTCATTGTGGGCGGCGGGACTAAGGTAGACATGCTGTCCAGCCACCTCATTACGGACTCGCCGTTTCGCATTCAAATTGCGGCGGTAGTTCCGGAAGAGGACTGCGCTGTGCGGCTGCCACAACTGCTCGCCGATCAAGTAGTAGACGAGATCATTTTCGACGTTGATAGCAGCAAGCTGCCCAGTTTAGAGGAAGTGTTTCTGCTGTGCGACGAAGAAGGCGTACGAACGCGGGTAGCCGTTGATTTTTTTCCTCACGTAAATAGCGATGTAACCCTGGATCGAGTCGGAGACGCGCCGCTGCTGACCTTCTCAGCCGCCCCGATGGACGATTTAAGGCTTTACTTGAAGCGTGCTTTCGATTTCGCGGTCGCGCTGCTGGCACTTATTGTGCTCGCGCCAGTCTTTCTGTTGATCGCGCTGCTCATTAAGATGACATCACCTGGTGCGGTCATCTACAAACAGTCCCGCTGCGGTCTCAACGGCAGGCGATTCACGTTCTATAAATTTCGGTCCATGGTAGAGAATGCCGAACGCATGAAGGCGGAACTAGCCCACTTAAGTGAACGTCAGGTAGCATTCAAACTGTCGCAAGATCCAAGAGTGACCGCCATCGGACGGTGGTTGCGGAAATTCTCCCTGGACGAGCTACCGCAGCTCTACAACGTATTGCGAGGCGATATGTCGATTGTGGGGCCGCGCCCGCCACTCCCCGAAGAAGTAGAACATTATGAGCGCTGGCAGCGCCGCCGACTGCGCATGCGGCCCGGGCTAACGTGCCTTTGGGCGGTGAGCGGACGTGATTACATCGATTTCAACTCCTGGATGCGGATGGACATCTCATATATTGAGAACTGGTCGCTGAAGCTGGATTGGTCCATCATTCTCAGAACCATTCCACACGTACTGGCAGGAAAAGGCGCTCACTGAGCTCTCCGCGTTGCGAGCCGAAAAACAATGCACCTGATACCGACGAATCAAGAAGTAATCACCATGCTGCGCCAAACCGGCGCATTACGCGATGGACATTTTGCATACCCAAACGGAATGCATGCCGACGAATTCTTGCAAGTCGCGCTGGCTTTCCGTTACTACGAGTGGGCAAAGATTCTTAGCGTCGGTCTGAGCCGCCGTCTGCGAGCGGACACCGAGATTCGTGCAATGATCAAAGAGCTTTCCATTGTTTCGCCCACCACGGGCGGTCTGCCGATAGCTTATGGCGTCTGCGAGGCCTTACGTGCGCACCAGATTTACTGGGCTGAAAGCGATCATGAAGAACACGACAAAATGGAATTCCGGCAGTTTATAGAGCCTGCTAAGGGTGAAAAAGTTCTGCTGGTAGATGACATTCTGCGCTCCGGTAAAAGATTGACCGCCCTGCGTGGGCTGGTGGAGAGCAAAGGGGCGAAGGTAGTTGGTTTGGCAGTGGCTGTTTATCAGCCGAATCCAACAATTTTGAGTTTCGGCGACCTGCCGATTTTCTATCTCACCCAGTTGGACGCAACCTATTACAAAGACGCCGAATCCTGCGAGCTTTGCAAAAAGGGCGTACCCATAGAGAAAATCTGGGCCTAACCTGTCCGAGAGAATAGCAGGAATCTCTGCACATTTGCTTCAGGAATCACCTGAAGTATGCGCGCACTTCGCTGGTTAATATTCCTTTGCGTTGCCGCTGCGCTGTTGGCCGCCGGCCAGTCGGGCAGCCACGCGGAGTACCTTGGCGGAACTCGATCGGATATCCCGGCCAGCAGTTCGGGCGATATCCGGCTTACCGACCGCGCTCTTCTTCGTCTTCGCCTCGAAGCAGGTAGAAGTGAAGGTTCCGTATGAGCGCATAAACCTGCTCGAATACGGCCAAAAGGTGGACCGGCGATACCTGGAAGCAGTTCTCATTTCGCCTCTGCTGATGCTTTCGAAAAAACGCCAGCACTTTTTGACTATTGGTTTTCAGGACGACGACGGCCAGCAACAGGCGATGGTGTTCCGAGTAGATAAGAACGATATCCGCCTGGCGCTTGTGGCGCTGGAGGCTCGCACGGGCCAGCAGGTGCGTTATCAGGATGAAGAAGCCAGAATTGCGGGGAAAGGATGACCGCGGCTGTTGTTGCCCTTTTTTTATTGGCGCGGATTTCCCGCTTCGCAAGCTCAGGCGCCCGCCGGACAGATATCCGCTCAAAAGCCCGCGTCCAACTCTGGCGATCGCCTGCTAAACATCAAGCGGGTGTACGTAGCACAACTGACCGGAGGCATCGAGGCCGATGCTCTCCGTGACCTGATCATTGCCAGCCTCGACGGAGCGAAGCTGTTCGTATTGACCGATAACCCCGATAGAGCGGACGCCACGTTGAAAGGGGCGGCTGACGATCACGCCTTTACAGACAGCTTTGATTCTGATGACAGCATCAACGGCCGCGAAAATGTCGGCAAGTACGGATCAGGCAGTTCGTCTAGTTCGCGAACAGGCGGCCTTTACGGAGGACTCTCCGCAGGGGAAAACGAATCCCACCACATTAAAGAACGCAAGCACGAGGCCTATGCAAGCGTTCGCCTTTGCAACCGCGACGGAGACGTCTTGTGGTCGACCACGCAGGAAAGCACGGGCGCCAAGTTTCGGGGCGCAAGCGCTGATGTGGCGGCCAAGATCGCGCACCAGCTTACGCTGGATATCGACAGGGCGCGCCGGAATACCGCTGCCCCTCCTCGTACAGCAGGTACTGGAGAGACCCGATGAGCGCGGCGCCGGTCCTCGTCAGAGACTTGGAAAAACCAGCGCCACTGGCGTTGCAAGCCGGCGACGGAAGCCGGAAAGCATCGGCGCAGGAACGCGAGAAGCGCGTTGCCCTGCTCTGGGCATCTGTCGTGATTTCAGGCGGCATCGTCGTCTGTTTCCTGCTAATGCAATGGATGTGCTGCTCGGCGTGAACAGCGTGGCGCTGGCTTGAGTGATCAGTGTCATACAGGATATCGTAAAAAGGTCTGGGCGAGAAAGCTTCCGTTATCGTCGCTACACGCTTTCAAGGAGGAGTAGCCGTTCCGGCCGTCATTTGCCTTTTCTTTGCCGCGCACTCCCTCAGATTCCACGCCACTTCTGTCGATGGGTATAGCATGCGCAACATAGGGGCAATTCACCCATAAAGCGCCTTCGTAAGGGACCGAATCGTTGAATACGTTTCAGATTATACGCGGCATCCCCAAGAAAGCCCTGAGGCAGAAGCTTACTGCGATCGCAATTCGGATGGGGGCGAGTAACCCACTCGTCAGATTCGCTTTGCAGGCCCGCTGTCCGCAAACACGTCTCACCTTCACGAGAAAATGCATAGAGCTGCGCCGGGATCGAAGAATTATTCGGATAAACGCAAAGCATTTTCCCTATGCCGTGGATATGGCCGAGCACTTCGATTCGTATTTCTCACAAGTTGCGCCTCAGCAAATCGGGTCGGACTTGTTGGTCGATTATTTCGGGCCCAAACTGCAGACTTATGCGAACGGTTTGCAGTTCGAAATCTCCTCCATTCCTGAGGAGACTGAGACGATCAAAAGCTATTTCCATCAGTACGAGCCTGGCCCGGCAGACACAATCTTCGACATTGGCGCTTACTGCGGAGTCTCAAGCTACTATTTTTCGCAGCTCGTGCCGCTCGGCAAGGTTGTCGCCTTCGAGCCTGATCCGCTCAACTATGAGCTCCTTGTTCGAAACGTACAACGGCATCATCTGAAAAATGTGGTACCTGTGCATTGCGCTATCGGGGGAAGCTCTGGGGTAGCCCCATTTTTTTCAGAGGGTGCCATGGGTTCGTCACTGAAGCGGCAATCGTCCCGGGCCACCGTTGGACGAATCCAGCACGTCAGGGTGCTCTCTTTCGAGCAGGCGTGTGAGGACTACGGAATTCCCGAATTTGTGAAGGTAGACATTGAAGGTTCGGAAATCGAAATGATAGCGGCAGCTCAGCCCTTTCTGCGACGAGAAGCAATCTACTTCGCTCTCGATACAAACCATTGGACTGAAGGCAGAGGCTGCGGGGAGTTAACTGCCTCTATAATCGAGCAACTGTTCCGTGAGTGCGGATACGATGCGCATTCTTCCGCCGAATTCGGTTTTCTCACGACTTGGGCTAAGCCGTTCGATCAAGCGCAGGCGCGCTGGCGCTCTCAATTTGCAAACCAAGTTGGCCGAGTCTGATCCTTTTTCTAAGGTCTCTGAGCTCCAATCAACTAAATCTCTCTAATACCTGCAGCACTTCCGGGCTGGGCTCCGACTTTTCTGGATTTGGCGGCGATAAAGCCCCGGCCCTTTTCAGAGCTTCCACCGTTCCAACGAAATCTCCTGTATCCCGATGCCAGCTATTTCCTGATCCGAACACTGCCCATGCCAGGGCCGTCGATTCATAATCTCGTGATTTTGATTCCAAGCTGGGCTTGAACCGTAGAATTTCACGCGTCATTTCTGCATTACCGTTGAAAGCAGCCCAATGCAGCGCCGTAGCTCCCATCTCTCCACGCGTGTCTACCGGCCACCCACCCGATAACATTAGCCTCACTGCTTCGGTATTGTTGTTCTGCGCCGCGTTCGGCAGCTTTCGCTTATCCTCTTCTGAAAGTTCCTTTGCCAGGTCCGGCCGCCTCAGCAACAGTTCTTGGAAGGTTGCCTCATCGCCCAGTTCGCATGCCAACGCCAGCTTGAGCTCCGCCGGCGTGCGCTCCATCAGTAACTGGAACACGCCCTCGTGCCCGAAATCGCGGGCAACGGTATGTGCCGTGCGGTGTTTGCCGAGCATCCAAATGTAGATCGTGCCGCCCGCGCGCGGATTCTGTTTGGGAAACCATTCTTCTGATACGCTCATGCGGATGCACTCTGGATCACGGTCCAGGTGATGCCGCACCAGATCCGCATCGCCCAATGCGGCGGCCATCAGGATGTCCGTTTGGCAACCTTGCGATACCAGATAGCGCGCCACGTCCTGCCGGTCTCTCGGATAGTGCCGTTTATGGTCCGCGCGCAGCATGTATTGCGCTGGCGTTGATTCGTGATCCAGATCGCGCGCATCAATCTCGGCGCCATTCGCCAGCAGGAGCCGGGCAATTTCTACAGTCGAGGCGAAATGCAGCGGAGTCTGTCCGTCGCCGCCCCGTGCGTGGACTACGCCGGGATCGAGCGTCAGAATCTTCTCGCAGCTCTTCCGTCATTCCCAATCGCGCTGCGGCATGCGCGTCTATGGCCGCTCCCCGCTCCGTGAGAAACGGCACTAGCTCCGGATCGCAATCGTCCAGAACACCGAATCCACCCGCCCACCACTCGGTTCGTTTGTTGATGTTTGCGCCAGCCTGCAGCAAGACGTCGATAGTTGCTCGATCGCTCCGTTGTACTGCGGCGAATAATGCGTGCGTACCAAAGCCATAATTCACCAGCGGATCATCAATGGTCGCCCGCAATTCCGGATGATGCTCTAAAATTTCGCGCACCCGCGAGGCGTCGCTGTCGCAGACTGCCGACTTCAGTTCCTCCGCCGGGCTGAGCGCCTGTGCTTCCATTTGTTTTCTTAGCTCCAATGCCTTTAGCTTACGAACCAAGTTGGCCGAACCTGATCCCTTCTCTAAGACTTCGTCAATGAGTCTTGATTCCGAACGTGTGGCCAGGCACCCGGATTTTACACCGGTCAGGGCAAACAGATGAATCGCAGAGTTGAGCACCTTAAGGTCGCGCATCAGGCGTAACCCGGATTCCTGGTTCGGAAAATATACATCAACGACGGCGCATTCCGGCTTCTCTGCTTTCGCCATAGCAAGCGCCGCTCCTGGATCGCTGGCGCGTACCGTTTCGAAACCACTGCGCTCGAGCAGCAGGCAGCGAAGCGCCAGTTGATCCAAATCGTCGTCCGCAACAAGAACTTTCATACGAAACGCCGGGAAGAAGGCAGCGGGCTAGTGCGCAAAAGTAATCTGGGCGACTACCATCCGGGGCAAGGCCTGATTCCAAGTATCGGGAAGGCTGTCAAAGGGTAGACGGAAACTGCGGACCTCGCCCGGTTTCAAAGGCAAGCTTTTGGCCGGGACGATCGAGGCCCGCTCCCGATACACCGGGCTGCCATTGATTCCCGAAAAGAAGCAAAAGATATCAACCGATTCCACGGGCCGGGTGCCGTTATTTTTGATCTTTCCGTCGATTTCCACGACTTGCTGTCTCATGAAATTTTCGGTGGCCTTCATCGAAACATCACTCAATCTCAGGTTTGGGAGATAGGCTTTCGCCTCCGCCGAAGCAGACGCCTGCGACGGCGCAGTCGAAGGCATGCGATTCAGATAAATGCCCGCTGCGATCAAGGCTAGTACCGCGAGTATCCCGGCTACCAAAAGCGGAATCGAAATTTTAGCTGCGAGTTGCCGGGGTTGAAGTCATGCGTTTAAGGCAAGTCTAGAACACTCAGGCAAAGCAGGAGCCGGGCGAAACCGCCGGAATTAGCGCCGTCTCTTGGACGGCCGCTTTGCTGACTTGCTGGCGCTCGATTTCTTAGTTGCGGATTTTTTCACGGGCGATTTCTTAAGCGCCGTCTTCTTGGCCGCGGTTTTCTTCACGGAGCTCTTCTTTGCTGAGGATTTCGTCGTGGCCTTCTTACCTGCAGTTTTCTTTGTCGCTTGCTTCGTCCCAACGCCGTGCCGCTTGGCGGAGCTGGAGGCCGAGCTGCGCGAAGTGGACTTTTTGCCGCTGGAAGATCTGCCGGAACCGCGCCTCCGGTGACTCCCGCTCTCTACGTTTCCGGCGGTTTCGCCGCTCACGATCTTATTGAAGTTGCTGCGATCGCCTCCCGCAGTTTCCTCCTGGTAGAGAAGCGCCAGCCCGCGCTCATCAAATTTCTCGAAGAACTGTTCCCAGGTGATCGGCTCCAGGCTTCCTTCCCCGCTGTACCCGGGAAAATCGATCCTGAGTATACCGATGTCCTCGCTCGAGCCGGTGGACTTCACGTGGGACGGTTTGCCCCCGCGCTCCTCTGCCCAGCGCCGGATCGCTTCGTGATCTTGAGTCGTCTTGGAAAGATTGGCCATAATCTCTGCTTCCGCTTTCTCCCAGCAACGCTGCTGCCGAAACAACGACTTACTGAGGTCTGTTGTTAGACCGCCTGGCAGCCAACTGGTTTCTTTTCCGGGAAAAAAGATGAAACCCTATTTAGCCAGGTCGCCTCCCGAAACCTCTGCTGCGACAGATAGTCCCACAATTAGCCCAATCGGACAGATTCGTCCGGTGGGCGAAGTGAGGAAAGACATGCCACTATTCACCACCACAGAGTTTAATTCGTTCAACGATCTGTTTGTAAATCAGATTGAAGATCTGTACGATGCCGAGCAACGGCTTACGAAAGCGCTGCCTAAGATGGCCGATGCTGCCCAGTCCAGTCAGCTAAAGCAGGCGTTCCAATCGCACTTGACGGAAACCGAAGGGCACGTATCGCGTTTGGAGCAGATTTTCCGGGAAATCAATATTGAACCGAAGCGTGAAACCTGCGAAGCCATGAAGGGCTTGATCGCGGAAGGCGAGGAGATGATCAAAGCGCACGGCGATCCGGATATCAAAGATGCAGCCCTGATTGCGGCGGCACAACGGGTAGAACACTACGAAATGTCAGGATATGGAACTGCCAGGACGTTTGCGCAACGTCTAGGCTTGACTCAAGCCGTCAGCCTTCTGCAGCAGACGCTCACGGAAGAAAAGGCGGCAGACGAAAAGCTGAATCGTATCGCCGAATCGTCTGTAAACCAGAAAGCAAGCGCGGCGGCGAGCACAGCCAGATAGACTAAACCCTAATTGCCACGAACCGGAGCCGCCGGTAATCCGCCACCCAGCGGCCATCACGAAAGGCGGTTGGGCGAAGTTCTTCCACAACTTCCCTGATCGCCTTTGTGGCGTCGGAGGCGGGGAGAGATTCGAAGTAGTAAGCCTTGAACTGACGAATCCAGTTCTCCATACCAGCTTCGCCTTCGAGCGGTGTAGGACGTTCGAACAGAATCGCTGTCCTCACCTCAAACCCCCGCTCTTCAAGCAATACCGCCTGTTCGCCCAGCGCAGGATAGTACGTTCGCTTGACCGGTATCGAGTCTCCAAGGTAGCGGCGCGCGACAGATTCAATAGCCTGCTCGATTTTGCGGATATTGCCCCGCCCGCCTAGCTCAGCGATAAACCGACCACCCGGCTTCAGAGCGGCAGCTACCGAACGTGCCACAGCCGCCCGGTCAAGCATCCAATGCAGAGCCGCATTCGAGAAGACCGCATCGAATTGTTCGTGAAACTGCATTTGCGCCGCGTCCTCTAGAACAAAGGAGATTTGGGGAAAGTTCTGGCGCGCTTGGCCGATCATAGCCGGCGACGCATCGAGGCCGACGACGCGAGCCCCGCTTTCTGCGATCTTGGCAGTTAGCTGGCCGGGCCCACAGCCGAGATCGAGAATCTGTTCCCCAGGCTTGGGATCAAGCAGTGCAATCAGATCCTGCCCGAACTGCCAGACAAACGAGTGCCGCGCCTCGTAAAGTTCGGGGTCCCAGTTGGCGCGCGGACCGTTCATGTCACAAACGAGGCTCTACTTGATAGAGGAGCACGTAGACCACTACGCCAGTAATGCTGACGTACAGCCAGATGGGTAAAGTCCATTTCGCGATGGCCTTGTGCTTCTCAAATCGGCGTAGCAGCCCTCGCCGAAGCGTGATAATGGCGAGGACGGGAGTGATAGCGGCAAGCACCGTATGGGTGCCAAGTATCCACAGATACAAGTTGCGCACCCATCCGTGTTTGGTGAACGTCACCAGTCCAGCGAGGTAATGATGCACCAGATAGCAGACCAGGAAAATACACGAAACGATGAACGCTGCCAGCATCACCCGTTGATGCGCACGAACCTTATAGTTCCGGATGAGAATGTAGCCCGTGATGAGCAGGATGGTCGCAATGCTATTGAGAATGGCGTCCACGAGTGGCAGATCGCGAACGCTTAAGAACGCGAGCGGCATCAGGATCGCGCGTCCCGCAGAGCATTGGCATCTTTCAGCAGCGACTGAATACTGTCTTGATCGAAGCTCGAGTAGTATCCGCGAATATCGCCACGTTTATCGACCAGGATGAAATATGTACCGTGCTCCATTTTGCCGATAATGTCCCCGACGTGAAAGGTCGTATACGCGAGTAGATGCACGGTCGAAGGGGTCCCGGTCAAAAAGTGCCACTGCGGTGTAGCGCCTCCGTACCGCTGCGCGAATTGAGTCAGGACGGCGGGGGTGTCGCGCGCGGGATCAACTGAGATGGAAAGCAATCCGACATTGTCATCATTTTGCAATTGCCCTGCGATGCGATGCATTTTTGACGTCATGCGCGGACACTCGGCCGGGCAGTGGGTGTAGATGAAGTCGATTATCCATACCGCGCCGGAAAGCATTTTTCGGTCGAACCGGCGGCCGTTCGAATCGGTCATGCTGAAATTCGGCACCTGACCGTATTTTGGAAGCTTGCTGGCTGGATTTGTACAGGCGGTTAGAAGGATGAGCGGAAGAAAAGGAGCAAGGTTTTTTAATTGACGCCTGCTCACAACCGGACCGGATCCAGGACCATCAGCGCATACAGCACGGGCAGATAAACAACAGAGGCTAATAGAACCTTGCGCGCGCGCACCTTCGTTCTATCGAGGGACACGCGAATACCTGCGTACAGGAACAGGAGGCCGAGCAAGATTGCGCCCACCATATAGATGGTTCCAGTCATGCCCATCCATTTCGGCAGCAGGCTAATGGGGATCAGCAAGCACGAGAAGAGAAGAATCTGGCGAGCAGTGGATTCGCCATCTGGCTCAACCACCGGAAGCATTCGAATTCCGGCTCGCGAATAGTCTTCGCGGTACATCCAGGCAATCGCGTAAAAGTGCGGGAACTGCCATAGAAACAGAATCGCTGCCAATACTAGAGCTTCCGGAGTCAGCTTATCGGCCGCCGCCGCGTAGCCGATCAGCGGAGGCATCGCGCCGGGAAACGCGCCTACCGTGGTTGACCACCAGGTCTTCTGCTTCAGAGGCGTGTACAAGAACAGATACATCATCAACGTCGCGATACCGATCGCTGAGCACAACCAGTTCACGCCGAATCCAAGCTCCAAACCGCCCGCAACGGCCAGTGTCGCACCAAAAAACAGGGCGTTTCGTGGACGCATGCGGCCTGCTGGCAATGGACGGCCCTGCGTGCGCCGCATCTCGCGATCCGCATCGCGCTCATACCACTGATTCAACGCCGCAGTCCCGGAGGCGATGAGCGCAGTTCCCATCAGCGCATGTATTACGGCCCACACAGGCCAGGGGCCGCTGTGTCCAAAGTAGTAACCCACGGCCGTACTCATCACGATGAGCCACGTCACGCGGGGCTTGGTGAGCGCTAGATAGTCTTTCACTTAAGTTAATTAGATACAGGCGAGGATTACTTCAGTGACAAAGAAGAACGCCAGAACTCCAGGCCCGGTCGAAAAAATCAGAACACTCACAGTGTACTCCTTCTCGTTTAACAAGAATCCTGGTGCGCATCCGAGCTGGTTTTAGGGAGCGCTTCTGCTTTAATAAACCTGTATCCATGGCCTCAAGCAAGATCAAAGTGAAGACGCCGTTAGTGGAAATGGACGGCGATGAGATGACACGCGTCATCTGGGCGCAGATCAAAGAGATGTTGGTTCTGCCGCATCTCGACCTTGATTTGAAGCGCTTCGATCTCTCGATTGAGCACCGCGACGCGACCGAAGATCAGGTGACGGTCGATGCGGCGCACGCGATTCAGCAATATAAGGTCGGCGTAAAATGCGCGACCATCACTCCGGACGAGGCGCGAGTGAAGGAATTCAACCTGAAGCACATGTGGAAGTCGCCCAACGGGACCATCCGGAACATTCTGGACGGCACCATCTTCCGCGAGCCAATCATTTGTAGGAACGTTCCACGTTACGTGCCCGGCTGGACAAAGCCGATCGTCGTAGGCCGCCACGCGTTTGGCGACCAGTACCGCGCGACCGATATCGTGGTGAAAGGGCCCGGCAAGTTGACTCTCACGTTCACGCCCGATAATGGCGGGTCGCCGTCTCATCACGAAATATTTCAGTTCAAGGGCCCGGGCGTAGCGATGGGCATGTACAACCTGGACGAAAGCATGAGCGGCTTTGCGCGCGCGTGTCTCAATTACGGCCTCTCAAGAAAACTGCCGGTTTATCACTCAACCAAAAACACGATTCTGAAGAAGTACGACGGCCGTTTCAAGGACATCTTCCAATCCATTTTCGACGGCGAATTTAAGGCCAAGTACGATGCCGCCAAATTGACGTATGAGCATCGGCTGATTGACGATGTGGTGGCGTTTGCATTAAAGTCCGACGGCGGCTTTATTTGGGCGTGCAAGAACTACGACGGCGACGTCCAGTCGGATATGGTCGCGCAGGGATTTGGCTCACTGGGATTGATGACGTCGGTCCTGATTACGCCGGATGGCAGCACGGTGGAGACCGAGGCAGCGCACGGTACCGTAACGCGGCATTTCCGGGAGCACCAGAAGGGCCGGGAAACATCTACCAATCCCATCGCCTCAATCTTTGCCTGGTCGGCGGGACTCCGTTACAGAGGTCAGTTCGACAACACGCCGGATGTTGTGGCGTTCGCGGACAAATTGGAACAAGCGACAGTGGGGACGGTGGAAGCCGGGTTCATGACTAAGGACCTGGCATTGCTCGTGGGCAAGGACCAGAAATGGCTGAACACGCGGGATTACCTGGCGAAGGTCGCAGAACGTTTACAGTGAAGTTCGGATCTAACCCGTGACGCCGCACACCGTCATTGAACGACCAATAGTTGGGCTGATCATGGGCAGCAAGTCGGATTGGGAGACAATGCAGCGGACCAGCGAGACCTTGCGCAAGCTGGGCATCGCACATGAAACTCGCATCGTTTCTGCGCATCGGACGCCGGACTGGATGGCCGAGTACGCGAAGACGGCAATTGATCGCGGTCTGGAGCTGATTATCGCCGCCGCCGGCGGCGCAGCTCACCTACCGGGGATGGTGGCTGCCCAGACGGTGCTTCCGGTGCTCGGCGTACCCATCAAAAGCAGCGCCCTGAACGGCATTGATTCCCTGCTCTCCATAGTCCAAATGCCGGCCGGCATACCGGTAGGGACGCTTGCCATTGGAAATGCCGGCGCGACCAATGCCGCGCTCTTAGCGGCGAGCATTCTGGGCATTAAATATCCGGTAATTCGCGGGCGTCTCGAAGAGTGGCGCAAGGAACAAACCGAAGCAGTGCGGCAGGATTCGCTTTCCTGATGCGAAACGCGGACAACTGTCCTGTACTGCCCGGAAGCGCCGTCGGCGTTTTAGGAAGTGGCCAGTTAGGCAGGATGTTCGCGCTGGCCGCCCGGCGGCTTGGATACCGCGTGCACACTTTATCACCGGACGAAGATACTCCAACGGGGCAGATCGCGGATGTGGAGATCAACGCACCGTATGAAGATCTGGATGCGGTATGCCGGTTTGCTGCTGCTGTTTCCGTAGTTACTTTTGAATTCGAAAATGTTCCCGCCGATACAGCGGCCGCTGCGTCCCGTTGTGGGCCTGTGCGGCCGAGCGGCATCGTGCTGCACACAACCCAGCACCGGTTGCGTGAAAAGACGTTTCTAGAGCGAAACGGCCTGCCGCACACTCCTTTTCGGCGCATCGCAAGCCTCGAAGAATTGGCTGGCGCCGGAGCGGAGCTTGGGGTTCCGGCGATTCTGAAAACGGCTGATTTCGGCTATGACGGCAAGGGGCAGTATCGCATCAAGACTGCAGACGATTTTGGCCCAGCCTGGGCTGCCGTAGGAGAGCGCGAAGCGGTGCTCGAAGCCTTTGTCGATTTTGATTGCGAGATATCCGTTGTGGCGGCGCGAACCCTCACGGGTGAATTCGTTCACTACGGCGCGATAGAAAACCAGCACGTGAATGGAATTCTGGACATTTCGATTGCGCCGGCTCGTGTTCCGCCGCGCGTGGCCGCGGAAGCAGTTGAGATTGCGAGAAGCGTCCTCGAGAAACTACAGGTGGTTGGCGTTTTATGCGTGGAGTTCTTTGTTTGCAGAGATGGCAAGCTGCTGATTAATGAGCTGGCGCCGCGCCCACACAATTCAGGGCACTTGACCGTCGATGCAAACTTCACCAGCCAATTCGAACAACAACTGCGCGCTGTTTGTTTGCTGCCGCTAGGCGATGTGGCCCAGCATACGCCGGCCGCGATGGCAAACTTGCTAGGCGATCTTTGGAGCGCCGGAGAACCCAAATGGCAAGAAGCATTGCAGATTCCGGATGTCAAACTACATCTCTACGGAAAGTTGACGCCTAGACCAGGCCGGAAGATGGGACACCTCACCGCCCTCGGGCCAACTGTGGAGCACGCTCTCCAAAATGTGCGTCGGGCCCGCGAATTGCTGAATGCGTAGCGACTGTAAACTAGTATTTGGCCGCCGTCAAACCCATCAAAATCTGCTATTTCGATGCCTTTTCTGGTATCAGCGGCGACATGACTGTGGGGGCTTTACTGGATGCGGGCGCGGATTGGGGTGCCCTCGAAGTTGCGCTCAAGAGCCTGAACGTCGATGCATCATTCACGTTTGAGAAGACAAAGCGCAAGGGAATCGCGGCATCGAAGTTTCGAGTTCACAGCGCAGATCAGAAGGCGCATCGGCATTTGCCGCACATCGAGAAGATTATTTTGGCGGGTGAACTGAGCGAACGCAGTCAGAGAAATGCCCTTGCGGTGTTCCGGCGCTTAGCTGAAGCGGAAGCGCGATGCCATGCATCTCCGATTGAGAACGTGCACTTCCATGAAGTTGGCGCGGTGGATTCAATTTGCGACATTGTCGGGGCGTGTGTCGCGCTCGATCTGCTGAGTGTGGACGAAGTGCGAAGCTCGCGAGTCAACGTAGGCAGTGGAACGGTGAACACACAACACGGCGTGCTGCCGGTGCCTACGCCTGCCACAACTGATTTGCTGCGCAATGCGCCGATCTATTCGGCCGGCCCGGAAACCGAGCTGACGACTCCCACGGGTGCGGCGCTGCTCAGCACGTTGGCGAGCGGCTTTGGCGTGTTGCCGCCTGTTAAGGTGCTGGCTCAGGGATTCGGCGCGGGCGACAAAGATTTCCCTTCCCAGGCGAATGTGCTTCGTGCGCTCATTGGAGAACGCACCGATGCGGCTGAGGCGACCTCGATCAATGTTCTTGAGGCAAACGTCGATGACTGCACGCCGCAAGTTCTGGGATACGCGATGGAACGGCTGCTGGAAGCAGGAGCGCTGGACGTGACGTTGACCCCCATCGTGATGAAGAAGAACCGCGCGGCGACAATGGTTTCAGTGCTCAGCCTGCCACAACTGACTGACGCAACTGGCGGGATTGTTGTTCGGCGAGACCACTACGCTGGGTGTGCGCATCTTTAACGCGGAACGGCGCGTTCTATACCGGCAGAGCGCAGAAGTGGAAACTCAGTACGGCATGGTTCGGGTGAAATACGCCGAAAACGGAAGCTTCACGCCGGAGTATGACGATTGCCGAAGGCTAGCACAGGAGCGCGGCGTGCCGCTCCGCACCGTCATTGCCGAAGCAAATGAGGCGTTCGGAAGGCAAGCTCGTTCTTAAGAACCCTAATCAATGAGTAAAGGTAAGTACTATTTCACAACGCCGATCTACTATGTCAACGCAGCGCCGCATATCGGTACTGCCTATTGCACTTTTACGGCGGACCTGATCAAGCGCTTCAAGAAGCAGCAGGGCTATGAGCCAGTGGTGCTGACCACGGGCTCAGACGAGCATGGTCAGAACGTCGAGCGAGCCGCGAAGGCCATCGGCAAGAGTCCGGAAGAGTACGCGACGGCAATTGCGAATGAATTTGTCAATCAATGGCAGCGGCTGGGCATTTCTTACGATCATTTCATCCGTACGTCCGACCCCAAGCATTTCGCCGTGGTGCGGGATTTATTCGAACGCTGCCAAGCGAAACGGGTACATCTACAAGGGGTCGTACACGGGCCAATACTGCTTTCACGACGAATTATACGTAAACGATGCGAAGCCGGGTGATCCATGCCCGGATTGTGGACGACTTACCGAAACGGTTACGGAGGAGAATTACTTCTTCAAACTCTCGGCGTTTCAGCACAAGCTGCTGGAGCTTTATGATCGGCAACTCGACTTCATCAAACCGGAGACGCGGCGCAACGAACTGATCGCGTTTGTGAAGCAAGGCTTGCATGATCTTTCGATCACGCGAACCACCATTAATTGGGGCATTCCGGTTCCAGTTCAGGGCAAGCACGTTTTCTACGTCTGGTTTGACGCTTTGATTTCCTACATGAGCGCGGTGGAAGGACAGGGCTTGTGGCCCGCTGACCTGCACCTGATCGGCAAAGACATTCTTCGCTTCCATGCCATATATTGGCCGGCGTTCTTAATGGCGGGCGATCTCCCGTTGCCCAAGCAGATCTTCGCGCATGGCTGGATTCTTGTGCAAGAGAGCAAGATGAGCAAATCGCGGGGTAACGTGGTTCGTCCGGGACCGATAGCAACTGTGATGGGCAACGGCAACGAACTCGCCGGCGCCGATGCTCTGCGCTATTTTTTGTGGCGTGAAATTCCCTTTGGCCAGGATGGAAACTTCAGCTATGACGCGCTGATTGAGCGTTATAACGCAGACCTTGCCAATGGCATCGGGAATCTGGCGAGCCGTACGCTCGCAATGATCCAGCAGTACTTTGATGCCGTCGTTCCAGCCAGCGACGGCAGCCGGATCATTTCTGAGGCGGCCGTAGAAACCACCGTCTCGGTTATCACCGCCTTCAACAACTTTGATTTCACGCGCGGCATAGAAGCGGTCTTAGCGTTCGTATCGCAGATAGACAAGTTCATCGTCGAGCAAGCGCCGTGGAAACTGGCGAAGGCACGAGCGAACGAGGCAGTGGCGGCAGAAAAACTCGCAATGACGTTGTACACCGCGGCTGAGAGCCTGCGCTTTATTTGTATCTGGCTATACCCGGCGCTTCCGTTTTCGATGACGAAGATCTGGGAACAGCTCGGCATGGCGACGTCGCTGGATGAGATACGAGCCGAAGCTTTGTCGTGGGGTGGTGTAACTGCCGGCCAACGCATTCAGAAGCCGGAAGCCGTGTTCCCTCGCGTCGACGCGAAACCGGCGATTCAAAAAATGCAAGAACTGGAGATTGTTGAAAAGCAACGGCAGAATGAGCTATTGGGCAAAAAAGCGGAAGCGCCCAAGGAAACTGATCCGCAGAACGGCCTGATCTCCATTGACGACTTTGCCAAAGTCGACCTCCGCGTGGGCGAAGTCAAGTCGGCTGAGAACGTAAAAGGCTCGGATAAGCTGCTGCATCTGAAAGTAGATATCGGCGAGCCGGAGCCGCGCACAATTGTCGCCGGCATCGCTCTGGCTTACAAACCGGAACAGCTCATCGGCCGCAAGGTGGTCATCGTCGCGAATCTCCAGCCGAGGAAATTGCGCGGCGTCACTTCACAGGGCATGATTGTAGCTGCCAGTCTGGCAGACGGTTCGCCGGTTTTGGCGGGCTTCCATGAGGAGATTCAGCCGGGAGCGCGCCTGAAGTAGTGGAACTGGTCGATTCACACTGCCATCTCGACGATAAGCAGTTCGACGTTGATCGCGAGGGCATCATTCAGCGCGCGCGTGATGCGGGATTGAAGTGGATGCTGGCGATTGGGACAGGCGACGGTCCGCCAGATCTCGGCGTTGCCATTCGTCTTTCTGAATCGAATCCGCTCATTCTCGCTTCAGTTGGCGTGCATCCGAACGATGCACCGAAAGTAGAAGCGGGACGGACTTTCAAAGATCTCGAACGCTTTGTTGCGCATCCTAAGCTGGCCGGGATTGGCGAGATCGGATTGGACTATCACTGGGGCATAAGCAAGGACGTCCAGGTTCCGGTGTTTATACGTCAACTCGAGATTGCGGCCGAAGCGTACATGCCGGTGATCATTCATACTCGTGACGCATGGGACGATACGCTGGACATTCTTCGCAAACACTGGGCGAATACCGGCCTGCCGTGCGTGATGCACTGCTTCACGGGCGATTCGGCGCAAGCACAAGAATGCATTGACCTCGGATTCTATCTGGCCTTTGGAGGCGTGACCACTTTTCCCAAAGCTGCAGCGATTCGGGAAGCGGCGCGCATTGTACCCGCAGACCGCTTGCTACTGGAGACCGATTCGCCTTATCTTGCGCCTGTGCCGTATCGCGGTAAACGAAATGAGCCTTCTTTTGTCGTACACACCGCGCGAGCGCTTGCGGAGGCTCGCGGCGTCCCAATCGAAGAACTGGCGGAGCAGACAACTGCGAACTTTGAGCGCGTCTTTATCCATCAGCCGACCGGCTACACTGAGGTTTTCGACTGAATGTTCAGCAAGGTTCGACGATCGCTCAGCGCACGTGAAGCTTTCGAGCTCGTTCAGGCGGACTTGCGCGAAGTCGAGCGCGAAATCAGCATCGAATCGGTTGCTTCTGTAGAGGCGATCACAACCATCAACCAATATCTGCAGGCAGGCGGCGGCAAGCGATTACGGCCGGCTCTGCTGCTGCTTTGCAACCGCCTTTTTGGTCCAGCGACGGATTGTGCCCGGCGCTTAGCCGCGGTAGTCGAGATGATCCACACTGCCACGCTGGTGCATGATGACGTCATCGATGTGGCGAAGACGCGCCGCGGACGCCCCTCCACAAACATCGTCTGGGGCAATCACACTTCGGTGCTCGCAGGCGACTGGCTCTACATGCAGGCGTTCCAACTGGCGCTGCGCGAGCGCAACTTTCACATTCTGGACCTGCTGATCTCGCTGACCCAGATGATGGTAGAAGGCGAGCTACTGCAACTGGAGCGATTGCACCGCATCGACATCACCGAAGCCGATTATATGGAGTTGATCGACCGCAAGACGGCGAGCTTGTTTTCGGCCTGCGCATCGCTGGGCGCCGCTGCTGCAGGCGCGGACGACATAACAGAATCCAAACTGGGCGACTTCGCCTGGAACTTGGGTATGGCATTCCAGCTTGTCGATGACATTCTGGACTACACGTCGACAGAAAAGATCTTAGGTAAACCGTCCGGCAATGATTTGCGGGAAGGCAAGCTGACCCTGCCGATGATCTATGCGCTCGAAACCGCGTCGGCAGAGGAACGTGCCGCCGTCGATACGGTAATTGCAGACGCCAGCTATGAGCAGATCCCCTTCATGCGCGTACTGCAGGTTCTGGAGCAGCATGGCGCAATTCCCCGGGCCTACGAGCGCGCGCATGCATTCACCGAAAAGGCGCGCAGTATTCTTTCCACGTTTGAAGAATCCCCGGCGCAGCGAGCGCTGCAATCCATCCTGGATTTAGTTACCGAAAGAAGCTCGTAGTCGAAGCCACTTGCGGCTTAGGTAACGAGCCGGCTTGGCTGCTGCTTGTTCTTCCTGCCGGCTACAACTTGGGCATGATTGATGGCGGCGGTCAGCGCCGTGCCTCCGATGATGTTGCCAAGCAGCGTCGGGAACAGATATCCCCACGCAACGTCGATCCAACCTGTAGCTCCGGCCATGGGCAGAAACAGTACCTCGACCGCGCCCGCAATAATATGCGTGAAATCCCCCAAGCCGACGAGATACGTAATTATAAAGATAATCGTGACCTTGCCGCTATCGACGGCTGCCAGCATCCAAACTACTAAGGCGATCAGCCAGCCCGCAAAGATGCCCCGCAGCACAGCGGCGCCGAAGCTGACGTCCATCGCTTTCTTCGCCAGCTCCAGCATGGAATTTTGCACAGCCGGCTGAAACATCGCGGTATTAGCAACCACCCACGCGAAAATATGAGCACCCACCATGTTTGCTACGAATACGACAACCCATAAGCGAAGGACTCGGAAAAATGTAGCCATGTTGCGGCGCGCCAGCAGCGGAATGATTGCCAGGACTGTATTTTCCGTGAATAGCTGCTGGCGTCCGATAATCACGATCAGGAAGCCTATGGGGTAGCCGAGCCGAACCAGTAAAGGCCGCCACGGCGAATCGGGCAAACACGCGTGAATTAGCGCCTGCGTAACAAACGAGAAGCCCATCGAGAGCCCGGCGGCGAGACCCGACCAGGCTAACGCCGATACCGAGCGATTGAGTTCTTCGTCGCCGTCTTTGCGAATCGCTTCGTGTACGACGTCGACGCTGACGGAAGTCCGTTCTTCGGCTTCTTCACGCTGCCGCTCGGTGAGGTCAGGCGCCGCTACTGCTTCGTCTTCATCATTCATTTGCACAAGTGAGCCCCGCTCTGCTGCATCAGCTTTGCGACCAGACCGGTCCATCCGGTCTGATGACTGGCTCCCAGGCCTTTGCCGGTATCGCCGTGGAAATATTCGTAAAACAGTGTATGATCGCGAAAATGTGGGTCGTCCTGAAACAGAGAGCTATCGCCAAACACAGGTTTTTTGCCGTTCCTATCTGGAAGGAATAGACTGCACAACCGGCATGATAGTTGCTCGGCTGCCTGCAGAAGATTCATGTGATTGCCTGAGCCGGTCGGAAACTCCACCTGAAACGCATCGCCATAGTAATGATAGAGGCGCTGAAGCGCCTCAATGATCAGGAAGTTCATTGGAAACCAAACGGGTCCGCGCCAATTGGAATTGCCTCCGAACAGACCTGTTTCCGACTCCCCGGGCTCATAGCCGACCCGAAATGTCGTTCCGTCGATGGGGAGGATATAAGGATGATCTTTGTGAAAGCGCGACAAGGATCGCACGCCGTAAGGCGACAGAAATTCGTTCTCGTCGAAAACTCGGTTCAGAATGCGCGCTAGACGGTTGCGGTTTACGACCGAAAGCAATCGCCGCTCTTCCAGGCCGCTCTCAGTCATGGATGCAAGGCCTTCGGTGAGGTCCTTGCGGTGCTCAATGAACCAATCCATCCGCTTCTTGAAACCCGGATGTTTTTCAACGAAGCTCAGGTCGATGGTATCGCTTGCAAAGATGGGAACAATGCCAACGAGAGAGCGCACGCGCAGCATGTGGAACTTACTCTCCGATATCCGCAGGCGGTCATAGTAGAAGCCATCTTCCTCATCCCAGAGACCACTGCCGTAATAATGATTGATGGCATCGGCGATATAGAGAAAATGTTCAAAGAATTTGCTGGCGATGTCTTCATACGTGTTGTTGACGATGGAAAGCTGAAGCGCAATCTTTAGCATGTTGAGGCAATACATTGCCATCCAACTGGAGCCGTCGGATTGTTCCAGAAGCCATCCGCTCGGAAGCACAGCGCTGCGATCGAAGATGCCGATGTTATCCAGGCCCAGGAAACCACCTTCGAAAATGTTGGCGCCTTCGGAATCCTTTCGGTTCACCCACCAGGTGAAGTTCATCAGCAGCTTATGGAAAGTACGTTCCAAAAAAGCATAATCTGATTTGCCTTTCTGCCGCTGATCAATTTGGAACACGCGCCAGGCGGCCCACGCCTGTACGGGCGGATTGACGTCGCTGAAGGCCCACTCATAAGCAGGCAATTGCCCGTTGGGGTGCATGTACCATTCGCGTACAAAAAGCGAGAGCTGTGCTTTTGAAAAATCCGGGTCGGCTGGGGCAATCGCCACAGTGTGGAAGGCCAGATCCCATGCGGCGTACCACGGGTATTCCCATTTATCCGGCATGGAAATGACATCTTCGTTGAACAGGTGGCGCCACGTATGGTCGCGGCCCTGCTTGCGGCTTTCCGGCGGGGGCGGCATGTTCGGATCGCCTTTAAGCCAGGTTTCCACTACGAAGTGATAAAACTGCTTGCTCCAGAACATTCCGGCAAAGGCTTGCCGTTGTACTTCGCGCACCTGCTCGGAAAGGCCGTGGCACAGATGAGAATAGAACTCATCGGCTTCGGCGATTCGGGCCGCGAAGACCGAATCCCACTGGTCGACGCCCAGATCTGGCGAGCCGGCGCGAAATAACCGGAAGCGTAAGGTCCGGGCTTCCCCGCCCTTCAGCGCGAGACGGTAAACTGCGCACGCTTTAGTGCCCTTGTGCAGCGGATTCACGGCCTCGGTTCGGCCGTTGACAATATAGTCGTGAAAGGCATCTTTGTAAAAACGGTTCTTGCCGGCCCAGCCCCAAAGCCGCTCCGTATTCGTGGCGTTTTCAGTGAACAGCAGTTCCGGAGCGCCCTCGAAAGCGAAGAGGAAACTGCCAAGCCTGGGATGGTCCGCCTGTATCTCATTAACAGCGCCGCGGCGAAGCGTCGGCTTATCCGGCGGCTCTTCGGTCTTTCCCCATAGCCAAGTGTTGCGGAACCAAAGAGTAGGCAGCAGAATGAGGTCGGCCGGTTCGCTGCCGCGGTTTGTGACCTCCATTCTGATAAAAATGTCGTCGACGTCGTGCTTCGCGTATTCCACCTGCACATCGAAGTAGCGGCCGTCCTGGAAGATACCCGTATCCTGAAGTTCGAATTCCGGATCTTTGCGTGAGCGCGCCCGCGTCTCTTCCAGAATGCGCGCGTAAGGAAAGGCGCTCTGCGGATACTTGTAAAGCCCCTTGAGATAAGAGTGCGTAGGTGTCGCGTCAAGGTAATACCAGATCTCCTTCGCATCCTCGCCGTGATTGCCCTGATTTCCTGTGACACCGAAGAGGCGTTCCTTGAGAATGTGATCCTTGCCATTCCAGAAAGCGATCGCAAAGCAGAGGAACTGATGGTTATCGCAGATGCCCAGAATGCCATCTTCAGTCCAGCGATAAACACGCGAACGGGCGTCGTCATGAGGAAAGTATTCCCACGCAGTACCGTCAGGGCTATAGTCTTCGCGCGGGTTACCCCAAGCGCGCTCCGTCAAATAAGGACCCCACCGTTTCCAATGTTTAGTCTTTGCCTCCGCTTCGGCAAGACGCCGCTGTTCGGCGGAGACAATGGTGCGATTAGGCATGCACAGTCGAGTATAAGAGAACTTCCACTTTCTAGCTTTATTACGAGTTCTCAGTGCGCGCGAGATACCGTAGAGTTACCGGTTTACAGGAACATGAATGTTAGAGACTCCAATTGTCCGTTTGCTTCGTCGAGAAGACAAATTGGCGCTAAACTCTGCAGTTCCACTGATTCCCGTCGTTCGACGGTCGCGCGGGCCGGCTCTTGTATTCGCGCTTCTTTTTGGCTCATTTCTACCGACAGCGGCAAACCCGGTTCCACAAGTCAATCCCAATAATCCGGCCAGCCTGAAGAATCTTACACTGGAAGAACTCTCGCAGATCCAGGTCACGACTCCAACCAAGGCACCCGCGCAGGCATTTCAGTCGCCAATTGCCATTTACGTCATCACGGGTGACGAAATTCGCCGCTCAGGCGCCACCAGCATCCCGGAAGCGCTCCGGCTTGCACCCGGCGTTGAAGTGGAACGCATCGATTCAGGCCGCTGGTCGATTGGTATTCGCGGCTTTGGATCACGACTGACGCGCTCGGTTCTGGTGCTTATTGATGGCCGTACCGTCTATACCACCCTCTTTGCGGGTACTTATTGGGAAGCCCAGCAGGTGGACATGCCCGACATTGATCGGATTGAAGTCATCCGAGGACCTGGAGGCGTCATCTGGGGACCTAACGCTGTCGACGGGGTAATCAACGTGATTACGAAGAGTTCCACTGAAACTAAGGGTCTCCTCGTTGAGGCCCGCACTGGCGACGTCGACCTCGGCGAGACTTCTATCCGTTATGGCGGAAGCAAAGGTACTGCTTTCACTTATCGCATGTACGCCCAAGCGTCGACGGAAGCGCACGAGTATCACGTGGACGGCCACGACTACGATGCGTGGCGCTACGCACAACTCGGCTTCCGAGCAGACTGGGCCGAAGGCCGCCACGGAAGTTTTACACTCCAAGGTGATGGCTACATGGAGAATGTCGGGGAAGGTGCAGGGGCCGTCAGCTATACTCCGCCCTACTCTCAAACTCTCTATGGTCTCGAACACCTATCAGGAGTCAATATACTTGGGCGCTGGCAGCGCGCGTTTTCCTCAGGCAACGACATTCAAATCCAAGGCTACATCGACCACACAAACCACCGCGAACTGAATCTCGCCGATTACCGCACGACTTACGACCTCGATTATCTGCAACGCCTCAAAGTAGGCAAGATCCAGGAAGTCTCCTTCGGCCTGGGTGCGCGCATAATCCCGATCTACGATCCCATCGTGGTCTCCGGAATCACATTTACTCCAATTCACCGGACCGATCAGCTGTATACGGCGTTCTTACAGGACGAAATCACTGTCGTCCCCAACCGGGTTATGCTCACCGTCGGCACTAAATTGCTGCATACGAACTTCACGACTTTCGAGCCGGAGCCGAGTGCGCGCCTCGCCTGGACTCCGACCCGCAACCAAACCGTCTGGGCGGCGTTCACACACGCTGTACGCACGCCCTCCGATGCCGAAGAGAACTTCACGCTCAGCGGTTACATCGGTGCCACTCCATCCGGGCTGCAGGCGTTTGCCGCGTTTCTGCCAAATACAAATTTCGCGCCCGAACAGCTCAACGGCTATGAAGTGGGTTACCGGCGATTGTTAAAAAAGAATGTTCTGGTCGACTTCGCGGGATTCGCGAATCACTATCACGATCTGTTTGATGAAGAACTAATCAGTGGTTCTTTCTCCCTGTCGGATACGCCTCCTCCCTCGCACCTGCTGCTGCCTGCTCAGTTCCGCAATGGCCTTGACGGCCACACAATAGGCTTTGAGATTGCGCCGGAATGGCGCCCGACGAAATTCTGGCGGCTACGTGGATCGTATTCTTATCTCGATCTCGTACTGCGGAAATCTCCGACCAGTGGCGACATCGGCACTATCCCCGGCATCGAAGGCGGCAGCCCCAAACACGAAATTATGGCGCAATCAGCCTTCGACCTCGGAAAACGATTACAGCTAGACCTTTCGTATCGATATATAAGCGCGCTTGAGGCACTGGGCATTCGCGCCTATTCGACGGGCGATGCTCGCCTGGCTTGGCAGGTTCGTCCAAACCTGGAATTCTCTCTGACCGGCCAGAACCTTTTGCAACCGTATCACGTGGAATACACCGCCGATGCCGGGCCGAATGTAGCGATCAGACGTAGCGCATATTTGCAACTGACCTGGACCAAATAGCGATGCCGATCCAGTTTCGGACACGTTGTCGAAAACGGTCGTGGTCGGAAATCCGGGCGTGGATCACCCGGGCCCTGCCTAAGTTGCTGATCTCTGCCGTCTTCTTATGTGACCGCCCGCTCCTCGCAATTTCACCGCCTCCAGCTTCGCTCGAATACGAGATTGAAGCCGCCTTCCTTTTCAACTTCACCAAGTTTGTCGAGTGGCCGTCGACTGCTTTTGCGAGCGCCAATGCCCCGTTCACTATCTGCATACTCGGCGATGATCCGTTCGGCCGGACGCTTGACGACATCGTCCAAGGTGAAAGCGTGAATGGGCACAAAATCGCTGTCGAACGGATACAGACGGATCAGCAGAAATCGTGTCAGGTGCTATACATCAGCAACAGCAAGGCAGCACCAGCCAGCCTTAGCACGGCTGGTTCAGCCGTCCTCACCGTAGGGGATGGCCCCGATTTCACTCATCAGGGTGGAATTATCGGCTTTGTCATAGAAGACCGCCGAGTCCGTTTCGACATTAATCTGAAGACAGCAACAAATGCCGGACTAAAGCTGAGTTCCAGATTGCTTTCGGTAGCGAGGTACGTTGAAAAGTAACTTTGGCGCTCGCGTCCTCGCATGGTTGAGCCACATAGCCCGGGACATGCCCATCCGGCAGAAGCTGATGCTGATCGTGATGGTAACCACCGTCTTCGCGCTTGTCGTGGCTGGCGTCGGCATCGTGCTGGCAGATTTCTTCCTTTTCCGTAGTTATCTGAAGAACGATCTCTCAGCGCTGGCCCAAATGATTTCAGACAACACAACCGCCTCTCTTGCCTTCGATGATCCCGCCACGGCCGCTGACACTCTGGGCAGTTTGCGAGAACGCACCCATGTAGCAACTGCCTGCGTTTTCAGACAGAGTGGAGCGCTTTTTGCCAAATACACTCGCGCCAACGCCACCGTTACCTGTGCCGCTCCTGAACCCCAAAACGAGATTCGCTTCCAAAACGGCGCTCTACTCGTATCTCGCCCGATTCTCCTCGATAAGCAGCGGCTCGGCACTCTGGTTCTCGTTTACGATTTGGGGGAAAGCCGCGAGCGAATACAGCTCTACGGAGCAACCGTTTTTGGCGTCTTGCTCTTTGCGACAGCAATCGCCCTCCTCTTGTCTGGCCGCCTTCGCTCGCTGATTACCGACCCCATCGTCGAGCTCGCGGGCGTTACCACCAAGGTCTCCCGTTCACGTGATTACCGGATTCGCGCAAAGAAACTTTCCGGCGACGAGTTGGGCCTTCTGGTCGACACATTTAATGAGATGCTCTCAAGCATTCAATCACGTGATTTGGAGCTCCGCGAATCCAACGAGAATTTGGCCCGCTCTAATGAAGACCTGGAACGGTTTGCCTTTATAGCCAGCCACGACCTGCAGGAGCCGCTTCGGATGATTAGCATCTATCTGCAGCTTCTGGGTCGTAAATACAACCAGTCATTTGACGAACAAGCCGCCAAGTACATGCAGAACATTGAGGGCGGGGCGAAGCGCATGCGCGACTTGCTCGCGGACCTCTTGGCCTACGCGGAAATAGGCGGTCGGATGGAGATACCGGTCGAACCAGTTGATCTTAACTCTGTCGTTCAGAAGGCTAAAGACAACCTGGCGTTGGCGGTTATCGAAAGTAAGGCCGCAATTAGCGCGGCCCAGCTGCCCGTCATTCGTGGTCTGGAGAGTCACTTCGTACCGTTATTCCAGAATTTGGTTGGCAATGCTATAAAGTACCGGGGCGACCGGCAGCCGAAAATAGACATCTCGGCCAGCCGTTCGAATGGCCAACTTCAGATCTGCGTTGCCGATAATGGGATTGGCATCGCGTCGGAGTACTATTCCAAAATATTCATTGCCTTCAAACGGCTGCACGGCAATAAAATTCCTGGTACGGGTATCGGCCTCGCCATCTGTCAAAGAATTGTCGAAAAGTACGGGGGCCGAATCTGGGTTGAATCGAATGTCGGGAAAGGATCGAAATTCTTTTTTACGCTGCCGGCGAATCTGGTAACCAAGGCAGAAATTGAGGAGCCATAATTGAGTGCGGTTGATCGACAGCTAGCCAAAGGAGAGCAGCTCATGCCCACGCTTTTCCTGGTAGAAGACAATGCGGCCGACGTCGAACTGTTCCGTATGGCCTTGCAATCCGCTGCTCTCGGTTGCGAGCTGGTTATCTTTGACGATGGGCGCGAGATCATCGATTACATACGCGAGCATAATTCCACGCCCCCTCAGGCCATACCGGACCTGATTCTGCTGGATCTGAATCTCCCAAAGATCGACGGCGTCGAGGTGCTCCAAGCAATTCGAAACACGCCCGGTTTCGCGCACGTGCCTTTTGTTGTACTCAGCTCTTCCTCCTCGTTCCGCGAGCGCGACAAGCTTGCAGCATTTCAAATTCTCGAATACATCGTTAAACCTGCTGATCTCGACGAGTACTTGAATATTGGAGAAACCGTTCGCAGGTTGCTACACCAGGCCAAATATCAGCAGGGCCAAAGCGCGTGATAGTTTCCCTTGCGAGCGCCGCTCTCATGCACAGCAACCTGGAGCGCAACAGCTAGCGGGCTTTGCGGCGCGAATAAAAGCGCTCATAAATTTGCCCTGCACCTCCGGGGCAATCGCGTCCACGTCCACCCCTTGTCCGCTTAGAAAACTCCGCGCATCTTCTATGTCGTAAACACGCGTCGGTTCAATTTCGATAGCAGCAAAGCCAACGTTGGCGAGTTTGGTAACGTAATCGCAATCTTCAAGCGCGCCCGCAATGCAGCCAACCCACAACAGCATGTTTTGGCGCACCGCCGGCGGTATTTCACCGCGTGTGACCACATCCGAAACGGCGAAACGTCCGCCCGGTTTCAATACCCGGAATGCTTCGCGCAGTACGCTATCCTTGTCGTCTGATAGGTTGATCACGCAATTGCTGATTACGACATCAACTGCACTATCGGGTAGCGGAATATGCTCGATTTCGCCTTTGAGAAACTCAACATTCTCGATTCCTGCTCTGCGCTGGTTCTCCCGTGCCAGCGCGAGCATCTCGTCCGTCATATCGAGTCCATAGGCTTTACCCGACGGCCCCACCCGCCGCGCCGATAAAAGTACATCGATACCGCCGCCCGAGCCAAGATCAAGCACTATTTCTCCCGGATTGAGCTGCGCCAGCGCGGTAGGGTTTCCGCAACCGAGCGAGGCTAATACCGCCTCTTCAGGCAGTTCGCCGGCTTGCGCAGTATCGTACAGGTTTGAAGTAATCGGGTCGCAGCAGCGGTCGAGCGCCGCCGCCCCGCAGCACGAACTGCCCCCCGCGTTCGCACGCAATGCCGCCTCGCCGTACTTCTCTTTCACAAGGTCCTTGAGTTCCATGGTTGTCCTTTCGTTTTCAACTGTTCGTTTCTATAAATCGTTCCCTGATATAAGTCCACCGCGCCCCCCTTTTCATTTGCACACCCGGACGATCGCCCGGGGTTCGATGGCCTTGTTGCGCGTGCAGCACTCGGCATACAGAAACCCAAGCAGTTCCTGCAACACTTCGGCGTTAGCCGAATACCAGAGGTAAGTGCCTTCGCGCCGCACTTTCACCAAATCCTCGTTTTTGAGTTTCTCCAGATGATGCGAGAGCGTGGAGGCCGGAATGCCGAGATCTCCGCCAATTTCGTTCACAACCATCCCGTCCGGATGCGCCGAGAGTAGAGCGCGCATGATGCGCAAACGCGGGCCTGCTCCCATGGCGGAAAACATATCCGCAAAGCGGGTGATCTCTTCTTCGGTAGGTCTTGCAGCCATGCTTCCATAATTCTACACTAATCGAAATAGGCGCGCAAGGCGTAGTAAAAGCTTCCATGAGGTCTTCTGAAAACTAGCGTCGCTATTTGTGCCAGTTACATGGTCCGCGTTTCGGAGTGGAGGGCCGAAGGCGAATCCGCTTTGTCGGGCTGGATGGCGGAAAGAGCGGTAACGGAGCCCAAACGCTCATGTGTGGCGAGAACGAGTCGCCACTATAGAGTAGATGGCGAACCATTCAGACCGCACGTCAGAGAGTGTGATATTGTTCTTGCTCGGTTCTATAGCATCTTAAATCGGGAGAAGGGTCGCCAGTGAGAGTCACCAGAATAACCGTCAATACCGGAAACATGCCACGCCATAACACAGGATTTGGAAATCCGCGCTTGGACCAAACCTTGGGTCTCATCGATAAAGGTACGGGACAACGATTCGCGTTCGCTTTCCAGATCGCGTTTGATCTAGAGGGTATTTCCGGCGCGGATGTGAAGGTGACCCGGCGCGTCAATCACAAAAATCAATACACCCAGCGTGGTTTCACCAAAGCCCAACAAATTCTCGATCAGTATAATCTCAGGTCTCTACGAAATGCTGACCCAGGCTTGAATGAAGACTCGCCAAATGCGGGCAACATCTCCCGCTCAGCTAATCAAATCATAGTGCAGGATGGCCCCGGGCCCTCAATGGGCATCAGCGACGCCAATATGTATCCAATTCGTTTCGAAGGCAAGTTCATTATTATCGTAAAGAATGCTGCCGATCAGCTACTGGCCAGCGTCGAGTATTATGTTCGGTTACTCAAGGAAAAGGCAGACGGCACTGTACTAAACCACAAGCTACACGGCGAGTTTGAGGAGATGCACGAAACTATCACACTGCCGCATCCGCTCCACGCCACAACGTAGCAGCAAACCAGCTCAACACCGGTCAGGATCTGATCCGCGTTCCAAAGACCATTTTGTGATTGCGGCGGTGCGGACCGCAGCGCTCATCACCTCGTGCCAGTTCTTTTCGCCCAAGGCCCGCCGCAGGTCTGTGAACTTCTTTGCCTTCTTGGCTGGTTAGGGCTTAAAGCTGCAGGCCGAAACGGCGAGTTTGGTGGGGGCCACCTTGATCTCCTGCAAATTGTTTTTGACCAGCATCGCATTGAAGTCGGTGATCTGCTTCCGGGCGTCCTCCCAGGCAGTCCTGGTACGGTTCAGGTCGGTGCAGTCTTTCTGCCAGGTGGCGATCTGGGTAGGGGTGGGCGCCATGTCGAGGCCGACCTGCATCATGCTGACCATGGTGTTGAATGCGTTGTTCAGTTCGAAGAACGATTGCAGCGCCTTGGGATCGGGAGGCGTACGCCGGCCACCGCCGCCGCCTCCGAAACCGGCCGGCATGACGCCGCCAATTTTGGTCAGACTGGCGTCGAGTGTTTTGGCCTGCGCGGCCACGTCGGCGGGCAGCTTGCCCTTCACCAGGGTTGCGAGCTGGTCCTTGACCGCATTCACTTCCTCATGGCCTGCGAAACTATGCTCCATCCCTTGCACTGAAAGAAGAGTGAGCTTGTTCTGGATGCGCAGGGCGGCCATCAGCGCGGGACTCTCGCCGACGCGCGGATCGTTCATGACGGTGACGTCGCGCGTATAGACTTGGCCGTCGACGGTCAGCTTGAGCGCATAAACACCGGGAATCACCTGCGGCCCATGCGGACCAGGGGTGGTGGAGCCCTCCACCATGTTCATCTGATTCTCGAGGTCGTGCCGCAGGGCGGGCGGGTCGTCATACTGCAGGTTCCAGTTGACGCGGTTGAGACCAACATGCGTCGAGAGGACGCGAGTCTCGGGAGCCGCCAGCCAGTAGTGGGGATACGCCGCGTCCTCGATGGGCGGCGGCAGGGTGCTGGACATGGTGCGGACCAGATTCCCGTTCGAATCGAAGACCTGGAGTTGAATGGGTCCGCTCGGCTGGTGGTTGAGGTAGTAATCCACGATGGTGCCGTAAGGCACATTGGGCGCATGGGGCACTTCGATGGAGAAGGGCTGATCCCAGTTGCTGTTGATGCGTGCGCGAATGGCCTCCTCGGGCTTGAAAAGATAGACGGACGATGCGCCGATGGCTTGGGCATTCGCCGCGATCTGGCGCAGTGGCGTGATGTCGTCGAGAACCCAGAAGCCGCGGCCATAGGTGCAGATCACGAGATCGTTCTCGTGGTGATCGGTGTGGACCTCGAGCTCGCGGATGGAAGTGCTGGGCAGGTTCTGGCGCAGCGACTGCCACTGATCGCCATTATCGAAGCTGACATACACCGTGGTCTCGGATCCGGCGAAGAGCAAGCCCGGCTGCTCGGGATCGACCCGCAGACTGTTGATCCAGCTTCCGGTGCGCTCGTCGCGCGGCAGGCCGTTGACGATGCTGGTCCAGGTCTTGCCGGCGTCGGTGGTGCGCCAGATGAGCGGCACGTCGGCGTTCTCGTCGGGGGGCAAAGTTTGGCCGCGCTCGGGGGCAATGCGAGCGGCGACGAAGGCGGTATTGACGTCGTCGCCTGCCTCGATGGCGTTGAAGTTGGTGTGGGGCGGAACGTTGGCGATGTTGGTGACGTTCGTCCAGGTCTTGCCGTGATCCACGGTGTTATAGATCTGTCCGTTGGTGCTGACCGTCCAGATGACGCCACGTTTGACCCTGGATATGGAGAACTCGGTGATCGAGGGTGGGGCCGCGGGCGGTCCGGCGGTCGGCCTGGGTGTTTGCGGCTCCGTTTGTGCCTGTGCTCCCGGGGGCGTGGGTTCCGGCTGGGGAGGCTGTGGGGCCGGTGGTGGCACCGGCGGCGCGGTGCCGCAGGCCACCTGGGGCTTGTCCTTGGGCGTGGTCAGATCGGGGCTCACGGCAGTAAAGGAATGGGCGCCGTCGCGCGAGACCAGAAGGCACTGGTAGGCAACGTAGAGAGCGCTGGGATCGAACGCGAGGTCGAATTTTTTCTCGAAATCGCGCCCGGCGTGGTATTTTTCCGCATCGGCTCCGAAGTTGGGCGCGACGTTCTCCCATTGGCCGGTGGTCATATCAATCTTGACCAGGCCGCTGCCGCCGCCTCCGGGACCGTATCCAACGCCATAGATGATGTTTGGATTTTTGGGATCGGGTGTATCGACGCCGAATTCAGACGACGGTACGGGGCTCCAGTCAGTGAAGTTGACCTGTCCCCAGTTGCCGCGGCTGGAGATCATTACGGCGCCGGTGTCCTGCTGCGCACCCATGATGTGGTAGGGATATGCGCTGTCCGTCGCTACGTGGTAGATCTGCGAAATGACCTCGGTGTACCAGAGGCTCCAGGTGCGGCCGTCGTCCAGGGTGACGCTGGCGCCCTGGTCGGAGCCGACCAGCATGCGGTGGCCGTTCGTGGGGTCAATCCAGAGCTTGTGGTAGTCCTCACCGCCGGGCGCGCCCTTGAAGGGCTCAAACGTGGTGCCGCCATCGGTCGAGCGGTACATCGCGGTGCTCATGGTGTACACAATGTCCGGATTCTGCGAGTCCACGAACACGCCGCTGCTATAAGCGCCTTGGCCGTTGCCGATCCGCAGGTCCTTGCCGGCCATGTGCCGCCAAGTGGCGCCGCCGTCATCAGAGCGGTAAAGTCCCGAGCCATGTTCAATGCTGTTGCCGACGATGTACATGCGCTGGCCGTTGGTGTGCATGGCGATGGCGACCGCAACGCGGCCCGGGAACGGCGGAATCTTGATCTCGGTCCAGGTCTTGCCCTCATCCGTGGACTTGAACACCAGGGGCGGCTTGCTTTTCGCCTCGCGATTTGGCGGCGCCGAAGCCGCCGCCGCCGGTTCCCTGCGTGGCGGCCAGCATCACACTGGGGTCGTCGTATGCGTACTCGAGATCGCGCGCGCCGTCGTAGCCGGCGGGTTTGAGGACGTTGGTCCAGGTCTGCCCGCCGTCGGTGGAGCGGTAGACACCGCCGCCGTGGCGGGTGGTATCGCCGAGCGCGGAGACGAGCACCAGGTTAGGATCGGCGGGATCCACAACGATGCTGCTGATTTTTACCGTGTCTTCGAGGCCAATGTGCTGCCACGTTTTGCCGGCATCGCTCGACTTCCACATGCCGTTGCCGAGGCTGCCCTGAATGGGGTCGCCGGCGCCCGCGTACACAATATAGGGATTGGAGGGAGCGACCTGGATGGCTCCGACACTATCGACGCTCTTCTCCTGGTCGAAAATGGGGAACCACGTGACGCCGGCGCTGGTGGTTTTCCAAATGCCGCCCATCGGCGTGCCAGCATAGAACACCCCCGGGTCGCCTATGACACCGGTGACGGAGGCGATTCGTCCGCCATGAAAAGGCCCCACGTTTCGCCACTTGAGGCCCGCATAGAGATCGGGATTGATCTGCGCCGTTGCAGTGAAAGCCGATGCCATTATGCTCGACACAGCAAGCACCCAATATGCCGTTCGCGACATTCGCGTCATGATGTAGGAACCCCTTGTGAGAATCTCGCCGTCATTGGAGCAGTATACAAGCGCGTGGGAAAGGGGACGCTCGCTGTCTTCGACGGCCAGGTCTATATGTGCGACGTCACCGTAATGAACGATCGGCGCCTCGGTCAGAGTCCCGCGCTCATGGCCGCCCTGCGCATCCAAGCAAGCAGACGAGAACCCTGAAAGCAATTACCCATGCCTATGTCGAGACCAGCCGCGCATTTCACAACTCCGCCTGGCCGGACAGCCCTCGCGCCGCCCTTGACGCTCGCGGTTAGAGATAGGCAAGCGGGAGGTGTGATAGCCTTTCCAAATCTTCATGGATAGATTGCTGAAATGTCTGCTTCTGTGGGTCGCCTTTCAATCGTCGAATTTCGGGCAATTGACGTCGCCACCTGCCGAAGGATCGAAAAAGCCGGTATTCCAGTTTCAGGAGATCATGGTCCCAATGCGGGACGGGATCCGGCTGCAGACGGCGATTCTGATGCCGGTCAATCAGAGTGGACCTCTCCCCATTCTCTTGCAACGTACTCCGTACGGCATTCCGGAAAAGGCGCCTGAGATAGTGCCAGTCAGCTTGAAAGAGCTGATGCGAGATGGCTATATTTTTGTATTCCAGAACCTCCGCGGGCGTTTCAAATCAGAGGGCACGTTTCATCTTTCGTCCTTTGTTGATTTGAAGGATCCGAAAGCAACGAACGAAACGACGGATGCTTACGACACGATTGATTGGGTTGTCAAAAACATCCCTAAAAACAATGGCCGAGTAGGAATTTGGGGCGTGTCCTACCTGGGTCTGACCGCCGGGATGACTCTGCTGAGACCGCATCCGGCTTTGAAGGCTGTTTCTGAACAGGCCTCACCCGTGGACCAGTGGATGAATGATGATATGCACCGGTTCGGCGCTTTACGCCTGAGCTATGCCTTCGAATATTCCGTGATGGAGCAGGCCGACAAGAATTCGAATACCCACTTTGCATTCGATACTTATGACACGTATCAGTGGTATTTGAACCTGGGGCCAATTTCTAATCTCGATTCGAAATATCTGCACGGCTCGATTCCGTTCTGGACGGAGACGGTGGAGCATCCCAACTATGACGAGTTCTGGCACCGTGAAGCGTGGGTGGATGAGTTGCACAGCAGTCCGGTGCCAAATCTGAATGTTGCCGGATTCTGGGATCAAGAAGACCCGTGGGGGCCTTGGCAGATATTCCGGCATTCCGAAGAAAGCGACACACGGGAACAGAACTTCATTGTGGCGGGCCCGTGGTTCCATGGCGAATGGCAGAGGCCTCAAGGGGACAGAATCGGGGAGATCACGTTCGGTGGACATGAAACTGCGCGCGAGTTCCGCGAGAATATCGAGGCCCCCTTCTTTCGTTACTACCTACACGGCACTGGTGAGAAGTTCAACTGGAAAGCGAGCACATTTCAGTCGGGATCGAACACCTGGCACACGTATGCCACGTGGCCACCGGAAGGATCGAAGCCAACGAATTTGTATTTGCACGCGAATGGGACGCTCTCATTTGATGCGCCGAAATCGGGTGATGCGAAGTATGTTCAATACGTTTCTGACCCTGCCAACCCGGTGCCGTACCGGCCCCGTCCTATTTCCCCCACCTACCCCGGCGGTGACTGGCCGATTTGGGAAGTGGCGGACCAGCGGTTTGTGGATCATCGACCGGATGTGCTGAGTTTTGTCAGCGCTCCTCTCGAACATGACCTAGCCGTGACGGGCGAACTCAACGCCGATTTGTTCGCTTCGACTTCGGGAACGGACAGCGATTTCGTAGTCAAGCTAATCGACGTGTATCCGGAAAATGCAGTGAAGAATGCGTGGAAGCCGGAGGAAGGTCCGGAACCGGGTCAATACGCGAAATCGCTGGACGGGTATCAACTGCCGATTGCGATGGAGGTGCGGCGCGGACGCTTCAACGATGATTATGAGCATCCACGGGCGCTTGTTCCCAATCGGCCGACAGAATTTGCAATCCCCTTACGCGATCACGACCATGCGTTCCTCAAAGGTCATCGAGTTATGGTGCAAGTGCAATCCACGTGGTTTCCTGTGATTGACCGTAATCCGCAGACCTTTGTGCCGAGCATTTACACAGCCCAAGCAATCGATTTTGTGCCGGCAACTCAGCGCGTCTATTGCACGCCGGAACTACCTTCGCATTTAGTTCTGCCTATCGCGCCGCGTAATTAGCGTACTTCAGTTACCTTCCCAAAGGGGCGACGCGCTTCAGAGTGATACTTATTCCCCGATTGTCGTCCATCGGAAAGGCCTCGTATTCCTGCTCGGAATTTGTTTTGGTAGCATTGGCCCTTATGCGGCATAGCACCTTCACGGTGGAATTGCTCTCTCGCATGGTCGAGCAGTTTAACTATGCCCTGCGCATCCTCCCGGTTGTGTTGCTCGCGGCCTGCACACTGCGAGCGGCCGTACCCTCCGCGGCGGCTGAACGGCTCCAAGCCCTTGCACGATCGATTACGTTCGACTGGGCAAAATCCCATCCGCTATCCGCCACGTTCCTCGGCCTCAGCGATCACGACGGCGAACTCGACGCGCCATCTCAGGCCCAAAATGCACGGGATTTGGAACTGATCCACGGGTGGCAGAAGGAACTCGCCTCAATCCCGCTGGATAGCGCCTCGCTCATCGAGGTAGACGACGCCAAGTTGTTACGCGCGCAACTCGTCGCACTTGAGCGACAGTACCTTGTTTACAAAACCTACGAGAAGGATCCATCCGGACCCTCATTAGCGATCATGGGCGCGATTTACACCCAGTTCCTCCACCTGCCAATCGCCGGCGTTGAGGGCGCGACCAAGACGGATGCGGACGCAGCCTGGCAAAAGATCATTCATCGGCTCGAAGGCGCGCCCGCGTACATCGCCGCGGGCAACGCGCTCGTAATCCATCCGGGCCACCTTTACGGCGTCACCGGCGCTGAGCAGCTTGCCGGGGCGCCCAGCTTCTTCACGGGCCCGCTGACGAACGCAGCGAAGGAACAATTGCCGGCCGATCGTTTCGCGGCATTCATAAAGGCGCGGGACGCGGCGCTTGCCTCGATGGCGCAGACGAAAAAATATATCGACGAGCATGCGCCATCCTGGCCGGAGAACTACGCGATTGGAAAAGCCGCTTACAACGCGATGCTCCGGGACGAGGAGCTTCTTCCATTTGACGCCGACGATATCGAGCGAATGGCCCGCGACGAGCTCGCTCACGGATGGGCCGTACAGATTTGGCTGGAAACACTCGCCGCGGAGCGTGGCACGCCGATTGGACCGGAGAGCGGCGGTGGCCTCGCCCCGGGAGGGACCGCACTCATCGACTACTATCGTTCGCGTATTGCTCAACTTCGCGAGTTCGTCTCGCAGCATCACGTTGTCGATATTCCTGAGTGGCTCGGACGCATAGACATAGTCGAAACACCAAAATTTCTGCAGCCGGTCTCACCCGGGGCTTCCATGAATCCGCCGCTGTTGTTCAGCAAAGGCACAACTGGCTTCTACTTCATTACTCCCCCAACGTCACTGGAAGAAGCGGCGAAGAACCTGGATGCCAACCAAGACTTCGACCGCGACCGCATCCTCTCAACGGCGGCGCACGAGGCAATGCCGGGCCATTTCTTGCAGCTATCCATCGCTCGCCGTCACCCGGACTTTGTTCGCAAAATTCAATACAGTAGTGAATTCTCGGAAGGCTGGGCTTTTTATGGCGAAGAACTGTTCATGCAACTCGGTCTCTTCCAAGACGATCTCGATGGGCGCTACTTCACGGCCCAGTGGGAACGCGTTCGCGGTGCTCGAGCTATTGTCGATCCGGAACTCGCAAGTGGCGCCTGGAGCGTCGATAAGGCTATCACGTTCTTCGCCCACCAGACTGGCTTCTCGCAGGAACAGGCAAAAGCGGCCATCGCCGGAATCGCTCTGAACCCGGGTCAGATGATTGCGTACACTGCCGGCCGGGCGGAAATCGAAGCACTACTGGCGGAGTATCGCGCCAAGGCGGGTGCGCATGCGTCGCTGCGCGAGTTCCATGATCGGCTCTTATGTTACGGCTCGACCCCTATCTCCGTCATTGGACCCGAGCTACTCGCGGATGTTTCGAAACCGCTAGCCGAGGTTCGCGTCAGCGCCGGCTACTAATACCATCGATAACGGCCGGCTTTTGGGCTGCAGAGATCGCGGCCATGTGGCGTTTTACTCGTAACAACGGCATCACCGAAGGCTTTCACAACAAAATGGAACTTCTCTCACGCCAAGCCTATGGCTTCCGCAACTTCAACAACTATCGCTTGCGCGTTAAGGTACTGTGTTCTTAATCAGCTTCTACTCCAGGCTGCCCCCATCTTCGGCGTAGAGCCGTAGAGCCCCGGACAACAAAAGATTGGTCGGGGCGAGTGGATTCGAACCACCGACCTCCTGGTCCCGAACCAGGCGCTCTAGCCAGGCTGAGCCACGCCCCGAACTTCTCTAGTCTAACAAGCTCGATCGCTTTCGATCAGTTGCGCCTTCGCAGATCCTCCTGCAGCCCGGCAATGCCTTTGCGACGATAAATTTCAGCCAGACGCTGCTGTTCCGGCGACGTCGCGAGGGCGCGCCTCAGCAGCGGATCCGACGTTGCGCCCTCAATATCGGTTCTGCTCGGAATCCATAATTTCCCGTCAGCAAACTCCACATCGTTCACGAATGCCATCAGCGCTCCTATCATCATCGGCTGCCCGGTGGGATGCGAAAAACGCAAGGTGCCCTGCTCGGTCATTGTGCCCGTCTGCACGGGGGCCAAGTGCAGGGCCGCAGGCATGGATCCCGCAACGAATTCTCTGCCGCGATCATCGCGCACGATCCACCCCATATCCACGCTTTGCACGGTCTTCTGCGATGTGTTCTTCAATTCGATGGCCGGCGCGCGCACTTCATTGCCCGCCACTCGCGCAGCGCCACCCAACGGCTGCACCGGAGAGCTTCGGAACGCTACCGCGCCGACATTCACTGGCTGCTCACGCCACCCATTTGCGCGCGGATCGCGCAACAACTCCAATCCCAGTTGCTGCGGATTCAGATCCTGAACTCCAAAATTGAGATCCTCTCTCACCTGCGCCCAATTCTGGCTTTCCAAAAGGGTCGCCATGTAACGGCGGTCGCGTCGCGCTTCCAGTTCGTACACCAACAGCGCACGACGCGAATTCAATTTGTCTGGCCCATACGCGGTAAGGTCCGTAAACAAAGCGCAATCGAGCGAGACCTGCACCAGCGCACCTTCCGCGCGTCCAATGCTGAACGGGCGCACAAGTTGGGCATCGATGCGCACGGGAAACACTTCGCCGGGCTGAACGGAAAGGCTCGGTACAGTCACCGATGCTCTTCCGGAAGGAGTCAAGTCCTGCGCTTCCACCCGCAACGTCAGCCCGGAGATCGTCTTCGTTCCCGTGTTCCGCAGAAGCAACGATGCATGCAAGTCAAGCGACATCGACGCGCCAAGCGGCCGAACGCTGCTGGGTCCGAATGTCGTAGAAACAGCTAATACGGGCGAATCTCGTGGAAATTCGACGTCTATCCACGGCTGGGTTTCATTATGCGTCTGAGCGTGGACCGCCGGCAGCAGCGTCAAGAAGCCGAGCACAACAAGGCGGCTACTTTTACTGCGCATAGACCTTCGTGATGGTCACCTCGCCCGTCTCTTCATCCACGTAGCGTGCAGACATGGAAGAAGGCCCCGATAGCAGGACAACCGCCGAGGGCGGATGCATGATGGTCAGCGTCGCGCCTTGCGCCCGCACCATAATGCCCTCCGTAGTGGTCCTCAGTTGCGTACCCGACATCTGCGGCCGATCCAAACCGATAATCTGCCGAATAGATGCCGTGAGATGCGCAGTCTGCTCACTCGGTATGTGCGTGATCCAACCCGCAACAAATAATGCAGTCAGCCCGGCAAACACGGCGCCTTTGATAAGGAAGGATCGACCGCGGCGAACCTTATCAACGCATCGCGCCGCCGCGACCCCGACCGCTATGTTGCCCAGCATCTCGCGTTCTAAGGCAGCCCAATCGGCGATAGCCTCGAAGGCCGTAAGCGTCTCCGACTGTGCCTCGCGTTTCAATTCCGCCTTCGCTGCGCGAAATTCGGCAACTTGTTGTTCGCATTGCTCGCAATGGTTAACGTGCCGCCTTAAACGCCATGATTCTTTCCAGGACAGGTCACCACTAGACAAGAGTGCAAGAATTGCAATGCGCGGATGCAATTTTTCGATCGTGTCCTGCTTCATGATGACTTCCTTGCTTCCAGATAACGCTTGAACTTAGTCCGGGCATTCGCGATGTGCGATCGCACCGTGGCCATGGAACATTTCATGTGCGCGGCAACTTGGTCCGCCGGCATATCTTCCACGTCTCGAAGTAGCAGCGCCATACGCTCGCGCTCTGTTAAGCCGGCCAATCCGCCGTCGAGATGCAGCTTACGTTCGCCGCGTAACAGAATTTGCTCGGGGCTCTCCATGCCTGAAGTCCGGCTCTCCGCCAATTCCCCCACGTCCGTGAACGTAAACCGCCGGTTGCGCCGCAAAAAATCGATCGCCGTATTCGAAGCGATTCTCGATAGCCAATTGGACGCCTTATCCAGATCTTTCAATTGCGACTGCCGCTGAAGGGCCTTTATGAAGGTTTCCTGAGTTAAATCCTGCGCATCGTCCACATTTCCAACAATGCGATAGATCAGCAGGAAAATTCGCCGCATATTCTGCTGAACAAACTGATTTTGCAGGTCCGAATCGGTTTGTACTTGGGAATCGGAAATGTGCGGAACTCGCTCGCTCATTGCTGCCTTTTCGCGGGAAGCCTGAGGGCCAAGTGACTCCAAATAAGCTGCTGCGGCCGGACTTGACATGCTCCTACTAGAGGATGACGCCAAGCTTGAGCAAACGTGCAGGACGGCGGAGCCATCGAACGCTAATCTAAGTGTATATGAGATCGGTTGCCGTAATTGGGATCGGAAAAACGGCCTTCGGCGCGTTTCCTAATCGCGATTTACGCACGCTGGCGGTTGAAGCGGTGCGACACGCATTGGAGGACGCAAACCTTACGCCGGCATCGGTACAAGCCTTTTATCTAGGCAACTTTGCGGGCCCATCGTTCGTTGGCCAGAACCATCTTGCGCCTTACATCGGGACAGCCGCCGGGTTCGAAAGCATCCCTTGCACGCGCTTTGAAGATGCGTGCGCGTCTAGCGGTTCGGCTTTTTTTCATGCTTGGCAGAGCGTCACTGCGGGTATTTACGACGTCGTAGTGGCGGCCGGCGTCGAAAAAATGAGCTCACAGAGCACGCCGCGAGTGACCGAAATTCTTGCCGGCGCGGGCGATATGTCAGGCGAAGGGCGCGCAGGCGCCACCTTCCCCGCCCTGTTCGCCATGATTGCAAGAAGGCACATGTATCAGTACGGCACTACGCGCGAGCAACTTGCCGCAGTTGCCGTAAAGAACCACGCGAATGGAGCGAAGAACCCGCTGGCGCACATGCGCAAGGTCATCACGCTAGAGCAAGCTCTGGCAGGCAAGCCGATCGCTGAACCCCTCACGGTTTATGATTGCTCATTAATAAGCGATGGAGCGGCTGCTGTCGTGATTGTCCCGCTTGACCACGCCGCCCGCTACAACTCGCGTTTTGCGCGCGTGCTAAGTGTTGCGCAAACATCCGATCATGTTGCGCTCGATAGCAAAAAAGATATTACGCTTTTCCCCGCAGTAAAGGCGGCGGGCGAAAAGGCGTACGCCATGGCCGGTGTTGGACCGAACGACATTGAAGTCGCCGAGCTGCATGATTGCTTCACGATTGCTGAGATAGTCGCGAGCGAAGATCTTGGCTTTGTGCCGAAGGGACAGGGCGGTAAATTCGCTGAAGCGGGCTGCAGCGCTATCAATGGCCGTTTGCCGATCAATACCAGCGGAGGTCTGAAGTCAAAGGGACATCCCGTTGGCGCCACCGGTGTCGGCCAAATCTGCGATATCGTGATGCAACTTCGCGGTGATGCAGGCGAGCGCCAAGTCGCGCGTCATCGAATTGGGCTAACGGAGAACCTCGGCGGATCGGGCGCGACCTGCGTGGTCTCTATCCTGGCGGCAGCATGAGCACGTCCGGTCCCCAGTCGCCCAGCGGCATTGTTTATACGGAAACAGTTGTCTTTGCGCCGCCGGAGCAGTACGCCGCCGATGCGCCGTATCAACTCGCCATCATCGATCTCGAAGGGGGCGGACGTCTGACAGTACGCATTCTCGCCAATGACGCCAGCGGACGCACGACAATCGGCGATAAGGTGCTGTTTGTAGAGGAGCGTAACGGCGTTGCGTATTACCGCAAAGCAGATGCGGGGCCCGTCGACACGTTCGAAACAACGCGCCCGCTGGTCTGAAGATCGCGGCTCAACAGCGGCCCGGCAGGATCACTCAGGGCAGGAATCGGCAAGCTCCAAAACTTCTACGCGTAGACGCCCATGGCGCGCTTGGCTTTGCGCACAGTGTCTTCCGAAATGGGGAGAACGTGTTCACGGCCGCGCTTAAGTACGGATTCCAGATATCCGGGATCCGAAGTGAGCTCGCGGTAGCGCTGCTGTATCGGCTGCAGACGAGCGATTACGGCGGCGGCCACGAGCTTCTTGAAGTCCCCATATCGCATGCCGGCTACGCTTTCCTTTGTAATAGACGGATCGCAAGCCTGCGCGATGCTCAAGAGATTTGCGATCCCAGCCCCCATGTTGGCCGGGTCCACGGCGCTCTGTGAATCCGTAGTGGCACGCATGATTTTCTTTTGAATCACCTTGGGGTCGTCAAGTAGCGCGATCGCGTGACCGGAGCCTTGCGCCGACTTGCTCATCTTCTGCGTGGGATCGTCAAGGCCCATAATCCGGGCGCCGACGGTAGGAAGTTGCGTCGCGGGCATGGTGAAGGTTTCCCCATACAGCGAGTTGAAGCGCTGCGCGATGTCACGGGCAAGTTCAAGATGTTGTGATTGATCATCCCCAACGGGAACAATACTGGCCTGGTAGATGAGTATGTCGGCGGCCATCAAGACCGGATATTGCAGCACGCCGTCACCGACGGTTTCCTGCTTTTCCGCTTTCGCTTTGAATTGCGTCATGCGATAGAGCCAACCGAGGGGCGTAACGCAGGTGAGAAGCCAGGCGAGTTCGGCATGCCCGGGAACACTGGACTGGACTACGACGGAGGACTGCTCAGGATCAATTCCGGCAGCAATGAAGAGCCCGGCCGTTTCGCGGATTTTGGCCGAAAGTTCTTCCGGGTCCTGGTAAATCGTGATGGCATGCAGATCTACGATGCAGAAAATGCTTTCGTAGCGGCTCTGAATTTCGGCCCAGCCTTTTAGCGCTCCGAGATAATTGCCAATGTGCAGTTTACCGCTGGGCTGAATGCCCGAAAGAACGCGTGCTTTCATTCGTTAAGAATCTCTATGGTAATGGATGCCTCGACCAATCGATAAGACGTCCGGCCCCCCGACCAACGTGCAGATTGAAAAGCTGGTGTACGGTGGCGAAGGGCTGGCCCGCATCGACGGGCAAGTGTTATTAGCGCCCTTTGTGCTGCCGGGCGAGCTGGTTTCGCTCCGTACGGAACAGGTGAAGACGGGGCTGTTGCGCGGTTCGGATGCACGTATTGTGGAGCCCGCACGAGAGCGAGTGGCTGCGCGCTGCGAATACTTCGGCACTTGCGGCGGCTGCGACTATCAGCACGCGGAATATGCCTTCCAAATTGTGCAGAAACAGGTGATTCTTAGGGAGACGCTTCAGCGCCTGGGTGGTGTGGATTATCACGACGAAATTCATGTGGTGAGCGGCCCGCCCTGGGAGTACCGCAATCGCATTCAGTTGCATTTTGCCGGCGGGAACGTGGGATTTAACCGGGCCGGATCGCATGAGCTGTGCGCGATCGATCACTGCCCGATCTCGTCGCCGACGCTGAACGAGGCCATCCGCAAAATAGCGTGGGCTGTGAAGCGGCCGGAGTGGCCGAAGTTCTTGCGCTCGCTGGAGCTATTCACCAACGAGACCGATCTTCAGTTGAATATCGTGGATTCAATTAGACCCGTGGCAGCGCGCTTCTTCGAATGGTGCGGAACCTTTCTAAGCGGGCTGGCGGACAGCGCAGTTGAGTATGAGACTCTGGGGCATAAGTTTCGCATCAGCCGAGGCTCGTTTTTCCAAGTGAATCGATTTTTAATTGATCAGCTTGTTAACGAGGTGATTGGTGAATCACGCGGTGAGACGGCGATGGATCTTTATGCGGGAGTGGGTTTGTTTTCCCTAGCGCTGGCGGCGCGATTCGAAAAGGTCCACGCAATTGAGCGCGGCGGCGCGGCGTATCGCGACTTGGAGTTAAATGCATCGGCAGCCGGTGAGAAATTGCATACCGCAAGAAGATCAGCCGAAGAATTTCTGACGAGCGTTGACTCTACGCCGGACTTGATTGTTGCGGATCCACCGAGAGCGGGGCTGGGCAAAGAAACAACGGCCCAGTTGCTGCGCATTCGGCCGCGAGCTTTGAAAATTGTCAGCTGCGATCCGGCGACGCTGGCGCGGGATCTTCGGAAGTTGCTAGAGGCATATCGAATTGAGCGCCTGACGCTGGTGGACCTGTTCCCACAGACATATCATTTTGAGGTTGTGGTGCATTTGGCGCAACACTAGAACCGTTAAACGTAATGTCGAAAACGGCCGACCAAACCGCTCCATTTGCGCATAATGAGTTCGGCAATGTTCAGCGCGATAGCTAGCCCCAGCAACGCGGGCCAGAGATGCCATGTTGTATAAATCGTGCGGCCGCCGGAATCGAAGACAGCGCCGGGGGTTGGACGGAAGCGGCCTCCCGTTAGCGCCGAGATCTGCGCGAGCAGCGCTTCGTTCGAGCCGTAATCCTGCAGTTCTTCCTGCTGGCGGTAGAGGCCAACTTCGGGAAACGCGCTGATCTCGTTCACCGGGCGCACGCGAAAAAGTCCGCGAGTCTGCCCAATGTGCAGGCGGCCGGAATAGAGTCGGGGCGCCGTTCGCTCGATCTCAATAGGCTTTTCAAAGCCGTTTGGCCCTAAGACAAAAACGGGCGGCACTGTGGCGGGCTCCGCAACTCCGGTTCCCAGATGATAGGTCACCAGGATGTCATCGTTCGCACTATCGAATTGCGCGCTGGCCTCGCTTCTATCGGCGTGAGGCAAAAGATCGCGTGATACATTGATCCAGAATTTATCGAAGCCCTGCCAGGAAACCCAATTTTCGGCCCATCGGCTTTTGGCGTCGGAGGCAAAAACCGCAGCGCGGCCCAGACCGTATTGCCAGCGAACGTAGAGCGGATCTTTTTTATCCGCATCGATGCTCAGGATGGTCTCAGCTTCGGGCTTAGCAACGTAGCGCGCGTAGCCCTTTAGGGGGGGCGCCGTGTCCATGCCAACTTCCCGCAGAATCTCAGCATCGTTATTGACGATGGCCGTTAGAGGTTTTTCGACCGCGGTTGTTCCGCTATAATCCTGCACGTCTTTCAACAGGATCTGTTCGAGACCGTTCGGTTCATTGAGGAAGTAACTCTTCCCACCCGCCGTAGAGGCGACTTTTTCGAGATATGAGCGATTGACGTCCTGGCCCAGGCCAACGGTGGAAATCGTGATCTGGTGTTGAAGCGCTTCCTTGGCGAGGTCCATGCTGTCGCCTTCTTCCGAAATGCCGTCGGTTAGCAAAACAATGTGCTTGTACATCGCTTTCGAAGTCAGAATGCGCTTATAGGCTTCTGTCAAGGCAGGCGCGATTTGCGTTCCACCGTCCGGCGTAATGCCGGAGATCAAACGCTTAATGAGCGATTTGTCTTCCGCGCGGCGCATGGGAACAGCCCATTGAAAGGAATTGTCGAAGATGAGCACGCCGATGCTGTCGATGGGGCGCAGATGATCCACGACGCCGATAGCGGAGAGGCGCGCGAGTTCGATCTTCCTCCCCTCCATGGATGATGATTTGTCGATAATGAGCGCGACGCAAGTGCCTTCTGGCGTTTTCGGCGGTGCAAGCTTGGCGGGCAGAACGTTATCCAGCGCATCCAACTGCTTGTCTTCCTTGTAGACCTGGCGTTCGCCACCGATCAAGAGCAGGCCACCGCCTTCTTTGACATATTGGTCGAGGTGACTTTTTTGAGCGGCCGTCAGGGTGTTCAGATCGAGATTGTTCAGCACAACGAGTTGAATACCGCTCAGGTCCTTGTTGATGACGCCAACATCCCGCGTTAAATCGAAATCGGCTTCGCTGAACGCCTGCATGAGATTCGCTTCCGTTCCAGGCGGATCTTCAGACAGGTAAAGAATCTTCGCGCGCCGAAGTTGCACGGCTTGTTCAAATGGAATTTCGCCCAGCCGCGGAGCGGAGACTACGCCGGAAATTGATGTTGCACCGTTCGAATTGACCCGCGCATGAACCCGAATGAGATTCGCGCCTGATTTTAGATCGACAGGATTGCTGCCGAGATCCTTGCCGTCGGCCGACATCGAGATCGAGCCATGCGTGTCCTGAGGCGAATCAATGGTGAGATCGATAGGAATCTGCTCCCCAGCGTACGATTCGCCGGGCATGGAGAGCGACTCCAGACGGAACCCGGTATTTTGCCGGCCTGCCAGCGGGATGGTATCTACGGGCACGTGAAGCCGTTCCAGTTCGGCGATAGCGCGCGCGGTGCTGCCTTCGTTCTCGTTCCCATCGCTCAGCAGCACAAGCCGGGGGATGTAGCCACTGGGAATAGCGGACATGCTGCTGGTGAGCGCAGCTTCGATATTCGTGCTATTGCCAGACTCGTTCGCCGCGTTGACCAAGCGAAACCCTGCTGCAAGATCCTGAGGCGAAAGCTGCCGAGTCTGACTTGCGAACGGCACCACCTTCATCCAATTGCCATGCTTGTGGCGCTGCATTTCGAGTATCAGCGAACTGGCGCGATTGAGATCTTCACGCGTAATACTGTCCGACGTATCCACTAGTACGACAGCTCCCGTGCGAGTTTGCGGAAGAGTCGTGGTGGGCTCGGCCAAGGCGATCACGATCGCGATCAACGATAAGCCTTTCACTACGAGACCCACGTGCCGTATCGACCTACCCCACAACCAGACCATCCACCCTATGGGCCCCAGCAAAAGAATAAGGGCGAACGGGTGAACGAAGGTCATCTGGACACCAATTCTCTTTCGGGGGCGGGCCTGGCAGCGGGCTTTGTAGAGGAAACACGTGTTGTCCGCCTCCGCGCCCGGCGCAACCCGAACAGCATCCACTCGACGGTAAGGCCAATGGCGCCCAGAATGGCGAACCACTGCCATAGAGTGACCGAACTGGAAGCCCAGTCAGACGCGGATGGCAGACCGTGGGCAGAAGCGGCGGGCGGCTTCCATTCGTGTTCGGCGACGTCCGGCAGCGTTAGTGAGAGAACGCGTTCACGGTGATAAGACGCAATGCGAATAACGCCGGGGCGGTCCCTGAATAACTGCAGCGTTCGATCGCGAACGGTAAACGGCACTGCATCGTCCGTTGCGGTGACGCGCACCTGATCCACATGCTCGTTCGGATCGAGCGTAATGGTCGCAGTCCCCACGCGCGCCGCAAATAGATCCAGCATCCGCAGCGGCTCCGGCGAAAGCCAATGGAACAGATTGGCGAACAACAGCGGAGTGGTGACCTGAAACTTCATCTCGCCATCCAGCGGGTCGAAGCCAATTACCGCAATCTTAGGCCGATTGGGCACAGCGGGACGAGCGACAACAACAGGGCCCTCCGCCAAGCTGCCGATGGCAATGTCGCTATCGAAGGTTTGAAAGACTTCAGCCGCGCGAAGATGCGTTTCTTTCGCGTGCAAGCCGCTGCCCAGCGGCGTGTTTGAATTCCAGCTTTTTATCACTGCGTCCTCCGTCACTGTTTTGACCGGCAGCGGAGAGCTTTCGCGGTGGGGCAGTATCCAAAGACTCGCAATCGCCGGAGGATGCGGCGGCGACATTTCATCCAGCAGCATGACGTCCGCCGGCGGGTTCGGCTGATACTGAGAAGGTTCGTAGAATTTGGCGGAAAGCAGTTGATTTGCTTCGATCAGGGGCCGTAACGTCTCCGGACGTGCGCTGTAAACCGCAATGCGGACGAGACCATTGCGCGGAAGCGCAAGCGCGGCTTTGTTGTCACTTTCCAGCGCATCGGGCGGATCAAGCTCGGCCACGAGTTGTCCGCTCGTACTCGTGACAAAGACGTATTCGGCGGCGGTTTCCTGCTCGGGTCCCAACCGTAAAACGCGCGGAGCGAACACTGTGCCGCCAAAGCGCGTATTCAGGCGAACCGTACGGCGCTGCCGCCCATAGTTTCTTATCGTGATACTCGCCTGCCATTCGCCCGGGGTGTCTTCACCGCGTTTAACCGCCATACGCAGGATTCCCAAGTTTTCCTGGTTAACCGGAACATTGAGGACGCGAAGGTTCGGAATCTTCGGCAAACCGACTTGTTCAGACTCAATTTGCTTAGGACCCGCGTATACGATTTCGCCCTGTTGACCGCCGGACCAGGTTTGCGCTTGCTGCGCGTAAGAGAGTGCCTGATGAATATTGAGAGCTGAAAAACCAGGCGCGGCGTCTTGGAGCGCCCTGCGGAGTTGCGTGCGGTCAGCGGTAAACGGTGTGACTGGTGTGGCCAGCGCGTCGGCGAGCACAATCATAACGCGATCACGACTTGGAACGGCTGCGATATAGGCAGCGGCCAGCCGCTTCTCACGGTCGATCAGGGGGGCGTTGCCCTGGATCTCCGCCGACCAGGCGGACGTATCGAGTAGCAAGACATGATCGCGTCCATTGCGGTCACGTGTACCCCATTGCAACTGCGCAATCGCCACCAGTAGCAGAAGGAGACTGATGAGTTGCAGAATCAGCGACCACGGTTCGCGCATCCGTTTACGGGTCTGCTTTTCCTCAGCGGTAATGGCGGAGGTCCAGAAATGTAGCGTGGAGACAATTTTCTTGCGCTTGGCGCGATCAAGCAGGTAAAGCGCGGTGATTAAGCCGCCCAACGCGCCTAGCAGCGTTAGAAATTCGCCGGCCGTGAGATTGAGGAAGAACATACTCCGGGCTCAGGTGACTTGGGCGACAGTCATTGGGCCGAACATGGCCTCTTCGATGGCCAGATGGGTGGAAAAGCCCGCATAACGGCCACCGTTGCGGAGGGCCACCCTCTTCAATTCCGCCGCGTGCGCATCAAACGAGGCGGTGTAGTCCTCACGCGCGCGGTCATCCAGCGCGATTTTCAGCTCAAGCCCGGTTTCGGCGTCGATCAGTTCCAGTTCGCCGCTGCCGGTGGGCATTCGATCCTCTTCGCCCCAAATTTGAACCAGCAGCAATTCATGGCCGAAATCCGTGATGTATTGCAAAGGGTGAAAGCAATCGGCATCGTCCAGAAAATCGGAAATGATGATTGCCAGGCCGCGCTGCGGGTATGTAGCCAAGAATTGCCGCGCCGTTTCAAAATAGTTGGTGCGGCCCTCGGGGATGAGTGAGCGCAGGAAATTCTCGGCCGGCTGAAAGCGATGCCGGCCGCCGCTACATAGAAGCGGATCCCGAAGGCGCGAAGAGAACGGCTGAATCAGAATGCTATCAAGATGCACCAGGCCGACGTAGACGAGCGCCGCGGCTAGCTTTCGTGCGTAGTCGAACTTACTCAGATCGCCGGCGCCGGTTCCGGCTGTCATAGAAGCGCTGACGTCCAGCAGGAGACGAACGGGTACGCGCGGCTCAATCTGGAACATTTTCAAGAAGAGCTTTTCGAAGCGCATGTAGGCGCGCCAGTTGACGGCCCGCAAGTCATCGCCTTGATGGAAGCTGCGATGGTCCAGGAACTCCTGGCCAGGGCCGGGAAAGTGAGACAGGTTGTGCCCACCGACAATCCCATTGAAGGATTTCTGCCATTGCAGAGTCAGCCGCTCCAGCTTCTCCAGAAAATGGCGGTCTACCAACGGTTCGGGCATTGCTTAGGTTCGAATCGAATTTGAATCAGGTACGCGCCGCAACGGCTTCGAAAACCTTTCGCAGAATGGTTTCTGTAGACTCGCCGTCCGCATGGGCATCGAAGTTGAGAATGATTCGGTGACGCAGAACAGCAGGCGCAACAACAAGTACATCTTCAACGCTCAGATGGAGGCGGCCCTTAAGCAGTGCAAGAACGCGGCCACACTCTATCAGAGCCTGGGCGCCTCGCGGCGAACTGCCGTACCGGATGTAGCGGTTGGTGATTTCCGGAGCGTACTGCGTCCCGGACTGGGTGGCCATGACGAGTTCGATCGCATAGTCCTGAACGTGGGGCGCCACGACGATCTGTTTGCAGATCGATTTGAGCTCTGCGATCTGGTCCCGATCCATCACTTTCTTCACGTCTACGTCGTCACCGCGCGTAGTCACGTCAACAATTCGGCTGAGATCGTCACGCGATGGGTATGTAACCAGGATCTTCATGAGGAAGCGGTCAAGCTGCGCTTCGGGCAAGGGATAGGTCCCTTCCATCTCAATAGGATTCTGAGTCGCCATCACCAGGAATGGAACTTCGAGCGAGTAAGTTGCTGTGCCGCTGGTGACGGTACGCTCCTGCATGGCTTCTAGAAGGGCGGATTGCGTCTTCGGAGTAGCGCGATTGATCTCGTCGGCGAGAACGAGATGGGCGAAGATGGGGCCGGTCTGAAACCGAAGCGTCTTGTGGCCGTGGTCGTCGCTCTCCATGACCATACTGCCGACGATGTCGCCCGGCATGAGGTCCGGAGTGAATTGGATACGCGAGTAGCGAAGCTCAAGAACTCGCGACAGCGTCCGGAGGAGCGTTGTCTTGCCGAGTCCAGGGACGCCTTCAAGAAGCACGTGCCCGCCCGCTATCAGGCAAATGAGCACACCATCGATGACATCGCTTTGACCCACGATAACTTTACCGATCTCTTCGCGGACGCGAGCCAGGTCGCGCATCGCGCGATCGATAGTTACAGTTTCGGCAACAAGTGTGTCAGCCATCGTTTCGGATCATCATTGCTTAGAGGGTCTGCTACAGAGCAGTTATGCACGGGCTAACCGGGAGTGGACGCGAAAACCATGTGCGTGGGTCGCACTCCGCGGCGCTCGCAGTCCGCTATATAAAGTTTGCCATAGCTGTCCAAAACGTATTGCTGAGGTGAAAGACCAAGCAGATCAGCAGTTTGGTCTATCCAGTCGGCCGGCCCTTCCAGTTCGAGGAAATCTCCAATAGGAGTTTCGTCCAGAGTGATTACTCCTTCGGCCCCGGGTCGCGCGAACTCAGTCCGGTATTTTTCGTAGCGGAAGACGGGTTCGAAGCCCAGATGATGGAAGATCTGAGACATGGTTTCGGCGGAGCCGATCGCGGTTTCCACCTCAGGGCGGCTCTTGTGTGGACCCGGAATACCGGGCCCTTTCCAGGTGATGACCGCCTTGTTGTCCGCCTGCCGCAGGCGCAGAAGCATCTCTTTTTGCCGGAGCTGAGCGTCTTGTGTGTCGTAGAGCGTGTTGGCCTCAAACAGGCGTGGTACCGATTCGCGGAAACCGGCAGCGCGTATCCGGTCAAGCGCAGCGGCTTTCTCGTCGAGCCGGATTTTGACTTCGGTTTCCATGGGAGCGGCCATTGGCGAGTGCAACAACAGGCGGCCTATCCAATGTTCGCATCCGTATAATGGAGGGGCACGAATTTAGAGCGCGCCCGTAGCTCAATTGGATAGAGCATCGGTCTTCGGAACCGAGGGTTGGGAGTTCAAGCCTCTCCGGGCGTACCAGAGCTCGCCGGCAGCAGCTGCTTCAACCTCAAAGACTCTTTAAATACTCGATAAGCGCCCACTTGTCGCTGTCGGGCAAATCAACTCCGTAAGTATGTCCGGCGTTCGAGTTTCCTACATAGGACGTATCGAACGCAAAACAAGGTGTCGTCTGGTCATCCGGATTGATCCCGACGCGTCGAACATCCAAAATGCGATTGCCTACACAGAAATGTTGGACCCGGTTTTCAGGGCGTTGCAGCAGTTCCCATAAATTCGGCACCGATCCGTTGTGCAAAAAAGGCGCCGTTGCCCAGACACCGTTTAGAGGGCGGGCCTTGTACACTTGCAGGCTCGGTTGTCCTTCCTTTACTTGTTTTGCGAAATCTGCAACTACATCGGGCAGTTGAGGATTGAAAAGCTGATCAAAGACCGCAAGGACGAAAAACACCGTTACATCTTTTGAATAATCGATAGGCGCGAACGTTGCCAGCGGGTGAAGTGCATCGACCAGCTTCTGCTTTCCGCTGAGTTTCAGCGTGGGAATTCGGCTCAGGCGATACTGGTCGGCTTGCCCGCGATCGGTTTGAACCTCATCCAGAGAAATGAGATGGATCTGGACGTCGCTTCGGTCGTTCTTGTTGCTCAATACCTGATGGCAACCGCCGCACTTCGCCGTTTGATACACTTGCGCGCCGCGCGCCACCAGCTCAGAGTCGAGACTCCCAGGCCAACTGGGCGAGACTAGCTGCGCTAGCCAGTGTTCGGCTTGAACGATTCCATTCTTGCTTACGCTGCTTGCGAATTTCGGAGGAGTTCCGATGTCCTGAGACATCTCGACTTCGCTGAATACTCCCAATGCTTCGCCGATGTTCCGGAGCTTTGAACCGTCACCCTCGAGGCCCAAGTTTGCGGCCGAACCGTTCCACTGAACGCGTTCCTCTTGCGGCGTATCCCACAGGCATGGAAAAGACACCGGCGCTCTGGGAGAATGCGCAGACGTTTCATCGTTTCCGAGGCCGAATATCGAGATCTGATTAAAGATCGTCCCAAACGCATCCACGCGGCCGAAGCCTGCCGGGACAGGATGAGCGTTAATCCTCTGCCGCTTTGTTGCCCGGTCGCGCACCTTAGCGACATCATCTTTCGATGCATGAGTTGCCTGCGCAAACCGCGCAAAAGCATCCGGATCTTCTACGGTTCTGTTGAGCGCGGCAACAACCGCTGCAGAAAACGAGTCGAGGTCCAACATGCTCGGACCGCCCTCCACCTGCACGGTTTCAGCGCCAACTTTCCACATGCCGGTGTGACAAGCGGCACAGGTGAGTCCAACCCACTCCCCCGTACCGTCCGTATGCTTGGCGAAGCCGATCGGAAGACCCGTTTCCTTCACTGCGCCGGGGATGAAGCCGAAGGCGGTCAAATCATCTTTCAACAGACCAGTTCCGTCCGCCTTTTCGAGGTAGGTAAACCAGCTCCAGGGCAGCAATTTTGAGCCTTGGTCCAAGGTCCAGAATTGGTTGGCGAACTGCCAATTTTGTTTGCTATCGATTGCCCACAGAGGAGCGGCCAAGAAAACGATTGCGATTACATGCGCGTTCAGCCTCATGTCAACCTCCCTACTGCCCCGCCGGTATTTTTTGAGAAAAGCCAGAACAGACAGGCTAGGAGCTTATCACGAGAGCGCCTCTCTTCTGTGAAACTTCTGCGTGGCCTTAGGTGTCCACGGTTAGAATTCGCAACCGCATTCTTATGCCGTCGGATCTATCAGTTGCCATGTCGGGAAAACCATGAAAATCGCAATGCCAGTTAGCGAGGTCCCGCTAGCTCCAGCGCGCAGCCAGGCAATTCCGCGGCACGCAGGTGAGCGGTCTGCCGCGTTAGACGGTATACGGGGGCTCGCAATTGCAGGCGTTCTTTTGGACCACGGCTCCGGATTCTTCGCATCGCGCCATTTCTCTAACTGGCTTCTTGCACCGATGGTTTTCGGCTGGAGCGGCGTCGATCTATTCTTCGTTCTATCCGGCTTTTTGATAACCGGGATTCTGCTGAATACGAAACATGCGGTGAACAGAGTCTCATCGTTCTACGCACGCCGGGCATTACGTATTGCGCCAATCTACTATTTAGCCTTGATTTCGCTGCTGCTGCTCGGGCATGCCATGCATTGGGTCAATTCGCTTCTGCCCCCACCCGGTTGGAATCGATGGGCTTACTTCTTGTACCTGCAGAACATCCCGCAATTGTGGGGTAGGTTTGCGATGGAAGGGCCGATTCTGGGACACTTCTGGAGCCTTGCTGTTGAGGAGCAGTTCTATCTGATTTGGCCGGTTATCGTCTGGCTATTGCCGGAGCGGTTCCTGTTTCGCACTTGCCTCATTGGAGCATGCGGTTCTTTTATTCTGCGTTACTGGGTGGTTGGTCACTTCGGCCCGCACATTTGGTTGATGTATTGGATGCCAACGCGCGGTGCCCAAGCGCTTCTTATGGGTGCGATGCTTGCCATTGCGCTTGCGAAAAAGGACAAGATTCGGAAATCGACGCTGTTGACTATGGCGGCGACGGGGTTCGCACTCCTGTTGCTCGTCGCCATCAAAGACCGAGCTGAGTTCATCGGTACTGATTCGGGCCCTTACATGTACGACATCGGGTATGTGGGCATAGATCTGCTGGCCGTCGCCTTAATAGGCACGATCAAGTACCCTGTTCCGCTACTGCTTCCCGCTCTGCGCTCGAAAATGCTCGGTGCCCTCGGAAAATACAGCTACGGCATATACGTCTATCACATCCCCATCTACTTGGCAGGAAATCGCGTTTTTCGGCTTCTCTATGGTCATGATCCCGAGGGGCTGCCGCCGCTGATGGCGTTGCTCTACCTTTCGGTCCTCATTGTCATAACGTTCGCCGTGGCTTGGCTTAGCTTTCGATATATCGAAAACAAATTCTTGGGCGCAAAAACAAGATTCAAACCGCGCTACGGAGCGCGTTCTTCAGACGCATGGGGGCTGAAGAACCGTGGCCGCGTGCTCGCACCATCCTATTTGATGGACAATAGGGCCAGTTTCCCGTACAATCGATAGTGCTTGGGTGCTTTTGCCCACTCTCCGGAACATCTGAACTAAGCCGGGTGTTCTGATACATTCCTACGCCTAGTCAGCCGGAACAGAGCCACCGTATTGTTCGGAAATCGGAACTAAGGTTGCCTTTCACCGCACACAGGTAAGAAGGTTACCCTTCTTACAAACCGGAACTGAAGGATCCGGAGTCTGACGCTGCTTGCGCGGCCAATCCTCGCCCCGTCTTGTATTTGCATGGATCGAAGTCGCACAGCCTGATGTCCTTTGCAAACAGATAACGGCAGCTAGTCTAAGGCTAAAGAAGAGGCTCTACATGCATTTTGCTTATGACGGCTTCACCCATCGGGAAGACAGAAGGTGTTTCCTGTTTCGAAGCATCGATGGAGTGGAACCGACGGGTGTTTTCTGTCTCGAAGTAGAGATATCGCTTTTCGTTCAAAACCAAGTCCCAATGCAGGAGGGGCCAATGCTCTGTCTTCAGTTACTGAGAACCGCCTCTGCAGCGGGGCCGATGGTTCTTGAAAGATTTCATAAATACAGAGTTTTTGCAGAAGACCTTCGCCCGTTCCTGATGGAACGCGCGAAAGTAGCGGCAGACAAGGCCTTGAAGAGTCTGCATCGGTCACCATATCGAAGACCGCCGTCCACATCCAACATCACTCTGGGCGCACGACCTCGGGACAACTAGGCAATATGTCGTTTGTCGAATGCGCGCCGCGCTCCTTCACTGTCGTGTCTATTCAGAAGAATGCGCCAGAGTCTTCGGGAGTATATGGTCTGTCGAATAGTCGCGAATGGGTATTCATAGGCGAAGCGAATAACATACGGGCGCGCCTCTTGGAGCACCTGAAAGAAGTAAATACTTCATTGAGCGCTCGAAAGCCCACTGGTTTTGCATTCGAATTGTGCTCGCCGCTCAATTGTATGGACCGGCAACGTGCGCTTGCTCGCCAATTCAAGCCAGTTTGTAATGGCCAAGCGGATTACATGACTTCAGTTAAGCGAGAAAGATAACCTCTCCGATCAAGGCCATCCCAGTTAGCATCCTCGCATCACGACGATTACTGCGGCGAGTAAGCTTAGCGTATCGTGAGAGCCGTAAGATGTGGAGTTACGTTTGCATTTGCGATTTGCTGTGGCTCCATATTCGGCGCGAATCATCGCACGGTCGCGATTACTTTTGACGATTTGCCCTATGTCGCGGCGGGATTATCCGGCGGACAACTCGACCAAGAGGCAGTTGAGGCGAATGAGCGAATTTTTGCGGCCCTGAAGCGCCACAACGTTCCCGTCACTGGCTTTGTGATTGAAACTCACGTGGAGGAAATCGGGGCCGTACCGGGTGCCGCCATTTTGCGGCGGTGGATCGACCAAAGACTCGACCTGGGCAATCATACCTATTCGCATGCGGATTTCGATCAACTGACGGTGGCGCAATTCGAGGAGGAAGTCATCAAGGGCGAAGCCACCTTCGCTCGCCTCATGAGAGAAGCCGGGAAGGAGCCGCGGTTCTTCCGGTTTCCGATGAATCATACCGGCGACACGAAAGAAAAACATGATGAATTGGCTGCGTTCCTGGCGAGACGCGGCTACAACCTGGCAACTTGCACGATAGATACATCGGATTACATTTTCAATCGGGCCTATGCGCGGGCAATCGGCGCGCACGATCACACTGCCGCGAAAAGGTTGCGTTCGGAATATCTTCGGTACAGCAGTGCAGAGATCGACTATTATGCCGGCCTGAACAGGCGTGTGCTCGGCTATGAACCGCCAGAAGTGATGTTGCTGCACGATAACCGTCTAAATTCTGATGTCCTTGAAAAAGTACTCAGATTATTCGAAGAAAAGGGATACACGTTCGTCCCGCTGGAGGAGGCGCAGTCGGACCCAGCATATAGAGCGCCTGAGACCTACATCACAAAATATGGGCCGATGTGGGGTTATCGATGGGCAGCGGAGCGCGGCGTCAAGGTTAACGGGTCATTAGAGTCAGAAGTGCCCGAATGGGTAGAGACGTACCCAGCCGGCCATTAGCCTTCGACGAATGAAAACCCTCACATCCTGAATCAAACAAATGGAACTATGCCGGGACTTCCAGTTGGCGCAGGATGGTGGCGTGATCGAAGTACACCTTTTCGCATACCAGATCTTCGTCCTCGAACACAAATATGCAAACGGCATCTACTTCCATCGGTTTGCCGGATGCCGCGAGTCCGGCCCATGGACCGTGCTGCGTTCCTCCGAAGACTGCCTCGACAATAACCGCTTCTTCCGCGTGGTGAATGGCCTTAACTTGCAAGATGAAAATCGGGAAATGCTGACAAAAGCCCGGTAATCAGACCATGAACCGCATCGCCGCCTTCGGCAGTTACTGCTAATGCAGGAACTTCGTAGCGGGGTTTCCGGAATGTCGCTAGCGTGGCGGCAACGTCGTGATGAACGGCTTCCGCGTCGATATGCGCCCTCACGATAGCCTCGCGAATCGATTGGATGTTTTGGGCGGTGCTGGTTGCCATATAGGATCCGAGTATCTCAGTCTATATCAAGAATCAAGACTCCGATTACACGGTTGCTCCGCTGGACAAACTGTTTTATAGTCAAGCTCACAGGCCCCCAACGAAAGTTGAGGCACGATGCAAATAGGGAGAACACCAATCGCAAGTTGGAGATACCAGTCTTAGTCCAGGAGCGAAGCCGCGCTATGGCGACACGGATGTTTACAGAACAACTCGTACAGGACCTTCGCTATGCTTTCCGAGCCATGCTGGCGAACAGACTGTTTACAGCCCTGGCAATCGTATCGCTAGCGTTGGGGATCGGAGCGAATACTGCGATCTATAGTTTCATGGACGCCATTCTCATTCGCGCTATGCCGGTCAGGCATCCGGAACAACTGGCGCTTATCAATTGGCGCAGCGGCAAAGATGGGGCAGCCGTGGTGCACGATCACTGGGGTTCGGCTCTATAGCGAACCAGGAGGCGGCCAGACCAGCCCGAATTATCCCTATCGTGCGTATGAATTCCTGCGACAGAACAACCATGTTTTCTCCACTCTGTTTGGTTATGCAAACGCCGGGCGTCTCAACCTGGTGGTTGGCGGGCAGGCTGAGTTAGGCCAAGGACAATACGTATCCGGCGATTATTTCAGCGCTCTAGGTGTGGGCCCTGCTGCGGGCCGGTTGATTGGCCCTGACGATGATCGGTTCGGCGCACCGCCAGTGGTGACGATCTCTTACAACTTTTGGCGGGAGCGTTTCGACGGCAGTGCGGATGCCGTAGGAAAAACCGTCATCGTCAATGGCCGGCCATTTACCATTTGCGGTGTTTCGGCTCCCGAGTTCTTTGGCGTGCAGCCGCAAAACGTTCCCATCGTTTTTATTCCAGTGAGAGACCTCGGTCTGGTGGACCTCAACCCGTTCCAAAGCGCCGAAAGTTTGTTTACGCACGACGACTCTTATTGGATCGAGATGATGGGGCGACTGCGGCCAGGAGTAACGCTGGAGCGGGCGCAGGCGGAACTAGCAGCGCAGTTTCACCAATGGCTGAGCCACACGGCGACTACGGAACGGGAGCGCGCGACACTGCCGAAACTTTGGCTGGAAGAGGGGAAGTCGGGCGTGGATTCATTACGGCGCCAGTATTCGAAGGCACTCTACACTCTGATGATCATGGTGGCGCTGATTCTGACTATCGCCTGTGCGAATTTAGCCAACCTTCTGCTTGCGCGTGCAACCGCGCGGCGGCGTGAAATAGCAGTGCGGCTCAGTCTCGGCGCGGGCCGGTTTAGAGTAATCCGGCAATTGCTGACAGAAAGCATTCTGCTTTCCGTCTGCGGTGGGGTGCTTGGAATTTTCGTCGCGGCGGCGGGAATTCGCTCACTTACACTTTTACTCGCCAACGGCGATCCCAACTTTACTCTGCGGGCGGAACTTGACTGGCGCGTGCTTGGATTCACGCTTTTGGTGACACTATCGGCTGCGCTTCTTTTCGGCATCGCGCCCGCCGTTCAAGCAACGAAAGTAGACGTTTCGCCGACTCTCAAAGAGACCCGCATCGCAAATACGGGCGAGGGCAGACCGCATTTCGGCATCCATTTTGGCGGACGCAATCTGCTGGTAATTTTTCAAATCGCGACTTCCCTGCTTCTTGTGGTGGCTGCCGGTTTGTTTTTGCGAACGCTCCAAAACCTACATTCGATAGACGTGGGATTCAATCGAGACAAGCTGCTGGTCTTTAATTTGAATGCGGCTCAGGCCGGCTATAAGGATGTAGCGCTGACGAACTTCTATACCGACTTGCTACGCCGATTTTCTTCCGTTCCCGGCGTACAAAGCGCGACGCTTACCGACGTTGCCGCTGGTCGCAAATTCAACCAGCTCGACAACGTGTCAGTATTCCTGGCACGCCAAACGCCGGCGGGAAACACTTGAGCACGTCTTACGTTCGGGTCGGTCCGGAGTTCTTCAAAACCCTGCAGATCCCGGTCGTGGCAGGCAGGCCGATTGAACAACGTGACCGGGGTGGTGCTCCGGCAGCGGCAGTCGTGAATGAAATTTTTGTGAAGCAATACTTTCCAGGTCTTTGGCCGATTGGGCGGCATTTCACCTTCGGCGGCGACCAGCTTGGGTATGGACGTCGAAGTTGTCGGGGTGGCGAAGACAGCGCGCTACAACTCGCTCAAGCAGGAGATCCCGCCGGTCGTTTACCTGTCGTATCTCCAAGCGCCAAAAACAAGGCCGGTTCAGCGGGCGTACTTCGAATTGCGAACTGCCGGCGATCCATTAGCCCTAGCAACAACAGTTCGCCAGATTGTGCACGAAGCCGGGCCGCAAGTTCCGATTGCCAACGTCACCACTCAATCGAAAATAATCGATCAAACGATCGTGCATGAGCGAACGTTTGCCGATCTGTGCGGCTGCTTCGGAGCGCTTGCACTGATCATGGCGTGTGTCGGGCTTTATGCCACGCAGGCGTATGCCGTCACGCGGCGCATGGGCGAGATCGGAATCCGCATGGCTTTGGGCGCCGAACGAAGACGCGTGGTTTGGATGGTTGTGAAGGAGGTCTTGGTGCTCAGTGCCGTGGGCGTGTTGATCGGATTGGTTGCGGTGTGGGAAACAACAACCGTTCTACAGTCCTTCCTATTTGGACTGAAAGCTCACGACCCGATCACGTTCGCGGCCGCCGCAGTCATCCTCATGATCTGCGCTATTCTCGCCGGCTACGCACCGGCCCGGAAAGCTTCCCGTATCGATCCCATGGTGGCGCTTCGCCATGAGTAAACTGCTATTTGCTAAAAGCCGGCCCACTCACCCTGGCGCATAAGCGGTTCGGCGCTGCCGTCCGCGGAGACGCCATCTACATCCATCCTGGCGGAGCCAATCATCCAGTCCACGTGGATCAGGCTGCTGTTTGCCCCTTTAGCGTTGAGCTGTTCAGGAGTAAGATTCTCGCCACCTTGAATACAAGTGCTATAGGCTTGGCCCAGCGCAGTATGGCTAGCGGCATTTTCGTCGAATAGGGTATTCCAAAAAAGAAGACCGCTGGCGGCAATCGGGGACGAATGGGGCACCAGAGCAACCTCTCCCAGCCGGCGTGCTCCCTCATCGGTGTCGATAAGGCGCTGCAACACGGTTTGCCCGGTCGTGGCGGAAGCCTGCGTAATGCGGCCGCCCTCGAAGCGCACGCGAATGTTTTCAATTAGCGAGCCTTGATGCGACAGCGGCTTGGTACTGGTCACGAAACCGTCCACCCGATCTTTGTGCGGCGTGGTGAAGACCTCTTCGGTAGGCATGTTGGGGAATCCAAAGATGCCGTTGTTCGCGGTTGAGCCGCCGCCCTGCCAAAGATGGTCGTCTGCAAGCCCGACGTGAAGATCCGTCTCTGGGCTGCGAAAATGAAGTGCCGCGTAACGTCGCTGATTCAGAAACTCTACCCGGCGTTGTAAATCCGCGCTGTGCTTGCGCCAGGCCTCCACCGGGTCAGGCGCGTCAACGCGAGTGGCGGCGAAGACAGCGTCCCAGAGTTGCTCAACCGCCGCTTCCTGCGATTCGCGCGGGAAAACGACGCGTGCCCATGCGGGAGTGGCGCAAGGAATGATCGTCCAGTTGATATCGTGTCGCGTAATTAGCTCCAGCGCGGGGCGATACGCCTTCGAGACCGCGACATTCGCGCGGGAAACTTTCTCCGGATCTTCTTTGGCCAGCAGCACGGGATCGGCCCCCGCAATAGCAAGACGCGCAGCGCCGCTGCGGAACGCCGCCGCAATGCCGTCATAAAGCCATCCGGGCGCGTAATCGAAGCTGTCGTCCGGCGCGTAGCGGAAACGCATCAAGGCGGACGGCTCATCGCTAAACAGCGTGGTGACCAATTTGGCTCCTGCTTTGTACGCATGTTCGGTGATGCGCCGCACCAGCGGAAGGGCGTCAATCGGCGCCGTCATGAACAATTCCTGACCGCGCGCAAGTCCCAGGCCGACGTTTACAGCGACATCCGCAAGCCGGTCTAAGCGTTCTTCGTGCGGCAGATTCTGATTTGTTTTGCTGACCCCGACGCGATCAGCAACTGCTACTGTTTCCACACTTCAAGTCTGGCACGCTCCGGCAACCCTAAGCTTGCCCGGCGATGATTTCGAGTTGCCGCATGTGATTCAGATCGTGTCCCGCCATCGTCTCTATAAGAGTTTGAAAGGTCATTTCGCCGCGCTCAGGATGTCTGCACCGCCGCGCGAAATCATCGGGCCCGAGCGATTCAATCAACACCAGATTCCACCCGCGCAAGTCGGAAAAGACGTGCAGAGCAGTCTGCCCATGGAATGACGGGTTCCCGTAAGGACGCGCCCAAGCATCCTGATCGAAAGGCTGCACAACATGTTGATCTTGAGCCAGCGTCTGACGAAGGCGGAAGCTAAAGGCGATCTCGCAGTCAGCCAGGTGGCAGAGGATCATGCGAGCGGTCCATTTCCCCGGGGCGTAAGAGCGCTCGAAACCACCTGCTCCCAATCCATCAGCCAAATGAATGAGATTGTGCGGCGTAGCGCTGATCACTTCCCGGGCGTCTAACGTCCCAAGTTGAGATGCGTAGGGATTGGCGGCAGGCATCGCTTCAGTATCCCGCACCAAACTCGTTAGTAGATGTCCCGTAGTGACATGCAACTGATCAATTTGAGGAATTGCGTAAGAGATCTTACTGCCGAAATAGAAACCTGACGCGATGAGCTTTTTTTTGCAAAGAACGGGATTGGGTGATATTCCTAGAGAGCCATGAAATACTCCGAGGTTCGCAACACACTCCAAGAAAACGGAAAAGAGATCGGACACTATCATCAGGAAAGTCAACTCTCCAATACCTCTCTCAAGAACGCGGTTTCGAATGGCTTCTGTGCCGGCGCGAGCCTGGCATGGGTTCGCCGCGTCCTGCACGGCGGCAGTGCGAAAGAAGGGCCGGAGGATTTACATGCAGTCGTCGCACAACTTTCCCAAAAACCCGGCAAGAGAGAGGAGTTCTACGGAGACCGTAAGGCGGCTCTTCAGGGAGCCTTCCAGAAAGTGCAGAGACAAACAAACACGGATATTTCTGCGCTTAATGTCAGAGCTCAGCAGATTCTAAGTGACAGATTGCCGCGTCTATCGCCTCAGCAACAAAACGACCTGATCGACAAGGTTCAAGCTTCTCTGGACAAAGAGACTCGTGCCATCAGAGCGCGAGATCAGGCGAAACAGGACCAAATCAATCTTGCGCTGAAGACAGACGCGCTATACGACCAATTCTGGAAAGAATTCGCTAAGCAGATGGACGCGAAACTCAAAACGACCGACTACTCGTCTCTCACCGTGGTGCGCTGCTCTCGCGATCGCCAGTATGGCCCCGAGAACGGGCTCAAAACATTGTTAGGCGAGGTTTTGACCGATAGAAGCCTCGCCGCTGGTAATGCTGCCATGATCGGCCTCAGTCCACCTACGACGGGCACAGCCGGGCATACAGTTGCTGTCCATCGGATAAACCAGCAACTCTACTATTTCTTCGATCCGAACTTTGGTACTTTCGCGGTGGACGCCCGGAAGCTAATCTGGATGTTTCTCTACCTGTTTTTGAAAGCTTATCCCCAACTGGAAGAAAAAAGCTCCGACAACCACGATTACGAGATCAACGGTATCATCATGGCAGAGTACGTGATCTACAAAGGACCCTCGAAAGGACAATTGTCGGCTCCGCTGTCCCAGTGCGATTTGGGCTAAGGCCACAAGCACCGCAGGCGCGTTTCCACCTGTTACGATGGGGGTTCCACAGCCCTCCCAATGCCCGCTCGAACCTCATCCGGCATTCTGGCCGACATCGTTCAGCATAAAAAGCAGGAAGTTGCCGCGTTACGGGAGCATGCCATTTTTCTTGAGCAGCAAGCCTATGAGCGGAGACACGCGCCGCGTCCATTCCTGTCCTCGCTGCGCGAAACCGAAACAGCTATCATTGCGGAAATAAAAAAGGCCTCGCCCAGCAAAGGATTATTGGCGGCAGAGTTCCACCCGGCGCTGCTCGCCCACGCTTACGAAAAGGGCGGAGCCGCCTGCCTTTCAGTTCTGACCGACCACGAGTATTTTCAAGGCTCGCTGCATGATCTCGAAGCAGCGCGCGCGGCAGCGAGCATTCCGGTTTTGCGGAAGGATTTCACTATTGATCGCGTGCAGATCTTTCAGGCGGCAGCGCACGGGGCCGACGCAATTTTGTTGATTGCGGCGATTCTGACTGCGGAAGAACTGCAGCACTTTCGTGAGTTGGCTAATTCACTGGAAATGGCGGCTTTGGTGGAGGTTCACAATCAGGAAGAGCTTGCCAAAGCAGTGGATTCAGGCGCGGATTTGATCGGCGTCAACAATCGCGATCTGGAGACTTTCGAAGTTTCGCTCGATACATCGCTTCGGCTGAGTTATGTCATGCCGGGGAGTGCGATTCGAGTCAGCGAGAGCGGTATTCGCACGAAAGCGGATATTGATCTGCTGCGTGGCGCCGGGTTTCATGCATTCCTGATAGGCGAATGGCTGATGCGGTCGAGCGATCCCGCCGCGGCTCTCAAGGATCTGTTAGGCGGGAGCCATGACACTCGCCAGTGATCTACCCTTCATTATTAAAGTCTGCGGTATCACCAACGAGGAAGATGCTCTGGTGGCCGTAAAGGCTGGAGCAAACGCGCTCGGTTTCAATTTTTATGAGAAGAGCCCGCGTTTCGTGACTGTGAGCCGGGCGCGAGAAATCATCGACGCGGTTCCGGGCGATTACCTGAACGTGGGTATTTTTGTGAATCCGGCCTTGAGCGAAATTACTGCGGCGTCGATGGACGTCGTGCAACTGTATGGTGAGTGGCGGCCCGAGTTAGCGGGCCTAACCGTGTGGAAGGCGACTACGCCGAACGAAACGGAGCGCTTCTGCGGCGCAGAGGCCTATCTCATGGACACGCCTAGCACGGCTTTCGGAGGCTCCGGCAAGATGTTCAATTGGATGCTTGCTCGCGGCCGCTACGGCGTCATCATCGCGGGCGGCTTGGATGCTTCGAATGTCGTCGAGGCGATTGCAACCGCAAAACCTTGGGGCGTAGACGCGTGCTCGCGCTTGGAGTCCCGGCCTGGCAAAAAGGACCCGCAGAAGGTTATGGAGTTTGTGGCCGCGGCTCGCGAAGCATTTCGCGTCCACATGCAGCAGGAAATGTCTTTATGAGTGCAATTTCACTGCCGGATCGCTTGGGACATTTTGGTCCGTACGGCGGACGTTACGTTCCCGAGGTGCTGATGTCTCCACTCGAAGAGTTGGAGCAGGCTTATGCGGACGCTCGCGGAGACCCGGATTTTCACGCCGAGTTGAATTCGCTGCTCCGGCACTACGCCGGCCGGCCGACGCCGTTGTATTTCGCCAAGCGGCTAAGTGCCAGCCTGGCCGGCGCGCAAATCTGGCTGAAGCGCGAAGACCTGCTGCACACAGGGGCTCACAAAATTAACAACTGCCTCGGTCAAATACTCCTCGCCCGACGTATGGGCAAACGGCGTATCATCGCGGAAACCGGCGCAGGGCAACACGGCGTTGCCACCGCTACAGTTTGCGCCCTGTTCGGCATGGAATGTATCGTGTACATGGGCGAGGAAGACATGCGGCGTCAAAAGCTGAATGTTTTCCGTATGCGCCTGCTGGGCGCAACCGTCGTAGGCGTGGCAAATGGCAGCCGAACCTTGAAGGACGCCATCAGCGAGGCCATGCGTGATTGGGTAACCAATGTAGCCACCACTCATTACTTGCTGGGCTCCGCGCTGGGAGCGCATCCGTACCCGATGATGGTGCGCGACTTTCATAAAGTAATAGGCGAAGAGGCGCGGGCGCAGGCGCTGGAACAGATCGGACGCTTGCCGGATACGGTCATCGCCTGTGTCGGCGGCGGCAGCAACGCCATCGGAATTTTTTATCCGTTCGTTCCGGACAAAGGCGTACACTTGCTTGGCGTCGAAGCAGGCGGACGCGGCCACAAACTAGGCGATCACGCTGCCCGCTTCAGCGGCGGTTCACCCGGGGTGCTGCACGGTGCCTTCAGTTATCTCTTGCAGGATGAAGAAGGGCAAGTGGGCCTGACGCATTCTGTCTCAGCCGGCCTCGACTACGCCTTGATCGGGCCGGAACATGCATGGCTGCACGATCAACATCGTGCCGAGTATGTGTCTGTGGCCGATGCGGAGGCCCTATCCGCAGCCAAGATGCTGGCGCGCATGGAAGGAATTATTCCCGCGCTCGAATCTTCGCATGCAATCGCAGAAGCAATACGCCGTGCACCCCTGGAACCCGAAGCTGTATTTTTGGTAAATGTTTCCGGGCGTGGTGACAAGGACGTCGACATCTATCGTGAAAACATGCCGGAGCTGGACGTTTAAATGAGCGTGCAGACGGCCACCCGAATCAGCGAGATGTTCGATCGCTGCCGCGGTGAGCGGCGTAAAGCGTTCATCGCATATCTTACTGCCGGGGACCCGAATCCGGCACAAACAACTTCGCTGGTGCTTGCATTGGAACGCGGTGGCGCGGATTTGATTGAGTTGGGTGTTCCCTTCTCCGACCCCATTGCCGACGGCCCCGTGATTCAACGGGCATCGGACCGCGCGCTCCGTGCTGGAACGAAATTGCCGCGAATTCTCGAGACCGTGCGAGAAGTTCGCCGCGAATCTCAAGTTCCGCTTCTGCTGTTTAGTTATCTCAATCCGCTTTTGCGATACGGGTTCGAAAAGCTGGCCGGGGACGCCGCCGCGGCAGGGATCGATGGAGTGCTACTAACAGATCTTTGCGTCGAAGAAGCGGAAGAGCCCGTGCGCAAGCTGCGCAAAGAAAACTTGGATACGGTATTTCTGGCCGCTCCTACCAGTACGTCACAGCGCCTGCGTTTGGTCGCGGAACACTCTTCAGGGTTTGTTTATCTGGTGTCGCGTACGGGCGTAACCGGAGAGCAGGCATCTTTATCCGGCTCGGCAGCACCGCTGGCGCAAAGAATGCGCGAGTTCACCCGCTTGCCGTTAGCAGTTGGCTTCGGAGTTAGCACGCCGGAACAGGTGGCCGAAGTCGCGAATATCGCTGACGGAGTAGTGGTAGGAAGCGCGCTTGTACGGCAAATTGAGCAGCACGCGGCGGAAGCCGATCTGGCGTTCCAACTCGAAAAGTTTCACGCGCTGCCTGACCGCGCCTTTACGCGCGCAATGAGTCAATTCTCGCTCGAAGACCTCACACGCTGCCGCGAGCAGATCGACGAGCTCGATTTGGCGCTGCTGCGGATTTTGAATGAGCGAACAGCCATTGTAGAAAGAATTGGCCGCATAAAACAGGAGTTGAGGCTCGCCATTTATGAGCCGAAACGGGAAGATCAAGTCTTCGAAAACGTCATCGGGCGCAATAGCGGCCCGCTGACGCACGATGCAGTCAAGCGCATTTTCGAACGCATCATAGATGAAATGAGAACAGTTCAAAAATTGAAGATGCTGGAAGGCAGGCAGTGAAGGCATGTTAGTCGTGATGCAGGAAGGCGCTACCGAAGCGCAGACAGAGACTGTGATTCAGCGCCTGGTGGAGATGGGGTTTACCGTCCATCGCTCCACGGGCGTGCGGCACACAGTCTTGGGTGGTGTCGGACCGATTGATGATTTCGATCCTGCGGTGCTCGAAGTAATGGAGGGCGTCAAAGAGTGCCACCGCATCGTTTCCCCTTATAAACTGGCCAGCCGCCATTTCAAGCCGGGCGGAACAGTTCTCAAAATCGGAGCGGTCGAGATTGGCGGACCGTCGGTTGTCATGATGGCGGGTCCGTGTAGCGTAGAGGGCGTCGAACAGATGGAGGAAACGGCTCATCTGGTTGCGCAAGCAGGCGCGCGCATTATCCGAGGCGGCGCGTTTAAGCCGCGCAGCTCGCCCTACAGCTTCCAGGGAATGGGTGAGGAAGGCCTGCGCATTTTGCGGGCGGCAGCAGATCGCAACGCTCTGCTTGTCGTTAGCGAAGTTATGGACCAGGTGCAGATCCCCTTGCTGCTGGAATACGCCGACATCTTGCAGGTAGGCGCTCGCAACATGCAAAACTTCAACCTGCTGCGCGAGCTTGGGAAAGTGCGCAAGCCAATTCTGCTGAAACGTGGAATTGCAGCTACCATCGAGGAGCTTTTGTTGTCGGCGGAGTACATCATGTCCGGCGGCAACTATGAAGTGATGTTATGTGAGCGCGGCATCCGCACGTTCGAGACCAGCACGCGCAATACCATGGACATTGCTGCAATCCCCGTTCTGAAGCGCTTATCGCATCTTCCCGTCATCGCTGATCCGTCGCATGGCACCGGGAAGCGAGATTACGTTGTTCCGGTGGCGCGCGCGGCAGTGGCGGCCGGAGCCGATGGATTGCTCGTTGAGGTTCATCCCGATCCCGATCATGCCGTAAGCGATGGAGCGCAGACTCTGCGTCCGGAACAATTTCAGGAATTGATGAAGCAGGCCGGTTCAATCGCTGCCGCCATTGGGCGGCGCATGTAGCATCATCACCGCTCATGGAAACTGTTGCGGTTGTAGGTGTCGGATTGATCGGCGCGTCGTTTGGGCTGGCCCTGCGCCGGGCGGGGTTTTCGGGCCGCATAATCGGTGTCAGTTCGCGAGGTGCAATCGACGCCGGATTGGCCATTGGAGCAATTTCAGAAGAAGCGACGCTGCAGAAGGCAGCGGAAATCGCGGACTTGATCTATTTGGCGCAGCCGGTAGACCGAATTCTAAGAACGCTCGAGCTATTGGGCGACGCCGTACTCCGTCCAGACTCTTTGATTACGGACGCCGGCAGTACAAAGGCTACCATCGTGCGCAAGGCAGAAGATTGCCTTCCGGCGGGAACATTTCTCGGCGCTCATCCGATGGCCGGAAAGGAGCAGCGCGGCGCACAGGCCGCAGACGGAGCGCTGTTTCGCAATCGACCGTACGTTCTGACGCCCTCGGACGAAATGACGCCCCAAATGGCCGATTTTCAAAGCTGGTTGACTCGTATGGAGGCGCGAATCATAGTTATGTCGCCCGCCCAACATGACAATATCGTCGCGCTTACTTCTCATTTGCCCCAATTGCTATCAACCGCTCTTTCGGTTACGCTGGCGCAACAGGGAAATCCCCGAAGCTTCGAAGTTTTTGGGCCGGGACTATTGGACATGACCCGGCTCGCGTTGAGTTCACCCGATCTTTGGAAAAGCATCTTAGATACAAACCGGCCTGAAATCGTGGGCGCTCTGAACGAGTTTAGTCGTACAGTAGGCGAATTGGCAGCGCGTCTTGAGGCTGGATTAAGCGTCGAAGAAATGTTCGCATTGGGACAGCGCTTCTCGCAAGAAATACGTAAGGCAGCTAACTGATAACGCGTCCAGGAAGGTTCCAGAACTACTAACTAGGACTTTTTCTTACCGGTTAATAGAAAAGAAGACCATAATTGGGTACGCTGGACAATAGAACTGCCGTGACCTCTCTTGCCAATGCCGTGCGAAATAGTTTACTGGTAGCTCCTGAAGTTAGCCGCCTCTCTCACGTAAGGCGCTCTACCGCCCTCTTCTCTCAAGGACAAATGGCTGACGCCGTTTACTTCATCGAAGAGGGGCTGGTAAAGTTAACCCGAACCAGCGATGCCGGCGGCCGGATCATCCTTACTATTCGCGGCGGTGGGCATCTGGTTGGCGAAGAAGCTTTGGTGTTAGAGGCATCGCCCTACTATGCTGAGGCCGAGGTACTAACGGCAGCAACCATCTGCCGGATACCTCGCGACGTAGTCTTTCGGTCCCTTCACACTGATCCGCAGTTCACTTCCGAACTCCTCAGTTATTTGTTGAAACGGCGGCTTGCGCTAGCTGAAAAAGTAGAATTGCTTTGCTTACGCGACGTCGAGTATCGAATTCTTCACTATCTGGCTGAGCTGTCGGAGTTGGTTAAGCCTAACGAAGACGGAGAAGGTCATCAGCTCCCAATTACGCAGTTGGAACTGGCAGATTTGATTGGCGCCACGCGCGAAACAACATCTACCACTCTCAACCAGCTTGAGCGTAGGGGGTTGTTGAAGCTGTCCCGCCGTATGTTGACAATTCCGTCGCCTTCGACGCTCATTTCGGCGGCGGCGGCGTACGAAAATTCGAATAACAAGCCCGAACGCGCCAGTTCGTCAGAAGTAAATTAGAAGCCACCGGATTTCTTTTCTCGATCCTGACAACATATTCCGGGCTGCATTCGTCTCTTCTAGAAGCGACTTCGCATGAAACATCCGAGCAAGTACCCGCTAGCCCTTCTTATTTTCCCCGCCCTGTTGACTGCACAAACGGCGACCGCGCCGCCCCCGGCAAATCCGCCCCAAACGGCCCCCTTAAAGGTCACTACGCGCCTGGTTCAGGTGAACGTAATCGTACATGACCATCACGGAAATCCGGTCGGCGATCTGACCAAAGAAGATTTTGAAGTTACCGACGAAGGCAAGGCGCAAAACATCAGCTTGTTTACCGTCGACCGCTTGAGTCCGGGCGGAGCTAGCGCGCCGAACGCTCCGAAGCCGATCATTATTCCGGCAAATGTAGCAACCAATCGGCCCATGACCCAGGACAATGGACCCACCAGCGTGACCGTCCTCCTGTTAGACATGTACAACACTCATCTGACCGACCAGATGTCAACGCGGCGGCAGATCATCAAGTTTCTCCGGCAAATTCGCCCCGAGGACCGCGTGGCCGTTTACCTCTTGAAGGGCAACGGATTCAGCATTGTGCATGACTTTACCAACAACGCGGAAACGCTATTGGTTGCTCTGGCGAGAGTGCTACCCGGGTTCAGCTCGCAGCTTGATGCGTCCGATTTTGATGCTTCAAACACCGGTAACGATGATATGGACAACGTCATCGACACATCGAATACGGTTACAGCTAATTTCTTTCTGCGTGTTCGAGCGCTGAATACCTGTCTGGCGTTTAAGTCTCTCGCTATGCATCTGGAAGGAGTTCCCGGACGCAAGAATGTCGTTTGGGTGTCTGGCGGATTTCCGATTGCGTTCGGGTTTGGTGACCCGCAAGACGCGGCCGACCAAGCAGCTATCAAGCGCGGGGCGGCCGCACAGGATCAGGAGTTGTTCGCCGACTACATTGAGGATGCCAGCCGCGCCATGAACTCAGCCAATGTCGCTGTTTATCCGGTCGATGCCAGAGGATTGCTGGGCTTGCCTATGGCCGACGCCAGCAAGAGCATCAAAGTAGACCCGAGGACGCATCAGATTCCTCAGAGCATGATGCACGTTGACCAGCGCAACATGGACACCATGAATTACATCGCGGAATTAACCGGCGGTAAGGCCTTTTACAATACAAACGATATAGAAGGCGCTATTCGAAAGGCGATCGATGACTCTGACGTCACTTACACCTTGGGCTACTATGTGCCGGACGAGAATTGGGATAACAAATTTCACAAGCTCAAAGTGAAGGTAAAGCGCCCAGGCCTTTCTGTGCGAACTAAAAAGGGCTACTTCGCGCAAGAGGTGAACGCAATAACACCAACAAAGCTGGACGACACTCTTCGCGAGGCGGTTTGGAGTCCCTTGGACGGAACGATGATCGGCCTTACTATACGCGTCGATCCGAGTCCCGCCCTGGCCAATGCAACAAGAGTGGTGCTGGCGATAGACGCCAATGACCTGCAGTTCAAACACCGGGAAGACGGCAAGTACGCCGCCTCCTTGGATCTCGTCTTTGTGCAAGAAACGAAGCGCGGAAAGCGATTGACGGATACCAAGCAGACGATTAGTATGGCCGCTACTCCGGCCCAGTACGATGCGATGCGAAAGCAGGGATTTGCTGCGGGAAAAGACCTTTCCGTCGGACCCGATACTGAAGCTATACGAGTGGTTGTCCTTGATCGCGGCACGGGACAGACAGGATCTGTGACCATCCCGGTGACGGCCGCAAATAAGAGTGGTGCGAAAGTGGCATCGGCCGGTTCCACCGGAACCTTCTAGCCAATCGGCCCTAAAAGGTCGCAGTACGGCGAAGAAGCTATCGTCCAAACCACAAGTACCACGGGCACGGTGTAAGGCGTTGATTACACACTTTTTTGCTTGCCGAGAACGTGTGCATTTGCTACACTGCATTGCAGATTTTCCGATGCAAGCTGGTTGTAATCCTTTAGGCTTCCTTGAGACGCGGGGAGCGAAGTTCCTCGTGTGTCTGCGGTGGCTGACGGGCATTCATCTCGCATCTGACACAGGAGATAGGTAGTGAGAGAAAAAGGTGTAGTTAAATGGTTTAACGCCGCAAAGGGGTATGGTTTTATCCAGCGCTCCAACGGCGATGATGTGTTCGTGCACTTCTCGGCCATCCAGATGAATGGATACCGGACGCTCGAGGAGGGTGCGGAGGTGGAGTTCGAGGTCAAACGAGGCCCCAAGGGCCTACAGGCCGAGAACGTCAATCGTCCGTAAGTATCAACCAGCATAAATTGGCCGCCGTTGCGCAGAGCAGCGGCGGCCTTTCTGTTTCTGAAAGCAAATCCTCTCGAGCGCAGCGCGCCTTCCCGCTACTCTCATAAGATCAATTCATGCTTTCCATCCCGCCGCAACTGAACCTTTCCGTTTTCCGGGATTTTCTTTTGAAATCCGGCTATGACGCTACCCACCTCGGAGACGAACTGGGGCTGAGCCACGGGCTATACGGAAACCTCGGGAACCTTGAGCCCTTACTGGAACGGACCAGCGGCGACGCAGCACTGCCGGTTTTGGCCCGGCTGTTTTTCGTGGGCTGGCCGACGCGCGATGAGCTGTGCCGCAAGCACATACCGGACGACATTCTACGGCTCTGCATGGAGGCCGGTGTCTTGGTGTTGGAAGATGGGAATGTCTCGCCTAATGTTGTGATAACTCCTTTTGAAGACAGCTCTCTTGTTTGCTTCAGATGCCCCCCGCTTCCGTGGGACAAACCCAAACGTCGTCGTCGGGCCGAGCGCGACCACTAATTTGCTCGCACGAGCGGCGAGTGCGGACCCGAACCGGCTTGATGCTCGATTTCGGTACTGGGACTGGTGTTCTTGCTGTCTTGGCCGCCGGCTTATAGCGATCTCGTGATCGGCACGGATGTGAATGACCGCGCAATATCGTTTGCCCGCTTCAACGCCGCGCTCAATGGAGTCACCAACGTGGAGTTCCTGGTTGGCGACGCCTTTACTCCTGTACATGGAAGACAGTTCTCACGCGTGCTCGCCAATCCTCCTTTCTTCCTATCCCCGGCGAAGCAGTTTATCTATAGCGATAGCCCACTTGAGTTAGATGGATTCACCCGCAAGCTGGCGATGGAAGCGCCGCATTATCTGGAAGAGGATGGCATTTTCCAAATGATCTGCGAGTGGGTCCAAATTGAAGGAGAGCCTTGGGAGAAGCGCCTGGTTCGTGGACTGCCGGTTCCGGCTGCGATGTATTTGTGCTTCTGGGACCCAAGATCAATGCCTTAGATTACTCGGAAAGGCGATTTCACGAAGCCGGCGCCCTTTATTCCGGTAGCACGGAACATCTGATGTCTGGGCGGGTGAATTATCTTCGGGAGCATCGCGTTGAATACGTTCTGAGCGGCATCATCACTATGCGCAAGCGGAAGGGAGTCAACTGGTTCGCGAGTATTTCGGGTGATATCAGCAAACGCACGTCTGTAGCAATTCAGGAGCGTTTGGAGGCGTTCACATTCGTGAATGAACAGACCCAGGAACAATGGTTGGATGCACGCCTGCGTTTTGCACCGGGCACAGTCATCAATCAGACCAGCACCTTCGATGAGAACGGTTGGCAAGTAACAAATGCGGAAGTAAGCAGGGACGACGGGATCTCGGATCAATTGAAAGTAGACTTGCCCGTGCTCCAGGCACTGGAGATGTTCGACGGTAACAGCACCCTCCGCGAGATTATCGGCAAGACTTCCGAAGCTCTTGCTCTTCACTACCCGGAGGCCCAAGCACGCTGTACGCTGCTGGCGAAACGGCTGGCGCAGAGTGGGTTTGTGATTCCGTCGCGTCGCAAGACAGCGGTTAGGTGAAGAATAGAAAAGAATGCATTATCGAAAATTGGGAACGACGGAAGCGGAAGTCAGCGAACTCGGCTTCGGAGCTTGGGGCATCGGCGGCAAACAGTGGCAAGGCGGGAAGGATGACGAATCCTTGCGCGCTCTCAAACGTTCCTTCGAACTAGGTGTAAATTTTGTCGATACGGCGCTCGCGTATGGCGACGGCCACAGTGAACAGCTAGTGGGACAAGCGATAACCGGGAGCTTTCAGAAAGTATTCGTAGCGACCAAAATCCCGCCGAAAAATCGAATCTGGCCGGCGTCAGCCTCCACTCCCATCTCTGAGGTTTTCCCCTACGACTACATTCTGCGTTGTACGGAAGAGAGCCTGCGAAACCTAAAGACCGAGCAGATCTATCTCCAGCAGTTTCACGTGTGGACGGATGCCTGGGCCGGAACGGAAGAGTGGCAGCGGGCAATCGATGTACTGAGACGCAGTGGAAAGGTTCGCTACTTTGGAATCTCCATCTCGGAGCATGAGCCCGATTCCGCTTTGGAGGCAATCAAAACCGGCGCCATTACGGCTGTTCAGGTCATCTACAACATCTTTGACCAAAGCGCCGAAAAGAACCTGTTTCCGCTTTGCCAGCAGATGAAGGTGGGCGTGCTTGCCCGTGTTCCTTTGGATGAAGGTGGGCTCACGGGTAAGATTACGGAAGACACCAAGTTCGAACCCGGCGAGTTTCGCGAGTCCTATTTTCGCGATGACCGGAAACGCCAAGTGCGGGAGCGCGCGGAGGCGCTTCAGAGCGATCTGAAAGACGTACCCGGAACGCTGCCGCAGATTGCGATTCGCTTCTGCATCTCAAACAAAGCAGTTACCACCGTAATTCCCGGCATGCGAAGAATCGAGACCGTGGAAGACAACTGCCGTGCGGCAGCAGCGGGCATGCTGGATGCGCGAACACTTGCTATTTTGAAGCGCCACACGTGGGAGCGCAATTTCTATCAGTAAATATGCGCCTGGCCATTCTGTCCGACATTCACGATAATTTGTGGAACTTGGCCGTTGCCATGGACACGGTGCGAACCGCCGATGTCCTGCTCTGCTGCGGTGATCTCTGTTCGCCTTTTGTCATTGACGAGCTAACTAAGTGCGAGATCGACATTCACATAGTGTTCGGGAACAACGACGCGGATCTCTATCGCATTACGGCGAAGGCGCTGAAGAAGCCCAATTGCCAGGTGCATGGCGAGCTATTTCAGGCGACGTTTGACGGCAGGCGCGTTGCGATGAACCATTTTGACTATCTTGCCCGGCCAATTGCCAAGTCCGGCGATTACGATGTGGTCTGTTTCGGGCACAATCACGAACTCGAAATATCGCGCCAATCCACGACGCTTCTGATTAACCCGGGCCCCATCATGGGCGCAAAGTTCTCCAGCGGTAAATGGGAAGATACGGCAGCGACGTTTGTGATCTACGACACGCGAACAGATTCCGTGGAAGCGTTCGCCGTCGATCGCGCGTCGTCAACAGCCCAGAATCTCCCTGGCGGCCCTGCGGCCTGACGCAATAGCGCCATGTACAGTGGCGCTGTGTCCGTTCAGCTCCGTAGCTTCACCCGCAAAGTAGAGCGTGCCGGCCACTGCTTCGGCAAGCTTCTCCCGCGCACGCATCGCATGTGCGGGCACATAGCTGTACGCCCCACGCGCAAATGCATCCCCATGCCAATCATGGAAGTACACCGAATCCAGAAGGTCAGCCAGCTTCGCTTCGCGGCTATTCAAAACGCGCGCCAGATCACGAACAGCACGCCTTACAATCTCAGTTTTCGGCAATCCGGCAAGCTCGTCGGCGTGCGGGCCTGCACTCCAGCCGGTGATCGAGCGCGCCCGCACCGGAAGCGGCGTCCACCAGGTTGGAAAGTGCTTTTCGTTGGACAGCAGAAATCCTGCTTCAGCGAGATCTTCGTTGTCCTCCCACAACGCTTTCCGGAACCGAAGGATAACTCGAATGACCTGGCCGAACTGAAGCTGCTCTGCCGCAGTCAAAGTATCGTTCGGCTCGGGAGAGAATCGGATGGCGCCCGGGGCTCCTGCTTCTGCCTGCAACACGCCCAGCGGAACAGTCACAATAATCTGCTTCGCGCTAATCGTCTGCAGATTGCCGCCTAAGGCGGACAAGAACTCGACAGAGACAGATCCCGGCGTCCATCGCACCGATTGAACTACGCACTCGAGCTTTACTTTATCCTCGAGATTCTCAATGCCCCGAAGCATCCAACGGGGGATCGACTCATAACCGTTCATCAATCGGAATGCTTTGTCACCATCGATCTCATCCGCTGCCTTTTGATCCTTTACCAGGGACGCGATGCTGATCACGTTGGCTCTTGCCGCATTGAAGCCCTCAACATAGGAGGTCGCCAGCTCTTTCGCCTCATTCGAACAGTTCGATGCTTCCAAAAACTCTGCGAACGACTCCTCCCGGCCGCTCTGGACGGCGGCTTCAAGTCCTTTCATGACCTCATCTACCTGAAGCCACGCGTCTTCGTTCTTCAGCGGTTTGCCATCCCGAATGTGGACCGCGTTTTCGGTGCATTTGTAGAGCGTGAGCGGCGCTGATTCAACGGCTTCTAATATTTCCGGCGGCCTTCCGTGCACAAATTCCGCACCGAGTTCGATCGGGATCGGCGACCTGTCGTCGTGAACGGTGTAAATGCGGCCCCCGATTCGGTCTCGCGCTTCCAGGCACAAGACATGCTTGCCCGCGCGATCTAGCTCTTTCAGGGCTGAAAGCCCGGCGACCCCCGCCCCTACAATCACCACGTCAGCCATCGATCTTGTCTTATTCATTGTCTGCGTAAATGGAATTAGCTTCCCGGAGCTTCTCATGAACTACGAAAATCTTCTGCTTCATCACGAGGACGGAATCGCCGTCATCAGACTCAACCGTCCGGCGCGACGCAACGCTTTATCGCTTCAGCTTATGCGCGAGCTAATTCACTGCCTCGATGGTATTGAAAATAGCCGCCAGGCCCGAACCGTGATTATTGCCGCTGAAGGCAAAGTCTTCAGCTCCGGCCACGATCTCAGCGAGATGGTTGGCCGCGACGTCTCCGCGTATCGCGAAACGTTTGATGTCTGCGCGCAACTCATGCTGCGGATTCAATCCATCCCGCAACCCGTAATCGCTGAAGTGCAAGGCATGGCCACTGCCGCGGGTTGCCAACTTGTCGCTACCTGCGATCTGGCGATCGCGTCCGCCCAGGCCAGTTTCGCCACCCCCGGCGTGCGGATTGGACTCTTCTGCACAACGCCAATGGTCGCGTTGAGTCGCGCAGTCGGCAGGAAACGCGCGCTTCAAATGCTGCTAACCGGCGAGCCGGTTTCAGCGCAGACCGCGGCCGATTGGGGACTGATTAACGCCGTAGTGACCGCCGATGAACTGCCCAATGCCACGCGCGCTTTGGCCAGACGCATCGGCGAAGCCAGTCCTCTGACAGTGAATATAGGCAAGCAGGCCTATTATGAGCAAATCGACTTGGATCAGCGCCGCGCTTACGCCTATGCCAAAGAAGTCATGACCACCAATGCACTTGCCCAAGACGCACAGGAAGGCATCTCGGCCTTTCTTGACAAACGCGCGCCGTGCTGGTCCGGGCAAGTGACGAGTCAGCCGTGAATACTGCGAAAAGAAATCAGACAACGGTCCGCGGTTTCCATCTCCGGGAACTCACTGCCTTCCTGCTCAATGAGATAGTATTCAACGCCGCCTTTCGATTCAGCCGCCGCAAACACATCCTTCCAGGGCACGATCCCCTGCCCAAACAGAACTCGATAGCCTTGCTTCGGAGACCAATCTTTCAAATGCAATGAGCGGATGCGCCCCGGGTGGCTATCTATCCACGCGACCGGGTCGTTGCCCGTCTCGACACAAGTACCAACATCCAACTGCAGCATGACGCTTTTGTCGGTGTTCTCCGCCAAAACCTGTAACGGCATCTGACCGTCGATCAGCTTCCATTCAACAGCGTGATTGTGGTAGCCCGCATGCAATCCATGTGACGCCATCTGTTCGTTACCCCGGTTCAACGCATCCGCCACCTTCTTCCAACCGTCAATGCCGTTAACCTTGCCTGCGCTGGCGAGCACAATATATTTCGTGCCCAGAATCTTGTTCAATTCGATTGCATGGTCCATGCCGCTGCCGAACGACACCATATCGTTGTGAGTGGAGTAACAACGAATTTTCAGGTCATCGAGTTGCTTTCGCACCTGCTCTGGCAATCTCGGGCGTCCAATCGAAATACGGGCGCGTAGAATTCGACGCATTCGTAGCCCATTTTGGCCACGCCGGCTACCGTCCCGGTCAAGTCCTTCTTAAGTTCACCGCGAACACTGTACAGCTCTAAACCCACGGGAATGTGCTTTTCAGCAGCGGAAAGCTTCAAAGCGGCCATAGCCGGCAAAGCAGCTGCAACAAACGACCTTCGCGATAGAGACAATCCCGATTCCGGCATGCCCGAACGATATCATGCCTTGTTCCTCGTCCCCGTCCGCGGAAAGCACAATATGCTCAGACGACAAGTATGCCAGGATAGGTGTGTCACTGGAAGGCGAAGGCCTTACCACGCCATGCCCAACTGACGATGAGCGAAGTCGGTATTGAGAACTTTGACGGTGCGGTGCAAGCCCGCAGCGCCGGGCCGGACCTTCAACTGGTAGTTGACAGCGTTCCGGGGCTCGTCTCCTATCTGGACCGCAATTACTGCTTTGTATTTGCTAACCAGCGTCATTCCGAATGGTTCGGACGCCCGCAAAGCGAATTTGCCGGCAAGACCGTCGCCGATGTACTGGGGACGGAAGGGTTTCATTATGCCAAGCCCTTTATCGATCAGGCGCTCTCCGGAAAAACCGCTACCTTTGACCGCTATCAGAAATATGACGGCGGGCCACCCCGCTATGAAAGAACAAGGATAGTTCCCGACCGCGCATCTAACGGCGACGTCAAGGGCGTGGTCGTTCTAGTTGAAGACATCACCGATCGCAAGCGTGCCGAAGATGCCGAAAAAGAGCTCGAACGGCAGTTGATGCTGCTGATCGAAGCATCTGGATCTCTGCTGGCTTCACCCGCAACTGCGGATGTTCTGAGGACGATCCTTGATCTTGCAGGACGTTTTACAGAGGCCGACGCCTATTCAGTCTGGCGTCAAGAGGGCGACCGCTGGCAAATGGTCGCGCGCCGAGGGTTTGTCGGATAGCTACAGCTCCGTCGCTTGGGGCGCCGGTTTTTCCATGGATAGCCGCCGGCCCATCGTTGTCGAGGATGCGGAAAACGATTCGTTACTCGCCAGCAGGTCGGAAGCCTACAAAGCCGAGGGTATTCAAGTCTCTGATTACCGTGCCGCTGCAGATACACAATGCGATTGCCGGCACGCTTGTCTTCTACTATCGCAACTCGCGCGCGTTCTCGGAAATCGAAGTTCGCGTGGCTACCGCCTTGGGAAATTTGGCTGCAGCAGCTATCGGCTCCGCCGACCTTTATGAACGGGAGAGCCAATTGCGCAAGTTGGCCGAGTCCAATGAACAACGGGCTGCCTTTCTCGCGGAGGCCGGTCAGATCCTCTCTTCCTCTCTCGATTTCGACCGCACATTGGCGTCAATCGTGGAACTTGCCGTCCCCCGTTTCGCCGATTGCGCCGCTGTCGAGGTGCTCGACTCTTCCGGCGAGATCAGGCGCGTTGCTCTTAAGCACTGCGACCCCGCGAAGCTGGAGTTCGTCAAAGATTATCGGCTTCGTTTTCCTCCATTAGAGGGTGACATCGCTCGTTTAGCTCTGCACACTGGAACGTCCAGGTTGATTGAAGACATCCCCGACGAGATCCTTGTGCAACGGGCGCGCAGCCCCGAGCACCTGGAGGCTTTGCGTTATTTCGGCATCAAGTCAATTATTCTGGCTCCGCTGATCGCAAATACGAGAAAATTCGGGCTGCTCACGTTTGTGAGCGCAGAATCGGGCCGCCGCTATTCACAAGCCGATCTCGTGTTTGCTGAGGAGCTAGCGCGCCGCGCCGCATCGGCAATGGACAACGCGCGGCATTTTGCCCAGTCCACTGAAGCACAAAACGCTCTTCGCCGCACCAATGCGGAGCTAAGCCGCGCGAACGAAGACTTAAACCAATTCGCGTATTCGGTCTCGCACGATCTGCAAGAGCCACTTCGCATGTTGATCATATACAGCCAGTTGCTGAATCGCAGGCACAAAGCGCTACTGGACGACCAGGCAGGCGAATACCTTGGCTTCATTGTTGAAGGCGCCAAGCGCATGCAGATGTTGCTGAGTGACCTGCTGGCGTACATGCAAGTGGTCAATATCGCACAGCTTCCCAAGGAAGCCGTGGACGCCAATAGAGCCCTTAAGCAGGTCTTGGAAACTCTGGCGATTTCCATCTCGGACTCAGGCGCAACCTTCAACTGTGAGGAGTTGCCGCCGCTCGCTGTTCAGGAATTTCATCTCGTTCAGCTTTTTCAGAACCTGATCAGCAATGCGATCAAATACCGCAGCGAACGGCCCCTTCATGTACGCGTTTCCTGCAAGCGCGAAGGCGCAACGTGGAAGATTTGCGTCGAAGACAACGGAATCGGAATCGCTCCCGAGTACTGCGATCAAGTTTTCAAAGTATTTAAACGCCTACACGATAAAGAAAAGTACCCAGGCACCGGCATCGGGCTGTCTATCTGTCAGAAAATTGTTGAACGCTACGGCGGGAAAATCTGGATTGAGTCCGCCGACGGAAAAGGTTCAACGGTCTGCATTGAACTGCCGGTCACGGACCAATAATCGCCGGTTAGCAGAAGCTATTTACGCCGATTGCCTCAAATGCATCACGGTAATGTCGTCCATGCGTGGGCCAAGTGAAGCTGCCTCGTTCGCCAGCGCCCCCGCGAGCCCTGACGCTTTTGTGGGGCCAAGCCGGCGAATAGTCTCTAGCGCCCATGTCCCGCTCTCGTCTTCTGTATTTGCTTCGGAGAAGCCGTCCGAATAGACGATGATTTGGTCTCCGGGCGCCAGGTCCACAGTCACCTCTTGAAATCCACGTTCCTTAAATGCGCCAAGCACAGTGGCTGACGGCTCTAGAAACTCAAACGAATCGCCGGATCGCAGCACGACCGGCGCCGGGTGGCCGCAATTGACATAACGCACTCGCCGCGCACCCGCTTCGTAGACTCCGTAGAAAAGAGTCGCGAAGTGTTCCGGGCGCGTGGATTGAAAGAACAATCGGTTCACGCGATCCATCAACTTGCCTGGGCGCGGAGCCAAATCTTCCAGACTGCGCAGCGTCGCTTGCAAGTTAGCCACCAGCAGAGCTGCGCCTATTCCCTTACCGCACACATCTCCGACGGCAAACGCCATGGTCTGGTCGTCGATGGGAAAAAAGTCGTACAAATCTCCACTGACCTCGCCCGCTGGAAGTGAGGCGCACTCGCACTCCAGCCCGCACATGGAAAAATGAGGATCTGGCAATAGAGTCCGCTGCACCTTTCGGGCAATTGCCAGTTCGGCATCCAAGCGGACGGCGCTCTTCATGACGAGCTTCAATGTGCTTCTTCACCACCGAAAGGAAATGCCGGTTATCCCAGGGCTTGGGAATGAAATCGCACGCCCCATGATGCATCGCCTCGACAGCCAACTCAATCGTGCTCCAACCCGTCATGGCTATCACCGGCACTTCCGGACGCTGCGCCCGAAGCCGGTCCAGCAGCCGCAATCCCTCGTCCCCTGACGTTGTGTCCCAGGTGTAGTTCATATCCACGATGATGAGATCGTGATCGCCGTAAGCTGCCTTCGCCAAGGCGGCATTCGGCGAACTTTCCTCTTCCGTCCGGTATCCGGATCCCTTCAGCAGCAGTCGCAAAGCCTCGCGCACATCCTCCTGGTCATCTACCACCAGCACTTTGCGAACACCAACTTCTCTATCCATTACAGCCATCATTTGCCAGTCCGGATTGACTAAAGCATTCGGACTTCCATCCCTTTCTTCCGGCCATTTAATTAGATATCAGCAGTTTGTCGCCCCTGCTCACCCGCCTGCTGTTCATTTACGGACACTAGCGGTACCATCCCGGCTAACATTGCGCCTCACTGACGCCGACAATTGCCGTTACGTTTTTTTTCTGGGTTGCATCTATTCACCGCAATGTCAACCGCACACCTGTACTTCCCAGCACCCCTCTTCGCGCAACGTGGACGGACGCTCGGCTCACGAGGCGTCGCCGGACTATCGCTAGCCGTTGCACTCTGTTGTGCGGCTATTGTGTTTGTGCTTTTGTACAATTTTGACCAACGCTACCCTGTGGCGGCAGTCCACAATCATCGGACCTCCGCGCCGCTTCCTCTTTCCGCTGCCGTAACTCGGCAGGCGCTGCCCCAGATTGAAAGCCATCGTGCTGCTGCAACATCGATAAGCAGTGAGATACAAGGGCCGGGGCCTATCGCCCGGACCCACAATGAACTCTTGGCGCTGGAACGACTGGGAAACCGGAATTATGTGGAATTCAGCCTTGCTAGATCCGGCAGCTTCCAGCTTGTTGGTCCGGTCGAAATCCGATTTTCCCGCGCCGATTCAAGGCACGCGTCCATTCAGGTCAGCGTATTGCTGCACGAACGCCGCATCGACTTCAAAAATTTGAAAGTGGATCAGCACATCTTTCTTCCCACAGCCGGTTCGCAACCCCTAGACTTGGTGATCAACCGCGCTACAAGAAACCAAATTACCGGCTATTTGAGCGAGCCAAAAAACGGCGACTAACAATCAGCGCGATTGTGCCTGGTTCTTCGGTCGAAGATCAAACCCCACATTTGTCTTGTAATAGTTGCCGGTAATCTTGAACGGCACGATGCGCATGTCCCGCTTCTTTTTCAAGAAGGGCGTTATGGCGCGAAGCACCCACGACTTGAATCCAGTAGTGGCCGTCCAGGGCTTTCCATCGGTATATAGCTTTCCGTGCAAATCGACATCATAGTTGATGATGCTGTAGGTTCCGCTCATCTGGGCTGTCGCTCCGGGCACTCCAAAGTTCAAACCGGTGAGCCTGGCGACACCATTTCTGATCTCTCCGTGGCCTTTTAGATCGGATAATGCGATCTCTCCCCCGGAGTCGTCTTCATTTTTCTTTTTATGGGCGCTCTCGCTTAAACGATTGAGGTCCGCTTGCGTGTTTTTGTTGGTGAATCTGCCACTATTCACGCCGAAATCGCCCGACATTCGCAAGCGCTTAAGAAAACTACCGCTGCCGGGCGGCACGTCCAGATGTGCGTTCATTTGAAGCTGCCCAACCATCGGTGCTCGCCTGGCCTCAATGAACAAATCCAGAATGTCCCCAATCTGTCCGTTTTCGGAGAACAGATCGAGCGATATTGCCTTTCCTTTTTTACCTTCCTGCCCTGTCACCGTTCCTTTCACAAATAGCGACGAGTGGTCGAATTCGGCGCGCACATCATCGAGTCTGGTATCGCCGTTGAGTGCATTAACCTGTGCTTGAAAACTAGCCTTCAACTCTCGCTGATGGCTGGTGTCCGCGACATGGAAGTTCATCACGTCAACCGTTCCCTTTGTGTGTACATCGCCCAGTTTCCCGTTAAATGCGCCATGCGCCCGCATGATGCCGCTAAAGTCCTTGAAGAACGCGAGGTTCGCATCCTGGTATGTGTAGGTTCCGCGCACGGGCGTGTTCGCCGGAATGGCTGGATCCCAAGGTCCGAAAATGCCGGTCGAGCGAATTTTCCCCGGCGGAACAGAGTTAGTTAACAGCGTTTTGTAAGAAATTGCCGAATTGTTGCTGACATTGTAGACCGCCAGCTTATCTACCGTGATCCGGTAGGGCCGCGTACCATCTTCGTGCATGAAATCAAGAACCGCTCCATCGGCGATGATTTTGTCGATTCGTAAGGTCCTGGTTGAATTTGTGCGGTTCAATGGCATGATCGGGTCTGGTTTTCCGTGCACCAGCGCTGGCGGCACAGTCACATGCATATCGATCACCTTCACCAGCGAGAGTCTGTATTGCGCGGTGAGCAGTGCCCAATAACTACCGTGCAGCGTAAGACTCTGAATCGAAATGATCGGCGGTTTGTTCTTGTGCTCGCGATGTTCGAACTGCATGCCTTCCGCAATGCAACCAGGAGGAAAGAACGTCTTGTGAAAGCGGCCAATTTTGACGGTTCGAAGCGACGCCTGTTGCAGCGCATCGGTTACGGCATGTTGGGTAAACGGCCAATTGAACGCCAGGAAGATGACATAGCCTATACCGGCCGCGATGAGAACAGCGGCCGCAACAAGCCACCAGCGCCAGCGGGCCACAGGGCTGTGTCGCTGCCTGGCAGTTTGAGCGGGATGTTCAATAATGGTGGCCGGCATCGCCGAAGTCCTCCTCCCCGGCCCGTGGCACAAGCTATCTGTTCAGGGGACACCCCCGTTACGGAAAGGTTTCTACTACGAAATGAAGTGAGTGTTGCATCCAACATTCCGGAGGGAGAACCCGTGCGCTCCAGAACAAAGCTGATCAATCTTGTCAGAGGCCCTGGTCAAGGCGACCGAAAGGTAGCTTGCTTTTTGAAAAAGTGGCGAAGCTAGCGCCCGATTCCAAGCTCGCCAACCGAGCGAGAAAAAAACTCGCGAGTTTAGGCTAGCTCAGTAATTTTGTTCGCCGTTCCGTCCGGGCCTCTCGCTGAGTCATAACTGTGAGCAGCGCTTTCATTCCGCTTTCCCAGTCCGGGAAAAGGTCGATGTATTGCGTTTTTCTTGCTATCTGAAGGGGCACCTCACATTCGCTCAGGCGAACCGGCAGCAGAAAAATTTCATCGAGCGGCATACGTGCCGCAACCTCCAGCGCGTAGCGAAGTTCCGACTGGAAAAACCCTCGCTTTCCGACTGACCGGCGGGAGAAACAAACCAAGACGTAATCGGACACTTCGATGGCGCGCTCAATGGCACGCGGCCAGTTTTGTCCGGGAAGGAGCTTTTCTTCGTCCATCCAGGGCTCGAGACCATGGTTCTTCAGCGCCCGATACAGCTTTCTCGCTTCAGCGCGATTTTCCTTCGCGTACGCGATAAATACCTGCGTTCGCCCGCTGGCCTGAAAAACGACCTCTCCGCGATCCAGTTCAAAGCTGCCTACACCGTCGAGCTCGACAGCGCGTCCTTCGCGGACGCACCGATAAATCAAACGAATGACGCTAGCCGCGGAAACAGGGCGCCTCACGAGGGTTCCTTGCCGCGCGACAGAACGCTTGACTTGTCCGCTTGCGTCTTTGGTGTTTGCGCGGGTCTCTTAAGATCCATCAACAACCTGTGAATCAGTGTGTCCACCTCGTCTGCAGCCTGAGCTCGCGAACGGTGGGATTCCTTTGCCAAGCGCCGCGCTAAATCCTTCTTAGTCACGACCTCAAAATAGTATGCGTCCCAGCGGCGTGAATGTCTCCTGTCTGGCTCTTCGCGAGCAAACTCTTGCCGGCACAATGACTTGGAGTGTGCGTGATTTTTTTTCCGATTTGTTATCGGCTTGCAAAACGGACGTGCGTTGGGGTCCGGGCAAGGATTTTGGGCAATAGTGAGTTTGTTCTGACTAATACCGACGGATTTTCAGGCGGCGATTTGTCGATTTTGAGGCGGCGGCACGGCGTCCAGCTTGCTTTCCGCAGACCTTCAGCTTCGTTTCTATGAGCTGAAGACGCTTTTCGGCATGCGCTACGGCGTATTTGTGCTGCTCGATGTCGCGATTTTCCTTCGCATCGCGACGTTTTTCCTGCTTTTCCGCCCGTTGCTGCGATTCAAAGCCAGCCTGCGCTTTAAGCCTTTCTTTTTTATGCTTTGAGAGTTCGTTAGAGTAGCGCTGAAACGCCCGGTCATGGTGCGCCTGGTAGCGCAGTGTAGCGTTCGAGCTCCGGGCGCACAACCAGTCCGATTTCAGAATTCTTGACGTCTTCGCGGGATCGCTCCATAAAAACGAAGCACGGGTCCTGGAGGTTGCGCGCGCGGCGCGACATCCAGAGCGATTCGGCCATTTTCTTGACCAGTTCCACTTCGAGTGTGCCGACGGGCTGTTCTTCGAGCATGAGCTGGTCGAGAAAATCATCGAAGGTGTCCTGATCCTCGCTGTCGATGACTCGGAAGCGCCCGGTCAAGCCGTGGATCGCGCGATTTTGGGAGACCTTGGCTTTGCCTTCCGGAGAGGTCGGCCCGGTGGACTTTTGCGCATTCGCGCGATTGGAAATGAGTTTACGCCAGGAGGTAGGCATGCCCGAATTATGAAAGCAGGGCGTACGCGAAAGGCAGCGCGCGGAGATTAAAGCGTTGTAAGCGGGCTGGATATAGTTGAAGCGACTTTTGTGACGGTGTATGGGTTGGCTAGCCGGTGCCATCTGACGTGGTTCAGAACGAATTCAAGCGCGCTTCGAGTACCGGCATGCGCTCTGGCAGAGGATCTGAAAGCGGTCAATCCGAACTGATCCGGGAACCGGGGCTGCCTTGGAATCGGCCGGGCATAACATTGGAGACAGAGGTATTCCGGTGCAATACAAGAAGCTCAATCTCGAACTGATCGTGGTTGCTGATGAGGCCGACGCAGTCGTCGCGGACTTGAACGCTGCGCTCGATCAGTTGGAAGAGAAGCGGACACTTTTTGGTGGTGGGATCGAGGCCGTTGCTTTCGAACACCCGGCAACCCGGAAGAGATCGGCACTCGGGCATACGATCACCGCAGGCGAGAAGGTCGCCGGTGCTGTCCGGACTGCACGTAACAGCGTGAATGCTGCCCTCCGCGCAGTCATCTGATGTAGACCGAAGCGGCGGCCACAGAACGCGCTGAGAAGCTCAGAGCAAACGGGTGGCTTGGGAGGTCGTTTTTCGAGCGGCCGGCAAACAGAAGTTGAATCGTTTCCGGTTTGCCGGTGTCCAGGAGCGCTCTGGACACAATCGCACCACACCGTTGCTAAACACATGGCGACCAGGGTAGATCTATTTTCTCCAAGGCACATTTCTCCCCCTGGCGCATCCAGCTTTCTTGATTGAGCTGTTACCAATAATTAAACTCCAAGCTCGCCCGGAGGGCGAGAAAAAGGGATTCTTAGGATTTTGCGACCCCCTGAAGTGTTTGCTAGAGACGGTAACCTCTCGTCCGAATATCGCAAGGTGGCCCGGTCCCGACAAGGAGTGTTACTTTGTGAGCAAGAATTCGTTCGATCTTCTCTATTCTCCAGTACGATTGCCAGCCTTGATTGAGCATTCCGTAGATCAATCGATCCACGGTAGCGATCCTCTGCAATGGTGTCCTGTAAACTACTGAGACTGTCACGCAATGCTTTCTGTTGGGACCAGGCTCGGTTCGTATGAGATACGCTCTTACCTCGGTGAGGGCGGAATGGGTGAGGTGTATCGAGCAAAGGATACAAGGCTGGGTCGCGAGGTAGCCGTAAAAGTTCTGCGCGCAGATCTTGCGGCTGACCAGGCACTACTGAGCAGGTTCGCGCGCGAGGCGAAGGTGCTTGCGTCGCTCAATCACTCCAACATTGCCCAAATCTACGGTATTGAGGACTCTGGTGGCACGCCGGCGCTGATTATGGAGCTTGTTCCTGGGGAGCCCCTCAAATCCATGATTCGCCGCGGCGAGTTGACGCTCCCGATCGTCCTGAACTATGGGAGGCAGATCGCTGAAGCGCTCGTCACCGCACACGAAAGAGGCATTGTCCATCGCGACCTCAAACCCGCAAACATTATGGTCACGCCTGCAGGAGTAGTAAAGGTTCTCGACTTTGGAATCGCTGCGGTGGCTTATTCAGGTGCCTTCAGTCCTCGCGACACCGTCACGGCTTACGCCTCAACGATTGCGGCAACAGAGCCAGGCATGATTATGGGGACAGCGGGCTACATGAGTCCGGAGCAGGCATCGGGCAAGCCGCTCGATAAGCGTACCGATATTTGGGCCTTCGGGGTCGTCCTTTGGGAGATGGCCACCGGTAAACCTCTCTTTGAAGCCGATTCGCTCGGGCAAACTCTGGCGGCTGTACTTACGAAGGAGCCTGAATGGGAACAAGCGCCGTGGCAGCTCCGGCGTCTGCTCCGGAGCTGTCTTCAAAAAGATGCCAGCCACCGCCTGCGCGACATCGGGGATGCCACCCTCCTAATCGAAGACGGAGATGCGGAAACTCAGCTTATCCAAACTCTTCAGCCGAACGGTTGGCGGAGATGGGCCGCCTCGGTTGCTGCGGTTGCTGTTGTCATCGCATTCGCGAGTTTCTGGGTTTATACCCATTCGTCACAAGCTCCGATGATTCGCTTCGACGTAGATCTTGGGACCGATCTCGACCCCGGTTCCCGCGTCGCCATTTCCCCGGACGGAAGTCGCATCGCTTTTATTGGCTTGGACGTGAATGGCAATTCAACTTTGTTCATCCGCCGCCTCGATCAGGCGAAAGCGATTGTCCTTGATGACAGTCTTGGCCGGGGTATTGATGCCGCCCCCTTCTTTTCGCCAGACAGCAAATGGATCGGTTACGAAGGCACCCACAAGCTGAAGAAGGTGTCGGTAGACGGCGGCGTGCCCGTTGTGGTCGCTGAAGGCGTAGTCGGCCCGGCATTCTCCACATGGGCGGAAAGCGGTGATATCGTCTCTGCTTTGACGTTTACCGGTTTGTCGCGCATCCCTCCAGCCGGAAACCAACCGAAACTCATTTACACCTGTCCGCCCATGGAACCCTCGTTCCTTCCAGGAGGAAAAGCCATTCTTGTATCGGATGGGCAGCTAACGATTTTGCCGGCTTCAGGAGGGGAGGCGAAACCGCTCCCGGGAATCTCGGGAAGCGGAGCGAAATATCTGCCTACAGGCTACATCTTATATGTCGACCAACGTTCCATCCTCCAAGCTCTGCCGTTCGACGCAACCCATCTGGAAGTGAAAGGCGCCGCATTCCCTCTGCTCGACAGTGTCGAATCTTTCGATATCAGCCTTAACGGCACTCTGATTTGCAGGCGGAGTAAACTCAAGGAAAGAACTCTAAATTGGGTCGATAAGACGGGCGGGACAGAGGCGATTTTGGAAGCGCCAGCAAGGTATGGAATGCCTCAAGTTTCTCCGGATGGTAAGCGGCTGGCGTACGCACTCCGCGGCGACAAAGGATGGCAGATCTGGACTTACGATTTGGCGCGTCGCGTCGCCAGCCAACTCACCTTCGCAGACGGGTTCGCCCGCCACCCTTTATGGATGCCGGGCGGTAAATACTTGCTCTTTCGCGGAGCGGAGGGCCTTTTCGTTGTCGCCGCCGACGGTAGTCGAAAGCCAAGGCTTGTCCTGAAACTAAACAGCTTCCCGGATGACATACCAGAGACGATTTCCCCAGATGGCCGCGAACTAGCTTTCGTCAGAGAGGGCAAAAACACCGAACGCGATATCTGGATGGTTCCATTGAATGGAGAAGGCGAGACTCTACGTGCGGGGGAGGCCAAGCCTTTCATTGATAGTGCCGCCGATGAAATCAATCCTTCTTTCTCACCCGATGGCAAGTGGCTAGCGTACTCGTCCACCCAGAGCGGTACCTTTACCATCTACGTCCGTTCTGTGCAAGGTAGTGAAGCAACCTGGCAAGTTTCAGCAGAAGAAGGCTTCCTGCCTCAATGGTCGCCGCAAGGAAAACAAATCATTTTCCATTCTGGTCAAAACGACCGCCTCCTGGCAGCTTCATACTCAGTAAATGCGGATGTCTTCGTTCCGGGCGATGTTACGCCATTTGGCGGGAATGTAGATGTCCCCCCTAACGGCTCAGACCCTGTTTATGCGTTCTCTCCGACGGGCAATCGTCTTGTCGCTGTCCTAGAAGCGAGTGAAGCGAAGGGCGTGCGACCGCATCCCAATTATTTTCTGATACTCAATTTTTTACAAGAAATCAAGCGACACCACACTTGAGCCCCACCTAAGCCATCCGTATGGCTAAGAAAATCTGGTTGTGTTGAGAAATCCAGAATAGGTCCGCTGTGACGGCCAAGTGACGATCTAAGAAGCAAGGCGAGCATGGCGCCGATTACGTGACCCTTCCGGACTAGTAATTCCGAATTCCTTGTTTACGAGTGGCCAACTCTCGTCAACTTGATCTTTTTGGACCGCACCGGCGCCCGAACGGCGCAGCCGGAACTTGTCATCTATTTTCCTTCTGCTCTCGTGCTTGCTGATACTGCCTTTCAGAGGCACGCTTGAGGCGCTGCAAGGAATGTTCTACGCTGGCACCGATCCTTTTCACGCCAAATGTCTCAAGAAACCAACCCCACCAGCCTGGTGGGAACGTGAAGTCTCAGCCATATTGGACCCGGCAGCTGGTCGCATCGAGGGGAGAGCATACGATTTGTGCCCTCTCTTCCAGTCCCAATGGGAAAAAGGCATGCAAGCTGACTTGGTGTGTCTCGAGATTAACCTCTTTGACCTTGAAGATGAAGCGCAAGGTGCAGCCAAACGGTTTTCCTGCGAACGAGACGGTCTGTCCTACGGTGGCAGGACCTTCTGGCTCAGTACGTTCTACCTGGACGCCGGCCCACTCGAAATAGCGTTCCCATTGGACGAGGTTCCTCCAGACCACCTCGACTGGTGCCGCGACGATGGCCGCGGGACAAGCCGTCACACCCATGGCGTATTCCTCCCTTCGATGCTAACCAGAATCGCCGTTCTGAGCACGTCTACTTCTCATCAGTGGGCAAAGTGGACGAGCAACGGCGCCCTGACTGGCCCAGGGGAAACTAGTCAACTTGGATGTCTTCCGAGCGTATTGCTTACCGGATTGATCATACCTTTGAAATGTCAGTAGAGTTCGATGCGCAATCTCAGGCGGGCGGCTTCCGCAGTTCCTTGCGAAGAAGGGCTCCCATGCTGAAGCTGTTCAGTCCAAGGGCAATGAGATTCAACCACAGCCATTGACCGTTCCGTACACCGTTCCATATATCAAGCAGCACAACAAGTGCACTCAAGGCCAGGACGATTGAGTAAAACCAGATCCGTCTGACGCTTCTAGTTGTCATCGCCATCGAATGAATCATGTCACTTTTAACTCAGCGATGAAAAACAAACAGTCCTGTTACCTGGCAACGTTCGCCGAGCTTGTAATTTCCGAGCGGCAAGAGAATCGAGGAAAAGAAAACCCAGCCGAAACGGAACTTCATGCCGGTTGCTAGATCCGCTATCCAGAACGCTAAGCTGATAACCGCGGAGATCGCGCTAAGGATCGCAAGTGACCGAAAGAAGTGGTGCACGGTACTGCCCACTGAACCTATCGCTTTTTTGTTGAGGACGGGTTGGCGCGGATGCTGATGCGAGCAGAACAAATGTTCAGTCGGCTCGTGCGAAGCAAGACATCAGCATCCGAATTAACACCGGCCGTATGCAACTCCAACGAGCCGTTGCAACTACGTTTCCACTTTGACGGAAAACGCACTTCTCGTCGATGTGACCCCTCGGCGCGCATAGATCGCGCAAAACGGCGATGTGGCGATCTAAAAAAGCGTTCGGGCAGGGCGACGGATTCCTCGTCCTTCACAACCAGGGACTCTGTCGATGCAAGACGGATGCTGTCTGTATGACCGTCAGTCAGTCAGGCAAACTCTCACTGGCTTTCGAGGTATTCAATTGCGCGACGCAGCAACTCCAAGCGCGCTGCCAGTCCTTCTGAAATTTGCGGCGAACCTGCGATCATACTCAGGGATGAGAGCCTCAGTGGGGTGATCCAAGCATTTTGTGGCTTGCTGGCTTCCGCCGAAAGTCTCTGAAGGTAATTTTGCAGTCTTCGTAGATCGGCTACCGTGCACCCGGGAGGTATCTGAGGACGTGGAGCCTCGAGCCGACTCGCAAGGTCAGCGGGAGTCCTGCCCCACAAGATCAACCCCAGAGTCGTAAACCGACCGGCATCAGCTTCCACCTGCTTCAAATCCTCGAAGCGAAAAGGTCGATTGGCCATCAGTGAGTCAAACTCTTCCTCAGTCATCTTCAACTTTCCAACTTCTTCGTACGCCTGGATCTTATTTCATCATGAATCCCGATGGACAGATTGCAGGCCTTCAGCTAATGGGTCCGTCACTCGACAATTGCCCGCGAGATAGGGCGCAGGGTAGATCTGTATTTCGCGACTACCGGGAGCTATCCCGAAACCGTCGTTCTGATCTATAGTGACCGTATCCGGTTTCCTGGATACGTTCGTGGCGATTTTAACTCAGCTTCTCGACTTATTGGCGGCATCCCACGGCGAGCAAACGGCATCCTGGCCGACTGACCCCTATTTGTTCCTTGTGTGGTTGCACTGCGGATATCCAGCTAGTGAAGCAAAGTGTGCCAAAGGTTGGGAATCACTGACGAGTCAGATCGGGGCCGATGCCGAGTGCATACTCAAGGCCAACCCTGCACAGCTCGCGAGTGCATTGAAACTGGGGGGAATGGTACCCGAACTCAGAGCTATGCGTCTGAAGGAAATTGCGGAGCGCGTCCTCAAGCAGTACGGAGGCGATTTACGTGAGGGGCTGAACGGTCTGTCCGTTGCGCAGGCGCGAGGCGCACTCAAACAATTTCCGGGTATTGCCGATCCGGGCGCGGACCGAATTCTGTTATTTGCGGGGATTTCACCTGTGGCAGCAGTCCCGTCTAACTGTCCACACGTCTTGGTCCGCATCCAGGCAGGTCAAGAACGAGAGAACTATGGCAGGACGTACCGTGAAGCGCAACAGTTGATCGAAGATGGGCTGCCGCCAAAATTCGATTCCCTGACCCGAGCTTATCTTCTGCAGAAGTGTCACGGACAGCAAATTTGCAAGAGTTCGAATCCAAAGTGCGATATTTGCCCAGTAGCAAGGAATTGCGCGTTCGCCGCCGGTAAACTGCGAGGCCGGCCAATTCTGTGAAACGGACATAGCTCCCGCCTGACGGCGCAGGCTAGATCTACACTTGGCGACTACAGAAGGGTAATCAAGCATTTGTCGTCTATTCAATCGGCTGGTTCGCCGCCTCTTTTCGACCGCGGCCGTAGCATACGAGGTGAGGAAAGGAACCATCTCGCGGAAAGACACACCATTGGCGCTGATGTGGCCAAAAAACAATGTTTCATTTCACAGGAATGGGCCGTATGCAAAAACAAACAAGAACGACGGGCCAAGTGCAGGCCGACGAGACCCTAATAAAGAGCACGTTGACGAGTGGCTGCGGCGTAGCAGGCCAGGGCTCGGAATGCGTTCCCGTACTTCTGGTACTAGCCAACTAAAGATCGAGGCAGGCCAGAACTTCGGGACCCGTTGGTCCATAATTGGTTGACTGTAGGAGGATCTGTGACAACACGCAGAAGTGCAGTTGTGTGTTTCTTGATGGCTGGTCAACTCTTGGTCGCTGGCGACGTGAGTTATCAGGAAACGACGAGGATCACTGGGGGATCGCTCACAGGCATGATGAAGTTTGCCGGAGCTTTCAGCAAAGATGCCCGGAAGCTCGGGCAGCCTATCGTCACCACTGTCGCTATCAGGGGCAATAAAATGCTGCGATCAAGTGAGGACAGTGGTCAGATCACTGATCTCGATGCTGAAACCGTCACGCAGATCGACAAGGTGAAACACGAGTACTCGGTCGTCACCTTCGCACAGATGAGGGAGGCCGCGGAGCGTGCGATCGAGAAGGCGAGAACTGAGCAGGCTAAGGCCGAGTCGAAGTCTACGGCGTCGCAGCCGACAAATGATTCAAATGTTCAGGTTAGCTTCGATACGCATGTGCGGAAGACGGGTGCTGTCAAGCAAGTCTCCGGTCTCGATACAACAGAGGTGATCCTGACCGTCAATGTTAACGGAACGGATAAGAGCAGTGGGCAACAAGGCGCGCTGGCTATTGCCAACGATATGTGGATGGCTCCCGAGGTTCCGGCGTACGAGGCGGTTCGCGCATTCGAGAGGAAGCTCGCCTTGAAGATGGGCACAACGTTTACTGCGAGCCCAGACTTAACCGCCATGGTCCACCAGGCGCAGTCGAGCGACGAGCTGAAGGCAATGGCAAAGGAGATGAGTCAAATTCAGGGTACGCCGGTTCTCCAGGTTATGCGGATGGGGATGACAACCGATGGCAAACCGTTGCCGGCGGCAAGCGAGTCTGCGCTGCCGCAGCAGAGCGCGGCGCCGAGTCTGCGCAGTGCTCTTACCAGCAACCTCCCATTTGGTGGTTTCGGACGCAAGAAGAAGCAGCCGGAAGCCACGTCCGCTGATGCTTCTTCAACGCAAGGCGGAGAGGCTCAACCACAATCGGCAGTCCTTGTTGAGTCAACCACCGAGTTGGGCAACTTTACTGAACATGTCGATGCTGCTGTGATGGAAGTGCCTGCGGGATACAAGCTGGTCGTCGCTCCTGGCATGCAGCAATAGGGGCAACGGCACGGCTATGTCGCAAGGATGCGCCGAATGCGACGCGCCCGTCGAGGAGATGCTCCTTTGGGAGGATTTCACAGCGATTGCGACGACGATCGAATTTTCGGCAATCCAAACTTTAACTTCAACTGAGGCCTCCTGGCCCCCGGAAGGATTCGAAGACGTGGCGGAGCAGATTAGGGCGGAATATGCTGAGCATGGTTGAGTAGTGCACCGATCATCACGAGCGACGCTGCCTGATGAGACACGCTGTGCAGGATTTTGGAAGGCGATGAGTTTCCAAGTTCAGTTTTGAAGCGAAGGTTTGCGCCAGCCGGATTGTGCACGACTCGAGCAGAGCTTTGCTCGGGAACGCAGCCCCCTGTGGGATTACCCGCGCCTGACGGCCTACTGTTTGCTGATCCGCGGTGCCAAGTTTCGGGCCCCTTCCTTTAGGGATCGCTACGACCTACTCCTGAACGCTTAGATGCCTGCTGGAGTTCGGCCAAACGCCCATTGGATCATCAGCGGAAACTCTCGTTGCCACATCTCGGCGTCGTGCCCCGCGGCCCTCTGGATCATCACGACATCCGCAGCTGCATCGTGCAACGCAGCCGCCCACCGAGCCGCATTGTCAAGGAAGAAAGGTTCTCGCTTGCCGGCGACAAGATACGTTCGCGGCAATCGACTCGGCATTGCGCCGGGTGGCCGGTATCCGCCGCCGGGCGATGCTGAGAAGATCGCGCCATATAGCTCGGGATGTCGAAGCCCAAGAGCAAGCGCGAGTTCTCCGCCTGCCGAAACACCAAACACGGCCGCGCGCTCGCAGGGCAGCAATACGCCGAAGCGCGATCGCACCCAGCCGCCGACGTCCTCGACGAAAAATCTCTCGTGTGCGGCAAACCTTTCCGGATCAAATTTGGGTGAATACTCGTGGAGCCGCAGCGTCTCGTCGTCCACGCGGTGTACGCCAACGATCATGGTCGAGGGCACGCCCGATGCTTCAAGAGATCTTCCCCATTGAGAGATCATCTGACCATCACCGGCAAACACGATCGCTTCGGGCGGCGCCGGCGGGACATACACCGTGACCGGCCGCCCATTGTCGTAGTCGAATGTTTGAGTCACCAGCTCGCCCGAGATCGCGTGGAGTTGGGGCGGTTCTGGCTTTGTCTCAGAGAAGTCGTTCATGTGGTCATCCTCAACGCGCAAGCCCCTCTACGTATCACTGTCGACTGCTCACATTTTTCTCCCTGCGATCCGTTCCGAACCGTTGAACCGCGACCCGTTATCGAACTGAAAGTCGACAATGCCAACGATAGATCGCCGGTAACGGTCAAGGATAGACGGTATGCAAATTGTTCAAGATCCGAAATGTTCCTCAGCTTGGCTTTTGACGTACAAAGGGACCCTTAGTGAGACGGCCCGCTGTTCAGAAGATCGGCTTCAGGACCATCCGGCCATACGCGGTGAACGCCATGAGAAGACCCAGCACGCTGCTCAAGATAATCGGCGTGATCTCGCGGTACTTGGCGTGCACCCAGACGAACACGAGGCTCTCGATCGTCAGGACCGTGGCGGCCACTACGGTGAGCACCGGCTGCCAGTGTAAGGCGGCGGGGACGATCAGCCCGACCGCGCAGACGAGTTCGAGGATGCCGAGGGCCATCCAGGCTTGCCGCGGCAACGCACCAAAGGACGGGACCTGCTCGCTTACCTTGTCGAACATGAAAACCTTCATTACGCCTGACGCTCCGTACAGGAGTGCGGCGAGGACTTGCAGGACCCACAACAGGATGTTCATCGTGTTCCCTCGCGCGGATAATTGAAGAGTAGCTGATTGCCGTCGAGATCATCGACCACCAGAAGTCGATAGCCCCATGTACCCTCCTTGACTGGAACGCCCTTGGCCTCGAGTTCTGCGCGTAACGCATCCAATGCGGCTACCGCGGCCTCGGGCGTCGCGGGGTCGACGTTTAAGGAAATGAACATCACTCCCTTGCCAATCTTCTCTGGGGCCAGGTTGTTGGCAAGGATGAGGGCACAGCCCTGCCGGTCAACCTGTGCGACTTGCGCTCTGCCTTCCTCCTCGTAGCGCCACGGGCTCGTGAAGCCAAGCAGGTTCACGTAGAAGCGAAGCGAGGCATCGACGTCCTTGACGTGGAGGATGGGGCGCGCGAACCAGTCAATCATAGGTCACGTATCCTCAAATTTAGCGTCTTACAAATGACCGGCAGAGACTGCCCAAGACCTAATCTTCTTGGGACTTCAGCCTTTCTCACTTGGATGTTTAACGCGCATCCCGTCCCTTGATAGCCGTAGGGCCGGCGGAGAAGTCACTAGGCCAGCACGAGCAGCGCTGGTCTCCTCGGCGGCGTGTGGTTCTTTAATCTCGCTCTGTATTCTGGGCAGCCAAATCCAGAAAGCGCGATTTCATTTAGCTGGCTTCTTATCGATGCCGCTCGAAACCTAAGAAAGGAAATGTTATGCGATACCTGTGTCTGTTTGCATGTATAACCTCGCTGCTCGGCGCTCAGGATGGCGCGGCAATCTACCAGGGGCGTTGCGCGTCCTGCCACAATACGCCTGCCCCGCGTGTTCCATCCTTCAGCACCATAAAAGCGATGAGCGGCCAGGCCATCTACACGGCCCTGACGCGCGGCGTCATGAAGACCCAGGCGTCGGGTCTTTCCAATGTTCAATTGCTCGCTCTGATCCGCTATATTGCGCCCACAAGCGAGGCCCGCGCCGCTGCACCTGGCCTCACTCGTAGCTGTAAAGCCCAACCGCTCTTTCGCGCGGCCGCAAACAGCCCGCAATGGAACGGCTGGAGCACAAGCGTAACCAATTCGCGCTTCCAGGACGCGGCCTCCGCTGGTCTCACCGCTTCCGATCTGAGCAGACTGAAGCTCAAGTGGGCCTTCCGTCTCGGTGACGTTACGGAGGCGCGCTCACAGCCTGCCGTGGCCTCCGGTTACGTGTTTATCGGCACCGCCACTGGAGCAGTCTACGCGCTGGATGCCGGTTCCGGCTGCACCTTCTGGGGCTTTCGCGCCGCACACGCCATCCGCGGCGGCATCGCCATCGGCGTCGCAGGCAGCACGCCTGCTCTCTTTTTCGCCGATGCCTTGGCAAATGTGTACGCGCTCAGCGCTCAATCGGGTGAATTGATCTGGAAGGTTCGGCCAGTGGATCATGCCGCCTCGCTGGCGACGGCCACGCCCCGCTATTACAACGGCGTCGTGTATCAGGCATTTTCTTCTTTCGAAGAGACATTGGGCGCCAATCCAAAATATCAGTGCTGCACGTTTCGCGGCAGCGTGGTCGCCCTCGATGCGGCGAAAGGCGATACATTGTGGCAGAGCTTCACCATCCCGGAACCCGCTAAGCCTACGCGCACGAGTCCGCCGGGGACTCAGCAATACGGCCCATCGGGAGCAGCTATCTGGTCCACTCCGACCATTGATGAGCAGGTAGGCGCTCTATACGTTGCAACCGGAGACAACTATTCGGATCCTCCCACCAACACGAGTGACGCCGTTCTTGCCATGGATCTCAAAACCGGCAAGCTACTGTGGTCAGCGCAACTCACCCGCAACGACGCCTTCAATGACGCCTGCTCCCTTCCCGTTCCCGGCAATTGCCCGGAGACGCACGGCACTGACTATGACTTCGGCCAACCGCCGATCCTCATCAGCCTCGGCGACGGTAAACGAGTACTAGTCATCGCACAAAAATCCGGCATGGCGCATGCGCTCGATCCAGACGCAAAAGGCAGGATTCTGTGGGAGACGCGGGTAGGCGCCGGAGGGCCATTTGGAGGCAGTCAGTGGGGTTCGGCGTCGGATGGCGAAAAGGTCTATGTCGCCAACTCCGATCTTGCATTGAGCGCGGTGCCGGATCCGAAATCGCCCAAGGGCTATCGGCTCGTGTTGGATCCCAACAAAGGAGGCGGGCTCTACGCCCTCGATCCTCGCACCGGCAAGATCGTGTGGAGCGCCCCGGCAACGCCCTGCCCCGCGTCCCGAACGGACTGTTCCCCCGCGCAATCTGCCGCCATCACCGCCATTCCAGGCCTGGTCTTCTCGGGTTCGGTCGACGGTCACTTACGCGCTTATTCGGCATCGACGGGTAAAGTTCTATGGGATACGGACACAGCGCGGAGCTTTGACACGGTAAACGGCAAACCAGCGCATGGCGGCTCGATAGACGCCGCAGGTCCGGCAGTAGTCAATGGCATGGTCTTCGTCAACTCCGGCTATGGCCAATGGGGCGGCATGCCAGGAAATGTGCTCCTGGTCTTTTCAATGCGGTGAGAGAAGACACTTGCGCAATCGGCGCAGTAGCTGCAATCGCCGGTGCTCTTTTGGCGCGCAAGGCCCTGTTTGGGGTGAGTTCATGGGATCCTCAGAGTCTGATTGCCGTCGCCGCTCTCAGTTTCGTACCGGCGAGACGAGCAGCCTCAGTAAACCCGATTGAAGCGCTGCGCGCGGAGTAACGGCGATGACGAACCCGTGAGTTTCGGGGCTGAGATTCTGAGCGATCGCCACTTTTGAAGTGTGAGTGAGCGAAAGTCTATGAATCCTTTACATTTCATCGGCTACGCGCAGCCCGCTCCGATTTTCTTCAACTCTACGGAACAAATAGCCGGCAGCCCTCGTCATATTTGTGCGTCCCATATTAGGGAGCCACAAATATGGCCACAACTACTTCCCCGGAGCAGGAATGGAAAAAAGGAAGCGCCGAGCTTCTAGTCTTGTCGTTGCTCGAGGATCAGCCGCGGCACGGCTATGACATATCAAAGCTGATCCAGATCCGATCGGGCGGCATTTTGCGATTTCACGTCACCTCCCTTTATCCGCTGCTGTACCGGCTGGAGGATCGGGGCTGGATCGCAAGCCGTTGGGTGGAAAAGGCGGAGCAGCGAAGAAGGCGTTATTACAGTTTGACCCCGGAAGGTCGAAAAGTGCTTCGCTCTCAACGAAAGAGCTGGAAGGAATTCGTTGCGGCCATGAGTCTGGTCACAGGAGTCGAACATGCCTGATTGGAAGCGTATCGTTCAAGATCGGATCGCGCCGTTGCGCCTGGAACCAACCGCCGAGTCGGATCTGGTTGAGGAATTTTCGCAGCATCTCGAAGATAGCTATCGCGAATTTCGGAGCGGCGGAGCAAGCGACGAAGAAGCGTACCGGAACGCAATCTCGGAGTTGGATGACACCTATCCGCTCCGGACAGAGTCGGGAAGGGCTCAGCACATGGCGAAATACGATCCGGTGCCGGTGGGTGAGGCAAGAACAGACAGCTTAGCGGTCGGTAACTTCATGGAGGTCCTGTGGAGAGACGTACGCTATGCCGTCCGCATTATGCGGAAAAGTCCCCTGTTCGTTCTGTTCGTGGTTCTGACGCTGGGTTTCGGGATTGGCGCGAACACCACCGTCTTCACCGTCATCAACACGCTGATTTTGAACCCTCTCCCGGTTCCGGACTCCTCCGGATTGGCGGCGGTTGGTTTGATGAAAGCGCGGAGTACGTCAAAGTCGAGCGCGCCCCTGCCGCTCTCCTACGCGGATCTGAAGGATTATCAAGCCCGGAACCGAGTGTTCCGGTCGCTGGCCGGTTATACGTCTTCGCGGCCTGTCACCTGGCAGGAGGCTGGCACTTCTGAGGGAATGTTCAGCGAGTTGGTAACGGGCAACTACTTCTCGACCCTGGGTCTCACGCCCGCCGCTGGCCGATTCTTTTTGCCCGATGAGGACACCACCCCTGGCGCGCACGCGGTAGCGGTCATGAACTACGGGACGTGGCAATCGCGCTTCGGGGGTGCGGCTGACGTCATCGGCAAAACCCTGCGGCTCAATCACGTTGTCTTTACTGTCATCGGTGTCGCTCCGCCCCATTTCATTGGCGTGAATGGGATTTTCGGTCCTGATCTGTGGGTGCCAGCCACCATGGCCGAACAGTTATTGCCGAATGAGATGCAGGGTGCGTTTAGCGATCGCGGCAAGGCGCTCTTTCAAGCCGTGGGGCGGCTCAACCCAGGTATCGGGCGGGCCCAGGCGCAAGCTAATATGACGGCCGTAGCGGCGGATTTGGCGCGCGAATACCCGGCGATCGATGAGGGCCGCGCGGTCATGGTCCTGCCCGTCCGCGATGTTCTGTTGGCCAATACCGGCAGCACCTCCAGGCAGATTCTCGTCGCCGGCGCCGGATTGTTGATCGTGGTGGGGATCGTTTTGTTGATCGCGTGCTCGAACGTTGCGAATCTGCTACTTGCACGCTCAGCGGCAAGGCAACAGGAAATGGCCGTCCGGCTCGCCATGGGAGCAAGCCGCCGTGTGCTGGTGCGTCAGCTCCTCACGGAGAGCGTGCTCCTCGGATTGCTCAGCGGCGTCGCGGGCGTCTTCATCGCTTATGCGGGTCTACATCTCTTATTCAGCGCTCTGCCTTCATCAGCCAATTTCGTGACGCCCAAGCTCGATACGACCGTCTTCGCTTTTGCGCTGGCCGTCTCCCTCGCCACCGGCTTCCTGTTCGGGACCATTCCCGCTTTCAAGGCTTCACGTGCCAGCGTAGCGGAAACACTCAAGGAAGAAGCTCGCACAACGGGCAGAAGCCGAAGAAGGGTTACGCTTGCAAACGTTCTGCTGGTGGGCCAGGTAGCATTCTCATTTCTCTTGCTAATGACGGCCGCGCTGTTCTTGAGAAGCATTGCGCGGGCCTACGATATGAATCCCGGCTTCCAGACTGCGCATCTTGCGGTCTTCTTTACAAATCCGGCGCAGGCCGGGTACGGAAAAGCGCAGATCAAAGCATTCGGCAAGGACGTTCGCGAGCGCGTGGCCAGAATTCCTGGCATCGAGTCGGTTTCCTGGGCGTCGAACTTGCCGCTCTGGGCGCGCAGCGTGAGTGGATTGCAGGTGGAAGGCTATCAACCACGATCGCAAGCAGACAAAATCTCGGCGATTGTCGACACAGTAGACAAGAATTATTTCGAGACCGCTGGCGTGGCGCTCGAAAGCGGGCGCGAGTTCACGAACTTGGATCAGGAGAACTCGGTGCCGGTAGCAGTTGTGAATGAGAAGATGGCGCATGATTATTGGCCGCGCGGAAACGCATTAGGGAAGCGCATTCAGCTTCCGGGCGAGAAACAGATGCGGCAGATTGTAGGCGTAGCGCGAAACGCGAGTTATACCAATTGGGGGGAGCCGCCCCAACTTTGCGTCTATGTGCCCCTGGAACAGAACTATGGTGGCGTGATGACCTTGTATGTGCGCACCCAGGGAGATCCACAACAGATCCTGCTGCCCGTTGAACGCGAAATACATTCCGTCGCGCCGGAAATTGTGGTTAGCAATCCGCGAACCGGGCGCCAAATCATCGACGGAGGCTTGTTTGGGCCCAGACTGGGCGTCGCGTTGCTGAGCGTGTTCGGGTTGCTGGCGCTGGGGCTGGCAAATGTCGGCTTATACGGCATCCTGGCGTATTCCGTCAATCAGCGTAAACGAGAGATCGGATTGCGCATGGCGTTAGGCGCGGCGCAGGCAAACGTGCTTCGCCTCATTCTGAAGCAAGGTATGTCGCTGGTCATGACAGGCGTGCTGATTGGCTTCGCGGCGGCGCTCCTGGTCGGGCGCCTGGTGAGCCGGATGCTGTATGGCGTAAGTGCAGGCGATCCCATCAGCGTAGCGGGAGCGGCGGTGGTGCTGCTGGCAGTCGCCCTGTTGGCCTGTTATCTCCCCGCTCGCTGGGCAAGCCGCGTCGATCCGTTAGTGGCCTTACGCGAGGGCTGACCCAGCATGGCAGCACATTCGCAACAGACATGAATTAGGAAAGGCGCTTTCGCCGTCTTGAAACAAGAACGGCAGCTATTCCGATGCCAACCAGCGCGAATGACACCGGCTCAGGAGTAGCAGACGCTCCGATGATGTTGACCGCATTCACGCCGCCCGCCACCGGCGACGAATCGTAATCGTTCAGGAAAGTGGTGTTGCCATTCGTCAGGTTCAATGAAAGCAGAGTGTTTGGCCCCGCGGTACCAAAATCAAAAGCATAGACAGTCCCATTTAGCTGCAATACGGCGTCGAGCCCCAGGGTCGTCGAGCCCACCGGAGTCGCCACTCCGGTCGCAGGATCAATTTGATAGAGTTCGGGAGAATCCACCACGCTCGAATCCAGCAAATTTACACCGTCAAAAGTTGCATACAGCTTCCCGTTTGCCGCAAACAGCGTTTCATCACTCACCTCAACAGGGCTGATGAGGCTCGGGCAGATCGGGATGCCGGTGGGGCCGATGAGCGACGCCATTCCGGTGGTTGTATTCACACGGTACAAGTTGTTGTACAGATCGGTTGCATACACGGTTCCATTGAATTTCGCAGTGACGCCGGCCAAATTGCCCAAACCCGTGGCCCCGATGACAGACACCGCTCCGATGGCGGGATTGATCGAATCCAAATTCCCGGATAACGTCAGGGTTAGTAGGTTTCCGTTCGGCGCGGGCATCAATCGCCTGTGGCATCCGGGATTACGGGACCGATATTGTTAAACGTGCCCTTAGCAAGATCCA
>CAWJUG010000002.1:0-166127 GCA_963846025.1 Terriglobia bacterium | reverse complement strand
TCATCGCGTAGGCGATATGGGCTGGGTGGTTTATAGAGAGAGTGTCGGCTACGCGGAGCAGTATGGATGGGACGAGACATTCGAAGCCCTGGTGGCGAAAATTGTGGGTGAGTTCGTCTCGAACTTCAATCCAAGCCGGGAACGCTGCTGGATCGCCGAGATCGATGGCCAGAATGTGGGACACATTTTTCTGGTTAAGCATCCGAGTAAAAAAAACACAGCGAAGCTTCGTCTCCTATTTGTCGAGCCCAGTGCCCGAGGTATGGGCCTCGGAGATGCTTTGGTGAGTGAGTGTATCCGCTTCGCTCGCACCGCAGGCTACCGGAAAGTCGTTCTCTGGACGCAGAGCATTCTCACCGCGGCGCATCGCATCTACGAAAGAGCGGGTTTTCGCCTGGTCAAAGAAGAGCCGCATCACAGCTTCGGCCACGATCTGATTGGACAGGAATGGGAATTGGAACTGGTTTGAAGAGATTGGTTGCCGGGGCGTGCAACGCCGGGTGCACTCAAGCTATGGTTCCGGCAACAATGGCATCACCGAAGGCTTTCACAACAAAATGGAAGTTCTCTCACGCCAAGCTTACGGCTTCCGCAACTTCAACAACTATCGCTTGCGCGTTAAGGTACTGTGTTCTTAATCAGCTTCTACTCCAAGCGTGCCCCCATCTTCGGCGTAGAGCCGAGAGCCCGGAGTTGGTTGCGGGGGCAAGATTTGAACTTGCGACCTTTGGGTTATGAGCCCAACGAGCTACCTGACTGCTCCACCCCGCACTCAGATTGTAACAATGCCGCTCTTCGAGCTTCGATATTCCCGGTGCTGCGAGGAGGCTGCGCAACTGCAAGCCGCCGTATCCGCCTACAACTCAATCAACGCCGTTCTAAAGTAGAGATTATTCACAGCAAGGCTATGACATCCGCTCGCCCCTCCAGGAGGCGTTCGGCGCGCGCTTCGTCGGCGCCCGCCGCTGGGCCTCACGCTCCGCGCCTCGATGACCCGCATCTGTATCTGAACCCGCACTTGAGCCTGCTTACTTTTCAACGGCGCGTTTTGGAAGAAGCCGAAGATTCATCGACGCCGTTGCTGGAACGAATCAAGTTCGTCTCCATATTGGGGTCGAACCTGGACGAGTTCTTCATGGTGCGCGTGGCCGGGCTGTGGCAGCAGATCGAGACTAGAACGACAGAAATCAGCATGGACGGGCGGTCTCCCGGTGAGCAACTGGAGCTGATAAGACAAGAGGTCACCAGCGTTTCGATCGAAATCTATCGGCTCTGGCTCGACGAGTTAATGCCGGGCCTGCGAGATGCGGGCATTTACATCCTGGAGCTTGACGAGCTGAACGCGCAGCAGCGATTCGCCATAGACGATTATTTTTTGCGGATTGTCTACCCGGTACTCACTCCGCTAGCCGTGGATCAGGCGCGGCCATTTCCACACATCTCTAACCTCAGTCTGAACATCGCGGCAACGGTGAGCAACGGCGATGACCAGGAACGGTTTGCTCGCGTGAAAGTGCCGGATTCACTGCCGCAACTGGTTCCGGTTCCTTCGCGGGCTGGCGAAATCGCCTTTGTGTGGCTGGAACAGGTGATTATCGCCAATCTTCGGCACCTTTTTCCTGAAACAGAGATTGTTCAGGCCAATTTGTTCCGTGTCACCCGCGATGCGGAGCTGGCGATTCAAGAGCTGGAAACCGACGATCTGCTGGAAAGCATCCAAGAGGCGGTGTGGCGGCGTCGATTCCGTGATGCCGTGCGGTTGCAGGTGAACAACGGAATGCCGCAGAAGCTGGTGGACCTGCTGACCACCAACCTGGAGCTCGATCACAACGATGTGTATCGCATTGAGGGACCGCTAGACCTCAGCCGCACGCGCGCGCTTCTCAATATTGACCGGCCAAACCTAAAAGATAAGCCGTTTATTCCGGCCACGCCGCGTGCCTTTACGAGTAAACAGCATGGCGACATCTTCACCGCAATTCGCGAGAGCGACATCCTGCTGCATCATCCGTTCGACTCCTTCCAGCCGATGGTGGATTTCCTGCGGGCGTCCGCGGACGATCCGGAGGTGCTGGCGATCAAAATGACGCTCTATCGGGTGGGTCTCAATTCCCCCATTGTTGAAGCGCTTTTGGATGCCATTCAGAACGGCAAACAGGTGGCCGTGGTGGTGGAACTGAAAGCGCGCTTCGATGAAGAGAGCAATATCGGCTGGGCGCAGAAGCTGGAACGCGAGGGCGTGCACGTGATCTATGGGTTACCAGGGCTCAAAGTGCACGCAAAGATGGCCATGGTGGTGCGCCGGGAAGGGGAGACGATCCGCCGCTACCTGCACTTGGGTACGGGCAACTATAACCCGATCTCGGCGCGCATCTACACGGATCTGGGATTGTTTACGTGCGATGAAGAGATCGGGGCTGACGTCAGCGACCTCTTCAATCATTTGACCGGCTACTCGGCCAAGAAATCTTACCGCAAACTGCTTGTCGCTCCCGACAGCATGCGTTCGGGACTGGAACGAATGATCCGGGCCGAAATGCGGCGGCAGCAGGAGCATGGTGACGGGCATCTGATTTTCAAAATGAATGCGCTGGAGGATGCCGGAATGATTCGCATCCTCTATGAGGCATCGCAAGCAGGCGTTCAGATCGATTTGATTGTGCGAGGCGTCTGCTCTTTGCGGCCTGGACTGCCGGGCGTAAGCGATACGATCAGAGTGCGAAGCATTATCGGGCGTTTTCTGGAACACAGCCGCATTTACTACTTCCACAACGGGGGCGACGAGCGGGTACTCGTCGGCAGCGCGGATTTGATGCCGCGCAATCTGAATCGCCGCGTGGAGGTTTTGTTTCCCATTGAGGATCGCAAGCTGATTCGCCGATTGCGAGACCGCATTTTGATGAAGTACCTGGAAGATGAAATGGCGGCGCGCATCATGCAATCCGATGGGACCTACACACGGGCAAAACGCGAACACGGAAAGCGCGCTCCGAACAGCCAAATGTGGTTTCTGAAACGAATCGAGGCGTGACATTGTATTTTCATGACTGATCGGCAAAACATCTCCTCCGGCGTGAAGTGGGAAGAAATTGTCGGGTATAGCCGGGCCGTTCGCGTGGGAAGCAGAATTTATCTTACAGGGACCACCGCAACAGATGATGGCGGCGAGATTGTAGGCGAGGGTGACGGTTATGCGCAAACCGTTCAGGCGATCCGCAATATTGAATGGGCGCTGCGGGAAGCGGGCGCGACGCTCGAAAACGTGGTGCGTACAAGAATGTTCGTCACCGACATCAGCCGCTGGCCGGAATATGGGCAGGCGCATCACGAATTTTTCGGGAGCATACGGCCGTGCGCCACGATGGTGGAAGTGCGGGCCTTGATTGACCCGCGCATGCTAATTGAAATCGAAGTTGAAGCCGAGCTGTAGGCGCGCTGCGTTTAGATCGCACGCTGAGAGCGCTGCGATATCCTCAAGCATTCATGCGACCAGCAATTCTCTGTTGTCTTTTCTTCAGCCCGTTGATATATGCCCAGAACACCTATGTTCTGCGCGCTGCCCGCCTGTTCGATGGAAAGAGCGATGCACTGGTGCAGCCGGGAATCATCGTGGTGTCGGGAAACAAGATTCAATCTATCGGCGGGCCGTTGCCCGCAGGCGCAACGGTTGTGGACCTTGGTGACGCAACGCTGCTGCCCGGTTTTATCGACGCCCATACTCACCTGACAATGGATTTCAATCCGGACTACAATGGCGCGCGTCTGGATAGTCTCACTCGCACGATTCCGGAACAAGCCATTCGCTCCACAGCAAATGCTCGCGTGACCCTACTGGCAGGCTTCACAACAGTGCGCGACGTGGGATCGAGCAATTTTCTGGATATCGGACTACGTAATGCAATCAACAGCGGCATTGTGCCGGGTCCGCGCATGCTGGTTGCGGTCCACGCTATCGGCGCAACCGGCGGACACTGTGACGACGGGGATGGATTCCGCTTTGGGCTGCTGAGTCATGAGAGCGGCCCTGAAGACGGGGTCATCGATTCGCCGGACCAGGCACGTTTTGCTGTCCGCTTCAATGTGAAATATGGCGCTGACGTGATCAAGAGCTGTCCAACCGGCGGAGTTCTTTCGCCGACAGACGATGTGGACGCTCCGCAGCTAACTCAGGCTGAAATGGATGCGCTGGTTACGGCAGCACATGAGCTACGTCGCAAAACTGCCGCGCACGCGCATGGGCCCGAAGGAGCAAAGCGGGCCATTCGCGCCGGGATCGATTCAATTGAACACGGCACGTTCCTGGATGATGAAGCTTTGCGGATGATGCGTGAGCGCGGGACTTACTTGGTCCCTACGTTATCTGTACGCAGCGGAATCGCCGAATCTAAATTCCCCCCGTTAGTGCAACAAAAGGCCGATCTGGCGGTTCGTTCGCAAGACGCGATGGTCCGGCGCGCGCTTGCAGCGGGGGTGAAAATCGCGCTCGGCACGGATGCAGCGGTCTACCCGCACGGCAACAATGCCCTGGAGTTCGTGTTATTGAATGCAGACGGAATGACGCCGGCGCAGGCGCTGCGGGCGGGAACTTCTGTTGCGGCGAATCTATTGGGGCTGCAAGACAGAATCGGGACGCTCGAAACCGGAAAACTGGCAGATGTGGTAGCTGTACCGGGCAATCCCATGGATAACATCAAGGTCACGCAAAGCGTTCTCTTCGTCATGAAAGAAGGGACCATCTACCGAAATGACCGGAATCCCGCCGTAGCGAAGCACTACTGAATAGCCAGCACCCTTCATTACCGCAGTTGCCCTATCCGAGTTTTTGCTTCAAGAGTTCATTGACCGCCGCCGGGTTCGCTTGCCCGCGGCTCGCTTTCATCACTTGGCCGACCAGAAACCCGAGTACGGCTGTTTTGCCATTCTTATATTGCTCGACTTGTTTTGGGTTTGCGCTCAAGACATCGTCCGCGATCTTTTCCAATGCCCCGGTATCGGAAATCTGGCGCAACCCCTCGCGATCCATAATGGCGGAAGGCGAGTCGCCGGTTTCGAACATCTTCGGCAGAATCTCTTTTGCCAGTTTGCCTGATAATTCCCCTTTGCCAATCAGCGCGACCAGCTCGCCGAGATGCGCAGCGGAGACCGGCGAATCGGAAACTTCCTTGCCAGCGGCTTTCAGCAGGCCCATCAGATCACCGGTCACCCAGTTTCCGGCGGTTTTTCCATCTCCACTGATTTTCGCGGCGGCCTCAAAGTAGTCGCCAGTTTCGCGGGTAAGCGTTAGCACTTGGGCATCATATTCGCGAACGCCATATTCGCGCATGAAGCGCTCGCGCCGATCGGCAGGAAGCTCGGGCAAACGCGACTTCACTTCGTGAAGCCAATGTTCGCTGACGCGGAGCGGAACCAGGTCGGGTTCGGGGAAATAGCGGTAATCGTGCGCCTGCTCTTTGCTGCGCATGCTGACGGTTTTGCCGGATTCGGCGTTGTAAAGCCGCGTTTCCTGAACTACCTTGCCGCCGGATTCGATCAGTTCAACTTGGCGCTCGATTTCGTATTCCAGGGCCATTTTCAGGAAGCGGAACGAGTTAAGATTCTTGACTTCGGCCTTCGTACCTAAAGTGTCTGCGCCGCGCAGACGGACGGATACGTTCGCGTCACAGCGCAGCTGTCCTTTCTCCATATCGCAATCAGACACGCCAATGTACTGCAACATCTGTTTCACTTCGGTGACATACGCGTAGGCTTCCTCCGGCGAGCGCATGTCCGGATCGCTGACAATTTCGATGAGCGGCGTGCCCGAGCGATTCAGATCGACATACGTGTAACGGTCGGAATCTTTGAAACCATCGTGAATGCTCTTGCCGGCATCGTCTTCCATGTGGACACGAGTCACGCCAATGCGTTTATGCTCACCGCCGGTAAGAATATTGACGAAACCGTGCTCCGCGAGCGGTTGATCGTACTGGGATATTTGATACCCCTTCGGCAGGTCCGGATAGAAGTAGTTTTTTCGGGCAAAGCGAGAAAATGGGTTGATGGTGCAGCGCAATGCCAATCCCGCGCTGATGGCAAGCTCGACTGCCTGACGGCTGAGGACAGGCAACGCTCCAGGCAGTCCCAGGCAGACGGGACAGACATGCGTGTTCGGCGGTGCGCCGAATTCAATGGGGCAACTGCAGAAAATTTTGGTTTTAGTGCCGAGCTGAACATGCACTTCGAGCCCGATAACGGTCTCATATTTGGTCAGAACGTTCTCAGCCACAGCCGAAGCGGACATGCTTCGATTGTAAGGCGCGCGGCGTTCGCAACCGTCTTTGGGAGACCGAATAAAATGGAGCAATCATGAAGGTCCTGGTGATTGGATCCAGCGGATTTATTGGGCCTCATGTGGTCTCACAACTGATGCGATGCGGGCACGACGTCGCGGTACTTGATCGCGGCACGTCCACAACGAAGTTGCCCGAAAAAGTGACCCGGTTGATTGGCAACCGTAACCAGATCGTGGCTTCGAGAGCACAGATCGCGCGATTCGCGCCGGATGTCGTCATTGACATGATTCTCAGCAGTAAGCGGCAGGCTGCGGAGCTGATGGAGGTCTTGCGCGGCATCGCCGGCCGCGTGGTCGCAATCAGCAGCGCCGACGTTTACCGCGCTTGCGGCATTTTGCACGGCTTCGAATCCGGGCCGCTGCAGGAGGTGCCGCTCACCGAAGACTCGGAGTTGAGGACCAAGCAGAACGTCTATCCGCCCGAACTGATTCAACAGTTGAAAAAGACATTCGGCTGGCTAGACGATGAGTACGACAAGATTCCGGTGGAAAAGACCGTCCTTGGCGATCCCGAATTACCCGGAACGGTGCTGCGGCTGCCAATGGTCTATGGGCCGGGTGATAGGCTGCACCGATTTTGGCCGTACTTAAAACGAATGGACGACAGACGTCCAGCAATCTTGATCGAAGAGGCCGCGGCCCGCTGGCGTGCACCACGCGGGTATGTAGAAAATGTAGCTGCCGCGATTAGCTTGGCGGCCACGGACCAGCGCGCAGCAGGTCGAATTTACAATGTGGCTGAAGCAGAATCGTTTCCGGAAGCGGAGTGGGCGCGCAAAATTGCCGAGGCTGTAGGTTGGCCCGGATCTATACTGGCTGTTTCGAAGCACATTCTGCCGGCCCATCTGCGCCTGCCCTATCGCTCCGAACAAGATTGGACGGTGAGCACTGAACGAATTCGGCGCGAACTGGGATACGCGGAGTTTGTGCCGGAGAAAATTGCATTTGAGCGGACAATTGCCTGGGAGCGCGACAATCCGGCGGCGGCGCCTCGGGAACTGTTTGATTACGAAGCGGAGGATCAGGCGCTGGCAGCGCTCAGTTTACGTTGAAAAGGTATGTGTCGCAGCATAAAAGTTCTCGCCAAAGCGCCCGCATCGCCAGAAGAGATTTCGGCCGCGGCCCTGCAGTTTGTCCGCAAGGTGAGCGGTATGCGCAAGCCATCTAAAAAGAATCAAGCTGCGTTCGATACGGCTGTGCACGAAGTCGCTGCCGCAACCGGACGGCTGCTCGGCACATTGCCCGTCTCTCCACCGCCCCGCACCACTGAGCCCGAGTGATCGTCAGATTACTTGGTTGACCCCGCATATCCCGCCCATAGATATTCCAGAGCCTCGGGCAAAGTTTGCAGTTTCACGGCGCGGTCAGTGTGCCCGGCGTTACGCGCAAAGACAAACTGATAATGATAGCCCTTGGCGGCCAGCACCTTCGCCATGTTCTCATTCGCGACCACCCAGTCGTGCATGTTATCGCGCATGAGATTGGGATTAAGAAGGTCTCTATCGCCAACTTCCATCCAGATGCGTAGCGGCTTCGTCGGACTATTGGGGATGAGATGTTCGTGGAACTCCCAAGCGCCGTGGGGAGTTTCCGGGTTCGAGGGCCATTGTTGGTTGACGTAGGTACCTGAGTAGGTGAGGACACGATGGTACAGCTCCGGGTGATACCACGCCATGATGAACGCGCACGAGCCGCCCGAGCTACCGCCCATCGTCGCCCGTCCCTCAGGATCCTTAGTCAGTTTCAGGCGGTATTGCTTCTCTACTAAAGGCAGCACTTCTTTCTCGACGAACTCCGCGTATGCGCCTGACATGGTGTCGTATTCCAGGCCTCGTTCGCTTCCCTGTGCGTCGCCCCCGCCGTTGCTTATTGAGATCGCGATCATCACCGGCACCCGATGGTGGGCGATCAGATTGTCCAAGGCCGTGAACAAGGCTGGGTCGGGGCCGTCCGCGCCCACGATAAACGGAGCGGCCGTTCCTGGGACGTATTGCCGGGGAACGTAGACGGCGACTCGACGACTGTACGGAGCAGGGTGGCTTGTAGTCACGATCAGTTTGGCCGGATCGGTAGGGTCTGGCGCGCCAAAGGTGTCGGCGTCTCGCGCGATTCCTGGATAGATCTTGCTGTCGCCGGAGTTCATCGTGAACGTCAAGATGCGTCCTTGCGGCACGTCGGCGTGTACAGTCATCTCCGGCGCGGGATTATGTGTAGGGCCGAGAATGAAATTTCCGTCGGTATTTGCCGGAGCATTGACACCGTCGGGCAATTCCTTCGCCTTTACATAACCAGGCGTGTTGGCGTCGCGCGTAGGCGGGGTCGGGCGTGCTGGGCGCGCGGCAGGAACCGGAGCTTGCGCTACCGCATACGGGCCAGTTATTGAGCTAAACAAAAACGCGATGCTTAGAACGCGCACCATTGGGATTCCTCAGTGATTGCATCGCAATCATCTCAGTAATACTAAAGTCATGACGCCAGGACAGCCGCAGCCGAAATTCGTTCTTACCAACACGCCGGACTACCGCGAGACCTACGCAAACAGCGTGCAGATGCGAGTCAGCCTGTGGGATTTCTTTTTGATGTTCGGCACGGTTAACCAAACGGCGCCCGATGCAGTCACGATTCAGAACTTTCAGGGCGTCTACTTGAGCCCTCCGCAAGCCAAGGCCCTGGCCAATCTGCTCACACAAAATCTTAAGCAGTATGAGGCCGCTTTCGGCGAGATTCGCCTGGAAGCGCAGGGCGCTGCCGACACGATCCAATAGCTGAATGCCCAAGCAGCCCCGGCCCCCGATGCCGAAACTGCCTCCGTTCGCGTTAACCGAGGCCGGGCCGGTGAAAAGGCGTCCTTACTATCTCATCGCGTTCTGGCTCTTGTTTGCAATCCCACTCTTTGCGATCCACATCGGCCTGCTGACGCTGCCGTACTTCTGGGATGAACTCGGCCAATTCGTGCCCACCGCGCTCGATCTCCTGCGCACGGGAGCCTGGATTCCCCATTCGACGGTACCGAACGTGCACCCACCCGGCGTCGAAGCTTACCTCGCCATCTTATATAAGCTTTTCGGCTACAGCATTCCCCTGACGCGCATTGCCATGCTTCTCATCGCGAGCGCCGGCTTGCTGGTCACGTTTCTCCTGGCCATCGAATTGACTCAAGCAACCAAAGGGGCACCCGCTTTCCTGCCTCCGCTCTTGCTGCTGGTTTCGCCGCTCTTCTATACGCAAAGCATGATGGCCCAACTCGACATGCCAGCGATGGTCTTCACTCTTATCGCTCTGCTGCTTTTCCTGAAACGGCAGTATGGCTGGGCCGCAGCAGCGACGGTGGTTTTGGTGCTCGTAAAAGAGACCGGCCTGGTGGTCCCGTTCGTCTTCTTTATCGTCTTGCTTTTGAGAAAGCGATGGCGGCAAGCGGCGTACTTCATTCCCTCCGCAGCGGCCTTATTTGGCTGGCTGCTTGTGCTCCATCGCGGCACTGGATACTGGCTCGGCGATCCAGGGTTCGCGCACTATAACGTCGGCTACGCGCTTCACCCGGCACGTATGGCGCTCTCATTCGCGCGCCGCCTGTATTATCTGTTCGTAGCGGAGTTTCGCTGGGCGGGAACACTTCTCATCTTCTTTACTCTGTTCGTTTGTCCGCCATTCCGACGCCGCCGTTGGAAAATCGCCGCCAGCGTTGCCGGAGCCAACCTCGTGCTGGTTTCAGTTTTTGGGGGCGCCGAGCTTGAACGCTATCTGCTTCCCACGCTTCCCATCTTCTATATAGCGGTGGCTGTTGCGTTGACTTGCGTGCCGAAAAAAGTATCGATCGCCGCGACAGGCCTCCTGGTGGGCGGCTTGGTCGCGAACCTATGGTGGAATCCCCCTTATCCGTTCCCTTATGAGAACAATCTTGCGATGGTGGATTTCGTCCGATTGCAGCAGATCGCGGGAGGTTTCGCCGAGCGAACGCTTTCGAGTCGCGCCATCGCAACCGCGTGGCCCTACACTGCCGGGTTGCGCGATCCAGATTATGGCTTCGTCACAAGCAAGCTCCACACGGTCGAAACAAACGATTTTCACTACGATTCCATCCGGAAACTGCCCCCCGATAGCTTCGACGCGCTTATCACCTACACGCGAACCTGGATGCCGTCGGACGGAGTCATCCAAATTCCCCTCGTTCGCCGCTTCCTCAGTCATTTTTTTGAATGGCAGCCGGACATCACCCCCGAACAGTGTGCCGATCTTGGCCTCAATGAGCTGATTTCGTGGAACTCCAGAGGCCAGCAGATTACCATCTATCGGCGTCAACGAGCGCGTTCGGCCGCCCTGGCCCTGCTTCAACAGTAATGGGGCGCGGCATCCGGCCCGCCTGGTGGGGTACGGTCATCCTCTTCTTCGCACATGGCCTGATTGTCGGTACCTGGGTCTCGCGCATACCGGCTATCAAAAGCGAGCTTCATCTTAATAATGCGGTTCTAGGTTTGACCTTACTCAGTTCCGCATTCGGAGCACTGTGCACCATTCCGTTCACCGGGTGGCTTATCAGCCGGTTCGGCAGCAAGCGGGTTACCTCAGTAGGTTCCATTGCATTTTGTTCCGCGGTCGCGCTCATGGGCCTTGCCTGGAATGCCTTCACGCTTGCCATCGCGCTATTCATTTTCGGCGGTTTTGCGGCCGCGATGGATGTCTCTATGAACGCGCAAGGCGTGGAAGTAGAAAAAGCTATGGGCACACCCACCATGTCGCGCTTCCACGCGATGTTCAGCTTCGGAGCAATGGCGGGCGCGGGTATCGGCGGATGGATTGCCGCACATAACGTTACGCCCGTTGCCCACTTCACGGCAAGCGGGCTCATCAACTTACTTGCAGTCCTGGGCGCAATTCCGCTTCTGCTCGAAACTCACGTGCACATGGCAGCGCGTGGACATCGTCTGCCGCTTCGAAACATTCCGCCGGTCTTAATTGCGCTCAGCGCTATCGGCTTCTGCATCCTGCTCTCGGAAGGGGCAATGGCCGACTGGACCGCTGTTTACTACCGCCAGATCCTGCACACTGGACCCGGCATTGCGGCCGAAGGATACGCTGTTTTCTCCGCGGCCATGGCTGTCTTCCGATTTTTCGGCGACTCGATCACAGCCCGCTTCGGTCCTTTCCATACTGTGCGCGCGGGTTGCGTGGTTGCGGCCATCGGCCTGTCGTGGACGCTCAGCATCCACTTGCCGGCCTTAGGTCTCCCCGGACTCGCCGTCACGGGCGCAGGCTTGTCGGTCATCATCCCGCTCGTCTTTGGCGGAGGCGGCCGAGTTCCCGGCGTGAATCCCGGACCCGGTATCGCCACCGTAACAGGCATCGGCTACATCGGTTTCATTGTCGGGCCGCCAACCATCGGATTTGCCTCGCAGTTGGTAACGCTTCGTTACGCACTGGGCATCGTGGTCGCGTGTTGCCTGATCGCGGCTTATCTGTCCCGCTTTATGGCGAGCCTAAACCCCGCAACGTCCCCGCGTAACCCGTCATCTCCAAGTAGCCAACTCCCTGAACCGGAACACCCCGCGCCGTTCCTTCGTATGTGACTGCGCCTTCCCAGTAAGTTGGTGAGACGTCCTGCGCGTTGAACAATTCCTGATTCGCGAGCGCTGTCCGCTGTGTCAACTCGAGGCCGGCAGACGGCACAGAAATCTGCCATGAGATTGGATACGTTGCGCCTGAACCCGCACTGTGCCATGTCTTCAACGGTTTGATCTCAAATTGCGAGGCATCCAGGTAGTGCGCCTTGCCTTCAGTATCGACAAACGTGCCCGACGAAAAGCGGTCGCTTCCCGACTTACTCCGCAATCGATACAACATTAATTCCTGTCGATCCTCCAGTTGAATCGCGAACCAGTCCCAGCCCGCCAGATTGTTATCCCCACTCTCGGTGAAAAATTCGTGATCCATCCACGCGAGACCCTGCACGTTAAAGTCACGATCTTCCCAATGCAGCTTTCCCGACGTACCGAGCCGCGTGTACGAGATGTAATGGGAGGCCTCGCCCGGCAGCGGGCCTTTGCGGCTGATGCCATTCTGTCCATTAATCACGAACGGCTTCTCAGGCTTGAGGTGAAGATGGAAGGATAATTCGCTGGAGACGGCCTGCAGTTCCTGCTCGCCGGTCGCGAGCGAGATCCATTTCGCGTGCCAGTTCCCGTTCCAATACTTCTGATCGATCAAGTCCGCGCCGGCTAAGCCCGGTCCGGCGCGATTCAAACGCTCCGTGTGAAAGAACTTCTGCCCGTCGATATCGCTCAAGGCCAGATGGGCGAGATAGATTTGATCAGGCCGCCACACCGGATCGGACGCGGCCATCTGCTCTGGTGTCAAATGCTGTGCCTGGCGGAAGAATGTGAGCTCGAAGCCGAAACGATGCCCATCTGCCGCCCGAAGATTGCCTGTGTAATACCACCACTCGGTCTGAAAACCGGAATGGCTGAAGTGATCGCGCGGAAACTCATACTGATATCCCGGCTTGGCGATCTGCCACTGCTGACCGGAAATAACAGCAGCAGCAAGTGCCAAAACGGCGAAACCGCTACGCTTCATGAACCACTGCGATTGGGTTCATCTGCGTCGCTGTTCGTGCCGGATACAACCCCGCAAGCACGGTAGCAACGTAGATTCCAGATAAGGCGATAAGCAGCAAAGCCGCCGGCCAATGGAACTGAATGGTCCATCCGAACGACTGTTTGTTGATCACGAAAATCAGAATCAGCGATAACAGCGTTCCTAGAATCAACCCAATAGCGTTCGCCAGCAGTCCCAGGAACCCCGCTTCGCACAAAATGATGCTTCGAATCTGGGGCTGCGCGGCACCCAGGAATCGCAACAGGCCGAACTCGCGCCTGCGGTCAATTACCATCGCAAGCAGCGCGCCCGCAATCCCCATTACGGCCACAATCACCGCAACCGCCTCCAGCGCATACGTAATCCGAAACGTACGGTCAAAAATCTGGATCGCGCCGCGCCGCAGTGTACTGTTCGAAGAGACGAGCACCCGGCGGCCACCGATAATATTGCCCAGTTGCTGCCGCACCACCGCGGTATCGGCTCCCGGCTTCAGATAGACCGCCAAGTTAGTGACGGCTCGGTCAGGCAGATACTTCAACAGCGTTCGACGGTCCACGATTACATACCCGCGCTCCGTCGAATAATCGTAATAGATTCCCAACACCTTGAAATTCCGCACGCTCCCGGCGAGCGGAATGTGCAGCACATCGCCCGGGCGGACATGATGCTTGTTCGCGAACGGCTCACTCACAATCGCGTAATTGCCACTGCCCAGCTTCGACAAGATGGCCTCGCGATCCTCACCTGGTAGAAAGCGCGTTCGGGTACCGGCGTTATGCTTAAGGGTCTCGCCTCCGGCAAACGTCGCGGGCAACCCTTCATACGAAATTGGGTATGCGCGGAAACGGTCCACCGCCGCAACACCTGGCAGCCGCTCAATCCCGTCGGCAATATCTGCGCTCATTGTGGGATGCCGGTCGGCCGCCGAAGATCCCGCGGGCCGCAAATACAGATCGGCTTTTAACTGGTCGTTCATCCATACCCAAACCGTCTCGCGAAAGCTGCCGACCATAATGCCCACGCTGGCGGTCATCGCCACAGCAGTCGCTAGCGCCGCGGTCAACACCGATGTTCGATTCAGCGAAGCCCGCAGCGAGCGCAACGCAAGCAGCGCTTCGACTCCTAGCGACCGGCGCACCGCATCACTCGCCGCCTCAGCAAAGAACGTCACCACGCTCGGGATCAGCGCGGATGTGCCTGCGATCAGCAGAATCACAGCTCCGTAGCAAATACCGGCTGCCGCCCGACCGCTGGCAATTGAGCCAGCACCGCCGCCGCACCCAGCAAAACCACGGCCGAAATCAGCACGCTTCGCGACCGGCTACGGCTGACATATTGCTCTCGACCTCGCGACATCGCCTCGACGGGAGCGACATACGATGCTTCGAGCGCCGGCGCAAGAGCAGCAAGAAGGGAAACGGCAATTCCGATCGTCATGCCTTCAAACGCGGTAAGCCACGTCAACTCTATCTGCGCGGGATAACTGCTGACATAAAGGGACTCGACCGTATTCCCGATCAGTCGTACTGCGCCAACGGCCATAGTTCGCCCGAGGGCCAGCCCGATGACGCTTCCAATCACCGCGAAGAACAGCGCCTCAGCTAAAAAGGCGTTCGCAACCAGACTTCTCGCCGCACCCAGCGCGCGCGCAATGCCGATCTCATTTCTCCTCCGCACGACCGAGATCGAGATTGTGTTGTAGATCAGGAAAGCGCCGACAATCAGCGCAATGTAACTCAAGACGTGCAGATTCCAGCGGAACGCCGCCAGCATTTTACGGTTCTCTTCCGTTTTGGAACCCTGCAGGTCGACAAGCACCGACGGAGGCATCTGCTCTTTGAGGAACCTGCGCCAGTAATCAACCGATTCGCCCGCCGGTACGCGAACGTCAATGGCGTCGAGCTTGCCAATTTTTCCCGTCACTTTTTGCGCTAATCCAATGTCGGCAATGATGACGTTGTTCTCGCCGATATCGTTCTTCGCACGAGGCAATACGCCGGCGACTGTGTACGTTTCGATGACATCGTTGATCAACAACCGAATGCGATCACCCTTCTTCAGCCCTAGCCGCTCCCCCACCCAAATGGGGTTAATCAGGTTCATGGGGGCATTATCAAAGCCGTTATTCCGCAGCCCTTGCGCAATCAGATCGATCCCAATGAACGGCAGCGCCTCGCCCTTGCCGTTGATAAAGGCGAAATCTTCAATGCGCGGCGCGAAGTGGAAGGCATAAGGAAGTTGCGACAATCGCCCCAATTGCTGCTCATCGAGCCCGCCGATCGCGTTGATGGACAAATCGCTGGTTCCGGTCAGTGACTCGAGCGAGGAATGAAAGCTGCCTGCCGCCGCTTGACCGGCCAAATTGATCGCAATCACAACTCCGACTCCCAACGCAATCGCAAAGAGCGTCAATGCTGTGCGAATGGGCTCGCGCGCCATCGGCCGCACGATCAAGCGTGCGAATAGCAGGACTGCACTCATCGCGCTCCCATAATTTCGGCCGGCACATGCGTCGACGAAATGCGCCCATCCCGCAGATGAACGATGCGGTCTGCCAGCGCGGCGCTCTCCGCGCCATGCGTGGCCATGATCACGGCCACGTTGAACTCGCGCGCGGCACGAACCAGTAAATTCAGCACAATCTCGCCGGTTGCCGTATCCAGATTGCCCGTCGGCTCATCCGCCAGAACCAGACTCGGATTATGCACCAGAGCGCGGGCAATTGAAATCCGCTGTTGCTGTCCTCCGGAAAGTTGATGCGGCAAGCGATCGGCGTATTCGTCCAGTTCCACCCAGCGAAGCCGTTCCATGGCCGCGGCGCGTACACTTTTTTTTCGCGCCAGCAATAGTGGTAATTCAACATTCTCAACTGCGGTCAACGTATGCATCAGTTGGAACGACTGGAAGATGAATCCAACCTTTTCGCGCCTTAACCGCGTGAGCGCGGCATCGTTCAACCGGATTGTATTTTGCCCTTCCAGAAAGACTTCGCCGCTAGTCGGAAAATCCATGGTTCCGCACAGATTCAGCAATGTCGATTTTCCGCACCCACTTCGGCCTACCAACGCAATAAAATCTCCGGCGTTCACCTCAAAACTGATGTCTTGCAACGCAGTCACGGGCCCGCCATCCGCCTGGTAGACCTTCGAGACGGATCGCAGTTCAAGCAACGGCATACGTTCTCAGCATCTCAGTAGCTACACTTTAAGAGCATTGGCCAAAATTCTTGTTACGGGCGGCGCCGGATACATCGGCTCTCACACCCGACATTTCCTGCAGCAGCAAGGGCATTCCGTCGTGGTGGTCGACAATCTGTCGCGCGGCCATCGCGACGCGGTTCCATCTGAGATTCTGCACGATTTTGACATTCGCGATACCGACAGGTTGAAGCACCTCCTAGCGCATGAGCGCGTTGATGCGGTGGTGCATTTTGCGGCATACATTTCGGTGGGCGAATCCACCGAAGTGCCGGAGCTATATTTCGCAAACAATGTTGGAGGCTCACTCTCTCTACTCGAAGCAATGCTCGGCGTTGGGGTAAAGCGCGTGGTTTTCTCGTCCACTGCCGCCGCTTATGGGGTTCCGCAGCGCGTCCCCATCGTGGAAGATGAGCCAAGCGCGCCCATCAACCCATACGGGGAATCCAAGGTTATGGTCGAGACCATTCTGGAATGGCTTGACCGCTATCGCGATCTGCGCAGCATCCGGTTGCGCTATTTCAATGCCTGCGGAGCCGAGCCGGATGCCGGTCTCGGGGAACGTCACGACCCGGAAACGCATCTTATTCCGCTCATTTTGCGCGCCGTCCTCACCGGCAACCCGGTGACGATATTCGGCGATGATTACGCGACAGCGGATGGAACGTGCATCCGCGACTATATACATGTGAGCGATCTCGCCGAAGCGCATGTCTTCGCCCTGGAGCATCTACTGAACGAGGGCGCCTCCAACGTATTCAACGTCGGAACGGGTTCGGGCCACTCCGTAAAGGAAGTTCTCGCTGCGGTCGAGCGCGTAACGGGGAAGCCGGTTCCATACAAAATGGGGCCTCGACGGGAGGGAGATCCGCCCAGTCTGGTCGCCGATTCGCAAAAAATTCAAACGACGCTCGGATGGCATCCTAAGCGGGCCGATCTTGACCGCATCGTCGGCGACGCCTGGAGTTTTGCCCGGCAGCTTTCGTACTGAACAGCTCGCTTACGCCTCTCTTTCAAGCGACACCGCGAGTGCGGATACTTTGCTGTGTTCAATTATTGACGTGATTTCAGGCGGCGATTTGTTGATTTTGAGGCGGCGGCGCGGTGTCCAGCTTCTTTTCCGCAACCTTCCGCTTCGTTTCTATGAGCTGAAGACGCTTTTCGGCATGCGCTACGGCATGTTTGTGCTGTTCGATGTCGCGATTTTCCTTCGCATCGCGACGTTCTTCCTGCCTCTTCGCCCGTTGCTGCGATTCAAAGCCAGCCTGCGCTTTGAGCCTCTCTTTTCTGTGCTTTGAGAGTTCGTTAGAGTAACGCTGAAAAGCGCGGTCATGGTGCGCCTGGTAGCGTGTGTAGCGTTCCAGCTCCGGGCGCACAACCAGTCCGACTTCAGAATTCTTGACGTCTTCGCGGGATCGCTCCATAAAAACAAAGCACGGGTCCTGGAGGTTGCGGGCTCGGCGCGACATCCAGAGCGATTCGGCCATTTTCTTGACCAGTTCGACTTCGAGTGTGCCAACCGGCTGTTCCTCCACAATGAGCTGGTCGAGAAAATCATCGAAGGTGTCCTGATCCTCGCTGTCGATGACTCGGAAGCGGCCAGTCAGGCCGTGGACCGCGCGATTTTGGGAGACCTTGGCTTTGCCTTCCGGAGAGGTTGGCCCGGTGGACTTTTGCGCGTTCGCGCGATTGGAAATGAGTTTACGCCAGGAGGTAGGCATGCCCGAATTATGAAAGCAGGGCGTACGCGAAAGGCAGCGAGCGGGGGTTAAAGCGTTGTGGGTGGGCGAGATATGGTTGAAGCAATTTTTGTCACCGACGTGTGGGTTGGATAGCCGGAGGCGACGATGGCGTGCATCTCGCGCGCGCCGACTGAAACGTTTTGCCAGGGCCGACGGGAAGTCTATATTCCTTGACACGTATATGCTGATTGGGGTATATAAAGAATCGTGGAGTCTGTGTTTGACATCATTGCGGAGCCGAACCGTCGGGCGATATTGAGCCTCCTGGTCTCCTCACAACAATCCGTGGGAGAGATCGAGCGTCAGCTTCGTATGCCGCAGCCGACCGTGTCAAAGCACCTGCGAGTGCTGCGCGAGGCCGGTTTCGTTGAGTCTACGGTGGACGCACAGCGCCGTCTCTATCAGCTGAAACCTGAACCATTTCAGGAAGTGGATGCCTGGCTGGCTCCGTTCCGCCGGTTCTGGTCCGCTCATGTAGATGCTCTCGAACGCCACCTGGACCGCATGGATGAATCCACACGAACGAAAGGGAAGCCAAAGAGAAGGCGACGCGGCCCAAACCGCGAACGCGACAAAGGAGAAACGAAATGAAAATCAAAGTGACCAGCGTGTACGTCGACGACCAGGAGAAGGCCCTACGTTTCTATAGCGAAGTGCTGGGCTTCGTGAAGAAGACCGACTTCAGCCAGGGGCCGTTTCGCTGGCTGACGGTGGCGTCACCAGAGGACCCGGACGGCACGGAGTTGCAGCTCGCGCTCAACAACAACCCGGCGGCGAAAGCCTACCAGCAGGCCATCTTCCAGCAAGGCCAGCCTGCGGCGATGTTCTACACCGACGACCTGCAGGCCGATTACGAGCGCATGAAAGCGCGCGGCGCCGCGTTCACCATGCCACCAACGGACGTGACAGCCTCGAAGATCGCGATGCTGAACGACACCTGCGGCAATCTCATTCAGGTCACGCAGCTAACACGCTATTCACGGTAAGGAAAAGATGACCGATCGCGAGCAATACACACCGGGCTGGGCCAGCGGGGCGCAGGTACGAAAGGACGGAGAGAAGTGGACGCTCATTCTAGTCAGAGAACTGCGCCATTCGCCAGAGAAAGTCTGGCAGGCGCTTACCGACCCGGCGCATCTGCGCGAGTGGGCTCCCTTTGAGGCCGATGGAAACCTGGGTACGGTTGGAACGGTGAAGCTCACCTGGGTGGGAAAGCCCACGCCGCTGGAAACAAGAGTGACGCGAGCCGACCCTCCCAAGGTGCTTGAGTACAACGATACCCGGTGGGAACTCGAACCGTTCGGTGGCGGCACGCGCCTGACTTTGTGGCACAACATCGATCGCCGCTTCATCTCGTGGGGCGCCGCGGGCTGGCACATCTGCTTCGATGTACTTGAGCGGCTCCTCGCGGGTGAGCCGATTGGACGCATCGTCGGCACCGAGACCATGAAGTTCGGGGGTTGGCAGCGACTGAAGGCCGAGTACGCAAAGCAGTTCGGCGTCGAAAGTCGCCAACGGGCCGCCCACCCTCCCGGAGCATTGAAGCGTGGGGAAGAACGGTTTATCAGCAGTCGGAATTGAATACGGTCGGGAACCAAAGTCGGTTCACGATTGAGGAGGGCTGTCCGTGAAAGAGAGTGATGGCCGAATGCCCACTGAAGCCGATCTTCTCGGCGCCTTTGAAGTCCACTCCCCTGAGGAAATCAAGAAGATCCTTGCCGTAGGCCTCAGCCCTTTGAAAGCCATCGAAGGGAAACGGCCGATCGACTGTCTCATTGAGGGATACCTGCGCTCGTCACGGTTCGCCGAGTGCATGCGGGTCATGATTGCTGCCGGGGCAGACGTGGGCGATCCCTTGATAGAAGCGCTGCTCTTAGACGATGTCCTGGCCTTAAAGACCCAACTGGCACAGGACCCAGGAGTACTTTCTCGCAGACTCAGCGTATCATCGGCATTTACTTGCTGCCGGGATGTCACAGCCTTGCATCTCTGCGCGGAGTTCAATTCAATCGGATGCGGCAAGCTGTTGATTGAAGCAGGCGGTGACGTGAACGCTCGCTCCCGCTTGAACACTGACGGGTTTGGTGGGCAGACCCCGATCTTTCATGCGGTGAACTCGATCCTCAATTATTGCCGGCCAATGATGGAGCTCCTCGTCTCGGCGGGAGCTTCGTTAGACCTCAGAGTGCAAATGCTGCTCTGGGGCAATGCGATGCCTTGGGAGACGATTGTGTTCGACGCGACTCCAATTTCGTATGCGCAGTGTGGCCTATTCAGGCAATTCCACCGTGAAGAACGTGATGTGTACAACAACATTGCTTTCTTAATGCGTGCGCGAAGCGGTTCGGCTCCACCAGAGAGAAACGTGCCGAACAAGTATCTGGCCGGTTGATGCCGTCCGCTGCATGAATTTAACCGAACGGAGACAATCCGGCGCTTCACGTGTTTGCTTCCGGATGTTCGCGGTAGCCGCTCATCGTCTGGACAAGCGCCAGCCGATCTAGAAAATCATCAACCATGTTCTGAGCTTCCATGCTCCCCGAACCAGCGCGAGAAGTAGTAAGCCAGCACCTAATAGCACCCAGGTCGATGGTTCGGGGATCACCGTGAACGTCACCACCGAAGGTCCGCTATTCGGCCCGGGATTTGCAATGGGGGTGACCAATCCTTTATTGCTGATGTCGACGACGCCCGCCGCCCAAAGCGGGTCGGTTGCCGATTGTGAGCTGCCGGTGGGATCGCTGCTCAGCAAATAAGCAGTCTGACCGGTGTTAAGAAAATCCAAAACGAACGTAGTGCCGGACGCGCCGCCTGCAAGACCGCCGACGCTTACGCCCGGACCGGAAAGCGTCAACTCAAAGGTGATCGACGCTGTGTTAAACGTCAGCGCCTGCAATAGTTCATTGTTCAAATCGCCGTTTGCCATTATGAGCGTGTTCGTATTCGAAAGCAGGATAGGGAGGCTAGCGGGCGAGGTCGACACGTCGCCGTCGACAGCATACATGTTCGTCGTCGACGTATTTGTGACTGTGCTTAACGCCGCACCCCCAAACCCGCTTACCGTGGCGGTCAACCCTGTCGCGCCAAGGCTCCCCGGATTGAGCTGAAAATCGATGTACCCGGTGGTATTTGGCGTAGTAAGTACACTCGACGTGTTTATTGTGACTATATAGGCCAGCGTATCTCCGAATACGGGCGTAGTTAAAATCAAGCCCAGACAACAGACCGCACCTAGAAGCGTCTTTGCAGTGATCATCTCATTCCTCCTTAACTGGTGAAAGCTGCTAGTTCATGGTCCCCGAGTAGATCATTGGACTAGGGGTGTTGAAGTTATCGATACCGTACGCCAACGTCACCGTGACTGTCACGGAAGCGCCCGGGGCAAGCGAGCCGGACTGTGCTGTCCAGTACGGATCACCGCCTAGTGCGTTACTCGTACCAGTGTTATTCACGGGCGTGGCTCCCGATCCGACGATCGACAGCGTCAGTTGAATAGGTCCAGAAATGGCTACAGCACTGGTATTGGTGATTGTGACCGCTTCGCTGCCTGTACCGTGGATCCGGTTATACACGATGCCGCTGGAGGTCACCGAAACAGACCCCGTGACATTGGTCGCCGATTCCGAAGGTCCGCTGCCTACCGCGAAGTGCCCGGTATATGCAAAACCGGTGCAGCCCGTCGCTGCGCCAGCCGCGTACCCGGATGAGTTGCCCACGTACACCGTGTATGTGCCGGGCTGGATGGCCCACTTATGCGTTGTACTGTTCCAATAGGACAGAGGTAAATCCGTGGCGGCCGGGTCAATCGTAATGGCGACAGGCCCTGACTGGCCCGGGTTGAGCCAGATCTTCTGGAAACCCACGAGTCGCCTGGGCGGCTCACCGAGATTTTCCGGGAAGCCAAGATAAACTTGCACCACCTCCGCACCATATTGGGTCCCTGTGTTTTTTACAGTGGCAGTGACCGTAACCGGCTGGGTTCCATCGGTGGATGGCGTCACTGCGACGTTCGAGATAGAGAAGCTCGTGTAGGAAAGTCCATAGCCGAAGCAATACTGGGGCGTAGTGTTCTGCCCGTCGTACCAGCGGTAGCCGATCTCCATGCCCTCGTTGTAAGAAACCCACAGGTCGGCTGCCGGGCCGCCATAGGTTCCAGGGTTGGGGATGGCACCGTTTTCAGACACGGGGTTAAAGGCTTGAACAAGAAGGGTGTCAGGTGGCGGGGTTACCATCAGCGTCTCGGCTATACCGGGATACTCTTCGGTAGTGCTCGCGTTGACGTCGCTGGCCAACACGGGAAAAGTCATCGAAAGCTTGCCTGAGGGGTTCACAGGGTTCGTGTTGATGCAGGAGTGCGTGATAATCGGCGTCGTCGTCGAGGTCCAGGTGGTGCACACTCCGTACAACAGATCCGCGATCACGTCGCCATATTCTTGGCCGGGGTACCCCACTTCGAGAATCGCCGGAACCGAACTGACCCACGGCAACGTAACCGGGTCGCCGTTCACGAGAACCACAACCGTATTTGGTTGGGCGGCGATGACGCCTTCGACTATTGTGTCGGGCAACGGCCCGCCATTGACCGCAACCATCGCGATGGTGGCTCGGTCGGAACCTTCCGATTCCTCGTCGCCGACTATAACGATGGCCTGGTTGGCGGCTGCGGCCCCCGCATATGCCGCCGTAGCGGTGGCAGTGCTGGTGATGGGGTATACCGTTACGGTCGCCGTAGGGCAGGCCGCCTGAAGGCCCGCAAGAGCCGTAACGGTATAGATCGGCGTTACCTGGGAACTACCGCCACCGCCAGTGTACGCGGTGTTAACCAGACTCGACGGTCCGATCAACGCGATCGTCTGTGCGCCGCCGGTGCAGTTGAGAGGCAGCATATTGTTCAAATTCTTGAGCAAAACACCGGATTGATCTGCGATGGATCTGGCAGTGTTGCCGTGCCCAGTCGCATCAGCCAGGTTGATCTGCGGCCCGACGGTTGTCGGCGTTCCCGTAGGATACGTTTGCGAGGGGTCATATGCGCCCGCCGTCCCCCCGACAGGCCTATCGAAGATACCCTGCTGAAACATCACAGTGTACCGGGGCAGGAGAGCGCCATAGAGTTGAATGGGTTGCAGGCAATTGGCATTCTGGCCGGCTAACAGTCCACAAGGTACGGTGCCTGTAGGCGTGTAGGAATTAGGGAGCCAACCCGGGAGGGGCGTTGCCGGGGCGGGGCCAGCGTTCAGCGCGGCAGTGAGTAGGGTAGGGCTGAAGTGCGCAGGCGAGTTCATTTCCATGTTTTCGCCGGCCAATATCGAAGGCGAAGTGCTCTGGGTGGCACCAAAATCCGACTGGACATAGCCCGGGAAACCCCATTCGGTACGCAGAGCATCGGTCATGGACGTCGGATCCTGGCATGCATGTACACCGGCGACTAAGTTATAGGCGCACATAACGGAGAGAGCGCCCCCGTCCTTGACACACATGCGGAAGGGCGTGTAATAGATTTCGTTCCTGGCTTGTTCGGTAATGATGTCGCTGGACGTCATCCGATCGATTTCCTGTTCATTCCCTTGAAAGTGCTTACACATTCCGATGACATCATCGCTTTGCTCGCCCCTAACGATCTGAGAGACCATTGTGCCCGCGAGAAACGGGTCTTCGCTGGCATACTCAAAATTGCGGCCTCCCTGCGGCACGCGCAGCATGTCCATGCCGGGTCCCTCGATGACTTGCAAGTCAAGGCTCCGGGCTTCTGAGCCGATGATGTTGCCATACGTGAGCGCAAGTGAGGGATCGAATGACATTGTTAAAGTGAGGTTCGAAGGCAACGCTGTAGCCTTGGGCGCGGTAGCGCAATCGCTCTGTCCGATTCCGGGAGGGCCATTCGTGATCCGATAGGTTTGTATGCACAGGGACGGAATTCCAAGAAGATGCCGTGAAGGTGATGTGCCGCATCCGGGAACCTCCGGGATGGCCCCACCTGCGCCAGCCATCTGCTGCTCCATCTGCGCCAAAGTCATGGCGTTGAGGAGGGTTGAAGCCCGGTTGGCGGGCGTATACGGGAACCCTGCTGTCCAAGTGGGATCTGCCGGGTTCATCCAGGCGGGCGTGGTTGCGGGCTGACCGGCTATCGGTGCCTGATTACCACATGTCGACTGCGCGAAGGCTACGGAAATAGAGGCAACGCCAACCAAGGCCATTGCTAAGCACGTAACGCATCGGCGTGTCACGTGACGGGAGATGTCTAACCGCCCGATGCAGGATTTCCGGATGGTCCTATTTGGCAGTGAACCCTTCGTTGCCGCGAACCGCTTGTTTCCCTTGTTCATTTCTTTTCCTCTAGAGATTGCGCTATCTAGCCACATAGAAGCTACAGCTAGTCGCAGGACTTAGCTAGACGGTGACGGTCGATGACCGTGAAAAGTAGCAGGGCCTGCCCGCGGGTTAGGAGAGTGCTGCAGTATGGTGCATTACACAGAGGTAGTTTGTAACTGCACATTTCAGTTACCCTCAAAATCTCGATTTGCTGTCTCTTTTTTTCTCATTACGAACCAAAAGCACAAACGCCAGTTGCTCTTGACCTGATATTTGAATATATTGATCCCACGTCCTCTTGAACCTGGACCCCGCGCGGTTTGAGAAGGAGAGACATGTCGCGTTTTAGAGATTCGCCTCAGATTTCTGTTCCACTAGACTCGTCGCAAGAAGTAAATCCGCCATCGACCGCGATTCTGGAGCAACTCGAGCGAATCCTCAAGAGCTCGTTTTTCCGGAAGAGCCAACGCTATACGGCGTTTCTTCGATATAGCGTCGAACGGGTTTTAGCGGGCCAAAACGACTCTCTGAAAGAACGGATTGTTGGAATTGAGGTGTTCGGAAGGCCGGCCGACTACAACACGGCGGTTGATCACGTAGTCCGCAGTGCGGCGGGCGAGATCCGGAAACGGCTGGCTCTGTATTACCAAGACCGAGCCACTGAGAGCGAGCTCCGAATTGATTTAGAGCCGGGATCTTATGTTCCGCACTTTGTGTTCCGGCAAGACGAGCCGGTTGCAATCGAGAAACCCACGATCACTTCCATGCCAGCCAGCCGCAACCGAATGCGACGCTGGACGATACTGGGCATCGTCGCCCTCAGCGTTTTGGCTCTCCTGACGGCATCGGTCCTATATAAGGTCCCTCACCGCACCGCCTTGGATCTCTTTTGGTCTCCGATCTTATCCTCTCGAAGCCCTGTGATTCTGTGTATTGGAAACCCTCCCGACGAAATCCGTTCGGCTGAGGTTAAAGGTGACGCGCCGACTTCTGAGATGCATTTCCCCAGATCAAACCGCGTTAGCTTCGCGTCCGCCACTACTCTCGCCAGATTAGCCGGGCTGCTCCAAAGCCGTGGAAAACAGTACCAGGTACTGCTGCGGTCTGCTACGAAATTTAGCGATCTTCAGCAGGGGCCATCGGTTCTAATCGGCGGATTCAATAACGGCTGGACGCTAAGATTGGCGGACACGTTGCGCTTCGGCTTTGAGCGACAGCCAGGACAGCCGCGCCGCATTCGCGACCGGCGCAATCCTGCACGTACCGACTGGTCGGTGGATTTCTCCGTGCCTTATGGCCAGATAACGCGCGATTACGCGATCGTGTCACGAGTTCAAGATCCGAAGACGGAGCAAACCACCGTCATAGTGGCCGGGATTGCCCAGTGGGGGACAGTAGCGGCAGGTGAATTCATAACCAATCCCACACAAATACAGAAATTGCAGACGTCAGCGCCGAAGGGTTGGGAACGCATGAATATGCAACTCGTCCTGTCCACGGATGTCATCGACGGTGTTTCCGGACCGCCGAAGATAGTAGCAACACAATTTTGGTAAGCATCAGAGCTTTCGCGGTTCTTTAGTACCAGTCCTGAACCTCAGCTTCAGCTTTAGCAAAGCCGGAGTTGTCATTTATTGCTGGCCGACTGAGTTAATTTCGCGTATAATCGCAGCAAACTGTTATTCGCTGTCGTAGCATTGCGAAAAACTACATTACTTCAGGCGCTTAGGCGGTCAGCGGGGTATGCTTCTTCCCGCCATTATCTACGAAAGGTTAGTTTATGAGACATCTACGTCAGATGTGCGCGTTGTTAGCGCTCGTATTAGCATCTTGTGCCGCGATCTACGCACAGGCGGTTACAGGCACAATTCTAGGCACTGTGACAGATAGCAGCGGAGCTATAGTCCAGAATGCCAAGGTGACTTTGACAGAAGTCAACACCGGCATTGTGCACAGCGCGCAAACCAATGCTAGCGGTAATTACACGTTCCCCGACCTTCCCGAAGGCAACTATTCCGTCACAGTAGAAGCTACCGGTTTTAAGAAAGAAACGAAACAGAACAACCGGGTCGAAATTAATACGAGTGTCCGCGTGGATGCTATTCTCCAGCCCGGAGCGGTCACTGAATCGGTTATCGTTACGGCCGAGCCCCCACAGTTGCAGACCGACCGCGCCGATACCGGCCGCAGCATCGACAGCATGAACGTGTCGGAACTGCCGGTTCTGGTTAGCAATCGGAACTTTCAAGCCCTGTTAGCCCTCGTGCCCGGCACGTCGCCTCCGACGGAGCAGCACTCCCAGTTTTTTAACGCTTCGGACTCGCTGCAGACCGAAGTGAACGGGGCCCCCCGCGTGGCGAATAATTACCAAATTGAGGGCATCGACGACAACGAGCGCACGGGCCTACTGCAAATGCTAATCCCGCCGCTCGAAGCAATTCAAACCGTGGACATCTCCACCAGCGACCAGTCCGCGGACTTGGGACGTGGCGCCGGCGCGGTCACTAACGTGATCCTGAAGTCGGGAACCAACCAGATCCACGGCTCAGCCTACGAGTTCGTTCAGAATAATGATTTCGACGCCCGCAACTTTTTCCAGCCCACGGTAGGCGCTGTCCACTACAACTACTACGGCGGCACCATCGGCGGCCCGATCAAGAAGAACAAGTTGTTCTTCTTCGCTGACTTCTTACGCACCTCAGATCACGAAGCCATCGCCACCACCGAGACGATACCATCGCAGCTGGCGCGTACCGGCAACTTAAGCGAGGCCCTGAATGGCCCTAGCCCCGCCCTGGTTTACGATCCGGCAACCGGGAATACGGCCACCGGTGTGGGACGGACACCATTCCCAAACAACGTCATTCCCACACAGCGCCTGAATCCGATCGCGCTCAAGATTCTGGGCCTATTGCCCGAGCCCAATCAAAACCTTGCAAGCACCTTTGCGCCGTCCAACAACTACTTCGCCAGCCTGCCCTTCACCAAGGACACCGATTTCACCGACGGGAAAATAGACTACACCATCAACGATAAAGACCGCCTCAGCGGCCGCTTCAGCTTCCAGCGGCCGGTGGTTTACCAAGCCCCCATTTTCGGCGTGGCCGGCGGCGATGCCAACGGAGGCTTCCAGGGTACGGGAGTTCAGAAGACATACAGTAGCGGCATCAACTGGACCCACATTTTTTCGGCTACCCTGTTGAACGAATTCCGGGTGGGCGTGGCGCACTACAACAACACGGCGATACCGAGCGACTATGGATCGAACGCTTCCACGGCGCTGGGAATCCCGGGCATCAATATCAGCCAGTTCGACAGCGGTTTGGTGGGTATCAATATTGGCGCATTTACCAACCCGCTGGTGGGATATTCCGCTAGTTTGCCCTGGATTCGCGCCGAGGCCAATATCGATTTGGTGGACAACGTGACCAAGACCTACGGCAACCACACGTTTACGCTCGGGTTCGATATGCGCCGCATCCGTGACGATCTGTTACAGACACAGACCTACAGTCCACGCGGTGTTTACGCTTTTGGCACCGCCCAAACGGCGTGCGCGGGCAGTTGCCTGCTCGCGAACGGCACTACAACCTCGCCGACCACCCCAAACACGACCACCTCGTGGGCCAATGACCTGGCGAGCTTCCTGCTGGACAGCCCTCAGGCGTCCAGCACCGGCCGCGACTTCAGTGGCACGTTCCCGACTTTCCGGCAGTGGTACTTCTTCCCCTACGCCTCCGATAGATGGCAAGTCAACAAGAAACTGACCCTGTCGCTCGGGCTGCGCTGGGAAATTTATCCGCCAGCGACACCGGCCTTCCCCGGACAGTTTTCCAATTACATTCCGTCGAATAACACACTTGTGGTCGGCGGTGTGGGCGGCAACCCCAACAACGGGGGTTTGGTCAACCACCTAAACTACCTAGCACCGCGTTTGGGAGTGGCTTACCGGCTGACGGACAAGACGGTTATCCGGACGGGTATCGGCGTCAGTTACACCCCGTTTGAGGATAATACGTATATTAATAACAACTATCCGACAAAAGGCAATCTCGGAGCGGTAACAGGCCAGAGCTCCTATACTTCGGCGTTCTACAACGGCTCCGTTCTTAATTTCGAGAGCGGTCTCCCGGTGCCCACGCCGGTGCCACTCCCGTCCAACGGGATCTACAGCGTCACGGCTCTGGGCCAAAACGGTTCTACGGAAGACTTCTTCCCGACAAACTATAAAAACCCTCACATCATTGCCTGGAACTTCTCGATCCAGCAGCAGTTGCCGTTTCATTTCACGGCGGATCTTGCGTACGTTGGCAATCACGGAGTGGATATGGGCTCATCTCAAAACATCAATGCGAGTCACGTGATCGCCCCCTCGTCCACATCTGCGGTCGAGAACTCCTATCTACCTTACTTCCCGCACACAGGCACCGTATCGCAGTACTTCGTGCCGGTCTCCTCGATGTATAACGGCCTGCAAGTGAAGATTGATCGCCGCTTCACCTCCGGGCTAAGCATCACTTCCTCTCTCAGTTGGCAGAAGGGCATGGCTTACTACAACGGCGGCGACGACGATGGATTCTACGGCTTTTACCTGAACGGTCAATATCACCGTAATTGGGCATTGAACGATTTCAATCGCACGGTGGAGTATGTGCAGAGCTTCGTTTACCAACTGCCCTTCGGCAAGGGAAAACAATTCCTGAACTCGGGCGCGCGAGGGCTGGACAAGATTATCGGCGGATGGCAGATAGAGGGCATCGTGACAGTGATGACCGGACTTCCCTTCACGGTAACTTACAGTTCGACGTACTTGAATCTGGCCCAAGGCGGCACCAATACGCCGGAACAAGTGGATCCGAGCGTCAAAATTTTGTACGGAATCAACACCGCCTCGAACGGTGGAAGCCCGTGGTTTGATACAACTGCGTTTGCCCCGCCACCCTGCCAGTCGGCCACACCCAGCGCGGCGTGCCCAACGGGAGCCCCCGATCAGGCCCCGGGCGCTGCCCAGCAGGTCGGCAACGTTGGACGCAATTCCATGATCGGGCCGGGATTCTTCAACTTGAATGCCGCTTTGGCCAAGACCACCCAATTCGGCGAACGCGTCGCTATGCAACTTCGGCTGGAAACAGTGAATACAACCAACACCCCGCAGTTTGCTAATCCGAACACCACTTGCTGCACCTCGAACAACGCGAACTTCGGATACGTGACCAGCACGCTGAGCAGCGGCTCGGGTTCGGTCAACGCTGGCACCGGCGCTCCGCGCAGCGTCCAATTGGCCGTAAAGTTCACCTTCTGATATTTCGAGAAGTTTAACGCCGGGGCGGTGCCCGCCGCACTACCCGGCTATCGCGGTTTTTCGAGACGATCCAGCATCTGCTGGATCTCCGGGTCGGGCTTGATGCGCAACGCCGCTTTGAAGTGCTCGATGGCCTCGGGCAGTCGGCCGGGTAACCCCGATAACGCAATCCCAAGATTGACGTGCGCCTCGGCGGAATTGGGATCGATTCTCAACGCGGCTTCAAAATGTGAGATCGCCTCCTGCACCCGCCCGGCGCCCGCCAGCACCACGCCGAGATTGTTGTGCGCGTCCACATAATCCGGCTTCAGGCGCAGGGCGTCCTCGAAATGTGGGATTGCCGCCTCCGCCTTGCCGCTCCTGGCCAGGTCGACACCCAGGTTGTACTGTATTTCGGCGCTATTGGACTGCACCTCCGCCAGGTTGTTTCGCGCCTCCTCATAATCCGGCTTGAGGCGCAGCGCAGTTTGATACTCGGCGATCGCCTCCGGCATCGTTTCGGGAGTTGCAGCGAACGCGTTGGCCAGATCGTTATGCGTAATGGGCGAATCGGGAAGCGCTCGCAGCGCCGCCTGATAATGCGCGATCGCCTCTGGCATGTGTCCGGATTTGGCCAAGGCATTCCCGTAGTCGGTTTGCACGTTCGCGGCATTCGGTTCGATTTGCAACGCCGCTTGATATTGCCGGATTGCTTCGGAGAAGCGCCCCTCCTCGGCCAACGCTTCGCCGAGATTATGGTGGGCAAGGTAGTTGCCGCTGGTGACGTCGAGCGCATGACGAAAGAGGGTCTCGCTATTCCGCCAATATCGGATCTGTGCTTCGCACAGCACCGCACACGCCAGGCACGCGGCGATGGCCCCGAAAATAGCAATTTTCCTCTTAAGAATTTCGCGGAGGCCCCATGCCAACATGATGCTCAAGCCCACCATCGGAAGGTATGTGTACCGATCCGCCCGCGCTTGCGCGCCGACTTGGACGAGACCGATGACCGGCACAAGCGTACCCAGATACCACAACCATCCCACCGCAAGGTACGGACGCGAACGCCGCTCCCGGAGCACTAGCGTCGAGATGCCCACCAGCAGCAGGGCTGACAGCGCAATTTGCCATACCGGCAAGTGATGTGGATAGGGATAAAACACCGCCAACTTCGCTGGCCAAAACATCTTAACGATGTAAGCCGCGTACGAGACCACAGCGTTCTCCACCCTTAGTCCAAGCGGGAATTGCCCCACTTCGCGGACCGCGCCACTGCTTCTTTGGACTAGGTAGGCCGCGATGGCGCCGGCTGCGGACAGTGCTAGCATCGGAATCTTCAGTCGCAGGGCTGAGCGGAGCGACTGGCGGAGCGGCCATTTATCCAGTAAGAACAGCACAAACGGAAGTGTCACGACCATTGGCTTGGACATCAGCCCCATGCAGAAGCACAGTAGTGTAAGCCAATAATGCCGGCGGACATAGCCCCATAGCGCAAGGAACCAAAACAACGCGCTGAGCACGTCTTTTCGCTCCGCGATCCAGGCAACGGATTCCACGTGTAAGGGATGCACGGCGAAAAGCATGGCCACGAATGCGCTGGGCCACGCCGCGCCGGTGGCGGCGAGGAGGAATGCGAAGAGGAACACCGTGGCAAACGCGTGTAGGAAGGCACTGGTGAAATGGTGTCCGCCCGCGCGCAGACCGAAGATCTCCACATCGAGTAGGTGCGAAAGGCGCGTCGCGGGAAACCAATTCGCGGCCTCCGTGCTGGTAAACGCCCAGACGATGCCGTCGCTGGTAAGGCCGTTGCGCACGTGCGGGTTGTTGGTGACGTAGTCCGGATCGTCGAAGTTGACGAAGCCGAAACGGTAAACCGGCGCGTAGACCAGTAGCGTGGTCAAGAAGAGCCCAAGACTAATACCGACTATGAGAAAGCGGTTCGGCGCGGGTCGAGTTCTCTCAAATGCCGGGGCCGAAGATGGCGCAGGAGGTCGCTTGGACATGCGCCCACTGGGAGGAGAAGTTTTCTTGCCCAAGAGTGCTGAAGTGTTCAGCTATGATTCTACGTCCTCAAACGCGATCTTACGGGCTTCTTCGATTCCAGCCTTCGTGAACCGGCGACAAGCCTCGGAAATAATCAAACCGCCAGAATGCCGCGCTGGGCGCTCCCGGCGCTAAAGCCCGGGAACACCGAGGCAAGCTCATGATTTCCCATCTGCTTCAGAACTAATTCGCCAAGCACTGCGCGGAAATCTGTTGTCACGTTCAAATCGCGGCCTTCGTAAAGTTGCTCGCGCTCAAGGCCGGGCCAATCGCCATAGACTTTTCCGCCGCGCACGTTTCCACCCAGGACGAACATGACGTTCGCGTGACCGTGGTCGGTGCCGCGATCGCCGTTTTCTTTTACCGTGCGGCCGAATTCTGACATAGTGACGACGGTGACATCCGCCATTCGGTCACCCATGTCTTGCGAAAAGGCCGCTAGCGCATCGCCGAATTCATGCAGTAGGTTCGCAAGCTGACCCGTGTGGGGCTGCGGCCCGGTTTCGTTCACGTGAGTGTCCCATCCTCCAACATCCGTGAATGCCACTTCCAGGCCGACATCTGCTTTGATGATGCGTGCAATCTGCTGCAGACTGGGTCCCAAGCGGCCACCCGGATAATGAGCGCCATTAGCCGGCGTGTATGGCGTTTTCTGAATCGATTGCATGATCTTTATCGCGTCAAACGTCTCGCGACCAGTACCGTTCAGCACCTGGTCTGCGCTGGTGCCGTACATGCTTTCAAAGGTTGCAGCGACTCGCGCATCCTTCACTTGAAAATCGTTGATGTTGTTAACGGCCAGCGCTTCATTCTTGCCCCGTAGAGCACGCGGCACATCGGGCGTCATGCTGATTGCGCGCAGTGGACACGGATGAAGTTCGGGCCGGAGTGCGCGATTTAGCCAGCCATCGCTTGTAGCCTTCAGACCAGGCGTACCGGATTCCATGTAGTCTTGTGCATCAAAGTGCGAACGCGTCGGGTCTGGCGACCCCACTGCTTCGACGATCGCCAATTGGCGTTGATCCCATAGCGGCTTCAATGACCGCAAGCCAGGATGCAGTCCAAAGTGTCCGTCGAGGTCGATGACAGCGCGGTCGCTCCCGTCAGGACGGGGAATCCCAATACTCGGCCGCAAGCTGTAGTAAGCCGGTTCGCCGTGCGGAACAACCACGTTCAGGCCGTCCACTGCGCCACGTTGGAAAATTGCGATCAATATCTTCTTGCGTTCACCGGGCGCGTCCTTCGCGTATACGGCGCGAGAGAGCCATGTTGGAACCGAGCCGACCCCAAACATGGCCAGCGCGGAACTCTTGAGAAAAAGCCGGCGTGTGGGCATTACTTTACTCCTTGTTTCTATAAAAGTTAACGGCGCTGAAACTCGGGCGATCCCACCACGAGCCCGGCAATTAAGCTCGGTGTTTGCGGCGGACCGGCCTTCGCATTCTCCGTAAGCTGCTTCTGCAGCTCAGGGTCATTCAGCGCTTTTTCTATTGCTGCCTTGGTTTGCACACTCGGATCCTGCTCAAGAATCTGGCGTGCCAGTTCCATGGGGTCGCGATCCGTCACGGTCTGCCATTGCGCGATATCAACCTTCACGCCGGGAACGCGATTGTGCGCCAGCGCCAGTGCAAAATTCATTCGATCTAGCAGACCGGCTGAACTGACCCATTCGGCGTTCGCGTTGGAATAGCCGGTGGGCTCGACTTTGCGGTACAGAGGCTCCCCGAGCTTATTCAATTCCTGGGCGAGCAAAAAAGCGGAATTCACATCTGCATTGGTTGCGCGAACTGCGCTCACAACCATTTCGAACGGCGTCTTCAGCTTGGCTTGATAAGCGCCTTGCGACCAGAATTCGGGCGACGTAATCATCACGCGCGTGACCTCGCGCAAATCGCCATCGCTCGCCAGGAACGTAGCCGCCATGCGGTTCACCAGTGATGGAGGCGGGTCGTCCGCTACGAACCGCTTCGCCAGTTCTAGCGAGATGTGATGGGCGGTTGCCGGATGGTGGGCAAGAATGTCGAGCACCTTCAGCCCATCATTCATGCCGCCGCCGGCTGGAATGACGTGACCCAGCACGACCTTTTGACCTTTGTCATGCATTCTGTCGTTGTACTCAAAGCCGCCGCCCCTGCGCGGACCGGAGATTGTCCAACCAGTGAAGCAGCGGGCCACATTAATCACGTCCTGTTGTGTGTACCCGCCGTCGACTCCCAATGTGTGCAACTCCATCAGCTCGCGGCCATAGTTCTCGTTCAGACCTCGTTTGGCCTGTTTGGGTGCGAACGGCCTGGGCTTCTCCGCGGCATCATTGCCCACCGACTGCCAATTGTCCAGATAAAACAGCATCGCTGGGCTTTTTGCGGTCTCGAACAGAAGATCATAGAACTTCCCGAATACGTGTGGGCGAATCGCCTCGCGCTCGTACGTGGGAACAGTGAACCGGTCAGCGCCCTTGTTGATGAAGACGTTGAAGTGATTGAACCAGAAATCGACCAGCAACTCCTGAAGCTGGTGGGTACTGTAAATGGCCCGCAAGAGTTTGCCTTCCGTCAGATCCATGGCAACCACGTTCCCTGGGTTGACGCTAACCATCAGTTCGCGCCGCAACTCAACGGGCGCGACAACGAACAAAGCTCGCCTCTGCGGCGGCCGAAGCGCCCAAACAAAATCCATTCGCTTATCAGCCGGCAAACTTTCAAGTAGCGCGCGTTTTTCGTCCGGCTTGCCATCACGCAGAGTGCTGATCTGTTCGGGAGTGAGGAGGTCGCTTAGCTTCACTTTCAGGTCCAGGTCGGCATCGTCGTTGGGATCTTGCCCCTGCTGAGCCTTTGCATCTAACGCCTTCTGCATATCGGGTGGCGTATTCAGGCTTACGACGCCGGGCGCTCCAGGCAATTCTGCCGGTTTGCGTGCTCACGCCAGCCGTTTCAGTACCCGCGTTTTTCTTCTGCAGGTATTTTTCGGCGAGACGCGCAACGATGACGCGCATCTCCGGATCATCAGGCAGTGGAGCACGGCCACGCGCAATCGCGGCAATCAACTGCGGAGGCGGATAGTGCACATATGCATCGTGGATGCTCATTCGCAGCGACGCAAGCGGTTCCAGCCGTTGCCCTAGAACAGGGTTCTCCGGCAAACGTTCCGGATGAAGCTGCAGGTCGACCCATTTCTCAATGCCCATTTGCCGTAGGGCATCCAGGTCACCGGGACGCGCTCCGAACGTCAACCGGTCAACAGCATGACTATACTGCTGCACTTGGGAAAGAGGCTTTGCAAACGCAGCGTATTGCGGCGGGTTCTGATCGGGCTTGATTTTTTTGAGCTTTTTGTCCCGCGCGAATAAGAATGGGCAAAGAACGAGCGCCAGCCCCGCCAGAACGATTCGGGCGCGCGGCGAATAAATTTCTCGTTTCACAATTTGATGGACGAGGTTAAATTGCGATCAGTTGACTTGCCTCGCCACGAACAGTTCAGCGGACATATCGACCGTGCATTAATTTTCGTGAATGGAGCGGGAGACGGGATTCGAACCCGCGACATCGACCTTGGCAAGGTCGCACTCTACCAGCTGAGTTACTCCCGCTTGGAGGACTAACAGACATTCTCTTATGACTATGTTCATGAAGTCAATTCATGTGATTGCAACAGTAAGGTTTACTAGGCGGTCCATGGCGTCCGGAGGGGCCTCTCAGCGGTCCTTGTGACCGGAACGTTGCTTCCAAACGACTGAAGAATAACGACTTACTTCGTCGCTATTATTCTGTTTGCAACCCGGCTGGCTATGTTAGACTGAGTTTTCCGAACTGCTAAGGCATTCCCCCAACCGGATAATTAGGCTGCCGGAACGGCGCCTGGATCACAGTACAGATTGGCTAACGGGATCTTTTCCACAATGCGTGGAAAAGGTGTGGGAAAGTTGCGCTGTTCGCGACAGGAGTGTGCCGGGTTGCATGATGCTTGGGAACAGATCAAACGCTCGCTTGCGACGAAGCTTAGCGACAGCGCTTACCAGACGTGGTTGTCAAGGACGGGTTTGGGGTCTTTTCACAGCGGTGAGCTGAGCATTCGAGTTCCCGACGAAGCGACTGAAGCGTGGATTCGTCAGGAGTACACTTCCCAAATCCGCACCACCGCTGAGGAATTGGGAATCCATGTGAAAGGAATTCGGTACGAGCTTGATTCTGTACCGGTGTCCTCTAACGGCCCACTCGCCACGGTTGCCGAGCAACGCGTGGCCAACGGCAATCGAGGGCCCGAGTTGGTCTTCGAGAAGACCGCTAACTGGCTGAATACGCGGCTGACTTTTGACACGTATGTAGTGGGATCCTCAAACCAGTTGGCGCACGCCGCTGCCCAAGCGGTTGCCAACAATCCGTCTCGCAGGTATAACCCGCTGTTTATTTATGGTGGTGTGGGTATTGGCAAGACGCATTTGATGCACGCCATCGGGCGCAGCCTGCTGGAAAATTTCATTTCCCTGAACGTCGTCTACACGTCCAGTGAGCGTTTCATGAATCAGATGATCGCTTCTATCAAAACCGACCAGATGCCGGTATTTCACCGGCACTATCGTTCTGCCGACGTGCTGCTTATTGACGACATTCACATCATTGCCGGCAAGGAGCGGACACAGGAAGAGTTCTTCCACACCTTCAACGAACTCTACGAGCATCAGAAGCAGATTGTCATATCGAGCGATTCCGCGCCCAATCAACTTCCCGGGCTGGTAGAGCGGCTTCGCTCCCGTTTTGAGTGGGGCCTCATGGTCGACGTGCAGCCGCCTGATCTCGAAACGAAGATGGCGATCCTCGACAAAAAAGCGGAGACGGAAGGCCTTAATCTTCCGCAGGAGGTGCGGATTTTCATCGCAACCAAAACCAAGTCGAACGTTCGCGAGCTGGAAGGCGCCCTCACGCGTCTGATGGCGGTTGCGTCGCTCACGAAACAACCGATCACTTTGGCGATGGCGCAACACACGCTGAAACATCTGAGCGCGGGTCCTGAACGGAAGGTGACGGTCGAGTCAATTCTTCGCGCCGTCGGAGAGCGCTTCAATATGCAGCCGGCGCAGTTGAAGGTGAAAAGCAATACGAAGCAGATCGCTTATCCAAGGCAGATCGCTATGTACCTGGTCAAAGAACTTACGCACGCCTCATTGCCCGAAATCGGCCGTTATTTCGGCGGCAAACACCACACCACCGTTCTTCATTCCGTGCAAAAAATTGAAGAGCTACGGCAGCATGACGAGGTTTTGAACAACCTTATCCATTCGCTACTCGATTCACTTCAATAGGATTTTATGTCGATTTCCACACGGGCGTATAGAAAAGGCGGTGGGCGCCTGTTCAAGAACTTCTCACCTGGTAGTTTTTCAGGGATTAGAGCGTCGAAATCCACAGCGGGCAATGTAGGAAATGCCAATTTTTGCTATAATTTAGGAAGAAATCAACATTTCCACAACCCCTACTAATACGGTTCTTAGAGTTGTAGTTACGTATTACCCTCAATAGAAATAATAGTGCGACTCAGGAGCAAGGAGCTCTCACCTTTTTCGCTATGGAATTCTCTGTTAGCAAGTCCGATCTGGTGCGGGAACTGGGACTGACCCAGGGTGTGGTGGAAAAGAAAACCACTATCCCGATCTTGTCGAACATTCTCGTTGAGACTGATCACGATCAAGTCTGGTTAACTGCTACCGATCTGGAGCTTGGTATTCGCTGCGCCTGTCCCGCGCGCATAAAAAAGGAAGGCGCCGGAACTATCCCGGCCCGCCGCCTGTTGGATTATGTCCGTTTGTTGCCTGATGCCGATGTTCAGGTGAAGCTGGCTGAGAATCAGTGGGCCAGTTTCGTCTGCGGCCGATCGCGTACTCGCATTGCCGGTATGTCGCGGGAGAGTTTCCCGGAGTTGCCGCAAATGCCCGAGGTGCTGGCGGAGATTCCGCTGAGCATCTTGTCACAAATGATCGCGAGCACGATTTTTGCGATTTCTGCTGAGGAGTCCCGATTCACTTTAAACGGCGCGCTTTTGCTCCTGAAAGACACAGGGTTAGTGATGGTAGCGACTGACGGGCATCGATTAGCTTTGATTGAGAAACACGTCGCTTTGCCAGGTTTGACAGGCGTATTCCGCGCCTTGCTACCCAAAAAAGCTATGAGCGAGATTCAAAAGCTGGCCAGTGACGATCCCAGCAAAAAGATCGAATTTTCCGGCAACGACAATCACCTGTTCTTCAAAATCGATAAAAGACTGCTGTTGAGCCGCAAGCTGACCGGCAATTTTCCGGATTATGAGCGCGTGCTTCCCAAAGAACATCCCCACGTGATTGTGCTGCAGCGGGAAGAGCTGAAATCTGCTATCGAACGAGTTGCGCAGTTTGCGGACGAACGCTCACGAGCTATTCGCACTCAGATTTTGAAAGGCGAGTTGAAGGTTCACTCTTCAATTTCGGAAACCGGTGAAAGCGAAGAGACGATCCCGATCGAATACAGCGGACCCGATGTGGAGATTGGTTTCAATGCGCAGTATCTGCTGGATTTTCTGCGATCAGTAGATCAAGCCGAAGTGGAACTCCATTTCAAGGATGCCAATAGCGCCGGCGAAATGAGACCGCATGGCGGCGCAGCCGAGACAGTATATCGGTATGTTGTGATGCCTATGCGCATCTGACGCGATTCAAAAAAGGACAAACTCGAAAGCATGGCGACAGTGGCTGAAAACGACAATTACGATTCCAGTAGTATAAAAGTCCTCGAAGGTCTGGAGGCAGTGCGCCTGCGTCCAGCCATGTACATCGGTTCAACCGGTGAGCTGGGATTGCATCATCTGGTTTACGAAGTCGTAGACAACTCGGTAGATGAAGCACTGGCTGGCTTTTGCAGTGACATCAGCGTTACGATTCACATCGATAACTCCATCACCGTTGTGGACAATGGCCGAGGCATTCCGGTGGATATTCACCCGGATGAAGGCGTTTCAGCGGCGCAAGTGGTGCTCACGAAACTGCACGCCGGGGGAAAATTCGACTCGAACACCTACAAGGTTTCGGGCGGTTTACATGGCGTGGGCGTCAGTTGTGTCAACGCGCTGGCCGAGACTTTGCATCTAGAGGTTTGGCGCGAAAAATCCACTTGGGAGCAGGACTACGAGCGCGGAATTCCCAAGGCTCCTCTGGCCCGCACCGGAAAATCCAACAAGACCGGCACTAAGATCACCTTTAAAGCCGACTCGACCATCATGGATGCAACAGAGTTCAATTTTGACACTCTGGCGCAGCGGCTGCGACAACTAGCGTTCCTGAACAAAGGGCTGAAGATTACGCTTTCTGACGAGCGTGGCGAAAACATTCGCTGCGACGAGTTTTTCTACAGCGGCGGCATCAGCGAGTTCATCAAGCACCTGAACCGCGGCAAATCCGTTTTGCACGACAAACCCATTCACTTTGAGGGAGAGCGCGAACTGCCAAACGGCGGGATTCTCACCATTGAAGTGGCGCTGCAGTATAACGACTCGTACTCGGAAAATGTATTCAGTTTCGCCAACAACATCAACACCGTTGACGGCGGATCTCACTTGAGCGGCTTCCGCAGCGCCTTGACGCGCAGCATTAACGCTGCCGCACAGCAGAGCGGGTTATTCAAAGATCAGAAAGAAAATTTGACCGGCGACGATGTGCGGGAAGGCCTCACAGCGGTTATAAGCGTGAAACTCCCGCAGCCGCAGTTCGAAGGACAGACCAAAGGGAAGCTGAATTCAGACATTCAGGGCTACGTCGTTCAACTGATCAATGAAAAGCTAGGCGAATTCTTCGACAAAAACCCGGCGGTGACCAAGAAGATCATTACGAAAGCGATTGAAGCCGCGCGGGCCAGGGAAGCGGCTCGGAAGGCTCGGGATCTGACGCGGCGCAAAGGCGCATTAGATTCGGGCGGCCTGCCAGGCAAATTGGCCGATTGCCAGGAGCGCGATCCAGACCGATGCGAACTGTTTCTGGTTGAGGGCGAATCGGCCGGCGGCACCGCGAAGAGCGGCCGAGACCGTCGTTATCAGGCCATTCTTCCTCTCAAGGGCAAGATTCTGAATGTTGAGAAAGCCCGCTACGACAAAATGCTTTCGCACGAAGAGATTCGCGCGATGATTACCGCGATTGGGACCGGTATCGGCAAAGGCGAAGACTTCGAGCTCGCGAAATTGCGCTACGGCAAGATCATTATCATGACCGACGCCGATGTCGACGGCTCGCATATCCGTACCTTGCTGCTCACGTTCTTTTTCCGTCACATGCAGCAGTTGATCACGCGCGGCAAAGTATTTGTGGCGCAGCCGCCGCTGTATCGCATTAAGAAGGGCAAGAGCGAAAAGTACATCAAGGACGATAAAGAGTTTACGCGCGAGATTCTTCGGCGGGCCACGGAAAATCTTTCAGTTGAGCTCAGCGGCCCTGTAACCGATGGTGCGCCGCCCGAAAAGATGGAAGGCGGGGAACTGCGGAGCTTTCTGATGTCGCTGGATGAACTCGCGACCATTAGCCGGCGCCTGGAACGAAGAGTGCGCGACTCTCGTGTTGTGGACGTTCTCGCCGATGTAGCGCTCCCGATTGATGTCAAGGCCGATCTGCAGAACGAAGCTGCGGTTAATGCAGTGGCAGACCGCCTGCGCGAGGCGAAACTCAACGTCACGGTTGAACGCGAGGAGGAGCACTCGGCGTGGATGATCGGCTACAAAGATCCGACGAATGCTACTCGGTATATCAATACGGAATTCATGGCAATGCCGGAATTCCGTCGGCTGCGCACGTTGGTAAAACAGGGTGCGCGCTTCAATAAGCCGCCGTTCACGATGATCAAGGACAATCAGCGGCAGTCAGTTCAGAACTGGCGCGAACTGTTCGACACGGTGATGAACGAGGGCAAGCGCGAGGTAAGTGTTCAGCGATATAAGGGACTCGGCGAGATGAACGCTGAACAGTTGTGGTCCACTACCATGAACGCCGAGACGCGCACGTTATTGCAGATCGACCTCAAGGACTTTGCCGAGACAGAGCCCATTTTTTCTACGCTGATGGGCGAGGACGTCGAAAGCCGGCGCAAGTTTATTGAGGAAAATGCGCTGGACGTCCGAAACTTAGACGTTTAGGCGAACTACTCATACCGCAGGGCACGCGAAGGGTCAAGTAAAGCAGCGCGGCGGGCTGGAAAATAGCTCGCCGCAATCGCCACTAGAACCAGAATCAGCAATACGGCAGCATAGGTCATAAGATCGTTTGGGCCTACCCCGTACAGAAGCTTTGCACTGATGCTGGCCACGCAAAAGCCCAGAAATATCCCGAATCCAGCCCCCAAAATGGCGGGCATAGCTCCTTGAGACGTGAAATTTCCTACGATGTTTCTATTCGTAGCGCCCAGCGCCACGCGAATGCCAATCTCGGCTACGCGCCGGGCAATCGAGTAAGAAATTACAGCATAGGTTCCTAGAGCTGCTAACAAGATCGCGAAAGCGGCAAAAGCGCCGACCAACGAAGTTTCAAAGACTCGCCAGCCTCTCTGCCGCGAAATAATTTGCTCCATGGTCCTGGGAAGAAAAACCGCGATCTCCGGGTCCACCTTCTGTACCGCAGACTGAACCGGTTTTACATAGTGAATAGGTTCCCCCTGCGTTCGAACGATGATGGATAACCATGAATCTTCTAATTGATTGAGGGAAAAAAAAACTTGCGGAATCGCTTCCTTTTCCAGCCCCAGTTGATGAATGTCTCCCACAACACCCACAATTTGGAGATAATGCGAGGGGTCCGAAGCAAGCGCAATTCGTCTGGTAATCGCGTCGCGGCCGCCAAGAAAATGCCTTACGAACGCCTGGTTCACAATGGCCACACCCGGCGTGTCTTGACGATCACGCTGATCGAAATCTCTGCCACGTAATAGGGGGACCTCCAGCGTACGAAAATAACCGGGCGAGACAAGCGTCCATTGGGCATACGGCGCGCTGAACGGTGATATTGGATGCGACTTGCCTTCCACCAACACACCGGCAGCGCCTCCCGTGACCGTAAGAGGCAAATCCGTTGCAACCGCGGCGCTCTCAACCCCAGGGATGTTGCGAATACGCGCGAGAACATTGCGCACAAATAAGCCGACCTTGCCCGGATGCTCGAAATCGATCCGGGAAGGAGGAAGCGATACGTTGAGCGTTAGTACCTGATGCGCGTTAAATCCAGGATCGATATATAAGGCCTTGACGAAACTTCTGAATAACAGGCCGCAGACTACCAGTAACAACGCCGCGAGCGCGCTTTGGAGAAACACGAATGACCGGTTCAGGTTACGCTGCGATCGTGATTCAGTACTCCGGCCAGTAGACTGTTTCAAGGCGTCCGCGGGAGAAATGAAGGAGGCTTTTAAGGCGGGCGCCAACCCGAAGGCAATACCGGTCAGCAAAGCTGTAAGGATTGAAAACAGCAACACTCTCCAGTCAACATAGACATTTTGGGATAAAGGAATATTCAAGACCGGGAGCTTCGTAAGAATGCGAACCAGCGCGAAGGCCAGTGCGACGCCAAGTGCGGTAGCCGCACAAGAAAGCAGAATACTCTCTGTCAGCATTTGGCGAAAGAGCCGGATTCTGCTCGCCCCGACAGCTACCCGGATCGACATCTCGCGTTGGCGGCCCGAGGCTCGCGCTAGCGACAAGCTGGCTATATTCACACAGGCGATAGCCAATACGACCACGACGAATCCCAAAAGGAGCAACAGGGCGGTTCGGTAGTCGCCAACGATGGTTTTCCTTAAGTCGTTCGCACGCGCGCCGATCGCTTCGTTGCGCAAGGGATACGCCGCAGCCAATGATGCCGCTACTGCTCTCAATTCTCTATTTGCCTGATTGAGCGATACGCCAGGCCGCAGCCGCCCTAGTGCGTAATACCAGTGGTAGCCCCGGCCATTTTCCCTTTTCGTGAGATCAAGATCGAGCGGCAGCCAAACATTCTGCTCGCCGAAAAGCATCGTCAGGTCAGGCGCAACGCCCACCACGGTATAAGGCTTCTCGTCAATAACAAGCTGACGGCCCAGGATGTCCTGGCCGCCGAATTGGCTCTGCCAGAAGGACCAGGAGAGGAGAACTTCGTTCGCTCGGCCCGGTTGGCTCTGGTCCAGTGAGAAATTTGTTCCGCGCGCCGGTTCCACTCCAAGCAGTGGGAGCAGCGTTGCGTCGCATTCCAAAGTTCTGACCCGCTCCGGCGATCGCGCTCCCGTCAAGTTGCCTTGGCTGATGCGGTAAAGAGCTATTGCGGAGAACGATTTGAGCCGCACCTTCCAATCGGCGAAGTCGGTCATGCTGACCTTTAGCTCTCCGCCCGTTCGGGAATCGATTTCGTTGATGCGCACGACACGGTCCGCATCTTGGATGGGCAGCGGTCGCAAAAGCACGCCGCTTACGACGGTGAACATTGCTGTGGCGGCCCCGATGGCGATCGAGAGGACAGCGAGAGCGGCCAATGTAACGCCACGATTTTTCCACGCCTGGCGAACGGCGTAGCGGATATCTGTTATGAGCGATTCCCGCAATGACAACCTTGCTCGCGCAAACTACGAGAGTAACAAGCACAGAGGTGTAGCGCAGCACACAATCCACATAGCCTTTCGATGGCTACACTGGTGCGATGCTTTCTATGCCGACCGTCCGCGTGAATCGGAAAGGCGCGGATCGCATCGACTCCGGGCATCTATGGATTTTCGCCAGCGATGTCATCGATACCAGTTCGGCGAGCGCGGGAGCATGCGTCCGCGTCGTAGATCCGAAAGGCCGGCCAATGGGCGTGGCACACTACAGTTCCACTTCGCAAATTGCGCTTCGTCTGCTGAGCCGGCGCATTGAAGAAATCGACGAATCGTTTCTAAAAAAAAGAATTGAAGCGGCTTATCAGCATCGTAAGAAGATCATCAGCGGCTCCGATGCGTACCGCTTAATTCACGCGGAAGGCGATCTTCTACCGGGCTTAATTGTCGACCGCTATGGCGACTACCTGGTGATGCAGCTCTTGGATCAAGGGATGGATCGTGCGACGGGCGAAATTGTTTCCGTGCTGGAGGCGCTACTTTCACCGCGCGGAATTGTCGCGCGCAACGATGTTTCTGTGAGGTTAAAAGAAAATCTGCCGCTTGAAGTTCGCACTTTGGCGGGTGAGGTTCCCGATGAAGTTGAGATTCGCATCAATGGCCTACTTTGCGCGGCGAACTTGCTGTCCGGGCAGAAAACCGGCGTTTTTCTCGATCAACGGGAGAATTACCTGGCGGCCGCGCGCTATGCCTCGGGGTGCGCGCTGGATTGCTTCTGTGCAACAGGCGGATTTGCGTTGCACGTTGCCGCGGTGTGCCAGTCAGTAGAGGCGGTAGACAGCTCGAAGCCGACACTAGCCGTCGCGCGGAAGAACGCTCACTTAAATAATCTTGCCAACATCGACTTCCGCGAAGCCGACGTGCTGGATTTCTTACCCGGTCTGGTAGCGGCCCGGCGGAAATTCAATACGGTGATAGTGGATCCACCCGCATTCGCGAAGTCGCGCGGGGCCCTGGAGGGTGCTACTCGCGGCTACAAGGAGATTAACCTCCGTGCGCTTCGGCTTCTCGACCGGGGAGGAATTCTGGTGAGTTGCTCCTGCTCGCATCACATGAGCGAAGCGCACTTGCTCGAATTGGTTGCGGCAGCCGCGCTCGATTGCGGCAAGCAGTTACGAGTGTTGGAACGGCGCACGCAATCACAGGATCACCCCATCCTGCTTACGGTTCCGGAAACGCACTACCTGAAATGCTTGATCTTCGAAGTGCTTTGATAAGGAACAAATCAAAGGACCGTACGGGAATCGCCGTCGCGTTTCGTTATGTGAACGCGGTCGAGATATTCGAGCAACGGAATTGCGTATTTGCGTGAGATTTGTGTCCATTCCTTAAATTCCGGGACCGAGAATCTTCGGCCCTTATGCGCAGCCAGCGATTTCCGGATGTGCGCGACGACGTCTGCGTGATAGACAAGGTCCGATGAGAGTCGAATCAGCGTCCCGTTCTTGATCAGCGTTTCCAGCAGACCTCTTGCTTTCTTCGCGTCCGGGTCTGCGCTCTTCAGAACCTCACTTACCGTGGGCGGTTGAAATCCTGCCTCACGAAAGGCGCGTTCGAGGTGCGCGAGAGCATTTATTTCGCCTGGGCTGACCCGCGCCTTGTGCGCTGCCAATGCAATGAGGTCGCCGTTCACTACAATTGCCGGGTCCGGGCCAATTATTGAATCAGCAAATGCCGGGTCGAGATTCCGCCTCGCTTCTGCAATGGGAGCCCCAGCGGCACCAGGGTTCAGCATGTGAAAGTTTGCAAGCCACTGAATCAGGTCGCGCCGCTTCTGATCCATCAGCTTCCTGCTGACTACCCGTTGCGACGAGTCGATGAAAAACAAATTAGGATTGGGCGTGAGGGCAGCTTTAATTGCATTTGGAGGAGCCCCTGTCAGGCGGACGAGATCGGGTATCCGCTGACCTGCCGCACTCTCTTCGACTAGCAACTGGAGCCGCTCACTGCAGGCTCGCGCGAGATAGAGCATGCAATCGAGCTAAAACCTTGGCGCGGTTCACTCGCCGCCTTGGGAACGCATCAATAACAACACCACCGGCAATAGTTTCAGCGGGCGAAGGCCTTCTCAAGATCAGGCGGTCCCCGGGAACAACAAGCACTGCTTCCGAAAGCCAGATGCGAGCATACGGCTTATCTGCTGACAGCACTTTCACGTATGCCATTACTTCTGCGGTTCCGAGGTGAACAAAGACCTGCTTACGCGAAGCCGGAATAGCCTCCGGGTTCAGCCACTCCAATTCGGCGTCCAACAGCGTAGCCGGTTCCACTCCGGCCTTCGAAGTTATGCTGAAGCCACGAACAATCTCGCTGTGCTCGATTCCTGTGAGATTCACTGCCGTACGTTCGCCCGCATTTGCCTGCTGAACCGGGCGGCCGTGCACCTGAAGTCCGCGCACGCGCGCCTCGCGCCCCAGCGGATGCACCAGTACCGAATCGCCGGTTAGCAGTTTACCCCGCGTGAGTGTGCCAGTGACAACGGTACCGAACCCCTTCAACGCGAAACTGCGGTCTATCGGCAACCGTGCGAAGCCGCTTAAATCGCGTGTTTCCGCTTCCCGGCTAAGTGCCGCAAGATGTTGTTGTAAATCTCCGAGCCCTTGTCCTGTTTTGGCGCTTACCTGAACAATGGGGGCGCCCTCAAGGAAAGAGCCCGCGACTAACTGGGCAACATCCATCTGCGCAGCCGCTATTTGATCAGCATTCGCCAGATCGATTTTGGTGAGCACGACAATTCCCCGCCGTATGTGCAGCAAACGGCAGATCTGGAAGTGTTCGCGAGTCTGCGGTTTGACGGATTCATCCGCCGCGACTATCAGCATTACCGCGTCGATGCCCGCAACACCCGCCAACATATTTTTGATGAACCGTTCGTGTCCCGGAACATCGATGAAGCTTATCCGCTCGGCGCCTGGCAAGCTCATGTGGGCAAACCCGAGATCAATCGAGATGCCACGCTTTTTTTCTTCCGCGAGCCGGTCTGTGTCGATCCCGGTCAACGCGCGAACCAAAGATGTCTTGCCGTGATCGATATGCCCCGCAGTGCCCACGACCAGTCCACTCGGAGTTTGCATACTACTATCTGACATGATGTCGAATCGCTTAGAGGAGGTTCGCCGCCGGCACCTGAATGCTGAAGAAGGCGGCGGAACGGAACGTAAAGAACGGCAGCACCGTGAGGGCAAATTGTCCGCCCGTGAGCGGATCGATTTGCTGCTGGATGAAAACTCGTTTGAAGAGCTCGACAAGTTGGTCCGGCATCGCAGTCAGAACTTCGGCATGCAGCATAACGTAGTCGATGGTGACGGCTTTGTAACTGGCCACGGCTGCATCCATGGCCGGCCGGTGTTCGTCTTCGCGCAGGATTTCACGGTTTTTGGCGGTTCTCTTTCGGAAGCCAACGCGCAGAAGATCGTGAAAATCATGGACATTGCTGTCAAAACGGGCGCTCCGATTATTGGCCTGAATGACTCCGGTGGGGCTCGGATTCAGGAAGGCGTGGTTTCGTTAGCGGGCTACGCCGATATTTTCTTGCGTAATACGCTTGCCAGCGGCGTCATCCCTCAGATCTCCGCGATTATGGGGCCGTGTGCCGGCGGTGCCGTCTATTCTCCGGCTCTCACGGATTTCGTTTTTATGGTGGATCACACCAGCCACATGTTTGTCACCGGGCCCGATGTCATCAAAACAGTGACGCACGAAGATGTGACAAAAGAAAATCTAGGCGGCGCCATGACGCACAATTCGCGTAAGCGGAGTGGCTCATTTTCTGGCGGCTGACGATGCGGATTGTTTGCGCAGCATACGTGAACTCATGCGCTTTCTGCCGCAGAACAATCTGGATGGCGTCCCGCGCGTGGCAACGAAAGATCCCGAAGATCGCGCCGACAAGAGCCTCGACACTTTGATACCGCCTGAGTCGAATAAGCCGTACGACATCAAAGATGTTATCCAGCGAGTGGTGGACGACGGCTATTTCTTCGAAGTATCAGAACATTTCGCTCGCAACATCGTTATTGGCTTCGCGCATATGGCAGGCGAGACGGTGGGAATCGTTGCGAATCAGCCGGCATTTCTCGCCGGCTGCCTGGATATCAACTCATCCACGAAAGGGGCACGCTTTGTGCGATTCTGTGATGCGTTCCAGATCCCCATACTTACATTCGAAGACGTACCCGGATTCCTGCCCGGCACGGAACAAGAATTTGGCGGCATCATCCGTCATGGCGCAAAGCTGCTCTACGCTTACGCTGAGGCGACTGTGCCAAAAATTACCGTGATTACGCGAAAAGCATATGGCGGGGCCTATTGCGTGATGGGTTCAAAGCACCTGCGAACAGACGTGAACTTTGCATATCCGACGGCGGAGATCGCGGTGATGGGGCCGGAAGGCGCCGTCAATATTCTTTACCGACGGGAACTTCAGAACGGCGACAATAGCGAACAAATTCGGCAGGAAAAAATCGAAGAGTATCGCGATCGTTTCGCCAATCCGTTTGTCGCGGCCGAACGAGGCTACATCGACGACGTCATTGAGCCGCACGAGACGCGTCCGAAAGTGATTCGCGCATTACGCATGCTTGCAACTAAAACAGACACGATGCCGCGCAAGAAGCACGGCAATATTCCGCTGTAGGTGGCCTATTCGCCCGAATCGCTGCCGACCTTCAGCACGGCAAGAAACGCTTCCTGCGGGATGTCGACCCGCCCCACGCGTTTCATGCGGCGCTTGCCTTCCTTCTGTTTCTCGAGCAGTTTGCGTTTACGCGTAATATCGCCGCCGTAGCATTTTGCCAGCACATTTTTGCGCATGGCGGAGATGGTTTCGCGCGCGATGATTTTGGTACCAATCGCGGCCTGCAGCGCCACTTCGAACATTTGACGCGGAATCAGTTTCCGAAGCCGCTCAATCAGGATCTTGCCGCGCTCATAGGCGACATCGCGGTGCACAATCATGGAAAGTGCGTCTACCGGTTCTCCCGCGACCAGCACATCCAGCTTCACCATCGGGGAAACACGATATCCAGAGAGATGATAGTCGAGCGAAGCGTAACCGCGCGAAGCGGATTTCAGCCGATCATAGAAATCCAGAACGATTTCGTTCAAAGGGAGTTCGTAGAGGAGCAGCACGCGGCCGCCGCCGATGTATTCGAACTTCTTCTGAACGCCGCGCTTTTCTTCGAGCAGCTTCAGAATCTCGCCGATATATTCTTCGCGCGTGATGACAGTTGCGTCGATGATCGGCTCTTCGATCTCCTTGATGGCTGAAGGTTCGGGGAACTTCTGCGGGTTATTAACCTCGATCAATTCATCGGCTGTCGTGGTGACGCGGTAGCGCACGCCGGGAGCGGTGGTAATCAGGTCAATTTGGAACTCGCGCTCCAAACGCTCCTGCACGATTTCGAGGTGCAGAAGACCCAAGAATCCGCAGCGAAACCCAAAGCCGAGGGCGACGGAATTTTCCGGCTCAAAACTAAACGCGCTGTCGTTAAGCCGCAGCTTTTCTAAAGCGTCGCGTAGCAGCCCGTGTTCGTGCGATTCCACAGGATACAAGCCGGCGAACACCATGGGCTTGATTTCCTGGAAGCCCGGCAAAGGCTCGTCAGCGGGCCTTGCGTCTTCCATGATTGTGTCGCCTATTTGAGCATCAGAAACGGTTTTGATATTCGCGAAGACAAAACCAACTTCACCGGCAGTCAGTTCGTCACAAGCCACAGGCTTCGGCGATTGGAAACCGAGACCCTCCACCTCATGCACCTTGCCGTTGGACCATAACCGGATTTTTTGCCCTTTTCGCAACGTGCCATCGACAATGCGAGCGAGAATGATAACGCCGCGATAAGGGTCGAACCAGGAATCGAAGATCAGAGCGCGCAGCGGTGCATCGGGATCACCCTTGGGAGCCGGCACGCGCTCCACCACGGCTTCGAGCACTTCCTTAATGCCTATGCCGTTTTTTGCGCTCGCCAGAATAGCATTTGAAGCGTCAAGACCAATCACCTGTTCAATCTGCTCGCGAATGCGTTCCGGCTCGGCGGAAGGCAGATCGATTTTGTTGATCACAGGCACAATTTCCAAATTGTGATTCAACGCAAGATACGTGTTGGCGAGCGTCTGAGCTTCAACGCCTTGCGAGGCGTCTACAACCAGCAACGTGCCCTCACAAGCCTGCAAGCTCCGCGACACTTCGTAGGTAAAGTCCACGTGACCCGGCGTGTCAATCAGGTTCAGCTCGTACATATTGCCGTCGTCCGCCCTGTAATTCAAACGAACGGCGTGCGCCTTGATAGTGATTCCGCGTTCACGCTCCAGGTCCATGGTGTCCAGGACCTGCTCCATCATTTCGCGTTGAGAGAGCGCGCCAGTGTACTCCAGCAGGCGGTCCGCGAGTGTAGATTTCCCATGATCGATGTGCGCGATTATGGAGAAATTCCTTATAAAACGGGGGTCCATGCTGCGGTAGACTGAGGGAGTCACCCGAATTATCCCATAGCGAACGCTTTTTCCTCTTTTGTTCGCTTCCTTTTCATGCCTTATCTGACCTTCCAGGGTTCGCTTGATGCGACACGATTACGTATTGGCGTTGTTGTCAGCCGCTTCAACGAATTTATTACCGAGCAACTCGCTAAAGGCGCCCTGGAAACGCTTGAGAAGCACGGCTGCGTGCAGGAGAATATCCGTTTTGTGAAGGTGCCAGGTGCATGGGAATTGCCGGTTGCGGCGAAAGCTTTGACACAAACCTGCGATGCGGTGATTGCGCTGGGCGCAGTGGTCCGGGGCGACACGCCACACTTTGAATACGTCGCGGGCGGCGCGGCCGACGGTCTGCAAAAAGTAAGCGTAGAAACCGGAGTCCCCATCACATTTGGTGTGCTCACTACCGAGGATTTACAGCAAGCCATGGATCGCGCTGGCGGCAAGAGCGGCAACAAAGGCGCTGAAGCGGCTGAAGCTGCCATTGAGCTGGCGAACTTGATGAAACTGCTTAAGGGCGAAGCGTAGCGATGGCGGCACGGCATAGATCGCGGCGGCGAGCCCTGCAAGTATTGTTTGAATGGGATATGCGGGGCGAATCCGCGGACCGTGCTATCGCCCACTACTACGAAACACTGTACTCGGAGGAAAGCGAAACGAAGCCGACGCGCGATCGTTTCATGGAGGAACTCGTGCGCGGAACCGTGGCGATCGCGTCAGAGATCGACAAGAAGATTGAGGCGAGATCGGAACACTGGCGATTGCAACGGATGGCGGTGGTGGATCGCAACATTCTGCGTCTCGCTATCTTTGAGTTCGAGCAAAACACGCTGCCTGCGCCGGTAATCATCGATGAAGCGCTGGAGCTTGCGCGGCAATTTTCCAACGACGAATCGCTACCATTTATAAATGGCGTCCTGGATGCCATCCACAGGCAGACGTTAGCCGCAGGCCGCTGAATCGGCAGATTACTTTCCAATACAGAAAGTCGAAAAGATGCGATTGAGAATGTCGTCGGCGGTGGTAGCGCCAGTGACGGCGTCAATCGGCCGCAGCGCGGCATACAAGTCGATCAGCAGCATTTCATGTGGTATATGAAACTCTACCGCGCGGCGGGCGTTCGCGATCGCTTCGAAGGCTTCGCGCAGCAGTGCCTCGTGGCGGATGCTGGTGATGCTCCCACTCTCGGGCGCAGCTAATCCTTCAGGGGCCAGCCGGTCGAGAATGACTTGGCGCAGTTGCGCAATTCCTTGTCCCGTCAGCGCTGAAACCGCCAGGAAATCGCTATTCTGCTGAGAACCCAAATCGGCCTTGTTGCCCACGAGCAACGGCCTGCGGTCCTCAAGCTTATCCATCAGCAGCCTGTCTTCATCCGTCAGTGGCTGGGAGAGATCAATTACAAGCAGAGTAAGATCAGCGTCGGCCATCGCTTGATAACTGCGTGCGATTCCCAGGTTCTCAATTAAATCCGAGCCTTCCCGAATTCCGGCAGTGTCCATCACCTTTAAAGGAACTCCCGCGATTGCGGTCGCTTCGGAAACCGTGTCGCGCGTTGTCCCCGGTATGTCAGTGACAATCGCGCGGTCCTGTTCCAGCAAACGATTGAAGAGACTGCTCTTCCCGACGTTCGGGCGGCCCGCGATTGCCAGTGTGAAGCCTTGAAAGACGAGTTTGCCCGTCGCAAAACTTGTGATCAGTTGTCGCAGTGCATCTTGAACCGGCGTGAGCCGCCGCAGAATTTCTTCCGGACTCGCTACGCTGATGTCGTCTTCCGCAAAATCGATGCCGGCCTCAAGTAGCGAGATCAGCTCCAGCAATTGTTCTTTGATGGGCGCGATGCGACGCGATACCGATCCCTCCATCTGCTGAGCGGCTACCCGCGCCTGGTAAAGGGTGGTTGCGTCGATCAGTTCGCGAATCGCTTCGGCCTGCGGCAGGTCGATTCGACCGTTGGCATAGGCGCGTAATGTGAACTCACCTGGCTCTGCGAGCCGGGCGCCCTGCGCAATCGCGCGTTCCAGGCAAAAGCGCAAAACAACCGGCGCGCCATGGCACGTAATCTCAACTATGTCTTCGGCCGTATAGGAACGCGGCGCTGCAAAGAACCCAACGACCACTTGATCCACTAGGGCGCCATCGGTGTCCACGAACTCCGCAAACTGGTTCGCCCAACTGCGCCAGCGCGGACCCTCCGCAAAACGCAGAAGGTTTTCAGCTATCTTTCGGCTTTCGCTACCGGAGAGGCGAACAGTACCCAAGCCCCCACGGCCCAATGGAGTGGCTATCGCGACAATGGTGTCGCGCAGATTCATTCCCGCTGAGATTAGCGCGGCCCGCGGCCGCGTCCACCACGCGGCGGGCGATTGCCGGGGCCGGGTCCGCGGCCATGCCCTTCGCGCCTTCCTTCATAGCGGCGATCGCGTCCGTTGCCATGCCCTTCGGATCGGCCCGTAGCGATAAGGAGCGCGCGTCATAGGTGGCGCAGGTGGAGTCGGCATATCGGCCGGAATCACGACCACAGCGCGGAATGGGCCTGCCCCAACGCTTTCGCTGCGGAGTTCCTTTTCGTCCCGCAGGGCCAGGTGAATCACGCGGCGCTCCCGGCTGCTCATGGGATTGAAATGAAATGGCACGTGCGTCTTCTTGACCTTGTCGGCAGCAGCCAACGCACTCATGCGAAGCTCTTCCACGCGTAACAGCCTGTAGTCGTTCGCATCGAAAGAAATCAGCGAGTGATCTTCGGGCGGAAGCCGCAGCGCTTCCATGGACAGATGTTCCAGGGCAAGCAACAACTCCGCGCGATTTTCCAAGAGCAGATCGACATCGGGCCCGGAGAGTAATACGGTTACCTCAGGGTTCTCCACTTCCGGATGCGGATTTTCAGGGGCTCGCAGGTCGTAAGACAAAGCAAGGCCAGCGTGTCCAAGAAGCGGCTGCAGAAATCCATCCAGTTTCGGCCGCAGCGAGTCAACAGTATATTTCATGCAGAGCTATTTTTTTACCGTTTTCTTCACCGGCGCTTTCGTCGCGAGAGGCGGAGTGGTCGGCGCAGGAGTGGGCATGAACCTGTTGATAATGAGCTGCTGAGCAATTCCTACCACGTTGCCGGTCAACCAATATAGTACAAGTCCCGCAGATGCGTAATAGAACATAAATCCAAACAACAACGGCATCATCATCATCATTCGCTGTTGGTTGGGGTCAACGCCGGCGGCCGGGGTCAGGCGCTGCGTGAAAAATTGCGAGGCTATCAAGATGATCGGCAACAAATGTATTGGCAGCGTCTCAGCCGAAGACAGATCCGGCACCCACAGCCAAGGGGCGTGCCGAAGCTCAATGGCAATGGCAAGCACGCGATAGAAAGCGTAGAAGAACGGCAACTGAATAATCATCGGCAAGCAGCCGCCTACAGGGTTGACGCCTTCACGTTTGTAAAGGTCCATGACCTCCTGGTTCTGCTCGGCTTTGCGCGGGTCGCGTATTCCGACGTTTTTGTATTTCGCGTTGATGGCTTTAATCTGGGGCTGCAGGCGCTGCATTTTGCGAGCGGATTTCAAGCTCGACAGGCGCAAAGGGAAGAGCGCCAGATTGATGATCAGCGTAACCAGGATGATGGCCCACCCATAGTTGTTAGTCCAATGGTCGTGAACCCAGTTCAACCAAAGAAACAGTGGCCGGGCTATGATTCCAAAAAAGCCCCAATCCACAATCTGCGTGAGTTTCGGATTCACTTGCCGAAGGATGTCTATATCTTTCGGACCCACAAACAGCGAAAAGTCGTTCTGCGCTCCGGTGGAAATTCCGGCACCGATAAACGCTGACGGTTTCTCTTCGCCGGGAATTTTCAATTCGTCGCTGTAGGTGCGCACTTCGAGCGAATTTGAATCCGGCGGCAGAGCGACGGCCGCAAAAAAGCCGTCTTCCAGGCCGCCGAAGGTATAGCTACCGGTATCGGTGATCGGCCCGTTTTTTGCGTCTTTCACGCTTTTGGTCACGAGTTTGCCTGCGCCCGTCTCATAGCGGATCGTGTGTTCCGCTGCAGCGGCATTGCGGACCTTCAGGTCACCAAACCCACCACGCCACATCAGGAGATTTGGAACTGGAGTGTTATTCTCCGATACTTGCGATTTGACATTGACGAGGTAGCTGTCCTTTGAGAAGAGGAAGGATTTCTGAATCGTTAACCCGCCGTTCGCATACGTGTAATCGACGCCCAGACCGCCAGCTACGACTTGAGCTTGATACAGCACCGTGTTGGGATCGATGTTTAGCTTTTGGCCGGTGACCTCGATCGTAAAAGGCAGGGGACAAGGCTGGCCATCCGTCAGCAGAAGAGCGGTTCCCTTGTCGTTGAGATGGATCAGCTCCAGCGGCTTCCCCGCGTCGTCTTTGTATTTCTTCAATACCCAGCTCTTGACGGCAGCGCCTTGGTTTGTGAAAACAATCCGATACACATCGGTATCGATGGTGGTCGTCGTGATCGAGGAAGCTTGAATCTGTCCCGCCGGAATCGCGACTGGGGCTGCAGCCGGAACAGCGGAAGGCACCGGCTTGGTGGCAAGCTGCACGGCAGCTTTGTTGTTGACGGGTGCGACAGGCTTAGGTCCAGGCGCCTGTTTGAAGATATATTGCGAAGCAAGCAGCACCAGCATCATCAAAGCCAGTGCAAGAGGGAGACGCTTCTCGAGCGAAGGCGGCTGAGATGCGCCGCCGGGATTATTCGGCATAATGAGATCTCATTTCAATCATCAGCGGACCGGGTCGTAGCCGCCCTCGCGGAAGGGATGGCAGCGGCCCAGCCGCTTGAGCCCCATCCATACTCCTTTGAAGACGCCGTGTTTAGCCACCGCATCCAGCATGTATTCCGAACAGGTGGGATAGAAACGGCAGGCGGAGGGCAATAACGGCGAGATAAACAGCTTGTAGCCCCGGAGTATGGCGATTATGACTCTTTGCATCGCGCAAATACCCGGCCGACTTCCCGGCACAGGTCCTCAAACGGCGCATCCAAAACAGTGCGCCTGGGATTAAATACGATGGCGTAGTTTCCAGAGATCCGGTCAAGTTGGCTGCGTACCGCTGCCCGCATACGACGCTTCAACCGGTTTCGAACAACAGCTTTCCCAACAGCCCGAGGAACCGTGAATCCGAAGCGTGAACTTTGCGCTGGACCTTCCAGGCGGAGAAAAAAACCGGTAAAATAGCGGCTACTCATGCGAACACCGCTTTCGTAAACGGCGCGGAACTCAGATGATTGGAGGATCCGCTTTGACTGGGGAAGCAAGAGCGGAACAAGGCTGCGCGGCTACTTACAGGCCGCGAACAGCGCGCTCGTCACTCACGGTCAGTTTGTGGCGGCCCTTCGCGCGTCGGCGGGCGAGCACAGCGCGCCCATCGGCGGTCTTCATACGGACGCGAAATCCATGCGTCTTCGCGCGGTGACGGTTATTCGGCTGAAACGTACGTTTTGGCATAGCGAATCTTGCTTTCTGTCTTTGTCAATGTGAGAGCGGCAACCAGCTTCGCCGCCCGGCTAGGCAAAAGTGCGAAGACACTGCGGCTAATGCACTGAACCTAAACGATCAGTATAGCATCGGTGAGCGCGAAGAAAATGTGAGCCTTCCTGTCGTTTTAGCCATGTGACCGCCTGGGTTCATAATGCGAGTGTGCTGCGGCGATTTGTGTTGTTCGGAGTGTGCGCCTTCGGGCCACTCGCGGGGGCCAGTTTGCCGGTTCAACTACAGGATTCGAATGCCAGGTACACGCTCTCAAACGGCGTCGTGAGCGTTCAGATCGACAAGCAGTCTGGCTCGGTGGTGGTGCTCGAGTATCGCGGCGTCAGTCTGTTGGGCGAGGGGTTGAGCCGGTCAAACGGATACTGGTCCTTACCGGGAAGCAATCTTGAATTCGGCAAGAAGCGCAGCGCGCACATCGTTCAGGACCCGAACACAAACGGCGGTGAGCGAGCCACCGTCTCTTGCGAGTTTCTGTACGACGGCGACCCTCAAAGCGTCCCGGCCGATGTGGATTTGCGCTACTCACTTGCCCGCGGGGCCTCAGCTGTTTACCTGGAGGCGATCTGGCGTCATCCGGCGAAGTATCCCAGCCTCTCCTTCGGTGTTGGCCGCTTTGCTGCGAAGTTGAACGACAGCATTTTCGACTGGATGACCATTGATGCAAGACGCAGCATGAAGATGTCGAGCGCATACGACTGGAATCACGGCACGCCCATGAACATGAAGGAAGCTCGCCTCATGAATACGGGCGTGATGAAGGGCCAAGTGGAACATAAGTATGACTATTCCGCGGTTCAGTTCGACACACCGGCTTATGGATGGTGGAGCACAACCCGGCACGTTGGGCTATGGATGGTTTCGGCAAGTAATGAGTACATGAGCGGGGGCCCGACAAAATTGGAACTCACCGCGCATCGCGACGCTACTTTCACCGATAGCCTGACTGCGCCGGCGCCGCCTACGCTGCTAAACGTGTGGAAAGGTCCGCACTACGGCGGCACGTCGTTATCCGTCGCCGGCGGCGAAGATTGGAACAAGGTCATTGGCCCTTTTCTGCTGTACTGCAATGAAGGTAAAACGGCCGATGCAGCTTGGCACAATGCGCTTTCGGAAGCGCGGCGACAACACGAGCAGTGGCCGTTCGAATGGGCAAGGAGCGCAGAGTATCCGAGCAAAACCGAGCGAAGCGTTATCACCGGGAAAATTCTTCTCCGCGACCCGCTATCGCTAAAGCCGGTTCAAAGCGAGAGCGTGAGCAATCTGCTTGTGGGATTAACACACGCCGACTACTTGGCAGGCGACGGCCAGGAAATCGGCTGGCAAAAAGATGCCAAGTATTACCAATATTGGGTTCGCGCGGCACCGCAGGGCGATTTTCGAATTCCGAATATTCGCCCTGGCAGCTACACCATGCACGCATTTGCTGACGGCGTGCTTGGGGAATTTGTCAAAGCAGATGTCACGGTGGAGCGCGGCGGCAACCTGGATGTAGGCCAGCTCGAATGGGTACCGCGGCGCTTTGGTCGAGAGCTGTGGTCGATAGGTGTTCCCGACCGCACAGCCGGCGAGTTCTTACACGGCGATCATTATTGGCAATGGGGGCTCTATTACCAATATCCGAAAGACTTTCCTCACGATGTTCGCTACGTCATCGGCAAGAGCGATTATCACAAAGACTGGAACATCATGCAGGTCCCTCGTGCAACAGCCAACACAGGCAAGGGGACGTCGACTACTTGGTCGGTTGTGTTTGACCTGAATAGGGTTCCGCGCGGGGAAGCGATGCTGCGATTAGCCCTGGCAGGAACCGAATCCAGCACGCTTTCTATAGCGATGAACGACCTACCTGTCGGCGTATTGCGTGGATTGCCTAATACCGGGGTGATTCATCGTGACGCCGATCGCGGCTACTGGCAAGAGAAAGATATTCGCTTTGATGCCTCAGTGATGCGGCAGGGAACAAATGTGCTGACATTAACCGTTCCTGCGGGCAATGTGACAAGTGGCATCGAATACGATTACTTGCGGCTGGAGCTGGACGAAGGGGCGCAGACTTCTTCGCCCAGTGTAAACGTCAACGCCGTTGCTCCTGAGGCGTATCGCACCGTTCCGTTCTATCGCAACGAATTCGATTCGCCGCAAAAGATCGTAAGTGAGGAAGATCTAATCACCCAGGGTGCTCACGGCGTGTGGCGTCGCAAAGCAATACCCGACTCCGATGCCGAATGGGTCGCCGAGGGCTGGGGTGGTGTTGAGATTCGCAACGGGGCCCTGCACGTCGCACCGTGGCCGTTTGATGCGACGGGCAATCCGAAGCCGATAAAGGACAAACAGCCCTCGCACATGGTGGTTTGGAACCGTCACAAACTGCCTCCGGACTTCGCGCTCAGCTTTGATATGAACACGGATGGCTCGACAAATGGACTGACAATTCTGTTTTTCTGTGCAAACGGCCTCAATGGGAAGGATCTGTTCGACGTTTCGCTGCCGCCGCGGCGCGCGGACTACAAGAGTTACCACAGCGGGGAAATCGAAAACTATTCTGATTCTTATTGGAGCCGCAACAGCGAAACCGAAGGCGCCACAAACCGCATGCGTAAGAACCCAGGCTTCGCGTTAGTGGCCGAGGCTCCAAGCGGCACCACCGGCCCGGCGAACAAAACTTATCATATTGAAGTGATGAAAACCGGTGGACACATTGAGGTGAAGATCAACGGCCAATCAAATGTGACATGGACCGACCCGCACCCGTTAGGCGCTGGCTATATTGGGTTCCGGTCGATGTCTGGGGTTACCGAAATCAGATATTCGCACCTGCAAATTTCGCAAGTGAGCCGCGAGAAATAACGCTTAGCCTCTCGAAAATTTCTTTCGGTTATCGGAGCGGGAATGCTTCGGATGATTCGCGTGGCGGGACACATGTTTGCGCGCTACGCTTTTCGGTTGCCATGCTCTTACGGGGGCGGAAATCGTGCTTTGTTCCGGGCGCGAGGCTTCCACAATCTCGGTTAAAAGGTCCGGCGAAATTGGGCGGCGTTCCATCCGCACTTTACAGTCTCGTTCAATCCGATGAATCTCGCCGCGTTCCGATTTCGACATAAACGTTGACGCCGATCCGCGCTGTCCCGCGCGGCCAGTCCGGCCCACGCGATGAACAAAATCATCCGAAGCTTGCGGAAGATCGAAATTCACAACGTGCCCCACGCTGTCTACATGAATGCCTCGAGCCGCCACATCGGTGGCTACCAGCACGCGATAGCGGCCGTCACGAAACCCGGCTAGCGCCTGGTTACGCTGGTTCTGCGTCCGGTCGCCATGCATAGCGACGGCGCGCACACCGCTCGCAGAAAGGCGTTTCGCCAGACGGTCGGTACCGTGTTTTGTTCGTGCGAACACCAGGAACGATCCGTCTTCCTGCGTTAACAAATGACGAAGCAATCCCACGCGCATGTCGCTTTCAATTTCGTAGACATGCAGATCAACCTGATCTGGAGTTTTCGCGACGCCTCCGCCGGTTGCTACACGCGTGGCGTTGCGGGAATGCCGCTGAATCAAATGTTCGATGCTTTTGTCCATCGTGGCCGAGAAGAATAAACTTTGGCGCGAGGATGGCAGTACGCCTAGAATCTTCTCGATCGCCGGAAGGAAGCCCATGTCGAGCATCCGATCCGCCTCATCCAAGACCAGAGTCGACACGGCGCCGAGTTTAATCAATTTGCGGCTCAGGAAGTCTTCCAAACGGCCCGGCGTGGCTATCACAACCTGTACACCGCGCCGCAACGCGTTCAACTGAGTCTGCTCGCTGAGTCCGCCCACAACAACGGCACAGCGGAGTCCTGTGCCGGCAGCGATACCGGCGAAGCTATCAGCGATCTGGAGGGCTAATTCGCGGGTCGGCGCCAGGATCAGTGCCTGAATCGCGGGACTAGTTGGCTTGGCGTCGGTTTCCTTTACTAGTCTTTGCACTATCGGAATCAGAAACGCGAGCGTTTTTCCGGTACCTGTTTGCGCTGTTGCGGCGAGATCGGCTCCAGTGAGCGCGATCGGAATGGATTGCGCCTGCACTGGAGTGGGCACAACATAGCAGTTGCGCGCCAAATTTTGGTGCAGACGAGGGTCTAAGGTGAGTTCAGAAAATTGGTTCATATAAGGATGTACTTGCCGAGTACCGGCAGAAACGTCCTTCAATGAACTAACGGAGGCTCAAAGAACCGAGCCGAACAGATTCGCTACGCGGAAAAATTTCGCGAGCAAAGGACGAGTGCGGGCAGAAGACTACTTAAGAGTAGCAGAAAAACGGCGAAAGCGCACAAAATGCTTAAAGCACCCAGATTACTGCACGGCAATCGCGCCCATACGGGACTGCTATGATGCTCTGGCGGTGGGACGCTCCAAGCTTGGCTTAATCGGGCTTCCCAGTTCGATTTTGGCCTCTCTGGGGCTACCCCAGGGCATCGTGAATAACTGGCAATTCGTCGCGTGAGCGAACACTGCGCTCCACGCAGACCAGCTCACGCAAGGTCAGACTCGTTGGGGTATTCCACCGCGATGGCAATGCGCAATCCGTCCCTCCTCAGAACACTCGCAAGAGCTTTTCTTGGCGGCGACGCTACCGTTGACGAGATTGTTGCTCGTGCTGAGCGCGTTCTCGGCAGATCTTGGCCCTGGCTCCCTCGGTTAGCGAAGCGGTATGTTGCCAACCTTCCCAGCGGAACTCGCCCTCGCCACCGCGATGTAGTCCTTTTTCTCGTTCGCGACCGCGGTTTCCGCCACGCCTCAAAAAAGTACGTTGATGAACTTTCCGTCGAGCATTGGCTGACAGATCCGCAACTCATGCAGCCTGTTGAGGCGGCTCAGATTTGGGATATTCCGGCAATTACTACAGCCGGTGATCTCGCCGCGTGGCTGGAACTCCAACCGGCGGAACTGGACTGGTTCGCCGATCTGAAAGGACTCGCACACAAGACGGATCGGGAGCGCCTGCAGCATTACCACTACCGCGTGTTGGCGAAAGGCCGGGGGAGCATTCGTCTCATAGAAGCGCCGAAACCGCGTTTGAAGCATCTGCAGCGCCGGATTCTCACTGGGATTTTAGAAAAGATCCCAGCCCATCCCGAGGTCCATGGATTCGTGAAAGGACGATCTATCCGAACCTTCATTGCTCCGCATACTGCCCGTGATGTCGTACTGCGCATGGATCTGCGCGAATTCTTCCCATCGATTGGGAGCGCGCGTATTCAGGCTTTGTTTCGAACCGCCGGCTATCCCGAATCGGTGGCTGACCTTCTCGCCGGCATTTGCACGAACGCCGCGCCCGTGCGCCTGTGGCGTCGTTCTGCCGGCGACGCGAATGCAAGTGATCTCTGGGAAACCCAAGCGCTATATGCCCGGCGTCACCTGCCGCAAGGAGCACCTACTTCCCCGCTGCTCGCGAATATTTGCGCTTACCGTATGGATTGCCGCTTGGCTGGATTCGCAAGATTGCTTGGAGCGCAGTACACCCGCTATGCTGATGATCTCGCCTTCTCAGGTAACAAAACGTTTCTGGGTGGAGTGGAGCGATTCTCCATCTACGCTGCGGCCATTGCGGTCGAAGAGGGCTTTTCCGTTCACCATCGCAAAACGCGAATCATGCGCCAGGGCGTGCGGCAACATTTGGTTGGCTTGGTCGCCAATCAGCGCATCAACGTCATTCGTGCCGATTTTGATCGCCTCAAAGCCATCCTCACGAACTGCGTGCGTTTCGGCCCCGAAACCCAGAACCGCGGGAATCATGCAAACCATTACGCACATCTCGAAGGGCGCGTAGCATTCGTCGAGATGATTAACCCAGAAAAGGGCAAACGGCTTCGAAGTATCTTCGAACGGATCAGTTGGCGATAAATCATACTGGGGAAACGGTGAAACGTTCTAGACTGTTGGTGCTTATTTTCTTTGTGTGCGCTTCCGCAATCGCCCAAGGCGCCGATCTGAAGTATCTGAACGGCAACCGCCCGGTACCGGATGCACACAACTGTTATCCCTATGACGGGCAGTGGATGGATCGCGTTGATCGCGCGCTCAGCACCGGCTTCCCAGTCGCCATCGAGCAGGATTTGGGGTGGTTTGTCGATCCCGCGACAGGTAAAGGCCGCGTAGTGGTTGGGCATTCCGCAAAAACCACCGCCTCTGATCCCGAGGAGCGCCAGTATTTCTTTGAGCGAGTTCGGTCTATTGTCGAAAAAGAGCTGGCCCATGGAGACTCATCGAAGTGGCCCATCATTGTTCTACATTTCGATTTCAAAGACAACCAAGCGCCACTTTTGCATGCAGTTTGGGAACTCCTGGGCGAGTATGAACCGTGGATTACCACTGCTGCAAAATCGGCGAATGCTCAGGAGCTGACAAAGTTCGACCGTAAGCCCATTTTGGTTCTAACCGAAGAACCGGACGCCCAGGAAAAGGTGTTCTTTGACGCTGTCCCCGTTGGTTCCCGGCTGCGTCTGTTCGGCTCGGCCCACACGCACATCCCGCCGACGCAGAACAAAACGGAGTGGAATCATTTGGCCGCAACGCTGCCTGCGGACCAGTTGCTCACCGAAAAGCCAACCACGTATCGCCGCTGGTGGAACAACTCCTGGTACGAAGTGGAAGAAGGCGGGCAGCCAAATGCCGGCGCGTGGAGCGCTACGAAGATGGCTCGTTTGCAATCGCTGGTTGATCATGCCCACAATCTCGGATATTGGATTCGCTTCTATACGCTCGACGGGTTCACTCCGCAATTGGGAAAGCAAAACGGTTGGTTCGAAAGCTACAATTTCGGCAGTCTGGAAGCCGCGCAAAAGCGTTGGCAAGCCGCGCTTGACGCGGGCGTAAACCTGCTCGCGACAGATCAATATGAGGATCTCGCGGCGTATATGGTGAATCACCACAAGCGCTGAAGAGCCTTGGACCGCGCCCGCCAAAAACCGTCAAAATTAATCCAAACGAAGTAAACAATTTGAAAATTTATCAGTTATTGCTTACAAGGACTATGCGACCTTCTATTCTTCTCGCTATGGTTTGCCTAGCGACGGCCGTAGGCGTGTGCCAGGCTCAATCCGGACTCTCGCACCGGGCGGCTAATCGCGTTCTCGAACAGGCTACCTGGGGGCCTACCCAAACTCCCGACCAGATTCTAGAATCGCAGGGCTTAGAGGCCTGGTTTTCGTCCCAAATCGGCGCTCCTGCATCCACTTACCCCGACCAGCCCCAGTACAATGCGCTGGGAAATTCGAACACTAACCTTGCACCGGTGCAGGTCTTATTCTTCCAGAATGCGCTCAACAACCCGGACCAACTACGCCAACGGGTGGCGTTTGCGCTCAGTGAGATTTGGGTGATCTCTGAGTTGGGGGTCAACGACGCTGCCGCATTTCCTCCCTTGCTCCGGATTTTCCAAAACGACGCGTTTCGGTAACTACGAACAGTTGATGAAGGATGTCAGTCTGAACGCCGGAATGGGCAATTTCCTAAATATGGCCAACAATGACAAGGCCAATGTTACGAAGGGCACATCTCCTAACGAGAACTACGGGCGCGAAGCAATGCAGTTGTTCACTTTAGGTTTGGCCAAGCTGAACAGTGATGGCACGCCCGTCCTCGATGGCTCGGGCAACACGATTCCTACTTATACGCAGTCTGACGTGACCGCGTTATCCGCTGCGTTCACTGGCTGGACCTACGGACCGATGCCTGGGTTTGTAACCGCCGGTCATAATCGAACCTACTTCATACCTCCGATGGTGCCCGTTGAGGCCAATCATGACCTGACCGCCAAAACTATTCTTGGCACTAAGCTATCCGCCGGTCAAAGTGCCGAAACGGATCTGGCCGATGCCCTTCATATCATCTTCACGCAGTCCACTCTGCCGCCATTCGTCTGCAAGCAGCTTATCGAACACCTGGTCACCAGTAATCCGAGTGCGGCCTATGTTCAGCGCGTTTCCGCAGTCTTTGACGATAATGGCTCCGGTGTACGAGGTGATCTTAAGGCCGTCGTGCACGCCATTCTGACGGATACCGAGGCGCGTGCCGCCGATGTGTCGGATACGGGCGACGCCGCATTCGGCCACATGCGGGAGCCGGTTCTCTTTGTACTTAACCTCCTGCGCGGGCTGAATGGCTCCGTTTCGAGCACCAGCGCTGCGGCGAACACTGCGACTAATCTGGGGCAGCAATTGTTTTATGCTCCCAGCGTTTTCAGCTACTTCTCGCCGTCTTACCGCACTACGGTTGGATTAGTTGGACCGGAGTTCCAGATATACTCCACCCAGACAGCTTCTAATCGTGCAGACACAGTGAACAGCGCCATTTACGGCGGTCAGTTAGACGCCGGAACCAAGTTTGACATTAGCGCTTTCACGGCGGCGGCAACGAATAACGCGAAGCTGATCGGCCTTATTAATTCTGTATTCTTCCACAACGACATGTCAGGGAACGTGCAGAATGCAATCACGCAGGCGCTTGTGCCGCTTACTCTCGCGAGTGATAAAGCGAAAGCGGCGCTGTACATAGCTCTGAGCTCAGGCGAGTACCAGATCATTCATTAGTAAGTGGAAAAGAAAGGTTTCAAATGGTATCAAGACGTGGATTTGTCAAGTTAAGTGCCGCTTCTGTTGCATCTCTCGCACTTCGCCCGTTTGGGTTACTGCCTGCTTTGGCCCAATCTGGTTCATCCGATTACCGGGCGCTCGTCTGCGTGTTTCTATTCGGCGGAAACGACTCAAACAACATGGTCATACCGGTAGACGACACCAATTTCAAGGCTTACAGCTCCATCCGTGGCAGCCTGGCACTAAATGCCAGTGAGTTGACCCCCACAGTTTACGCGGCGGGTAACAACGCGCCATATGCTTTCCATTACGACCTCCCGGAGCTTGCTTCCATGTTCTCTAACAAAGAACTCGCGGTGGTCGCGAATGTGGGAAGCCTGGTTCAGCCCACCACCCGAGCGGAGTACCAGGCACAGCAATCGCTGCCCTTGAATCTTTTTTCACACTCTGATCAGCAACTGCAATGGCAGACCTCAGTTGCCTCCGGCCACAGCCCCACCGGCTGGGCTGGTCGCGCCGCGGATCTCATCTCTTCACAGAATTCCTCGAACTTCCCTACATTTCTGTCGGTTGCCGGCAACAGCCTCATGGGCGCCGGCGCATCCACTCAACCCGTTGCGCTCTCTCCCGGTCAATCGCTTGACTTGAAAGGGTTCAACGGAACCACCGCATCCAACGCGCGCCTGAGCGCGCTCGAGAACTTGTTAACTCTCGAAACAGGTCTCCAGCTCGTTCAGGCGTCGAATGCGGTTCTGTCGGATAGCCTTAGCGACGCGAAAGCCTTGGATGCCGCGCTCTCAAAGTCCACCCCGCTGAAGACCACCTTTCCGAAGACCGGCCTCGGTTCGCAACTCCAGCAAGTCGCCCAGATCATTCAGGTTCGCGACGGACTGGGAATGAGCCGGCAAATCTTCTTCGCTTCTCTCGGCGGCTTCGATACGCACACCGTGGAATTGGAAACGCATCGGACCCTGTATCCCCAGCTAAGCCAGGCTCTCGCCGCATTCAGCAACGCACTAGCTGAGTTGGGAGTCGAGAATAACGTCACGACCTTTACGGAATCTGACTTCAGCCGCACCTTCCAGCCCACCACGGGCGACGGAAGCGACCATGCATGGGGCAGCCATCATCTTGTTATGGGCGGCGCGGTAAAGGGCGGCGACATCTACGGACAGTTTCCGCAATTTGTCTTGGGCGGCCCCAACGACACCGATACGCGTGGACGCTGGATTCCTACCCTGGCGATCGATCAATACGGCGCTACCCTATGCCAGTGGTTCGGAATTCAGAATACAGACCTGGTAAAGGTCTTCCCCAATTTCCCCAACTTTGGTTCAAAAACTATAGGCTTCCTAGGATAAACATGACTCGTTCCCTGATGGTACGGCTTGCAATAGCAGTTCTATCGACCGTGGCTGCCACCAATGCCACCACGATCGACTTTGAGGCGCAAGGGGCGTCAGCGCCAAGTGCTTTCAACGGCACTCTGAATTCGCCGCTCGTCATTGGCATAGCCACGTTCACCGGCGGCAAGTTGCTGAAGAACGAAGCAGCCAGCGTCGACGCGACTGCGGTCTACGCGACCGTAGGCGGAGTTGCTGGATACACAGATCCTCTGGTCATCACCTTCTCTCAGGCGGTTAATAACGTCAGTCTTATGGTGACGAATGAAACGCCCGATACCTACACGCTGGCAGATAACTTAGGCAATTCTTTCGGCCTGACCGCTAGTGCTAACAGTAACCAAACACTCTCCTTGACCGATTCAGGCGTGACGCAAATTACCATCGCGACTACGGCCACAGTGGGTTGGGACTTCGCCATCGATAATGTTTCGTTTACTTCTTCCGCCGTACCGGAACCATCAACAGTTGGTTTTTTCTCGCTGGGGCTGATGGCAGCTTTGTTGATTGCATTCAAGATCCGGAAGCCGGGTATCATCATTTATGGCGAAGCGACGTCGCGATGTAATACTGCTGCCGCGACAGGATCTTGTAAAGCCACGTAAAATTGTTCCGCACGAATTCGTGCTGGAGGCGATTGCTGCGCTTTCGCCTCGAACCCACCCCATGTTTGGCTGTCTGGCCGTTTATGTGGGGGAGAAGATTGTTCTAATCTTGCGTGATAAAAGCGGGGCGTCGGCTGATAACGGCGTCTGGCTCGCTACCACACGGGAGCATCATGAAAGCCTGCGGCGCGAGTTTCCCACCATGCGCTCGGTTCAACTGCTTGGGAAAGATGTGACAGGTTGGCAGGTGCTACCGTCAGATGCCCCTGATTTCGAGCAGGCCGCGGTGCGTGCATGCGAGTTGATTTTGGCTGGAGACGCGCGGATCGGGAAGATACCGAAAGCCAAACGTCGTAAGGCGCGACCGGAGAGAGCAAAAACCTCGAATTTAAGAAGGAGCTAGGTAGCGTAGCGCGTGTAGGTGGCTAAGGAAGGAATGGCGGGGACGACGGGGCTCGAACCCGCGACCTCCGACGTGACAGGCCGGCGTTCTAACCAACTGAACTACGTCCCCTTTGCGGATAACGTCGGACACACGCAGGATAACACAGCGTGTGAACTCAGCTGATGCCCGCTTTGGCCCTTACCGTGCGTTGCCCGAACCGCAAACAGGCGCCTTAATAATGGGCATCGCGTCCTTTGAATTCTTAGGCTGTGGCGCGTCTCGGATAAAAAATTTCGGGCTGATCGGCACAGTCGATTCGGCGAGTGGAATCGAACACGCCTGTACCGCGTTCGGAGCCTGAGCGACCTTGATGCCCGGCGCCGGCAGCGAGAACCACTGCCGCACAGGCCCAGGCGGGGGCGGGTTCGAAACCCCCGGTTTTGCCAAGCGATCAATCGCGGAAGCCATCGCGGGGGGCAGCGTACTTGGGGTTGCTGCCGGCTGGAAAAGCTGCGTTGCAGGGTCAGCGGTACTGGAGTGCTGGCCGGCCGCGAATGCGATGCCACCCGCAATGGCCGCGCAGAGCAATGACCGGAGCAGAATCATTTCCTCACCTCTTCTGCATTTTACGCAAATTTGCTGGGCCGTGGGTTCCCTCCTTATGCCTTATTTACGCGGTGACGATTAACCTCGATATGTAAGGAACGAATCGTTGTGGCTCATTTTGGGTCCTGCTGGTCTAATTAGTCGCTATGCCTGATTTGCTGTACGTACTAATCGCCCTGACTTTTTTCATACTCTGTTGGTTTTTTGTCAAGGCGTGCGATCGCCTCTGACAGAGAAGGGATTTCATGGATTACGTCATCGCCGGATTGGCGGCGTTATTTCTCTTCATTTACCTGATTGCAGCGCTGCTCAATCCGGAAAAGTTTTAGTCGAGGGGCGAACGTGACACAAAACGGCGTGTTGCAAATCGTTGTTTACTTCCTGATCATTCTTGCGCTGACAAAGCCGGTGGGCCTTTGGCTGGCCCGTTTGATGGAAGGCAAGCGAACGTTTCTGCATCCGGCGCTGCGGCCTTTGGAGATTTTTGTTTACCGCCTAACGGGGGTAAAGGAGACGTTGGAACAGCGCTGGACTCAGTACGCGGCTTCGTTGCTGGCCTTCAGCATCTTCAGTTTTCTGTTTGTATACGTCATTCAGCGGCTGCAAGGCTTTCTCCCTCTGAATCCACAAGGATTTACTGGTGCGCTGCTTCCTCCGGACCTGGCCTTCAACACCGCCGTGAGTTTTCCGACGAATACAAACTGGCAGGCGTACTCAGGCGAATCCAGTTTGAGTTACTTCGTCCAGATGTGCGCCCTAACGGTGCAGAATTTTGCTTCGGCTGCCGCTGGTATTGCGATCGCGATTGCCATAGTCCGCGGCTTTGCGCGACAGCAGGCAAACAGCATCGGGAATTTTTGGGTAGATCTGACACGCGTCACTCTTTACGTTCTTCTGCCGCTGTCAGTCGTTGTAGCGCTTATCTTCTGCTCTCAGGGTGTGATTCAGAATCTCCATCCTTATACGATTGCGAAGACGCTCGAAGGCGGTAAGCAGGTGATTGCTGAGGGGCCGGTTGCATCGCAGGAAGCGATCAAGATGCTCGGTACGAACGGAGGCGGATTTTTCAATGCGAATTCCGCTCATCCTTTCGAAAACCCAACTCCGTTCACAAATCTGCTGCAGATGATTCTCATCTTCGTCATTCCCGCGGGGCTGACCTATACGTTCGGCGTAATGGTGGGAGATCGCAAACAGGGCTGGGCTATTTTTTCGGCTTGCGCGGTTCTGTTTCTTGCGGGAGCCTTTGTCTGCTACGCGGCTGAGCAGAGCGGGAATCCGAATTTCACCAAATTTGGTGTTGAGACGCACGCGACAGCGGCCCAAACAGGTGGCAACATGGAGGGCAAAGAGACGCGATTTGGCATTGCCGCCTCCGCACTTTTTGCGACGGTGACCACTGACGCAAGCTGCGGAGCGGTGAATTCCATGCACGATAGCTTCACGCCCATCGGGGGATTGGTTCCACTATTCAACATTCAAACGGGCGAAGTGATATTCGGCGGCGTCGGGTCTGGCTTATACGGAATACTGCTCTATGCCATTCTGGCGGTCTTCATAGCCGGTTTGATGGTAGGGCGCACGCCTGAATACGTTGGCAAAAAGATTGAACAAAAGGAGGTAAAGATGGCCATGCTGGCGCTTTTATCCACGGCCTTCAGCATCCTTGTCTTTGCGGCTATCGCCTCCGTCGTGCAATTTGCTGCACCGGGGAAAGATGCCAAAGGGCAGCCCGTGGCGCATAGCTACTGGAACCCGCCCGGGCCTGCGACGGCCAATCTCAATAATGGAGGGCCCCACGGATTCAGTGAAAACTTGTACGCGTATAGCAGCGCGACGGGCAATAACGGCAGCGCGTTTGGGGGCATCAATCCGAACACGCCCTACTACAACCTGACGCTATCGCTCGCGATGTTGATTGGCCGCTTCTTTTTCCTGCTTCCGCTATTGGCGGCTGCGGGCAGTCTGGCGCGCAAGAGAAAGATCGCTGTTACAGCGGGGACATTCCCCACACATGGCCCGCTGTTTGTCACTTTGCTAGTGGGTACCATCATCCTGGTCGGAGCTTTGACCTTCTTTCCGGCGCTCGCGCTGGGGCCGATTGTGGAGCATTTACTGATGCACGAGGGGAAGCTGTATTCCTTTCTGCTGCTGCGTCTGTGGGGTTGATAATGGCAACTTCTATCGACACGCCCGTTGCCTCGCCGGCTTCCGATCCGGCTTCGCTGCTGCCGCCTAAGCTGACGCGTTCGCGACCGTCATTCCATCCCGAGATCGTGTGGCGGGCGGTTAAGGATTCCTTCCGTAAGCTCAATCCGGTGACGTTGATGAAGAACCCGGTCATCTTCGTCGTAGAGACCGGAGCAGCTCTGGTTACCGTGCTTCTGGTGCGCGATCTGTTTTTGGGAGCGCGGGCCATCGGTTTTGAAACGCAGATTTCGTTGTGGCTATGGTTCACGGTTTTGTTCGCGAACTTCGCTGAAGCAATGGCCGAGGCGCGCGGCAAAGCGCAGGCCGATACGCTGCGCAAGACGAAGAGCGATTCCATTGCGAAACGCCTCTGCGGCAAAGAGAAGATCGAGCAAGTGCCGGCTTCAAAGCTGCGCGCCGGGGATATCGTCCTGGCTGAGGCGGGCGATCTGATTCCGGGCGATGGCGAAGTGATCGAAGGGATCGCGAGCGTAGACGAATCGGTGATCACGGGCGAAAGCGCGCCGGTGATTCGGGAATCCGGCGGCGACCGCAGCGCTGTCACCGGTGGAACGCGCGTTCTTTCTGATCACATCCGGATTCGGATTACCTCAAATCCGGGCGAAACGTTCCTGGACAAAATGATCGCCCTGGTGGAAGGAGCTGAGCGGCAGAAAACCCCAAATGAGATTGCGCTCAACATTCTGATCGCCGGGCTTACGGTGATTTTCTTGCTGGCGGTAGCTACGCTCCAACCATTTGCCAGTTATGCGGTGCATTCAGCCGGAACAGGGCGTGAACCTTCAATCGCGGTACTTGTTTCACTGCTGGTGTGCCTGATTCCGACAACTATTGGCGGCTTGTTATCGGCGATCGGCATAGCGGGAATGGACCGCGTCATGCAGCACAACGTGCTGGCTATGAGCGGAAAGGCCGTAGAGGCATCGGGAGACGTGAATACGCTGCTGCTTGACAAAACTGGCACCATCACGCTGGGCAATCGGGAAGCCGTGGAGTTTATTGCCTTTCGCGGCGTCACGGAAACCGACTTAGCTGATGCTTCGCAGTTGTCGAGTCTGGCAGATGAGACTCCCGAAGGGCGATCGGTTGTCGTTCTGGCGAAGGAAAAGTATGGTTTGCGGGGGCGCGAAGTGGCGGAACACGAGGCGCACTTTATTCCGTTCTCAGCCTATACTCGCATGAGCGGCGTGGACATCGACGGGCGCATGCTGCGAAAAGGGGCAAGTTCCGCGATTGCGAACTTCGTAAAGGAACTCGGCGGCATGTTGCCGGAGAGCTACGAAGAAACGTCCGACCGCATTTCGCGCAGCGGCGGCACGCCCCTTGCAGTAGCCGACGGACCGCGCGCTCTTGGAATCATTCATTTGAAAGACATTGTCAAGGGCGGAATGAAGGAGCGAATCGGGCAACTTCGAGCCATGGGTATTCGTTCCGTAATGATCACCGGCGATAATCCGCTCACCGCTGCGGCGATTGCGGCCGAAGCTGGGGTCGATGACTTTCTTCCCCAAGCGACGCCGGCCGACAAGCTGGCTTATATACGCCGCGAGCAGGCCGAAGGGCGCCTGGTAGCCATGACCGGCGACGGCACGAACGATGCACCGGCGCTGGCGCAGGCCGATGTTGGCCTGGCGATGAATACGGGCACGATGGCAGCTAAAGAAGCGGGCAACATGGTGGACCTGGATAGTAACCCGACTAAGTTAATTGAGGTGGTTGCAATCGGGAAGCAACTGTTGATAACTCGCGGCGCGCTAACTACGTTCTCCATTGCCAACGACGTGGCAAAATACTTCGCGATCATTCCGGCAATGTTTGCGGCAACTTACCCGGCATTGAACCGGCTTAACATTATGGGGCTGCACACGCCACAAAGTGCGGTGCTCTCGGCTGTAATCTTTAATGCGCTGATTATTATTGCGCTGGTTCCGTTGGCATTGCGCGGCGTGAAGTACCGTCCGGTCGGCGCCGCCGCGTTGCTGCGCCGCAACATATTGATCTATGGGGTAGGCGGGATTGTGGCGCCATTCCCGGGTATTTGGATTCTCGACCGGCTTCTCGCGCTGCTCCATTTGGCGTAGAAAGGATGGCTATGCTCAAGCAACTTTTTCCAGCACTGCGGATGATGATTGTTTTTACTGTGCTGACCGGATTCATCTATCCGGGCGTAGTTACCGGGTTGTGTCAGGCGCTGTTTCGGTACCAGGCGAATGGCAGCCTTGTAGTGCGGAACGGGCAGGTAATTGGGTCTGAACTGCTCGCGCAAAGTTTCAGCCGTCCCAAGTACTTTCATCCTCGTCCGTCGGCGGCGAACTATGATGCGACGGCGTCTACCGGATCGAATCTTGGACCGGCCAGCCAGAAACTGTACGATCGAATGAAAGATGCCAGCGCAGTCTTTCACAAAGAAAATCCTGACTATACAGGACCTATTCCGGCCGATGCTTTGACAACCTCAGGCAGCGGATTGGATCCGGATATCAGTCCGGCGAACGCGTCGGCGCAAGCTGCGCGGGTGGCGACCGCCAGGCACATAAGCTTAGCGGCGGTGCGGAAGCTGATTGCTGAGAACACGCATTTGCGCGATTTAGGCTTCGCCGGCGAAGCTCGCGTGAACGTGCTGAAGCTAAATCTCGCGCTCGACCGCAAATGGCCAACATCTTTATGAAATCTTTGTGACCCATTTATGCCTTAATTAGGCGGCGCGGAATAACCTCGTTTTAAGAGTTAGCCGATAGCTCTAGATGCGAGGATACTGTGTCAGTCAGGGCACTGCTTTGTTGGATGGCCGTGAGCATTACGGCGGGTTCCATAACTGCCCAGGTTCGGGATGGAGACGGATCCGTGCACAACGTAAGCACAAAGTATGCACCTGGATTCTGGAAACGCTTCGGTGAAGCGTACTGGAAGGATTGGCATCCCGCGTTATCGTCCGCGCAGACGGTTACAAGTACCGGCCCAAGCACAGAGGCGCCGTACCGAGGTTATCCGCCGCCGGTCGCGAATCCGCCGTTTCCTTTCAATGTGTGGCCGATTGGCGGTACGCCATGGATAGGTTATCCGAACGCAACAGACTACCCGTTGACCCAGGCTCTGCAGAATGGTCCACACGGCGATTGGTGGAAAAAAGCAAATGTCCAGATCTACGGCTGGTTGGATATCGGGGGTAATCTGAGCACTTCACATGCGCGCCCTTATGGTAACCTGCCGTCGGCGTACTCGGAAGTCCCGAATGGCATCCAGTTAGACCAAGCTACGCTCTATTTTGAGCGCGTTCCAGACACTATTCAGACTGATCATTTCGATTGGGGCTTCCGGCTGACAAGTCTGTATGGATTGGATTACCGTTTCACGACCGCCGAAGGCTACTTCAGCCAGCAGTTGCTGAACAATCCGAAATCGAATGGAAGCGTCGGGAACAAGTACGGGTATGATCCCGTCATGGCCTATGTGGATCTTTATGTTCCTCATGTGGCCGAAGGAATGGACGTCCGGATCGGAAGGTACATCTCTCTTCCCGACATCGAGGCACAACTTGCGCCCAATAACTACACGTATAGTCACTCTCTTACGTACACATACGATTGTTATACACAGACCGGGATCAATGCCACAATTAAGCTTAGTAACCACTGGGTTACGCAGTTCGGCCTGTCCGGCGGCTGCGAGGCCGCTCCTTGGGCTCACGATGCACAACTGACAGGAAATGCTTGCGTAGGTTATACGTGGTCCGAAGGAAGCGACGATGTTTATATCTGTGCTAACTCCATCAATGGTGGACGGTATAACTACAACAATCTGTCGGCGTACTATACAACCTGGTATCACAGGTTCGGGCATTCCACATGGCATTCCGCGTGGGAGACTTGGTACGAGTACATGAAAGATACACCGAACGTCAGTAATCCGTCGACAACATCCCTGCTGGTCACTAACTCAAATGGTGCTTATTGCAACAACACTGTGGAGCTGACTTGCTTCGCCCCGGAATGGTCAACCGTAGGGTATCTAAGCAAATACATAAATAAAGAAAACGCACTGATTATCAGAACTGAGTATTTCGATGATCTGAAAGGTCAGCGGACTGGCTATAAAACCGCATATTCGTCTTCGCTTATCTCATGGAATCACTGGATCGGCACGACAGTTGTATTTCGCCCCGAGCTCAGGTACGACCATGCATTCGACTCACCGGCATTCAACAACGGCACAAAGCGTAACCAATTTATCGCTGCGGCCGACGTAATCTGGTTCTACTGAACCCTAGGCCCGTATGCCTAATGAACGGTAGGACCCTATGTACAAAAACCCGGGCGCGATTGCCCCGCACAATTCTCATCAGATCACAGCAATTGTAATCGCCGGTGCGGTTAGTCTTTTTGCCTCCCAATGCCCCGCGCAGGACACGCCACAGGCGAGCAGTAACTCTCCATTGAGTGCGCAGTCGCTGGAAAGGCAAGTGTCGGATCTAAAGGCGATTGTGATGAAGCTGCAGGCGCGAGTGGACGAACTCGAGAAGAAGTCACCGGAACAGGCCGCAGCGGTGTCGAGTGAGTCGGCTCAGCCGGGTGGAGCAAACCCGACAAGCGATGCTGCGTCCGGCCCGTCCGTTCAACAGCCCGGCAACTCGGCCGCACCGCAATCGCCGGCTGCAACAGTTTCCGCCCAAGCCGCTAATGTCGTGCCGCCCGGGACGACAATCAATCTCTTTCTTGACGGCTATTACGGCTATAACTTCAACCAACCCATTGGGCGTGTAAATCTTCTGCGGGCCTATGACGTTTCAAGCAACGCGTTCAGCATCAATCAAGCGGGCATCATTCTTGAGAATGCTCCAGACCCGGACCACGGCAAGCGATTTGGCGCGCGCTTGGATTTTCAGTACGGACAAGCTACCCAGACACTGCAAGGGAGTCCGGCGAACGAGCCGCGGCCGGACATTTATCGCAATATCTTCCAGGCCTACGGAACCTATGTTGCGCCCATCGGAAAGGGGCTAACACTTGATCTCGGCAAATTTGCGAGTTCCCTAGGTTATGAAGGTAATTACACGAAAGATCAAATTAACTATTCGCGTTCGTTCTGGTTCAGCTTCCTGCCGTTTTACCACCTCGGCTTGCGGGCCAGCTATAAGTTGAATGATGTGATCACCGTCAATTATTGGATGGTGAACGGAACAAATCAGAGCGAGCCCTTCAATGGCTTCAAGGATGAGTTTATTGGTTTGGCCATCACACCGAACAAGAACGTCAGTTGGAATGTTCAATATTATCTGGGCCAAGAGCATCCGGACGTGATGTATTTCGCGGCGGGCGGTGCACCGGCGAACGCGCCCACGTTGCAAGGAGTGCCATTCGAACCGATCAGGAATTCACCGGGCGGAAAGCTGCACATAATCGACACGTATTTGTCATGGCAATTAACCCCGAAGTGGACGTTTGTGCTTGAGGCAGACGATGTTATCCAGCGCTTGTATGCGTCCTCGCCCCCGGCACACACTGATGGTGGCGCGGCTTATGTGAAATATCAGTTGACGCCCAAGTTGTTTGTAGGCGCGCGGGCCGAGTATTTATCCGACCGCGGCGCTCTATTCACTGGCACGGCACAGGCGCTTAAGGAAAATACGCTAACCCTCGCCTATCGAATCGATGAAGGGTTCGAGGTAATGAGTGAATGGCGGCGCGATTTCTCCAACCGCCCATACTTCTACACGAATCTGTCAGGCGTTTTGAAGCGCGAACAAAATACCGCAACCGTGGGACTGCTGTGGTGGTTCGGTGGTAAACAAGGCGCTTGGTAATGTCTGCCACACTTGCAGATCAAAGGATAATAGAGGTGTGGGAACAGTAACAAGCCGGAAACGAACACCGGAGCAGTTACTGCAGCAACTGGAATCCGAAGAGGAGCACCAAGCGCGGGGAAGGCTCAAGGTGTTTCTTGGATACGCCTCGGGAGTTGGCAAGAGTTTTCGCATGCTCGACGAAGGGCGGCGACGGTTTGCACGTGGGCAAGACGTGGTGGTTGGCGCCATTCAGCCGCGGCTTTCGCGCGAGGTCGCGCAGACGATGTCGTCGCTGGAGGTAATTCCATTGCGGCAAATCGATGGAATTGCTGTCATGGATGTCGGAGCGATTCTCGGGCGGGCGCCAAAAGTATGTTTGGTGGACGGCCTTGCATACGATAATCCACCGGGTATCCCCCGTGAAAAGCGCTGGCAGGACGTGGAGCAGTTGCTGAACGCGGGCATTTCGGTCATCACTTCGGTCAACCTGCAGCACATCGCCGAGAAGCGAGCCGAGGTGGAGGCCATCACGGGTAAACACGTCGAGCAAGTTGTGCCGCTTAGCTTTCTTCAAACTGCAGACGAGATCGTTGTGGTGGACGCGCCGCCCGCTGCGTGCATGACAGTTTCGGAGAACGGTTCGGGCGTCCGGGCCTTGACACAGCTGCAGCTTTCCGAATTGCGCGAAATTGCGCTGTTGCTTGCAGCAGACGTCGTCGACAAGCAATTGGAACGCTATCTGGCGCGGCACGGCATCGAACAGACATGGGGCACGCAAGAGCGCATTCTGGTTTGCCTTACACCACGGACTGACATAACGCGCATTATCGAAACCGGCGCCCGTAACCGAGATCGATTTCACGGCGAGCTGGTTGTGACGTACGGGAACAAGCCGGACTGGACGCCTGCAGACAAGCAGCGGCTGCAACAGGGTCTTGAGTTGGCACGGCAAAAAGGCGCGGAAGTTGTGGAGTTAGACGCCGAAGACCCCGTAGACGCCGTAGTGCGGTTTGCACGGCGTCGAGGGATTACGCAAATTTATGTTGGCCACAGAAGTCGCGAGAGCTGGCTGGAGCGCGCCTTTGGAAATGAACTGGATCGCTTGATTAGATCCGCGGAAGGCATGGACGTGCGAATCTTCCCGCATCCTTAGCGGCGGGCACTGAAGAAGTAGCGGCCGAAGCCAAGCTGTGAGTTCATTTCGGCATCAATCGCGGAAACAGTTTCGATACGAGAGAATCCCGCGTCGCGCAATCCCAGCAAAATGTCGGATTGCGGATAGCACCGTTCCTCAACTACGCTGCGATGCTGCCGCCACAGGTCGCCTCTCATGGAATCTTTTTCAAACCAGATGAGTTCCGTTGCCGCTTTCTGTGTCCTTCGATCGTAAGCGCCGCGTACCAGCGTGACGTTTGTTTCATCGACGGTAACGGCCCATTGATGCAGATCGGCCGAGTAAGCCTCTTCGAGGTTCATGTCGAAAAGAAACAGACCCTCGGGGGAGAGCGCACGGTTTACTCTTGCAAAGACACGGTGCAGGTCGTGGAGATCAAGAACATGATTCAGCGAATCGAAGGTGGAAAGAATCCCGTCAAACTGGCTTTCAAACCGCAGATTGCGCACATCCTGAACCTGGAAATCTGCGGTTGGCAATTCCCGGCGCGCGAGTTCTATGAGGCCAGCGGAAGCGTCTACTCCCGTCACTTCATATCCGCGCGAGACAAGTTCTTTTGTTACATGGCCGGAGCCGCAACAGAGGTCAAGCACCTTGGCGCCTGGTGGAATTTGGGAGAGAAATAGATGCTCAAGCGCAGGCAATGCCGCTGGTAAGTACCAATCGGCCCAAAGCCTGTGATACATGCCGGCGATGTCGTTGTAGGAGGAGAGCGGTCCGCTTGCCACTAGCTTATGGAGGTATTTTTGTGGTGGTCCGGATGCGCCGCATGCCCTTTTAGATGCTCAATGTTTAGATGCGTCACCTTGCGAGCCTCAAGGGCGTAGGAAAAATATTCAGGAACATTCTTGCCCCACGAGATGCTGCAGTCTTTCAACGTGACGTCGTCGGCGTAGCCAATGAAAAAGCCCGGCGTGCGATGGCCCTCGATACCGCGTTGTGCCGAGGTGGGGCGGTCGTCAAAAACTCCACCTGGGTAATGAGTCCAACGGTCGAGCGTGACAGAAACGTTCTCGAGAATGACGTCACGAATGCGGCTGGCGGCGGTCCCCGAAATGCGAACGCTGTTCTCGGCCTTTGCCGTGACGTTACTGATGTGGACGCCGTGAATGCGGCCAATCTTCGCCCCGGCGCTGCGCGGAATGGCAGTGACCGAGATTGCTTCGCCACGGCCCCACCAAGGGTCAGAAAAATAGCGCGACGTCAACTTGATGTTATGAAATTCAACCGTCGAAATGTTGCCTTCATCGCGGAGCTGAATGCAGAGCCCGCGTGAGCTGTTGCGAATTTCGCAATTCTCCATACGTACTTCGCGAATGTCGCCGACCGTTTCACTTCCGATCTTCAGACCGGAATCCTGCGTGTCAATGACGCAGTCACGAACAATAATATTTTCCGATGGGCCGTAGTTCTTGGGTTGGCGGCTGCTCTTGATGACAATAGCGTCATCACCACACGTGATGTGACATTTGCGAATAAGCACGTTGCGGCAATGATCGGGATCGATGCCGTCGCAGTTAGGGACGTTCAGAAGGTTGTGGATCTTTAGGTTTTCAACCAGAATGCCGTCACAACCCAGCATGTGAAGACCCCACGAGGGAGCCTGGCCGAAAGTAATATCGCGGATGTTCAAATCTCGGCAGCCGGTAAGGACGAATATCTTGGGCCTCCATTCACGCGGAATCCAGATTTCATTTTCTTGGTCATATCGGGTCATGAACTCCTTTGCTCGTCCATCGATGCTGCCGGTTCCTGAAATAGTGAGGCGGTGAGCCCCGTTGGCCGTGATAAGAGCGGGTCCCCGGTAATCCTCGCGATGCGTGCTAGCCACTAATTCAGCCTTCTCAGCGAGGTGAAAATCGATGTTGCTCTTCAGTTCGATGGTTCCGAGCAGATACTTGTGACCACCCCGCACCAGGACTTGCGCAGTGCCGGCAGAAGCCGCCGCGGCGTTGATGGCTTTCTGAAACGCCGCAGTGTCAAGCGTGGCGCCATCACCGGCGGCGCCGTAGTTGAAAACATCAAACACGCGTATCTCCGGCTGTTGATAACGAGCGGTTGCAATAGTGGGCGTTAGCGCAGCGGCGGAGAGCAGGGACCGGCGTGTGAACTGGGTGGTTGGCATCGCGTAAAGGAGGGCTGGTAGGGACGAGCAGATTTGAACTGCTGACCTGCCGCTTAGGAGGCGGCTGCTCTATCCATCTGAGCTACGTCCCCGCTTTTCGCAGTCTACCAATGACAATATAGGACGTGATCGAGACCGGACTCAAAGGCAAAGTTGTCATCGTGACCGGAGCTGCCGCCGGAATCGGCAAAGCTACCGCAGCACGGTTTGCCGCTGAAGGCGCGCGGGTCGCATCTTGGGATCTTAGAGACGGCGACGCCGAAACCAACGGTCTTTTTCAGATAGTTAGCGTGACAGATTCTGGCGCCGTGGAGGCCGCCGCTAAAGAAGTGGTGGAGCGGCTGGGCGCGCCGTATGTGCTGGTCAACAATGCCGGTATCCTGCGCGATGGCCAACTGGTGAAGTATAAGGATGGCGCAGTAACAGGCGTCATGACCGACGAGCAATTCGATTCCCTCTTATCGGTCAATCTAAAAGGCGTATTTCATTGCACACGCGCGGTAACACCGCACATGATTCAAGCGGGCGGAGGCGTGATTTTGAACGCATCGAGTGTGGTCGGTATCTACGGCAACTTCGGCCAGACGAATTACGTAGCGGCCAAAGCAGGCGTAATCGGTATGACCAAAGTTTGGGCGCGTGAGTTGGGCCGATATAAGATTCGCGTGAATGCTGTTGCGCCTGGTTACATCGCGACGGATATGACCAGGCAGATGCCGGAAAAGATCTTGCAGACGATGCGCGACCACACACCGCTCGGGCGGCTCGGGCAGCCGGAAGATATTGCGAACGCTTATGTGTGGCTTGCGTCGGATGCAGCTTCCTTTGTCAGCGGGACCGTGCTGACCGTCGATGGTGGCGTAGTGCCAGGAACATAAGATAAGGCTGATTTAGTGGACCAAATGGACCAGACAACTTGTTGTGTCGTCGGTGGTGGACCGGCAGGAATAATGCTTGGCTATTTGCTGGCGCGAGCCGGTGTGCCGGTAACTGTGCTGGAGAAGCACCGCGACTTCTTCCGCGACTTTCGCGGTGATACCGTTCATCCCTCAACCCTGCAAGTGTTTTCGGAGTTGGGACTACTCGAGGATCTGCTGAAAGTGCCTCATCAGACGATTGCGTTCGCAGGCGGCTCCTTTGGCGACTTTCATTTCAGGGCTGCCGACTTTCGTTATCTCCCGGTGCGCTGCCGCTTCATCGCGCTTATGCCGCAATGGGACTTTCTCGATTTTCTCGCCAGCCGGGCACGGGAACTTCCGAACTTTCGTCTCGAAATGGAGCACGAAGGGACGGATTTAATGTGGGATGCCGGACGCGTGTCCGGCGTCACGGTGAAAACTCCGGCGGGCGTAAGCGGCATCAAGGCAAACCTCGTCGTCGCCTGCGACGGACGACACTCAACAATGCGGCGCTGTGCCGGATTCCAGGTTGTCGATACCGGAGTGCCCATTGATGTGCTCTGGTTCCACATCAGCCGGAAGCCGCAGGATGGTGAACAGTTGCTGGGTCGCGTGAACTACGGGAAGGCGCTGATTCTGATTAACCGCGGCGACTACTTTCAGGCAGGCTTGATTATCCGAAAGGACAGTTTTGAACAGATAAAGGACAAGGGCCTGCCGGAGTTCCGCGATTCCATTGCGCGAGTCGCGCCGTTCTTGAGTGAGCGCGTGGCAGATTTGCGCGATTGGGAGCAAGTTAAGCTGCTCAGCGTTCAGATCAATCACCTTCAGCGCTGGAGCCGGCCCGGACTCCTGTGTATCGGCGACGCAGCGCATGCGATGTCGCCCGCGGGAGGCGTGGGCATCAACTACGCAATACAAGACGCGATCGCAACGGTGCGTATTCTCGGCCGGGCGCTACGTGACCACCAATCCACAGATGCCTTACTTCCTCTGGTTCAGCGGCGGCGTGAACTTCCCGTGCGGTTTATTCAACTTCTGCAGAAGCAAGCGCACAACGGGTTGGCGCGGGTATTCGATAATCCAGGCCCGCTTACGCCCCCCTGGCAGTTCAAAGTTGTATTGCGCATTCCAGGATTCCAGCGCCTCATCGGCCGTGTGATTGGCCTGGGTATCCGGCCCGAACACGTCCGAAAGCCTGAGCCGAATCGCGTACTGATCGGGATTGCTTGCGGGCTGGGCGCAGCGCTGGCATTCTTAGCCGCACAGCGTTTAGCCAAGCGGCGCCGGTGCCTGCGGGTTCCCTAAGCGAGTCCACCTTTACCTAGCGGACGAGGTGTTCTGGTACCGCTACTGCCCTGATGCTAGATTGAACGATAATGACCTTTGCGCTGCTGACAGTGGCGCGCGTTCTGTGTCCTGGCTCTTGAAGGCGCCAGACCGCTCAGTTAAATTCCCAAGGTTAGTAGCTCCAAGGAGGCTCTTTGTATATGCCTGGCGTTAGTGCCGCGTTTGCGTTCCGGCGCTTGTTTCGCTTTGTGATTGCATTTTGTGCGGCTGCCATCTTATTCGCCGCGAATCCGCTATCTGCCTTTGCGCAGGCCCGTCCAACCGAGACGGCGGGCGAAGCGAATCTGATCATTCCCGACCTCAGCCAAGCGACATTTTTCGGCGGCATCGTTAACGGCCATGACCTGCTGGTCTACAGCCTTGTCATTGTTGCGCTCGGGCTGGTGTTCGGCATAGTTATCTATCACCAGCTCAAGAACCTGGCAGTGCACACCTCGATGCTCGAAATTTCGGAGCTGATCTACGAAACGTGCAAGACCTATCTGGTGACGCAGATCAAGTTCCTGGTCATCCTCGAAGTCTTTATCGGCGTGATCATTATCTTTTACTTCGGTTACCTGCAGCATTTTGCCTTCATCAAGGTGCTGATCATCCTATTGTTCAGCATTATCGGCATCTGTGGCAGTTCCGGGGTCGCATGGTTCGGCATCCGCGTAAATACGTTTGCCAACTCGCGCACGGCGTTTGCCAGCCTGCGTGGCAAGCCATATCCCTGCTATGAAATTCCGCTGAAGGCTGGCATGAGTATCGGGATGCTGCTGGTGAGCATCGAGCTGGTGATCATGCTCTTCATTCTGCTGTTCGTCCCGCACGACTATTCGGGTCCGTGCTTTATCGGATTTGCGATCGGCGAGTCGCTGGGCGCGGCGGCGCTACGCGTGGCCGGCGGTATTTTCACAAAAATAGCCGATATCGGCGCCGACTTGATGAAGATCGTCTTCAAGATCAAAGAAGACGATGCCCGCAACCCTGGCGTTATTGCGGACTGCACCGGCGACAATGCGGGCGATTCCGTTGGGCCCAGCGCGGACGGATTCGAGACCTACGGCGTGACCGGCGTCGCCCTGATTTCGTTCATTGTGTTGGCCGTACAGAATCCGTTAGTGCAGGCGCAGCTTCTGGTCTGGATTTTTGCCATGCGCGTCATGATGGTGATTTCATCCGGCGTATCTTACTTCCTCAACGCGGCCTATGCAAAGAGCAAGTACGCGAATGTCGACGAGATGAACTACGAAGCGCCATTAACGTCGCTTGTCTGGCTGACCTCGATTGTCTCGATCATTGGCACTTACATCGTTTCTTACCTGATGATTCCCGATCTCGGTGGCGACACGACGCTGTGGTGGAAGCTTTCGTGCGTAATCACTTGCGGCACGCTGGCGGGTGCAATCATTCCGGAGCTGGTAAAAGTGTTCACGTCAACGGAATCGCGGCACGTGCGAGAGATAGTTGCATCCTCCCGGGAGGGCGGGGCCTCGCTTAATATTCTTTCGGGATTTGTGGCAGGCAATATGAGCGCGTATTGGCTTGGCACTGCCATTCTTGCCTTGATGGCGATTGCATTTGGTTTCAGCACTCAGGGGCTGGGAACGATTATGATGGCCCCTGCCGTGTTTGCCTTCGGCTTGGTGGCCTTCGGATTTCTTGGAATGGGCCCCGTGACGATTGCTGTAGATTCGTATGGCCCGGTGACCGATAACGCTCAATCTGTTTATGAGCTGTCCACCATCGAGCAGATCCCCGGAATCGAGGCGGAGCTCCAACGCACCTACGGTTACGCAGTCAATTTCGAAAGAGCTAAACAGAATCTCGAAGAGAACGACGGCGCAGGCAACACGTTCAAGGCGACCGCCAAGCCGGTATTAATCGGCACCGCCGTAGTGGGCGCGACAACGATGATTTTTTCAATCATTGTCGCTTTGACGAACGGGCTACGGCCGGAGCTGATATCCAATCTCTCGATTCTTCACCCGCCGTTCCTGCTGGGGCTCGTGGCGGGCGGCTCGATCATTTATTGGTTTACGGGCGCATCCACACAGGCGGTTACGACGGGAGCTTATCGGGCTGTCGAATTTATCAAAGCCAACATTAAGTTGGAAGGTGTGACGAAGGCGTCGGTCTCGGACAGCAAAAAGGTTGTCGAGATCTGTACACGTTATGCCCAGCGCGGCATGTTCAACATCTTCCTCGCGGTGTTCTTCGTAACGTTAGCTTTTGCCTTCATCGAGCCGTACTATTTCATCGGATACCTGATTTCGATTGCGCTCTTCGGCCTTTACCAAGCTATCTTCATGGCGAATGCCGGCGGGGCCTGGGATAACGCGAAGAAAATTGTCGAAACCGAACTGAAGCTGAAAGGGACGGAACTACACGACGCTACTGTGGTCGGCGACACTGTCGGCGATCCGTTCAAAGACACTTCTTCGGTGGCGATGAACCCCATCATCAAATTCACGACTTTGTTCGGATTGCTGGCCGTGGAGCTTTCGGTTTCCTTGTCGGGCGGCGAGAACGGGTCAACCCTTGCATGGGTCTTGGCCGCGATATTTCTAGCCATCGCGATGATTTTCATCTGGCGATCGTTCTTCAAAATGCGAATCGGCCAGGACTTGTAAAAGGACTTCTAAGTTCGAAATCGTGAGCCCCACGGGCCTACGTGGGCAGCCCGTTCCGCGTCACATCCATGGTTTAAGATCAAACAGAAGTATCGGCGATGAACTACTACGAGGAGCTCGGCTTAACCCCCAGTGCCAGCGAGGACGAAATCCGCCGGGCCCATCGTCGGATGACCAAACTGCTTCATCCCGATCAGCACACCGATGAAGGCCTTAAGCAATTGGCCGAAGTGCAAATGCGCCGGTTGAACTCGGTTGTCGAAGTACTTCTCAATCCTGAGACCCGCCAGGAATACGACCAGCAACTACGCGGCGATGCTCCGTTTTATCAGACTGGCAGGCCGGCAGCAGCAAGGCAGCAGCGAAGACGGCCGTCGTGGCCATGGTGGGTGGCCAGCACGGCAGCCGCAATTGTACTTACAGTTGTTGTGGTGTGGTTCTGGGCGGACAACCTGGGTAGTTCTTTCGGTAATCACAATCCAACGTACATTCCACCCGACAGTCGTGACGCGCCGGCATCTGCTGCCGAAGTTGCTCCGCCGCCGCAACCCATTGCGCGGCCGGAAGCAAGTAACGTGAAGGCCCCGGATAAGCCGGTGCAAACGCCGTCGGCCAGATCTGCTAGAACTAACCCTCCGGCGATTGTTCAGGCTCCTGTGGAATCCAGGACGGTGGCCAGTGTTCCAGCCGTCAAGAACGAGCCTCTTTCGCAGACCAAAGTGGCATTAGATATCCGTCGCGATCCGCCCACGCGTAAAACTCTGGTGCTGCCAAAAACTGAAATCGCCCAGACGCCTGCAGCGCCATCGCACGTCGATCTGCCGCCGCCGCCGGGTGTATCGATTCCCAACGCATCCCATCTGGAGACGGCCGGCTTGCCTGTCGCGGGGCTGCCCGTTGCGCCACTGCGGCCCCCTCCTGAACCAGCGCCCGCGACGAAGACTGTCAGCTACTCGACCGCTATCAAAGCCGCCCGCACCTGCAGATTCGCTTGAGGGCGAATGGGTGTATGCGCCTAGCGCGCCGGAGAAAAAAAAGGCCGGCTTTTACCCACCCGAATACATTGATTTGAAGCTGTTTCGCGACGACGGCCGTTTGCATGGGCAATACCGTGCCCGGTACCAGGTGACAGATAAACCGATATCGCCCGATATAGAATTCGCTCTCTCACCTGATAACGAAGACCACAAATTTCTCTGGAAAGGCCCGAACGGCACACGGGGGACGTTCAAGATTAGCTCCATTGATCCGAATGTCATTCGGATTGAGTGGCGAACCACCGTGTTTGGCCGTCAACCGGCGCTGACGGCCGGTACGGCAACTCTGGTTAAGCGGGCACAGTAGCGATCATCCGGAACCTGGTCGGTCTAGACCTGATCTAGTTTCCGCTTGCGGATCGAATATTTAGGTTGTGTATGGCCGCAGCCGAGAAAATGCTTGCTTCGCCGAAGTTCCCGATGATGAAAGCTGCTCGCAGTTCCTTGTGTTTGCGAAGGCAAATCTGAGGGACGATTACCATGGCGGCAAGACCCGCCTTGATCCCTAAGCCCTTTGCTCCGAAAGTTCCGTTGCTCGAGGCCAGGAACGAATTGCTCTCCATTTTTCCCCAGGAACTGGCCGCGTCTAAACTGGTTGCGGCAACCGCCGCCGCCATGCTCGTAATCCAGAGACGATCCATCATTCGGTCGTGCCGGTCTTGAATATTTGCGATTGTCGTGCTGGGTGCGACGGCCTCAGAACTCGACGAGGTAGCGGATCTTGGCAACGGAGCCGTGCTCGTGCTGGCTAATTGACCGGGCTGGGGAACTTTCGTGCTTTCAGCCGCGAATAAGACAGAGCTCAACATGAACAGCGCAGCCGCGCCGCTCACAGTTCGTGAATGCATTTCTACCTCCGACCGCTTGCGGTCTGTTCTAAATGCCTGGCGCGCTTGCTCGGGTATTGGCGATCTCGGCCTTCTTGATGAAGGGCCGCTTGGTTGCCAGGCTAGTACTCTGATCGGCGGAGGAGGGCGAGGGGATTAGTGGATGCTAGGCCCGTTTAATCGGAATAAATCGTGATCTGTGCCGCCGTATCTGTCGGCGCCACGTTGCCGCGAGCAGGACTATAGAGCAACCAAACAATCGCCAGGTCGCTGGTTCCGGAACAGCAGTCAACGCCACAGGTGTCATCTCGTCTGCTTCGACAAAGCTGAATAGGGGAGACTCGCTGACAATAACGTCTCCTTGACCATCTGCAGAATTATCACCCACAATTGTGAACGTGGCGCTGAAATCGAACGATATTGGCTCTCCTAAAGTTGTCGGAATGAGCAGGGTGTAGCCGGAGTCACCACCAGGATAAGGCGTGGGAACTATCACCGAGCCAGGCGGAAAACCCGATGAAACGGTCAAACTGGGGCACTACGTAAGGTGCTACCCCGCCTGGCGTACAGGTCCCTTGTACCCCGCCGATCGCGGTGAAGATGGCTCCCTGGAAGTTATATCCTGAAGAAATAGCCTCCAAGCGGGAAAAGCGGCGAGAGCGCCACGTATCCACTTCGCGGGGCCCAGCCGTCAGAACTGTGCCAGCGACGTCCGCTGTGAAAGCGACAGTAGACTCGGACTGGAAACGGCGACCGTCACATAACCCGCATCTCCCCCTCCGATCAATCGTGCTGCTGACGGAATATGCGTTGTATGTGAGCGTTGCCGATACCCCGCCTGTAGCCAAGATACGAACTGTCCAACTGCCCCCACCGGAACACGCATTCGTGCCTGTTACTGGCGCGAAGCCGAACGCAGTGCAAGTCACGCTGGTGCGTATCGAATCCGCTCTGATGAAGGTTGCACAGGCCACATACGCTGAACAAATGAGAATCAACCGTGAGTTCATTTAGATCATGTTGCGCTCGGGGGGAAGCAAGTCAGCAAGTAACGGGGGTACTACCGCTTTACAAAACTAATCGCGCCATAACGCTCGAAACTGCCTGCGAATGCGAGCGACCATACGGGCCACCTCGCAACTAAACTTTCCAGACCTGCTCCACAGCTTCTTCACCTGCACATTGCCGTGGCGGCCGGCATGAGTTGATGCGCACGTAAAGCATGTACAAAATAATCCCGATATTGACGATCAGAACACCCGCGCGCTCCCAATCTACGCGCTCCGCCAATTTCAGACACTCCCACGGAAGATAGAGACAGCCGGAGAGCAGCGCAAACCACTCGGCCCAAACACGACGGTTCCAAAGGCCCCATGCCTCGATGAAACGCACCGCGGTGTAACTGAGCGCGGCAATCAAAATCGTGAGAAGGCGGGCGTCGCTAAGCTTCTCAGCGGCATTGATCAGTGTTTGCGCAATACGCCGGTCTGGGTCGATATGCAAGTGGAACAGAAGACTGGACGCTAGATCTTCGGCGTGCGCGTGCATGAACAGCACAACAACGCCCAGACCCAGAACCGCGATGCCCTTGGCGGCCTCAAAGCTCGCGACAGCGCGTAATCCGGCACGGCTGGTACGTTCATCAATGGCGGAAGGCGGGGCCAGATTTAGATGATGACCATCCATACCTTCGATGCTCCCATAGAGAACATCACCGGTCGCTGCTCCCGCTCGAGCACGAAAATCGAACGCGCAGCGGAGCAGCAGGTAACGCCGCCAGCCGGCTCTTTGAGAGGGCATTGTCGACTTCGGGAAGATTCTCTCGTAGCAATAGCGGACGAGATCCTAAAAGACTCGCTACACTGATGCCGAATGGCTCGCAATCCTTCTGCGGTGGCGTCGCGCGCCCTGAGAAAACGCCCGCGAGTCCGCAAAGTGGCAATAAGACCCGCGAGGCGGCTTACGCTTCGGCTGCCAGCCTCTTTGTTGAGCGGCGCGGCTCTGACAATTGGCCTGATTGCGGTGTTTGCCGTCGTGCAGGTTCACGCCCGTTACACCTTGAGCCTGCAATCGCCGCTGCGGCTGCACTTCCAGTGGCCGCTAGTAATCGCGCTACGCACGAAAACGGAAGATGCGTACCAGGCGCAGGTTGATCAGCGGCATTCTTTGACGGCTTACCAGCAGTATGCCTGCACGAAATTTGGCTCGGCGTGCCGGCTTGCGCTTGCGATTCAGCGGGCCGAAAACCCGCAAGGCAAATGCGAGATCTATCACTACAATACGGACGGCACCCTCGACTGGGGTTATTTTCAAATCAACACCGTTCATCTGAAACGGCCTGGATTGAATCTTCGCGACCTGCTCGATTGCAAGGCTAATATCGATTTCGCGTACCAGTTATATGTAGAGAAGCGCGGATTTTCGCCCTGGAGCACTTACAACAACGGGCTCTATAAACGTTTCTTGCGTGAGTAAGGCCGCAAAACGCGCGAACAGAATGACCCATCAGCCTTCCGATTACGAAAATGCCAGGAGATCGCTCCGCCGAAAATTGTTGCCGGGCATAGTGATTCTGGTCATCCTCGCAATCTGCATCTTTTTGATGTTTGAGCGCACGAATGCGCCGGTGCCCCCGGCGGGAACGCAGCCGCAGCGCGGAAACGTACCCGGGCATTAGGCGCTGAGAAAGGTGCAGAGGACATCCTAAATCAGCTACAGTAAGCCTATTCCATGACTTGTCCGAATTGCGGTCTCGACAATCCGCCGAGTGCACGATTTTGTGCCAACTGTGGCACCACCCTGTCCGCCGCGCCGCCACCTGGTCCGAACCCGCCCTACAATCCAAGTGCGGGTCCCTACAATCCGGCCGGCGGCCCGTACAATCAGAGCGGTCAGCCATACAATATGGTGGGCGGCACACGTATGTCGCCAGGACGCGCCATCGGCTTAGGATGCCTGGTCGTGGTCGTGCTTTTCTTCTTGTCCACCTTGACCTGTTCGCGCGCGTGTTTTCGCTTAGGACGTCACGCTTATATTCGTAGGCATTATTGAGTTCTGCTGGTTCCGGCAATAGGCACCAGAATGGTGTAAGAGGGAAGTTATTACGCCATGCCACTAAATATTAAGAACCTTGAGGTGGAGACGCTCGCCGGCGAGGTGGCCAGGCTTGCTCATGAAACCAAGACAGAAGCCATTAAATGCGCAGTAAGAGAACGTCTGGTTCGGCTTCAAGCCCGGGCAGAACCCAAGATCATCGTAAAAGCCTGCGAGGTTATCTGGAGCGGCATGTGTGGCCTCTTATGCCTACCCACGAAATCGGACGAGTTCTTACCCATCACGAAGAAGATCATATTTTGGGATATCGTTCCAAGGGCTATTGAGACATGGTCCTGGATAGTTCCGCGATCGTTGCTATTCATTTACGAGAGCCCGGCCATGAAGAACTGATCAGCAAGATTGAGGCGGCTTCGATAATAGTTGTTGGTGTCCCGACAATTTTGGAGGCTGCCATCGTACTAAGTGCGCGAATCGGCAAGGATGCGCGTGCCTTGGTACTTAGTTTCCTGCATCGTCTCCAGAGCGAAATTGTGCCCTTCAACGAGGAACACTTGGACGCGGCCATGACTGGATATTTGAAATTCGGTCGAGGCCGACATCCGGCCGGTCTGAGCTTCGGTGACTGCATGTCTTACGCGATTGCATCGGTGGCTGAGATGCCCCTGCTTTTCACGGGCAAAGACTTCACTCGCACAGATATTGCGCGAGCATAACCCACTAGTCATTGCCTATAATTCAGGCATGAGCGCTCGGCTTATCGGTGCTTCCCGACTGAATCGCCGCGAGTGGGCGAAGCGCTTCGGCGCCGCAATGACTGTCCTCCCGGTTGCGGCGCAGGTGACGCAAAAAGTCCCGCCGAGCGGTGCCCCCGCGCCGCCATCCTCGCCAGCGACTCCGGCACAACGGCTGCAGAAGGCATACGCCGATGTCCGCGCCGTCAGTGACCAGCTCTCTAAAATAGAAGTGCCGATGGATGTAGAGCCGGCCTTCGCATTTCGAGCGAGCTGACGCGAATGCCGAAAGCCAAGATCGACGAATCGGAGCTGCCGTTTGCGACGATTCCCGAACTCAATGCGGCACTAAAGAATCGGGAAATTTCCTGCACGGAACTTGTTAAGTTCTTCGGTAAACGCTTGGAGAACTTAGGACCGCGCTACAACGCGCTCGCATTTTCGCTGATGAAGCATGCGCATGGGCTTGGCCAAAGACATTGATGATGAATTCAAACGCGAACGATTGCGGGGACCTCTGCAGGGCATTCCGTATGGAGCAAAAGACCTGCTCGCAGTCGCCAAATTCCCTACCACGTGGGGCGCGAAACCCTATGCCGATCAAGTTTTCGAAGAAAGCGCGACCGTCATTCGCCGGTTGGAAGACGAGCGCGCGCTCGTCATCGCAAAACTGTCCATGGTGGAGCTGGCCGGGGGCGGCGGCTACAGTTCGGCTTCGGCCTCGCTGCAAGGGCCGGGACTCAATCCCTGGAACACGCAGTATTGGTCCGGCGGTTCTTCCAGCGGATCGGGTGCGGCAGTCGCGGCTGGCCTGATTCCGTTCGCGCTGGGATCAGAAACTTCGGGATCTATTCTCACGCCCGCGTGCTTTTGTGGAATCACTGGCTTGCGGCCGACGTACGGACTTGTGAGCCGCCATGGAGCCATGGCGCTCTCCTGGACGCTCGACAAGATCGGCGTCCTTGCACGCACTGCGGAAGACTGCGCCTTGGTGTTGCATCGCATTGCGGGTGGAGACGATGCGGACCCCGGTTCGGCACGTAAAAGCTTCTATTACAGCCCGCAGTATTACCGTCCAATGAGTGATCTGAACGTTGCGTATGCCGGGATTGATTGGACGGAATGGCCGGATGAGACCCTTCGGCCCGCCTTTACGAATGCGCTCTCAATTATTAAATCGCTTGGCGCACACATGATCGAGTCCAAGCTGCCGGATTTCCCCTATGGCCCCGTTATCGGGACGATTATCGATTCGGAAGCGGCGTCGAGCTTCGAACAACTGATACGTAGCGGTCAGGTGGAGCAATTAGCCGATCAAAGCCAAATCGATGGGTTGAAGGCATCGCTGACATATTCGGCAAACGATTACCTGAAAGCGATGCGCGTCCGGGCGCAAATTCAGGCGGCATTCAGGCAGTGGTTCGCGAATGTTGATTTGCTCGTGGCTCCCACTCGACTGGACCCGCCGGATCGGGCCGACCAACCCTTCGATGAGACTCCGCCAAAACGCCCGGATCAGAAAGGCGTGGCCGCGGGACTGGTACAGGCGAGCAACTTATGCGGGCTGCCCGCTATTACCGTTCCCTGCGGGTTCGTGAACGGACTGCCGGTCGGATTGCAAGTAGTCGGGCCGCCGTTCTCGGAAAACCGCGTCATTGCTTTTGCGCGCGCGTTCCAAGGCTGCACCACGTTTCATCGACAGCATCCGCCGGTCTCCGCCTGACTGCGGCCAGAAAACTCATTGTTTCACGATGACGGAATAGATGCGATCAAGGTCGTCGGCCGAATAGAACTCCACCTCCAGGCGCCCCGCGCCATTCGATCTCAGGTTCAATCGCACCTTAGTTCCCAGAGCAGCTTCCATTTCAGCCAGCGCAGCTCGGACATTCGGATCCTCGACCGGCTCCTCTGCAGCTTTGAGCGCTGGGTCCTTTTTGGGCTCGGACAGAAAGTCCTTAACTAGGGTCTCGGTCATCCGGACAGAAAGCTGCCTCTCCGTAATCGCGCGACAAAGTTCGTCCTGCGCCTCCTCTGTTGGCAGGTTTAGTAGCGCGCGACCGTGCCCCATGGTGATAGATCCGTTCGCCAGAGCTGAGCGAACAAAAGGACGAAGATCGGAGGAGACGGAGGAAATTCGTCACTGTGGACCTGTCCTTTCCGGTGCGTTGGGCAATATCCTCGTGATTCAGCTTGTGTTCTTCGATTAACCGCTGGAATGCCGTTGCAATCTCGATCGGGTTGAGGTCTTCTCGCTGCAGGTTTTCGATAAGTGCCAATTCCAGCCGCTCGTGTTCGGTCGCACTGCGAATCAAAGCCGGAATGGTAGTGTGACCAGCAATTTGTGCCGCGCGCCAGCGGCGTTCGCCGGCGATGATCCGATATCGGCCGGGGCCGTCCTGCCGTACAGTAATCGGTTGAATAACGCCGTTGGCGCGAATGGAATCTGCAAGCTCATTCAACTTGGCGGGATCGAAGTTGGAGCGCGGCTGTTCAGCCCCTGGCACAATGTGTGCGAGCGGCAGACTCTGAAATGCTTCAAAACGTTCCGGCAGATCAGGTACCGGCGCTGGGGCGGGCTGAACTGATGTTGTAGTCGAGGCGGAACTGCGCGACGGCAGAAGCGCGGACAAGCCCTTACCGAGCGCTTTGCGCGGATTCCGATCTGCCTCTTTGTTCATGGGCCAATATTTCCTTTGCGAGTTGAATGTAGGCCTCGGCACCTCGTGAGCGAGGATCATAAGCCAAGATACTCTTACCAAAGCTGGGCGCTTCAGCAAGGCGAATGCTACGGGGAACGACCGTTTTGAATACTTCCTTGCCGAAAAACTCTCGTAGGTCCGATTCCACCTGGCGCGCCAAATTGGTGCGGTCATCGTACATCGTAAGGAGGATACCCTCAATTCGAAGATTTTGGTTGAAAGCTTCCTTGACTCGGTCGATTGTATCGATGAGCTGCGAAATCCCTTCGAGGGCGAAAAACTCACACTGAATAGGAATAAGAACCGCATCGGATGCGATCAATGCATTAAGCGTGAGGAGATCGAGGGCTGGGGGGCAATCGATCACTACGTAATCGTATTCATCGCGAATATCGTTCACAGCCGATTGGAGGCGTAATTCCCGCTGCTCGGCATCAACTAGATCAAGGTTGGTTGCTACTAGGTTCTGATCCGAGGGCACTAAAGAGAGGCCCTCAGAAAGCGTTTGGACAATGGCGTCGCGAATGGCGGCTTCCCGCAGGAGAACGTTGTACAACGTGGGGCATTCGTCTTTTTTTTCTATCCCCACGCCTGTTGTGGAATTGCCCTGAGGATCGGAGTCGATCAGGAGCACTCTTAACTCCGCAGCGGCAAGTGCAGCGGCCAAATTGATCGCGGTGGTCGTCTTGCCTACGCCGCCTTTTTGATTAGCTACGGAAAGTACTCGGGCCACAGTGAATCGACGATCCTAACATGTTCCACGTGGAACGTTGAGAATGGCTTTGAATCGACTGTTTCACGTGAAACACTCGGGGCGCATGCTCAGATAGACGTCGAGAACAGCGATAGCGGCCGGCGTGACGCCGGGAATCCTCTGCGCCTGACCAAGGGTCACGGGCCTCACTCGGTTTAGTTTCTGGCGTACCTCGTTCGACAGCCCGGGAATACCGTCATAGGCGAAGGAGTCTGGTATCTGGCGGTCCTCGGAATCTTTCAGGTGCTGAATCTGGCGCTCCTGTTGGGATAGATACCCTGCGTATTTAGCCTCAGTCTCGATGGTCATCAAAACGTCGTGAAGTAAATCAGATTGGGTTTGTTTCGCAATCCACGGCTCCAAAACCTGAATGCGAGCTTCGGGCCGCCGAAGCCAGACGGTAAGCGTGGGATTATCAGAAGCGGCGTCGAGACTCAGAAGTTCCGGGATAGCCTTGGCGCGCGTGCGCTCGAGAAGTTCCACTATGGCGGCCTTCTGCTGCTGCTTTGATAGAAATTTGCGCCAGCGATCGTCGGAAACAAGGCCTACTCGCCGACCCATGGGAGTGAGTCGCTCATCGGCATTGTCAATGCGTAACTGCAGACGGAATTCGGCACGGGATGTGAACATCCGGTAAGGTTCGTCAGCTCCCTTGCTGATGAGGTCGTCGATTAAGATGCCTATGTACCCGGCGCTGCGGCCTACCTCGAGCGAAGGGCAAGACTTTACCTTTGCGGCGGCGTTCAGTCCGGCGAGCAATCCCTGACATGCGGCCTCTTCGTAGCCCGATGTCCCGTTTATTTGTCCCGCCAAAAACAAGCCGGAAATGGATTTGACTTCAAGGGAATGCTTCAGCTCACGGGGATCGATGGCGTCGTATTCAATCGCGTAACCCGGGCGGATCATCTCAGCGTTTTCGAGGCCGGGAATTGAAGCCACCATCGCGGTCTGGACGTCAATCGGCATGCTGGTTGACATGCCGTTCACGTAAATCTCGTGCGTGTCCAGGCCTTCAGGTTCGAGGAAAATTTGGTGCCGGCGCTTTTCCGGAAATTTAACGATCTTATCTTCAATCGACGGACAGTAACGAGGTCCAATGCCCTCTATTTGGCCGCTGTAGAGAGGAGACCGGGCAATGCTTTGTTGGATGACCTGCTGCGTCTCTTCGGTTGTATACGCCAGGTGACAACAAATCTGGTCGCGCTCGATCTTCTTGGTCAAGAACGAAAAAGGCGTCGGAACGGGATCGCCCGGCTGTTCCTCAAAACGGGACCAGTCAATCGTGCGCCCATCCAGCCGCGGAGGCGTTCCTGTCTTCAAACGGGTCCATTGGAGGCCAAGGGTTCGCAGTTGTGCGCCTAGCGTATTCGATGGCGCTTCGCCGTTTCGTCCACAGGCGTACTTCTGTTCACCGACATGCGCCAAGCCGTTCAAGAAAGTCCCGGTTGTCACAACGATGGCATCGGCCAGGAGATCGCGCCCATCCTTCAGGCGTACGCCTACGACGCGGCGAGTTGGCCGGTCGTCCCGATTCTTGTCCTGCTGCAAAGAGCAATTCGCCCACTTCCGCTTGCAAAATCCGGAGATTGGGTTCGTTTTCCAACCACTGCCGCATGGTGATGCGGTACTGCTTTTTGTCACACTGCGCCCGCGGCGACCATACGGCCGGTCCCCGACTGGTGTTTAGCAGACGGAACTGTATGCCGACAGCGTCGGTCAACTCGCCCATAATGCCGCCAAGCGCGTCGATTTCGCGAACCAGATGGCCCTTAGCAATCCCGCCCACGGCCGGATTGCATGACATCTGAGCGATGAGATCGAGGTTCATAGTCACCATGGCCGTGCTTAGACCGAGGCGGCCGCATGCGCGCGCGGCCTCGCACCCGGCGTGCCCGGCGCCTACCACGATGACGTCGTACGGCTTTTGCATTCGGGTGGGGGCCACGCTCTATTCTAACGAGGAGGCAACCTTTTGAAGATCTTAATTATCGGCAGCGGCGGCCGCGAACACGCACTCGCCTGGAAATTGGCGCAATCACCATTGGTGAAAGGGCTATTTGCGAGTCCGGGGAACCCTGGGATTGCCCAGGTGGCGACCTGTGTGCCTGCTCCAGCCGAGGTCTCGGATTACGCAAAGATCGCCAAAGCCCTCGGCGTCGATCTGACGATTGTCGGGCCGGAGGCGCCTTTGATAGCCGGAGTTGTCGATGAATTCTATCGCCAACGACTGAAGATCATCGGACCGACGAAAGCAGCGGCTCGACTAGAAGGATCAAAGCTTTTTGCCAAAGAGTTCTTTCGCAGAGCGAGCATTCCAACCGCTCGGTCCGGGCGAACCATAGGCGAATTTTCTTTCCCGCTGGTCATCAAGGCAGACGGATTGGCGGCCGGCAAAGGCGTGGTCATCGCGAACGATGAGGCCGAAGCTGCCAACGCAATCGAGAAACTGGGTCCCAATCTGGTGATCGAGGAATTTCTCGAAGGCGAGGAGGTCAGCTTCATAGCGCTCAGCAACGGGCAGATGCTGCTGCCCTTTGCTCCCACCCAGGACCACAAACGCATCTTCGATGGCGACCAAGGACCAAACACGGGCGGCATGGGATCTTACTGTGATACCCGCATTCTCACCCCGCACCAGAGTGGGCAAATCATGGACCGCATTATGCTGCCGGCCATCTCACAGATGCGCAAAGAAGGGACGCCGTTTGCGGGCTTTCTATATGCCGGGTTGATGATGACGGCTGATGGGCCGAAGGTGCTGGAGTTCAACGTTCGTCTGGGCGATCCGGAAACGCAGGCCCTCATGCACAGCTTTCGAGGCGATTTCGCGGAGGTGCTCAATATGATGGTTACGGGCGTGGGGACTGTATCCGGAGGTTCCTGGGCTAATCCCTCCGTTTGCGTTGTTCTCGCAGCGGCAGGGTACCCCGATGCGCCGCGAACGGGCGATCCCATCTATGGCCTCGCCGAAGCGGAGGCAACGGGCGCCACTGTCTTCCACTCGGGTACTAAGCTGCAACAAGATCGGCTGCTGACCTCAGGCGGGCGTGTTTTAGGCATTACGGCGGGTGCAGAAACGCTCGATCAGGCGATTCACAAGGCTTATGAAGCGGCCGGAACGATTCGCTTCGATGGAATGCAATTCCGCAAAGACATCGGGCGACGGGGTCTGGTACGGTGGCATTGACCAGCCACGAAAGTAATAGGAGTTTTCTTAGTACTTCTTAGCAGAAATTTTCTTGCGTTTCACCCACCTTCTATATCAAAATATAAAAAATCTTAATCCTGCATAGCGGTTGTATTTGCGCTATAGCTTGCGCCTATGAGGTCCGCTTCACTGGGACCGCGTCGGTGTACTTTTGCCCGTTGGCTTGAATTGCATCTAGGGCTCTCTTGAATTCACTCGGAGGTGAAAAAGGTTAGGTGAAGAAGAACTTTGTCTCAATCCGAACAGTTACAATTCCGTATCCTTGCTCCTAAGCTGGAACCGACGCAAAAGACGAAGCTGAAAGCTACCGTCGATCACAAGACTCACGCAAAATTGCTCTTCAACCTGCAGGTGCTGCGCGGGAACGCCCTGCGGGAGTATTATCCGCTCGCGGAAGGGTTGGAGGCCGATGGACGCCACCACCAAGCATCTGATGCCGAGAGCTGGCATGTTCTGCTGGAAGACGAAGGGGGCCGTGTACGGGGTTGTGCACGGTATCGCCCAGTAAATGGAGGTTTTAGCCAACTGGGTGCCCGCGATTCTGCCCTCGCGAAATCCATGAGGTTTGGTTCTACTTTGCGGCGCGCCGTTGAAAATCATATCCGCCGTGCGCACGCGGCCAACATGCAATACGGCGAAGCAGGGGGATGGGTGCTATGCCCGGAGGTTCGGTGCTCGACGGCGGCAATCAACATTGCTCTGATGACCTTCGCTCTTGCGGCCCACCTCGGCGGGGGCATGGGAATTACGACTGCTACGACCCGCCATCACTCGGCGTCCATGCTGCGACGGCTCGGAGGTCACCGATTGGCCGGCCTTCCCGCCTACTATGATCCAAAATACGGGTGCATAATCGAGATCCTGGGTTTTGACATGAAGTCACTTGCCACTCAGTTCATGCGAAAACTGGAGGCGCTCAGGGCCTGCCTGGAGTCAATTCAAGTAATTTGCAGGTCAAGTGGGGAGGATGAGGCGAAAGCCACTCGGGCGCCTCACTTCGCTTCGTACGCGCAAAGGGGGATGCCCGCTTCCTTTGTGCCTAGCTACAACTGACTAGCGGCCGGAGGGCTGAATTCTATTCGTTCAATATGCTCGAAGGCCACCCAAAACTCGGTATGTTGCTGTCCACTAAGGTCTAATGGCCTACACAAGACGCCGTCACGGTCGGTAGATACGACCGTGACGGCTGTCTTCTTTCCATCGAGGACAATGTCCAAAGACTTCCCAATGTTCGCGTTCAGTATTTGGGCAATCTCCTCTTGCTTCATTCGGCAGGAGAGCTGCAGAACGGCACAGTGATCAAGGCCAGGTGATCAACGTCGCCACCAAGGCTAATGATTTTCTTCACCGGCTCTGCCTTGCCGCCTCCCGATCGACTAGTCTTGCTTGTCTGCTTGCCTTTTCCTTCTCCAGGCTCCCAAGAGAAGCACGCCGAAGCCCATCGCCGCCAGCATACTGGGTTCCGGAACCGGAGTTGTGGAGAAGTTACTGGTATACCCGGTCGTGATGAAGCCCTGAGAAGCGAAGGTTCCCAACAGCGTCGAAATTGTACCCTCCCCGGGTAACAGGCTGCTGAAGTCTGCGGAAATCAGGCCGCTGAAAGGCGTCGTGCCGCTCCCCGCCGTACCGGTATACGCAACCCCCATCACGTTCAAGTTTGCTGTTACGCCCGTCGAGGTTTCCGTCAGAACGATCGGCGAAAGCGCATTAGGACGACAAGAGTTACCTATCGTGTTATCGGCCGTCGTGCCGGTGCATGCGGCGATACTCTGATTGAATGGCACGGTGACCAGATCCAGGTCGACGCCATCCGGCAGAACGACCCATTGCGGTATCGATAAAGCGCCGCTAGGGAATGACGGCTGACTCGTAATGTTATGTATCGTCGCTGACGAACCCGTTGTCAATGCAAGGGCTCCGCTGCCGAACACCCCTAAAAGCGGCGGTTGTACTCTTGCCAACTGATCACCGGGCGGCGGCGTTGAGTTCAGTCCAAAAAGTACGGAAGTGGCTGTAACGTCCAGCGTTCCCTGCAAGTTAAACGATCCAGCTCCGATCGAAGTGGCGCCGAGAGGCGCAGTAAGTACTACAGCGCTTAGGAGCCCTCCGAAGACTAGTTTGCCGAAAGTATAGTTCATCTTTTCTCCTACGCTCAGGTCCTGAATTTAGAGCGCTTCCCACCTGCGGACGGCCGCACGCAAGAATCACTCGTGGCTTTGCGTCGGCTTATGGACTTATCCCCATACGTGTTGAAGTCCTAGGGAACTTACCAGGTATTTCTCAGGACTAACGGACTGATATTAGGCAGCTCGATCTCTCAGAGACACAAATGGGTGCGCAAACTGTTGCAGCCGTGCCATTTACGCGAATACAAGGAGCGAAAAGTGAAACATCCCACACGAGAACGCTCATTAGGGACCTGTGAATTCCACGGTACTACCCGTTTGATCGATTGAGCTCTCAGTACTTCGTATTCTAAGTACATGAGTGTTTTCATCACGGGAGCAACTTCTGGCTTCGGGCAAGCCACCGCGAGAAGGTTCGCCAAGGAGGGGGCCAAAGTCATCGGCACGGGCCGCCGCTTAGAGCGCTTGAACGAATTGCAAAAAGAGTTGGGCGACCGTTTTCTGCCGCTTTCGTTTGATGTGGGTAAGCGGGAGCGAGGTGGAGGATGCCATTCGCGGTTTGCCGGAAAAGTTCGCGGAGATCGATGTTCTCGTCAACAATGCGGGGGGCGCCTTGGGGCTGGACCCGGCACAAAGCGCAAGTCTGGAAGACTGGGAGGGAATGATTGACGCCAACGTCAACGGCGTCGTCTATTGCACCCGCCTATTATTGCCGGGAATGGTGGCGCGAAACCGTGGACATATTGTCAACCTCGGTTCTGTTGCGGCGGAGTTCCCTTACCCCGGCGGGAATGTCTACGGGGCTACGAAAGCTTTCGTCCGTCAATTCAGCTACGGGCTTCGGGCCGATTTACTCGGAACGAACGTGCGCGTGACGGACATCGAGCCGGGCCTGTGCAAGACCGAATTCTCCGAAGTGCGCTTCAAGGGTGATAAACAAAGGGCCGAGGCAGTTTACGAGGGAACCGAGCCACTGACGGCTGACGATATCGCCGATGCTATTCACTGGTGCGTCACGCGACCGCAGCATGTAAATATCAATGCGATCCAACTGATGCCGGTCTGTCAGGCATTCGGCCCTTTGGCTGTGAAGCGGAAGAAGTGAATATGGATGCTAAATTCCGCGTTGCGGGCGGTAGCCCGGACGCGCGCGGATCTTTAATTTTTTGGCCGCGTCTGAAGTCGTCTCAACGCGAATCTTGCGAAAGCCTTCATTCGGATTCGGCTGCGGATAATAAGTGATCGTGTAGCTGTTACCCAAATCTTCGCGAATGGATTCGAAGGCCTCTACCTGCTTCTGCCACGTCTTGGCGAAATAGCTCTTACCGCCGGTGTTGATCGAAATGCGTTTGAAGATGGAGGAAGAAATCGAGTCCTTATTTACCTCGCTGGTGGAGATGACGTAGATAGGAATGCCTTCGTCCTCAGCTACTGCGCGCACGTCGTCGGGCGCCACCATGCTGGCATTATCGGGACCATTAGAGAACACAATGACCACTTTGCGGCCGGGAATTTTGGCCGCATCACGCAATGTCAACAGCAGGCAGTTGTAAAGCGCCGAATCGTCACCTGCTACCGCTCTGCGAAGACCGGCGATAGCGGTTGTGCGGTCGCGATTGAGCGGTACGGCACGGCTTAGATTGCGGCTGTACGTGTACACGGCCACGGAATCGGCCCGGTCAAGGCCGCGAATGAAATCGGCGATTGCGTCCGAGGCGTAAACAAACCCGCGATACATGTAGTTGCTGGTATCAAATAAGACAAAAACGTTGGTGCCAGCGGCATCCTGCCGAAGATCCACGGTGCCGGGACCCACCGCAGATCCGCTCGATGCCGTGTGCAATGGCCTGGTCTCACCATTTTCCAGGACTTGCAAAGGCGCATGATTGCCTTCGGTGAAAGTGGCGACTTTCTCCGGGATCTCATCCTCGAACACCCTGAAGTCTTTCGGCTTCAGGCCGTTCACATATTTGCCATGCGAATCCGTCACCGTAAAGCTAAGGACCACCATGTCGACTTTGACATGAAACGTCGTCTGATCCTGGTCCTGGGCTCTCAGCCAGAGAGCAGCGCCGGTAGCCACGAGCGCGACGAGAACGGTCGTGCGAAGAAAAATCTTCAAGGGTTAGTTCTCCGAATTGCGAATATTTGCCTGCGAAACACGTTGTTGTTGTATGTTCATCCCCAGCGTGCGCAGTGAACGGAGGAGAGCCGGCCAGTCTTCCAGATGGGTCGCAAAGATGTTTTCAATAGTCGCGCGATTCCATTCGGGCACATACGAATCCAAGTCATCTGCCGGCACCCCTGCCTGGTCGGCTAGAGCGGCATAATAGATGTTATTCGATTCCCAACTTTCCGCCAAGATACGGCTGGAGTATCCCATCAAAGCCGGGAAAGGCCGCAGGTAAAGGAGACCGGGCTGCAGCGAGTGGGTTAGAGTCGGTTTGGGAGTGCCGAATGTGTGCGCGATCGCTTCGGGCGAAAGAGCGGGATCATCCTTAGACGTCATGTCGGCGATCTCGCTTGAATAGATATCGGGCGAGATGTTCGTGAGTTTCGGATCGATGGCGAGGGCGTAGAGAGCCGAAGTCGGGACGTCGGCAACGGCGTCCTTGAAATCTCCGCTTTGCAGATGGTCCTGCAGCCATTCGACGCGCGACGGGATGGCGAAGTGCCGGTACGAATTCAAAACCGCGCTTTGTACACCAGTGTTCATGCCGGCAGCCGCAAGCAGGGATTCTCCGCGCAGGACGTGAAGCGACATCCAGCGGATTTGCTCTGGTGTTACGTTTCTCCAACGGTTTACGGTGACGTCGACAATCATCTGCGGAACAAGATCGCCCCATATGAGTGCCTGCTCACGTTTCGGGCTGAGGAAGTTCTGTTCCGATTCAGCGATGGCGTAAGGCAACGTGATAAGTGATCCGACCAGGCGGCCTCCGCCGCTTTCCGGCCAGCCGGTGCCTGCTACCTCCGTTGTGCTCCATTCAGCCGGAGAATTCTCGGGCCCGATGAAGTCGTGGTTACGAACGAAGGATGAGTTGGTGAGCAGGAGCTGTGCGCCGGCAGGGGCGTAATAGCTGTAAAGTAGGCCGACAAGGGAATCGCGCAAAAACGGCGCAAGCGCGTCGCGGGCGTCCTTTTTATCCGTATTCTTGACGAGTTTGTCGACACTGAGCTTCTTTTCCTGATCGATGTGGCGGTCGCTCCAGTAGCCGACAGCGAACGTGTTGCGCTCCTCAGCCGTTATGGAGCCCCGAAGAGACTGAGTCTCCTGCAAACGCGAAATCTGCTCGTCCAGGCTCTTTACCGTTTTAGGATCGATCGCTTGCTTCCCCGCGCGATCAGCAAGACTAAACAGACTATCGAGTGGAACTAGCAACTGGGCATCAAACACGCGCAACAGATTTTCGGCCGGTGAAGCGGGTTGATTCCCGGCTGATGGGCGTATCTTGCCGACCAGGAGTTCGACCATCTGTTCCTGACGCATAGCGCCGGGCTGTTTCCCTGCGGCGACAAGCAGCACGTCAACTCCTGAGCGTCCCGCATCGAATACGTCCGCTTCCTGTTTGACGTGAGCGAACGGACGGAGGAGCATAGCGAAGCTCGCATCCTGATTGGCGACGGGAATAGAATCTTGAAGAACCAAAATTCGCCACAATCCTGTGAGGGCCTGCAGCGTGCCGGCTGCATCAGCGCGGAGAAGCCCGTCATGCGTGTCCTTGGTTTGCTTGCATGCATCGAGATACTGTTCGATCGAGCTTTCATGCAAAGAAGGCGCGTCCGCAAACAGAGCATACTGTGCGCCGAAACCGCGGTATGCCGTTACCAGATGCGCTGCAAGCTGCGGCGAAATGGGCTTGGAACGGCCTCTATCTATGTCATTCAGGGTCAAGAATATTTTGAGCGGTTCGTTTTCTACGCTCTTTCGGCTCAGACCGAATAGCGCCTCGATCACGTCGTCGCTGGTTCTCCAGGTTGCCGCCGAACGCGTGAGCTTACCGTCGTATTTGCCATGCGGGTGATGAATAAAGAGGTTGCGCCACACTTCCAAATCGCCGGGAATGTGTGGCTGCCCATTCGGGTCAATGCGGAGGGACGTGGCGAGTAGCGTTAATTCAGTGCTGGAACGAAAGACCGGGCGAGCCGGCCCGGGACTGGTGATTTTTCCGCGAAGTGCGTCGTAGAAACGCTTCATCCGATCCGGCTGCGTGAGATAAGCCTGAGTAGGTCCGTCGATGCGCGAGAGAATATCGAAGTAGCTGGCCATCCAGCCGTCATCCATGGCCAGCAGCTTCTCAAAAAAAGCCCCTGGATTGTTAGGCGACACTCCCACCATGGCCGACCAGACCTTAGGTGAGCCGGGCACGACCGCGGCGTTATCGCGAATCTGAAACATGCTTCCGAAGAAATCCAGCACGTGAGCGTAGATTTTCAGCTTGGCGGCGCTCGCCTGCTCGCGAAGCGCTGCGGCTGTTTTGCGATCTAGGTGGGATAAGCCAAGATAAAGGCGGCAAATGGAAGGGTCGGACAAAAAAGCATCCAGAAAGTCGGCCTGTGAATTCTGGTTCACTGCTTCAATCCAATACTTCGCGTTGTAAAGCACAGGTACCGAAGTCGGCGCATACGGCAGCTCGAAGCGGTGGTTAGCGCGCAGGTCCTGCTCAAGTTCGGTGAGCGGGAACCCGGAGTCAGCAGTGAGAAAAGCACGGGTTGCGTTCACTGTCTCGAGCACCAGGTCGCCGCCGCACGCGCCTCGCATACGGTATCCCAGGACCTTAAGAAGGTTGCCGGTCTCTTCGCTGTCGCAAGCTGGAATGACGATTTTTTGATTGCGCGCCATGGCCTGCAGTTCGCGCGCTTGCCCAATGTAACGGATCAGGAGCCGAAGGTATTCCGTCTGCTGCAATGCCTCATTGCCAGATGCCTCATAGCCGTTTGTGACGACGTTTCGGGCCAGGGCCGGAAGCAGGTCCTCCGGTGCAAGGTCGGGCGATAAAGCTGCCATTCTTGCGAACGATGAAAGAGGACCGGGGACAGACACCATCGAGTAGTGCTGTGCATTGGTTGTATGCGCCGCAGCTTGTAGGTCCTCGCCTCCTGCTGCGCGATACTGAGCAAGATCGCGCGAGAGGTCTGAATTTTTCCCTTCGATGAAGTCGATGAGCGCGGCTTGTTTCAGTGCTAATTTGCGCGCTTGAGGGTCCGTTTCCACAGCCGCCCACTTGAGATATGCCTCGCGCCGCCCGCCCTCAGTGTGATGATCCAGGAATAAGGCGACCGTCTTGAGGGCCGCGGGATTACCGTCGCTGGCCTGCTTCTCGAGCAGCGCAAGCGCGCCCGGAACGTCGCCGGCTCTTTCTCGCTGCTGAACTGCGTCAGCCGAAGTTCCATCTGAGGCTGAAAAGCCTGGCACTGCCAACACGCAGCTTGAAACGCCTGCGACTAGAAAGCGAAGTATCGTTCTCTTCGCGGGACGGTATCCCCGCCAACATAGAGTCACGGTTAATGCCCCCAACTAGGTTTTCTAATCTATCATCTGAAAAACGAGACGGAACAAGGAACCGGAAAGAATTCTACTGCGAAGCTATTGGGATTACTAAAACAAGCCGATTGAAAAAGAGAGCGGCGTCCGCCCACAAAACCGCCTGAATGCGGCGCTGATCCGTATTCTATGTCGTCCGTCCAAGCAATCTGGCCCGGTACGCAGTCCTCGTATGTTCGCGCAGAGGTCCTGCGGAAGATAGCGCTTTACTGTTTGGTTGCGCTCCTGGCAGGTTTGTATCTTTTCCCGTTCATGCGTGTTCTTTCAGGTGCAACGGATGAGGGCCTCTATGTGTACGCATCGGAGCAAGCAGCGGAAGGAGCCATTCCGGGGCGTGACTTTGTGCAGGAGAATCCGCCCGGCGCATACTATTGGCTGGCGTTATTCTTCCGGCTGTTCGGGACCAGCACGACGACGGCGCGGACCGTTCTGCTTTTGACAGGTGTTGGCACCGTTCTCCTCGTTTTTTATCTGGCACGACGAATAGGCAGCTACGGCATATCTGCCGCGATTTTTTGCCTGATCACATCCATTCCGCTGACGCCCATTAACTCACCGCATTACGACTCCAACCTATTTGCCTTGGCTGGGTTCGCCGCGTTTCTCGTGGGCGCTGATTCTACGTTGGACGGAATTGCCAAGAAGTGGCCGTTTGTCGTCGCCGGCGCATTGGCGGGGTGGGTGAGCTGCATGCTGCCGCATAAGGGATTTCTGTTTGTGGCAGCATTTGTGGTCAGCATGTTGGTTCTGCACCGCCGACGCGGCATTCGACCGGCCGTGCTTATGGCTCTCTCCTATCTCGCAGTGTTGATAGCAGAGATCTTGCCCTATGTGGCCTGGGGAGCGCTTCGAGATTTATTTGTCGCCAATGTCAAGATCCCGCTGTCCGGATATCAGGGGCTAAACCAAGTTACCTATGGCTATCCGCTTTGGACCGTATGGTTCCCGGGGCTCTTCGGACACCTATCAGCTAATATCTCCGCTCTCGCGGTCGCGCCAACGCTGGCTGCTATGAGTCTTCCGTTCCTGCTTTTGCTGGTATCACCATTGCTGCTGGCGGCTCTAGGCTACTTCTGGCGGCCACGCGTTTTTGAGAAGCGGTTAATCCCCTACTGGATTGCAGCCTATGCGATGTGGCTGTCAGAGTTACACAGACAGGACCTGAGTCATCTCAGAAACGGCGGTATTCTTCTCGTTCTCCTATTCTTTACGCTTTGTGAGCGATTCGGCACGCGGGCCTTCAGACACACAGCGCTTGCTGTCACTATCGGGACTATCTTATTAGGAACAACAGCCCTGAACGGGACGTTGTACGCGCGGCAGCCGGTTGTGAGCCGTCGTGGGACATTGCTTGCACAGCGGAAGGACCCCGTAGTCGACTTCTTGCTTTCTCATACACAGCCTGGAGATTATGTTTTCGTGTACCCGTATTCGCCGATTTATTACTTCCTGGCTGATGTGCGAAACCCGACCCGTTTCAACGTGATCGTGGATCAAAGAGACAGCCCCATTCTTCAGGAAGCGATACGCGATCTAGAAACAAAGAAGCCGCGCTATGCAATTGCGTACACTACGTTGCTGGGTGATGGGATGCGGACCGTCTTTCCGGCCTACCATCCGCCCCCTCCGCGCGACTGTGTCATTGACCGCTACATTGGCTCACATTATCATCAGGTGGCGTTCAAAGACGGCTTTCGCATGCTGGAAAGAAATTCGGAATAATTACGCGCGTAAACTGCTGGCGTTCGGCTGCACGGCTGCACGTGATTCTTTTCCGCTTAGCAGCAAAACCGCGCCAAGCGCAAACACCGCTAAAGCGATCCACTGCGTAAGCGAGAACGGACCCACCAGCGCCTGTTCATGCTCGCGGAAGAACTCGATAATGAAGCGAGCCGTGGAATAGAGGACCATGTAAAGCCCAATGATCTGGCCCGAGCGATGGCCGCGTCCAAACTGGCGATAAAGAACAAAAAAGATGAATAGGTCCGCAGCCGATTCGTACAACTGCACGGGGTGCAATGGCTTATCGAGCGGAACGGGCGCGGCGAAGTCGGAGCGGAACCTCACGCCCCACGGTAAATAACAAGCTTTTCCCCAACAACAACCGGCTGCAAAACATCCCAGCCTGCCTATTGCCTGCCCGACAACTATGCCGGGCGCAAACACGTCCATTGTCTTGAGCACCGGAAGCTTCTGCCGGTCGAGATATAGATACGCGAAGATCAGCGCGACAATGAATCCACCGTGAAAAACACCCGCTGCCTGCAGCGTGGCCATGGTGAAGATCTGGCCGGGATCGCGAATGTAATCGCCGATGTCAAAAAGAAACATGAATAGCTTGGCGCCTATGATCCCGGCGATGGCGCAATAAACAGCTAGATTCGTGATCTTCTCAACAGACAAGCCAGTACGGCGGCCTAGCCGCGTCGTCACAGCTAGTCCGGTAAGGAAAGCGATCGCGACAAGCACCCCATACGTGGGGACGTAGAAGGAACCGATCCGAAACAGTACGGGAAACATCGGATTACTTGTGAGCTACTCCCTCTTCGATGCTTTTGCGATGAGGTTTGATGAGATCGAATAACAGCAGAGCAGCTCCCACGGTAATGGCGCTATCGGCCACGTTAAAAGCCGGGAACGACCATGTCCCGTGGTAGACCTCAATGAAATCCGTCACCGTCCCGCGGAAGATCCGATCAGAAAGATTTCCCAGCGCGCCCCCTAGTATGAACGCAAGCCCGAAGCGCGTCGCACCCGACCGAAATGCAATGCTCCGGCTCCACAAAGCGGAAGCCACAAAAACGAGAACAGCGTCCGGATATACCTATTAAGACGATGCTGCGCAGAATCGGGTTGCCTTCCGCCAAAACTCCAAACGCTGCGCCCGGGTTCTCGGCGTGAACGATTCTCAGCCAGCCTGGGATGATAGAAATGCTGTCAAATGGCGCCATACTATGCAGAATGAGCAGCTTGCTAATGCGATCAGCGATCAGAATGAGCAGTGCAGCACCGAGAGCAGTAGTCCGGGCGCTTGCTTCACGCGAAAGCGAAAGCGGCCCGCCTGGCGCAACACCCGTTTTGCGCGTGCTCCACAAAAGCGGCACTAGTTCAGGTATTCCGGCAAAACTGAGGCGCATGCGGCACATACAGTTGGAAAATCGGAACTGCTGCCCACATCCAGTGTGTATTTCCAGCAGCGTTCACATTTATCGCCGCGCGCGCGCCGCACCTCTACTTTCAGTTCGTCAGCGGCCGCATGTTCCTGCAACTCAAGCTGGGACACGATGAACCAGACCGGCAAGTCATTCAAATGCGACTTCAGCAGTTGGTATCTCGCACCAGAGGCTTTCAGCACCAGGGCTGCTTCTAACGATCCGCCGATGACTTTGTCTTCGCGCGCATTATCCAGCGCTTTCAGGACCTGGTCGCGCACCGGAACCAGGTCGTTCCAATCTACAGCGGTACTGCGCTGAGCATCCGTGATCCCCTCTGTCATTTCGTCGGGCGCAGGAAAGTATAAGAGGTGAACACTTTCTCCGTTGGACCCTTGTTTTGCAATGTGCTGCCACACTTCGTCACAGGTAAACGACAGGAGCGGCGCAAGCAGCCGTACGAGCGCTAAATTCAGCCGGTATAAAGCGGTCTGGGTGGTCCGGCGTGCGGCAAGGCTTCCGGTATAGAGGCGGTCTCTCGAAACGTCAAAGTAAAGCGCGCTCAGATCCGTAACAACGAAGTCGTAGACCGCGCGGTAGACCTTGTGAAAGGCGTACTCGTCGTACCAGGCGCGGCAGCGGCGCACGAGGTCCTCCGCCCGAACAAGAATCCAGGAATCGATACCGGGAAGCATGTCGCCAGGAACGGCGTTGCGTTGAAGGGTGGAAGTCATGCAGATTGCCAAGCAAGTACCGGAAGCTATTACGAATCTTTCGGTAGGCGTCTTCCAGGCGCGTCAGTATGGTTTGGGACATGCGCACGTCTTCGGTGAAATCCACCGAAGCCACCCAAAGACGCAGCACATCGGCGCCTTTTTTCCCGACGATTTCCGACGGCTCAATGATATTGCCAAGAGACTTCGACATGGCGCGGCCGTCGGCATCAAGCGTCCATCCATGAGTGGCGCATTCGCGATACGGCGAAGAATTCTTCAGTCCCACGCCAATCAGTAGCGAGCTGTGGAACCAGCCGCGATACTGGTCACCGCCCTCGATATACATGTCGGATGGCCACGTCACCCCGTTCTGCGGGATGAGTGTGGCCAAATGGCTTGAACCGGAGTCGAACCAGACATCCAGAATGTCCGTCTCTTTGCGGAAAGCTGTACTCCCGCACTGTGAGCAGACGCAGCCGGGGCCCATCAGCTCCTCTGTGCTCTTCGAATACCAGACATCTGCCGTGTGCTCGCGAAACTGCGCGACCACATTTTCGAGCACAGCGCGATCCGTGAACGGCGTAGCGCAGCCATCGCAGTAGAAAACGGTAATCGGCACGCCCCATACGCGTTGGCGCGAGATACACCAATCGGGGCGTGTTGCGATCATGTTCGTCATGCGCTCTTCGCCCCATTCCGGATGCCAACTCACTTGCTTAATGGCTTCCAGTGCGCGGGCGCGGAGATCGTTCCGGTCCATGCCGATGAACCATTGCTCGGTAGCCCGAAAGATAACCGGATTGTGACAACGCCAGCAATGCGGATAGCTGTGATCCAGGCGTTCTTGACCGGCCAGCGCGCCGTGCTCTTCCAGCAGTTTGACAACGAGCGGGTTGATTTCCCAAACGGTCTTGCCGATCAGTTCTTCAGGAAGAACGCCGCTTGCGCCTTCGGCGCGAAAGATACGGCCGGCGGCGTCCACCGGGCAATACACCGGGATACCGTAGCGCTGGCAAATAACAAAGTCATCTTGGCCGTGGCCAGGCGCGGTGTGTACAGCGCCGGTCCCCTGATCCAGGGTGACGTGGTCTCCTAACAGACCAAGCGAATCACGGTCTAGAAAAGGATGCCGGAAAACGGCGTGTTCCAACTTCGAACCCGGGAACCGAGCGACGACAGCCTGGTCCCAACCCAGAGCTTCCGCCACTTTGGGCAGCAGACCTTCGGCGACGATGGTGATGCCTTGCGGCGTGTCCACCGCGACGTACTCGAATTTCGGATTGAAAGAGATCGCAAGATTGGCTGGGATGGTCCAAGGCGTCGTTGTCCAGATGAGGCAATAGACGTCTCGCCCGGCTAATGCGGGCGCGAGCGCCGCGGGATCGGACGCCAGTTTGAAACGGACGTAGATGGACGGGCTGGTATGGTTTTCGTACTCGACTTCCGCTTCGGCCAGCGCGGTGCGGTCTTTGATGCACCAATGAACCGGCTTCAGACCTTTATAGATATAGCCCTGGTGCAAAAAGTCGATGAAAGCCTGCGCAATGACCGCCTCGTATTCCGCGCTCATCGTGAGATACGGATTGTCCCAACGTCCCAGCACCCCAAGGCGCTTGAATTCCGTCCGATGAATGTCGACAAATTTAGCGGCGTAGGCCCGGCAATGCGTGCGGATATCGGCGATAGACATTGATGCTTTGCGCTTGCCCAATTCCTGGTCGACTTTGAACTCGATAGGCAGGCCATGGCAGTCCCAGCCGGGGATATAGGGTGAATCGAAGCCGGCCATAGTCTTCGATTTAACGATAAAATCCTTCAGGATCTTGTTGAAAGCGGTGCCGAGATGAATGTTTCCGTTCGCGTATGGCGGTCCGTCGTGCAGGACGTATTGCGGCAGCCCGGCGCGCGACTTGCGAATCCGTTCATAGAGGCCGGTTTCCTGCCAGTGTTCGAGTCTTTTGGGCTCGTTCGCAGGCAGATCGGCCTTCATCGAAAACGTTGTTTTGGGCAGGTTGACCGTCTTTTTCAGGTCAACGGAGGAAACTTTCATGGATCAATTCATGGTAGCGGACGGGCACACGTTTGCTGTTCCGGGGTAGGTTCCCCTCGCGTTTGACGGGCTACTCTTTACGGCTGCACTTCTGCCAGGTAAGCCCCATACGGCGGCAAGCTGATGTGCGAAAGATCATTTGAATCCCGCGCGTTTGCGTACGACGCAAGAATCGTCTTCGCGTGCTTGCCTGGCACGCCTTTTTCGTTCATGTCAATATTCACGGTTTGCGGCGAGGCAGTGAAGTTGAGCGAAACCAGCACAGCCTTCCCGTCTTTGGTCTTTCGCAAGTAGGAGAGTACGCTGTTATTGCTTTCATCCAGGGGGACGAAATCGCCATCGCGTAACTGCGCATTTTCTTTGCGCAACGCGACCAGTTTCTTGTAGTAATTCAGCAGTGAATCCGGATTGCTTTCCTCCGCGGCGACATTGACGCTCTTATAATCGTTTCCGACCGGCAGCCAGGTTGCCTTCGCATTGCTGAATCCCGCATCGACGCCGGCGTTCCATTGCATGGGCGTGCGCTCGCCGTCGCGGCCCTTGTCTTTCGGCCAACCGGTGCGCCCGACCGGATCGCGAACATCCTCGATGCGCGTTGGAATGTGATCTACCATTCCGATCTCCTCGCCGTAGTAAATGAGAGCCGCATCTCGAGGGGTAAGCAGGATGGTGGCTAATAGCCGGGCAATCGCCGCATTGTGCTTGCCGTCGCCGTAGCGATTCAAGCTACGGGAATTATCGTGATTTTCGAACATGAACAGCGGAACGTTACCGTTCAGCTTGGTCTCGGCATCCTCCATCTTCTTGCGAAAATCTGGAACAGAAAAATGATTGGTGAAGCCGAGTTGCGTGTCCATGGGCAACTGCAGCTCATCGTTATTGCGGCCATACATTTTGGCCAGTTCGCCAACATTCGGAAGATAAGTTTCCCCGATCAAAACTCGACCGGGGTAGTCGTTCGTCACCTGGCGCAACTGCCGCAGAATATCGTGCACCTCGGGAAGATTGTCTGTGTAGACATGCTTTAGTTTCTTTTCTCCAAATGCATCTATCCCGGCATTTGGCCCGGCCAGATACGGCTCATCTTTTAAAGCAAGGTCTTCGAATAAACTCGTGATTGCATCCAGCCGAAATCCCATCACACCCTTTTGCATCCAAAACCGGCAGATGTCGAACATCGCCTTTTTTACGTCCGGATTGCGCCAATTCAGGTCCGGCTGTTCTTTGTAGAACTCGTGATAGTAGTACTGATTCCGGGATTTAACATATTGCCATGCGGAGTGGCCGAAATCCGATTGCCAGTTGTTCGGAGGCTGCCCGTTCGGCTTGCCATCAGCCCAGATGTACCAATTTGCCTTTGAATTGTTGCGCGACGACTCGGACTCGATAAACCAGGGATCTTTGTCGGAAGTATGATTCAGCACCATGTCGTTGATGATGCGGATATCGCGCCTTTTCGCTTCGGCCTCCAGGCGGTCAAAATCGGCCATAGTACCGAATTGAGGGTCGATTGCTCGGTAGTTCGAGATATCGTAGCCAAAATCGACTTGTGGGGAAGGGTAAAACGGCGTAATCCAAATCGCGTCGACACCTAGCGCCTTCAGGTAATCGAGATGCGCCGTAATACCGTTGAGATCGCCTATGCCGTCGCCATTTGAATCGCCAAAGCTGCGCGGATACACTTCATAGATCACCGCGTGCCGCCACCAGTTGTTGTCATCGAAACTGGCAGCGTGCAGCAAGCTAGAGGCCAGCAGCGCAAAGGAAAAAGTTACAGCGGAGGTCTTCAGGAAGCTTATAGACACTCCTCTTTTGTATTACACTCGGGCAACGAGTGGGAAAGTATTGTGGCGCGCCTATTTGTTGAGAACTTCCTCGATGTAAGCCAGCGCGCGCGGATCCTTCGATTGGCCCAACCAGAAGAAAGCCTGTTTGCGCACCTCCGGATTGCGCTGCGTACGGGCAATTTCGATTAACTTAGGTACCGCCTCGTCACGGGGCAATTGCGATAAAGCGAACACTGCTCGCTTCTTCACGTTAGTATCGGGGTCGTTTAGGATCGCATCTGTTATGGTCGCGCTTGCGCGAGCGCCCGCTTTCTGCGCGAGCCAGAAGAGGGCCTGTTCACGGATGTGGGGAGATGGATCAGCCTTGGCTAACTGGACTAACGCATCAAGGCCTGCGGGATCGTCGTGCATCGACAATGCGAGAATCGCTCCGTTGCCGATGTTGCTGGATCCGTCTTCATGGATCAGTTTGCGGAGGAAATCGATGCTCTGTGCCGCAGGAACGCCAGTTATCCACTCAAAAGCCAAGCCGCCGGCATCTAAAGGACAAGTCAACGAGAAGATTCTGACCTTCTTGACCTGATTGCTTTCGACGCGGAATAGCAGAGCGATGATGTCGGTCCCCTCCAACTGAATGGGCCGGTTGGAGGGCGCGCTTACCACTGTGCCTGTGTGGTTCTCTTCGAGCCAGCATCCGCTGCTGTTATTGCTCCAGCAGCAGCTATCGTGATCGCCGCGCTTGGTCTTGATGGCATAGCCGAACCAGGCAGGGGCGGATGATTTTATTTGGGAAGATAGGTCGCCAGAGAAAGCGCGAGTCTCGGCGCGGGCGTTAGTAATGTTAGGCGGCCCGCTTTGTCCAAGTGCCGCGGCGACAAACAGAAAGCCTGCGAGGTACTTCACTTCAGCACCTCCAGCATGTAGTCAGTAACTTCCTTCGAGTGGACAAGCGACATTTTTTGCACGATCTCCTGCTTCCATTTAGGATCTTTTTCACTGCGCGCCAGGTCGACAAGAGCTTTGCCGTTCTGCTGGATAAACAGCGCATTCAAAACCGCGCGGCGGACTTCTGGATTCTGGTCGCTTTGATAAATCGAAACCAGGACATCGCCGTGAGCCCTTCCAGCCATAAGTCCCAAGGACTTGATTGCCGCAATGCGCAGACTTGGGTCCTTCTCCGTGCGTGCGAGTTGCTCCACCCACGTAACGTCCCCGGTGATAAACATGGAATTCAGAATGGCCTTCTTGTTTTCCAATGAATTTTCGGAATTGTAGAGTTGCCGAAGCTGCTCTTGGCCGCCGGTGATAGCCAGTTGCCGTATGGCGTCCCGGCGCAGATCCGGATTTTGTTCGCTCTTCGCCACATCAAGCAGGAAATCGCGAGAGCCCGATTGCATGAAGCTGTGCAGGATGTCGCGTTTTAGCTGCATGTCGGAGGAAGATTTGTAGATGGCAGCCAATTCGCCGCGGGATTGAGCGTTACCCATCAGGCCTATGTATCGAATAGCTTTTCGCTGCAGCGCCGGGTTGGCCGAATCGTGCGCCAATTGGCTTAGCGTGTTGCGCGCCTCAGGTGACGAACTCTGCGTCAACACAAACAACGCTCGCTCCTTCAACTTCTCGGAAGCGTCTCCCTTTAGCAGCTTTTGCAGGATGGGTACCGCCTGATCAGGGTCGCTCTGCATCAGGCTGTTTACGGCCAAAAGCTTCAGCTCTTCGTCGGATTGGGCATTCGGACTCGGCGGAGCGCCGGCTTGAGCGCGCGCCTCCACTTCCAGGGCGTCCGCATCCCTCATCCAACGGCTGGAAGGATACTGGGCGCGCATGGCCGCCACGGTTGCCAATGCCTCTTCGCGCTGACCCGCGCGGTTTTGAGCGTAAGCTTTCCAATACAGGGCGGCGTCGCTGCTGGAACGATTATGGGCAGCCGAAGCGTCAAAATCCGCAATGGCCCGCTCCCAGTGGCGCTCATCCAGTTCGCGCAGGCCTTTCTGGTACTCGGCGTCGTCGCGGCTGACGTTCCGCGCCGACTGAAAGTTCATGGCCGGCAGCTCGGATGGCCACCCTTGAGCGCCAACGGCGCCCGAGAAAGCAAGAAAGAGAAATAGTTTGCGAATCATAAAGTTTGTCCTTTGGAGCGCGCGTCTGTGCTGGTGACGCGCACCTTAAATAGAAGCCCCTGGTTTTCCACCCGGTGCCGCAGGTCGTTAACGTCAGCAGAAGAAAGCCGGCCAGGGCTGTTGGCCAGATCGAGAAAGACACGCTCCAGATCGTCCAAAAGCGCCGCGTGAGCCTGATCTCCAGAACGCGCAGCGGTGGCGCGCAATAGACGATTTTCATCGAGCAAGTCCCGGGCGCGGGCACGCTCATCCGAGATATCCAGCTCACCGGGGCCTGCGTGCAGCAGTTGCGCCAAAAGTACTTCAGAACGTTCCAGATGATCACTCATGACCCCGAGAAAGACGCGCTGGCGATCCTTCTGCGAAAGGCCGCCCTGATTCGACGCTATGGTTTGTTCAGTCTTGGCCGGCTTATGGATTTGCATCGTGAGCATGCCGCCCAGAAACGCAGCGGCCAGGAGGGCCAATGCTGCGGGAGCAAGAATCCAGGGACGAGCCCACCAACGCTGGTTTCGACCGGGCAGGCGCGGCTGCAGACGGGCCCAAACCTCGCGGCCGTAGTTCTGGTTTCGCGGGGGCACGGGTGCGTCTCGAAGCTCGTCCAGCAGTTCCGAGAATCGCGCCAGCTCGGCCTGGCAATCCGGGCAATCGCTCAGATGTTGGCGGCGACTCATCGGGGGCTTCGCCGTAGTACGCGTCCACCAGATCCTCTTGTTTCAGGTGCGTCATTTGGCGGCTCCCCAGGCGGGCTGCAGTTCGCGCCGCAGCTTCTGAACGGCTCGGAACACGCTGTGTTTGGCCGCGTTGGCGTGAACGCCCAAAATACAGGCAATCTGTTCGATATCGCACCCCTCGTAGTGGCGCAGGACAAAGGCGGTTCTTTCCATTTCGCTGAGCTTTTTGAGCGCTGGCTCGAGAGTGCCGGCAACCTGGCCGCTTTCGGTCAGCCGCTCTGGTCCGGGACCGGGCGCTGCGACGCGATCGAGCCAGCTCAATCCCTCATCAGTCGTGACAGGCTGCTGTTCCTGCCGGTTCTTCTTCGACCGCAGCAGATCGAGCGAGCAATTCGTGCAGATTCGATACAACCAGGTGCCAAAGGCAGCGCGCCCGTCAAACCGGCCTATCTGCTTGTAAGCGCGAAGGAAAGTCTCTTGTACCAGGTCTTCCGCGTCATGTTCGTTGCCAGTCATACGATAGGCCAGACGGAACAGGGAATGGCTGTGGCGTTCGACCAGGACACGAAAGGCGTGTTGATTCCCCTTCCGAGCCTCTTCGGCAGCCGCCGCATCGGTCCATTCCATCCGGCAGTTCTTAGACTGGGAACTCACTTTCCGGTTAGGTGGAAAGCATCTCATTAAATTCCTGATACCTGCCGATTATTTATTTGAGAACTTTCGGGAACCTAGTACACTCTACAGGTATCTCTCCACATTTCGATGTCCCAAAGTAGTTCGAGTACTTGCCCGGAGCGTGTACGTTGGCTGGGCTGGCGGGTCGTGTCGCTGTTCAGCAGACATCGCCGTAGCGTCCTTTGTCTTCTGGGGTTGATTCTGGTCTGCACCGCACTGGATGTGACGGTGCCTTATCTCACACGAGCGGTTATTGACAACGTGTTGCGATCGCTGCATTCGTTGCAAGCGGACGCTATCAAAACCCTGTTCATCGCCGGCGCGGCGATCTTCGCGGCCACTGCCGTCAATCGCCTGCTGCGGTCCTTATACAACTACAAACTTGTCGGTGCCGCAACACAATGTGAGGACGAAATCAAGAACTTCGCCTTCGCGAACTTCCTGCGCCTGGATACCGCCTACCACGGCAAGGTGAATACCGGCGAAATTGTAGGAGCGCTCGATCGAGGTGGTACGGCGGTATTTGTGGTTCTCAACGAAGTTCTCGGCCAAAACCTGGTGCCACCGGCACTGATCACCGTCGGCGTGCTGACTTGCCTGTTCCTGAAAAACTTCTGGATCGGGTTACTCGTCTGCCTGCCTCTGCCGGCCTATGTGCTGACGGTTAGCCGGCTCAGCCGTAAGATGCACGGGATAGAACGCGATCTAAGCGATGCGTTCGAACACGTTACCAAGGAGTCTTACGACATTGCCAGCAACGTCCGCGCTGTAAAGAAATTCGCCCGCGAGCAACAGGAAGCGCGCACGCAGCTCAACCTGCTGCGCGTCGCCCGAGGGCATCATTTTCGTGCGGAACGCTTGTGGGCGGTGGTCGAGAATGCCCAGACGCTGATAGCGACGGCCGGCCGTGTCAGTGTCATCGTGCTGGGCGGCTATTTCGTCCTTTCGGGGCGCTGCACAGTTGGCGATTACGTCCTCTTCATTGCTATGCAGGACATGGTGTACGGACCCATCTCGCAGCTCTCTGTCATCTTGCCCAAACTGCAGGCGCAATCTTTCCCGCGCCGAGAAACTGTTCGAAATTTTGGATGAAAAGCCCGCAGTCTGCGATGCCAAAAACCCGGAGCGCTTGCGTGATACGCGGCACTCGGTTGAATTCCGCAACGTGAGCTTCCGTTATCCCGAAAGTCATGAGTGGGCTTTGCGGGGCGTCAGTTTTAGGGTGCCGGCTGGCGCCACCGTCGCTCTGATTGGCCCTAGCGGATCAGGCAAGAGCACCGTAATGAACCTGTTGCAGCGGCTGTACGATCCGCAGCACGGAACAGTGCTGATAGACGGAACGGAACTGCAGAAGATCGCAACGCGCGAGCTGCGGCGGCGAATTTCAGTCGTTCCGCAAGAGGTAGAACTCTTTTCGAGGCCGATCATCCAGAATATCGGGTATGGACTCGACTACATTGCGCAGGAAGAAATAGAGCGAGCGGCACGTCTGGCCCAAGCGCACGAATTTATTAGCCGATGCGATTCAGGCTATCAATCACAAGTGGGCGAGCGCGGCCTGCGCTTATCAGGCGGAGAACGCCAGAGAATCGGCATCGCGCGCGCGGCGATGAGCGAGGCAGGAATCCTGATCCTTGACGAAGCGACCAGTCACCTTGACAACGAGAGCGAGCGGCTGATTCAGATCGCACTCGAAAAAGTGGTGAAGGGCCGAACCTCATTCATCATCGCTCACCGGTTGTCCACCATTCGAAATGCCGACCTCGTGCTGGTGTTTCGTGAAGGCCAGATCGAAGCGATGGGGCCACATGAAAACCTATGGCGGGAAAGCCCTACATACCGCACTCTCTACGCACATCATTTGGGAGATCGCCGCGGACGGATTCAATCTGGAGAAACTGACCAGCCCTTAACGTGGGCTGGATAGCCGGGGATGACGGCGGTTATTGCACGCGCAGGGAGAGCAATTCGCTGACTTCCAAGTAAGCCTCGATCCACTGTTGGGCCTTTGTATCTCCGCGCTGTGACTTTCGTTTTGTCCGCTGGTACAGGCCGCTTTGGATCGCATAGACGTGGTTCTGGGCCGACCAAAGGTTAAGTGCAAACGGCATCTGCTTGACGATTTTGAGTGCAGCCGTTAGCTCGTTCAGCTTTTCAATGCTAGACGGATCAGCAGCAAAGCGCCCCGCCAAGGTATCGATTTTTCGGCGCAACAAAAACTCCAGGGTGGTCTTGTCCAGGCTCACGTTGCTTCCTTGGGCCTCGCGTAGAAGGTTCCGGATGCGTTCGCCGTCGAGTTCGTCAGCCGAGCAGGCACGCCGCAGTAAGCTGTTTATCGCGTACTCGACAGCCGCCGCGAACTCGCGCGGCATAGGCGTTCCGAGGCTCGTAATAAATCTCATGAGCGCCGCATGGTGCTCATAAAGCTGCAGATAAGCCGATTCCGCCTCGGCTACTGTGGATGACAGAATGGTTCGAACAATGCGCCGTTGCTCGTCACGGAAAAGAGAACGGAGTGAATATGTCTTTTCTCCGAAACGCCGGTCCAGAAGCCGCACTACCTCGGGAATGTCAACGCGTGCGAACGATTCACTAATTCCCTCCAGCATCTCCTTGTAACCGTTCTTGCCGTCATCCTTCTGCACGCCTCCGGCAACGTTATGATCCCCAAAATGGACCACCCAGAACGTGAGCACTTCCGATTGCTGCGTTACCTTCGACGTGAAATCCGCCTGTCCGATAGCCATCCGCAGCTTGCCGGCATCGCCGGTGTGGTAATCCAGGCGCTTCACAGAGTACGAGAAGATATCGGTTCGCTCGCCGTAAGGCGCAAATAGAGAACTGATCGAGTAGTGAGCGCCCACTTTTTCCAGATCGACAATCGCTGGCTTAACGTATTTGCGGTAAATGGCGGCGCCATCTCCATATTCTGGAAAGTTGCTTTTTGCAGCGCGAAAGCCTTTCCAGGAACTCCCCTTCGATTGAATCTCCGAAGAGCTCTTCCGCCAACTGCACGACTCGCCCGGCGTATTGAATGACCTGTACCGTCTCGATACCCGAAAGCTCATCGAAAAACCAGCCGCAACTCGTATACATGAGCATGGCGTGGCGCTGCAGTTCCATCAGCTTCCAGACCAGCACCTGACTTTCGGAATCCAGTTTACGCGCAAAGTGCTCTTCTCCGAAATGCTGCCGTACACTCGGCGAACGATCCAACATCACCGAGATGTACGAATCGCGCGCAGCCCATGGATCTTTCAACACCGTGGAAGCAAGCTGCTCAAAGCGAACGGCAACCGCATCGCGCAACCAATCCAAAGCATCCCGCAACGGCTTACGCCATTGTTGGTTCCACCCGGCCCGTCCCGAGTTGCAGCCACAGTTGCTGCGCCACCGCTCCACGCCATGGACGCAACTCCAGGCGGTATTTTCGAAAATCTGCACTTCATGGGTCGGCGGATGCTTATCCAGAAACTCGCCGTAATTCGTGATTTTGTACGCTTTCTTGTTTTCGATGTAATCGAGTGCGTACGCCAGCGCCATTTCGCCGTGCTTATGGTGATGCCCGTACGTTTCGCCATCTGTGGCGATGTGCGCCAATTGCGGCCATGGGCGAGTGTCCGAAAGCGCGCCCACGAGACGTGTAGCAAGCTTTTCACCGTTGTCGAGCAATCTTTCAAAAGCGACCGCCTGCGAGATTGGGCCATCATAGAAAAATAAATCGATAGTGTGCCCCCCAGGCGTGCGCAAAAGGTAGGCGCGGGTCGAATCGATTTTTGAGCCGCTGACATCTTCCCACGTTTCCTTGCCGATTTCGCGGATCGATTTGGCTTGATGAGGCGCCAGAATTGCGAAGGAAAGGCCGGCTTGGGCCATAAGGTCAAGGCTTTCCAGATCGACGGCTGTTTCCGGTAGCCACATGCCCTCAGGCAAACGGCCAAAACGGGTGACAAAGTCCTCGAACCCCCAACGGATCTGAGTCTTTTTGTCGCGGCTGTTCGCCAGCGGCATGATCATGTGGTTGTAGGCTTGCGCTATGGCCGAACCGTGGCCGGAAAACAGCTTCTGGCTTTGCCGGTCGGCTTCGAGAATCCCTTTGTATGTTTCGGGACTGTGTTCGGCTGCCCAGGAGAGCAGCGTAGGACCAAAATTGAAACTGATTCGCGAATAGTTGTTAACAATGCGCGTGATACGCTGCTGGTCGTCCAAGATTCGGGCGGCCACATTCGGCGAATAGCACTCCGCAGCGATGCGTTCATTCCAGTCGTGATACGGGTACGCGGAGTCCTGCAGCTCTATCTGTTCCAGCCACGGGTTCTCTCGCGGGGGTTGATAGAAATGGCAATGAATGCAAAGATAATTCATCCGAAAGAGGTTGTGTGCAGACGGGTATGCGTCTGCCCCTTAGATGCGCGAGCAGTTGATTTATGACCAGAAGCTTTGATAGAGGATTTCAAGTGGCCGGCAGCAGAATGGTAAAGATTGCCCCAGTGGTGCGCTCACGATTTTCCGCTGTCACACTCCCTGAATATTGCTTCACAATCGAATCCACAATGTGAAGCCCTAAGCCGGTCCGCTTGGAGCTGCTCACTTTTGTGGATACGTTTGGCCGGAATAAGCGAGGCAAAATCTCAGCCGGAATTCCGGGGCCGTTATCTGCAATAGTTATGGCGAGTGAGCCATCCAGTTGCTGCGCTCCTATATCGATTCGGCCAGGCTTTTTCATAACCTGCGCTGCATTCAAAAACAGATTGGCGAAAACGCGCTCCCAATCCTTTGAAGATCCTGGTAAACGGAAGTCATCGGGTATTTGACGAACGAATCGCATCCGAGGTTTACGAGCTGCGGTGCAGTAGTCGGTCACCGACTGAATGGCGTCTTCCACGATGGCGGCGAGATTAGGCGTGCTGTCCGGAATGGCTCCTAAAAGCCTTTTCCCGCGCACCACCGTGCGCGACAGAGTTGCGGCAAGCGACTTCCAACGGCGATCGGCGCTCAATAGGTCTGCTGCTTCTGTAATCGTCTCAAATACATTGTTGAGATCGTGAATCAAACTCTCATGCGTAAGATCGGTATCCAGCGGATCTTCCATACCAGCCCTAAGGAGCGGCGATACCGCGAAGCACGGCGAAGAACTCTGGGTATGACACGCACGCAGCTTCGGCGTTCTGAATCGTGCATGGACCATCAGCAGCCAAAGCTGCTACCGCAAATGCCATCGCGACGCGATGATCCCCACAGGAATCCAGGTCAGCCGCACGAAACTTCTGCCGGCCGGGAACGCGAAACCCGTCTTCGGCGATTTCGACCGTGATGCCCATTCGACGAAGGTTCTCAGCAATTGTAGCGATTCTGTCGGTTTCTTTCACGCGCAGTTCGGATGCGTCACGCACCGCTAAACCGTTTTTGCTCACCGCGCCAAGCACCGCTAGCGCGGGAATCTCATCGATGAGAGCCGCGGTGGTCGTGCCTTCTATAGTTCCACCATCAAACCCGGAACCGCGGACTTGAAGATTTCCAATCAACTCTCCGTTGATCTGTTCGATGTGAAGAAGTTTGATCGCCGCGCCGCCTGAGCGCAAAAAATCGAGGAGTGCCGTGCGGGTCGGATTCAGCCCCACATTGGTAAGGATCACATCGGATTCGGGAACTATGAGCGCCGCTACAAGGAAGAACGCCGCCGATGAAATATCGCCGGGAACCACGAGAGACTTGGCCGATAGCTCATCGCCGCCGCGGATCTTTATAGTGCGCTGTTCAGTGGTGATATCTGCGCCCAACTCGGCGAGAGCGATTTCCGTGTGGTCGCGCGTGGCAGTTGACTCCCGAACAATGGTTTCTCCCTTTGCGTAAAGGCCCGCCATCAGAACACAGCTTTTGACTTGAGCGCTCGCGAGGGGCATCTGGTACTCGATGCCGCGCAGCTCCGAGCCGCCGATAATAAGGGGTGGGAACTGCCCATCTTTGGCATCAATACGGGCGCCCATCGTCGAAAGCGGTTTGATAATCCGCCCCATTGGCCGCCGTGCCAGGGAATCATCGCCCGCGATTGTCGTGGTGAATGGTTGAGCGGCTAGAATGCCGGACAACATACGAATGGTGGAGCCGGAGTTGCCGGCATCGAGATCTTGTTTCGGTTCTATGAGGCCTTTCAGCCCTCGGCCGTGTACCGTGAGCACTCGCCGGCCATCTTGTTCCGAGAATTCATGCTCGACGCCCAACTTCGCGCATGCAGTCGAGGGTTGAATGACAATCTGCGCCAGTGGCAAAATTGTAGATCTGTGAATCGCCTTGCGCGATTCCCGTCAACATCCCGTAGCGATGCGAAATCGATTTATCGCCTGGTACGCTCACGACGCCGTGAACGCTTCGCGCCGGCGAAACTAACTCGTTCATGGAACTCGTATTGTAGCGTCGAGTCCCGTGCGCTGAGTGTTCGCAGCGCCGAGCCGAGAATCCTTAGCTGCGGAACGTGAGTTTGTCGCCTTCAAAGCGGCTATCTTCGCCGGATTCGCGAAGCAGCGAAACCAACATCGCAACAACCTGGAGGGCAATCACAATCAGTGTCAGCGTCATGCCCTTGATAAAGCAGATAGCGCACCAATGGCTTGATGGCGTTAAGTTGCTGAAAGCAATGACGCGCCCGGTTGCTCTTGTCCATCTGGTTCAGGAACGGAACGGTATTCAATGCCATTTTGGAATTGCATGTCCCGCTTTGGCAGCCTGCGAGCCGACCAAGTACACTACTAATGAAATGACCCTCGAAGAACTGGAAAGAGAGTACGTTGCGCTCCGGCAGCAAGGTGAAGCTGTGCGGAGCTATCTTTGACGCTCCTGCCAAGCAACAAGAGTTAACCGAGCTCGAAGTCGAGATCGGCAGCCCCGATTTTTGGAATCAGCCTGAAAAGAGCCAGCGCGTGATGCAGCAGCGCAAGCGGCTGGAGGAAGCGATTCAGAACTCACAGTCCGTCGCTTCCGTTACTTCCGATATCGATACCCTGTTCGAACTCGCCCGCGAGGGCGAAAACGTGAACGGCGAACTCGAACGCGAGATGAGAGTCTTCCAGACCACGCTCGAGGAACTGGAGACGGGCATGCTGCTTTCAGGTGAACACGACAAGCGCGATGCCATCGTCGCGATTCACCCGGGCGCTGGCGGCACGGAAAGCCAGGACTGGGCCGAGATGTTGCTTCGTATGTACCTGCGTTGGGCGGAACGGCACAAATTCGTTGCAGTGGTGACAGACCGGCTGGAAGGTGAAGGCGCTGGCATCAAGTCGGCCACGGTCGAGATTAACGGCGAAAATGTCTACGGCCACTTGCAATCGGAAGTGGGCGTGCATCGGCTTGTGCGCATTTCGCCCTTCGATGCCAATGCCCGGCGTCACACGTCATTTGCCTCTGTCTTCGTCTATCCGCAGATTGAGGACGATATCAACATTGATATAAAGCCGGACGATCTGAAGATCGACGTCTTTCGCGCGAGCGGGGCGGGTGGACAGCACGTGAACCGGACAGAATCGGCAGTGCGCTTCACGCATCTCCCAACGGGAATTGTTGTGCAATGCCAGAACGAGCGGTCACAGCACAAGAATCGGGCCAGCGCTATGAAGCAGCTGCGCGCGAAACTCTACGAGTACGAGATGGAGAAGAAGCGCAAAGCCGACGCGAAGCTTGAAGAAAGCAAGCTGGAGATTAATTTCGGCAGCCAGATTCGCAGCTACGTGCTGGCTCCTTACCGCCTGATAAAAGACCATCGAACAAAACTTTCCATCGGCGATGTGGACCGCGTGCTTGATGGAGACATTGATTCGCTGATTCATGCTTATCTGGTTTGGCGCAAGACGGGCAAAACGGCTGGCGACGCGAAAGACGATCTGCCCGAATAAACGCGCGCAGGACAACTGATGATTGTTCCCCCCACCGAGGAAGCGCTGGACCGGGCTGCCCGGCTGATTCAAAGTGGCGGGTTGGTCGCATTTCCTACCGAGACGGTCTACGGGTTGGGCGCGAATGCCCTAGATGAAGAGGCGATTGCGCGTGTGTACGCCGTGAAGAGCCGGCCATGGGCAAGTCCGTTGATTGTGCACGTGGTGGATGAGGCAATGGCGCGCTCGGTGACTGCTGAATGGCCTCGTGTGGCGCAGATTCTCGCGGCAAGGTTTTGGCCGGGGCCGCTGACCTTTGTTCTGAAAAAGGCCGCCGTCATTCCCGCCCTGGTCACGGCCGGTTTGGATACTGTGGGCGTCCGCATTCCGTCTCATCCTGTCGCGCTAGACCTGATCCGAAAAGCCGGGCTACCGATTGCAGCCCCAAGCGCAAACCGTTTCACCCAGCTCTCTCCAACAACGGCCGGGCATGTGCGCCAGAGCTTGGGAGAAAATGTCGAATTGATCCTGGATGGCGGCCCGACGCAGGTAGGGATTGAATCTACTGTCGTGTCGCTTTGGCGGGATCCGCCGGTTGTCCTGCGCCCAGGCATGATTTCGCAGACCGACCTTGAAGCCGCAACAGGAATCAGGTGGGAATTAGAGGCGAACCTGCCCAAGATCGCAGAATCGCCGGGAATGCATGCTCGCCATTACGCGCCGCGCACGCCTTTTTATGTTTTGGAACCCGGTGCGGCGAAACCGGCCGGTAGGGGCAAGCTAATCGAAATGCCTTCGGATCCAGGGCACTTTGCGGCTCACCTCTATAGTGAACTTCATCTCGCAGATGCTGAAGGTTGGGACTGGATTGCGATCATGAAACCGCCCGAGACTTCCGAATGGGCGGGCATTCTCGACCGCCTTAGAAGAGCAAGCGCCGCCGAAGAATAGCTGTCGAACAATGTCTTCTAGGCAGGCGTCAAATCGAAAGCATCCCGGTGATCTTTCAAGAACTGCTCAAGACCTTTTTCTGTCAGAGGATGTTGAAAGACTTGCTCCAGAACCTTGAGCGTGAGCGTAACGATATGCGCGCCGGCCTTGGCAGCTTGCACCACGTGCAACGGACCACGCACGGAAGCCGCGAGCACCTGTGTGTTGAAACCGTAATTTTTATAAATGGTCAGAATGTCCGAGAGTACATCCACACCGGGCCAGCCCATATCGTCGACGCGTCCGATGAACGGACTTACGATGTAGGCGCCCGCCTTGGCAGCAATGATCGCCTGTGCCGCGCTAAAGCACAGCGTGACATTCGTGCGAATGCCTTCTTTCGCGAATGCCCCGGCCGCGATAATGCCCTCGGGTACGAGCGGCACTTTGACAATGATGTTGTGATGGACCTTCGCAAGAGCGCGGCCTTCCGAGATCATCCCTCTCGCGTCCGTCGCGACCACTTCCGCGCTGATGTCGCCATCGATGATGTCACAGATCCGGCGAATCTGATCTTCCAGCGGAACGCCTTCCTTCGCAATCAGCGAAGGATTGGTTGTGACGCCGTCAATGATGCCCCAGGCGCTTGCCGTTTTGATTTCTTCGAGATTGGCCGAGTCGAGAAAAAACTTCACAGTCTGATTTTTGATCGTAACAAAGGAGGCGAGGAGCGCTATCCGACAACGAGCCTTGGTGACCGACGGCTGCGGTCCGGTGTCACTTGCTCGACATCGGAAACTCAGCCCCTATAATCAGGAACGATGCCCGTACTTTCGGCGGCGGCCGATCGGCTAGCTGCCATCCCGAACCTGGCGGTGTTGGTGAATTCGCCGCTTTCGGCTCACACGCGTTTTCGTATTGGCGGACCGGCTGCCGTACTCTGCGATACCACTGAAGTCCACGCTTTCCAACAGGCGTTGCAACTGACGCAATCGTTGGCGCTGCCGCGAATGGTTATTGGCGGAGGGACTAACCTGATCGTGTCCGATGCCGGCTTTGATGGCATCGTTCTTCGCTTCGCTGGAGCAAAAATGACGCGCAACGGGCTTGCTCTCACCGTGGAATCCGGCTCTGTTCTGCAGGATGTGGTTGACCGCAGTATCAGGTTCGGTTTGAAAGGCATGGAAACGCTGACGGGCATTCCGGGCTTTTTGGGCGGCGCTATATACGGAAACGCAGGCGCTTATGGCCATTCCATGCAGGAATTGGTACAGCGCGTCTGGTTCACGGATGGCAATCGCGTGGAAGAGTTCGACAATGCAGCGTGCCAGTTCCACTATCGCGAGAGCATATTCAAAGAACAGAAAGATTGGGTCATTCTCTCAACTGAACTGCGTTTTCGGGAAGGCAGCCCGGACGAATTGACGAAAGTTGCTGCCGATATCCGCACAATTCGAGACGCAAAGTACCCGCCCACAATGAAGTGCGCAGGCAGCATCTTTAAGAATGTCTTTTTCCTTGAACTGCCCGCTGCCGCGCAAAGGGAGGTGCCGGCGAGCGCCGTGCGGGAAGGCAAGGTCCCTTCGGCGTGGTTTCTGGAGCAGGTGGGCGCGAAGGGAATGCAACGTGGTGACATCAAAGTGGCGACCTATCACGCGAACCTTATTTATAACGATGGCAACGGCACAGCGGCGGATCTGATCGTCGTTATTGACGAACTGAAGAGGCGTGTCCGCGAGCGTTTCGGCTTCGAGTTAGAAGAAGAAGTTCAATTCGTCGGCTTTGAATACACGGCGGAGCCTGCCTGATGCGGAAGCGCCTCTCTCTCGTTGCTGTAATGGCATTGCTTGTGGGTTCCGGCGCGTTTCTGCGCTCGCAAGACGGCATGACGTTGCTGCTTGTCAACGGCAAATTCTGGACCGTGAACCCGCAGCAGAAGGAAGCGGAAGCAGTAGCCATTCGCGGGAACCGAATTGCCGCGGTTGGCACGCACTTCCGAAATCATGAAGCTGAAGTCCGGGGACACTCCGGTCTTAGATCTGCGAAGGCAAGCGCGTACTGCCTGGCTTCGATGATGCGCACGTACACTTCTATCGCGGCGGAGCAGCATTAGCCGGGCCGCAGCTTCGCTACGCCAAAAGCCAGGAGGAGTTTCGGAACACTTTAGCGGAATACGCGAGGCACCGCCCGTCAGGAACTTGGATCACCGGCGGCGAATGGGATCACGAGAACTGGTCGCCTGCCGTTCTGCCGGCGCGGCAGTTGATCGATCCTGTCACAAAAGATTGGCCCGTGTACGTGAGCCGTTTGGACGGACATGAGGGTCTCGCAAATTCTGTGGCGTTGAAGCTAGCGGGCGTAGACAAGAACACGAAAGATGTTCCAGGGGGCGTGATCGTGCGGGATGCTGAAGGAAATCCCACTGGCATTTTCAAAGATGCGGCGCAAGCGCTGATCGAGCGAGTAATTCCGGCTCCCTCCCAACAAGAAATCATAGACGCTGTTAGAGCCGCGCAGAGTTACGCGAACGCGCAAGGCGTGACCAGTGTGCAGGACATGGCTTCCGCGCCTATTACATTTCGTGCCTATCAGACGATGATGCATGATGGAACGCTGCGCGTGCGCATCTCTGTCCATCAGCTTTTGACGCATTGGCAGCAGCAGGCGAGTGTCGGACTAGCCGCGGATTTTGGAAACGAGTACCTCCACATCGGGGGTGTCAAGTCATTCGCAGACGGTTCGCTCGGATCGACCACTGCCCTGCTGTTCGCGCCCTATCTGGATGCGCCTGAGACCAGTGGCATCACGAGCGCTGAGCTTTCGAATCCCGACCAGATGTGGCGAAATATGGATGGCGCAGATGCTGCCGGATTGCAGATCGCCACTCATGCAATCGGCGACAGAGCAAATGACATCATCCTCGGCATGTACGAGCGCCTAGAGCGCGAGCACGGGCCTCGCGACCGGCGTCTTCGCATTGAGCATGCACAACATCTAACAGCGGCGGATATTCCCCGGTTCGGGCGTGATCATGTCATAGCGTCAATGCAGCCCTATCATTTGATCGACGATGGCCGCTGGGCGGAGAAACGGATCGGGCCCCAGCGGGCGAAGACTTCCTATGCATATCGATCCTTGCTGGATTCGGGCGCAACTCTCGCTTTCGGATCGGATTGGCCTGTCGCCCCCATGAGTCCGATTATGGGCATTTATGGCGCGGTGACCCGGCGCACGCTTGACGGCAAACATCCAGAGGGCTGGGTGCCGGAACAGAAGATCACAGTAGCAAGAAGCCGTGCGAGCCTACACGATGGGTGCAGCCTACGCAAGTTTTGAGGATAAACTCAAAGGCTCCATCGAAGCAGGAAAGCTGGCGGACTTTGTCGTACTCTCGCAGGACATTTTCGCAACCGATCCCGTGCAGATCCCGGATACCAAAGTTCTTCTGACTGTGTTCGACGGGAAGTTTGTTATCCCGGCGGAGCCGGAGCGCGTTTTCTACAAAAAGTTGCCAAGTGGATTGATTCTGCGCCCATAATTTCGCGTATGCGAGGCGAAGTCAGCGCCTCCAGTTCGCGCACGCGCGATTCTTTAAGCCGGGTGCGCGCCGCTTTCAAATCGGCATGCAGGAATCCGGGGTGGCACATGAACTCGGTCGTGCCATCTTGCAGCTTCCGAAGCGATCCCGCGAATGTCGTTTCGCTAAGCGCGCCGGTTAGACGAAAACCAAGGAAATGGTCTGTCATCTGAACGTTGGAGCCGCGCGCAAATCGCCTGTAGTATCCGTCCGCGAATTGACAAACGGCGCCGGCCAGCCGCGTCGTATGGTCTAGCGGCAATCGAACATATGGAATATCGAATTCTTGCGCTAGCCTGATCAATGTCCGGAAGACCGCAGGAACAATGTGCGTGTGCTTGTGCGAGTCCAGATGGGTCAATTGAATGCCCGCATCGCGAACCTTCTCGATTTGGGCACGAAGCTCGTTGTAGACGTCCAACTGACCTGCAGCCAAAATTCTTAAAAGCTGCAACGGCGATTCCGGAAGCGGACGCCCCGTCAGGAGCGACGTTCCTTGCACCAGCACCAAATGGCAACCTATGTCCAGTGCCGGTGTTTCGTAAGCCAGGCGGACGGCATCTTCAAATGCATCGCCGTTGGCCATCAGCGTCGTGGACGTCAGCACGCCTTCCCGGTGAGCGTGCACGATCCCGGCATTCACGTCACGCGTAAAGCCGAAATCATCGGCATTGATGATCAACTGCTTCAACTTAAAAAATGTGGAGGCGGATCGTCAGGAATTTTTTGGGATTTGCGCGAAAATCTTTCAGCAGATCGTGCAGCTCACGCGTAGTGCCTGTGGCTTGATCGTACAGCGCAGGGTTGACCAACAGTTGTCCCAACGTTCCCTGGCCCGAATTTAATTTGTCGATCGTGATATTGACCTTATCTAAGGTTGTCGAAACCTGATTCGCGATTTTGTCGTTCACCAGAAGCTGACCAGCCGTGCCCTTTCCTTCGTTCAAGTTTTTAAGCAGCGTATTGATCTGGTCAATAGAATGATTCACGTCGTTGTACATCTTGGGGTCTTTTAGCAGAAGACCGGCGGTTCCCTGTCCTTGCTGAAGTCCCTTCGTCAGGTCGTCTATACGCGCAATCACTTGTTGCGTCTGGTTGTATAAGGTAGGATCGTTCACCAGGCGGCCGATTGTTCCTGTCCGGGAATTGAGGCTGGATGCCAACAATTGCACCTGGTTAACGGTCTGCAGCAAGCTGTTATACATGCTGTCATCCACAAGTAGTTTGCCGATAGTTCCCTTTCCAACTTCGACTTGATTCACTATGTCTTCAATCTTCTGTAAGATCGCCTGCGCGGAATCCAGAACCCCGAAGCCCTGTTGCACAAGCTGCTGGAATTCCTGCGTGTTCGCAGATTTCATATTTGCGCCGGATTGAAGGGGCTCACTACCCTTACCTTTGTCAATCTGCAGAAATTTAGTACTGCCCAGGAGATTGTCGGACGCGATGGAGGCAATGGAATCTTTCGGAATCTGTTTCAGCATGTCCTGATCGACTTCAAAGTCGATTTTGATAACTCGCGCGGGATCCGTTTCGCCCGACAGCGCCACGCCTGTGACCTTACCGGCGGGTATACCGTTAATGCGTACTGGTGAACCTTCGGTAAGGCCTGAGGCATCGGAGACGTAGACGTGGAGAGGGGCTGTCTTCTGGAACCAGCTCCCTCCTCCAGTCAGCAGAAATATCAGGAGCGTGATAAAAAAGAGAGCGACGATTCCGAGAACCCCCACCTTCAACTGTGCTAAACCAACTCGTTCTTTGCTGGGCATAGCTACTCTTCGTGCCTGACGAACCGCTTCACGTAGGCATCCTCGCACGTTTCGAGTTCATGCCGCGTGCCCCGGAACACGATTTCCCCCTCTTTCATCACGATAAACTTTGTGCGAGTGCGATTCGGATCGTTCTGTTCCTCTTCACTCACCGGCACCAATTCCTGGTTATCGGCGTTGTAACGAAAATTCGCCATCAGTTCGCCATCCTGATAACGATGAGTAACGATCAGCGACGCCGTATTGCGTGTGTCGCGCTCTTTTGCGATCAGGGCCATGATGATGTTCGCGGTAATCGGGTCCAGGCCGGCAGTCGGCGAGTCGTACAAAACCAACGGCGGCTCTGTGACGATTGCGCGGGCGATACCTACGCGCCGCCGCATGCCTCCCGATAACTCGCTCGGAAATTTATCGTAAGTCTGCTCCAGCTCGACGAAACGCAAGGTCTCTTTGACATGGTGTTGCAAGTCTTCAGCAGAGTGTGTCTCCTCTTCCGCCTCGTCCTGCCGGTTAACCAGAGGATATTCGACGTTCTCGCCCACCAGCAGAGAATCGAAGAGCCCACCTTCCTGGAACAGAAAACCGGCGCGGCTTCGAATTGCATACAAATCCTGTTCGCTGCGGGCGGTGATGTCTTCGCCAAACAGTTTGATCTGGCCGGAATCCACTTTCACCAAGCCAATCACCGCCTTCAAGAGGGTAGTTTTACCGCTTCCGGCAGATCCGAAGATAATGCGCGTCTCCCCCGGATTCAGGTCGAGCGATATGTCTCGTAGCGCCCACGCGTCTTCGTACTGCAGATTGACGTTCTGAAGTTCAATCAGCGGCGTAGATTGTTCGGGCGGGCTGATCACAGGTTCACGAAGATCTTATCGATTAAGAACGTCACAACAAATATCCAGATGGACGCCGAGACCACGGCCTGCGTGGTTGCATAGCCAACGCCTTGCGTGCCACCTGTGGTGCGTAATCCATAGAAACATCCCACCAGCGAGATAATCATGCCGAAAAGAAGCGGCTTTATCAGACCTTGCGCCAAATCGTTCAGTACCAGCGCACGCCAGGAACTCGACCAGTAATAGCTTCCGCTGAGGAGGTGTAACAAGGGCACCGCAACAAGATATGCGCCGAACAAGCCAATAGCATCCGCGATCACAGTCAGGCACGGAAGCATGATGGCGGTTGCGGTCAGGCGCGGAGTCACAAGTTTCTGAAGCGGATCGGTGCCCAGCGCTCGCATCGCATCAATTTGCTCGGTCACTTTCATCGACCCGAGTTCGCTCGCAATACCAGACGCATTGCGTCCGGCAACAAGCAGCGCGGTGAGTACCGGCCCAAGCTCGCGAACGAGAGTGAGCGATACAATGGAGCCCACTTCGCTGCTGGCGCCGTAAGTGCTCAATGCGCGCGCCATCTGAAGTGCGATAATCGCGCCGCTAAAAAAACCTGTTAGGAGGACGATGGGAATGCTGCCGAACCCGATAACATCCATCTGAATGGCGACATCATCGTAGTAATGCGGAGCCCGGAAGACATTGGCAAAAGAGCGACCGGCGAGAAAGAGAAATTCTTGGAAGGACCCGATCCAACTCGTCAGGAATCGGCCCAAACAGGAATCCCCCGCAATAGCCGAGCCCTCATACCACCGAGGCTACCATACGGTGCCGTAAACCTATTAGGTCGCCGCGACCGTTCATTCAGAACGCAATTGGCTCCGTCGCGGGTGACCTGGCGCTCTCGTTACCCTTTTGATTTACAGCGCTGATTTGATAACGGTAGGACTTCCCATGCTCGACGTTGTGATCGCTGAAAGTAGGCAGGTTCAATAAGTCACCCTGACGCACAAAATCGCCTCCGTTGGTCGAACGATACACGTAATAGCCTTTCAGATCGGCATCAGGACTCCGGGACCACGAGACCTCAATGGATTCCGGACCCGGTAGCACAGCTATACTCGTCGGAACCTCCGGCGCGAAGGTATTGGGATGGTCGACTGTCAATTCTTTAGAAGGTTCGCTTTGCGCGGACGCCTTCTGGGCCACCACAGTATAGGTGTACCGAGTGTCCCATTGCGAGGTGCGGTCCAGATAAAGCGGCTCGTCGGAAGTCCCGATCTGCGCGGGCGTCTTGTCATTGGGGCCGCGCCGAAACACCAGGTAATGAATTCCGGAGCCCTCATCTGGCCAAGTTAAAAGGTATCCGCTCTTGGTGGCTTCAATTTTTGCGGCAGGCGGATCCAACCGTGAAATCACATCCAGCAGAACACGATTGGACCACTGTGAAAAATGATCGTTTCTCTTTGTTGAAGTGCGGACGGCAAGTACCACCTGTTTCCCAATCCATTCAGCGGCCGGCAATGTTTTGGATACGGGCTGCGGCCTCGGCGCATCCGGATCGGCTGCCGGCGGAATAGGCAGTTCGAAGTGCTGGGCGGAAGCAGACCATTTATCGAAGTCGAACGGCGTTTCTGCCGGACCCACAGCCAAGTCGATAATCGTGTATCGCTTAATAAGGACACTGTCGGTAGTGCGCGGCGGAACGCTGAAGGTGATCTCTAAGTGGTCCCCCTTCTCGTGGCATTGCAAATCCGTCACCGGGTTTGGAATGTCAGGCGAAGGCGGCAGCACCGGCCCGACGTACCCGCAGCCAAGCAGGCAGAGAATTCCCACAAGCAATGCAGCGGCGGCCGGCCGCACTACAAGATGTACCTGCTCAGATCTTGATCTTTGACGATGTCGGCGAGTTGCTTGCGCACGTAGGCGGAATCGATTTTAATGTTCTTCTTTTTCAGATCAGGGCCCTCGAACGAAATGTCTTCGAGCAGCTTCTCCATGATCGTGTGCAGACGGCGCGCGCCAATGTTTTCGGCCGACTCATTTACCTGTGCCGCATTACGCGCAACTTCCACTACGGCATCGTCGGTGAATGTCAGCTTGATGCCTTCTGTTTCTAGCAGAGCCGTGTACTGTTTCACCAGAGCGGATTTGGGCTCCTTGAGAATACGAATAAAATCGGCCTCGGTGAGAGATTTCAGCTCCACCCGTATCGGAAACCGGCCTTGTAATTCAGGAATCAAGTCCGAAGGCTTGGAGACGTGGAACGCGCCTGCCGCCACGAAAAGAATGTGATCGGTGCGTACGAATCCGTGGCGCGTGTTCACCGTGGTTCCCTCCACGATCGGCAGGATGTCGCGTTGCACGCCTTCACGGCTGACGTCAGGCCCGTGGCCGCCTTCACGTCCGGCGATCTTGTCGATTTCATCCAGGAACACAATGCCGTTACGCTCCACCCGTTCCAGCGCGATGCGGGTGACTTGGTCCATATCGACGAGCTTCTGCTCTTCTTCCTGAATCAGATACTCCATCGCCTCTGATACCCGCATGTTGCGCTTCTTACTGCGGGGGCCGAATAATCCCGGGATGACATCTTTCAGGTTGATGTCCATCTCTTCGACGTTCCCGTTGGTCGATACCTCAAATGTCGGGCCGCGTTCTTTGACATCCACTTCAACCGTGCGGTCATCCAACTTGCCTGCCCGCAGTTTTTCCCTCAGCTTTTCGCGCGTCCGATCGATACTTTCAGCAGCTTCCGGTTGCGGTGGCATCAACAAATCCAGCAGCCTGTCTTCCGCTTGTTGTTCGGCGCGATCGGCTACCTGCTCCAGCCGCTCCTCGCGAACCATGTCGATCGCCTACATCCACCAGATCACGAATCATCGATTCAACATCGCGGCCTACATAACCCACTTCGGTGAACTTACTCGCCTCCACCTTCAGAAAAGGCGAATTGGCGAGCTTGGCCAGCCTGCGCGCAATCTCCGTCTTGCCGACTCCCGTAGGGCCGATCATCAGAATGTTCTTCGGCATGACCTCTTCGGCCATTTCGGGATCAAGTTTCTGGCGGCGGACGCGGTTACGCAGCGCAATCGCAACGGAGCGCTTCGCGTCTGCCTGGCCGATGACATGCTTGTCCAATTCGGCCACGATTTCGCGCGGTGTCAGCTCATCCAGCAGCGGCATTTCGTCTGAGGATTGCTGCGGCAGATAGATAACCATCAGGACAGCTCCTCAAAAGTAACGTTGCTGTTTGTGTAAATGCAGACTTCTCCGGCAATCTTCATTGATCTTTCGACGATTTCGCGCGCGCCCAGGTTCGTATTTTCGAGCAAGGCCACAGCAGCGCATTTTGCGAACGGTCCGCCTGAGCCGATGGCCGCAATCGGACTATCAGGTTCGATCACATCGCCGGTGCCGCTGACGATATACATGTTCTGAACGTCGGCAACCAGCAACAAGGCTTCCAGGTGACGGAGCATTCGATCAGTTCGCCATTCTTTTGCAAGCTCAACAACACTGCGAGGCAGATTACCGGTATATTGCTCGAGCTTGGCTTCAAAGCGCGCAAATAACGCGAAAGCGTCCGCAGTGGACCCCGCAAACCCGGAGACGATCTTCCCGTTATATAAGCGCCGCAACTTCTTCGCTCCGCTTTTCAAAACTTCATTCCCCATAGTGACTTGCCCGTCACCTGCCAGCACCACTTTGCCGTTGCGGCGGACGCACAGGATGGTCGTCGAACGGATTCTCTTACTCATTCGATATTCTTAGCCTGAACTGAGGATCGAAAGCGCGCAGATGGCGCAAGATCCCATAAGAACCTTTATTTCATCACAGGGGCGCACCATTCTCCGGGGGAACTGCCTTCTCATCACGAGCCGCGTCAGGTACTCAACCGGAAAGCCAACAGCAAAACAACGCCTCCCAACAGGTAGACTCCCGCAGTCAACCCTAATGAGCTTGCTAATCCCAACCTGCTGCGCCAAGGCTCCAATCGTCACTGGCGCTAGTCCCCCGCCTCCCAGCCAGCCCACCATATTCATTACGCCCGCGCCGGCGCCTCGAGATTCGGCTGGAATTACATCAAACAGCGACGCAAAAATGTTCGCATCGTAAATGCCCTTGAATAATCCCCAAACAATCAGCGCCAATGCGAGAAAAATGACCGAATGCGTTCGGCTGCAGATGAAAACGAACGGTGCGCCGCAAAACAAAGCACCTGCTTGCACTGCAATTCTTCCGCCGCGTGTCTTCATCTGCACGTAATCCGCTAACCAACCGCCAAGCGGCGATCCGCACATACTCGAAAACTGCACAAATACAGTGGCCGATAATCCCGCTAACGCCACACTTAATCCAAAACGATCATAGAGAAACTTCGGCATCCAGGATAAAAGCACCATCGCGACGAAGTTCGCACAGAAGAAGCCGCAAAGAAGCAATAAGGCGACTGGCGATCTGATCAGACTTCGTAGAAAAGGGATAAGCGATGGTTGCACTTCGCTTCTTGCGGCCGCGCTCTGCGTGCGTACGGGTTCGCGTAAGAGTCGCACAAGAAATAAGCCCAGCAGAATGCCAAAACCGCCGAATACGATGAAAGACCATCTCCAGCCGAAGCGCTCTCCAATCAAACCTGCCAGAAATGCTCCTGCGACCGTACCCACATACACGCTCGTCTGATGCACGCCCATGGCTCGCGATCGTGTTTCCGGCCCATGATAATCGCTGATCATCGACATGGAAGCGGGATAGTAGAGGCTTTCTCCGGCGCCTTCGGCCGTCGTGAAGGAAAGCAGTTGGCCGAAGCTCCGCGCTGCGGACGTGCAGACTGCGATGAAGCTCCAAACATACAACCCGCCCAGAACAGCTTTCTTGCGTTGTATGCGGTCCACAAGGCTCCCCGAAAATGGCGCAAGCAGGCCATACATCCAGGCGAAAGAAGATCCAAGCAGTCCCAATTGCACAGTCGACAAGTGCATCTCGCGTTCCAGCAGCGGAAACAACGCGAACAGCGCCGATCTATCTGCGTAATTAAAAAACGAGACAGACCATAGCATGGCGACTGCTCGCCACTTGTATTCTGCGAAAGCTGAAAGCACCCGATGCCTTAAAAGAGGTTCTTGATTTATTTTCGAATCAGCCACACTTCCGAAACCTGACAACCGCGGCCGTTTCCGCCAAGTCCCGGTTCGCGTGTCCACGACAGTTCCAATCGGCCTCCTCGGGTCGCCTCCTGCGGAATGTCGAAATTCAACGGCTTCGGAGGCCATGGACGCGTCAACAATGGATGAATCTGGAACTTGCCGTTCGCCGCCAGCCGGATTGGAATGCGCCGCGCGTCACCTGAATAGACCACCCGCAAACTGTACGCCGCCTGGGGGTCTAACCCCTCATACAGCATCTTCAACGGCTCATCAAACAGCGACTCTGCCCATCTCTTCCACGCAATGGGCGCATCGGCGCCGAAGCGGTCCGGATAGCTAAAGCCAGTAAGCGCCGACTTCCGAAACTCCGGATCTAGCAATTGGCCGGGACCCAGAACCAGGTGCGGACGATTAGACGGATTGCCGAGTTCATCGTAGAATCCTCCCGGTCCCGGATCTGTGCGAGCCAGCAATTGTCGTATGGCCGTGATCTGCTCCCCAACGGCAGGAATTTTACGCATGGCTGAGATTTGCTGGCGGAGCCACATAACATCGGTCACCGGATAATCCAATGTCTCCAGATTCGCGCCTCGCACAACCGCTTCCGCTTTGTAACGATCCACCGCGAGTTGCATTCGAATGCTTTGAAACAAAGCCTCGCCCAGTTCTTTCACTCGCTCACGCGCGGGATTGCCACCGCTCGAAACATTGTCCTCGTTCAGTATCCGTTCTGCGTGGTCCAAAAGAATCGCTGGATCACGCCCATTAGGCGGCGACGGGCTCGGTGGGCCTCCGATTTCCAGAGGCCCCGGCGTCCAGCCGATTTCATATGTTTCGCTCAAAACATCAAGAGCGCGCTGTAAACGCGCGCTTTCGTCCAGTAATCGGCTTCGTACGTAAGCGTCAAAGTACGCCCGGTAAAGCCCCTGCTGAAATCGCCAGTTGCCAAGCACGGCCGGCGATCCTTCGCGTTCCATGTCCTGGAATTGCGCCAGCGTAACCGAAACGCCTCCGTTTGCAGCCAGTGGCCCTCTCCAGTTCGCCTCCAGATTCAACAAGCCTTGCGCGAAACCGTCCGCGTACGCGTCCCCAATAAAGTAACGCCCATACTCACGCAGCACATCCGCGACGTGCATCTCGGGATTCCATCCCAACGCACTCCAGACAAATTTATTGACATCGTCGTTACAGCCTTCCGAGTAAGTGAGAAAGCCAATCGTGTACGGAGAGAAACGGCGCAAAATGTTGGCCTCGTCCTCCGGCCGAGGGTTGATGCATTCGCGCCCTTCGGTTAACGCATAGGCAACGTCCCAATCGGGCACTGGATATTGGCAGGAGGTGCTGTGCGTAATATCGGGATACAACCGGATCGGATAATGTTTGGGAACACGCGCCCGAAGTTGCGGCAAGCTGAATCGATTCTGCGGTCCATAAACCACGCCATCCAGCCACGTAGCCGTATGCTCCTCATCCAGAATGCTGAAGAAATCCTGCAGCCATTCCTCTCGAAAGCTCTGCGCGGAAACCCACATCTGGGCTTTGGAATGGAAACGCCGCAAACTCGCCTTTTGCTTCTCAAGAAAAGCGAGCATGGGCTTCGGCGCGGTGTGTCCCGGGTCGCCCCCAGGTACGAATACCGCATCAATGCGCGGCAGTATCTGGTAAATGTGGGCCCATTCCTTTAGAGCTGATTCGACGGTGGCTGCGTCGGCGTAGTCCGCATCCATCGCTGGATACCAGATCCAGACGTCGAGTCCGTAGTCGTCCGCTATGCGCGACATCTCCGTCATCATCTGCTCCGGTGGAAGCGGGAAATGCGGGCTGTCGGGAAGATCGTCAGAGCGCGGCGGAATCAATTCAATGGCGTTAGTTCCGAACATCGCCAAATCGCGGATGTACTGGTCCCAAGTCGCTACCGTCCACGCATCATAGGAATTGGTCTTGGGGCGATAACCAAGCTGATGCCCTCGCAACGGATACTTGGGTGCGGCCGTAACATTTGCGTCTGACGGTTCTAGAACGGCTCTTTGCCGATCGAAGCGAACCGTTCTCAGCAACTTACCGATGCCAAAGAGCAGCCCGCGCTCATCGGCGCCGATGATGAAGATCCTTATTCGCATTTGTCTGGATCGTGAAGCCTTCCGCGGGAAGATGCTCCGCTGCCGAGCACAGCCTCTCGGACTACGGAGCCAAAACGTTTTGCCGAAGAAGGGGTAGCCGCGTAGATTACCGGACCGCCGACATCCGGTGTGCCGGACCGAACTGCCCACCTGAGCTGGCTGCGCTTCTCCACTTCCTCTATCAGCGCGGTAACAGCTTTTTTCTCACGCCCAGTTGCGTCGGGCGGCAAGGCCACCGTGCAGCTTTTGAGATCGATGGCCTGATCGGACGCTTCAGCCTGTAGCCAAGGCGACAGCGCCAAGGTTGCGCCAGTCTGCTTTAGAAATTTTCTTCGGTTCCACGCCGGGCGATCACTTGGCAAAGGGGCCTAGAAATCCAGACGCAGACCCATCTCAATCCAGCGAGCAGCATTGGTGCGATTCGGCGGCGTGAACGTACCTGTAATCACACCGAATGTGGACGGGCTCGTATACGTCAAGGAAGGATTCGCAAAGTTCTGGTGATTGAAGATATTAAAGAAATCGGCCGAATATCCGAGTTTGAACCGCTCGGTAATATTCGTCGTCTTTCCCAACCGCATATCCAAATTCCAGAAGGGCAAACCGTAAAGCGGATTGTCGCTCCCGGTCCGTCCGTCCGTCGAAAGCTGGATATATCGGTACCCGCAATAAGCGGCGCCCGGATTCGAGAAGATATCCAACCCTGTGCCGGAGACATTGGAACCAACCAGCGTGTTGGCGATGCTGTTTGTGCACGTTGAGGCCGAGACGCCGCTATTCACCCCCGTTGCAGGCAGCGGGCCCGTGGGGAGCAGGTAATCGTTCGCGCCAATGGTCGAAGTCCCTCCGCCCCAAACGTTGTTGCCCTCCAGGACATGAATCGGCAAGCCGCTGTAAGCGGTGAAAATGCCGGAGGTGTACCAGCCTCCAATAATGTGGTTGACCAGTGAGTTGCCGTGCAACCAGTGCCCATTGCCGGCCGGAATGTCGTACTGGGTGATGATGTTGACGACATGGCGTCGGTCGTACGACGAGGGGCCATACTGCACGTTTGGATCAAAGCTGTTCGAAAAAACTCCAGCGTTGTTCTGGTTTGATAAACCATCGTCCAGAGCCTTGGAGTACGTGTAGTTCCCCGTGATCGTAAACCCGCGAGACAAGCGCTTATTTATCGTAAGAACGCCTGCATTGTAATTGCCTTGGCCAATATAGGTCCGTAGAACTTCCACTTGAGCCTGATCGCTGTCGTACGCCTGCAGGCCCAGTGTGCGGCGGTAAGTGTCCAGATTCAGGAACATATTGCCTACCGCGCCATTCACAAAACTTGCGGAGTTCTTGGAAACGATATAAGCAGTCGAACTGGCAAGCTTGTTAGCCGTGCCTAGTCCAGGGAATTGGTTCTCAAAGAAGGGCTGCGCGGGCACAGCTTGCCCGGAGCGCAGCGCATTTGCGACGGCATCATAAGCTTGCGCGAACGACTGGCCTGAGGCGCTGTCTTTGAACATGTAAGGCGCAGAGTTGACGTTCACCGATGTCGGTAAATCGCGCGCCATGCGGCCGACGTAGGCCGCCTCCAGAGATAATGCCCCCAGGAAGCTCACGCTGATAACTGAAGTCGATATTGTAGCTGCGCCCGGTCTTGAAGGCTGGGTCTACTTGGAACGATAATGTTTCTGCACCGGCCGCCGGGATGATAGGCGATGTGGCCGCGCTCGCGGTGGGCAGCGGGAGCGTACCGTCAATCCCTACACGGAAGCTGGAAGCGCCGTAGTTGTTGGCCCCTGCGGCAGCGTTGCACCCCGCGCCGCCTGCACCGGTAGCGTTGCACAGTGGAGCGGCGACGATTGCGTTCTGGTCAAAACCGATACCGAGCATCGGGATTTCCACGCTCTGCACTTGATTGCCACGATCAAACACCACTGCGTACCCGCCGCGAATGACGGATTTCCTGTCGCCAAAAAGTTTCTGGGCGAAGCCATTCTGGAAAGAGGGCTGCCAGGCTAAAGCCACGTGCGGGCCTACCGCCCCGTAGTCAACGTTGTAAACCGGAAGATGAGAGGCCCCAACCGTTGCGAAGCCAAACGTTGGATTGTAGATTTGGCCTTGCAGCGCGGCCTGCTCTTTCTGCTGCATAAAAGACCCGGTGATCGGCTGTCCTGTAGCGGCGTTGATCATCACCGTCTGCAAATTGTTTTGTTCGGTCGGGGAAGTCTGCCAACCGTAAGAAAGACCAAAGTACAGAGTCAAATTCGACCGGATTCGCCACGAGTCCTGCGCATAAAAATACGGTGCCCACTGGTTGGTGACATCGCGCAGCGGCGTACCTAGGGGCTGCGGCTGCAAATTCGAGTTGCGGACCGCTAGCACGCTTACGTTATCCACCAAGCCCAAAAGGGAAGCGTAATAACGATCCCAGTTCGTAAGCTGGCTCGAAGGAATGCAATTCGCCGTCACGGAAGAGCTGCAGGTAAGCGGACGTTCTGTGGAGCCGAACGAAGTCAGATACGTTTGGTCGCCGTCTACAACGGCCACTAGTGACGTGATGGAACCCAGTACCTTGTCGGCCCGCGCATGAGTAAACGGCAGGTTGTTCAACTGCATTCCGAATTGAATCTGGTGCTTGCCCGCAATCTTAGTCACGTCGTCATACAGTTGCCGGTTCTGTAACCACGAGGCCTGAAAGCGTGCACGCTGCGTATCCATGTCGATGGGAGAGTCGATAAAGGCGCTGACGCCGCTGCCAACCAGCAGCGCAATGGGACCAGCCGCCGATTGAGAACCGGGAATGTTCAGCGTCGCCGCCGCCGCTGTAGGCGTGGTAGCGTTTGCTTGCATAGTGTCGCGCACCCAGCCGATTCGCGCCACGTTCAACCACGTCGGCGTGATTTGCCAGGTGAGCTGAGCCGTCGGAACAATAGCGCGTTCGGGAGACGTCTCGGCTGACATTGGGTTTCCGTTCAGTATCGAAACATCGCCAGTGGCAAGCTGATCGATGCGATAGTACGTAAAGCTAGTGTTCAGGGTCAGCTTGTCGTTGAAGATGTGATCCAGCCGCATGACGCCGTAATCGGTCTTAATGGGTGTCGGGAAGTTGACGAGATAACCGCCTGTATTCAATCCATCGCCGCCAGGGGTGTTCGGCAGCGGCATGTCGGCGAACTGGGCCGCTACTGACGGGTCCATTCCAATCCCGCGCGGATCGCACGGGGAGTTGCCCGATGCGCCGCAAACTGCCGCGGTTTTCAGGTTGAATTGCTCAAGCCCGCTAGGGCCATTGAACTGAACTATGCCTTGCCGCAGCAGTGCCGAAGGGACAGTGCGCGTTGTCTGGAACACGCTATCGAAGCGCCTGGCTTCATAGTTGGCGAAAAAGAATGTTTTGTCTTTTTGAATAGGGCCGCCAAGACGGCCGCCGAAACGGTTGTCATGAATAGAAGCTTTCTTTGCGCCAACGCGATTGTTATCCCAGGTATTCGAATTCAAGTCGCTGTTCTGCAGGTACTCGTATAGCGCGCCATGGAACTGGTTCGTACCACGGCGGCCAATCAGCGTGACTTGAGCGCCTGATCCGCGCGTCAAGTTGGCATTAGGGTTTGCCACGGTGGCACGAAATTCTTCTACGCTGTCGTCCGGCGTAGGAATCGAAGTACCGGTGGCAACCAGGTTTTGGGTGATGTCAATACCGTCTAACGTCACAGTATTCTGGTCATCGATAGCGCCGCTTGCCCGCATGGTCAGACCGTTGCCGCCGGCAACTACGCCGGGCTGCAGACCCATCAACTCCGTGACGTTCCGCTGTATCGCCGGGAGGCGCAGAATATTATCGGTGGAGACTACATTCCCGATCTGTGCATCTTGCGTCTGCAACTGAACGGTAGCGGCCGCAGTTACTTCGACTACTTGATTTTGCGCGCCTACTTCCAAATGGATCGGCACAGTCGTGCTCTTGTTAACGTCGACGATGAGGTTCCCGACCGTGCTGGTGCGAAAGCCGGCTACAGTGACAGTTACCTTGTAATTGCCAGGTGCCACGTTAGCGAACGTGAACTCGCCAGCGCCGTTTGAAACCATTGCCGCGGATGCATTGGTCGAGAGGTTGAGAAGTTGAACATTCGCGTTCGGCACAGCCGCGCCGCTCGGGTCGGTGACAGTTCCCACAACCGAGCCTGAAGTGGCGGTCTGCGCGAAAGATGAAGTCCGGGTGGCGAGCGCCAAAAGAAAGAAAAACAACAAAGAGAGCACAAGCGAGTGCTTCTGTGCGTTCATATGCTAACCCCTTATAGAAGCGTTGCCGGAAGGCTACTGTCTGGAAATACTATCCGTTGCCGAGGAAGATGTCAATAGAGTTGCTGGAGTTCGCCGCGTTAGAGATGTGACAGTTTAGAAATGATTCGGTAAAGGTTCAAGGCGAAGCCCCGGCGCTGAAACACAAAGGGCGTGTTCTGGAAAGAACACGCCCTTTCTGGCTGGTTCAAAAATCGCCTAGAAGCTGAACTTTCCCGTAACCACCAAAACTCGTCCGGAAACTGCCGAGCCCTGGAAGGAACCGTACGGGCTGGTCGGTGGCGTGGCCGTCGAGGTAATCTTTCCGAATGCGCCGGATGTCACGCTCCCGGACGGATTCAGGAAATTGGGATGGTTAAGTATGTTGTAAGTCTGTGCGCCAATGGAAAATTTCGCGCGCTCTCCCATCCTGAACGACTTTGTAAGCTGATTATCGATGTCGAAATACCACGGCCCGTAAAAGCTGTCGGGCGCAACATTTCCGAAATCGGTTTGAATGGTTGTATCGCCGTAGGTGTTGCCTGGTGCGGCGGCAAACTGCGTATTCACAAAACACGGAGTAGAGATCGTGCTCTTCCCACATGCAATGCTCGAGAGGGAAGGATTCAGCAGATCGGCAAGTATAGTAATACTCGACGAATAAAGATTATTCTGTTTTCCCGGAATAGCGGTATTCGTAGCCGAGAAAGGCGATCCGCTGTATAAATACAGCTTTGCGCCGATGGTCCATCCTCCTGCGATAAGGTCCAGAGCGCGATTCGTCAGCTTGGGCGAATTCCATACGATGTCGCCCGTAAACTGGTGCCGGGCGTCAAACGGAAGATTGCCGTAATTACCGTTGATGTTCCCGGGATTTAGTACAACCGAACTGGCGGTTGCTGTCCCCAGCGCATGGCTCAGGGTGTATCCAAACTGCCCTTGAAAGCCATGGCTGAATGCATGGCGGATTTGAACTGTGAGCGCATCATAGTTCGAATACCCGGATGTCAACACCTGATTCACGAAATAGAATCTCGGATCGAGCGGCGCGGTTGGCAACCCGCCATACCCGGTTTTATAATTTCCCTGGCCGGAAGCTGTGAGGTAGAAATTAGGCCAATAGTTTGACAGCGCCTGATTGTAGCCGTGATTACCCGCGTAAGTAGCATCAAACACGTTGTGTGGTGAGAGCGGTTGCTGTATCTCGAAGCTCCACTCCGTCACCTTCGGCGCTTTAAATAGCGCTGGGGGCGAGTAGTAACTGGGCGGCGTAAATGTGATTTTGCCGAGTGCCGACTGGATCTGAGCCAGAGTATAACCCTGCGAAAAACCGTTCTCGAAAGCAGCGGCCGAGGCGGCGGCAGAATAGGCTGCAGTAGTGGGGTCGTTTGCGAATCCGATGTTGCCGGAGGGCACGGAAGGAGTGAACTTGTTCGGTGAATTGTTGAAGACGCTGGATGCAACGCTGCCCGCGAACAAGTTGGCAAACAGTCCGATGCCGCCGCGGATTACCGTCTTACTTGCTCCAAAAGGAGTCCAGGCAAAACCGACGCGTGGCTCGTAAATCATCGATTCCAAGCCGGCATAAGCATTGGATAACCCGGTTGTTATGGTCTGGTTGTACGGGATGCTCGCCCCACCCTGATAACCGGAAGTGCCGAATTGGGTATTCATGCGTGCGAAACATTTATCTACGCACGACGGATTGCCGTCGCGTTCAAAACGCATTCCATACGTCAGTTTCAGGTTCTTTCTGATGCTCCATTCGTCCTGGCCATAGAAGTTCAAAGAGTAGAGGCGAATATGAGCGGCGTAGAGCAGCGGATATGCCTGACTAAAACTACTTGCGAGCCCTTTGGAGCTTACGGCGCCTACGCTGGCGGCTGCGAAATCCGCTAGATCCTGAATGGAATATGTGCCTTCCTGAGAACTACTAGCAATGCTACGTGTCAGTTATCTTGTTGTACCGGTAATTCACCCCGAGTTTGATGGCGTGCTTCCCCATAAGCCACGCCAGATCGTCGATGACCTGTCCCTGTCCGACGTTCCTGCCGTTGGGAAAAGTCGCGCCGACAGTCGCGAAGCCGCCGCCGTTTGCGCCGCCGTCGCTAAAGGTAAAGCGCTCCGGTATAAGTGACTGGGCCTTAGCGAAATCGGCCACGCCGAAAATAGCCGAATACCAACTGGCGGCCGCGATCAAATTATTTACCACGTTTGGACTGATGACGTAACTATAGTTAAGCTGGCCTTGGTGCTGCGGTTGGGTGCTCACGGAGTTAAAAACGGGATTGATGGGGCTGGCCGCGGTGGCCTGCACGCCCCAATCGTATTCATAACGGAATGAGAGCCTCTGTTTCTCTGTGAGTTTCTGGTCCACTCGCGCAATGAAAAGATCTTCCGTGTTCAGTTGGGATACATTCGTGCCGAATGCGTAGGCACAGGGAATGGTCACGCCAAATAGCCCACCCCCTGGGGCCGGCGTCCCGGAAAATGATCCCTTTGTTTGACAACCAAGGTGACCTGTGGAGTCCTGTAAAACACCTGATCCGTTGCTAACGGCTTGCGCACGGCCGATGCCCACGGCATTGTTGTACAGATTGAACGCGTCCTGATAAAGCGGAACGGAACCCGCGGGCACATGACCGAGTACGTACTGCTGAAACTGTGGCGAGGGAATGGAAACGACTCCGCTGCTGGGCGTCACGTACCGCAGGCCTTCTCTATCGACGAAGAAAAATGTCTTATTTTTTCCGTTGTAGACCTTTGGGATCCAAACCGGGCCGCCAAGGGAACCGCCGTATTGATTGGATATGGCCACGCCTCGCGGTGTACTCGTCTGGTTATTGAAGAAATCGTTGGCATTGAAAATCCGGTCGTTGTAGTTCTCCAGCACGTTGCCATGGAACTGGTTCGTCCCGCCCTTACCGACTAGGTTGAGTTGTCCGCCAGCCATTCTTCCGTACTCGGCGCTGTATGCGTTCAGGACAACTGCAGCCTCTGCAATTTCGTTCTGACCTAGAAGATTGTTGCTGGCGCCGGAATTGTTGAGATTGTTGTAGGGGTCCATCACGTCAGCGCCATTTAAGGTGAACAGGACGGACGAACCCGGAATGCCTTCGGAGTTCATGTTCCCGGAGCCGCCCTGAATGTTCACGCGTATACCGGGCGTGGTCATGGCGAGAGTGGTGAGATCACCGCCCGGCGAGGGCAGATCGACGATTTGAGCAGTATTTAGAGAAGTTGTGCGGTTGGCATTTTCAGTCTGAACAATGGAGGCTTCGCTGGTGACCTGCACCACCTCTTGCGTCCTTTGCACTTGCAGAACCAGGTTTACCGGCTGCTCCTGTCCAAGCAGCAGCGCAAACCGTTGAATGCTGGATTTCAGGCTGCTGCGATCGCTCGAAATTTCGTACTCCCCCGGCTGCAGCAGCGAAAAACGGTAAGTACCGTTTGAGTTCGTCGTTGCCGTTCGTGTTTCGTTAGTTGCCAGGAAGCGGAGCGTGACATTCGCCCCGGGAACGATCGCCCCGGACGCATCGCTGACGGTACCCGTGACGTCGCCGGTTGTCAGCGTTTGCGCAGGGCTGAAACAGACGAAACCAAGCAAGACCAGTATGGATACGGCCCATACCCGAACGATCCTCATAGAATTCCCCCTTTTCTCAAACTCCGGAACTGAGAGCGGCGCCTCGCACCTGGAAGCGCATTTCAAATTACTGCTGAACAGGGTAGATTATAACGATGTCGCAACGCTGTCAATCACGATTATCATGATTTAAGGGTTGCGCCTCGAAACGTTGCTGCTACCTGCGCCTATGCCGCTTCTTTCGATTTGACTTAGCAGGGCTGCCTGGCTGCTCCGCACTCGACGGCGGTGCTTCCACACGTTTAGCCGTCGAAGTCATATCACGATTCACGGCATCGAGATCGGTGAATCCAATGGTTCTTGCGGACCAGTGGCCGCTCCGATCCATCGCTGTAACGACCACCTGCACGTTGCCGGTCGTATGATCGATCGCAATTGCACTCTGGTTCTTGACTGCGTCCGTTAGATCTAAATGACGTACCGTATCGCCGTCGAATACCTCCGCTCTTGCCTGTATGGGTAGCGCAGATTTCCATTCGAGAACCAAATTTTGTCCATTTTGCCGTAGCGTTACGGCAAGCTCCGGATTGGGCAGACGCGAAACGATGGGGACAGGTCGAACACTGTGCCTGCCCAAACTCCACGCCGTCCAGGAAATGGCCGCAGCCAGTGCAATACCAATGAGAATCCAAGTCCATCGGCGGCGTGCCGCCCAAGGGGCACGGTCTTCGGCGTACTCCTCCCGCTCGCGACGCCTGGGGGGAGGCCCTTCCGTCAGCCAGATTCGGAATGATTGATTCCGCGGTGGAAGCCTGCTCGAAATCCGGAGCTAGCGCGTGCTCAGGGTTGTGCTGCTCCGAAATGGACGCTGTTTGGCCTGAGGCTTCACGCCTCAGAGCGGCGGAAATTCTCCCGGGCGTTCGCTCCTTCTCCTCATTTCCCACCAACCTAGCGTCTCACGAGACCATGACCTACGGGCGTTCCGGATCTGTATTCTCGCTTCGGGATTTGTTGTTTTGCTTTAAGATATGCAACGACGGGCTTTGCCCAAGCGCAGCATGGCAAAAAGTAGAAGGCCGGCCGGCATGAGCCACAGCGACGACGGTTCGGGCACGGTGGCGAAAGCTTGCGCTTCGCTGATCCGGTCTCCTTCGCCGTTGGCATTTCCGATGTCGAAGAGCAAACTCTGCGTACCAACGGGCGCGTTCACAAAAAGATCGATATAGGCTGCTGTCGAGCCGGCGACCGGCGTGAACGCTGAGCCATTCAGTGCTATCGTCGGAACCAAAATTGTGTAATTGCTCGAGTTTAGCGAGGTTGTCGAACTGCTCGAAGAATAAATCGTCAGACTGGAAGGGAAACGGCCCGGGTCAGTAGGGCTGGTAAAGAACCGAATATCGGCGATCTTGCTGTTGAATCCCGTGATTGCTACTCGTTGGTCTGTATCGGTATCGGCGAAGATCAGGCCGTTGTCCTGGTTGGCGGTGTTTACGAAATTGTCGTCTATTTGAGAAAGGGCTGCGCCGAAGCTGGTGTTGCTGGAGGAACTAGCTAAGTCAGACGCGGGCAGCAGAGCAAGCAGATTGCCCGGCGTCGCTACGCTTACAAGAGTGGCATAGGCCGGCGCTTGACCGATTATTATCGCGGTGCCGGCGATGAAGAAATACTTTTTTAGAAAGTTCATGGCAGTTATTATGTTGGCGAATAAGGTAGTCTATCCTCTGCGAAAAATTAGTTCAAGTGTTTCTGCGAAAAATACAAACTCGGTTAGGTGGCTCAAGTTCACGATAACCGCCAGCCGCTAACGTTCATTCGGCATCGGATAGTGCTTCCACGTCCACAACTTTCCCCCCGTCGCCACATTTGCGGCAGGGCAGCCGCTGCTTGAACAGCGCCGTTGAGGTCAGCCCACCAGAAAACCTGTCCCAATCTTCCGATTGCACGCGGCTGAGTCCTGTTCCTGATTTCAGACGAGCCGGCGGTCGAGATAATTGAGGAATGTGCCAATGACTAACGATCTTGTCGTATTGTTCGAGCATCCCGAGTGGCAGAAGCCGTTGTTCTCCGCCCTGGAACGCCGCCGTATGCGGTTTGGCGCGTTCGACTTAAAACGGGGATGCTTCGACCCCGATCGCGTTCCGGAAGCGCGGCTCTATTTCAATCAGGCAAGCCCTAGCGCTTACATTCGGGGGAACACGCGCGCCGTATCCTTGGCACTATCGCTCATACGGTCCCTTGAACTCGGCGGCGCACGAGTGCTCAATGGGTCGCGGCCCTTCACGCTCGAATTAAGCAAGAGCGCGCAGGCGGCACTAATGCAAAAACTTGGCATCCCGCACCCCAGAATGCTCGCATTCAACGACGTCGATGCGGCGCTCGCAGATTGGGGAAACCGCTGGCCCGCTCTGTTGAAACCGGAGCAGGGCGGCAGCGGAGCTCGTATGTATTTGCTCCACTCTGCGGATGAACTCGCACGTATTATGCGCGAACGCCCCGACTTGTGGCTACCCGATAACCTTCTCACGCTTCAGGAATATTTCGCGATCGATGCTTCGCAAGGCATCGTCCGGATGGAGTTCATGGATGGTGAACTGCTTTATGCCATGCGCGTGATCTCTCACGGCGTCTTCAATCTCTGCCCCTCGGAGGTTTGCAACCCGGAGGACGGGGCTTCCCGATGCGAGTTACCGGCGACTACCCCATCCCAGCCGGTGGAGTTTTACGCCTACCCAGATGTTCCCGCTGCGGCGGTAGAAACTGGTAAGAGGCTGATGGCAGCGGGGGGACTGGACGTAGGCGGAATTGAGTACTTGGAAGCCCCAGATGGCCGAATGTTGTTCTACGACATCAATGCAAATTCGAATCTCCGCGCCCCCATCGCGCGCGCCTTTGGCTTCGACCCGTTCGAGCGGGTAGTCGATTTTCTGGTGGCACAGGTTGAAACTGCGAGTGCGACCGCAGTGCCGCGCTTTACCTCTGCTTTATGAACGCGCCCGTTTGCAGGTCGGTCATAGCTTGCCTCAGTTGCTCTTGTGTATTCATCACGATGGGGCCGTACCACGCTACGGGCTCCTCGATGGGCCTGCCAGATACCAGCAGGAACCGAATCCCTTCAGGGCCGGCGTGTACCGTGATCTCGTCGCCGCGATCGAACAGTACTAACGAGTGATTCTTGACGTCATACACGGGCGCGGCCTCGGGTTCGACGACGTTTTCAGTTAAGACCGCCTGCGGATCTGAAGCGTCCCGAAAAGTGCCGGAGCCGGCGAACACGTAAGCGAAGGCAGTGCGCGTGGTCTCCACCTTCAGACGCTTCCGCCGGCCAGGCGGAACAGAAATATCCAGGTAATTGGGATCGGCTGCCACGCCCTCAACCGGTCCTTTCTTGCCCCAAAACTCCCCGCAAATGACGCGAACATGAGTGCCGTCGTCGTCCGTGATTTCGGGGATTGCGCTGGATGGGATGTCCTGATAGCGCGGATGGGTCATCTTGAGTGATGCGGGGAGATTAGCCCACAGTTGGAAACCGTGCATGCGGCCCAGAGCGTCGCCTTTCGGCATCTCCTGGTGAAGGATGCCGCTTCCGGCCGTCATCCATTGCACGTCGCCTGCCTTCATGTTGCCCTTGTTACCCAGACTGTCGCCGTGCTCGACTGAGCCCGCCAGGACGTAGGTGATCGTCTCGATCCCGCGATGCGGATGCCAGGGAAATCCAGCCCGGTAATCGTCAGGGCTGTCGTTGCGAAAGTCATCCAGCAACAGAAAAGGATCGAAATCTTTTGATTTGCCGAATCCAAAGGCGCGCTGTAGCTTCACCCCGGCGCCTTCAATCGTGGGTTTCGTCTGAATGACCTGCTTAACGGGCCGTAAGGACATATCGTTCTCCTTTTTCGAAAGGCTTAAGCGGCCTGCCGATTCCGACCTTGAGGCTGAAGCTTTCCGGCTGGATTATGTCCAGCATATAATCTTGATATCAAGATAGATGTAATGAGCGAGCAAAAAGATTCGAGCCGGCTGCCAGATAGCGATCAGAGGCAGAACACAGATCCAAGCGCCATCCATGTGTGGCTGGTCCTTTGGAAAGCCGCGCGCGCAGTAGAGCAAAACGCCATCCGCAGTGTCTCCGGGCTGGGACTCGGGCTGACCGATTTCGCTGTCCTGGAGCTTCTTCTCCATAAAGGTCCTCAGCCGATCAACGTGATCGGCAAAAAGATCCTGCTGACCAGCGGATCCATCACTACGGCAATAGACCGGCTGGAATCGAGAAAGCTGGTTAGTAGAACGCCGCATCCGGAAGACCAGCGCACGCGCCTTGTCCAACTGACCAACCGGGGTAAGCGCCTCATCGAATGCGCCTTTTTAAAACATGCACTCGATATGGACGAAACTGTAGCCGTTCTAACGCCGGATGACCGTGATACACTCATCCGTCTACTTAAAAAGGTTGGGATGTTCGCGGCTGCCAGACTACATTCTAAAGCTCCATTGAAACGTTCTGGCGGGCCGCTGGTCCAATCTGGGTTGAAACGGCATCTTAAGCCGGGAATAGGAGAGCAGTTGGATGTGGAGTAATAGGACAAGTGAGCCAATTCCGGCAGATGCCTCTCGCGGAAATTCTGTTCGTTCGAGCAATGAGCCGGAGTACGTTGCCGAAGGTACGGGGCGCGTTACAAACGTCGCCGTCATCGGGAAGGGAATGGTTATAAAGGGCGAGATCAGAAGTAAAGAGAGTCTGCACATCGATGGAGAAGTCGAAGGCGTTCTTTACATGGCCAACTGCCGTCTGAGCGTTAGCCGCGACGGGAAATTGGGAGCGAATGTCACGGCTCGGGAAATCGAATTGATGGGCACAGCGCATGGCGACCTTGAGGCGACAAGTAAGATCACGATCCGGAAAGGAGCCCGGCTGGTAGGAGACCTCCGCGCGCCTGGCATCGTAATCGAGGAAGGCGCGTATGTGAAGGGCAAAATAGAAATCGTCAACAACGTCGAAAACGCCCAGAATATCGCGCCCCAGCCGAGTGTTCGAAAAGCCGCCGCCGGCGGTTGACGGCCTGAGTCGCTTACCAACGATTCAGCTCGCCTTGCTCTATTGTCGAGAGCCTCTGCAGAAGTAGGCGATTACGACCGATTCTGTTATAGGCTCATATGGCTGAAGACAAAACATACGTGGTGAGGATGAGCGACGGCCAGGAAGTGAAGCTCAAAGCGACGCAGCAACTGGGCACGCCGGCTACTCCCTATTTCGTGGATGAGAGGCAAGATACCATCGCCGGATTCGGAGTTGTGCTCGGCTGGTGGCGAGAGGAGTGCGAAACCAAATCATCGGAACAGGCAGTCAGTGAGCCAGTTCCTTCCTCAACAGCACCGGCGTCAGCAGCTAAATCGCTGATCTGATAGCAGAATGTGAAATCTCCGATTCTCGCTACCATGAAGCAGAATCGTGAAAAACGCAAGATCGTCGCTGAAACTATATCGCCTGGGATTAGCACTCTTTGCCATCGCGCCCGTAGCGTCGGCCCAGCAATACGACGTCGTTATCTCGCGCGGACGGGTGATCGATCCCGAAACGAAACTGGACGCGGTCCGCGATGTCGCCGTTGAAAATGGAAAGATTGCCGCCGTATCTGACGCTCCTCTACGCGGCCGCCAAATCATAGACGCGCGCGGATTGGTGGTAACGGCGGGTTTCATCGACCTGCATCAACACGGCCAGACACCAGAAAACTATGCGCTCAAAGCGCGCGATGGCGTAACCACCGCTCTTGAATTAGAAGTTGGCGTCGGGGACGTAAATTCATGGTATTCGCAGCGCAACGGCAAGTCGCTGATCAATTTCGGCGCAAGCGTGGGACATATCCCTGCGCGCATGGCTGTGATGCACGACTCTGGAACCTTCCTGCCCAAGGACAATGCCATCCAAACGCAAGCCTCTTCTCAGCAGCTTGCTGAAGTTGTTTCTTTGCTGCGCCGCGGGCTTGACGAGGGTGCTTTGGGAATCGGGATGGGAATTGCTTATGTTCCGGGTGCGAGCCGTGAAGAAATATTTCGAATTTTTCAGCTTGCGGCGAGTCGGGATAAGACCGTTTATGTACATCTAAGGGGTGCCGGGCCTATTGATCCGGGCGGCATTGACGCTTTACAGGAAGTATTGTCTGATGCGGCCGCGAGCGGCGCATCGTTGCACGTCGTTCACATCACCAGCACGGAGCTGCGCGACACACCCCTTGCGCTCGAAATGATTCATTCGGCCGCGAGACATAACCTGGACGTGACAACGGAAGCGTATCCCTACACGGCGGGGATGACCGATATCAGTTCTGCCATCTTTTCGGAGGGGTGGCAGCAACGCAACGGAGGAATTACCTACAAGGATTTGCAATGGGCGCAAACGGGCGAGCGTCTGACTGAGGAATCCTTTGCGCGCTATCGGAAGCAGGGCGGCATGGTGGCCATTCACAGCATTCCTGAAGAGATCGTGAAGATCGCTATTGCGGATCCAACGGTCATGATTGCGAGCGATGGCATTCTGGATCACGGGAAGGGGCACCCGCGAGCGGCCGGTAGCTATGCGCGCGTGTTGGGCCGATATGTTCGCGAGGAACACGCACTTTCGCTCGCCGATGCCTTGGCAAAAATGAGCCTTATGCCAGCCAACCTGCTCCGGCTCTCGAATAAAGGACGAATACAAACCGGAGCGGATGCCGACATCACGATCTTTGATCCAGCGCGAGTCATGGATCGAGCTACGTTCGAAAATCCAGCCCAACCTTCGGAAGGGATTCCGTACGTAATGGTGAACGGGATTTGGGTGGTGAAGAACGGCCAATTACAGCAGGACGTGTTGCCCGGAAAAGCGGTGCGCTATGGAACTTAAGCACGCGCTCGCGTTTTTCGCCGGACTCATTGCTCTTGGCGGATCGGTCCTCTATCCTCAAATCTCGATGTCTGAAAGCAACCAGAATGATTTTTTTCTTTATGTCGGCACTTATGGCAAAGGCATATTCGGCTACCGCTTCAATGCCCGCGACAGCGATTTGAAATCCATTGGGATAGTGGCTGAAATCACAAATCCGTCGTTTCTTGCGGCGGATTCGGCCTATCGAAACCTCTACGCTGTCAGCGAGCTTGACGGGAACGTTGACGGCAGAGTAGCCGCCTTCGCAATAGATCGAAATACAGCAACTTTGAAGCCCTTGAACACCAGATCGTCAGAAGGCGAAGCGCCTTGCCACGTGAGTGTGGATCGCACTGGGAAGATGGCCTTCGTAGCCAACTATGGCACCGGTGGTTTGGCAGTATTTCCGATTAATCAGGACGGTGGCTTAGGCGAACTTCACCAGCTCCTGAAGGCGGAGGGCTCCAGCGTTAATCCAGAGCGCCAGCAAGGGCCGCATGCTCATGAAGCGGTTCCATCTCCCGACAATCGCTTCGTCTATGTGCCTGATCTAGGTCTCGATCTGATTCGGATCTATAAACTCGATTTTGACGCCGGGAACCTCGACCTGGGCCGTCCGCCGTTTGTGCAAGTGTCTCGTGGGAACGGTCCACGCCACATCGCGCTAAGCTCCGACGGCAAATTTGCATATGTCGCGAACGAATTGAAACCTGTCGTGACGGTCTTTGCCCGCGACATTTCATCAGGCGCACTCAGCCAAATTCAAGAACTATCTATACCGCCCGAAGGTTTTAGCGGCGAGAGTGGGCCCGCGGAAATTGCTCTTGATCACGCAGGAAACTTTGTGTACGTATCGAATCGCGGCCCGGGCACGATTACCGTTTTCGCTGTTGCGCCCGACAAAGGCACCCTGAAACGAATCCAGGTCGCTTCAACCGGCGGCACCTGGCCGCGTGGCTTTGTGATTGATCCTACAGGTCATTTCTTGTTGGTGGGCGACCAGAAGGCAAGTAAATTCTTTCTGCTCCCAATCGACTCCGGAAGCGGAAAGCTCAAGCCGGCCGAGAAGGTTTTCGATGTACCATCTCCGGTTTCTTTCGTGTTTGTTCCGGCGAAATAGAAGATGCTCCAAGTGGAACAGGCGTCCAGTCACATTGGCATTGTTGCCTGTTCCGCCGAAGGCGCCGCGCTTTGTTACCGGACCATCTGCGTGCAGGGAGCATCGCTCCTCGGGCCGCATGATCACCCTGAGATCTCGCTTGATTCCACACGGTTGTTGGCAAGAGCGGCATTGAAGCGGTCACGTGCAGAGCCCTGCCGCGTCCGGCAATCCCTCATTGCGCTGAGCAGAAAGGCATGGATATTGCCGGCTGGGAAAACATGTATCGCGCGGGCAAACGCGGCTCGGAAAATGCACCGACACTTCTTCTTGTCGAAACGGCGGCAAAACTTAATCCTGGAAGGGCGATCGATCTGGCTTGTGGGAGCGGGCGCAATGCGTTATTCCTCGCGGAAAACGGATGGACCGTGACCGGTATCGACGGGTCTGCAACGGCAATTCGGATGCTGAAGGAGAGAGCCGCTGAGCGTAGCCTCCCGGTCCACGCTGAGGTGGCAGATCTCACCGCACCCGGCTTTACACTTCCCGGAGAAGCATTTGACCTGATAGTTATCGCGTATTACTTGCAGCGCGACCTTTTTCCCCTATTGAAACCGGCATTGCGGCCTAGTGGCGTAGTTCTCGCAATCGTGCATACTGCGGAAAAAGGAGAGGAGCCGAGTTATAAGCGCGCCATCCCCGGGGAACTGCGCAGCATCTTCGCGGGCTGGCAGATTCTGCACTACTACGAGGGCGCGTCGCGTGATCCAGCGCACCATCGCCCCGTCGCGGAGATTGTCGCTCAACGCTGATCACTTCGATAAACGCGGCCGGACTTCAATACGAACACGACCTTCTGAACGGCGGTAATATCATCCAGCGGATTGCCTTCCACTGCTACTAGGTCTGCCTCATATCCTGGTGCAATGGTTCCGATCCTTTCGCCCAGGCCCAATGCTTCGGCGGCCACAGAAGTCCCGCTGATCAGAGTGTCTATAGGTTTGTCGCCGCCCTCTTTTACGCGATAGACAAACTCTTCGGCATTCCTGCCGTGTGCGCCGGCTACCGCATCGGTTCCAAGAACTACTTTCACTCCATACTTGCGGGCTCGCTTCAAGGCATCAGCGGTGGGAGCGAGCGCGTTCCGTAGAGCGGCTTCCGTCGCCGCATTGAAGTCATAATTCGCAAGGTGTTCCAAATAGTTGTGAAGCACCAAAAAGTTCGGATCAAAATATGTGCCTCGTTCGGCCATCAGGCGTAAGCTTTCGTCGCTGATGGCGGTTCCATGTTCGATGGATGTACAGCCCGCGAGTATGGAAGCTCGTATTCCGGAATCGCCGATGGCGTGCACAACGGACCGAAGACCCTGCGCTTTCGCTTCGCTGCACGTGGCTTGTATTTGTTCGTCACTCATCGTCTGCGCGCCGCCCGCGCCCAGACCCGATGTGGCAAATAGCTTGATGAGATCAGCGCCCTCGGCCTTTGTCTTTCGCACAAGCGCCCGGAGTTCTTCGGGATTACCTGAATCTTTTGTAATTTGTCGTATTGAGGTGAGAATGCGCGGTCCGGGTAATTGGCCGTTCTTAATTCGGTCGCGCACAAAGCCGTCGGCTCGCGACCCGACGCTTTGCACGGTTGTGAAACCGCCTTGTAATGTCAGCCAGGCATTCTCGGCGTCATAGAGAACCACTTCTTCCGGTAGCTCACCACGTTGGCGAGCGATTTTACCGTCTTTGCCGAAGTGCCAATCCAGGTGTACGTGCGTATCAATCCATCCGGGCATAACGGTGTATTTCCGCAAATTAATGCTGCCTGGTGATTTGCCGTAGCCGATGCTGACAATCCGTGAACCCTCGATTGTGATCTGCCGGTTGTGAGATACACCGCCGCGCCCATCGAATATTGTTCCGGCATCGATCACCAGCTTTTGGCCGACCAAGGTCGTTAGTGAAATGAGCAAAAGAAGGATTAAACGCATTTCAATTCATCCTATTGTCCGCAACGGCCAAATGGAACATCAGCAGCGCGTATGTTGTATTGGAAGTGGCCTGTTACCGTGTCTGGCCGCATGACTCTACAGTCAGCAACTCTCTCAACGGTGCGCTTGCTGGACGGGACCTTCTAGCGCAGCCCGTTGCCGGTTTTCTGTATTTCCCTCCAAGAGAAATGAAGAAGAATGGCCTCTACGAACTGGATTATTTGGCCAACGCTACGGGCACAATCCAGCTTCAAATTCCCGCCAAGGCGCACTAATTTGGCGTCACTTCAAACTACGGTGATCATCGACAAACTTGATTAACTGGTCAGGTTTGATCCGAACCTGGACGAAAGTAGCCTGGTGCTTCTCAAGTGAAGTGATGAGCAGCCGCAGATCGTTGTCTTTTTGCTGGGCATAGATATTTGTCGATTCACCATCTCGCGATCTGACGCGTACGATTGGTTTCCACTGAATTCCGGTAATCATATCCGTCAGATCAGAGAATGTTTGCGGCGCAACGCTTGCGTGTTCAAAAATTGCGAGACGTAGCTCGCTAGTACCCACCGGGTGCGCCAAAGCTACGCTGAATCTTACAAGCCCGAATAGCGGAACGTGCGTTTGCTGAGCGCCGCTTTCTCTTGAAAACTCGCGTACAAGCCAATCGAATTCGCTTGCTGGAAGTGCTGGTGAAAAGCTGATAGCCAAAGCGCAAAGCGCAATCACTTGGCGCATTGCTGTTCTTTTCTTTCGCTCAGTACGTGTGGTCATCATCCCGGGATTCGTCCTTGGACTTCTCGTTCTTAGGTGGTTTCGCTTGCTTCGTGACCCCAAATTTCGGGATGCCCATATGTCCACCCAGTTCGCTGAGTTCTTCGGGGTTCATAGGGCCGTCGATGTGCACTACAGTCAATTCCTTCGGCTCTGCGTCCAACACCACAAGGCCGCCCACCTGATCCCCGTCTTTCTTGATATAGACTTCCGTGTTTTCTCCCCGCATGGACTTCACGCCAACGATCCTCGACCAACCCGGCGTCCTTAGCTGTGAGCGAATGGCTTCCAAGTCCGCTGGAGAATACTGGCCCTCCTTATCAAATTCAAGACTGCGGACGTAGACGCCCTTCAGTTTCGAAACCAATTTCTTCACTTGAAGTTCGTCCGGATCGGTTTTGGAAAGGAATCCGCTCGCAAGTTGCAGAAGTGACGCGTCGAGCGTTACATCAACAGATTCGACAGCGTGCTGCGCCAACCTGTCGAGGTTCGGAGGCATCTTTATATCCTGCGCGTACATTGTCAGGCCGAAGACCAGTGCCGCCGTCATCGTCAAAAAGTCTCGTCTCATTTACTTTGCCTCCCCGGCTTGTACCTCAAAAATCCGTTGTCGAGCGTGCTGCAGCTCTGATCCCGCAATATGCATGGCCACGAGCAGCTTTTGCTTCGCTTCCTCTCCCCGAACGACGCGCTCGTGCTGCACATACATAGTCCCGGCGGTTGCCGTTAATACGGTTGCCAGCGCTGTTGCTGCACGCCAATTCCAGGTCCAGGCCGGCCAGTTCCAGCCACGGCCGGCTCCTTTAATGGGCCGCTCACATTCGATGGCAGCAAGTACCCGGGCCGTGAAATACGGGGGTGGAGATTGCCGTGCCAGGGCGCTCTTCAGTTCTTCTTCGATACTTCTCATCTGCAATCCTTATGCTTCATTTGGCTTCAGCCGGTGCGCGGTCTTGGCCCGAAGTAATTCGAGAGCACGCGCGATTTGAGTCTTAACCGTGCTGACCTTCATGTTCAACAGATTCGCGATCTCCTCTAAAGCCAGGTCTTCCTGATAACGAAGAACGATCACCATGCGCTGCTGCGCCGGCAAAGACGCCACCATGCGCTCCAGGTAGCAAGAAAGAAATGAATCATGGAGGCGCTCAAACACAGTTGGCTCGCAGCTCTCCTCCAAGGGCGTTTCAGTCCGTATTTTTCGTTTGCGGACTTGATCAATGGCACGATGGGTGGTGACCCGGCGCAACCAGGAAACAAGATGCGGCGGTGATTTTATGGAGTTCCATTGCCGATGAAGCTCTAAGAAGACATCTTGCGCGATTTCGTCTGCCAGCGAGCGATCGCGAAAGAAATGCCACAAGATGCTGTAAACCATATCCTGATGAATGTCCACTGCCTCCGCAAAAGTCGGCAGTGCCGATGCTTTTTCAGAGGCTATGCCGCTGGATGGAATCACCGCTTCCAAGCTGTTTGCATGCGCCTCAATGCTAATTACGGAAAAAAGGTCCGCGAAGACTCAAGAAATTTTTGGGTGTAGTGTTGCGCTGCTTACGCCATGAGTGCCGGTCTTGACAGCCCAGCCAAACAGCCTCTTGTTATTGTTTGGTCGTGAAGCTTGGTTTTGCGGTGCTGCTGCTAGCCCTTCATTTGCCCCTGGGGAGCGCTTCCAGTCCGCACTGGACTCTCTGTCGCAGCTTGCATTTTGAAGTCTATTCTCAGACAGGTGATAGGGATGGCCAATCCACGCTGCTCTGGCTTGAACGCTTACGCGCCTTTTTCCTCCAGGCGGGAATCACGAACGCTGGCGCTGATCTCGAAAACAAGGGTCCGGTGCGAGTGATTCTCTTCAAGTCTACGCAGGATTACGCGCCGTTCCGGCCCGCTGCCGCTGCCGATGCCTTTTTCCTGAGCGGAGAGGCGCGCAACTATCTCGTATTGCCAGCGCCAGGTTCGCAAGAGTTTGCCACTGTTGCACATGAATATGGGCACCTTGTGATGCACTCCATGGGAGTGCATCTTCCTGTATGGTTGGCCGAAGGCATCGCAGAATTCTTTTCAACGGTTCGCATTACGGAACGTGAATGCTTTATTGGGGGCGATCTGCCCGGGCGCGTGCACACGCTGCGCCAAAGCGCCGTGGATTCCGCTGGAGAAACTTGCTCTCTGCCACTTCGCCTATGCGCGCTGATCGAAACGAAACCGATCTCTTCTACGCCGAGAGTTGGGCGCTGACGGACATGTTGATCTTCTCCCCCAGGTACAGCCCGCATTTCCCTCAGTTCATCGGCGAGATATCCGCCGGAGCGTCTGGCTTCGAAGCGATGACGCGCATTTACGGGAAACCGCCGAGTGCTGTTTTGGCAGACCTTCAGGCTTGGCTGCAGACGGCGAGACCCGGGGTGCCACTTCCAGGCGTTCCCAGCCTCAGCCAAAGTTTTCAAGTCTCCGCGTTGACCGAGTTCGCATCGGGTTTGATGTTGGCGGATCTGTTTCTGTCATCCGGTCGCGTAGATCAGGCGGAAACCGCGTACGGCGCCCTAGCCAGAGATCGGCCGGAGGATGCCGCAGTGCGTGCAGCGTTAAGCATTATTGCGCTTCAGAAGGGTAACCCCGGTATCGCTCGACAAGAATGGAAGCATGCCGCGGATTTGGGCATCGGTGATGCCAGCTTGTGTTACCGCTACGCGGTTTTGGGGGAAGACAAAGGGTTACCGGCATCAGAGGTTCGAGCGGCTTTGCTGAGAGCCGTTGCGCTTAACCCCGGGTTCGATGATGCACGATACAAGCTCGGATTACTGGAGAACAATTGCGGAAACTATCGGGCGGCTCTGGAACAGTTCCAAGCGATGCGTGCGGTTCCTGCCGCACGAGCCTATGCATACTGGACGGCAGTGGCCTCTGCTTTGACGGAAACTGATCAACGCGAAGAGGCAAAAAACGCAGCGGAAAAGGCTCTGCGCTATGCAGCAAGCGCGGAGGAGCGCGCTTCGGCTTTGCGGTTGGCCTACTTCGCCGAGACTGATTTGACCGTTCAAGTCTCCCGCGATGTCCACGGGAATTTGCGAATGGTGACCGCCCGGAAACCGCATGGGAGCGACGATTGGAATCCATTCATCGAGCCTGACGACCGGATCCGAACCCTGGAGGGCGAGATTCGAAAGGTCGAATGCAGCGCGGGTAAGATCACCGGCTTCAGAGTTGCGAATGCGTCGGAGGCGGTGGATGTTTCATTGCCCGACCCCTCACACGTTCTCATTCGAAGTGGTGCGCCCGAATTCGTGTGCGGAGCGGAAGACGGAAGAAAGGTGCGTATCAAGTACGCCGCATTCGACCACCACGCGCTAGCCGACGGTGTTTTGCGCGAGATGCAGTTCCGTTAAGGACGGATCTCATGCCCGATCTAGGCGGCTTAGCGCGTCGGTTGCTGGCTCCCGTCATCCGCCGCCTTCGGGCGCCGGAATCGACGCTGCGCAGCGGTTACTTTGCTGCTGCCCCATCTCCTCAGAATGCTCTCGACATCTTCGAGGGTGAGTGGTACACGAGTCTACCGGGCGAGTACAGCAATCTCCACGCAGGACGCATCGATCTGTTTCAAGATCCCCGCCTGTCCTGGGGTATGACCGAAATCGGCGATCTCGCGGGCAGACACGTGCTTGAGCTTGGCCCGTTGGAAGGCGCGCACACCTACATGCTGGAACAGGCGAATTGCGCCTCTATCACTTCCATTGAAGGAAATCCGCGCGCCTATCTAAAGTGTTTAGTGCTTAAGGAAGTTTTGCGCTTGCAGCGTGCCCGGTTTTTATGCGGTGATTTTGTTGAATATCTGCGAGCAGCTCCGCCCAAGGCGGACTTAGTAATTGCTTCGGGCGTTCTGTATCACATGACGAGTCCGGTAGAACTGCTTCACCTCATCAGCCGCGTTACTGACTGCGTGTTCCTTTGGTCGCACTATTACGATGACGCGGCGATTGCAAAGCAGACGCAGATCCGGAAAAAGCTCACAAGCCGCATGGCGAGCGAATACCAGGGGTTTCAGCATGTTCTTTTCCGCTATGAATACTGGAGCAGCTTTGGGCTGAAGCGGTTCTGCGGGGGTCCAAATCCGCACGCATTCTGGATGGAGCGCAGGGCCATTCTGGATGCACTCAGCTTTTTTGGATTCAATTCCATCGTGACGAACTTCGATGAGCCCAATCATCCCGACGGCCCGGCATTCGCCCTGGTCGCGCGCCGCAAATAAAGGCGGGGCGCAAACGAATGTGATCAATTTTTTGTGTCCTGGCGACGTCCCTTCCACTGGCCGCCTCGTCCGCTCGCGTACCGCACGGCGGAGGCTATTGTCGCTGCCATGTAGAAGAGGGCGCACCCGGGCAACGTCAGGCTCCATAGCGCCGAACGGCCGTAAAATCTCACGATGGGAAAGTAGGCAAGCGTCATCAGAGCCCAGGCCGCCCCGCCCACAATTGTAGGTATCAGCCGGCCACTGAACACGCAGCCGACAGGCAGCAGATACGTGACTATCAGTCCCAGGCATGTACATGCCAGCAGCATCCACGAGTGCTGAAGTTGATTAAATGCCGTTCTCGCGATCATCCGTTCCATCTCGCCGAACGTCGCGTAATGCCGCAAACTGCGCGCGTGCATCGTAAGCCCGAGCCAAACGCGTCCGCCGCTCGACTTTACTGCCTTTGCGAGCGCACAGTCGTCGATAACTTCTGAGCGGATTGACCCAATGCCTCCCGCTATTTGGAGCGCCGCTGTGCGAATCAGCATGCAGCCTCCCGCGGCGCCAGCTATTTTCGACCGCCGCGAGCGAATTGCCGCCGGTGGATACAGCATGAAGAAGAAGAAGACGAATGCGGGAACGAGAGCCTTCTCGGCCACCGTGTCACATGCCAGCTTAACCATGTAAGAAGTCAGGTCGTAGCTGCCCGATTCCGCAATGCGCATCAGTTGGCTGATGTTGCCTGGAGCATGTTCGATGTCTGCGTCTGTTAACAGCAAATAATCCGGAGCCAGCACTTCTGCCTCTACAACACCCTGCGCGACAGCCCACATTTTTCCTGTCCAGCCGTCGGGCAGCGATCGACCTTGCAAGACAGTGAGTTGCCACTGTTTCGCCGCGGCCGTTGCTGCACGTCTTGCTGCATCAGCCGTGCCGTCTTCGCTGTCATCGTCGACAACGATAATGCGTAGCAAACCCGGAAAGTCCTGCTGCAGAAGGGAAGCTACGGCACGTCCAATCGCAGTCGCTTCGTTCCGCGCCGGTATTACCGCAACCACATTGCCGCGCAGCGGTTGCGATGCATCGCACATGGCCAACTGACCTGAAACTCGCCAGAACCCGCTATGTCCGAGTAACAGATAAATCCAAATCAGCAGCGGAATGCAGGCAATGGCAATTAGCAAGCGCTTTCCGGCTCAGGCTGGTTGCTCTGATCCTTCATCTAACCGCGACCGGAGGTATTGCACTTCCAAAAATGTATCCGAGCGTTTTGTAGATAAGCTTTGCTGCCGTAAAACTCGAAACGGTTTCCGAAGTCGAGCCACTCAATTCGACTACATCCATCGCCACAACTTTGCGTTTCGTTGTCACTGCGCGCAGAAGCCTAAGTACTTGGTACCAGCTCAGACCGCCTGGTTCGGGAGTACCGGTCGAAGGAACTAAACTCGGGTCGAGACCATCAACGTCGATGGTCAGATAAATGTTGTCACTCAGTGCCTCGACGACCTGTTCTATCCAACTCGTGCTGTTTTCAATGTCCTTTGCGTAAAACACGCGCGTGGGTAAGCTCGGAATCGCACGCGCTTCCTCCGCTGACAAGGATCGTATGCCCACTTGAACCGCAGGACAGACCTCCACAATCCGCCGCATCGTTGACGCGTGGCTATGCGGAGTCCCGTCATAGCTGTCGCGCAGGTCAGCGTGTGCATCAATCTGCAGAACGGAAAGATCGGAAAATTTGTTCCCAAACGCCCGAACGATGGGCGCCGATATGGAGTGTTCGCCCCCCAACGTGCACAGGAACTTTCCGGTGTTCATCAAACGTTCGGCTTCCTGCTGCAAAGCGGCCATCATTTCAACGGGCTCGCGGTCGGCATCGATGGCGGCCAAAGTGTGTATCCCTACGCTGGCAGTTTCCCCTCCAATTTCCTCGTCATAGAGTTCGATGTTGCGCGAAGCGTCTATAATTGACCGCGGTCCCTGTCGCGTTCCTGCCCCGTAAGAAACCGTCTTTTCAAATGGAACAGGCCAGATCAATACATTTGAGGTAGCAAAATCCGACAACGGCGGTTCCAGGCCGCCAAAGACAAACGGCAAGTTGGATGATTCACTCATAATCAGTCAGCCGGGCTATATTTTTTTTGGCGCGGTGCTCAAGCTATAACTGTATTGATCTATCGAGAAGAAGCTACATGTAGATGCCGCCGTTTACATCCAGCACATGTCCTGTGATGAAGCTGGCCTCCTCGCTTACCAGAAACTTCACCGCCCCTGCGACATCAAGTGGTGTCCCTATGCGTCGCAGCGGCGTCTGCTCCACCATCTTCTGTTTCAATTCCGCACTTAAGCCGAGCGTCATGTCGGTATCAATAAAGCCCGGCGCCACCGCATTCACGGTGATGTTACGGCTTCCCAATTCTTGGGCCAGCGACTTAGTCAACCCGATCAGTCCTGCTTTAGACGCGACATAATTCGCCTGCCCCGGGTTCCCCATTTCGCCCACAACTGACGAAATGTTCACGACGCGGCCCCACCGTTCACGCATCATACCGGGTAAGACCTGCTGTGTTAGGTAAAAAGCACCGCTCAAATTTGTTTGCAGGACCGTCTCCCAATCCGCCGGCTTCATGCGAACCGCAAGACCATCCTTTGTCATGCCTGCATTGTTCACTAAAATGTCGATACGCCCGAACTCTTTCGCCGTTTTGGAAATCGCTTCGGTAATCATTTCCCGACTCGCTAAATCTAGCTCCAGCACGAAGGCGTCCCCGCCGCTAATAAGGATTTCGTTGGCAACTTCGTGTAGTTTTTCGAGCGACCGAGCCGCCAGCACCACGCGATATCCCGCCAATGACAATGTTTCCGCACACGCTTTCCCGATACCGCGGCTTGCGCCCGTGATTAGTGCCGTCCGCTTGCTCATGAACCAATCTCATGATAATGGGTGTACGTAACCTCATGGCCTTTGATGACCTTCGTGGCTTCATTCGTGCGCTAGAGAAAAACGGCGAACTGAAACGGGTACCCTTCGAGGTCGATCCCGAGCTCGAGATCACTGAGTTCGCGGATCGCTCAGTCAAAACTGGCGGTCCGGCTCTTTTTTTTGAAAAGCCGAAGAACTCGAAAGTACCGGTTCTAATCAACGCCTTCGCCAGCATGCGCCGGATGGAGATTGCGCTGGGTGTCGAGAATATCGAAGAGATCGCGCAAAAGATTGCCGGCTACATTGAAATGCAAAAACCCGAAGGCCTCTTGGACAAACTGAGAATGCTGCCCAAGCTGGCCGAAATGGGTTCGATGTTTCCGAAAACCTTAGGAAGCGGCCCGTGCAAGGAAGTGATCCGCCGCAAGGACTTTTCCCTGGATGAGTTTCCGATTCTGCGCTGCTGGCCCGGCGACGCAGGGCGCTTTATCACATTGCCCATGGTCTTCTCAAAGAACCCCGAAACGGGCAAGCGCAACTGTGGCATGTATCGCATGCAAGTCTTCGACGGCCAGACCACTGGCATGCACTGGCAGAAGCAGAAGCAAGGTGCAGAGCACTATCGCCGGCTTATCGCGCAAGGCAAACAGACGCGCATGCCGGTCGCAGTCAGCATTGGTTCCGATCCCGCCACGCTCTACTCATCTATTCTCCCGTTGCCGCCTGCTATCGATGAGATGCTGTTTGCCGGATTCCTGCGCGGCAAAGCTGTCGAAATGGTCAAGTGCGAAACCTGTGACCTGGAAGTGCCTGCCAACTCCGAAATCGTGCTGGAGGGCTATCTCAATGCCGGTGAACTCCGCCGCGAAGGGCCATTCGGAGATCACACCGGTTTCTACTCGCTCGACGACGACTATCCGGTCTTTCACATTGAATGCATCACGCATCGCAAGAGCCCCATTTACGCAGCAACTATCGTTGGGCCGCCTCCCATGGAAGATTTCTACATGGGCAAGGCGATTGAGCGCATTTTTCTGCCGCTCATGCGCACACAGCTTCCTGAAGTGCGCGATATCTGCATGCCCGCCGAAGGCATTTTTCACAATCTGGTTCTGGTTTCTGTGCGCAAATCTTATCCCGGGCATGCGCGTAAAGTCATGCACGCCATCTGGGGTTTAGGCCAGGCGATGTTCAGCAAGTGCATCGTTGTGGTGGATGAAGATGTCGACGTCCAAAATGGCAGCGAGGTCGTGTGGAAGGCGCTGAACAATATCGATCCGCAGCGGGACATCGAGTTCGTTCTCGGTCCCGTCGATTCGCTTGATCACTCCAGCCGGCTGCCCAATTTCGGATCGAAAATGGGGGTGGACGCAACTACGAAGTGGCCGTCTGAAGGCTTTTCGCGCCGTTGGCCGAACGTGATCAAAATGTCGCCCGATGTGGTCGGCCGTGTTGATGAGCTTTGGAAGCGGGCTGGTCTCTCAGCGAAACGCTAGTCGCCGAAATGGAGAGGCTGCCCTACCGCGCGACTGCAGCTTCCGAAGCCTACTCGGGCTTGCAGCTTCCCGTCGTCATTCTCCTGGACAACATTCGGAGCATGTACAATGTCGGAGCGTTCTTTCGCACTGCGGACGGCGCCGGTATCGAACGTCTCTTGCTCAGCGGCATCACCGCGCGGCCGCCAAAGAATGCGATTACGAAAACTGCGCTGGGAGCGGAAACTCGCGTGGCCTGGCAATCTGCCGACGATACCGGCGAAACGGCGAAGGGTCTCCAATTAGCCGGTTACGAAATTGCAGCTATTGAGACAAGTACCCGGGCGTTAGACCTGTTCGACTGGCGTCCCAAATTCCCGCTATGCGTTTTGTTCGGACACGAAGTTGACGGTCTGCCGCCTAAGCTCCTCGAACTCTGTGACACCCATGTGCGCATCCCCATGCTCGGTCTCAAACACTCGCTGAATGTCGCAAGCGCAGGCGCGATTGTGATGTATGAGTTGCTGCGTAAATATCGCGAACTATGCGGCGCTAAGTAGCCGGTTCCGAGTACCCATTGGTTATGGGGCCCCAATGCCGTCCGTCGCGCTCCAGCAGTTGGTCCGCTGCAGCAGGGCCTTGGCTGCCGGCCGCGTAATTCGGAAAGCTGTTCGGTTTCTCGTTCGCCCAGGCGTCCAGCACTGGCTGCACCACACGCCAGCCCCATTCGATATTGTCGGCTCGCTGGAACAAGGTAGCATCGCCAATCATAACGTCGTAAATTAACGTCTCATAACCGGTCGAAGGTGCTGTTCCAAAGTAGTCATGGTATTTGAAGTCCATCCACACCTCCCCCAGCTGCATGGTTGGCCCCGGGATCTTCGCTCCAAATTCCAATGAAATTCCTTCTTCCGGCTGCACGCGAATCACAAGCCAGTTTGGCGCCGGTTTTGTTACCGCAGTCCCGCGGAACAGCGCATGCGGAGCTTCCTTGAATCGGATGGCGATTACACTTTTGCGGTTCCCCAGCCGTTTCCCGGTGCGAATGTAAAACGGCACTCCCGACCAGCGCCAGTTCTCAATCATCAGTTTGAGTGCGACGTATGTTTCTACCCCAGAGTCGGCCGCCACGTCTGGTTCTTCGCGGTATCCCGGAACAGGGCTCCCGTCAATTGCACCAGGGCCATATTGTCCGCGCACTGCCATGCAGTTCACCTCCTCAGGAGTGCAGACGCGCACGGATTCAATCACCTTAGCTTTTTCCGAACGCACCGCGTCGGCGCGAAACGAACTCGGCGCCTCCATTGCGGTCATGGCCAACAGCTGAAACAGATGGTTGGGCACCATGTCCCGCAACGCGCCCGTCTTTTCGTAGAATTTGCCACGCCTTTCAACGCCGACCGTTTCCGCAACTGTGATCTGGATGTGATCGATTCGGTCGCGGCTCCAAATAGGTTCGAAGAAGCCATTAGCAAACCGAAACATCATGATGTTCTGGACGGTCTCCTTGCCCAGAAAATGATCGATTCGATAGATCTGGCTTTCCTTAAGCACATGCAGAATCTTGGAGTCCAATTCCTTGGCGGAGGCCAAATCGTGGCCGAACGGCTTTTCGATGACAACGCGCCGCCAGCACCCGTTCTCTTCTGCCGCCAAATTGCTATCGCCGAGATGCTCCACAACAGGCGCGAAGAAGCGATCGACCACGGCCAGGTAAAACAAGTAATTCCCGCCCGTTTGATTTTTGCTGTCTACATCGCGTAGATGCTCCGCCAGCTTCTGGTAACTTGCGGGGTCATTCAAATCGCCTCGGAGATAGAACATGCGCGATTGAAGCCAGTTCCAAACATCCGGCTTGAAATCCTCCGGATGGCCGCCGCCGTCAACGAACTTTTTAGTCATTTCCTGCAGAGATTCGTGCCAGGTCTCCGTAGGAGTGTCCGCCAAATCCACCCCCGTGATGGCAAACTGCTCAGGCAAAAGCTTCTCGCAGGCAAGATTGTATAGAGAAGGCACAACAAGTCGCTTTGTCAGATCTCCATTTGCTCCGAAAATAACCATGGAACACGGACCGGCTGGTTTTGCGCCGCTTGAGGCAATGTGCATTTTGTTTTCTCCTTTTTGGATCTGCACTCCGGGAGAAAGCCGGCCCATCTACATGCCGGCAATCCAGGTCAGAAACCAGCGATATCGATTTGTCCTCTACCTTGCATACATAAATGATGCTTGAAATGTCCGAAATGGAACGTTCTAAACCGCCGCTGTGCTCGAAGATAGAGAAGTCATGACCCTCGGCGAGCAATTTGCCTATCTATTTCTCCTGGCCATCCCCATTGCGTGTGTGGCCTGGACCGTAACTCATGAAGAAGTCTTTCGCGAGCCTCGCGACTACTGCAAAAATCGCAGTGAAACGTGCCGAAAGTTATTCGAGCGCAAGTTCTTCTATCTCTTCACATGTGAATACTGCTTCAGTCACTACGTCACCGTACTGTTTCTGTTCATTACCCGCTTCAAGCTGCTTTATTCAGATTGGCGCGGCTATCTTATCTCGTTTTTTGCGCTTGTGTGGGTAGCGAACGTCTATATGAACGTCTATGCCCGCGTCCGGCTTGACATTAAACGCGAGCGCGTCGAAATCGCAGTACAGGAGAAGAACATCAACCCGGACAATACCGCCTCC
>CAWJUG010000001.1:0-395531 GCA_963846025.1 Terriglobia bacterium | reverse complement strand
AGACGCGATTCCTGCCGATCGAGAGTATCCGGCACTGCGGCGATCGCTGCGCGACGGATTCGCGGTGAAATTCAGTGACGTTCCCGGAACTCTGCGTATTCGAGGAGAAATTCGGGCCGGCGATGCCGAGCAGCCACCGCTCCAAGAAGGCGAGGCGCTGGAAATTATGACAGGCGCGCCGGTCCCGGCGGGTGCGGATGCTGTGGTGATGGTGGAGCATGTAGAGCGGATCAGCGGCACGGGCGGCGAGAGCGCTGCAAGAATTGACCGCCCTGCGGAGCGGTATCAATTTATTAACGACGAAGGATCGGAGGCGAAGAAAGGTTCGATTCTGATTGGGGCGGGCACTAAGCTGGACGCGAGCCATATAGCGACGCTCGCGATGACGGGACACGTTGCGGTGAACGTTGAGGCGCAGCCGCGGGTAGCGATTTTGGCGACCGGAGACGAGATCGTCAGCATAGACGAGCAGCCGGCGCCGCATCAGATTCGTAACTCGAATTCTTACATGCTGGCGGCGTTAGTGCGGGCGGCAGGAGGAGAGCCAACCATACTGCCGGTGGCGCGCGATACGGCACAGGCGCTGCGGCCGTTGCTGGCCCGAGGCCTGGAACATGACATGCTGATTGTGACCGGCGGGGTCTCGGCGGGTAAATATGATTTGGTCAAACCGGAGCTGCGCGAATTGGGAGTAACGTTCCAGTTCGAGCGCGTGCGAGTGCAGCCGGGGCAACCAACGGCTTTCGGCACGTACTCGAATAAGCCGGTGTTTGGGCTGCCGGGCAATCCGGGATCAACGCTGGTAACATTTCAGCTTTTTGCGCGAGCGGCGGTTGAAATCCTGGCTGGAGTAGAGACACCGATTCTGCCGCTGCTGTCAGCTCGATTTGAAGCGCCGTTCCGGCATAAATTAGGGTTGACCCGTTTTCTGCCAGCGCGGCTGAGCGAGGACGGAGAAAAGTTGAGACATATTCCGTGGCAGGGATCGAGCGACGTTCCGGCGCTGGCGCGAGCGAACGTGTTTCTAGTGGCCGATCATGACCGCGAGAGCTGGGAGATTGGCGATTCAATTCGAGTAATGCCGAAACCATGAAGAAGAAGGCTCCGCATAGGGCTAAACTTTCCCACTACAATTCGGCGGGAGCAGCGTCGATGGTGGATGTGAGCAACAAACAGCCCACACCGCGCACGGCGACAGCGCGGGCATTCGTAGCAATGGCCCCTCGAGTGATTCGAGCGCTGCCTACCAATACAAAGGGCGATCCGTTAGAAGTGGCGCGCATCGCGGGAATTAGCGCCGCCAAGAAAACATCAGAGTTGATACCGCTGTGTCATCAAGTGCCGCTAACACATGCGGCCGTGGAGTTTCACGTTGCAAAGAACGGAATTGAAATTACCGCGACGGCCTCAACGCTAGCGCAAACCGGGGTAGAGATGGAAGCAATGACGGCAGCGTCATTGGCAGCCCTAACCATCTATGACATGACGAAGGCGCTGGATAAAGAGATCGAGATTCGCGAGGTGCATCTGATGGAGAAAACCGGCGGGAAATCGGGCACTTTCCGAAGGAGCGAACTTAGGAGCAGCGGGCGCAAGTGATTCGAGTGGCCATTTTGACAGTTAGTGATTCGGCCATGGCCGGTACCAGAGAGAATTTATCGGGGCCGGCGTTGGAGGCACGGTGCGATGAACTGAAGTGGGCGGTGATTGCATGCGAGATTCTTCCGGATGAGGAAAAACGAATTGCCGAACGTCTAAGAACTTGGGCGGATGAGTCGACTGCATCGTTGATTCTGACGACTGGCGGCACGGGAGTATCGGCCCGAGATGTGACGCCGGAAGCGACCCGCACCGTGTTGGATCGCGAGATTCCGGGCCTTGCGGAGCTGATGCGCTCGAAAGGCGCGGAACAGACGAAATTTTCGGTGCTTTCCCGGGCCGTCGTGGGCAGCAGGAAGCAGTCGTTGATCGTGAACCTGCCTGGATCGCCGAAGGGCGCAGTTTTTTCCCTTTCAATAATAGAGGGACTGATACCGCATACCGTTGACCTACTTGCCGGAAACACGGAGCATTGCGCCAAGTGAATGGACAATAGGGGTATGGCGGTCGAAACTCGGTATATGCCGGAGACATCTCAACAGTGATGAGACACGCGTCAGGGAAGGTTTTGTCCGCAGTCGTACTGCTTTGCGGAGTGACGGCACTGGGCTCTGGACAAATCCTGCCGCCAGGCCAACTGCCGCCAGGACCGCCGCCGCAACCTGGACAGCTTGGGCCTGCGCCCGCAACGCTGCCGAAGCGCGATGCCGAGCCTCCGCCGAAGAGCACGGGACCAGGGGAGCAGACAGCCAGCCGGCAGCCCTACCTTCACTGTTATTGGCCGGGATGTGCTTGTGCCGACGACAGTGTTCGATCCGGATGGGCATGGATACGTCAACGGACTGAATGCGAACGATTTTGAAGTATTCGACAATGACAAGCCGCAGAAGGTAAACGCGGATTATACGCAGTTACCGCTGTCGGTAGTGGTTGCCGTGCAGGCGAATTCCGAGATTGAGCCCGTCTTGTCAAAACTAAGAAAAATCGGCTTGCTGATGCAAGGGTTAGTGACAGGCGTCGAAGGCGATGTTGCCATTCTGGCGTTTGATCACAGACTGCAGGTGTTGCAAGACTTCACAAGCGATCCGGCGAAACTGGACGACGCAATGCAAAAGCTGCAAGCAGGCTCAAGCAGTGCGCGGCTGGTGGACGCGATCACGGACGCCGACCACATGCTGAAGCGGCATGATCCGCGAAATGTACGACGCCGGGTGGTTATCGTGCTCAGCCGGAACATCGACAAAGGAAGCGAAGGACGCCTGCAGGACGCGATTCAGCAGATGCAGTTTGACAACGTGATTGTCTATTGTGTGGATATCAACAAGGCGTACAGCGCGCTCATGAAGAAGATGGACTATCCTCGTCCAGCAGACGGCGGTATACCGCCGGAGGCGCAGGGCAACATTGCAGGAGGCATGGGACCACGAACTCAAACTTCGAGTATTCAGCAAGATGACTATACGAATGCTCTGAATGCCGTGCCGCCGATTCTCCGTTCGATTCATGATCTGTTCAAGAGGAGCCCAGCGGAGGCATTCACCTACTTCACGGGCGGTCGCGTGTACAATTTCGCATCAGAGCGAGCGATGGAAGACGCAATTACCGACATTGGCAAAGATTTAAATAGCCAATATCTGTTGAGCTACAGGCCCAATGACACCAATGAACCGGGATTTCACAATATACGCGTAATCGTCGACCGTCCAGGATTGAGGATTCGGACGCGGCCAGGGTACTGGTGGGGCGGCGGAGTGCAGTGATTTCCGCAGCTAACCGCGAACAAATTGCAGCGCTCCGAAAGTCACGACGCTAGCGGGATCAATCTGCCACTGATGATAATCAAGCAGTTCGCTTCGCAAGCCGGGCATGGCTTTCATGAAGGTATAGATGGGCGATGCGCCACACCATTTGAGATCGTCGTGGCCCTCTTGCACTAAGGACCAGTAACCTTGGACATCTCCTTGATTGATGCGCCCGATTCGGTGTCGATCGCGCTGCTCAATGGCAAGCATTTCCCCTAAACTTGCGGTGGCGCGCAAAGGATCGCCATAGCGCTCGCCGATGTGCGCCATGTCTACACCTAGAACCCAAAAGAGGCGGTGCGATTCACGCGCAGCGATGTTACCTAAGGCGTCGAAGAAGCGCGCGACAGCTTCGTTGCTTTCGGGCAGCCCGCCTTCGTAGATACTTTTGACGAAAGGCCCGCAGAGAATAGGCAGCACGCGCACATCCCGCCCGTAGAGGTGCTGAAGGAAGACGATCTGAAACTCGATGGAGTGCTCAACTGCATGGCAGTAGTCTTCCATCCGAATTGCTTCTGAAGCGGCAGCTTCCAATTCATTCACGAGACCGGTATCTGTGCGCGCGACCCCGAAAGGCGTCAAAAATTGCTTGCGGGTGAGGCCAAAGCGGTCTGGAGCGCCGTAGTGCGAAGTCCCGAGAACGATAAAGGTCTTTCCTTCGGCTTGTTCGGGCGACGGGAGCGCCTGATAGGCGGCGCGATAGGTTTCCCAAGCGCCATCGGGGCTAGCATGTGGCGCGGCAATCGCGACTACGCTTGCGGCGCCCTCTGAACGCCCAATGCGCTGAGTGAGGACGCGGGAGAGCGCTTCCGGATCTTCCGGATAGGCGGAACCGGCGAAGATGGCGTCACGCGTGTCTTCGCGAGCGAAGTCTGACTCGCGCTTCGCTTTGAGCTCTCGATAACGATCATTATCGAGAAATCCGGCTTCATTCAGCGAATCAAAAAGATGCTTTTCGAGATCGCCAACCTGGATCTCGCCTGTGATGCGCACCAGCTCCGACCGGAGGTCGAGCGTGGATTGCTCCCCGTCGAAGCATTCGAGAGCCTGGACGAGCGGAGGAGGAACGACGAGCGTAGCGCCGGTGTAATGATACGGGTCACGGATGATGAGACCGGGACGCGCGGGGTCCGGCGAAGGCATGAAATCGAGATTGAAGCGTAGCCGCGGGAGAGCGTCCGGCACGATTCATTGTACGAGTGGCGGACCGGACAAAAAGAGGGGGCGCAGCAGCGAGTTGCCGCGCCCGAGGAGGGGCAGGCGCCTAGCGCCATGGCGGAGGACTCATGGCGCTTCACCTAATTAGTGAGTACGGCGTCTGAGGACACGCCGCACGCAGGCGCCCAACACGAGACCTCCTCCCAGCAAAGCGAAAGAACTCGGTTCAGGAACGGGAGTGAGTTCGCCGAAGAGACCATGTGACTCAATGTCGTCTTGACCGGGGGTAGGAATGCCGGCATTGAAATAGAGACTATCCACGCTTGTGCCTTGCGCCCCATTTCCGAAATCAATACCCCATAAGCCAGGAATCGATATTGGATTTCCATTTGCATCGTCAAGCGTGCCTTCGAAAGCACCGGAGCTGGGGTCGTAGGCATTAATGAGGCCATCTCCGAAATTCCCGACGAGCAGATCACCCGATAGGGCTCCGAAGCCGGATGCGGGCGCCAGCGCGAGTCCCCAGGGCGCGTTCAGCGCTCCTTGCGACGCGAGCCGTTTCTGAAGCACACCATTCGAATCGTATACGTCAACGAAGCCGAGACCCGATCCATCGATTTCGTCGTGTCCGCCGTTGGTTGCGGCGTACGTCACGTATAAGAGCCCACCGATGTTCTGGATGTTGAAAGGGGCGTAGCCGGCCGGAAGGCTGGGATCCTTGAAAGCCGTGGGCGACAGCGTGAGAGAGTTGAAGTTGCTATCGAAGACGTCAATCTGATTTTTGCCGAAATTCGCGGCATAGAGCATGGTTCCGCTGCTATTTATACCGAGGCCTTTGTAGACGGACCCGGAAACGCCATTCGCTTCCGTGACGGCCAGGGTACCGCTGCTCCAGGCAGCGATCGAGCCACCCTCGGTCGCAAAGATGAACGAGGATTTTGCGAAATTTCCCGCGCCGGCACCGGTATTGAACACTATGCCTGTGGGATCAGCCGTAGCGCCGCTGGCCGGGCCAGGAGGCACCGTGACGACAAGGCCAGCCGCCTTGCCGCTCCCCGGGTAGATAGTGCTCAGCCCAGTGCCGTTATCTGCTGTCCAGAAAGGGCTGGTTGCACTGGTTACCAGTCCCCAAGGATTTACTAAATTGACATCTTGGTTAAGTGCAACTCCGGGCAGGTCCGATGTCAGGTTGATCTGGCCATAACGATCAAGCGAAGCGCCAGCCGCGAGGCCAACCGTAAGTGTAAGGCTGACTGCAATCCAAAGGTTTCTTATCATATATCCTTTCGGCGTAACTTGAGTTCGGCAAATCAATTACCTTAGGCCGATCTGACGCCACACTCCGAAGTTTGCAGCGAAACTCAGTTACATGCGTTGTGAAGTTGCAAATTTGTTGTAAACGTGCGCGTCATCGTTTGCGAGTGAAGGCCCACGATTGAAGCGCCGCCAGATCATCCGCAGATAGTTGTGAGCCGGGATGCATCCAGAGGTACAGTCTCGGCGGCATAGAACGGTCTGACACCGCATCCAGTATTTCTTCTTTTTCATTAGTGCCGAGCGTGCCGGTAGAGAGGTTTAACTTGATTCGGCCGCGGTTCACGTCGTGCTGGATCAACCAGCCAATCAGCGGGGCCTGCCCGTACCATGGCCACTTTGTCTCATTCGAATGGCAATTGGCACACGCGCGATGAAAAATCGCATCGATGTGAGAATCGGCATCGAAGAACTGGCCGGCGCGTGAAGAAGCCACGGGCCGCGGGCGGATCTCCGCGTGATTGACACCCAATGCAAGGAGGGCAACCGCCGCGAGCCCCACCACAATTGCTCCTGGAAGCTTAGTCATGGTTGCACTACAATTTTCAGCCTCATGTCGTCATGGCCGGGTCCGCATCGAACCGTGCATTCGGCGAAGTAAGTGCCCGGGACGGATGGTGCGCGCAAAGCAATCTCCTGTGCGCCTTCTTTCAAGCGGAGATCCCACCCCGAAGAACGAAGCGAACGAATGACTAAGCTGTGGACTGAGCCGTCGACCGCGCTCTGCTCACCTCGGTGCGCTGTGATTTTGAGGAGCAGGGGTTCGTTCGCTTTGAGCATCAAAATTTGTTTACTCTGACCGGGAAGTTTGAACCGGTTATCGCGATCGGCGACGATCTGTATCACTCGGGGCGATTCTTGTCCGCACAAGAACGGAACGGGAATAACGGTCAGCGCTGCCATCAGCACGCCTAAACGGAGACTCATGGTTTCTTCACCTGATTTCGCGCCTTGCGTGGCTGGCTGCTTGAGCCGGCAGTTTCGAGCAGATACCGGAGCACAGCCTCTTGTTGCGGTCGTGTGAGCAGCGCGCGAACTTGCATGTGATGCACCACGGCCGGCAACGCACGAGCGGGAATGTTTTGAAAAGCGATATGGCAGCGAGTGCAGTTATCCCGGTAAACCTGTTCGCCGTCCATCTGGCGAGGAGAGTTGCTGCCGGATAACAAAGCAGCGCCGACAAACAAAAACAGAGCGAGAAAAAGCTTCATTGTTATCTCCCCAGAGCTTGGTTAAAAAAGTAAACTACTCCGAGAGTGGCGACATCTTGTGATGCGGTGTCTGTTCGCCGCGCGTAGGCGATGTCGAGCCTGAGGAAGTCTTTTATCCAATAGTTCCAGCCCACGCTCACCCGCCGTGTTTTCTGCGGCGGCAAGTCCGGGTTGAGGCTTGCAGTAAACGGAGTGGAAAAAAACTGTTCGCCTCTCAGTACTGCCTGGGAACGCCTGAAGAATGCTTGAGAAGCGCCTGGAAAGCGATAGGCCGCCTCCATCCAATAGCCGCTTCCTAATGGCCGGCTCCAAAGTCCTTCACCGCGAATATCAAGCGGCAACTGCTTTGACTTCCACGAAACGTCGAAGCCTTGAATGTCATATCCTCGGGACCCCAGAATGCGGTCATAGGAAACACCAACTTCGAGGCGTTGATCCGGGAAGAAAAGCGCCAGACGGCTGCTGGTCTGGTGCGTGGATTCAAACTGCGAATTTGTGACGTTTGCCGCGACGGAGGTTTCGTATTTCAGTTGGAGCCACGGTTTGACGGGGATAGCTCCGCGGAGCATGACGCCATCACTCGAATTGTCGTTGATTGGCGTCAGCAGCGGTTCGTCAAGAAAGTTTCGGATCCACAGCGGATCGATACGCTCTTTATAAATGCCGAAAGGAGTAGGGAAGTATCCTCCCACTATCGTCAAGAACGAGGTAGCCGAATAGTCGAGTTGCGCGTATTCAAAGGAGTGGCTGAAAACCGCAGGACCAAGAGTGCCGCCGTCGCGCTCAACGGGCATTTCGGTTGAGTATTCAGCTTCTATAACAAAGCGGCTTCCCAACGGCATCAATAGGACGGGTTCGAACTTAGGGCCGAAGGTCTGCTGGCCTCTTTGTAAATCCGAGAGAAAACCAAGCGCGCCGCTGACGACCGGGAGTTCCCGCTGGGAACTATTCTCTGGTGCATCCTGAGCGAAAACGGCTGTGTATGAAAGCACAATCAGCAGCGCAAGTCTGGATAAATCCTTAGTCACACCTGTGTTTTACTGCCTGAAGCGGTTCACAGGGGTTTCGGAACTGTAAAAACTCTGTAATTGGTTCTTCCGCCGCACAATTCGTGTGCGTTGGCGCTTCGCAGTGTGAAGATTCAATTGTGAGTATTGATCCTCTGCTTGCGTGGCGCAAAGAATTTCCGATTCTCGAAAAGACTACCTACCTCATTAGCCATTCACTTGGAGCCATGCCACGTGGTGCTGCCGACGCAATGGAAGAGTTTGCCCAAACGTGGTCCTCGCGAGGTATTCGGGCATGGGAAGAAGGCTGGTGGGACATGCCCGTCAGAATCGGCGATCTGGTCGGCCTGATCATCGGCGCCGCCCCTGGGGATGTGGTCATGCACCAGAACGTTTCTGTTTGCCAATGGATGGTTACTTCCTGTTTTGATTGGAATTGTCCGCGGAACAAGCTAGTTACGGACGGATTGAATTTTCCCTCGAACGATTACATTTATTACGGACTTGAGCGGCAGGGAGCACGGGTATGCCAAGTATCTTCGCCGGATGGGGTGACATTACCGCTGGAGCCGATGCTCGCGGCCATTGATGAGAAAACGCGACTTGTTTCGGTGTCGCATGTGGCGTTCCGCAGTTCGTTCATACAGGACCTCGCCGCAATTACGCAAAGAGCTCATGAAATGGGAGCGATGGTGATTGCAGACCTGTATCAATCCGCAGGCATTCTGCCTATAGACGTTCGCGCGCTCGGCGTCGACTTCGCGACTGGAGGTTCAGTTAAGTGGCTGTGCGGTGGCCCGGGCGCGGGATATCTGTATGTCCGATCCGACCTACGAACAAAGTTGGAACCGGCAGCTACGGGATGGATGGCTCATCGCCATCCCTTTGAGTTCGAGGCCGGGCCGATCGAGTACGCTTCGGATTCGTTCCGTTTCCTGAACGGAACGCCAAACGTTCCAGCCTTGTATTCGGCTCGTGCGGGATATGCGATTGTCAACCAGATAGGCGTCCCGGCTATACGCGCGAAATCCATTCGGCAGACGCAGCGTCTTATCGAGCTTGCCGATGAGGCTGGCTTTCCGGTACGTTCTTGCCGCGATTCTGCGTGGCGCGGCGGCGTAGTTGTTCTCGACGTTCCAAACGGCGAAGAAGTCACCCGCGAGTTAGCGCGGCGCGACGTGCTGGTTGATTACAGGCCTAACGCCGGGATTCGAATCGCTCCGCATTTTTACACGGCGGATGATGAACTGGATCGGGTGATCAACGAGATTCGGATGATTGTAGCAGGCACCCACTTCAACTTTGTCCCTCAATAACGGGAGTTATACGAGCGTCACGGGATTTGCTGATCGCCTTCTAATTCTCAGAAAGGCGCTATGTATCACCACGTAAAACAACTGATGTATACGGTGCGAGTGGATCGGCCAGATCCTCGCTTCGGCAATATGCTTCTGGAACAGTTTGGGGGCGCGAACGGCGAGTTGGCTGCAGCTATGCAGTACTCCGTGCAGGGGATCAACTGCGACGACCCGGAACGCAAGGATCTGTTGATGGACATTGGCACCGAAGAGCTGAGTCATTTGGAAGTAATCGGCGTACTGACTCGAATGCATCTGAAGCCCATGAAGAACAAAAGAAATGCGGCGGAAGCGGATCCGCTGATCGCAATCGTAGGAGGAGGAGGTGTATCGTTGCACAACTCCATGGGTTCGGCTTGGACCGCAGACTATTTGAAGGTTACAGGAGAGCTGGATGTGGATCTTCGAAACAATATTGCTGCCGAAGCCCGGGCGAAGATTACCTACGAGCGACTCATGGCCTTCACTGAAGATCAAGGGACGCTAGACGCTTTGCAGTTCCTCATGACGCGCGAGATTACGCACATGAAGGCCTTTACCTTGGCCTTGGAAAGCTTGCAGAAGCCGATCTTTTCCATCGGTCAGCTTCCTCCTACCCCTGGCATCGTGAATCAGTATTTCAATGATTCAACCGGCGTAGGAGATCGTGGCGAGCCAGACGCTCGGGGCCCGTGGAATCAGGGCGGTGATTGGGAGTTTGTAGAGGCGCCGGCTTTTCGAGCACTCACGTCTCCGGCGACAGGAGAACGGGAAACGACTAACGGCGTCCATTCAGATTCCGAAGAGAGCCATTCCAGAAAGGGAGCGGCGTCCGAAAGAAAGACGCACAAGCCGACTGTTCACCATTAACAACAGGTATCAAACTATGTCTCAAATCAAAGAACTACTAACGGAAGAATTGCAAGACTTGCTCCACGCGGAGATGCAGTTAACGAAAGCTCTGCCGAAAATGGCGGAAGCGGCACACGCTCCACGGCTCCGCGAAGCGTTTCAAAAACATCTGATCCAGACGGAAGGACACGTCGAGCGGCTGAAAAAGGCATTTGAGTTCCTCGGTGAGAAAGCGCAGGCGAAGCCCTGTAAAGCGATGGAAGGTTTGGTGGCCGAAGGCGAGGAAACCATCAGCGAGGGAGCCCGGAAAGATGAGATCGCGGCGGACTTGGCCTTGATCACGGCCGCGCAGAAAGTGGAGCATTACGAGATCTCCGGCTATGGGACTGTGCGCCAACTAGCTCGTCAGTTAGGAGAATTCGAAGTTTACGAAGCGCTATCGCACACGCTCGGAGAAGAGGAGAGTGCGGACTTTCTGCTGACCGAGATATCGAAGCCTCTCCTTCAAGAAGCTACTTCCGGAATTTTGGAAAAACAGACCGGGAAGAAGCAGTCCACAGGCGTAGGCCGCACAGCAAAATCGATGGCAAGTGGCGCCTGAACCACCACCACACACAGCGGGGTCGGACAGAGTAGCAGTTGATTATTAATCTTATTCACGATAATTGCTACGCGATTTTGAAGCTTACCTGGATCCCTGCTGCGGCGCGACGGGCGCAGACATCATCTCGATAGCCTGCGCCCGACATGCTCGCCTTCGCTACCCAGATCAAAGGCAATCGCCATGCCGCTGGCCACGAAGCGGGCGTCTAGCTGAGTTTTTGGGATACGCCTTGAATCTTGGATGGGCGGCTTGAGCTCGGCTTCTGGCATTTGCCCCGCTAGGCAAACCCATTACGCGCGCACATCGCGCAGACGCTGCAAGAATTCAGCCGGAACGCGCAGGTTTCCGTGCAGCCCAGTGCCGAGCGCGATGTTTGGTTTCGCCGCACCGTGAAAGTCCGATCCACCGGTAGGCAGCAAATCGAGTTCTTCTGCCAATTGGCGATAATAGGCCTGGAGTTCGGACGGATGGTCTGAATGGTAGACCTCTAGCGCCAACAGACCGAACTTCTTCAGGCGAATAAGCGTTGCGCGTTCTATATCGCGCGGGAGATGCAGCCGGATCGGATGTGCAATGGCGGGAATTCCGCCGCCTTCGCGAATGATGGATATCACCTCATCCGTGGAGAGGCTTTGACGCCCGACATAGCTGGGAGCTGTTTCCCCAAGATAACGGCGGAACGCTTCTTCCGAATTTGGCGCATACCCTTTCTCGACAAGAATCTGGGCGAAATGAGTGCGTCCGGCGAGACTTCGGCCCCGTGCTTCCACTTCCTCGAGAGTGATATCGATATCTCGATTCTGGAGTGCTTCAACCAAACGGCGATTACGGCTGCGGCGGTCATCACGCTCGCCGGAAAGCCAAGCCATGAGGCTTGGCGATGGCTCACGGTTGGGGAAATATCCGAGCAGGTGAACATAGATCGGAGTCTTGCCGCTATCCAAGAAAAGGCGGGAGTTCAGCTCGATTCCGCGCAGAAGATCAAGACCGGCTGCGCGCGCGGGAGGCAAAGCTTCTTCATAGCCATCGAACGTATCGTGATCCGTTATACCGAGCGCAGCAAGATCACTACGTTTCGCCAGCGCGACGAGTTCCGCCGGCGTAAGTGATCCGTCCGAGGCTCTGGTATGGGAATGGAGATCGATGAAGCGGGAAAATGTAGGTTCGGCAGGTTCGGGCACTAGCGAAGCTTGACTTCCGGGTAAACGAAAAACTCGAAACTTTCACCGCACGTATGAACGACCAGTTTACCCGCTCCCAGTGATTTATCCTTTGTGCGATTTTCAAAAAACACAGCGCCGTCGGTGCTATCTCCCGGCTTGAGGCGGATTGGTGCAAGCGTTATAGCGGAAGCGGCGGCGGCAGCTTTGAAACCTTTGTTGACGAACTGCGCCATGGCTGCTTCGCGACGCTTCTCATAGCCGTTCGTTGAACGGAAATTCGGAACGGCATAGATGCTGTCCTCATAAAGAAGCTGAAGCTTGATGACGTCAGCGGCGCTGGCCCGTTGAAGTAAAGAGTAAACGACTTCGTCCGCGGAAACAGGCTGTAGAACCGTTCCATCCTGACGTATAAATGTGAATTCTGCGGGCCGAACAGTCCAAGTTAACAGACCTCCGTTAGTTACGGTGACTTGAACGATATTGAAATCTTTAATATGCGGCGGCAATGGCGCGTACATCACAGTGATGGCGTTTTTGGTAAGCGCTTCGTAGGTGAGGCCGTGAGACTCAAATTCTAAAGGGGTAGGCACTGCCTGAGATTGCGCAGGATTCGCCGAAGGCGGAGGCTCGATCAGCTTTTCAGAATTTTGATCGGGTGCAGCCTTTTGAACCGGCGCAGGCTGACCGGGCTGGGTTTGGGACCGGGTCATTAGAGCGGTGAGGAGAATAAGCAGCAGAAGATTGCGAACGGACACACTCAGACCGTGCGCAAAGCGAAATTTCATTAAGGAACTCACCTTTATGATAGACGCTGAGTAAAAGATGCCGGTTATTCCTGCGACTGCTTATAAAGCCGGCGCATGTTCGAAGACGACCGGTTAGAGGTGATCACTCGCGGCTTGCCAGTTTAGCCGTCAAGTACCAGCGCAGAACGCCTTTGGGTCTGGGAGGAAAATGTTCCAGGTCGATTCGCAGGATGGCTCCTTTTTTGAAGTGGATTTGAATGTCGTTCGAGCCGAGCAGATACCCGCTTAATTCGCTGAGCAAAGGGTTGTGGCCCACGAGGAGCAGCGACGGTTCGTCCCGATGAACGCGAACCTCGTCCCAGACCTCCGCCGCGGTGGCGCCAGGCGCCAGCGCTCTGGTACGGAGAAGTTCTTTCTTATCTTTCAAAACCGCCTGAGCCACTTCCGCGCTCTGAACGGCGCGCTTGAGAGGGCTGGTAAGTATTAGGGCCGGTTTGAGACCGGCAGCAGCAGCGGATTCAAGCACCTGATGCAGCTTGCGCCGGCCATCACTTGTCAGGGCGCGTTCTTCGTCGGGCGTGTGGGCGTTGCCATCTTCGGCCACTCCATGCCTCAGCAAATAGAGCTCCATGCCGGGGTTTTCGCCTTTCATTCTGTCATACTCCTTAAGACCGCCCGGCGAAGCCATTCGTATTGGCGTGACAATTTCGCTCGTTATCGAAGCAAGGTGCACCTTTCATCCGACTCTAAATGGTTGATGATTAACGAAGATAGACAACAGCGGATTCTTGTCGCAGTGGCGGTTGCCGCCGCCGCGTCTATTCACGTCTCCATCGCAGTGAGCCAGATCCTGCTGGGGGTTGGCATCGCACTGCTGCTGATTTTTCGACGACGATTAGAATTTCCCCGAATCTGGGTTCCGCTGGCCGCGTTATTTGCCTGGACGATATTGGCTGATGCCATATGTGCAGATCCTTGGACGGGCCGCGCGCAAATCAAGAAATTTTTTGTCTTCCTTTTTATCCCGTTGCTGTACGGCGTATTTGTGCGGCAGTTTGCGAAAGTGTTTTACGTGATCGCCGGTTGGGCGATCACAGCAACGGCATCTGGCATTTGGGCACTGGTACAGTACGTCATCAAGTACGAACATGCGAAGCACACAGGCGAAGATTTTTATTTCACGTATGTGGGGCGGCGTATTACCGGCTTCGAAAGTCACTGGCTAACCTTTGGTGCGCTGCAGCTGAGTGTCATGTTGCTGTTGCTTGCGCAGTGGTTCTTCTCAAGGCGGCGGATGCCCGGGTGGGCGTATGCCAGCATTGCAATCCTGGCAGCGGCGATTTTGCTGACTTGGGACCGCAGTATCTGGTTGGCGGCAGTGCCTGCGGTGCTCTATTTAGTTTGGTGCTGGAGGCCCAAGTGGACGCTGGCCGTCCCGTTTCTTATTGCAGCGGGATTCCTGGTGGCACCCTCGGCAACACGAGAGCGTTTGGCTTCGCTAGTGAACCCGCATGGCGAGACGGATTCTAACCGGTTCCGGATTGTAACGTTTCTTACCGGCTGGGAGATGGTTAAGGCGCATCCTCTGTTTGGGCTTGGGCCCGAGGAGATCGGGCGTAATTTCGAAAAGTATGTGCCTGCCGGCATCAAGCGGCCGTTGCCAACTGGTTATTACGGCCACTTACACAATGTGTATCTGCAGTACGCGGCCGAGCGCGGCATACCCGGCCTGCTACTTCTGCTCGCGTTCATCGGATTGACAGTTTGGGATTGCTTGGGTGCGCTCCGGAGGGCGGGACCGGCGCGATCCCAACAGAGATTTCTCTTGCACGGAACCATCGCGGTGATCATCGGAGTGCTGATCGGCGGAATCTTCGAGTACAACTTGGGGGATAGCGAAGTTCTCATGATGTTCGTTTGCGTAGTGGCACTGGGGTACGCGGCTGTCAAAAATTCGGCTGTCCGTACGGTTTAGGTTTTGGATCGAGCCCGGTCTTGTCGATATCATAAGAAAGAATGGGAACATTAGCTCTCAATACAACTGCGTCCGAATTTAAGGTCGCTGATTTAGGTTTGGCGGAGTGGGGCCGCAAGGAGATTCAGATCGCCGAGCATGAAATGCCGGGGTTGATGGCGATCCGAGAGAAATACGCTGCTGAAAAGCCTCTGAGCGGCGTTCGCGTCACGGGGTCATTACACATGACTATCCAGACCGCGGTTCTGATCGAAACTCTGGTGGAACTTGGCGCGGACGTCCGTTGGGCAAGCTGCAACATCTTTTCCACGCAAGACCATGCCGCGGCGGCGATTGCGGCGGCGGGAGTACCTGTATTCGCCTGGAAAGGCGAGTCTCTAGAAGAATACTGGTGGTGCACCTATCAGGCCGTCAGCCATCCGAATGGTAAGGGACCGCAGTTAGTGGTGGACGACGGTGGCGATGTGACGTTGCTGATCCATAAGGGCTACGAACTCGAAGAAGGCAGCGACTGGGTCGACACTCCGTCAGGCAGCCACGAAGAGAAGGTCATCAAAGACCTGCTTAAGAAGACTCACAAAGAAGACCCGCAACGCTGGCACAAACTTGCGAAAGAGTGGCGTGGGGTTTCAGAAGAGACCACCACGGGCGTGCATCGTTTGTACAAGATGCAAGAAACAGGCAAGCTGTTAGTTCCGGCGATCAACGTAAACGATTCGGTAACGAAATCGAAATTCGATAATCTATACGGCTGCCGCGAATCGCTGGCCGACGGCATCAAACGCGCGACTGACGTAATGCTCGCCGGTAAAGTAGCCGTAATCTGCGGTTATGGCGACGTTGGGAAGGGTTCGGCGCATTCACTGCGGGGCATGGGAGCACGCGTGGTGGTAACGGAGATCGACCCGATTAACGCCCTGCAAGCTGCCATGGAGGGCTACGAAGTCACGACGATTGAAGACACGCTAGGGCGAGGAGATATCTACGTCACCTGCACGGGCAACCTGGACATCATCACTCTGGAACACATGCAGTATATGAAGGATCAGGCGATTGTCTGCAACATCGGCCACTTTGACAACGAGATTCAGGTAGACCGGCTGAACGAAGCGAAAGGCGTGAAGCGCACTAACATCAAACCCCAAGTCGATAAGTACACCTTCCCGGATGGTCATAGCATCTTCATGCTGGCCGAGGGGCGGCTGGTGAATTTGGGCTGCGCCACGGGACACCCCAGCTTTGTAATGAGTAACAGTTTTTCAAATCAGACGCTGGCGCAACTGGACCTCTGGAAGAACCGCGACACATACAAGATTGGCGTCTACACGCTGCCGAAGAAGCTGGATGAGGAAGTAGCGCGACTGCACCTGGAAAAGATTGGCGTCAAGCTAACGACGCTCAGTACGAAGCAAGCGGATTATTTGGGTGTTCCGGTGGAAGGCCCGTACAAGGCCGACCATTATCGTTACTGATCAAGAGACTGAAGCAGGATAACGCCGTCAACGGTTATGCCAAGGCCGCGGACGGCTTTTTCTTTTCCAGATCGGGCAAAAATGCAGTGAGCAGACCGATCACCGGAAGGAACGCGCAAATGTGATAGACGAACGTGATGCTCGTAGCATCCGCAATTCTGCCTAACACTGCAGCGCCAACGCCGCCCATCCCAAAAGCGAATCCGAAGAACAGACCGGATACCATACCGATTTTGCCCGGCATAAGCTCCTGCGCATAGACAAGAATCGCGGTAAACGCAGAAGCGATCACCAGTCCAATGACAACGCTTAGAACAGCGGTCCAGAAGAGATTCGCGTAAGGCAGTATGAGGGTGAACGGAAGCACACCGACAATGGAGCACCAGATGACCAGTTTGCGTCCGAGACGGTCGCCGACGGGTCCGCCAATCACAGTGCCTACTGCGGCTGAGCCCAAGAAGAGAAAAAGGAGTAACTGGGCTGCTCGCACCGTCACATGAAATTTTGTGATGAGGTAGAAGGTGTAGTAACTGCTGAGGCTCGCGAGATAGAAGTACTTGGAGAAGATCAGTGCGATTAAGACGGCGATGGAAAATGCGATTGTCTTAGATGAGAGTGCCGGGCGTTGGAATACGGATTTGCGGCCTTTGGCCAAAGCCAGACTCTTGAACTTGTACCAATTTCCGATTCGGATCAAAATAATGATGCCGAGCAGGGTAGCAAGCGAGCACCAGGCGATGCTGTGTTGTCCCTTCGGAAGGACCAGAAAGGCCGCCAGCAATGGACCGAGGGCCGAGCCGGCATTCCCGCCGACTTGAAATAACGATTGAGCCAGGCCATGCTGTCCACCCGAGGCCAGGCGGGCGACACGAGAGGACTCCGGATGAAAGATGGAGGAACCCATGCCGACGAACGCTGCCGCGATAAGGAGAACCCCGAACCGGGCCGCAGTAGCGAGCAGCAGCAACCCGATCACTGTGAAGCCCATCCCGATAGCAAGCGAATAGGGCTTCGGGCGCTTGTCTGTGTAAAGACCGACGAACGGCTGCAACAGGCAGGCTACAAGCTGATAAGTGAAGCTGATCAGGCCGATCTGTCCGAAATCCAGATGAAACGAGGATTTGAGAATCGGGTAAATGGCCGGGATCAGTGACTGCACCATGTCATTCAGCAGGTGACAGAAACTGATGGCTGCGAGAACGCCGAAAAGAGCTTTCTCGGCGACGCTTTCAGACGCGTGTGGTGGCGGGTGGTTTACACGCGGCTCGACTACATCCGACCCCATTGACTCCTTATGTCAGTGTAGCGGGCGTAGCGCGGCAAAATCCTTCCACTCGAGTCGTGCACTTGACCTGGAGACCGAGAAGGACTTACATCTGCCAAAACGTCAGCCATTTCCGCATATCAAGCATGTTGAACTGAACGCGACCATGCTTCACCGTACGTGCGGTTTTCTGTTATGGCTTCTGATCCCCAGTCATTTTCACGCCGGCAACTGTGTAGCGCCCATTAGGAATTTGTCCATATGATGAGCCGCTTTGCGGCCTTCCGAAATCGCCCAAACCACTAGGGATTGGCCTCGGCGGGCATCTCCAGCCGAGAAAACGCCGGGGATAGACGTGGCATACGTAGCGTCGGCACCGATATTTCCGCGCGTGTCGAGTTTGAACGGCATTTGCTCGAGCAATCCGTTGCGAACGGGACCGGAGAATCCTATGGCTATGAGGACCAGGTCGGCATCCAGATAAAACTCACTGTCCGGAACAACCTCCAGCGCCGGCTTCGGGCCAACGCGGACACAATGCAGACGTTGGACCTCGCCGTTTTCGTCGCCCGAGAAATGCGTCGCAAGCACGCTCCATTCACGAACGCCACCTTCTTCGTGAGCGGCTTCGATCCGCAGTTTCAAGGGCCAGAGCGGCCACGGCGTGGAGTCATGCCGGTGCTCAGGCGGCATGGGATGGATTTGCAGTTGATGAACGGACGCGGCCTTTTGCCTGTGAGCAGTGCCCAAGCAATCCGCACCCGTATCGCCGCCGCCGATGATGATAACGCGTTTGCCAGCGGCCATAATTTCTTCGGAACTGCTGAGCGAATCCCGAGCCCCGCGCTTATTTTGCTGGCTCAGGTAATCCATTGCGAAATGAATACCGTTCAACTGACGCCCGGGAATATTGAGATCGCGCGGCTGTTCGGCGCCGATGGCGAGCAACACGGCATCATATTGACTTATCAGCTCGTCCGCGCGAACATCGACACCGACATGAAAGTTGCTCCGAAACTCAACGCCCTCGGCAACCAACTGATCGAGACGCCGATCAACCCAGGCTTTCTCCATTTTGAAATCGGGAATGCCATAGCGGAGAAGGCCGCCGACCCGGTCGTTCTTCTCCAGCACAACCACAGAGTGACCGGCGCGGTTGAGCTGTTGCGCGGCGGCTAAGCCAGCCGGTCCGGACCCAACGATCGCGACACGCTTGCCGGTCCGGCGACGCGGAGGCTCGGGTTGTATCCAGCCTTGCTGAAAGCCGTAATCAACAATGTTTTGCTCAACCAGCTTGATGCTGACCGGGGGCTCATTGATGCCCAGTACGCAGGCCTCTTCGCAAGGCGCGGGGCAGATACGGCCGGTGAACTCGGGGAAGTTGTTGGTTGCATGAAGCGCGCGAAGAGCATCTCGCCAACGGTCGCGATAGACGAGGTCATTCCAGTCCGGAATGAGGTTGTTGAGAGGACAACCGGTGTGGCAGAAGGGAACGCCGCAGTCCATGCAGCGCGCGGCCTGTTGCTGTACTTTTTGTGCAGGAAAGTCTTGATAGACCTCAAACCAATCATTGACGCGCTCCAGGATGGGACGGCGCGCAGGCAACTCCCGCGTGAACTCCAGGAATCCAGTTGTCTTGCCCATCGTTATCTGCTGGCTCCTGCAATGACGGCTGCGGGAACTGGGGCCACAAGGGGCGCGGGCATGTTCTTTGCCACGTCTTGGACGGTGTTCCGTTGCAGAACGCGTCGGTATTCATGCGGAAATACCTTCACAAAGGATCGCACCGATTTCGGCCAACTCTCGAGAAGTCGCCGGCCCAGGGGGCTGCGGGTGTAGAGCACATGTTTCGTAATCAGATTTTCTAGTTTGGCAATATCGGCGGTTTCGAAGACGGGCTCTACGTCAACACCAGCCGGATTACATCGAACGCGAGCAAAATCGCCGGTGGGATCGAAAACATAAGCGAATCCGCCGCTCATGCCTGCCGCAAAATTGCGCCCTGTTTGACCAAGCACGACAACCGTGCCGTTCGTCATGTATTCACAGGCGTGATCGCCGACTCCTTCGACTACAGCCGTAGCACCGGAGTTCCGGACAGCAAAGCGCTCGCCCGCAACACCGCTGAAATACGCTTCACCGCTTGTCGCGCCATAGAGAACCGTGTTGCCTACAAGAATGTTCTCCTCCGGTTTGAACGTGGATCTTCGGGGCGCAAAGATGGCGATTTTCCCGCCGGACAAACCCTTGCCGGTGTAATCGTTAGTGTCACCTTCAAGCAGCAGCGTGACTCCTGGCGCGAGAAACGCACCAAAACTCTGTCCAGCGGAACCTTCAAAATTGATGCAAATTGTATCTTCGGGCAGACCAGCCGAGCCACGACGGCGAGCGATGTGGCCGCTCAACATGGTGCCGACCGCGCGATGCACGTTCCGGATCTTCAGGTCGAGATTGACTGGAGTGCCGTTCTCAATCGCATCTTTTGCGAGAGACAAGATCTGGTAATCGAGCGCTTCCGCCAGCCCGTGATCCTGCGGGATCAAGCAACGGCGGCCGACGCGCCCTGGAACTTGCGGATCGTAGAGTATACCCGAGAAATCGAGACCGCGGGCCTTCCAGTGATCGAGGGCCGGACGCATTTCGAGCATGTCCACACGGCCGATCATCTCGTCCATCGTGCGGAAACCAAGCTGCGACATCCACTCGCGCACCTGCTCGGCGATAAAAAAGAAAAAGTTGATGACGTGCTCAGGCGCGCCCTGAAATTTCTTGCGTAGCTCGGGGTTCTGCGTTGCGATGCCAACGGGGCACGTATTCAGGTGGCACTTACGCATCATGATGCACCCCAGCGCCACGAGTGGAGCAGTCGAGAAGCCGAATTCTTCCGCGCCGAGCAGCGCCGCGATGACCACATCGCGGCCAGTCTGCAGCTTGCCGTCGACTTGCACGCGAATACGGCTGCGAAGATCGTTCATCACAAGAACCTGCTGCGTTTCCGAAAGCCCAAGCTCCCAAGGAATCCCCGCGTGCTTGATGGAAGTGAGCGGAGAAGCGCCCGTGCCGCCATCGTAGCCGCTGATGAGCACCAGGTCGGCGTGCGCTTTTGCAACGCCCGCGGCGACTGTTCCGACGCCGCCCTCCGCCACCAGTTTGACCGACACACGCGCGGACGGATTCACGTTCTTCAAGTCGTAGATCAGTTGAGCGAGATCTTCGATGGAATAGATATCGTGATGCGGGGGCGGGGAGATGAGACCGACGCCTGGAATCGAGTGCCGCACCCGCGCGATGGTCGCGTCCACTTTATGACCAGGCAATTGACCGCCTTCGCCTGGTTTGGCGCCCTGCGCGATTTTGATCTGCAACTCGTCCGCGTTGACCAGGTAATGAGTGGTAACTCCAAACCGAGCAGACGCCACCTGCTTAATGGCGCTACGACGAGAATCCCCGTTGGGCAGCGGAAGGAATCGCGACTCGTCTTCCCCGCCCTCACCCGTGTTCGAACGGGCGCCGATGCGATTCATCGCGATGGCAAGCGTTTCATGCGCTTCGGCGCTGATAGAGCCGAACGACATAGCGCCTGTCGCGAAACGCCTCACAATGTCCGAAGCAGGTTCTACTTCTTCAATTGGGAGCCGGCGCGAAACGGCCTTAATCTGGATAAGTCCGCGTAGCGTGCAGAGCTTTTCGTTTTGTTCGTCGATGGCGGACGCGTACTGCTGGAAAGTCGCATAGCTTTCCTGGCGCACAGCATGCTGCAGCGTGCTCACGGTCTGAGGGTTAAACAAGTGATCTTCGCCGTTTACGCGATAAAAATAATTACCCCCGACTGGCAGTTCGGTCTCTGATTCCGAAATGGGGCGGAAACCAAGGGCGTGGTTCCGAATGGCGTCACTTGCAAGAGTATCGAGATCGATCCCCTGAATGCGAGATGAGGTGCCGGTGAAGTACTGCTCCGTCAGATCTTTATTTAAGCCTACGGCTTCGAAAAGCTGCGCGCCCCGATAGCTTTGCAAGCGTGGAGACACCCATTTTCGAAAACACCTTCAGCAGTCCCTTGTTAACTGCCTTAAGGTAGTTCTTGATGGCCGTTTCAGGAGTGACGCCGCTTGACAATTCGCCTGTTGCGGCAAGTTCTTCAATGGTCTCGATCGCCAAATATGGATTAATGGCGCTGGCGCCGTAACCAATCAGCACCGCATAGTGCATCACCTCGCGTGGCTCTCCGGATTCAATTATCAGAGCAACGCCCGTACGTGTGCCCTCGCGGGTCAAATGGTTGTGAACGGCCGTGAGGGCAAGCAGGCTGGGAATGGGCGCGAACTCTTCATCGATACCGCGATCGGAGAGGATGAGAAGCGTGTAGCCGGCTTTTACGGCCAAAGAAGCGCGACGGCAAAGGCTGTCTAGAGCTCGCTTGAGGCCGCGTTCTCCCTCAAGCACATCGAAGATAGTCGGCAAGGTGGAGGCGAGCAGATCTCCGCGGGAGACGCGCCGCAATTTTTCGAGATCCCGATTCGTCAGCATCGGGTGGGGCATCTTTAACGTGTGGCAGTTTTCCGGAGTTTCGGCCAGAATGTTTCGCTCCGTGCCGATATAGCTGGTCAGCGACATTACCATGTCTTCGCGGATAGGATCGATAGGCGGGTTGGTAACTTGCGCGAAGAGTTGCTTGAAGTAATTGAATAATAGCTGCGGCTTGTCGGACAAGCAGGCAAGCGGCGTGTCGGTGCCCATAGATCCCACCGCTTCCTCGCCGTTTATGGCCATCGGCGAGAGAAGCATCCGGACGTCCTCGTCGGTATAGCCAAAACAACGCTGGCGCGAAATGACCGTGGCGTGATCAGAGCCTTGAATACGCGTGGGCTCGGGCAGGCTTTGTAGCGTGATCTGGTTTTTCTTCAACCATTCTTCGTATGGCTGACGAGTTGCCAGATTGCGCTTGATCTCCTCGTCGGGAACAATGCGGCCCTGCTCCAGATCAACGAGGAGCATCTTGCCGGGTTGAAGGCGGCCTTTGCATGCGATTTCTTCCGGTTCAAATGGAAGCACTCCAGCCTCCGAAGCCATCACGAGAAGGCCATCGTTAGTAACGAGATAACGAGCCGGGCGGAGACCATTGCGGTCGAGCGTCGCGCCGATAACCTTCCCATCGGTGAACGCAACAGCCGCAGGGCCATCCCAAGGTTCCATCAGTGACGCATGATACTCATAGAAGGCGCGCTTCTCGGGAGACATAGTCGTGTCTGCATCCCAAGCCTCGGGAATGAGCATGGCCATTACGTGCGGCAATGTGCGACCGGCCATGGTTAGCAGTTCAACCGCGTTGTCGAGGGCAGCGGAGTCGCTGATACCAGGCTGAATTACGGGATAGATCTTCTTGATGTCATCGAAGTTCGAGGACGTCATGACGGCTTCACGCGCGTTCATCCAGTTGATGTTGCCGCGGATAGTGTTGATCTCCCCGTTATGGCAGAGGTAACGAAATGGATGCGCTAATTGCCAGGTAGGAAATGTGTTGGTCGAGAACCGCTGGTGAACAAGGCACATTGCACTCTTCGTAGAGGGGTCCAGCAGCTCGTTGTAGAACTCGCCGATTTGATTCGCCAGCAGCAGGCCTTTGTAGACGATAGTGCGCGCGGAGAAGGACGGAATATAGAAGAAGCTCTTGTCGCGAATGTCCGAGGCAGCGACCGCTGCTTCAGCGCGCTTACGCACGATATAGAGCCGGCGCTCTAGCTCGTCAACCGGCACGCCCGCGGGCCCAGCGACGAAAAATTGCTCAATGTAGGGCTGCGATGCGCGGGCAACTCGACCGATGGCATCGACTTGAACGGGTGTATCGCGCCAGCCAAGCACGGTGAGACCTTCTTCGCGCGTGATTTTTTCCAGAAGCCCTTCGCAAGCTAACCGTTGCTGCCGTTCGACAGGCAGAAAGCACATGGCGACGCCATATTCGCCTGGACCCGGAAGACGAATGCCCAGGGCGGCCGTTTCCCGAACAAAGAAGTCATGCGGAATTTGAATCAGGATGCCCGCGCCATCACCTGTTTCAGAGTCGCAGCCGCAAGCGCCGCGATGCTGCAGGTTGACCAGAATCTCCAGGCCCTTTTGAATAATGTCGTGGGAAGCATCGCCGTTGATGTGGACAACGAACCCGATACCGCAAGCATCGTGTTCGTGGGCCGGATCGTATAGGCCTTGCGGCGGCGGCAACCCGATGTGAGCATCGTTCAAGGACACTTATGCCTCCATTCCACGACGAGGGGGAAAGGTCAGTATATCCATCCCTGCATTATTAGTCAAATCGAATTTGAGAGCTTGCTATATCGGATTTTCTTATGATACGGTATTGCTTTGTGCATCTCGCGAATCTCCGGCTGATACGGGACATAGCGCATTTCAAGAGTGTCAGTAAAGCGGCACAAGCCAACCAGTTGAGTCAATCTGCCGCCAGCCAAGCTTTGCAGGAAGCGGAGCGCGAATTGGGAGCGGAACTTTTTGATCGCACGCGACGCCCTCTTGTCACCACGCCTTCCGGCAAACTGGTGCTGGATTATTGCCGTGACGTTCTTCGAAGACGCGAGGAACTGCAGGCGGATCTTGCCCGGATGAAGCGCTCCACAAGCGGAATCGTGCGGCTGGCCGCGATTTATTCGGTGGGTCTAACGGAGATGTCGCAGCTGGAGGAGCGCTTTGCGCGGGACTTCCCTGAGGCGGAGCTGCAAGTCTCTTATCTTCGCCCTGAGCGAGTCTTGGAGGCAGTAATTGAGGATCAGGCGGATTTGGGGTTGATGAGCTACGCCGAATCCTCGCGCGATGTCGTGGCGCTGCCTTGGCGGGATGAAGAGATGGTGGTTGCAGTGTCGCCACAGCATCCACTGGCCCGCCGTAGAAAACTCAGTCTATCCGCTCTCGAAGGCTCGAATTTTATAGGATTCGACGATGATCTTCCTATACAGTCACACATCGAACGGTATCTCAAGGAACACAAAATCAAAGTGGAGATGACGATGCACTTTGACAATTTGCAGATGATCAAAGAAGCCGTTGCTCATGAAGCGGGTATCAGCATTATGCCGAGACGCGTTATGCGCGAGGATGTGGCTCAGGGCCGGATGGTCGCTCTCCGGCTGGATCCCCCGGAACTATTCCGTCCGGTGCGTATTGTCCACCGCCGTCGAAAGGTGTTTACCGCCGCTGTAAATGGACTGCTCGCAATTTTGCGAGCCCCGAGTCAGACAAGCGCTGCTTAACGGCGATATACTCGCTGTTTGCCAATACAGCCAGACCGGTACATCGGCCAGCGGCAAAAAAGACGAAGCGGATTGCTATTCGCTGCGATTGCCGTTTTCATCATTCTCCTCGGCTCGCGTTTCACAGCGTCGACATTGATCGATTATGCATGGTGGACGGAAATGCACCAAGTGGATACGTGGGTGAACTTGCTCATCTACGGATCAGGGCCCCTTCTACTGGCGATTGTGCTTTTGTTCGCGGCTTTTTGGGTTTCATATCAGTTGGGAATCCGGCGGAACAAAGACGCGCCGCTGTTCGGTGTATTCAGCCGTTCATTCGTCTCGAAGATTGCATTGGTAGTGCTGGCGGTGCTGGCGTTGATCGCGGCAAACGCAACTGTCGATAGTTGGACGGTCGTCCGCTATTTTGGCGGGCTGCGCGTTGCATCATCGCCGGGTGGCTTTGTTGATCCGATATTCGGAAACCCCCTACAGTTCTACTTCTTTCGTTTGCCGTTCTATAGCATGCTGCTGCGGGTGGTCTTGACCGGCGCGATTATTTCATTGATCGTCTATTGGCTGGCATCGCACGCGGAAAACCTTTATAGGCATCTTCCCAATTTGGCCACGCCAGCTAGCTTCGAATTCGAAGGCAAAGCACTGGGAGAGGCGTTCAATTCGAACTTTGTGCGGTTGCTAATCGCAATTGTCTTGCTCGGAGTTTCGCTCGAGTTCTTCTTCAATCGCTATGGGCTGTTGCTGGAGGATCACGGATCTTACTTGGTCGGGGTTGATTGGGTTGCCGACCACCTGACGCTTCCGCTGCAGTGGCTGCTGATCGGGGGCGCAATTCTTGCGGCAGCGTTGGTGTTGGTAAGGCGGGGACGCGTGGCTTTGCTATTGCTCCTGCTGCTTCCAGTGAGGTATTTCGTGCCATCGATAGTAGCGGCGGTGTATGTGCGGCCGAACGAACTGGCACTGGAGCGGCCCTATATCCAACATCATATTGAAGCGACACGATCTGCCTACGGATTAAACCAGCGACTGAAGGAGTCAACCCGAGAAGCCTCGCCAGAGATTCCGGTCGATTATGCAAAGCATAAGGCCTTGCTCGATAACGTGAGGCTTTGGGATTTTCAAGCGTTTCAGAACACAATTTCCCAAATTCAGCCGTTGCGTCCCTACGTGTACTTGACGGCCGATGTCGATAGGTACATCATCGACGGTAATATTCGCCAGGTGTTGGTTGCGCCCAGGGAGCTGGAGATCCGGCAACTCGGGGCGGCTAGTAATCGCTGGATTAATACGCACCTTATTTACACCCACGGCTACGGGATTGTGATGGCGGAAGCAAACCGGATAACGCCCGACGGCTTGCCGGTGCTGTTGATTAAGAATGCGCCACCGGAGGTCTCGATTAAAAGTCTGCAATTTACTAAGCCGGAGATTTACTACAGCGAAGAGGCGCATGAACCCGTTTTCGTAGATACATCGCAGCCAGAGTTCAACTATCCTTCCGGGTCACAGAGCGTGTACACGAGCTATACCGGCAGCCATGGAATCCCGATGTCTCCTTTGAATCGCCTCTCCGCGGCAATTTCTTATGGCGACCTTAACACCCTGCTGACAAGTTACATGACGGACCGAAGCCGGATGCTGATTCACCGGCCCATTGTGGACCGGCTGCATACACTAGCCGGGTTTCTGACCTGGGACTCCGATCCTTATCTTGTTCTGACTGATGCGGGACGGTTGGTCTGGATTATCGATGGTTACATGAGTTCGAATGTTCACCCCTATTCGCGGCAAATGAGTGTCGGCGAACAACAAGTGAACTATATCCGCAATTCGGTCAAGGCGACGGTCGACGCGTATTCAGGCGAAACGAACATGTATGTCTTCGCACCCGAAGACGTGTTGATTCAGGCATACTGGCATCTTTTTCCGCAGTTGTTTAAACCGGAGTCGGCGATGCCCGCGGACCTACGACGGCATGCTCGCTATCCGGAGGGGCTCTTCAGCGCGCAGGCTGAAATTTATCGGGCCTTCCACATGCGTGACGCCGAATCTTTCTACAATCGGGCGGACATGTGGGACTTGGCCAGGACGGCCGGGCGGCAGCAGGGCGCTTCGGAGGCTGGCTCAGTTTCGCCCACCTATGTCGTGGCAACGCTCCCGGACAGCGATAGCCCGGAGTTCATGCTGCTGACCACGTTTACCCCAGCCGGTAAGGACAATTTGATCGGCGTGATGTACGCACGGTGCGATGGACCGCATCTGGGTGAGTTGGCCTTCGAGCAACTCTCGAAACAGAACATCATTTTTGGCCCGATGCAAATCGATGCACGTGTTAATCAGGACCAGACGATCTCGAAGGACTTGAGCCTTTGGAACCAGCAAGGCTCACAGGTCATACGGGGGCAGACTCTGGTGCTCCCGATCAGCAATAGCTTTTTGTATGTGGAGCCGATTTATATTCAAGCTTCGCAGGCGAGCATGCCGCAGTTAAAGAAGGTGGCGCTGGCAATGGGTAATCTACTTGCATACGCGAACACCTATGAAGAAGCCCTGCAACAATTGATCGGGCTTTCCGGCGGCAGTCAACCCATAAACCAGCGCTCTACTCCGGAAACAGCAAACACAAACGCCCCTCAGGCGGCGAGTTCCGGGAATCCGGCGGCAGCAACGCAAACTTCAAGAAATCAAGCCGAAGAAACGTTACAAACAATAAGAACTCATTTGGAGCGTTATAAAGATTTAAGCGCACAAGGGAAATGGGCCGAAGCTGGAAAAGAACTTGACGAGATACAAAAGTTAGTACAAAAAAGTAAATAGGGGTAAAGATGCTACGAACGTCACACGCCGTCTTGTTGTCGATCTTGCTGCTGCCGGTTGGGGCGGTGGCTCAGATGCCCGGGCGTCATCCGGGGTATGATCGAGCGCTTTCAGATTTGCGATACGCAAGAGCCTTGCTGGAAACGGGACCTCGGTGGGGACGCGTGGCCCGCGACGATGAGCGGGCGGTTGGAGAAATTGACCGGGCAATAGAGGAACTCCGTCACGCAGCAATGGACGATGGAAGGAATCCGAACGCGCGCCCGCCTATAGATGAGCACTGGAGGCCGGCGGAGCGATTGCGCCGGGCCCAAGAAGTACTGGGTAGAGCTCGGCATGATTTAGATCGCGAGGAGGACAATCCCTCCGCGCGAGGGCTGCGGGATCGGGCCTGGAGGCATATCGACGAGGCACAACGCGCAGTAGCGCACGCAATGAACACCTGGCGTTAGCTGGAACTGCGCTGCTTCCAACGTGAGTAAATGAATGAGCTGGCGAGCAGCAACAGTCCAAGTGCGACAAAAGCGCTGATGCGGTAAAAACGCGCTAAAAACCAAACATCGACAACGTAGAGCTTGACGATAACTGCGGCTAACAGAACCAGGCCGATCAGACGGTCGGCCGCTGATCTGCGGAAAACCGCCGAGGCGAGCAGCAGTGCGCCATAAACACCTAAGAACACGGACTCAGCTTCGCTCAGAAGACTCGACCGTGTTTCGGGTGTACTTACAGTTTCAAACCAGAAGACTAGAAATCGAAAGCCAGCGAGAAGCACAAGCGCGTGGGCGACTATATAGGCATCGGCAGCAACTTGGGCCGCTGCAGGTCCCCACTTGGGAGAGCGAAAGTGCAGGGCGGCCAATGCCAAAAAGAACAAAACACATACGAGGGCGTGCTTAGGGTTGATCAGCCAGAACGTCTCGGCCGCAGTGGCTATCGCCATGATGGGAACCAAGAATCGTTTGGATTGCACGCCGGCATGAATGAGCACGAAGACGTTTATCAGGAGCAGATAAACGAAACCGAACCACGCCCATACGCTCGCGCTCCAGATGGTTGAGTCCATGACTCGAAATAGTCCGGGAGCAACAATCGCACCGAGATATCCCACTACTGAGAGGACTGCATCCGACGCCCGTATCGACAGAAAAAGCGCCCCCGCCGAGGTCACGAGAAAGGCTACGAACGCCCAGGCAGGGTCGACCAGTTTGTAGTAATCGGATGCCGCGTACGCCGTTATGTAGACTGTGGCGATACCGCACGCACTTACGCCTTGCGCAAAGATCGTTTGCGCCTGTTGGCGCAGCCACTCCCCGCCCCCAAGAAGCGCGAACCCCGCGATTATGCCAAGAGCCACGCGGCCGAGGGCGTCAATCCATTGATTATCGACTGCATATTTGAAGAAAAATATGATGCCGATAAAAAGAGTCAGCGCGCCCACTCGGTTGAGCAACTTCAAACCAGTATTTGTCGGGTATGAACTCGACGAAACTGGCGCGATTAACGGCTGCGGAGTGGTGTGCCTTGTGGATGAGGTTGCTAGCGTCCCCGCGCGTTCCAACTCGGCAACGCGTTTTCGTAGCTGTTCGACGTGCGACGAGAGATTCTCGACCTGTGCTGTGAGGCGATCTATTTGCTCGTCGCTAGGCAACAGTTTCGACTATCGATTCGGCCACGCCGTATCGGTTGGCTACGTATTCATCCAGGATGGCACGAAATTCCGCCACGATGTGATCGCCACGGAGAGTGGTGGACAGCTTGCCGTCCACATAGACAGGCGCGACCGGCCTTTCGAAAGTACCGGGAAGTGAGATGCCGATATTCGCATGTTTTGATTCACCGGGACCATTGACAACACAGCCCATCACTGCGACTTTCATTTCTTCCACGCCCGTGTATTTCTCGCGCCATGACGGGCATCTGATCGCGCAAATAAGTTTGGATCTGATCCGCCATGTCCTGGAAAAACGTGCTGGTAGTCCGGCCGCAGCCAGGACAAGCCGCAACTTGAGGAGTAAAGCTGCGCAGATTTAAAGCTTGCAGAATCTGCTGGCAAACAATCACTTCGTCAGTGCGATCGCCATTAGGAAGCGGAGTCAGCGATGAGCGGATGGTGTCGCCGATTCCCTGTTGCAGAAGAACGGACATGGCCGCGGTAGTCGCCACGATGCCCTTCGACCCAAGCCCTGCTTCCGTCAACCCGAGATGTAATGGATAGTCGCAGCGTTCAGACAACATCTCATAGACGTGAATCAAATCCTGAACATTGCTGCATTTTGCGCTCAGGATGATTTTGTTATGAGCGAGTCCGTAACCCTCGGCGTTTTCAGCGCTGCGAATCGCGCTTTCGACGATGGCGCGCATGGTTACCTCCATCGCGTCCAGAGGATCCGGCGACTTGGAATTTTGATCCATCATTCGCGTGAGCAGGACCGAATCTAGCGAACCCCAGTTGACGCCAATGCGGACGGGGCGGTCATACTCGATTGCAGCCTCAATCATCGTGCGGAAATTATCGTCCTGCTTACGGCCGATGTTTACGTTGCCAGGATTGATTCGGTACTTGGCAAGTGCACGTGCACAAGCGGGATATTTCTTCAGCAGAATGTGGCCGTTATAGTGGAAGTCGCCAATAATGGGAACATTCACGCCGAAATCGCGCAGCGTATCTACAATTCGGGGAACCGCTTGCGCCGCTTCCTCGGTATTGACCGTGACACGCACCAATTCCGAACCGGCGCGTGCCAGGTCCATGACCTGATTCACCGTTGCAGCCGTATCCGCAGTGTCGGTGTTCGTCATGGATTGAACGACGATCGGATTGGAGCCGCCCAACCTTGACGCCTCCAACATCGACGACGGCCGATTTCCGGCGCGGAAGAGCAGGCATGTTACAGAATTCCTTGAAGCATGAAGTGTCCTGAAACCTTCAGTTTAGCAGCGGAAAGAAGGGAACCGCGCACGCGACCTCCGATCACGCTGAGCGGCCGAACCCTGGAACTGCGGCACAACAGCTTTGCTGCTAAGTTGAAGGAATGCTGACGACCGAGAGCAAGCGCATTGCGCCACCCAAACGGCTTCTTTATGGGCCAGGGCCTTCCATGGTAGACCCTCGCGCGTACGAGGCAATGAGCCAACCCGTTATTGGTATTCGCGATTCGTATTTTTTGGAGATGATGGCCGAGGTTCAGGCCGGCCTTCGCGACGCCTTCGGCACGCAAAACGAAGCTACTTTCCCCATACCCGGCGGGGGTGGCGCGGGAATGGAGGCGGCCATTGCGAGCTTTGTTCTCCCCGACTCAAAATTCGCAATCTTCGCGGCTGGCTTGTTTGCTGACCGCATGAGTGTGGTCGGCAAGCGGCAACGAGCCAACGTGGTTCGTTTGGAAAAACCTTGGGGGGACGTGTTCACAGCGGAAGAAGCAGAGGCTTTCATCCAGCGTGAACGGCCAGATGTGGTTGGCTTCGTCCAAGCCGAAACCTCAACAGGCGCTTATCAATCGGGGCGCGCCATTACGGCCGCGGCCCGCAAGGTTAATTCGCTCGTGATTGCTGACTGCGTAACGTCTTTGGGCGCGATGCCCGTTGAGCTAGATTCTGTCGGAATCGATGTCACCTACAGTTGCTCGCAAAAAGGACTGAGCTGTCCCGCCGGGTTGTCCCCCGTATCTATATCGCCGAGGGCTTACCAGTGGCTCCAGTCGCGGCCCCAGGAGCCTTACACGTGGTATCTGGATTTGGCTTTGATCAGCAAATATTACGAACCCGCTCACGCGTATCATCACACCCCATCACCCCCGCTCTATTACGCCATGCATCAAGGTCTCGCGGTGATCGAAGAAGAAGGATTGCAGAACAGGTGGACCCGCCATCAGCGAGCGAATCACCGTTTACTTGCCGGATTGGAAAGACTTGGTTTCCAGCCGTTTGTTAAGAATCCGGATAATCGGATTTGGCACTTGACGACAGTGGTTCCGCCGGCGGGTGTCGACGAAACCTCGCTGCGTCAGAAACTTCTGGACAAACACGCAATCGAGATTGCCTCGGGATTAGGCCAACTCTCTGGCAAAATCCTGAGAATAGGCACAATGGGACCACTCGCCACGGAAGAGAACGTCGATTTTCTGTTGGATTCAATAGCGGATTGCCTCTAACCCGGTAAGTACTGATGTCCTCTGATTTTGTCGTCCAACTCGGTCTTTGCCAACTGCAACTGCTGAAGGGCGACATCACCAAGATTGCCGTGGATGCAATCGTCAACGCCGCAAACTCAGCGCTTGCCGGGGGAGGCGGCGTGGATGGAGCCATTCATCGTGCAGGCGGCCCGGAAATTATGCGCGAACTGAGTGAGGTTGCAGACCGTATCGGCGGCCGTTGTGAAACGGGTCAGGCTGTGGTTACAGGCGCTGGAGCCTTACCGGCAAAATATGTGTTTCACGCCGTCGGGCCTAGTTATCGTGACGGCAAACATGGAGAAGCGGAGCTCCTGGCATCCTGCTATGCCACCTGCCTGCTTCTGGCTGCGGAACGTGATGTCAAGACCATCAGCTTCCCTTCCATCAGCACCGGAATCTATGGCTATCCGGTCGAGGAGGCCGCTGGGATTGCAATTCGAACGGTGACAGATTGGCTGCGTGATCACGCGGCTCCTGTTCGCACGGTAAAGCTGGTTCAGTTTAGCGAACGCGATCATGAGGTGTATCGCCGGCTGGCCCAAGGCTTGCGTGGGAGCACCGCTTCTGTGCCATCCAGTTAGCAACTTGTCAGACAAGCACGGCAGTTGACGGCTAGAATGTAAGTGTTTCATGCAAGTTCTAGAAGCTGGAAGCCACAAATATCTCTTGCTGGAGCTGGACCCGGAATCCGTAGGCAATATTGCGCGCCAGGCAGGTTTCGATGTGAAGATCGATGATCAGCAGCGGGTTCTTTCATTGGAGCTCGCGGCCACTGACCGCCAAGCGCCATTGCTCTTGTTCGATGCGGCCGATCCAGGCAATCTAGGTTGGTTTTCCCGTTGCCAATTCTATGTTGATGGAAAAACGGGAAGCGTTCTGCAAACGCCGCTTTTTCTCGCCAATCAGCGCGACCGTAACGGGCGCGCTCTCCCCCACGCGGTACGCCTTCAGATTTCGAAAGAACTGCCAGGCAGTTTTCGAATGCCGGGACGACAGCCCGTTAATGAGCAGGTGATCTACATAGTGTTGGTCAACCTGCTAAACGCGCTGTTGAAGACAGGCGTCGGTGTGTGTGGCGGACCAGCCGTGAAACCGCTGGCCGGTCGTACGGAAAATATCGGTCCGCGCAATTAGCGTGCTTTGACTGCTTCTTTTGCGCGCTTCACGACATCTTCCATCTGTTTCTGGTACTGCTGTAGGAGCTCCTCGCTGATGGCTTCGAAGCGCATCACCAACACTGGCTGAGTGTTGGATGCGCGCACCAGGCCCCACCCGTTTTCGAAGGGCACACGCACTCCGTCGATTTCAACAATAGGGCGATCCCGGCGCATAATATCCGCGACTTTGGAGATGACCTCGAACTTTATCTCGTCCGCACATTCTGTCCGCAGTTCCGGTGTTGATACTAATTTGGGAATATTTTTCATCTGAGCCGAAAGCGGAGCGCCTGAATTGGACAAAATCTCTAGTAGCCTGCAGCTAGCGTATATTGCATCGTCGTATCCGTAATAACGGTCGGCAAAAAACATGTGGCCTGACATCTCCCCGGCCAGCTCTGCATGCTCCTGCTTCATCTTGGCCTTAATCAGAGAGTGCCCGGTCTTGTACATGATCGGCTTACCGCCAAGGTCGCGGATCTGGTCATACATGATCTGCGAGCACTTGACTTCACCGATGAACGTGGAACCCGGTTTCCGCGAGAGAATTTCGCGCGCAAAAATAAGCAGAAGCATGTCTCCGTAGACCACATGTCCGTACTCGTCGAGTGCGCCAATCCGGTCGCCATCACCATCCAAGGCGATGCCTAGATCCGCCTTGTGTTCCTTGACGGCCTTCCGCAATTGGTTCAGGTTTTTCGGAACCGTTGGATCGGGATGATGATTCGGGAAGTGGCCATCCATCTCGAAAAACAGTTCAAGCATGTCGACGTTCAGGCGCGACAAAACTGCGTGAGTGACCGGCCCGGCAGTGCCATTGCCGGCGTCCACTACAACTTTCACTTTTCTCTTGAAATCGAATTGTGCGGCGATCTCTTCCACGTAGGGACTTGTGGCGTCGGTCTTTTCTACAGATCCTTGCCCAGAATCTAAATTGTTGTCCAAGATCAACCGGTAAACGTCCTGTATGGCTTGCCCGTGCAACGTTTCTGTGCCGCAAACCGTCTTGAAGCCGTTGTACTCCGGTGGATTGTGGCTGCCCGTGATCATAATGCCGCCGTTCGCTTGGAAGTGCGTCGTACTGTAATACAGCACTGGTGTGGGAACGATGCCCAAATCCAGCACCTTAGCTCCGGCTTTCACGAGTCCATTCAAAACAGCATCGTGTAGCCGGTCACCGCTGAGACGGCAATCACGTGCCAGACAAATGCGTGTCCCGCTGTGACGAATCACATAGGTTGCAAGCGCAGAACCCAGCAACTCGACGTCTGGCGTCAGAAGCTCCTCGTCAGCTACGCCTCGAATGTCGTATTCGCGAAAAATATTCCGGTTCAGCATTCACTACAGTTACTGTCTAAGCGTTTTCCTCCATGTTAGTGGAGCCTTTCGCGGCGAACGACCAGACTTTCGAGATAGTCCCGGTCGAGTTCATATCCGAAACCGTGCTCATCACTCACTTGAATCGTGCCGCTGGAACTCACGTCGATCGGCGATTTCACTATGTCGCGCTTCCAGTAGCGCTTGCTCGCCGAAACATCTCCGGGGAGAACGAAGTTGGGCAAAGTCGAAAGAGCAACATTGTGAGCCCGCCCAATACCTGACTCCAGCATCCCTCCGCACCAAACAGGTATGTTGTTCTCTGCGCAAATATCGTGCACGGCCTTGGCTTCGGCGAATCCTCCCACCCGCCCGAGTTTGATGTTGATAATTCGGCAAGCCTTCAAACGGATCGCTTGTTCCGCATGATGCGCGGAGCGGATGCATTCGTCCAGGCAAATCGGCGTGTCGAGCTTTGATTGCAAAACTGCGTGATCGATGATGTCATCGTGGGCTAATGGTTGTTCAATCATCATCAGATAGAACTCATCCAAACGCTTCAGATGCTCCGCATCCCGAAGCGTATAGGCTGAGTTGGCATCGGCCATCAATTTGATCTCTGGAAACCGCTCTCGTACGCACCGGATGACATCTACATCCCAACCGGGCTTAATCTTCATCTTGATGCGCTGGTATCCCGCGTCAAGTTCCGTGCCGATTTTGTCAAGGAGTTGCCCAACTGAATCTTGAATCCCGATCGAAACGCCGCACGCAATTTCCTTCCGCGCTCCGCCGGCGATAGTCTTCCATAGAGGCTGTGCATTGATTCTTGCCTGCAGGTCCCAAAATGCAGCTTCTACGCCGCCTCTCGCCATGTTGTGGCCGCGGATATGCGCAGTTCGTTTACTTACCTCAGCCGCTGAGGCAAATTCAAAGTTCAAAACTCGCGGCGCAACGTAGTCGATCAAAAGCGGCCAAATCGATCCAGTCCACTCTTCGTTGTAAAAAGGGTTTTCACCCGCGGTGACTTCACCCCATCCGGACACTCCGTTTGCGACTGCTTCAACCAGAATGATGTCACGTTCATGCGTACGGCCGAAGCTAGTCTCGAAAAAATGAACTAGCGGCATTCGTATGTGCCGCAAAATTATCTGGTCTACTTTAATTCCCATTTGCCAAGTAAGTAAGTTCCTGAATCCGTGCTTGTCTCAAAACCAATTACCGCGAGCCCGTCTTGGAAAGACTGATCAAACTGCTTGCCTATATTCGCTTGAATATCTCTCGCCCGCTCGCCGTCTTTTTGCCGCAAGTCACTGATCTCAATTGGCACGCTAATACGTGCCGCAATTATCGGCCGATCTAAAGGAAGCCCGTGCGTCGCCGCTTCCACGCGTTTAGAGCGAATCCACCATTCCGGAACCAGCCTGTCCGTCGGCAGACCCCCATGGAGATGACTGGTTGTCGTGCCGTATTGATTATGGACGTATCGCCGGACGACTGCTCCTAGCCTTTCTATGTTGAAGAACGCATTCTTAATTTCCAAAGGATCGAATGTCCACTCGATCAGATCGACACCCACGGCCATGGCGTACTCCCGCTGTCTTAGCTTCAACGCCCTGCCCAGACCAGTATTTCGATACTCGGCCGATACTCCCAGCATGTGGCTATGCAAATATGGCTTCGCGCCGGGTTTCAAGCCGGGAATACAGAGACAGAACGCGACCATTTTCGAACCGGCGTAGGCCCCTAGCAATTGGCCTCCTATCTTGCTCGCAACCACGAACAGGCGTAGGGGTAAAAGCTCGACATCTTGAAAGCCCCAAATGTCCCGTTGCAATTTGACGACAGCATCGAACTCTTCACGGCGTTCAAGTTGGCGGATTTCGATGTCCGAAGCTCGCGTCATGTTTGGTAATCGCTCATTCTAAGCAACAACGCCCGATCCACAGTACATTGAGGCATCTCACCGACCAGATAAACTAGTCCGTACCGATCTTACGAGGAATCAAGGCTAATGGCATTCAGCAATATAAGAACGACTCTTCATGGCAGCGAAAGAAGACCCCCACAAACCGCCGAACCCATCGGCTCTATACCACCCGATGACCAGATCCGCGTAACAGTGTTCTTGCGGCGCAAAAGCCCAGATCCGATTCCCCCGCCCGGACCGCAACAGACACACATGACGCGCGAACAATTCGCGCAACAGCACGGGGCCAATCCCGAGGATATCGCTTTAATCGAGCGATTCGCTCATGAGTACCAACTCACAGTGGTGGATGCCAATGCGGGGAAGAGGCGCGTGATCCTCTCTGGAACTGCCGCCGATATGACGAAGGCTTTCGGCACTCAACTCCACTGCTATAAGCTTTCAGTTACCGGTCACACATTCCGTGGCAGAACAGGCAACATCAGCATTCCGGCCGAACTTGAGGGCATAGTTCTTGCGGTTGTGGGCCTGGACAATCGCCCCATTGCAAAACCGCACTTCCGGCGAAAGAAGAAGCAAGCTGCGTCTACTACTTTCACTCCGCCGCAGGTTGCTGCGCTCTACAATTACCCAACGGGCGTCACCGGCGAAGGGCAGACGGTTGCCATTGTCGAATTGGGCGGCGGCTATAGCACTACCGATCTGCAAACGTATTTCCAGGGCTTGGGAATCACAGAGCCGAACGTAACTGCTGTATCCGTCGACGGAGGAACAAATTCTCCCGGCTCAGATGCGGACGGCGAAGTCATGCTCGACATCGAAGTCGTCGGCGCGATTGCGACCGGAGCCAACATCGCCGTGTATTTCGCTCCTAATACGGATCAAGGTTTTCTCGATGCCATTACAGACGCCGTGCATGACACTACTCGCAAGCCGTCGGTGGTCTCCATTAGCTGGGGCGGTCCGGAGGATAGTTGGACGCAGCAATCGCTAACAGCCATGAACTCGGCTTTGCAGGACGCCGCAACTCTCGGTGTCACTGTTACCGTAGCGGCTGGCGACGACGGATCGACCGACGGAGCAGGCGACAAGAAGCTGCACGTCGATTTTCCCGGTTCCAGTCCATTCGCACTTTGCTGTGGTGGAACTACCTTGAAGGCATCCGGTGGCAAGATTTCATCCGAGACCGTTTGGAATGAAATCGCAAATAACGAGGGCGCTACTGGCGGTGGCGTCAGCATCGAATTTCCGCTACCGTCCTACCAGACTTCTACGCAAGTTCCGAAGCAGCCGCAAACGAGCTACGTGGGCCGCGGCGTGCCGGATGTGGCTGGGAATGCCGATCCTTCCACCGGTTACCAGGTGAGAGTTGATGGGCAAAACCAGGTGGTGGGCGGTACCAGCGCTGTAGCGCCTTTATGGGCTGCACTGGTCGCGCTGATGAATGAACAACTCGGCAAGAATGTCGGCTTCTTAAACCCGACGCTCTACAAACTGGGCGAAGCCGATTTCCACGATATCACCAGCGGAAATAACGACGATAGCAAGCTTGGCTACTACAGCGCCAAAACCGGCTGGGATCCGTGCACCGGACTTGGCAGCCCCAATGGTGCTGTACTGCTGAAGGCAATCTCGGGGGGTGTTGCGTCCTCGCAGCGTGTCTCCATTCCCGGAAGTTCGCCACAGCACGGAACCTCAGATCAGCTCACCGATTTACCCGATCCCAGCAAGGAACTCGTGACAGCAACCCTGGTGCTACGCCGCGCTCCGTCTTCTTCTGGTGCGGAAGTTGGACAGCAACTTCTCGCCGGCGCTCAAAATTTGCCGCCAGCGAGCACAACCGCCGATCCAACCGAATTAGCCGCTGTTTGTTCATTTGCGCAGCACTATGGCCTGACCATACTGGACGAAAATTTCGAGACTCGGACGGTCAAGGTGCAGGGCAATGGGCAGCAGATGAATGAAGCCTTCGGCATAGATCTCTGCCGCGCTACAGATAGTAAAGGCAATCAATATCTGACGTACATGGGTAATATCACCGTCCCCGAATCCATTTCGCAGTACGTTACGGCGGTACTTGGCCTGGATCAGCGCCCTGTCGCCCGGCATCACGCCGCGCACTGAACCTTTAGTAAATAGGCGGTTCACCGTCGGGGCGGTTTTTCCAGCGCCGGTGAATCCACATCCACTGATCGGGATATTCGCGAACTACATTTTCGATGATCGAATGAATTCGCTGGGTATCCCGACGCACGTCTCCGGTTAGATCCACCTGAGGGTAGAACCTGAGAACGTAGCGCTTTTGAGAGGCCTCCCAAAGCGCAAATCCCGGTATCACCGCGGCCCCAGAGTGATGCGCAAGCTTAACAAAGGCCGATCCCGCGCATGCCAGCCGTCCAAAAAAGTTGACAAACACGCCTTCAGCCGGAGCGGTGTTTTGATCAATTAGAATACCGACCGCCTCATTGCTCCTCAGCGCTTTCATCACCAGCCGTGCGGCATCGCGTTTGAAAATCAACCGATTTCCTGAAAGTGTTCGCCGGGACTCAACGAATTTGTCGAGCAGCGGATTATCCAGCGGCCGAACCATAACATTCATGGGTTCGGTCATCAGCGCATGTGCGAATGCGCTCAACTCCCAATTGCCCAGGTGAGCCGTTGCTATTAAGACGCCGCGCCCTGTTTCTTTCGCGCTGAGGTAGTGCTCCAACCCTTCATAGCGGATCCAACGCGTAATGTTAGTGGCATCGAAACCGGGGAAGCGCGCCATCGCGACCAGCACTCTGGCAAGGCTGTTGAACACTCCGTTTATGATGCGATTATGTTCCGCGGCTGTGGCGTTTGGGAAGGCGAATTGAAGATTTGTTCTCGCCACTTGCCTGAGCTTGGGAAGAATGAGATTTAGAGTCCCCGTGGTCGCTCGCGCCAAAGCCATTGCCAGCGTGACCGGCAGGATACGGAGCGCGCCCATCAACATAACCGCAAGCGCGTATTCAGCGCGATTCTGCAGCCAGTTCTTCTGTTTTGCCAACGTGGAAATTTATTCGATCCAGCCGCCGCCCAGCACCAGGTCGCCATCGTAAAAGACGGCTGCTTGTCCAGGCGTAATGGCGCGTTGGGGTTTATCGAAATGAACCTCAATCCTATGCTCGTCACCGGTTGGCATCAGGATCGCGGCCGCAGCTACATGCTTATTGCGAATCTTCGCGAGCGCGCGGCGGGGCTGTCGAGGGGCCGCGATTGAGATCCAGTTTACGTGTTTGGCGAGCAGGGTATCGCGTAACAATTCCTCATCTCGGCCTACAACCACGCGCCGCGTCTTAGAATCTGTCGCGATGACGTAGAGCGGTTCTCCCGCCGCTATCCGTAAGCCGCGCCGCTGGCCTACCGTGTAGTGATGGGTCCCGGGATGTTGTCCCAAAATCCGACCGGATGTACCAACGATCTCTCCCTCCGTTTGGGTCGCCTCCAGTCCATTTTCTGCGAAATATGCATCGATGAAAGCCGCGTAGTTGCCATTCGGAACGAAACAGATTTCCTGGCTGTCGCTTTTATCGGCAACAGGCAATTCCAATTCCTTGGCCAGTTCCCGCACTTGCGTCTTCACCATGCCGCCTAGCGGAAACAGCGTCCGCGCTAATTGGGCCTGAGTTAAGCCGAATAGAAAATAGGTCTGATCCTTATTCGTGTCTAAACTTGTGCGCATCTGATAGCGCCCTGTCGACATATCGAAGCTCAGCCGCGCGTAGTGGCCCGTAGCAATCTTGTCCGCCCCAACGCCGTCGGCCATCTCCAGGAACTGGTCAAACTTGATGAAGTTGTTGCACAGGGTACAGGGGATAGGTGTGCGGCCAGCCAGATAATCATCTACAAACGGTTTAACGACCTGTTTTTCAAACCGCTCCTCAAAATTGACCACGTAGTATGGAATCCCAAGCAGACTCGCAACAGCCCGCGCGTCGTACACATCGTCCAGCGAGCAACATCGCCCGGCAGCGCCGCCCTCGGGAATCAAGTCCGGCAACCGGCGTTGATTCCAGAGCTGCATTGTGAGTCCTAGGACTGTCTCTCCTTGCCGCTTTAGTAACCCTGCGACGACAGAACTATCGACACCGCCCGACATGGCTACGGCAATCGTTCTCTTTTCAACTGACAAGTTGAGTCTCCACCCGGCGCGCGCTTCGCAGCCTGCCCACGCAGGCCGTAACAGCATCCGCAAGCTGTTTTATCTCGTCGCGCGTGTTGTAGCGGCCAAACGAAAAGCGTACGCTCGATTTCGCTTCTTCGCGGCTCCGTCCCATCGCAAGCAGAACGTGCGATGGCTCAATTGACCCGCTGCTGCATGCTGAACCGGTCGAAACTGCCATTCCGCGCATATCGAGCGCGATCACCAGAGCTTCGGCCGACACGCCACGAAAGAGAAGATTGCTCGTATTCGGTAAGCGCGGCGATCCCCAGCCGTTGATTTCAACGCGTTTTACCTGTCCCAGCACTTGTGCTTCAAAATCATCGCGCAGCTCGGCTAATTCTTCATGGCCCTTGTCGCACAACTCTAATGCGCGAGCAAAGGCCACCGCGCCCGGGACATTCTCGGTACCTGCTCGCCGCTCTCGTTCATGGCGTCCCCCAACTTGTATTGCGCGCAACGGCACAGTTCGCCGGACGAATAACGCGCCCACGCCTTTAGGTCCAAACACCTTGTGAGCGCTCATTGAATAAAGATCTACTCCCAGCGCTTTCACATCGACCTCTATTTTGCCGACCGCCTGCACGCCATCCGAATGCAAAAAAATCGTTTGACCGCCCGCCCTTCGCTCGCGAACTAAAGCCGCAAGCTTCGCAATTGGCTGCAGCGTTCCCGTCTCATTGTTTGCGTGCATCACAGACACAAGCGTCGTCTCGTCGGTTATGTGGCGCGAAATTTCAGCGACAGGTGCAACCGTCACGTTCTTCAGTTGACGACAGCATTCCAAAACAGAGGGATGCTCAATCGCAGTGGTTACAACCTGATCTTGGCTCCCCTGGATTAGCCCCAAAATCGCAAGATTGTTCGACTCTGTTCCCCCGCTCGTGAACACGATCTCGTTCGGCGCGGCATTGATAGAACTCGCAACAACTGACCGCGCTTTCTCTAAATGCTCACGTGCAAGCTGTCCGGCTCTATGCGTGCTCGATGCATTCCCGAATACGCCGCGCTGCGCTGCATCCATGGCATCAGCCACTTCGGAAGCAATAAACGTCGTCGCATTGTGATCGAAATAGAGCAATTGACCTGAACAAAGAGAAGTTTCGCGCGCGCGGAGACTCGCGAAATGAAGGAGTTCCTCTACAATTCTAGCAACGTATGGCACTCTTCTCAGCGACGGCCATCATCACCCTTACCACCGATTTCGGGCTTTCAGACCACTATGTCGGGACCATGAAAGGTGTCATTCTGAGCCGGTGTCCGCAGATCGTAATAGTGGACATCACCCATGATCTTCCGGCGTTCTCGATTCTCGCCGGTGCGTACACAATCTCTCAAGCCGCCCGATTCTTCCCGCCGGGAACGATTCACGTCATCGTCGTCGATCCGGGCGTCGGCACGTGTCGAAAGCCGATTCTCGCCGAGGCAGCCGGCCACCTTTTCATCGCGCCTGACAATGGAGTGCTCACGCTCATCTTGGCCGAGGATAAACAGGCTGTTGTCCGTGAAATTACGAATCGCGCCTTTTGGCGCCACTCACCCTCGGAAACCTTCCATGGCCGCGATATCTTCGCGCCAGCCGCGGCCGTTATCGCCAGCGGAGCGGAGACGGCGGAGAATGCGGGTCCCGTGTTAAGTACACCCGAACAGGCTTGCCGGACTTGATCCAGTGGAGGTCGAGCGGGACGTTTGGCGCGGGCTTGTTCTCAGTATTGATCACTTCGGGAATGTGATTACGAACTTCGCTTCGGCACAGTTCTTCAGCCATCTCATCCATAAAATTCACTTTGGAGGCCAATGATCACAAAATACAAGCGTTCTTTAATACTTTCGGAGCGGCGCCGTCGGGAATAATCTTTGTCTATCAGGGCAGTTCGGGTTACCTGGAAATTGGCTTGAATCAGCAGAATGCGGCTAAGGCGTTGGGCCTATACCCCGGGCATCCGATCACGTTGTTCGTCTAAACGCTTGAGAAAAAACTGGTTCCGCGCGATACAATCTTTGTAACCACTAGCCACCGTCCAAGCAACATGCCTGTAGCCGATCCGCTCATTCAAACGCGAGCCGCTGATTTCCGGAAAAAGATTCAATCGAAGATCGTCGTAGCCGATGGAGCGATGGGAACGATGCTCTACGCCAAGGGCATTTTCATCAACCGTTGTTTTGATGAGCTGAACCTCTCTGCTCCCAGCCTGGTCAAGGAAATTCACCAGGAATACGTAAAAGCCGGCGCGGAGATTTTAGAGACAAACACGTTTGGCAGTAATCGCGTTCGCCTCGGCGCTTTTGGGTTCGCTGAAAAGCTGCGAGCCATCAACCAGGCGGGAGTGCGCCTGGCGCGGGAAGCAGCCGGTGAAAAGGCGTTCGTAGCTGGCGCGATTGGACCGCTCGGTACTCCAATTGAGCCTCTTGGCCCGACATCATACGCCGAAGCGCGCGCTATTTTCCGCGAGCAGGCCGCTGCACTCACGGGGGCTGGTGTTGACCTCTTTGTCCTTGAGACGTTCTATGAAATAAGCGAACTACGCGAAGCGATCTACGCGGTGCGCGAAGCCGCCGGACCAGAAATTGTTCTGGTAGCTCAAGTGACTGTAGAAGATGACGGCAATCTGCGCGACGGAACCAGTACCGAAACGTTCACGCGTATTTTAAACGAACTGCCGGTCGAGGTGATCGGCGTAAATTGCTCAGCCGGGCCTAAAGTGGCTCTCGAAACCATTGAGAAGATGGCGGCGTTCACAGGCAAAGCGCTCAGCGCAATGCCGAATGCCGGCCTACCTTCGACCGTGGAGGGCCGCAACATTTATCTCTGCTCGCCGGAATACATGGCGCAGTATGGACGCCGGTTCTTGCAAGCTGGCGTTCGAATGATCGGCGGATGCTGCGGCACGACCCCGGAGCATATTAAGCAGATCTGTAGCGAAGTGCGGTCTCTGCAACCCGTTCAGCATAGGACCGCTGCAGTACAGGACGAAGCGATCAAGACTGAAGCAAAGCGGCTGACGAAAGTCCCAATGGCAGATAAGTCGCAGCTTGGGGCGAAGTTGGCTGCAGGCAAATTCGTCGCTTTTGTGGAAATCCTGCCGCCGCGAGGCGTGAATGCCGCTAAAGAGATTGAAGGCGCCCTGCTGTGCCGCAATGCGGGTATTGATTGCATTAACGTGCCCGATGGGCCACGCGCCAGCGCCCGGTTAAGCGCTCAGGTGACCTGTCAATTGATTCAACAGCAGGCCGGAATTGAAGCTGTTCTTCACTTTTGCTGCCGCGATAGAAACATCCTGAGCATTCAATCCGAGCTGTTGGGTGCGAATACAGTCGGCGTACGGAATCTCATCTGCATCACGGGCGATCCGCCCCGCATGGGAACATACCCTGATGCTACGGCGGTGTTTGATGTTGATTCCATCGGTCTCACAAACATAGTCAACAACCTTAATCAAGGCCTGGATATCGGCGGCAATCCTATCGGCTCCCAAACAGGCTTATTGATCGGCGTCGGGGCGAATCCGGGCGCTCTCAATATGGATGAAGAGCTTCGCCGTTTTGCTTGGAAAATCGAGGCGGGCGCAGAGTATGTCGTCACGCAACCGGTCTTCGATCTCGATTTACTTGAATATTTCCTCAAACGCACGGAGCAGTATCGCATACCGATCATCGCCGGTATATGGCCGCTCACCAGTTTTCGAAACGCGGAATTCATGGTAAACGAGCTTCGTGTTCCCGTTCCGCAATCGTATATGGATCGCATGCGGCGCGCGGACAGCGCCGAAAAAGCACGCGCTGAAGGAATTCTGATTGCACAAGAGATGTGCGCCCGCATCCGTTCAATGGTGAAAGGTGCACAGCTCAGCGCTCCGTTTGGCCGCTATGAAATGGCCGTTCAGGTCGCCGAAGCGCTAGGCACGCGATAAACTGTGCAATTACCCGCTGCATAAATTGCGGGTTCTGTTACTTAACTTTCCCTGTGGCGACCGACCTCATCGAAGTCGATATCGAGAACCCTTACCCGGGTGCAATCGACCGGGCTGTACGCGAAATCAGCCGTGGCGGCATTGTAGGCGTGCCCACAGATGCGCTGTATACACTCGTCGCCGATCCGTTCGATCTCCAAGCGGTGGTCAGGGTTTTCGCAGCCAAAGGACGGGAGAATATCCGTTCCCTGCCGCTAGCCGTCTCTGATACTTTGATGGCGGAAGACTTGGCAAAAGAGCTAAATAGCCGGTTTTACATTCTGGCCAGGCACTTTTGGCCCGGACCGTTGACCATGATTGTTCCGGCAGCCGCTAAAGTCCCGCTGAAAGTCACCGGCAACACGGCACGGCTAGCAGTGCGCCACGCCAAGTCCAATGTTCTAAACGCCATAATTGAGAAAGCGGGCCACGCGCTCATTGCAACTAGCGCCAACATGTCGGGTGAGCCTACGTTTTCGAATGGAATCGAACTGTTCGCCGCGATGGACGGCCGCATCGATCTGGTTCTCGACGGCGGCCTGTGCACGGGCCTAGGTGCTACCACCGTCGACATAACTGAGCCTTACTGGCGGGTTATCAAGGAGGGCGCAATCTCTGAAAAAGAGATCGCAGAGCGCCTGCAGCCGCGCTAGAGATATATAGCGAAACCTCATATTTTCTGCTATTCTGCCATTGAAGCGTTCCCCGCGAGAGCGTCCCCTCGGTCTCCTAAAAATTGATCCGATAGTCAATGTCATGGAGTCCAGCTCGAATTAAGCGCCGGTGTGCAGGCTCCGGCATTTTCAGATGCCATGGAGAAGCCTAAAGGCGCTCGGAGGATTCCCCCCTGTTTCTTAGGGGTCAATGACGGAGGTTGAGCGGAAACTCTCGCCGGGAATGCTTTTCTTTTTCCTACTCGATGAAAATCTTGTTCATCGGCGATATCTTCGCCTCGGGTGGCCGTGGCATCGTTGCCGAGAACCTCAACCGCCTGGTTACCGAACATAAGATCGACCTCGCGATTGCCAACGCGGAAAATAGCGCCGGTGGATTCGGCATCACTCCGCTAATTGCCGAAGAACTTCTTGCGCTCGGCCTGGACGTGCTCACGGGTGGCAATCACAGCTTCGACAAGCGCGAAATTCACGATTATTATGAACATCAGCCCCGCCTCCTGCGGCCCGCAAACTACCCGCCTGGGCTACCGGGAGCTGGCATCTACATTGGCAGAGCCCGGAATGGCGCACCCTATGCCGTCCTCAATTTACAAGGCCGGGCGCATATGTCCAATATTGATTGTCCGTTTCGCAAATCGGACGAACTGATAGAAGCTCTGGATCCGAAAACCAAAATCCGCTTCGTGGATTTTCATGCCGAGTTGACCAGCGAAAAGGTCGCTATGGGCTGGCACTTGGATGGACGCGCAACCGCGATGATCGGAACGCACACTCATATTCCCACCGCCGATTCCCGAGTCTTGCCTCGCGGCCTTGCGTACCAGACGGATTCTGGGATGACAGGCCCGTATGAATCAGTAATTGGCGTCGAGAAAGACATCATCTTGCGGCGCTTTATCACTGGCCTGCACGGACGCATGGAAGCCGCGCGTCATGGAATTGAGCTCCACGGCGTAGTTATCACGGCGGATGAAAGTACAGGCTTCGCGACGGCTATCGACCGAATACGGTTAACCAAGTAACTTGGACGTGACGTGAGGCATCCCAGTATTGGGGCCGGGCAGAATGCAATCAACACATTTCCTACTTCTGTCGTTCTTGGTGTTAGGGCTGACGTTGCCGCTCTCTGCGCAAACTGCCGATCAGCAGACAACTCAAGACAAGCACACGAAGGTCAAGAAGCATGGCCGTAGTCCAGGCGGAGATGTTGCGAGCGGTAGCGGCGATATCGCGAAAGGCGCCGCTGGAGCGGCAGGCCATGCAGCAGCGGGAGCTGCCAAGGGCGCCGCCGATCTGGTGACCTTGCATCCCATCAACGCAGCAGGCGATGTCGGCAAGGGCGCGGCTTACGCCGGGAGAGACGCCGCAGTGGGGACTACCAAGGGAACTGGGAAGATTGTAAAAGGCATCGGCCGCGGGATCAAACACATCTTCTAACGAGGCCCATCAAGCTTCCACTTCGACAGCCTGAGTTGAACTGGCTGTCAGCGGAACGCGCTCCCAGCGTGAAACGACGGCGGTTGCCGCGCAATTACCGAGTACGTTCACACAAGTGCGGCCCATGTCCATGAGGGCATCCACGCCCAAAATCAGAGTGATTCCTTCCGCGGGCAATTGAAACGTCGCCACGGTTCCGGCAAGCAATACTAGTGCCGCGCGTGGCACTCCCGCAGCTCCTTTGCTGGTGAGCATCAGGGTCAACATCATAGTGAGCTGAGTCGCAATCGGCATATGGATTCCGGCCGCCTGGGCAATGAACAGGGAAGCCAACGAAAGATAAAGCGTAGTTCCGGTCAAGTTGAAGCTGTAGCCGGTGGGGAGAACGAAGCCGACGATGTGTTTGGGAGCGCCAAATCGTTCCATGTTTTCGAGCGCTAGCGGGAGTGCCGCCTCGCTGGAGGCAGTAGAGAAAGCGATTAGAACAGGCTGCCGGACGGCATGCCAAAAACTGACCAGCGGGACACGCGCTATCACGAGAGTTGGAAGCAGCACCAGCGCGATAAAAAGAACCAGCGCCAGATACAACGCGCCCACCAGCTTACCCAGACCAAATAAGACGCCGATACCTTTGGAACCGATTGTGACTGCGATGGCCGCACCTACACCGAAAGGAGCCACGTACATGACGTACTTGGTGTAACGAAACATCACCTCCGCAACTGATCCGGCAAAGCTCACAACCGGCTCTGCCTTCTTGCCTACTGCCGCGCAGGCGGCGCCAAACAGGAAGAAGAAGACGACCATCTGCAGAACATCGTTCTGGGCCAGCGACTCGAAGAGGTTCTGCGGAACTGCGTGTTCTAACACCTGTCCAAGCGATACGGGCTTGGCGGCAACTGCAACTCCCGGCGTGGTTGCCGCGATATTTATGCCTGCGCCCGGCCGGACGAGATTTACAGTGAGCAATCCGATGATCAAAGCCAATGTCGTGACCACTTCGAAGTAAACGAGCGACTTCGCAGCGATGCGCCCCATGGTCCGTAGCTCCCCGGCAGATGCAATGCCGTAGACCAGCGTTCCAAATAGCAACGGGCCGACTATCGATTTGATCAGGCGAAGGAAGATGTTACTTACCGGAAGAAGGTTCTTCGCAAACTCCGGCGTAAAGATGCCCAGCAGCGCTCCGATAATGAGCGCAATAAAAATCCAGGACGTTAGCGAAACCTTCAACGCTCGCCCCACTTCAGCTTCTCTCTGAGCACATCAAAAAAAAGCATTTTAGGCGGGCGGATAAGTTGGATCGTTTTGTGCGATGACCGGCAGATAATCTGGTCACCCTTTGATAGAGGCTCACCTACCTGTCCATCGATGGTCAAATATGTTCCATCTTCGCCGTGGTTCAAGATCCGTACGACGCTGGTATGGGGAACAATAACGGGACGATTTGTCAACATGTGTGGACAGATCGGAGTCATGCACAACGCGCCGACGGAAGGAAATATGACCGGCCCTCCAGCGGACAAAGAATACGCCGTAGAACCGGTAGGCGTGGCGATGATCAGTCCGTCGGCCTTATACGCGGCCACAAAGTGATCATCTACGTGCGTATCCAGATCAATCATGCGCGCCAACTCGGACTTGGTGATTACCACGTCATTCAGCGCTGAATAAGTCGCCATCACCTTTTGCTGCCGCACTAGTTCACAGTCGACCATTCGCCGGCGGCCGATGCGGTGCTCTCCGCGCAAGGCCTGCTCGAGTTCCGGGAACAGGTCCTCTACGGTAATGGCGGTGAGAAAACCGAGATGCCCCAAGTTCACTGCAAACAGCGGGATATCGCGCCCGTCCACCACGCGCGCAGCAGAGAGTAAAGTGCCATCGCCGCCCAAAACGATGATCAAATCCGTTCCGTCCGGCAGCGCCTCCCGCGGCATAAATTTCTTTATGTTTCCGTATTGGGCTGTCTGCTCGTCGCAGCGATACTCAATACCGCGTTCTTCCAGCCACGCGATCAGGCTGCAGACGATATCCGCGGCTTGGGCAATATTCGGCTTCGAAATGATCCCGACCCTATTGATCTCTCTCATGATGTCCGCAGTTCATTGCGAGCGCCTGGCGTCCATAAGAAATTCGCGGTTGCCCTGAGCGCCTCGAATGGGGCTTTCTATGTAGCGAGTCACGAAACCCTTGTCATGCAACGCGCGAGCCACCTTTTGGCAGGCGGCCGTCTGCGCGGCAGTGTCCCGCACAATACCACCCTTTCCCACCAATTCGCGGCCTACCTCGAATTGAGGCTTCACCAGAATAATCCACACGCCGTCCTTAGCCAGCAACGCCGCTAAAACAGGAACCAGCAGTGTCATCGAAATGAAGCTGACATCGCAAACCATAACGTCAGCGATCTCTCCAATCTCTTCGAAGGTCAAATAGCGGGCGTTTACATTTTCGTGAAGGACGACGCGCGAATCCGTGCGCAATTTCCAATCAATCTGTCCCGCTCCGGTGTCCACGGCATGCACGCGTTTCGCTCCGTGCTGCAACAAACAATCGGTAAAACCTCCCGTCGATGTGCCGATATCGAAGCAGACCTTACCATCTACACACACACCGAAGGTGTCTAGTGCCGCCTCCAGTTTGAGGCCACCGCGGCTGACATATTTCAGCGGCCGCTCAATTTCGATTCGCGTGTCCTGAGATACCGGCCGCCCGGGTTTATCTACCCTTTGTCCGTTGACGCTCACTTTCCCAGCGAGAATCAGCGCCTGCGCACGCTCGCGAGATTCGACTAGTTGCCGCTCCACCAGCGCCACATCCAGTCTGAGCTTAGGCGGCGAACTTGCTGACGACGGCATGGACATTTCGAAGCACCCTTTTAGGCACGGCGTTGCACGATAAAATCGGCAATCTGGCGAAGCCGCTCCGCACGATCATCAAATATTCGCAGGGCCAGATGCGCTGCGCGCCGCTCCTCCTCGGCCATTTCCCGTGAGCGTTCCAATCCGTAAACGGCAGGGAAAGTAATCTTCTGTTGAGCTTGATCTTTCCCGGCCGTTTTGCCAAGAGCCTCCGATGATTCTTCGACGTCCAGAACGTCATCGACAATCTGGAACGCTAGCCCGGCGTGCTCGCCGAAATCAGATAGGGCGGCCAGTTCTTCGGGTGTGGCCCCGGCATATATTGCTCCTATGCGCACGCTCGCGCGAAGCAGGGCCCCTGTTTTGGCCTTATGAATCGCCTCCAGCAGAAGCGCGCTCGGCCGCTTGCGCTCGCCTTCGATATCGTGAACCTGGCCACCGATCATTCCACCCACAGTTCCGGCGGCTCGCGAAAGCTCTTCCACCATACGCATCTTCTGCTCTGGGCCGACCAGGTGCAAGCGGCTTAAGACCTCAAATGCGAGCGTCAGGAGCGCGTCGCCGGTAAGAATCGCCATTGCTTCGCCGAACACCTTGTGACAAGTGGGGCGGCCCCGACGAAGATCGTCGTTATCTAACGCCGGCAAGTCATCATGAATCAGCGAGTAAGTGTGTATTAATTCAAGCGTCGCGGCAGCGTCTTCGATGCCGGCCGGCGAATCCGATACGGCATCAGCACTTGCAATTGCCAGGATGGGCCGAATCCGTTTTCCCCCCGCGAACAGGCTGTAGCGCATCGCCCTATGGATAGAGGTGGGCTCCACCGTATCCGCTGGTACCCATTTTTCGAGCACGCGATCAACAGCTTGCACTTGACTGACGAGAAATTCCTGAAGACTGCCCTGTCCGGTCTTAATCATTTAGTGATTTTGGTCCGGTCTGTAAGGAACCGGCACGACTTCACTGCCTCTTTTCATCAAGATCTCAACGCGCGTTTCCGCTTCTTCCAATTGACGCTTGCAATCCGCGCTGAGGCGCATCCCAGCTTCGAAGAGTCTAAGGCTTTCTTCCAGAGGTAAATCGCCTTTCTCCAATTGTTTGACGATGCGTTCGAGCTCCTGCAGGCCGGCTTCGAAGGTCGGCGGAGTTGCGTTCGTCTCAGGCATTGCCCCATTGTAACGGCGGCAAAAAGAAAAGGTCTCAAGCCACCAATGCCCGTTCCGGAGATATCGCCGTCCCGCGACAGAGCACAATCGCGCAAAGTTTGGTCGCTTCTGATAGGATTTCTTGACACGGTTTCAACAACCTAAGGAGACTGTTTATGAACTGGCGGGACAAGCTCGATACGAGCGCTCAAGAGAAAATCCAGGAGCACTGGCCGAAAATCCAGCAGGTATTTCAAGAAAAGGTAGGGCCTGCCGCCTTGGCAGCCGCCAAAAACGACGATCAGATGCGCTCGGTCTTCAAAATGGCGCATGAGGCGCTTCCGTTCCCCCTGCGCATGCTGGTCAAGGAAGACGCCTTTATTCAATTTTGTTTTTCACACCGCGACAACTTGCTGCCCAAGAACGAAGCAACAGGCGCTGGCGCTTGACCCCCTCATCACCGGATGAAACACGTCTTTCTCTCTTATTGCCACGACGATGCGGATTTCGTTCACATCCTGAAAGACCAACTCAACCAGTCGGGTTTTCCCACGTGGAAAGATCTTGATCTGCAGGCCGGTGACGACTGGCATTCCGAGATCGAAGACGCCATCCGGAATGCCATAGCGGTTGTGGCCGTAATGTCGGAACGGGCGCAGGCGTCTCAGTACGTCAATTTTGAGTGGGCCTTCGCGCTAGGCGCAGGGGTTCCGGTTCTGCCTCTGCTACTAAGGACGCGGCCCGACAGCCTTCACCCGCGCCTCAGCGCTCTGCAAGCCCTCGACTTTAGCAATTACATGCAGCGTCCTTGGGACTCGCTCGTGCAATCTCTCAAAACGCTGAATCAAATGGAGCGCCCCTTCACGGTTCTCGTGCCCCGGGACGCTCCGCCTTTTATTCAGCAGGCCGCACGCAATCTGGACAGCCTTGACGCTTCCGAACGAATCGCTGCGATTGAAGTCCTATCGGAAATTAAGGACTCCTTCTGCGGTAGACGTGCTCGCCGAGGCTGTGCGGCATCCAGTGCCGGACGTGCGAGACACGGCTGCAAAAGCCTTAGCAGAATTAAAGGACCTGCGCGCTATTCCGGCCATCCTGGACGCGTTTCGCTTCGAACGGTTTGACCACAGTTGAGTTTTCTACCCTTTCTCAATTCGGCGAGAAAGCTATCCCGACGCTGCTACCATTTCTGCGCGACCCCTCTCAAAGCGCCGGGGTCCGCGAAGGCATTGCTTATTCGCTCGGCTTTATGCTTAACGATACGTCGGTGGAAGCGCTGCATGAACTGCTGCGGGACCCAGAACGGAGGCTGCGTATGACAGCATTGAAATCGCTGGCCGGAGACCCTCGCGCGCTTCCCTGGATCTTGGAAGCTACTGAGGACAAGGAGGTCGGCGTAATCGCGACAGCCCTGGAAACTCTGAGCAAATACCGGGGAGATGAAGTCGTCGCAACTCTTGTGAAGGCCCTGAGCCATCGCGAATTGAGCCTCCGTCAGACCGCTGCGGATGTTCTGTCGAAAATGGAAGAGATTTGTCCCCCTTCTGCTATTCCCGCTTTGCTGGAAGGCCTGCGCGATAACGACAGTTATCTGAGGTTTCGCTCAAGGGACACTTTGACAAAGATGAAAGATGCTTCCCTGATTCCTACTCTCTTCGAGATGTTTAAGGAAATTCCGTACAAAGGCAGCATCACTGAAATTTTGAGGCCTTTGAAGAGCGAACAAGTAACAAACGGCCTGTTGGAGTGCTTGAAGAGCGAGGACCTTGCGGTTCGGACGGCCGCGGCTTCTGCCCTCGGAGCAATAGGAGATCACGGTGCTTTACCGGCCCTGCTGCAGGCTTTGAATGATGAAGAAGAAGAAGTCCGAAAGTTTGCCGCGCTCGCTCTGAGAGACCTCAAGGATGCCAGAGCCGTGCCCGATTTGATTGCATTGTCACGGCGTGAAGACGAGTTTGACGAGGTCGTTCGGGCTGCTGCGCTTGCACTGGAAGAGATAGGCACTCGAGAGGCTCGCCTCGCTTACCGGGAGTGGAATCGTAAGCAAGAAAAGAGCTAAAAACCGGTACGCAGGTGGAATCCCGTAAGCGATGCTATTGCACTTCGCGGACTACCACTTCGAACTCTTGCATCTCGTTTTGGCCGCCCTTAGAGACGCGGAAGCGAATGTGCGTACCGGGCGTCGCGTCTGAGGCCTGAAGCAGCGCGTAATGCACACCCAGACCGGAATCCCGCGTTTCTGTCTGGCTCGCAGTTTTCCAGCAGTCGAGAGTCCAGTCAATGGTGCCCGCACTGCGCATGTCAACACGAAGATTTTTGCCGGGAACGAGGCGGCCACGCTGCTGGTCGGGTGTCCAGATCTGAAATTCCGAGCTTGTTTGGGTTTTCAGATATCGCTCGACGGTTTGAGGTGGTGTGCTCCACACCTTACCATCGCGTAATGAGCGGAGTAACTGGAGGTATTCGGCATGCGCCCACACCAGCGGCATGCCGGAACCGGTTGGATGTCCATTGAAAAGGTTGTGCCCGGGAATATCCTCGGCGTCCCAAACCTGTTCCGGGAACAGCCCGCATTCGCTTGTCTGGCGGGCCATCGTCCGCCGCAATTGTTCCGCTGCAGCAATATCGCCTTTGGCAAGCTCATAATGCGCACGCTCGCCGGCGAGAAGCGGCCAGCCTCTGCCAACACCGGTCTTTTTGTACGGCCGTCCATCTTCGTGTTCGCCGTAACCATCATCGGTGTAGCGATGCCACACAGGACCGGTGGAAGTAATGGTCATCAAGGTTGCATCGATAACCTTAACCGTATTCAGGATTCGCGGGTCGTCGGCGGAACGGAGGCCGTATCTGACGAGTGCGAGCGCGTCCGGACTGGCGATATCGACAGCTCGTTGCTTTTGCTGCCCTTTCGGGTGGTTGCTCAATTTGATACTGAGTTTGTCCAGAGGCACTCCCCGAATTGCGTCGGGCGGTGTGGCGCGTACGTAATAGCCGGTAACGCCACAATGCCCGGCTAAGTCGGTTCCGGCTGCATAGGTAAGTTCATCCACGGCCTCGTTCCAGGCATCCGCGGTTTCACGCAGGAACTGGGCCTCGCTGTTTTTGCCGTTCAGTTCGGCGAAATCAGCGGCCGCGAGTAAAGCCGCGATCTCGACAGCCATGGTGAAAGTCGAGTATCCGGCGATCTGCTCCCATCGGTCCTCTTCCGCTATTGGCCCGTGCTGAACCAGGTAGCTGGCGGTCTTTTTGAGCATCGGCCAGAGGTTGTGACCTCTGAGTTCGTGAGTTCTTCGGAGCGCGTCGGCCAGCAAAATAGGGAAGGCGGTCTCATCCATTTGCTTGGATGTCCAATGCTGTGTGCCATCCAGCCACATGTTCTGCGGCCAATGGCCGTCTGCCCCTTGCGTGCACTCCAGATAGAACAGAGCACTGCGGGCGCTGTCGGCATCGCCGCAGGCAAGCAATCCTAGAGCGGTTTCCGACAGATCACGGGGCCAGATGACATGGTAGCCGCCAATATCTTTATCGCCTCGCGCAAAGCCCCACGGAATAGAAAGACTGGCAACAAATGCGCCAAGAAAACGTTTCGATTCATGTATGCGACAGATCGCGGCACTGACCCGGAAGAGGTCATTTTCATCGCTACGCGATAGGTCGGTGAGAGTCGACTGAAATTGATGCCAGCCGGAGACATATTCTTTTCGCATCTCGTCGAAATCGCCGAGCAACGCCGCCCGCGCCTGCTGCCCGGCTTCCGCTGACGTCTCGCCGAACCCAATTGCAAGTATGAAACGACCCTCGTTCGCGCCCCAGTCCACCTCGCCAGTTAGCGCTACATTCCCGCGCTCCGCTAGCGTGTAGGTTTTAGTCAGCCTGCCATCGGAGCGAATGGCGATTAATCCATCGCTCACGCCCATATAGCCTGCACTCATCTCCAGGAAAGCCGGGGAACTGGCGATCGCAAGCGCGACTCCGGCGCGCTGTGCAAATAGCATGCGGACGCCCTTGTACTCGCCCACCCAGCCATTGTTGTCTTCGCCTTCGTCTCCTACGTGAGGACTGCAGAAGGTGTAGAGCCGCAGGTCTTGTCCGGCGGCGGACGGCTGGAAATCGACCTTCATCACCAGGGCATCGCGGTTCGGATCAGTGATGATTTCTTTCTCAATGATGTAGCGTTTCTGTTTGCATTGACTCGATACGTGATAGGCGGGGATGCCAGGTCCGGCGGCTTGCACTGTGTAATCGGTGCCGCCTGCTTCGTCCGAAAAGAAGCCGTCCCCGCTTACCAGGAAGCGAACAAATCGCGTGTTTGCGCGGTCTACATCAGGGAAGTACAACTCGTTGAGGTATCCGTGTGCAATTGTGAACCAGACCCGGCTCTGAGTTGTGACTGCAGTACCGACAGCAGTTTTGGCGCCTGTTTCCCACGATGGTTTTCTGCCAGGCCTGCCCGGCGCGGGCGACTGATGCTGCAGTTTTGTTTCATCGCGTTTCTCCAGATCAATACTCATCAGACGTTTTCGGATTCCCACAATTGGACTAAGCGCGGGGCAACTCGTTTTGAAAAAGACCCAAAAAAAGCTTAACGGGCATAGCGGGTTTGAGTACCGCTCCCGTTAGTGCAACATCCCCAGCGTGTATTGAAGCGCAGAATAGGCTTCCTGGTAATCGTATTGTGCGGTGAGATTCTGGACCTCGGCCTGAGTTTGCGCCAACTGCGCCTGCGTTAGTTCCACTATAGAGGCGAGTCCCAGGTTGTAGCGTCCTTGGGCCAAATTAAGAGCCATGCTTGCCTCCGCCAGAAGTTGTTGGCTCGGCCCGATAGCTTCGAACGCAGTTCGCGCATGTTCCCAGGAAGTCCTGACATCGCGCGCGATACGATCTTGGAGATCGCGGACGCGCTGATTGGCAGCCTGTAATTCGTATTCGGCAGCGCGCCGGCGCGCGCTAAAGAGATGCCCATTGAACACCGGAATTTGTACATTGATTGCTGCCGCTTCGTATACTTCCGAAATGTCCGGATTGGCATTTCCAGGTTTGATGTAGGGCAGCACTCCTCCAACTGCCGAGAAATTCACAGATGGCCGATTCAGATCGCGCTCTGCGTATGCAAACTTCTGTGCGGCTTCACTCTGCAGACGTAAGCTCGCGAGCTCCGGACGATTCTGAAATGCCTGCGCAATTAGGGCGTCCGCATTGTCCGGTGGGGTAGGCGGCGTCCCTTGAGCCGTAAGCTGGTACTCGGTCGATTGATTCGTTCCCAGTGCCTGGCCAAGATTCGCGTAGGCAGCCGCCCGGCGATCTCTCGCGCGAATCAGCATCAACTGCGCGTCTGATAAATTGACTTGAGCAAAGCTTAGATCAACTTGAGACTTTAGTTGATTTTTAGTCAATTGCGTAACCTGATCGACAATCGTTTGACGAGTGGCTACAGTTTGCTGCGCGACGTTAATCAACTGCTGCGACAGCAAAACCTCATAATAGGCTTGGTCCACCCCGAGAATAATGTCATATTGTGTGGCCTGGTAATCCTTTTGACTCGCTTGGGATGTTAGCCTTGCATTGGCAACTAAGTTCGGAGTCCTTCCGGAATCGGTAATTAGCTGCGAAAGCGTAAGGCCCGAGCCGAAATGAGTAAATAATCGAGGATCGTTGATAACGCCAGCGCCGAGACGGCTATTGTCAGTCGACTGGGCGCCAGTAATCACGCCGTTCATCGCAGGATAGTAAGCGGAACGCGCTTCGGTGAGTAACTCGCCCGACCTTAGATAATTGGCCTGGGATGCAAGCACCTGCGGGTGGTTCTTCAAGGCCATAGCTTCTGCGTCCCTCAGCGTAAGCGGAGGCCCCGGTGTTTGCGCAAAGGCGCATTGTGAAGCCAGCAAAAATGCGGCGAGTATGTACGATGCTTGGTGGGTATTGCACCTATGCATGGGCCAGCCCGGCCTCTCGAGATCGCTGCCGCTCCTTTCTTCCGTATACCAGCAAGTAAGCTGCAGGAACAATGAAGACCGTCAGGATCACTGACGATGTTAAGCCGCCGATAATGGCGCGAGCCATCGGCGCATACTGCTCGGATCCCGTTCCGAGTTTCAGCGCCATGGGCAGCATGCCGATAATCGTCGCGAGCGAGGTCATCAAAATAGGCCGCAAACGAACTCGGCAGGCCGTGATGATTGCATCCGTCACCGGGAGATTTTGTTCTTCGAGTTTGTGCGCGAAATCGACGATCAGAATACTGTTAGAGCCTGCCACACCGATTAGCATCAGAACACCCATCAGAGACATAACATTCAGAGTGGTGCCCGTCAAAAGCAGAATAAGCAGCACTCCGACAAAACCCATCGGAATAGCTAGCATGATGAGAAATGGATCGATGAAAGAACGGAATTGAGCAACCAAAATGAGGTAGAGAAGTAGTCCGGCGAGGATGAATCCTTGGGCGAAACTCTTGAATGATTCATTCATACCTAAAACCATGCCTCGAAGCGTTACGCGGACATTACCGGCAGTTTTCAGGTCGTCTACGATTTTGTTGATTGCGTTTGAGACACGGCCAAGATCCTCTCCTTGGGGCGTTACGTACACATCAGCAGCGCGCTGGATCTGATAATGATCGACCTCCGTAGGGGTTTCCGTACGCGACAGCTTTACGACCGTGTCCAGAGTTGTCGGCTCCTTCAGGGATGGCGCCCTCAACGGTATATTTGTGAAGTCCAAAAGATTATGGATTGCCGGTCTGCCGTGTTCGTAATATTGCACCGTAAGAAAGTAATCGTTTCCCGTTTTGTAATCTACCCAGTAATTAGGCGCAATCATCGCGTTTGAGTTCAGGGCAGTAATAACGTTATCGACGACATCCTTCTCACTCAAGCCTAATTCTCCGGCGTGAACGCGATCGATATCCATGCGCAGCGCTGGATAGTTTATGTCCTGCGGAATGTACACTTGGCCGACGCCCGCGATTTTGCGGATTCGGCTGCCAAGATCCTGCGCTAGTGCATAATCCTGTCTGCTGTTGCGGCCCGTCACCTGCACATCAATTGGCGCGGGCATACCTGCATTCAGGGTTGCGTCCACCATTGATCCACTCTGAACGAAAGTGCGCACTTCCGGGTATTGTTGCGCAATTGCGTTTTGAACGCGATCCATGTAGTCAAAAGTGCTCACGTTGTGATCCGCAGTCAATTCTGCCTGTACGGTGGCCGTATAGGGTCCCGCGTTAGTCGTGTATAGGGCGGAAAAATCAGGGACGACACCGATATTGGAAACAACCATTTTCAACTCGGGCCCGACAGTTTGGCGAATCAGATTTTCGATTCTAGCGACGTATTCCTGCGTCACTTCGATACGCGATCCTGTTGGCGCTTTCATGTTGATAGTGAACTGCCCTGCGTCGGTTCGAGGGAAAAAGGCCACTCCCAGGAACGGATAGATTATCAGGCTGGCGACAAACACGCCCATAAGAGCTATGACCGTAAAAGCAGGGCGCTTCAGGGAACGCCTCACCCATGTTTCATAGACATTAAGAAGCGAGGCGAAGCCGGCATTGAAGCCGGAAGTAAATCTTGCCCACACAGATTTTCTGGGGCGCGCTCGCGCGGCGTAGTCGCCGGCGATTTCTCCCTCCACGCTCTCACCGTGAGCCGGATGCGGCGCACTTGTCAGGAACCGCGAACAAAAGAGCGGAATCACAGTCATAGCAACCACGAACGAAATCAACAATGACAGGCAGAAGGATAGGGCCAGCGCGGAAAACAGGAACTTACTGACGCCAAACAAAAACGTGACGGGAAAGAAGGCGACCACGCCGACAAGGGTGGCAGCCAAGACCGCCAGCGTTACCTCCGCACCTCCGCTTTCCGCCGCCATCCTCGGTGGTTCTCCCAACTCGAGATGACGATAAATGTTCTCGAGCGAGATCACCGAGTTGTCGATCACGCGCGAAAAGGCGAGTGCCATGCCACCCAAAATCAACGTGTTCACAGTGGCGCCAAGCATATAGAGAACGATGAAGGTAGCTAATGCCGATAACGGAATAGAAAGCAAAACGGCTGAAGTAGCGCGCGGGCTGCCCAGAAAGAGTAGGATCATGACGCTTGTGAGAACAAGCCCGATAAGCCCCTCGTGAAGCACCGTATTGATTGCTTCCTTGACGAACACCGACTGATCAAACACAATGCTCGTGACAAGCTGTTTCGGTATATCCAGCAAGTGAGTGAGTAACTTCCGAACTCCGTTGACCACAGAGATCGTGTTGGTGTCCCCACCCTGTTTCATTATCGGGATGTAAGTGGATTTCTGGCCGTCGACCCGAACAATGTTGTATTGGATGGCGCTGGCATCCTCCGCCTTGCCGACATCCTTCACGGACACCCAGGAATCGCCGACCGTTTTGATCGGCAAATCGTTGAGCTGCTGCATATTGTCGACCAGGCTATTCGAATAAACGTAATAGTCCGTCGGGCCAAGCTTTACGTCGCCGGCCGGCAGAATCAGGTTCGATTGGTTGACGGCATTCACTACGTCCATTGGGCTTAGTTGGCGCGACATAAGCTTGTAGGGATCCACGTACACCATTACTTGGCGGTATTTGCCGCCGAACGGAGGAGGAATAGTTGCCCCTTGAACAACTGCGATCTGGTTACGAATTGTGAACTGGGCCAAGTCGTGAAGCTGTGTTTCGCTCATGCCTGAGCCCTTCACTGTCACCAAACAGACGGGCTGGCTGGCAGCGTCGAACTTCAGAACAACGGGAGGGAGAGTGCCGGGCGGCAGGCGCTTGAGATCGGCTAATGCTAGGTTCGAGAGTTCGGTAACATCAGTATCTGCGCTGGTTCCAGGCTGAAATATGACTTTTATCAGGCTTACGCCTAAGAGCGAGCGCGACTCCATGTGATCCACGCCGGCCGCCATGGTGAAGAATCGTTCCAGTGGGTTAGTGATGTCGTCCTCGATATCGGCGGGCGGCATACCGGAATAAAAGGTAGCAACTACTACGGTGGGTATGTTGATGGCCGGAAATAGATCGACCGGCATCCGTACGATGCATGCCCCTCCTATAAGGGAAAGCGCGAGACAAACCGCAATAATAAAGTAAGGATTGCGAATGGAAAAAACCGACATAGAAGAATGCGCTAGTTAATTAGCTTTGATTTTGGTAGCTTGCGAGTTCAGTAGCTTTTGGGTGCACAGGCTCGCCCGGCCGCAACGCGCTCCTGTCGCTAATCACAATCTGCTCGCCATCCTGCAGGCCGGAAAGGACCTCGGCATCGTTGGCGGTCTGTATGCCCAAAGTAATTTCGCGGTCTTGAATTCTGTTGTTTCGGTCGACGAGCATCACGCTCGTGCGATCCCCTTGAGTGTTTATAGCTTGTACAGGAACTACGAGAGCGTCGCCCTTCCTATCGAGAGTGAGAGTTGCCTCGGCATATACGCCGGGGATCAGCACGCCCGCACGGTTAGCAACATCTACCTCGGTGTGCATGGTACGTGTTGCACCGGTTACGTCGACGGAAAATCGCGCAACCTTGCCTGGGAAATCCCGGTCGAGAGAGGGTACGCGCACATTTACCGGGTCGCCTATCTTGATGTACCTGACGTACGATTCGGGAACCGGTATGACAAGACGAAACAGGTCTTCCTGCGAAAGCTTCACTAACGGAAGAGCTTGACTAGAACTCGTACCGGCTTGCATCAGAGTTCCGTAATTTGCGTATCGTTGCGTTACCACGCCGGCGAACGGAGCGGTTATTTTGGAATAATCGAAAAGAGCTTGGTCGTGCGCAAGTTTCGATTGTGCAACTGCCATCTGGCTTTGCGCTGCTTGCAGGTTTGCCTTTGAAGCTTCTATTTGAGCTTCAGCCGCCAAGTCTTTTCCTTGGGCGTCATCTACTTCCTGCTGGGCCACCAGGCCGGGCTTATTCTTGGCAACATTGTTCAACCGCTCGAATTGAAGGTGTAAAACATTATGTTGTGCTTGCACGCGCCCCAACTGATGCTCCGCATCGGTCACCTGATCTGACGCATTTTTGATCATGGCCTGATCCTCCTGTAACTGCGCCTGCAACTCTGGAATCTCCAAAACTGCCATCAGCTGGCCTTTTTGCACGTGACTGCCATAATCTACGTATAGTTTGGAAACAAATCCGGATTCCTTTGCGTAGACATCGATCTCCTGAAAGGGCACCAACTCGGACGAGAGGGTCAAATATCGTGCCATGGGGCGATGGGTCACTTTCGTGACCCCGACCACAGGGAGAGAACTCTCGTTGGATGTTGTGGTGCCGGCCCGGGCAGAATCATTCTTTCCACACGAGATGAGGGCCGTCGCAATGATGAGGAGGCTTAAAGCCAGCCCGATAGTAATGCGGGCAGAGCGCGGTCGGGTGGGCCTTGAATTGCGCTGCGCTTCCTGGTAAATCATCGTGGATTATCGTGTCCCATTTTTCCAGAAACCAGGCGCATCTTCTCGGCGAGTTCCTCAAACGAGAATCTTTCTGATTTGCAGAACTCGATCAACTCGGCTTCAGTGTCCAGCAGGGTTCGCGCAACTGCCGGGATCTCCCCCGCAATCGAGAGCGGAATGGATACTATTCCGTGCTGATCTCCATGGAGCAAATCTCCTGGCTTGATAATCAAGCCCCCAATTTCCACCGGCTCGCCGAATTCGACCACATGGGCGTAAGCATGGGAGACCGCCACATTACCGGCGAAAACTTGTAATCCTGCAGCTTGAATGCCTGGTAAATCTCGCACAGCCCCGTTCGTCACATACACGGTAGACTTCAATGCCCGCGAAATTTGCGCGTGAATTTCTCCAAAGAGCGCGCCGAGTCCCGGGACGCGGTCAACGTCCTGCGCCACAATGAATCTTGGCTCCGGAATGCTCAGAACATACGACCACCACTCTGGGCGATCGTAATAGCAGCGACCTCCAATAGGCGTTGCAGAGGTGCGAATTCTCGCTGTTGCGGCGTAGCCGACTTTCGGTGCAAGTTGGGGGAAAATGCACCGCACCGTCCCGTCAATGAAACCTTCATTCCTGGTTCTAACATCGAGTTGCTCTATCGCGTTTGAGATTGTGCAGGAATCAAAACCTCCAAGCTCCCGCAGGATTTCGCTAGTTACAGTCGGGGTGTGTAAGTGCGTCAACGGTTATCTCCCTTAGCCGTTGCGGCCGCACGGCGGAGTTCAATCACCACTCTAGTAGTTTGCGGCGCGTCAAACCATACCGTCCAGACATAAGTTTTGACGGTAAACGACAGTAGCCATGCAGGCATGCGGCTCGGCTGGTCGCTGTTTCGATTTACAACAGATCCGCGAGTTCCGCACGCTTAGCTGCTACTGTCGAAATCCTCTGGAAATACCCCAACGGCACAATACCGCGAGATCGAAAAGGCCGGTACTATGCCGTTATTGCTCCGCCTGAGCTTATCTCCGGCCGCTGCTATGGACGGTATCCGAGTTCTACTTTGCCATCACCATGCGATTTTTCGAAGCAGCCTAAAGGTGTTGCTCGAAACGGAATGCGGCGTTCGTGTTGTCGGCGAGGGCGCCAACGCACAAGAAGCAGTGACCCTGGCGCATTACTGGCGTCCGAATGTTGTACTGCTCGACATGAAGCTAAGTGATAAGGGCGGACTTGCCGCCGCCCGCGAGATCGCTGCGACAACTCCGGGTGTGGGCATTATCTTCGTCAGTGCAGATGCAGACGAGGAATACGTTGCAGAAGCTTTCAAAGCGGGAGCACGGGCTTACGTCCTCGTCGACGCCGCCCAGACAGATCTCATCCGCGCAATACGAGTGGTTGCCAGGCACGGCCGGTTTCTGAGTCCCAATATTACCTGCCAACTCTTGGATGAGCATGCCCGTAGACACGGTAAGACTAACGAGTTACTCTCCGAAAGTGAAAAACGCCTATTCTGCTTGTTCGCGGAAGGTTACGAGGAGGAAGAGATTGCCCGCGACCTGGATACTGCTATAGAGCACGTCAAGTCCGGCCGCGAAGCTGTCAAGAGAACGATGTCGCAGTTTGTCATCCCAGGGTTGATCGGGAACTGAGCGGAAGGTACTGTGCGCGACTCAGAAATCTAATAGCGACCGATATATTAAATGTATGAAAATCGGCGCATTGGCCGACCGGCACCCGGCATCGTCCCCGATAGATGCTGGCGCCACTCAAGGATTAGCTTTTCGAGTGCTCAGCAGAATCGGCTATCGCGCCGAGGGGATAGGCAACCGGCTGCCCGGCGTCTTCTATGTTCTTTGCCTTCTACTAATAATGATTTTTTCTGTCACGGGCTCGCAAGGCGGACTCATGCATCCGGAGTTGGACAAATACATTCCTCATTATTTATCGCACCGGCCAATACTCGAAAAGGTTTTCGATCCGGCCAATGTCGAAATCCAGTCGGAATACAGGCCTAGGCCGCTGTCGTACCTTGTAGACGATCTCGACGTTGCTTTTATTGGATGGTCAACCCGAATAGGCCATCCTCATCTGTTGTCTGCAAGTTCTTATGTTCTCTGGTTCATAGATGCGGCTCTACTATGGTTCTTCTTCCGCCGGTTTTTTCATCTCGACCGTCTGACGTCCGGTTTATTAATCGCTTTGTTGGCGGAAGATCCTGTCTTATTATCGACGACTTATTACTTCCGGTCGGCGAAAGCAGGGGCTACCTGTTGCCTGCTGGCTTCCTTTTTCTGCCTTGCTACTTGCTATAAGTGCACAGTCGAACGGCAGTCTCGTCGCCATCGCGTCGTAGCTGCAGCTTTGGGTGCATTCTTGTTATTTAGCGGTTCTCTCTTCGACGAACAACCTGCTGCATTTGCCGTGGCGGCCATAGTGATGCTTTGCATTGTATGGTATGCCAAATGGGGAACGCCTGTAGCTGAAGCATGCCGCTACTGTTTAGTTGCCATCGTTGCCGGTTTATCGGCATTTATCATCTACGATCTCGTGATTCATCCTAAGTTGCTTGAGATCATTACCGGTCGAACTTGGTCCAACAGCTATCAAACGGGCCTGCTCAGCCTTCTACTATCTCAGTCCATCATGCGCGCTTTGGCCTGCATAGGAGTTCTGGGAGACGTGTTCGGATTCTTGGCCGGCAACATGAGCTCCGAATTGGCACTGGCATTGGTTTTCGCGACGATGTGCATTTATTCTGTCGGACTGAAGTCGCAGCGGGAGACAACGGGCAAGTCTCAAATTCAACGGTGGCTGTCGGATCCAATGCTGCAGATATTCATTGGTTTTGTTCTTGTGTGGGGAATAACCTTTGCAATGGTGGCGCGCCATCCACCTCTCCTCTGGTCTGAGGTTCGGCGGAGCAGCTATTACCTTCCCATAACAGTGGTGTTTCTGCTTGTGCTCGCCGGAGCACTCGCCCGATTAGTGGACCGTGGAAGCATTGCTCGGGGGATGCTGCACTTAGTCTTACTGATTTTCTTAATAAGCAACGTGATATCGCTGCGCCGTATAGCCGATCAACGGTCTCTTGGCCACTTAGCGTATCGGTACCAAATGACGCCTCTTTTGTTCGATGGCTTGCGTAATAAAAACGGCATTACACCGCAGATGCTGGCTGACCCTTATACCGGAAACCTTGCTAAACAAGTTTTGGAAAGCCCGACGTATCATGCACTTCGGAGCCTTCGAAATTGGGACAAGTAAGCGACGGCTGGGTCAAACGAATCGAAGTTTGCGTGAAGCCAGCACCAGCATCTTCAGTAAAATTAGTCCGTGTCTCCAGCGCTGGATATTTGTCGTGCCATAGGTTCGCTCATCATAACGAATTGGCATATCCACAATCTTGAGATTAAAGCGGGCTGCTCCAAAGAGAAGGTCGAAATCTCCGAATGGATCGGAATCGCCAAAATAAGCGCGGTTCTGGGCGATGGTCGTGTAGTCTCGCTGGCTCAGGACTTTGGTTCCGCAGAGAGTGTCCTTGATATTTTGACCCAACAGCCAGGTAAACGCGAGACGGAAAAAGCGGTTCCCTATTAGATTAAGTAAACGCATGGCGTTTTCTTGCATCGGGTAAACCAAGCGCACTCCATTTACGAAATCAGCTTTCCCGGACCGCCAAGCCTCATAAAAGCGAGGCAGGTCTTCCGGAGGAACTGTCAGATCGGCATCCAAAATCATCAGAAGGTCACCTGTCGATTCTGCGAATCCTAGCCGTACCGCGTCGCCCTTTCCTTTACCTGTTTGTTTAAAGAGTTTGGCCCGCATCGCTGGCCGCGCCCGGATCTCCTCAGCGATTCTCTTGTATGTGTCGTCGCCGGAGTTGCCCTCAACGAAGACGATTTCTGTGCCGAGGCCCATTTTCGGTATTCGCTCGAACAATTGGCTTATGTTTCCCTCTTCGTTCCTGGCCGGCACAATAACGCTTACGTAGCAGTGATCTCTGCCTTTGTCTCGTGGGGCGGGGCGCGCGATGACGAAGTTCGCGACCGCCAGATGGCGAAACGGCCAGAGCTTCACAACATACTTGTTGAAAAAGCTATACAGGCCCGGCACTCTGATAGGACACATAATCTCGGAGGTAGAGCGGATGGTCTCAATTCCCGCAAGATAGAGCAAATTTATGCAATCTTCAACAGTTAGCCAGTTTTGCTTCAATTGTGGAGTTGCAATTCCGCCGGACTCCGCCAGCCGGCGTGGAAGTTGCCAGAGCTTGCTATGCGTGTTTATAAGTATCCGCGTTTGATCATGAGAACACCGCAGTAGCGATCTGAAGAAACTCTGTACGTCCCAGAGTTCGTTTATCAGGTCCGAACAAATGATATAGTCGAAAGCTTCTTCGATTTGAAGATCTCCGGCATCGGTTTCTTCGAAATGCAAACTTGGGTATTTGGCCCGGGCTCTCGAGACCATTGCGTCGGAAAGATCGATGCCAAGGCCGTATGCCGGGCGTATTGCGGCTAGAAGATCACCTTCAGCGCAGCCGATCTCCAACACGCGCATGTTCGGAGGAATCATTGCTGTATAGATCTCAACTAGCCGCTGGCGATAGGCTTGTGCTGCGTTCCAACGCGGACCACGTCCGGCGATTCTGTTCCAGAATTCTCTGCGTTCCGAGACGTGCCGCTTATTCCCGCCGGTTAGTCTGGGTGGCGACGAGATCTCGTTCGCTGTTTCGGTTTTTAACCTGAAGGTGTTCTTCACTTTTTGAAGATCATGCCCGCGGTGCCTTCCTAATTGAAGCAGCTACGCGTTGCGACAACGCGCTTGGTAGCATGGTGCGGCCGGAGAGAGTCGAACTCTCGCGCCCTTGCGAGCTTGGAAGTAAATCCATACGATTATAACGACCTCTGCTTGGGGGTCCAGGCCGGCCGGCCAATGCGGACGTAGACACCAGGAGAGAAATGAGCCAACGGTCGACCGGTCGGAGGCGGCAAACCGGAATGTTCAATGATGTTCTCTTCGAGTTTGAGAACTGCTGCCGATTGCAAGGGCCAAGGCGCATGCTCAACATCTGCGAAAGCCGTGCGGCCGAGCAGGTTGGTATACAGGCGAAAGCGGGCCGTCAGAAAACGTTCGAGTTCGTTTGTCTGAATAGACGATCCTGCGCCAATGGCAATATGGGCCTGTCCCGGACCAACATGACGACGGCTGATGTATTCGATTTTTCGAACATCATAGCGGATTCTCATTTGCGCCCAGCGATATGGCAATCCATAAAACAGACGTGCGCCCAGAACAGCGGCAAGACGATCTGCCTCGAGCGAGAAGAACCAGATGCCGCGCTCGCCATCTGGGCCTTGCACGTAAGTACGGACGTTCATCTCCGGAAAATGCGAGATCCAGGGCAACGCGGGAAGTCCGGGCGGTCGGAGACCCGTAACAACGAATGGCGTGAGTCCAATCCATGCCGCGCCGTCAAACGTGTCGAGTTCGATGTTAGTTGGTAACAAACAGCGAATGGCCTCCGGCGGATAGCGCCAATGCAGAAAAGTCAGCCGGTTCCAGCCCTGAAACATGACCGTGGATTTCATGCAATAGACCTCCCGGAGTCGCTTCCAGATTCAATTTTCCATCTTGACTCTTGGTACGTGTCGAGTCTCGAAAGGATCACATTGAGGAGCCTCGATGCTATTGATCTTGAACCCATCGACAGTTCATTAGCAGACTACAAGAAGTGGGAAGACTGTGGAAGCATATCGCCGCGCATTCGATCGCCGTACGGGTAATCGAGCCTCAATGACCGATGCCCCTATGCTCCTACAGGTTATATAAGCGAATTTTCGTTTATTATCGATTCGCACATCATTGATTTCACGTTGCTCTTCACCAACTTCGGGCAACCCGTAAGTCAAAATCATTGTTCTTATAGACCTCGTGTAGTTGCCGAGTGCCCGTTTGCCGTTGGCTCATGCTGCCGTCGAAGAGCACAAGAGACGCAAGTCCGCAGCACGCTCAGGGATCTCATCGGCTTCTCTGGTGATCGATGCAAAGAAGCGCCGCGGTTACCCCGACGTCTTAGTACGTTCTATCCGCAGGTGCTCAGCAGGAAACTTTTCGAGTGCCTCACGGGCCCACCCTGTTCGTCTTAGCTATTGGAGGTGAATTATGCCCTCAACAGGAACACAGACTTCGAAAACACAGGAAAAGCCGGAGCAACCCGGCAATGCTCAACCCGCTGGCGTAAGCGGTCATACATCGTCGACCGGCGGTTCGCAAGCAACAGGCACTTCGCAGCAGGCGTCCGGCAATTCGGGCGGGGGTAACAACGCACCCGCACAGTCAGACCGGGCAAGCACAGTCTCCGCAGCAGTCCCAAAGAGGCGAAGGTAGCAGCCTCACCCGAACGTCTGGCCAAAGCCTCGGCTCGGCACGGTTTGGCTGGCCCGACATACTTTCCTTCAACGTCTGAATTCTTTTCTAATCCATTTGGGGTTATGCGACGGATGCATGAAGAAATGGACCGCGCGTTCGCCGATGCTTTCGCGGGTGGCGCCTCGGCTGGAACACACAGCGGCTGGACGCCGGCCGTTGACGTGTCGGAAACAAAAGGCAACCTCGTTGTTCATGTCGAATTACCGGGAGTTCGGCCTCAAGACGTGCAGTTGGAGGTGGATAACGACACTCTGGTACTTTCGGGTCACCGCGAGCAAACTGAAGAGCATCAAGAGCAAGGTGTTCATCGAAGAGAGCGAAGATTCGGAAGCTTTTACCGGGCGATAGCATTGCCAGAAGGCACAGATCCGGACAAAGCTCGCGCGCAGTTTAATCACGGAGTCCTCGAAGTAACGATTCCGATGCCGGAGCGGAAATCGCAAAGCCGTCGGATTCAGATTGGGGAGAGCAAGACTTAAACTCAAAGTATCGACCTGCGTCTTCATACGCAGGTCAATCCCAACGCGTCGCCCGATATCATAAATAGGAAGCAGCGAGCATGAGGGAAATTCCTATTTATCAGGTGGACGCGTTCACCGCTACCGTTTTCTCCGGAAACCCGGCTGCGGTTTGTCCGCTGGAACAATGGCTGCCTGACGAACAGCTTCAGGCAATTGCGACGGAAAACAATCTTTCCGAGACTGCTTACTTCGTGCGCAATGGCGATGGTTTTCACCTTCGGTGGTTCACACCGGGCTGCGAAGTCGACTTATGCGGTCACGCAACACTCGCATCTGCATACGTCTTGTTTAACGAATTGGGCGAGCCAGGAGACGTCCTTCGCTTCCAAACGCAATCCGGTGAGTTACTGGTTAAGCGCGATGGAAACCTGCTCGCCCTCGACTTCCCTGCCCGACGGCCGTCTGCGGTTCCCGAGAATGCCCTTTTACTCGCGGCGCTCGGCGCAAAACCGCAGGAGATACTGGCGGCGCGCGATTACCTGGTTCGATATGCGACTGAGGACGAGGTACGGGCTCTCACGCCGGACATGGAAGCACTGAAAGAAGTGGACCGGTTTGCGATAATCGTCACCGCACCCGGGTCGGATTGCGACTTTGTGTCGCGCTTTTTTGCGCCGGCCAAGGGCATCCCAGAAGATCCAGTTACGGGATCCGCGCATTGCACATTAATACCGTATTGGGCAGAGAAGCTGGGCAAGACCACCCTCCGTGCCCGGCAGGTGGGTCAGCGCGGCGGTGAACTGTTTTGCAAACTGAAAGGCGAGAGGGTCGAGATCGCCGGGCATGGCGCACTGTTCCTGAGAGGGACGATTCAGCTTTAGCGGTCACCAAAATATTTCATGCTACGAGTTTTGGTTGCTTTCGTCTTCGGTCTAATTTTGTTACCTCTAATCGGATGGCTATACTTCCGTTTCGGTTATGCTCCCGTGGCCACGGCTTCTTCTCCAATGCCGTTTGAGAAGCGGTTGGCTCACATGGCGCTGAACGCTCGGGTTCAGAAGGAAGCGCCGAAGAGTTCGCCGATTCAGGGAAGCGATGACAACTATATGGCTGGAGCGCGCCTCTATCGGGAGAACTGCGCAATTTGCCATGGATTGCCAGGTCAGCCAGCTTCCCCGACCTCCAAAGGTATGTATCCTAATCCGCCGCAGTTGTTCAAAGGGCATGGAGTGACGGACGATCCGGCCGGCGAAACTTACTGGAAAGTGGCGAACGGCATTCGATTGACCGGCATGCCTGCGTACACGAACGCCCTAACCCAGACGGAAATATGGCAGGTTAGTTTATTGCTCGCGAATGCCGACAAACTGCCGCCCGCAGTGCACCAGAGCCTAGAGAAACCGCCGAGCCCTCCGTAGTGCTTCTTACCGTCGCAAACTTCTGAAACAAGATGTTTGATACCGATGTATTCGTGCTTGGGGGTGGCCCTGCCGGACTAGCCGCTTCCATCGCTGCAAGGCAAGCCGGGCTTCGGGTGACACTCGCCGACGCGTATCGTCCGCCCATCGACAAGCCATGCGGAGAAGGCTTGATGCCCGATTCGCTCGCGGCACTTCGCCATTTGGGAATAACGCTGCCGCCTGATTACGGCCGATCGGTCAGAGGCATTCGCTTCAGCGGAATTGACCACTCTGTCTCGGCGGTGTTTCCGCGCGGAGCCGGATTGGCGGTTCGGCGCACGGTGCTTCAACCGCTGTTGCTAGAACGCGCGAAAGACATCGGTGTTGAATTGCTTTGGGGCTGCCCGGTCACCGGCCTCCATGGCGGTGTGGTCCTTGCCGGCCGGGAGCGATTGCAAGCACGCTGGATAATCGGTGCGGACGGATCGCAATCGAGTATTCGCCGGTGGGCCGGCCTGCAGTCGTTCCGCAGAAATTCGCAGCGGTTCAGTCGTCGGCGCCATTACCGCGTCGCACCATGGTCGGACGACGTAGAGGTTTTTTGGGGTCACCATTGCCAGTTTTACGTGACGCCGATCAGCGAAAATGAAATCTGCGTAGCGCTCATGACCGCGGATCCGCGACGACGTATTGAGGATACGCTACCTGAGTTTCCGGCCCTGCAAAAACGGCTATCCGGTGCGAATGCCACGACAGCCGAACGCGGCGCTCTCGCCGCAACTCGTCGCCTGAACCGCGTTACCCGAGGCAATGTCGCCTTGATTGGCGATGCGTCTGGAACTGTAGACCCGATCACCGGAGAAGGACTCTGTCTCGCGTTCCAGCAAGCTTTGACGCTTGCGCCCGCTTTACACTGCGGCGATCTGAGCTTATATGAGCGAGCCCATCGCCGCCTCATGCGAAGGCCGCGCTTCATGGCCGATTTCATGTTGCTTATGGACCGTTCCAAGTTCCTCCGCAGCCGCGGCCTGGCAGCCTTCCAAGCTCACCCCCATCTGTTCTCAAACCTGCTTGCGATGCATGTAGGACAGTGGACCCCGTTGCGCTTGGTCACCACCGCGACCGCGCTGGGGTGGCAAGTCATCACAGCATGAAGGTGATTTTGGCATTGCTGGCAACAGTCTTACCCGCATTGTCACAAAAGACTGCAGTAAGGCTCGATCCCGGCGGTACTCAAATCAATTTCACCCTAAGTGACTTTTTGCACACTGTGCATGGAACGTTCAAACTTACCAAGGGCGACTTCTGGTTCGACCTATCATCCGGTGAAGCCGGCGGTGGACTAATCGTGAGTTCCGGCAGCGGCGACAGCGGGAGCCATGCGCGCGATAGCCGGATGGATAAGAACATTTTGCAAACGGATGTGTATCCGTTAATCACCTTTACGCCCGATCGGGTCATTGGCCGAATCAATGGGGCCGGCCATTCCGAGTTCCGCTTGCATGGAATTTTCGGTATTCACGGCGCGACGCACGAACTTAGCATGAATGTAAAAAGCGAGATCCGAGGCGCACGCTTAACGGCACGAGCTGATTTTGATGTCCCTTATGTTCGCTGGGGAATCAAGAATCCGAGCACGCTTATGCTGCGCGTCAATCAGACTGTCCAGATTGAGATTCAGACAGACGGTCAGATAGCTGCTGGCTCACAGAACTAGCTAGCTGCCAGACTATCGCCTTTTGAACTTATAAAAGAACTCGACGCTTACGTTGCCATTGAAGTCGCGTAGAGCAACCGCCGAGAACTTCTGTGTGAATGCCCATTCGACGCGTACGATCTCACTGTTCGTCTGCGTCACGTCAGTGATGTAGGTGAACGTTATGTTATTCGCAATCTTTTGCTGCAGCGTGACGCGCGCGCTTGGTTGGCCGTTGCTTCCGGAAAAGGAGGGATCAATCTTAAACTGGCTGATGCCGAACACGCGTTGAACGCGGCTGGCTAGCGGATTAGCTACAGCCTGCCCTAAGAGGGCCGATTCACCCATCTGCGTCACGGATTGCTGGGGAGGCGTAGGTTCTTGTGCCGCAATCATCGGGTTAGAGGGCGTCGTGTTCGTTGCCAATAACTGCACAATCTGTTCGAAGGTCAGGGGCGGGTCGGACGAGTAACTTAAATGCAAATTACTCATGGGTCCGGAGACGCCCAGAGTGACATCCACGTTCTGCGCGATCGTCTCCAGTGAGAAGTTCAAAATGGGCTCGATAGCATTTGCGTTGTAGAAGTTGACCGTACCGACGTTCACTGTGTAGGTATTCCCAAAAAAAACAAGTTGTCCGTCAGTAACAACGACTCTGCCCAGGATTCCCGGTTCTTCGGCGGTCCCGCGGACCGTCAGGTCAGCAAAGACATTCAGTCGATTGGCATATGTCGTAACAACACGCAGGTCTGCGGCAGTTCGGACGTGCATATCCAGCCTCATGCCGCTGAGTAAGGGTGAAGGCGCTGCCGGCGTGCTGGGCGGGGTTGAAGCGAACGAAAGAAGCGTGCCCGTATCCGCGGTGGACCCGTAGACGATTCGCTCAACCACCACATTGCCCGATATAAGGGAGCGCCTGGTAGTCCCAGTGAATTGTATTGTCGCGTTAGATGTAGCGCTGACGCCGGAATATCTGACACGTACGTTGCGCGCCCCTGCTTTGAGATTGAAGTTTAAGCTCGCCTCGGTATAACCTACAAATCCGGACAGCGTAATGTGACCTCCTCCGCTTTCAGCGGTGAACGTTTGAATGGAGGCGCTGGTGCCGTTGAGCAAAATTACTGCATTCGCGTTGGAAACGCCATTAGGCGCCTGGGTATAGTTCACGCTGGCATTCTTGAGTTCAACTCTTCCATTAACCAGAGGCCGAGAGAAATCGCCGCGGATAACTGCGTTCATCGAGACCGTTCCTGACGAATAGAAGTCACGGTCAACGTCTTGTAGAATTCCAAGATCCACGCCAGCGTTGACGGATAAGCCCAAAGGGGCGCTGGCATTCTTCAGATTGAGTGATCCGGCTACCGCAACGTTCGTGCCCGGCCCATCCAAATGAAACTGCTGAACCTGCACAACCGAGTGGTTGAGCGCAATTACCACTGGGCCCTGGTTACGTATATCGACGGCGCGAATGGCGGGAGCACCTGTCGGACTACTGTGCGGAACGGTCTTGACGTCGATAGTACTGAGCCGTAGTTGCCCCGTGAGCTGATCAAGCTTCAGAAGCGGCCCATTTATTTGCGCTTGCCCTTCAATGGAAGCATCAAAAGTCGGCTGAACGGTCGGCTCGTCGCTAATGAACGGAGCGAGGTTAGAATAACGTATCCCTCTAAAATCTAAATTCGCGCGGGTATTGTAGTCACCCTCCAGTTGAGTCTGACCTGAAGCATGGATCTGACTCTGTGCTAATTCGGAATCCAGTTGAAAATCAACGTTCGCGCCATTGCTGCGTGCGCTCAGGGAAACATTCCCGACGGGCCGTTTATCGAGTCGCAGAGCGTCGGCGGAAAGGCTCGCGTTCAGTGTCGAAAAACGGATCTCCCGACGGCTCTTGCCGGCCTGCACCTTTGCGGCGAGATCGGCGGCAAGATGCAGGGTGCCCGCGAAGCCGGGTTTCGCCTTTTCAATATGTTCGATTTTGGCAAGTTGAATATCTGTGCTGTTTACCTTGAGTTGCAGAGCGCCCGCATCATAGTCGTTGGCCGGATGGGAGAAAGATCCAGTAAGCGTCAGGTTTCCGGCAGGTACTTCCAAGAGGATCTCTGGAATGTCCAGCAATGTATTCGAGTATTGGAGCGCTCCCTGCAGCCTGCTGATCGGTTCTTGATACACATTTGCCTTGGTCAAAGCGAATGTTAGGTTAGCTTTCGGGGCCTTGAGCGTTCCGGCTACGTGCGCGTTCGCGGTTAAATTGCCTTGCGCGGGTATGCTGCTCTCGCCTGCGATTTGCAATGCTTTGCCGATGGCCAAATTCTGAATAGACGCGTCCGCCGTCGTGAAATAGTCGTTGCTGAGCGCAGTTGTGCCGTTAACGCGAATCGCGGAGCCCGCGAAATCGGAGTTGACGTTGTATTGAACGCTTCCGTTCACCGTTCGGGCAGTTGCCGTCAAATCGCCGGCATTTTGATTTTGGACGCGCAAGCCGCGCGCAGCAAGATCCGCGCTGACATTTGATACCGTGACTTTTTTTTGTTGATTAACTTCACGAACATCGGCGCTTGCCTCGGCCGTCAGTTGAATTGTGCCGCCAACGCCGGGAGAAGCCCGTTGCAGCGGCTTTAAATCTGCAAGCTGCACATTAGCTGTGGTCACGTGGAACTGAGCGTGCCCCACCGTGAAACTGTCCTGCGGATGCTGGAAGGTACCGCTTGCATCCATAGTCCCTCCAGCCGTGGCCAAATTCAAAGTTGAAAGACTAATTAAGCCATCTGTGAGACTCACCTTAGCAATGAGATGGCTGAATGGCTGCCCGTCAACGCTTCCATTCAGGACCTGAAGATTGGCGTTGCCGAGAGGATCTCCATACGTCCCGTTAAGGTGCACGTCCGCATTAAGAGTGCCGCTTGCCTGCATCGGAGATTCTCCAGCTAGACTGACTAGATCGCCGATATCATTGCTGCGTACCGTTAAGGTTGCGGCCAGAGGGGAGCGCGGCAGCGGTTTCCAGTGATACAAACCTAATGACGCATTGAACGTGGTCTGAAGCCCAGCACCGGCAAGTGAACCATTTTGGATCGTCACATCCGAAGGCCCGGCGTTCAAATCCGCACTGAATTGACGTAGTGAACGCTGCTCTATCGCGAACTGGGTCACTGCCACGTGACTTGTAATGTGCGGAGAAGAGAGGTTGCCGGTTATCTGTGCCTGTATATTGGCGGTGCCTCCTTGCAATGTAACGGGCAACGATTTCTCCGGTGTTGTTGACGCGAAGTTGGCGGCAGGCAGGAAGTCATTCAGGTTGTGAGAGACCAGATTCAAATCCACCTGTCTGTTCAGCGAACCTGCGAGATCGACCCGTGTGTTCGGCAGTGCGATATATGAACGATGAAGGTCCACGGCCCCGGTCACCCCTACGTAATCGGCGTCAATTCTTCCGCTGATGGGCACGCCCCGGTGTCCCGGTACAATGGTCAGACTGGCTTCGGCGCTGTAGCCAGCAGTTCCTTTCGCTTTCAGGTCGGCTTTGGCTTTCAAAGAGCCATCTATAGTTCCGTCGTAGCCAAGGCGTTTCCCGGTAAACGCATTCGCCAGCGTCGGCAGCGAGAAATCACGAAGGGTGCCATCTACACTCAAACGTTGCATCTTCTCGACGAAAACTTTCGCGGCTAGTGTTCCACCTAGCGCGTTCAGCCTCAAACCATCCAGACTGATCAAGTAGGGGTCTGCGTGAAACGGCGAGTAGATGCTTACGCCGGAAAGCCGTGTGGTACCGCTTCGAATTGACAGATCCCGCGAATTCAGTCTGCCATTAAGGGCATAATTCTTTTGAGCGTCCAGAGTAGCCGTGCCATTGGCCTGCAAAGCTCCGGTCGCCTGAATAGACGTGACATTCAAGAGCTTCGTCAACTGATTCAGCGCGAGATTTGCATTGAATCGGGCAGCACTATCCTTCGCGGGGTCAAGCGTGCCGGAGGCCTGAAAGGTAGTTTGGCCAAGCGCCAAGTGTGCCGTTTGAATTTGAACAACGCCGCTCTTCTCATCGAAGTTAGCCGCCAGTTCCGCGCTCACACTGCTGGGGGCGCCCTTTGCCTCCGGGTCAATCGGCAAGGCCAGGCTCTTCTGCAGTTCAGGCAGCGAAATGGTGGCATTCAGCTTCGCAGCAATCTGCGGCGCGTTCATGTTTTGCATCGACCCGCTGATCAGAATTTGCGACTGCGCGGTATTCAACGTTGCATTGTTAATTCGCACAGCGTCTTTTTCAATCACGACCGGCAGATTGATATGGACGTCCAGCGGAGGGTTCCCGGCATATGCCAAAACTAACGGATCCATTCGCAGATTGCCTTGATAATCCGATTTGACGCTGTTGTAGTCGAGGAGCGCGCGCAAGTTCTCCCCGCGAGCGTTGAACGGAGTCGTACGCTGCGAGTATTCAAGCAGTCCGTTCTTGACTTCGAACTGGCCGATCTTCAGATCAACCACCGTCTGCAGCCCTGACGTCTGACTTGGCTGCGTCTGGACTTTCGGCTGCGGGATATTGGTCTTACCGTCCGGAAACACTATCAGATTCACACGCGGCTGATCAATTCCCACATATCGTAAATCAACCAAGTGATAGAGGCCCGAAAACAGCTTCAACCGCACCTCGAGCAGCGCAACGCTGGCCAGGGGATCAACTCCTTTGGGCTCGGTACCGTGGAGAACGAACTCGCGGATCCGGACAGTCAGATGCCAAGGATCAAATTGGAAGGAGCCGACCTCAACAACGCCGCCGGTGGAATCCTCTACGGCGGCGACAATCTTTTCCTTGACGAAGTTCTGAAACCAGGCAGTCTGCATGACAATGATCGACGCCGCAATCAAAATCAAAAATAGGGCAGGAATCCCTAGCCCAATACCGATCAGAATCTTTTTTCGTCGCGTCACCGCAGGCTCTCCTCTAAATACCGGATCTTCGTATCGCCGCGCTGCTCATCCAGCCACGCAAAAAACTGCTTGTTCACTCCTTCGGCGGTCAAAACGTCCGTAATTTGTCCCCGGAGGTCGTCGAGGGATTTACCCGGATACTGGCGCTGCAAGGCGACGGCGTGTTGGCGGTAATATTTCTCTATTTCGTCGTCGTTAACCAGAACAGCGGGCTTGAATCGCGCATCAACAAACTTCAGAACCGTTAGCTGCCACTGAAATTGAGTTCGCAACTCGAGTTCCGTCAAGCCATAGCGCTTGAGCGCCTCTTCAAATGCCGCCTGCGTTTTAAGTCGCTGCCTTTTCAGACGATCTAGCTGCGCGTCTGCTTCATGCAAGGTGGCTACCGGATAGCTGCCAATTCGTATCTCGTGGCGTATGAATACCTGGTCAATGAGGTGACCCACAGCCTTTTTGCGCTCAGCAGCACTCAAATCAAGAGGTTGGCCGTCCAGGAAACTCGTGACGCGAATGTCGCGGTTGATGTCGCTATCTTTGATGATCGAATCTCCCACAACCACAGCAATGCGATCGATGATTACTGCATAGACAACGGATTGGGCAAGCAATAACAGAAGAGTGGCTCGCGCCCGCATCAGAACGCCTGTCCAATAGAGAAAAAGAACTGAAAGTGACCGAGTTTCTGTGGGCTGGCGTCGCAGTTGGGAAATGCCGGATTGCCAATTTGACCGGCGGTACAGTTGACAATCTGCTGAATGTTCTCGTTCCTGTTAAATCCTTCATAACTGGACGGATTCAAAGAATAGGCGAAGTCAACTCTTACAGGACCCAGCGGGGTCTTGTACCTAATCCCGAAACCTGGCGCCTGAACGGCGTAGTTAAAGTTCTGAATACTGGGTTGGCGATAAGCAAAGGAAAGATTCCCGAAAGTCGAATAGATGTTTCCCATGTCGTGAAACACTACGCCCGTAAGATTGGGAAAGAGCAGTGGGAAACGCAATTCAACGGTGTTAAAGAACAGGGCGTCGCCTCCAATCGGAAATCCCGTAGGCGTGCTGGTTGGTGTTCCGGGTGTTTCGCTCGCCGTGCCTATATCACGCGGACCAGCTTGGTTATCGCCAAAGCCGCGCATGGAAACGCTGCCTCCGCCAAACAAACGCTCCGGCAACGGGATCACATCGTACTTATTCAGCCCACTAGGGATGCTGAAGGGAATAACGCCACCAATTTGCGTCTGACGCGCCAGCACAAACTTGCTGCCGATGGAGGTGTAAGTCGCGTTGCGAACAAGAAATCTATAGAAATTGCGCTGCGATCCGAAGAAGCCACCGGCGATACCGGTGTCTAACGTGTTCCAGAACCCGTGATGTGCATCCGCGGGGTTATCACGATGGTCCTGAATGTAACTGGCCGAGAGTTCCCCAATCCGAACCGCACCGGTGAATGCCGGCGTGTTCAGTGCGGGCAAAGTTGTGTTCGGACTATCCCGGCGATAGACGAATCGAGTCAGCAATGTAGAGGCCCGGTTGAATCTTTGAGAGGCTTGAACTGCCGCCTCTTCCCTCCGAACAGCAAAGGTTTGCACATCTTGCGTCGTGTCGTAGAGAATCGAAAAGGCTAGGGTTCGGTTGACAGATCCCAAGAATCGCGGAATCGTGTAGTTCAATGATTCTCTTTGTTCCAGCGTGGAATAACGCGCCTGCAATGAAAGCGTCTGTCCAATTCCAAACATGTTTAAACGGCTTATTTCGGCGGAGACAAGCGGAGAAACGCCTTTAGCGCCCCCCGCCTGACCAAGATTTTGAGTTGTGCCGCCGAACTGACCCACTTCCAAACCGAAGCCGAAATTAAATGTATAGCGGGCCGCTTCGCTGAAATCGTAAAGAACATATTTGTAGCGGCTGGTTCCCTTCGCATCTTGCAGGGCCGTGTTCACGCTTGCGAAAATTCCGAGATCCGAGAGTTCCTGCGAGATCGCATTCACCTTTGTCATCGAAATCGGCTCGCCCTCGTTCAGCGTGATTCGCCGTTGTACAAGAGAAGGCTTCGTCCGGTACAGCCCTGAAATGATTGTCTTGCGTACAAACTCACGCGGTCCTTCATGAATGCGATAGACCAGATCCATCGTGTTGGGGGCGGCCCCGGGAGACTCTACGTAGCTGAAGCTGGCATTCGGGAACCCTTCGGAGTAGTAGCGGTTGAGAATCAAGTTCCGGTCCGTCGCAATGTTCACTGCCGCATACGGCTGTCCAATCGCGGAGGTCAAGTCAGGATGAAGCGAACTTAGATCTAACTGAGTAGCTCCTTCAATATGTAAATTAGAGACTGTCCATTGCTTTCCCTCAGCAATACGGAATGTCACGCCGATATCTTCCGGCTTCCCTTTATAGCTGGTTTGCACCGTGGATGTTACTTTGACATCTTTGAATCCGTTCGCCTGATAGAGGTTTTCGATTGCTTCTTCGTCTTTGTCGCGAAAGGTCTCGCTGTATCGCCCGTAGCGCATAAGAAGCGATGCCGGTTTCAAAAACATGCGCTCCTGCAAGGTTTCGGGCAGGAAGTAATTGTTTCCGGTCATATTAACGGCCACTAGCTTTCGGCGCGGACCGGTGGCGATGTAATAGTTGATAATTTGCTGATCGTTCTTTACCGGTTCGGTTTTGAAAGTGACATCGACGTCAGGATAACCGCGAGATTGAAAGTAATCATGTAAGTTTTTTGCCCCCTCGGTAAGCAGGTCGTTGTCGACCGAGCCTTCTTCATAGACGGGCACGAAGTCGCGCAGTTTGCCCTTCGACACTTTCGCTTCGACGGCGCGAATATCAATCTTCGGTCCGGCATTGATGTCGAACGTCGCTTTGGCGCGGCGGGTTTTGGCGTTATAGTCGAGCGACGTCATGTTGATGGAGGCAGTGAGCCGGTCCTTCTTGGAATACTTCTTTCGAATTCCTTCAGAACCTTTGTCCGTCAGGACACCCGTAACTTGACGCCACCGGTGGATGAGGGGTATACGCCATCCCGTCGCCCGAATAATGGCCTCGTCGGAAAGTTTAGTGTCGCCGTTGATGACGGGTGTCTCGTATCGTGCACGTTTGCCTGACTCGATAAGAAAGCGGACGGTCATTTGGTGGGTAACTGGATCTTCGATGGTCGCGGCACCCACCTGCGCTTCGTATAAGCCGTTGTTGCGCAGCTCCTGCTCTATATCCTTTTGCGCCGTCACCAGGGTGTCCTGGTCGAACGCCTCGCCCAAATTCAACTGTGCGTCGCTGATAAGTACGGGGCGGCTCGGCGGGCTATTGATCTTGCCTTGTGCCCCCACATGTCCGATGAACTGGCGAGCTTTCGTGATAAAACGAATTGCCACCCCGGCGCCGCTCGATTCGGCATCTACCTCGATGTCGGTATATAGGCCACTGGCGTAGAGCCGATCAATAGTACCCGCTACTTGCGTTTCATCCAGTGGTTGGCCCACACGCACAAGCTGCATAACGGCCAAGTCGCGGGCATCCGGCGGCTGAACAGAAGGCTCGTAGCTGACGGAAACTACCGTTCTTCCCTGAAAATCCTGACCACAGACGACGCGCGAAGTACTCAGGAGGCAAAAAAGAAAAGTGAGCCAAGCAGGTAAGCATCGTCTCATCTTCGTGCTTAACTGCCGCCTAAAGCCAAGTCAAATCCCCGAACACCAGCATGCATTCTTTTCCCCCGTGACGATGTATCTGGTGGACGTCGCTTCAATGTCCCCTGTTACATGTGTCTCACCCCAGTACATGGCGCGGTCTACAGGGTAGAGAAATGATCTCGTTTTGGCGCTTGCTGCCAGGCTTGCTGAAAGCTGCAGGCTTGCGATGGAACGCTTACAACGTGCCGCGCCTCGGCGCCGCGCTTGCTTACTACACGTTGTTGTCGATGGCGCCGCTCTCTATCCTTGTGGTCGGTATTTGTGGCCTGATATTCAGTCACAATGCGGCAGAGCAACAGATTCTGGAAACAGTGCGGGAAGCCGCTGGTCCGTCAAGCGCGAGCACTATCAAGATGCTCCTCGACAATACGCATCAGCGCAGCGGCATTTTGGCAACGGTGATCGCGTTCGTAACGCTGCTCTTCGGATCCTCGGGCGTTTTCGTAGAACTACGAGATTCTCTGAACATTATTTGGGAAGCGCCGCCTCCGACGTCCTCCGGTTGGCGATCGCTGGTCCGGCAGCGGTTGATTTCGTTTCTAATGGTGTTGGCTGTCTGTATTCTTCTTCTTACGTCCCTGCTACTCAGCGCAGGGTTCGCGATTGTCGAAAAATTGTTTCATGGCTTTGCGCCCTTTCACATTTCGCTACTGAGTCAAGTTGCAAATGTTCTATTCACGCTGTTGATGTTTGCAATTCTTTTCGGACTCATTTTCAAATTCGTGCCTAATGTCCCCGTCCGCTGGGAAGAGGTCGGCATTGGATCCATTGCCACGGCGTTGCTTTTCACAGCCGGAAAAGCTCTGCTTGCGCTGTATTTCGCGACGGCTGCCGTCGGGTCTACTTACGGAGCGGCCGGATCGTTGGTAGCGCTGGTGGTGTGGGTCTACTATTCAGCGCAGATTTTTTTCTTCGGCGCCGTATTCACTCGTGTGTATGCGGACCACCTTGGATCGCCCTCGGCGAGGAGGGAACGCAGAGCTGTGCGTTCTGCAAATGCCAGTCATGGTACCTTATCAGAGGAATCCTAGTACTGGTACTGGTTAACCCAACGGGCTAACAGACTTTTTGAAATGGGTTGGCGAGGATTAACTCTAGGAGCATAGGCGACAAACGTAACTCTCCTCTATATTGGAGACTCAGGGGTCCATGCGCACAATGCAGATTCGACAGTCCTTCTTCCTTGCGGCGAGCATTCTGGCCATTCTCCCGTGCAGCGTAGTAACGGCCGACACGGTGACCGGTGGTGGTACCTGGCTAAGCTGGACGCAAGCTCAGTTGTACCAGGGAGCCGCGCCGACCCCGGGTACACCGTACTGGAATAACCTTTCCGGTGATGGAAGCAAGGGCAATATCGGCTGGTGCCTCACGGGCGGGGGCGCGACCTGCACTATGGCAAACAGCCCGGGTGCGCCGATGTTGTACTACGGAGCAGGCGGCGCCTCCCTCAGCAACATGTCCTTAACGAGCGCTGGCATTCCCATGACGCTCACGGTCGCGAGCGTCATTACTGACGAGAAATTGGCCGGACAGTACGATGTTTTCGGCTATTACATAGTTCCGCCATCCGGAGCGCCTACCCTGGTCCCACTTTTTAGCACCGCTCCTGGCGCTTCTCAGGCGGTGACCGGCTCAACCGCAGGGCTAAACCTCACTGCCGGAACAAACTACGGCTTCTACATTGAAAATATTCAGGGGGCCGGTGGAGCGTTTGTGAGCGGCTATTACTTCTACATGAATTCGGCTTCGAATTCCAGCACCTTCAACGGCTCACCCAGCGGAGTGCCCGACAGTGATCAGCACTTCGCAATATTTCAGAACGGAAGCAGCTACATCATTGGCGACGTCGACGGTTACGCCTGCAGTGATCCGTCCCTGCAGGGGAAGACCCCGTGCGAGCTCGCGAGCCAGTTCGACTACAACGATTTCATCGTGACCCTTAGCCCCACAGTTCCGGAGCCCGCAACCGTCGGACTCATGGCCTTGAGCCTGGTTTTCTTAGGTGGATTACTGCGACGTAAATTGCGCAATCCGGCTTGAGCCTGCGCTTTTCGAAACGACAATATAGCCGGTCGATTCTTTGATTCCTACTAAACGTGGCGGGAGGCGCAACTGCTTCACGTCACGTTTTTCATGAGTGATGATGATTAATTTGAGCCGGGAGCGCCGGATGCTGCCCTTTGATCGGCGCACCGCCGCCTGCTTATTGTTCGCCGCTTTAGCCGGGCTTGGCACAGATGCTAAAGCCGACACGCTGAACGGAGCAATGCTGATCAATTGGAATCCTAATTATCTATACGGCGGCCCCTCTTACGTTCCGGGATTGTACTATTGGAACAACGGGTCGGGCGACGGTACCTTCGCCAACATAGGCTGGTGTCTGCTAGGCGGCAGCCAGTGCGGAATGCAGAACGCGCCGGGCCGCATCCCCTTTTTTTCGACACCGTATCTAACTGCGCCTACTGACATGTACTTCTCAAGCGCAGGACAGCCCATGCGGCTCACGCTAGATTTGGCGCTAACAAACCAGAAAAGCGGCAACGGCGGCGCTGACTTTATTGGCTACTATTTGACGGACGTCACAGGCACTCAAATCAGCAGCCCCACTATTCTTTTCAGCTCAAATCAGCCAAGCGGCTCCACGGCAGCCCTGCCGGCCTTGCTGTCAGGACAGAATTACGCCTTTTTTATTGAAAACGTTCAAGGGTACGGAACAAATGCCCAGCAAACGAGCTATAGCTTTTACATGAATTCGCCGGCAAACACTAGCACTGGGTCGATGCCGGCCGACAGCCTGCAACATTTTTCAATCTTCGAAGCGGGCGCCACATTTTATATAGGGGCCGTCGATGGCAACGTCTGCGACGGCACTTTCACGGTGAACAATAGCCCGTGCATTCCTTCCTCCGAGTTCGATTTCAACGATATGGTGGTTGAGATTTCCCCGGTATCAGCCGCTGAGCCGGGTCCGGCTGGGCTGCTCGGCTTGGGAATAGTTGTTATCGGAGTGGCAGCTCGGCGCCGCTTGTATTCTGTGTTGCTGTAACTCCGGCTTGTTTACCCGGTATACTGCGCTAAAATAAAGATTCCCTCCTGTTTTTCTCCCATGATTTCAGTTAGCAACGTAAGTATGCGCTATGGCGGCAAGATTCTGTTTGAAGAGGTCGCGACAACGTTTTCGGCTGGCCGCCGATATGGTTTAACCGGTCCGAACGGTGCCGGCAAATCCACTTTCATGAACCTTCTCTCGGGTGAATTGGAAGCACAGAAAGGAACAATCGTCCGGCCTAAAAAGGTCGGCATTTTGCGCCAGGACCAGTCAGCTTTCGACGAATATCGCGTCATCGACACGGTGATTATGGGCAACATGCCGCTGTGGAAAGCGCTGGAAGAGCGCGAAACGCTGTACTCCAAAGCTGAACTGACGGACGAAGATGGGATGCGGCTCGGAGAGTTGGAGGGCATCGTTTCCGAGGAGGATGGCTACACGGCCGAGAGCGACGCCGCTGTGTTGCTCGATGGACTGGATATATCAGAGCCCTTCCACAACCGGCTCATGGGCGAGTTGCAGGGTGGGCAAAAAGTGCGGGTTCTATTGGCTCAGGCGCTTTTCGGTCACCCGGATGCCTTGCTCTTGGATGAGCCGACAAACTATCTTGATCTCGAGTCGATCCACTGGCTGCAAAACTTCCTGACACATTACGACGGCACCCTGATCGTCATTTCTCACGACCGCCATTTTCTGAACAGCGTCTGCACGCATACGGCGGATATCGATTATCAAACGATCATCACGTATCCGGGCGGTTACGACGACATGGTCTTGCAGAAGACGCAGGTGCGGGCCCGCATCGAGTCGGAGAATGCGCAACGCGAAAAGAAGATTGCGCAATTAAACGAGTTCATCGCGCGCTTTTCGGCCGGTACGCGCGCCAGCCAGGTGACTTCCAGGAAAAAGGAAGTGGAGCGCCTTCAGACCACCGATTTAGCGCGCTCGAACATACAACGCCCGTTCATCCGGTTCGAGATGAAGCGTCCCTCCGGCCGTCATGCGCTCGAGTTTAAGAACGTCACTAAAGGCTACCCGGACCATCCGGTGATTCGAGACTTTTCTGGTGCGCTGCAACGCGGAGAAAAGGTCGCTTTAATGGGTCGCAACGGCGCTGGCAAGACAACGTTGCTGAAGGCCCTTTTGGCCAATGCGCCCGGGGTAGATGATCCGGATACGGGCCTCGACTCTGGTCTGGTGAATTGGGGTCACGAAGTGCAGATCGGCTACTTCGCTCAGGACCATCGCAGCAGCATTCGCAACGGCACAACCGTTGAAGAATGGCTACACGAATGGGATCCGCAAGCCGCCAAAGAAGAAATACGCGGCCTGCTTGGACAGATGCTGTTTCGGGGCGAAGAGGGTACAAAGCCAACCGCTGCATTATCAGGCGGCGAGGCGGCCCGTCTGATTTTCTGCAAGCTGATGTTGCAGAAGCCGAATGTTCTGGTGTTTGATGAGCCCACCAATCACCTCGATTTAGAATCAATCAACGCATTGAATATCGCCCTCCAAAAGTTTGAAGGAACAGTTCTGCTGGTCACTCATGACGAAGATCTGGTGGATGAAGTCGCCACTCGGATCTGGTACTTCGATCACGGGCGGATTGAAGATTTCCTGGGTTCTTACGAAGAGTATTCAACCGCCGTAACGGCGAAATAGCACGCCGTGCGATTTATTTCGTAGCGGGCACAAGCATTTGGGTTTCGATCCACTGGTATGTCTTCGCCATTCCCGTTTGAAGTGGAGTCAATGGCTCCCAACCGAAATAGTGGCGGATTTTTGTGTTATCGCTATTGCGTCCACTAACACCTTTTGGCGCAGCTAGATTGTACGTGCGCTTGAGCTTTACTCCGGCCAAGTCTTCGACAATATCAACAAGTTGATTGATGGAAACCAATTCGCTGCTGCCGATGTTGAGCGGCTCGCGAACCTCACTCTCCATCAGTAGCTGAATGCCACTCAGGCAATCTTCTATGTAAGTGAAGCTACGGGTCTGGCCTCCGTCACCCCAGATCTCAATTTCGTGCCGGCCCGAGTTCTTGGCCTGGATCACCTTGCGGCAAATCGCGGCGGGCGCTTTTTCCCGGCCGCCCTCATAGGTGCCCTCTGGACCATACACATTGTGGAAGCGCGCTACCCGGCATAAGAGGCCAAAATCTTCTTCGAAGTGATGGCACATACGCTCGCTAAAGAGTTTCTCCCAACCGTAGCCATCTTCCGGCATCGCAGGATAAGCGTCCTCCTCCTTTAGGGGAGTGACATTCGGGCTTTTCTGTTTGTCAGCGTTGTAGACGCACGCAGAAGAGGCAAAGAAAAACCGTTCCACATCAGCATCACGGGATGCAACTAGCAGGTGAGTGTTGATCAGTACGCTCAACATGCACAGGGCTTTATTGCTTTCGATAAACCCCATGCCACCCATATCCGCCGCAAAGTTGTAGACCAGATCGATACCAGTTACAGCCTGTTGGCAGGCACGAAGATCTCGCAAATCGAGCAACAGGTTCTCTGCTTCCGGGAAGCACTGCTGCCACTCGCTTAGGGGTTTAAGATCGACAGCACGCAACGACGCCACGCCCTTTTTCAGCAACGCGGCGGTCAAATGACCTCCGATAAAGCCACCCGCCCCGCACACGACAACTTTCTTATTTGCCAATTTCAAAACTTCATGACCTTTAACGCAGCGTAAAACACTACTACGATAGCGAGGAAGAGCAAGGTTTCCAACATCTTGCCTTGCCAGCGGCTCAGGGTCATTTCCGGCTGCGGGTTTCGACGCCTGGAGCGTTTACGGCGGGCTTTCGTAGCAAAGTTCTCCCCCGGACGAAGCGGGTAATGGAAAACCTTGCGGCACTCGCGACAGCGGTATCGCTGCAGCGCTTGCCAACGGAATACAAATTCCCACGCAGGCTTATTGAAGGAAACTCGTACGTTATTGCTTTCACAAATAGGGCACTCTAGCACTCAAAAAAGGACCTTTCCCGAAAAGATTGGTTCTTATTCCTTTTCGTGCGGTTGATCGTCTTCCTTCAGAGATACAGAGCGGAGCGTGATAGCTCCTGTTGCACGAGTACTACCCAGCGGCCTAGTATACGCCAGGGCCAGTACAGCCCCATCAACACTGCCATTCGTGAAATCCCAGTGCGGCGAAGGAGATGACAGCAGATCGTTGCTTTGCGAATCACGAGGTGCTGTATTTTTTGCGGCGGAAAAGATGTGCCAAGTCAGCCCACTGGGAGCTCTGATCCCATCGGCTTCGGCTCTCCATTCCAAGCGATAACGTTTTGCCGGTTCGAGAGCGATGAACTGCCGGAGCAATCCCTGCTGATCGGGCTCATCGCCACTGAAGGCGAAGCGGACCATGCCTTCCTCCGGATTTTGTGAGATGGAAACACCATTCGTATTCCCAGTCGCCCAATCGAATCCGTGGCCAAAAAATGGCTTACGAAAATCCCCGTTCGTAACTGGATTAGACTGCGCAGGAGCAGGGTAAGGCAACCACTGCGCATTGCACAATGCCGTCCAGATCCGTAATGCTGGATCAAATTCGCCTGCCGAAAGCAGCCGGTCCTCCATGGGCCCAATCAGATCGTCGCGGCCGTAGGAGTGGGCTTCGCGCGCCTTTACACTCGCCGTCAACAACCGAATCACGGGAGGAATGGCATGGAATTGATTTTCTTTTTGCAGGTACAACGCGTACTGAAGAAGAATGCTGGGCTTGTTGGGAATGAAGTTCGAAAGCTTCGCCGCGTCCGAGCTCATCAGCCACATCTGCGCGAACACTGGTTCCGCCTGATAGGGCGTGATTTCCAGAGTGGCGCGTGCCCAGTGGAAAAACTCCGATGCCCTTTGCTGCCGGAAGTAGAAGTTAGTAAGTGTCCAGCGGGGACGGAACATCTTGTCGACTTCCGCCGCGCGCAGATAATAGCGCTCAGCCGCTTGAGCATCCCCGTTTTGTAATTCGGCGTTAAGACCTAGCTGTATCCAGGAGTCGACATCGAACGGATTCAAGCTTACGGCTTTGCTCAGGAGTTCTTCTTTTCTTTGGGGCTGCCATGCCGCTAGCCGGGCAGCGTAGGAACCATTGGATGGCGCGAGGGCGAGCGCCTCCGGTACGGAAGTCGCCGTGTCCTGGCCGTAAAGAAAGGAAGCACGCGCAAACACAAGGCATTGGTAAGCAGCAAACACAAGGCACGCCGTTATTGCGATCCGCAACATCAGCACAACCAAACGAATTTGCATCTCTCTCGCTACTCGGAACTATTTTGGCGTGAAGGCTAGCAGAACTGCGGCTTGGGCTTCGCACGACAAACCTTGCCCGACAGGCCCAACCTTCTCGCCCGTCTTAAATTTCACGCTCACACAATCGAGCGGTAACCCCACCGCGCGCGAAAGATTTTCACGAATCGCGGCCCGGAAGTTCTTCAGCTTTGGCTGCTCCAGCAGAATTGTCGAATCCACATTCGCTAGCGAATAACCACGGTTTATGGCTAAATCCAAGGCATGCTGCAGGAACTGAATGCTTGCGAGCGTCCTTCCATTCGGGAGCCGTGTCAGGGAAATGCATACCGATGTCCCCCAGTGCAAGAGCTCCCAGAACGGCATCTGTTACGGCGTGAAAAAGCACGTCCGCATCGGAATGTCCGCTCAGCCCGATTTCACTTGGTATCTCAACGCCGCCGAGAATCAGCGGACGACCGGCCACCAGCCGATGCGTGTCCCAGCCCTGGCCAATGCGAACAGGGGGGATTGAACCAGCCATGCGATCTAACTCACTCCGATCGCCGAATTTTCGAGCGCGAGATAAAGCCTCGCGAGTTCCATATCACTCGGCTTGGTGATCTTGATATTCCGGTCAGTACCCAACACCACCGAAACTTCTACTTGTTCCAGCCGCTCGACCAGCGAAGATTCATCCGTCCCGAGAAACAGGTCCTCTCGAGCCTTTTCGAAAGCCCGACGCAAAAGGTCGAGCCGAAAAACTTGCGGAGTCTGGGTCAGGATTAGCCGTTCGCGCGGGAGCGTGGCACGCACTTTATTCCGATGCACCTGCTTGACCGTATCAACCGGCACGATTCCTACAATGGCCGCGCCCGTTTCAGCCGCCTCGTGAATCACTCTATCGATAATTTCCCGTTCAACGAAAGGCCGCACAGCGTCGTGGACAGCCACCAGTTCCGTATCTTCGCTCACTCGCGCCAAAGCGTTCTCAACAGACTGCTGGCGCGTTTCCCCGCCGATTACCGTTCGAACAGTCTGGGTTGGCACTTCTCTTCGAAACAGCTCATTCGCCCACTCCTCGTCTTCCTGACGGAGAGCGACGATAATCTCATTGACCAAGGGTGAACTGGCAAACTTCCGAATGGTGTGGATGAGGATCGGCGAATTGTTCAGCAGCATGAATTGCTTTCTGCTGATGCCCGCCTTCTCCGGCGCGCTACGACCCATGCGCGTGCCGAGCCCGGCCGCTGGGATGATGATGGAAACTTTCATTGAACTGGGATCGGGCGGAAACGCTAAGATTCACCCAACTCTTCCCGAACCTACATGATAGAGGAACTGGGAGATGAAGAACAGCGGGCCCCTTTGGCTACAATAGGTTGACGGTTGACCGCCCACCTCATTGTCCGCTGGAGTACACCGCTCGTAACCAAGAAGTAATGATCGATCTATTTCGCGATACTTATCGCTACCGTGAACTCATTTGGGCGCTCGCCTTGAAAGAGTTGAAGATCCGGTACAAGCGTTCGTTCTTAGGCTTTCTTTGGGCCCTCCTCAATCCCTTGCTTCAGATGATTGTGCTGGCGCTCGTGTTCTCAACCGTGATGCGAATTCCAATACCGCATTACGCGGTGTTTCTGATTAGCGTGTTGCTGCCCTGGACGTTTTTTTCACAATCCCTTTCGTACGCCGCCGATTCCATAGTCGGAAATGCAGACTTGATCAAGAAAGTTCGAGTGCCCAAGCTGGTTTTTCCCGTAGCGGCCCTGACGTCGAACATGATCAATTTCTTTCTGTCGATGATCTCGCTGGTCTTTATCGTGCTGGTGCTGCGCCATCCTTTTTACGTGACCTGGCTTTATTTGCCGGTACCGCTTCTGGCGTTGACAATGCTCACCTTAGGAGCTACATTCTTTTTCGCGGCCTTGAACGTGTATTTCCGGGATGTGTCGCACATCCTGCAAATCATTCTGCAGATCTGGTTTTACGTCACGCCGATCATCTATCCCATCGAGATGTTCGGAAAATATCAATGGCTATTCAAACTGAACCCGCTGATTTTCGCTCTGAATGGCTTCCGAATGGGAGTTTACAAGGGAGAGCTGCCCTCGGCCCAATCTATTGGCGCTTCTTTCCTGTGTGGGCTGATAGCGCTGGTAATTGGCTACGCCGTTTTTCGAAAGACCCAAGATCAGTTTGTCTATTATGTATAGCGGAATGCAGCGCGATCCCACTGCAATCAGCGTCGAGAACGTAACTCAGCGCTTTCGCGTATTTCAGGAGCGGCCCGACAGCATTCGCGCGCTGTTCGCAAAATTCTTTCGTCACGAAATCCAGGTCCACGACTTTGACGCAGTGAAGAACGTTTCTCTCCAGGTTGGCCGGGGCGAAATGGTCGGCATCGTCGGACGGAACGGCTCAGGAAAAAGCACGCTGCTAAAGGTGGTGGCTGGCGTCTACCGTCCGACTTTAGGGCATGTGACGGTGAACGGAACGATCGCGCCCATGATCGAACTCGGCGCTGGTTTTCACTCCGAGCTAACCGGGCGCGAAAACGTGCTAATGAACGGTCTTCTGCTCGGCTATTCCAAACGCCAGATGAAGGAGCGCGAGCAAAGCATTATCGAGTTTGCGGAGATTGGCGACTTCATAGATGCACCCGTGAAACAGTATTCATCCGGCATGTACATGCGCCTGGCATTCGCAGTTGCGATTGAAGTCGATCCTGACATCTTGCTGGTGGATGAGATTCTGGCCGTCGGCGATATGGGTTTTCAGGAGAAGTGCTTCGAACGTCTGAAGCGCTTCCGAGAAGCGAAGAAGACAATTCTCTTTGTGACGCACAATGTCAGCGATATCGAGACGTACTGCGACCGCGCTCTTCTGCTCGATCAAGGCCACCTGATGCTCGATGGCAAGCCGCACGAGGTGATCGAGATGTATAAAGCAATCACCGACGCGCATGAACATCATCACCAGGCGCTCGAACCCGCGATTACGGGATAGATTTTCTGGCGGAAAGGGTGGGATTCGAACCCACGAACGAGTTCCCCCGTTGCCGGTTTTCAAGACCGGTGCCTTCAACCGCTCGGCCACCTTTCCGTACCTTCCAAGATAGCCGATCCCTGCACCCGTTATAGTCGTGTTTACCGCATCGCCGTTCAGGGCGCTTTTTCTGGGCTGGTGAAAAAAGACCGCTGGCTGAAAACAACCATCCCTGCGCAACGGGATGACCCATTAAACATACGTGAAGCAGGCACCGTTTGCACCGCGGGAAGCGTTGTATAGGCAGGAGTTGCAAATGAAAAACAAATTTGCTTTCGCGCTTGCCGGCTTGCTGGCGATTTCCTCGGCTGCTTTTGCTGCCGACGGCAGAGATCACGGATCCCGCGGCGATCATCGGGGCGGCTATCACGAAAACTATCGTGGCGGTGATCGCGGCGGTTACCACGAAGCGTATCGCGGCGGCGATCGCGGTTATTATCGCGGAAGCTACGGGTATGGTGGCGGCGGTGTTTATCTAGGCGCCGGGCCCAGCTACTATTCCGGTTATGTTGCTCCGACGCCGTATGTCGATCCATACGCCTACTCTGCTGCTGAGCCGTATGTCGATCCATACGCGTACTCTGCTCCGGCACCGTATGCCGCTGATCCATACGCCGCTCCATACGCGGACGAATACGTTGGACCTGCGCCTCTCGGGGAGGTCTGGATTGGCGGCGGCTGGTCTTATGGACCACACGGCCGCTACTGGGCGAGAGGTCACTGGGGCCGCCGGCGCTAACCCGGAAGCGCTCCGGAAGGATGCTTCGCGATTGGGCGCTGGGGTTGGCGCGAAGCTCCTTCCTTTACCTCGCCTGGTTCACTTGACTTGCACCGTGAGCGACTCTGATTTCGTGTTACCTTTGGCATCCGTCGCCTTGATGGTGTAAGTGGTCGTCTTCGCCGGCGCGATCTCGATGCAATGGCGATAAGTCGGCTTCGCCTGCTCGATAGGCGGATCAATCTCCACCCGGATAGCGTTGACGACCCCGTAGCAGAGTTCGGTACTCTGTCCACGCCGCAGAACTCCTGTGTCAGCGCTCAAGGTCGTGAATTGAATCTCACCTGAGCCGAAAATCAGCTTATTTACCCTTTCCGCCTGCTCCTGTTTTTGCCTCGCCAGCGCAGCCTCGGCCGCCTTCTGCCGCTCGTGTCTGGCGTAGAAGACCCAGGCCACATACAGTGCCGCAATTACGACAGCAATCCAGGTGTAATGCAGGACGCTTCGCAATTACTGAACTCCTAGCGCAATGAACGAAGCATGATCGCTTGAGCGATAGAGCCGCTCGGTGGCCTTCTGGAAATCCGCCGGTTTGGCGTTCGGAATATCGGTGAATGTTTGCGGATTTCGGTCTGCCAGCGGGAACCAGGAACTCTGCACCTGAACCATGATGCGATGACCTTTCTGGAAGCAGTGATAGATGTCGGGCATCGCGAACTGAATCTGCGCCACTTCGCCGGGTTTGAACGGCTCGGGATGTTCAAAGCTGTTGCGGAACTTCCCTCTGAACGGTTCGCCTCGAACCAGTTGCTCATAGCCGCTGGTTGAATCGCCGGCCGTATCCGGGTAAACATCAATCAGCTTCACAACAAAATCGGAATCGGTGCCACTCGTGGAAACGAACAAAGCCGGCGCGATAGGGCCTGCCACCGCCAGGTCTTCGGTCAATGGCTCCGTCTCATAGGTAAGGACGTCCGCACGGCTTTGTGCGAAGCGCTGATCGCCATCCATATATTCCCGTGCCATCCCTAGCGTGGGCTTGCTGTAAAAAGGCACGGGATTCGCCGGGTCGCTCACGTACTCGTCGAAGCCTGAGCTTTGCGAAGGCGGCACAAAGCTCAGCTTGCCGTCCGCTTGGAAATACAGGTTTCGCGTCGTTACGCCCGCGGGCGGCCACTGCTCCTCTTTGCGCCAAACATTTTTGCCCGTTTCAAAGACGTAAGCTTTGGGCAAGGCTGATGCTCCGGTTTCTTTAAGATGCTGCCGGAAGAAGGGCAGCTCAATCTCGTCTTGAAAGAAGCCCGAATTGTTAGATCCGAACGTTAGATCACCCAATTTGTCGCCGGGTAAACGGTTCCAGCCGCCATGAACCCAAGGCCCCATCACCAGAGTGTCCGGCGTATCAGGCGACTGCTTGCCAATGGCACGGAATGTCTTCAGAGTACCCGAAAGATCCTCAGCATCGAACCATCCTCCGACAACCAGAATCGCTGGTTTGATGTGAGTGAGATGAGGCAGGACATTGCGGCTCTGCCAAAACTCGTCGTATGTCGTGTGCGTGTAGCAATCCGTCCAGAACGGGTTTTTAAAGTGAAAGTACTTTTCGTCCGAGTTAACCAGTGGCCCCATGTTCAAGTAGAACTGATATCCGTCGTTTGTACCGTAGTCGAATGGTTTCCCGCGCTCCGGGACCTCCGGGTTGTTCTGTTTTCCGAATTCGGTGTAGAAGCTGAAGTTGGCAATCAGGAAGAATGCACCATTGTGGTAGGCGTCGTCGCCCATGTAGATATCTGACATAGGCGCTTGGGGCGAAGCAGCCACCAGCGCGGGATGCGCATTGATAGTGCCCGTATCGGTATAGAATCCGGGGTACGACGTACCCACCAGTCCCGCGCGGCCGTTGTTGTTCGGCACGTTTTTCAGCAGCCATTCAACGGTGTCGTACGTATCGGTCGCTTCATCGACTTCTTTTCCAGCCAAATGATCGGGCTCCGGACGCATTTCGACAAACGTGCCTTCCGACATATTGCGGCCGCGGACATCCTGATAGACAAAAATGAAGCCATCCTCGGCGAACTTTGCGCCCGGCCCAAGCTGGCGCGGATACTTGTCCTCGCCGTACGGTGCAACGCCGTAAGGTGTTCGCGTCATCAGAAACGGGTACTTCCGCGAGGACGACGCATCGTTCGGGACGTACACTGCCGTGAACAGGTGCACGCCATCCCGCATCGCGATCTTGTACTCATGTTTTGTGTATTGGGATTTGATGTCGAATTGCCCGAATGCCGCTAGCGGCAAGCAGAGGGACAGTAAAATTCGAAGTTTCAGCATTGTCGTTATAATGGCAAAGAAATAGCGAAGAAGCGTACGTGCTCAACACTGACGAACAGCTCGCCCGGCTCAAACAGCGGATCGCCGATATCGATCTCAGGTTTACACAACGCCGTTTTGCAAATCCGCCAAAGCCACAGGGGGCCAGTGCCGGAGCCGATTAGATCGCAAATCGAAGAATGGGCCGATGGCGAAGTGGTTCAGAATCGATTCGGCGAACATTTTCAAACCGAACGGCTCTTTCCTGCTCACAAGCAGCACGGGGCCGCTGATATCGGAGGTCTTGCGGAGCTGCCCTCTGATCTGATGGACGCGATAGGCGAGGGCGAAATCCCTGCTTCGCAGTGCGGACGCTGGGCTTTTCTCGACACCGAGACAACTGGACTGGCCGGCGGATCAGGGACGCATGCGTTCCTGATCGGAGTCGGGCGCATCACCCCTAAAGGGTTCTTTCTCCGCCAGTTCTTCATGCGCGAATATTCCGAAGAAGCAAGTCTGTTAGCCGCGCTGGAAGAACATCTAAGCGCCTTTGATGTGCTCATCACGTACAACGGCAAGACGTACGATCAGCCGCTGCTCGAAACGCGCTATCGGATGTGCCGGCGCCCGTCTCCCTTCGGCCGGCTCGCGCATCTCGATCTGCTCCACGGGGCGCGCCGGTTATGGAAGATTCGCCTCGAAAGCTGTCGGCTGATAGAACTGGAACAAAAGATACTCGGATTTCACCGCGATGGCGATTTGCCGGGCGAGATGATCCCCTACGTTTATTTCGAGTATCTTCGTTCGCGCGAAGCGCACACTTTGATGCCGATTTTCCATCACAATGCCATCGATATCCTGACGCTCGCCTGCCTGACGGCCATCGTGCCAGCCGCGTTCCGGCACACCGATTGCGACGCGCTAGCTCGTCTTGGGGTGCGGCGCGGCGAGGATTTGTCCGGCATCGCGCGCTGGCTCGTTGCGGCGAAAGAACCCGAACGAGGACTGGAGCTATTAAAGCGCGCTGTCGATGCCGGTTTGCCTGACCGGGTTCTGTTTCGAGCGCTCTGGGATATTGCACTGCTCGAAAAAAAACTGGGCCGGCCACATGCCGCGCTGAATCTGCTCACTGAGCTTGCCGGATGCCGCAATGACTATCGCTCGCTCGCGCTCGAAGAACTCGCGAAGTATTACGAGCACGGAGAACGCAATTTTGCAATCGCACTGGAATTCGCGAACCAAGCGCTATCGTTCGATCCGACTCCGGCCTTGGCGCATCGCAAAGCCCGCTTAGAGGGACGGCTTGCCCGGCCGAAGCCCCGCTGTTTGTTGTAAACGGCGCGCCTTGATCGACTGGGAGTTTAGCCGGAATAAATGAAAGATGAACCAAAACCATTAGATCTCGGGTCAAACTAGGCGAGCATTAGCATGGCAGAGCCAGCGATTGCAGCGCGAGAACGGGCCGGCGTTTCTTACGACGAACACGCGGCGGTCGTCTCGGAAATGCACCACCGCATAAAAGGTAATCTACAGGCAATCATCAGTATTTTCAGCTTGCAAGCGCGGCACACCGCAAACCTGGAAGTGCGTACTGCGCTCCAGCAGATGCAGAATCGGGTGCGGGCGGTGGCAAACCTGCACGAGCCGCTTTTCGGCCTGGAAGATTTCTCCGCAATTCTCTTCAATGAATATCTGAAAAGACTGACCGGCGATCTGGAGGACTTCTATGAAATGAACTCCCGCGTGCGGCTAGAGCTTTCCCTTTCGGATTTAGCCTTGGATATCAATTCCGCCTTGCCGCTGGCCCTAATCGGCAATGAGCTGCTTTCCAATGCATTCCGGCACGGCTTTCCAGGGAATCGCACAGGGACGATTTCGGTACAGCTAAGATACAGTGCCCAATCGCAGAATGATGAACTGGAATACTGCGAATTGACGGTTGCCGACAATGGAATCGGATTGCCTCCAGGGATCGAGCTATCGACGGCTGAAACCGTAGGGTTTCACGTGGTTCGTCTATTGACGCGGCAATTGCGGGGGAAAGTGGAAGCCGGGAACGGCAGTGACGGAGGCGTCACGGTCAAACTCTCATTCCCCTTGCCCAAAGAAACTCCGGAACAAAACAGCTGAATTGGTGCTAAGATTCGGGCGTTGGAGGAAGCAAGATGGGGTACTGCTCCAGACGTGGTTTCTTGAAGACCGGTTTAGCCGCGGGTGCGCTGGCCGCATCCGGAACTTTGGCTGCGCGGACAGCCGGCCGGGGTTTGGGCGCGCAAACAACTGCCGGTCGAGCGGCAACGGATTGGGTGACGCTGGGAAAATCTGGCGTCAAGGTCACCCGCCTAGCCTTCGGCACGGGAACTTTCAGCGGAGAGGCGCAACGCGATCTGGGGCAGGACGGGTTTACGCGCCTGGTGCGCTACGCTTACGACCACGGCGTTCGTTTTTTTGAAACGGCCGAATCTTATGGCGACATGCATCGGATGCTGGGCGTGGCATTGAAGGGCATACCGCGCGACAGCTATGCACTTATGTCGAAGATCACGACGCATGGGGATGCGCCGCCGCAACAGAAGATCGACGAGTTGCGCAAATTGGCGAATACGGACTACTTCGATGTAATGCTGCTGCATTGGCAACACGCGGCGGACTGGCCGGCAGAGTCGGAGCCGTGGGAAGAGGCGATTCTGGCGATGCAATCGAAGAAGGCAATACTCGGGCGTGGCGCATCCGTGCATGGCTTACCAGCGCTGCGGCAGTGCCCGGACAACAAGTTCCTTCAGATCGCAATGATCCGTATGAACCATAAAGGCGTGCATATGGACGCGGAGGATTACAACACGCCAGGGCTGGGCAACGTGGACGAAGTTGTGGAGCACGTGAAGCAGGTACGCGCCGATGGCATGGGCGTGATCAGCATGAAGCTGGTCGGCGAGGGCTCGTTTACAAAGCGTGAAGACCGGCAGGCGGCCATGCGATTCGCTTTCCGTCACGCGGGCGTCACAGCGGTAACGGTTGGCTATAAGAACACGGCCGAGATCGATGAAGCGATTGAGAACGTTAATCTGGCACTGGCCTAGGAAGTCACGGCCGCGAGCTGCCTAGGAGAGTAAAGTATCCCGATCAATTGTCGGATTCATCCACAACACCGGCTGGCGAATGGGATAGTTGCGAATGGCCTCTTCGACGCTCGGGTCTTCGTTGAGCTTACGCCAGAGATCCAGATACGCAGGCTTGTTCAGCGCAAGGCCGGCGAACAACAAGCTTTGCTCGCGCAACGGCCACTGATCGAAGTACATCACATCAGGTGAATAGGGCCATTTAGATTTGTCCGCGATAAAGGGAAACATGAAGGCCTCGGCCTTGGCTATCGAGCGGCCATCGGGTACAGCGAACGTCCAGAGGTCGTCGTCCGCCGTCGAGAGCGCCTGGCAAATGGCGGACATCGCCTCCAGATTGAATAGCGAATAGCTATATGGTTTAGTGCGTCGCAATTCTTGAGGGAAGCTGCCGTTCGGTGCCACTTGATTCGGAATTAGAACTGTCTTGAATCGATTCCGGCAGTAATTCTGGACCTCGGAATTGCCGGTATATCCTGCGAAGACGGCCGCCTGCAAAACCCAGCAGGTTCCGTGGTTGTTCTTAGCATTACGTTCCTCGATACCGTTCTTGGACCTGCTCATCCAAAGCAGATAATCTGCGAACCACTTGCGGATGCCCTGCCGCTCGAATTTGGACAGAGCGCCGGAAAAATCGATTGCCGCTGCGCCGCGCACGACATCGATCAACTGCAGTGTATCGATCATACCCGTTCCCCGCCCGGTCGTTCGGCCATGAATGGCTTGCGCGAATTGCAGGTTTGGATTCATAAGCGTGGCCGGATTAAGAAACCAGGCGCGCAGATGGTCGGCGGCGCGATCGGCATATTTGCGCTGTTTGGTGAGCACCCAAGCGGCGCACAATGCAGGGGCTTGCACGCTTAGCCGTATGAGAGCCTCCCGATGAGCAACGAAGTTGCCGGGATTAGTTTCGCCGTCGCGTTGCATATAGGGAGCATCGGGATTTTTCGGATCGGGCCACCAATAGTCGCCTTCAGAGAAATAGTCGTGGAGACCGCCCACGCTACGCGGGCTGCGTGAGGCCGTGATGGTGACTGGCCGCCCCTTGAGAAATCTATTGGCAAGCCGCAGAACTCGCGGGCGCTCAACCGCTCCTAAATCGAAGACCTCGGCGGCACGGAGGAGGCGCGGAAAACTCACAATAGCCGGGGTTGCCAGAAAGTGTCGTCTAGTGGGCAGGTAAACGGCTCGCTTTAAGCCGATTTCCGATGTATATCATCACCCAATTTATATGTTTTTTCCGGCTCGCTGGCGCAGCTAGTAGAAGTGCCTGGTTTCGTTTGCCGCTTGCTAGGACGTCTTTCAAGCATGAGGAAACTACCAGTAGTTTGTGCGGCCTGCTTTTTAAGCATGGGCCTGTTGGCAGCTGGACAAGAACACCGGGGCGATCAGCGGGGTGACCAACATGGAGCTACATCCCATGGCGAGGTAGGCGGCGGGCATGTTCCGGCGCGGGGACCGGAGCGCCGCGGCGGTGAACCCTCTGCGGCCATACAACACACGGAGAATCGAGGGACGCCGCCAGGTGGCCAGCAGCACGAGAACTTTCGCGATCAGCCCGGCCATCCGAATGCACCTCACGTAGATGCTCGAAACGATCAGTGGGTTGGACACGCGGCGGCGAATGATCCACGTTTTCACCTGGACCATCCTTGGGCCCACGGACACTTCGGCGGAGGATTTGGGCCAGGACATGAATGGCACTTGGCCGGCGGTGGCCCGAACCGTTTTTGGTTTAACAACTGGTATTGGAGCGTCGCGCCATGGGAATACGGATACGTGAACGACTGGTTGTGGAACTCAGATCCCATCGTGATCTATGACGATCCGGATCATCCGGGCTGGTACATCGCTTACAACGCAAGACTCGGCACTTACGTGGAAGTGCAATATCTTGGCTAAGCGGCCACCGGAGCAGCGATCGCTTCGGGCTGCATTTTGACGATTACGAGTGTCATATCGTCGTGCTGAGGAGCGCCGTCGACGAAACGGTCGGCATCGGCCATAAGCCGAGGAATCATTTCGGCAGCCGTGTTGTTGACGTGCCGCGCTACACAATGAATCAGGTGCTCCTCGCCCCACTCCTCTTCCGCGCCGTTCATGGCTTCGCTGATTCCGTCGGTAAAGCCCACGAAGACATCGCCATGCTCTAGAGTAAGTGAGCCTTGCTGGTAAGGAGTTTCGGGGAACAAGCCGACCACCGGGCCGCCGGTGTCCAGTCTAATAACCTGTATCGTGCGATCGACTGCCTTGCGCAACACGAACGGTGGGTTGTGACCTGCGTTTACGTATCGGAAACAGCGCGTACCGCGGCTATATTGGCCGTAGAAGAAGGTTGCATAGCGATTGGACGGAGTGGCCTCAAAGATTAGCCGGTTTACATTGCTCATGAGAAGCGCAAGATTCGTTAAGCCGGTCAGCGCCTGACCGCGCAAAGACGCCTGTAGCGATGCCATCAGAAGCGCTGCAGCAATGCCTTTGCCGGACACATCGCCGATAGCCACGCCGAGATCGCCGTTAGGCAGCATAAGAAAGTCGTAGTAATCACCACCAACGCCCAGAGCGGGCCGGCAGGAGCCCGAATAGTCAATCCCCGCAATTGCGGGAAGATGTTGCGGGAAGAGGCGTTCCTGCACTTCGCGCGCAATTTCAATTTCACGGTTGAGAAGTTCACGCTGAGCAACCTCCTGCGCGAAGGCCTTTGTCAGCCGGCTGTTATCGAGCGCGAGTCCAGTTTGAAGGGCAACCGAGCGCAGCAGGTTAATGTCGGTTTTCGAGAATGGCTCGTCGCTCAGCTTGGGGCCGAGACAGAACATCCCCAGGAGTCTTTCTTTTGCTTTCAACGGCAGCAGTAATTGAGCGCCCAATGCTCTCAGCGCCACGTGCTCGCTCTCGGGCGTATCGTGTATCCAGTTATCCGGCCGGTCGAAGTAGATCGGAGACGGCTCTTTCGACTTGGTAAGGAGCGCTACGGTTTTCGATTTCTCCGGCAGTTCGATGTTTTCGGGAATGGCAAGACCTACCGAATAGACGGGTTCCAAGCCGTTACTCCCGTTCATTAGAACGGAAAAATGCGAGACGTGCAGCGCGTCCGAAATCTGACGAGAGACGGTCTGGAGCAACTCCTGTTCGTCCACCAACGTGCGCACATTTTCGGTTAGCTCGCCCAAAAGAAGTTCAGCATTGTAACTGTCTCGAAAGAACTTCTTATCAATCACCACAAACATTTGCGAGCGAGCGCGGCGTAAAACAAAAACGAAGCCGGCGGTGGCCAAAAGATACACGATTACTCTGACAGTGTTGCTGACACCGGGTCTGACCAGCAACCAGGAAAGCAGTGAAAAAAAGAGCAGGCCAAAAAGCGCCAGCAGAATGCGTAAACCGCCGCGCGCCAGTGTGTACTGCATACCCTGTCGAATGACGACGCGCAGATCCATAGCACGGTCGGTGAGGACGATATAGGCGAGCGTCAGTGGGAAAACAACAAAAAGAATGCAAAGCGTAATGAGAACAGCTTTCGGTATTTCCTCGTCCGGCGTGCGGCTAATTACCTCGTACAAAAGCAAAAGGCCGACCGGGCCCAAGCCGATGGCCGCCCCAACTTCGAGTAGTCGAAGACGGCGCTTGGCATCAGCATTGATTGCTTTCCCCCACTTCACTCCCATGCACATGAAAAACAGCGTGATCGAGATAGCGGTAAGCAGAGACGGAGTGTTATCCAGCGGGCCGGCCACGCCCTTTAGAGCGGCAGATTCGCGAAAACTGAATTCTGGCGTTACGCCCCAAAACAAGATGAACAGATTAAGGGCGATCAGCGGACCCAAATAGAGCCATTTGGCCCACGGCCGTTCTCTGTCCCACGCGAACTGATCCGGGAAATAAAGCCCGAACGCAGCAATGGCCACGCTCCAGTTCAGAACACAGCCCAGCCTCCAAACTCTGGCAAAAACCCAAAGCGACTCAGGAAAACGATACCAATCCGCGAGATTGAGTACTTGTGCAAGAGACACAATCAGGCTGAAGGCGAGCAATGCGCGTTTGTCGTAAGGGCAGCGGAGAGCGACGTAAACAGCAATCAAAACACAGCACAGCATGACCGAAGCGAAACCCACTGCGAACGCGATACCGGCCGCGCCCGGTCCCGCAGTGGAAATACCCGTAACGGGAAGTTTCAAGGTCCGTTCGCGGCTCTGCCCCTTCGGGGTTTCGGTAATGCTCAGCAGGTCGCCAGGCTTGTGCCGGGCGACATCTTCAAACAATTGGCGTTCATTGGTGACCGATTTTCCATCGATGGAACGAATTCGGTCGCCGTTGCGAAGGCCCGCCATTTGCGCCGCTTCGCTGACTGAGTACGCCGTTCCATCATCGGAGTCGAAAGGGCTGGCGGGGACGGAAGCTTCGTACAGAGTGGTTCGAACCGCAACAACCGAATATGTGACCTGATAAAACAGGGCCGCCGCGCAGAGCGGGATTACAAATATGTAGTTGCGGTACTTACGCCAGTTGGCAGGCATAGGAGGAGGATTTTCGCCTCCATGATAGTGCGTGCGGCTGGTATCGCCGGATACCCGCCGCGTTGAAGACGTTTGATCAGTCTAGGAACGACTTAGTGGGCGCCAGGGGTAGGCTTTGCCAAGGCTGAACCGCCAACCGCGCCAGGCTTAGGCGTGCCGGGCGTCGCAGCAGGAGCGCCGTTGGTGGTCGTCTTGTCGTATAACGACACGATGTCCTGGGTGATGTCGATGCCACTCGAGGCATAAAGAACGGGCGTGTTCGGGTTGCTGACGTCGAGAATCATCGTGTAGCCGTTATCTTTCGCATACTTCTCGATTACGGCCATCATGCGTTGTCCGAGACTCTGCAGAACTTTCTGCTGCTCGCCTTGAAGTTCTTCCTGGGCATCCTGGGTGTCACGCTCGAGACGCTTCTTCTTTTCATCGATCTCGCGGGCAAGCTGATTCCGCTTATCGTCGCTCATTAAATTGCCGCCTTTGTTGTACTGGTCCTGCAACTGAGCGATCTCGTTCTGGCGAGCGTCGAAATCCTTCTTCTTAGGGACGAATTTGCTGTCGAGTTCCTGGGATGCCTTTTGACCGTCCTTGGTGCCGACGATCGCTCCCTGAATGCTGATGACACCGACCTTCGTCGGCGCTTGTTGCGCGAATGCGCCAATGGCCGTGCAAAACAGAGCCGCTAGAGACGCAATGATACTTCTTCTAACCATCTACTTCCTTATTCCTTCCGTGATTCTCTATTATCGTCACAAATTATGTTTCTTGGCTACCCGATGGGCATGACGCTAGAAGGTGCGCCCGATGGAGAAACGGAAAATCGACCTACGTTCATCGTATGGTATCGATTGTCCGAACGCCGACAGAGCGCTCTGGTACGTCGCAGCGTTCGGGAAGAACGACCGGTCTGCCACCACTGGGGGCTGCAGATTCGTATTGACGTAACTTAAATTGTACGCCCAGTAGAGCCGGAATGGTGCGTTGACAACAGGCATGAGTACTTGAAGTTCCAGCCCAACCGACACGCGCGGCTTTTGTGTGCCCGGCGCGATGACGGCCCGGGGGTTGAAGTCGGCCTGCGGGAACTCGGCGTTCAATGTCTGGACCCGCTCAGGATTGAGGCCCAACTGGTTAGGCAGCGTGAGACGGTCCATACCAGCGTCTATGAATGGCGCGAGCGTGATGGGGCCGACGATGGGGATGCGGTACTCGTAATTGAATACAGTTGCGGTATCGCCCCCAGGCAGAATCAACTGATACACCGGGATGGTCTGGACCACAGGGTTGAAGCTCCTGGAACCGTCCGAGTTGATTACCGGCGTGACCTTTGGAGTGCCGTCGGCATTCAACACATTTATGGTGGTGTCCGTAGGGATGAAAGCGATAGGGCTGATAGTAAGAATGTCAAAGCCGCGGATGTCATCTTCGCCGCCCATATAGTAGCGGCTGTAGGGAGGCGCTACCTTGCCGCCGAAACCTGCGATGAAACGGGCATTCACATGGAAGCCCATTACGTTACTTCTGAAAATGCCGCGCCGGAAATAGGCCACATCTATGGCCGGCTGTACCGTGTTCACGTTCCCGCCCAAAACGCTTCCGGAGAACCCTGTCGACATGCTGATGCGTAGACCGCGCGTTGGGATGATGGGGTGATTAACGGTGTTGTAGGCGTAAGTGGGCGTTACGGTGCTGGTGCGAATACCGCTTAGCGAGTTTGGCCCTCCCACCCCTTCAAAATCGAGGTAGTTGAAGTAATTGGTGGCAGCGGTCGTCAACGGCTTCAAAGTTTGAATACTATATCCATAGCTCAGCCCGAGCCGGGCGAAACTGCGCCGGAGCGCGTAGCTGGCGAAGGCGGTAAAACCGCGGCCGTCCGTAACGTAGTTCAGAAGGTTGCAGCCGTTACGCCTGTCGGGCAGCCATAAGAACCCAACTGGTTGTAATAGGAAATGAGATTCTGGCCTGCCAGGATGGAAGCCTGCTGACCCTGGTCATAGCTATAGCGCTGATAGAACAGCGTGAAACCAGCTTGTACAGGTTTATTGAATAAATATGGCTCGGTAAAGCCGAATGTGATGTTATCGAGCAGTGTTCCAATCTGCGCGCCTAAGCTGAGCGTCTCGCCCAAGCCAAGGAAGTTGTTCGTTGAATACGAAAAGCCGATGAAGCTACCCGAGATTCCGGATACGCCTCCGTTTAGCTGAATCGAGTTTTTGCCGCGCTCCTTCAGTTTCAGCAGAAGATCAACTGTGTTGGTCTTGGTGTCGCGAGTGATGGTCCAGGCGTCTTCGGGTTTGAGCGGATCAAAATAGCCGAGCTGATTCAGCCGCAGGATACTGGCGTCGAGCAACTGTTGGCTATAGAGATCGCCTTCATTCACCTGCAGTTCGCGGCGAATAACGCGATCTCGCGTCGTATTATTGCCCTGGAAATCGATGCGGCGAACGAAAAACTGATGGCCCTCGTCCACATCTACGGTGAGGTCGACCTGGTCCTTACCGGGAACCACTTCGGGATCAGGTGAAGGTACGAAATCTATGTAGCCGAAGTTGCCGTAAAGCTTGCGAAGATCGTCGAGGCCTTTCTGCAGCTTCTCGGTAGAGAAGACATCCCCGGGACCCATCTTGAATACGGAACGGGCGATCAGGTCAGGCGTGCGGAACAACTTCATGCCTACAAAATTGAAATTGCGCAGATAAAACTTATCGCCCTCCCTCACAAACATGGTGACGTCAACATGCTTGCCGGGCTTCTGCGGATTGATTAACGGAATCTTTATTCCGTGGCCGTAGACATCGTAAATCTTTTCCGAATGATTAATTACGCGCGCTTCAAAATAGCCTCTCGACTGATACATCTGGCGAATACGTTCAGAATCCTCGTCAAGTTTGGTCGAGTCATACGTACGCGCAAAGAGATTTTCGAACAGAAGCGAGTGCGGAATACCAATGGGCTTCAGATTCTTCATCGCGCGAATCACTTCGCGGCTGCTGAGAGCGTGATTTCCGTCAATGATGATGTGGCCCACTTTGACCTTTGGACCCTCGTCAATGGCAAACGTAACGTCGACGCCGCCTGGCGGCACTTGCCGAATCTGCGGAGTCACAGTGGCGTACTGATGCCCGCGCTCAGCCTCATATTCCTGCAAGACGTTTTTCGCGCGCTGCACCTTGCCGGGATCGTATTGCGATTCAGGGCTGAGGTTCACCTTACGGTCTTTGAAGCGATCTAAAATTTCGGACTTGCTGATCGACTTATTGCCGGTGTAGTCGATGGTATGTACTGTGCGGCGCTCAGTAACAACAAAGCGCAGAATGATGCCGCCATTGGGACCGGTCTCCTTTTCCACCCGAATGTCATCGAAACGCCCGGTGTTCCAGAGAGCGATGAAGTCCCGGTGGATGGCTTCTTCATCGTAGACATCGCCCTTTTTCGTGTAGATAAGCGCGCGAAGAGTATCCTGCGGCACCTTCCTTTGGCCGCGGAAATCCACCGCTTCAATAATGTTGGCGCCGACGGGCGCGGGTTTCGCTTCCTGAATATTCGCTGGTTGCTGAGGCTGCGGCTGGCGCTCTGGGGCGGTAGGAACATTCTCGAAAGGATTTGGCGGACGTTGCTGCGGCGGCTGCGTGGGAGGTTTTTGTTGCGGGTTCTGCTGCTGTTGCGCCGGAGACGGCGGCTGTGCCGGAGGCTGCTGCTGCGTGGTTGGCGGCTGCTGTTGGGTGGACGATTGCGCAGACGTCTGTGCGGACAGCGGTTCGCCGTCGAGTGCACGAGCCGACGCGCCGCGACCAAGAGCGAACACTGAACAAATTGTCAAGACGACTGCCGAAGGAGGCATGCGCAGGCTGCGAAGCCTGTGATGAATCATCTACCTAGCGAATCCTTTCCAACCACGGGCAAAACCCCTGACGTTGCACCCACAGTGCTGGTTTCAGCGCAACGTCTTTCTCTAACCCCGCAACGCCTGCGCGGAGGCTTGGCTGATCGTTCCATGGTCCAAGCACCGCTCAGCTACCGAGCTAGGGCCGGCCCGCAAAGACATCCCCGTACCGCAAACTCAAACTCCCTAGTGTAGCCGATGAGTTCGTTCAGGCCTTGCAAGGACAAAAATGAGCAGGGAAGCTGAAAAGCCTGAATAAATCGGGGCGTTTCCGGCCTAGACGCTTATTTGTTCGCACTCACTCGAAAAAGCGCAGATGCGTGTGGCCGAAGAGTCACTTTAACGCGATCAGCGGTTCCCATATCTTTCTGCTCCCATAGGTTGCGAATCGAAAAGGTAACGCCGCCGAGCGGTTGTAACGGATATTCGATTGTTTGCGGCCCGTCAGCCACATTGAACAAACCCACGTAAGCAATTCCGGTTCTGCCGGAGTGCGCAATCCACACGATCTTTTGCGCCTCATTCAGAACTTGACGGGCGCCGCTCCCATCTCGGTTAACGTTGAGGACTTCGTCATTGGTCAAAAGCGCGCGCGTTTGATTGTCGAGTCGTGTCAAGTTGCCGCCGATTACCAGCGGCGATCGAAAGATGCACCATAACGTCATCAAGGTGCGTGCCTCATCTTGTGTCAGCGCGCTCTGGCGCGCCTTTCCTTGACCGGGCCGCGGTCCTAGATATCCCAAGGGCAGCATGTCAGCGTCAGGCCAATGTCCCGCCTCAACCAGCGACCCCCACTTCGCCGCCGTATCGAATTGCGCCAATACACCCTGTGACCAATTCTGGTTCGGCCACTGCAGCCAGTGATCCCAAACGTCCCCCGAAATTCTCCACATCTGCGCGTACTCGCGCAGTTCGGCAATCTTGTCGATGGGCGTTGGTCCAGGCGAAAGGCTTAGAATAATCGGGCGCTTGGTTTTGCGCAGCGCTTCGCTGAACATTCTGATCTCGTTGCCGCGGTACGGGGAAGAAATGCAGTCTATCTTTACAAAATCGACACCCCAGCCTGCATACAGCGCTGCTAATGAGTCGTAATAAGCCTGGCCCGCTGCATTTGCGGCAACGCCGTAATTATCCGAATTCCATTTGCACGTATCGCTCTTATCAGCGGCCTCCGCAGCGTGAAAACGTGACCCGGCAATCGGAACGTTCTTATCGACCGCCTCGCGCGGAATGCCTCGCACGATGTGGAGTCCGAAAAGCAAATTGCGTGCGTGAACCCATTGTGCCAGCTTGGTAAACCCGGCGTCCGCAGCCGCCAGTGGAAATCGGTTCACAGCGGGCGTAAATCTCCCGTGTTCATCCATCGTGTATTGGAAATTTCCCGGCTTCGCGTCGGGATTCCGAAGAAACCAGCCTTCATCTACCACTGCGTACTGCCAGCCGTGTTGACGAAGGTTGCCGGCCATGTACGCGGCGTTGGCCTGAAACTCTTGCTGTGTAACCGAGAGGCCATAAGAATCCCAACTGTTCCAGCCCATTGGCGGAGTAGCGGCCATAAGATTCTTGTCCTGTCCCCATAGCAAACCGGCTCCGGCGAGCAGGAGACAGGTCCAGAATCGAATACCGCAAAACATGCAAACGAAGTCTAGCGCAAGTAACTATTCAGTTGCTCGCGTCAGTTAAGTGCCACCTGCTACAAATAAGTTCGACGAGGTCAAACCACAATGCCATGTGACCCGGCTGTGTTGAAGAATGTTCCGATTTTTGCCTTACTGGACGACGACGAACTTGCTGTCCTGGCAGGACAAGTCGAGCTCAGAAATTTCGCGCCCCGGCAGCGCATTTACAGAATGAATGATGGCGGCGGTCAGGCATATATTTTGATCTCGGGCGCTGTCGATGTCACCACGGTCGACGACGATCAGCAGGAAGTGATCGTCGATCAACCGGCCGCCGGTGAATTCTTCGGCTTCGCTTCCATGCTCGACCAGACACCACACCAAACAAGCGCGACAGCTACGGAACAATGTGAGTGCGTGGAAGTGGACCGCCATGACATCTCCGTGCTGTTGCAGCGCAAGCCACTGGCCGGCATGGATCTGCTCGCGGTCCTAGGGCGGCAGTTTCACGCTACCCAGCAGCTCGTTCGCGTTCGTTCCAGGCGCAATCCAAACGAAGTCATTGAAGAAGAAATGACACTCGGCAACCGCGTAGCTGATTCCGTTGCCCACTTCGGTGGGTCCTGGACGTTCATCATCATCTTCTTTTTGTTCCTAGCCGGCTACGCCTCACTCAACGTGGTCATGGGAAAAAGCGCCTGGGATCCATACCCGTTTATTCTCTTGAATCTCTTTCTTTCCATGCTGGCCGCCGTGCAGGCTCCGGTGATTATGATGAGCCAGAACCGGCAAGATCAGAAAGACCGCCTGCGCAGCGAGTTGGATTTCGATGTGAACCGCCGGGCTGAATCGGAAATTCAAGGTTTAGCTCGCAAGTTGAACCTGGTAACCGACAAGCTGGATGACATTGAAGAAGCGTTGAGGGGAGCGCGGCTGCAGCCGAAAACTTGAATAAAACGCATCCAAGTAAGTATCTGTACTACTCTGTTAAAGTGCTTGAATGCACGCAGCTAGCTTCGATTTGAACAAACCGGAGCCCGATGGTTTTTTCGACCGTGCCGAAGTAGATCCCGCCGGCATTCTCCGGATCGTTGGCTGGTTACGCGGCCCCGTTTCCCGTGTACCGAAGCTGGCCTTGGACGGCGAGAAGCTCTCCTTTCTGCAACATTACCGCTTAGCTCGGCCTGATGTGCATACCACAGCACAGGCCATCGAAGTTTCACAACCGGGAGTTGTTTTCGAATATCTAATAGCTCCATCTATGGTCGGCCGCAACTTCCAAATGTTATTGATCCAATTACCCAGCGGTTCGGAAATTGAACTCGCAGGTGAATTTGCTTTTTTGTATCCGCATTATCGCGACCTTTTTACGTCGGATCACGTTTTTCATCGCAAGGAGATTTATGGGTCTGGCCCCTCCAACCCCGTAGCGAATCCAGAGGTCCTGGCGCTTGCGAAGATGCTTCCCGGACCAATTCTCGATTTCGGTTGTGGATCGGGGGCTTTAATTGCAGAACTAAGGGATCTAGGGACAGAAGCCCACGGCCTGGAGTTAGACACGGAGATGATACGGCTATCGATCAAGCCTCAGGTGAAATCAGCGATTACCTTGTACGATGGGCGGCTTCCGCTTGATTTGCCAGACCGCGCCTTCACGTCGGTGTTCTGCTCTGAAGTGTTAGAGCACATACCGGATTACCAGGCTGCTGTCGGCGAAATTGCGAGGTTGGCATCCCGCGAAGTCATTTTTACTGTTCCCGACGCGAGTGCAATACCTCTCGGATTTCGTCATTCGTTAGTGCCCTGGCATCTTCTGGAGGGAACGCACGTCAATTTTTTTAATCAGAACAGCTTTACATGCCTTACTCAAGCCATTTTTTTCTACAATTGAGTTCAGCCGCATTGGAGCCTGCGCAATGAACGGTTCCCAGTTTTTTACGTCGCTGGTGGCATTTTGCAGTAAATGATTCGTTTAGCCGATCGGATAGCGATTCTAAGTTGCGCCTTGGCGCTGATGTTTATAATCATCGCCAGCTCTGTTTCGAACAAGCCTCCCGAAGTTGACGCTGCACCGCTTCCCGCCGTCAACCCGCACGAACCTGCTTTCACAGGGTCTGGATTCGCCACGAATGCCGGCACTCCCGGACTAACGTCCAGCGTGCGCGGAGTCGACCTGTATGGATCGCGCGTTTGGGGAGACCTTTCAACAGGAACCATTCGGACGCGATGGTATCGCCCTGTCCCCAGCTTCTACCTTTTGCTGGCTGGTTTCCCAGATCGCAAGCGCGGATACATTTATCTCGAACTAGATACCCGCACAGGTCTGCGCCACCAAGAACTCAAGCTGGATGAGGATCCGGACTATTGGAGATTTCAGAAGATAGTTCTCCAGCAGTTTCGGAACGTGACTGCATTCAGAATAGTCGCGAATGACACGTCGAAAGTATCAATGGGCTGGTTAGGATTTTCCCAGCCATTCACAATTCTGCGCCAAGATACGCCTGAAGTTCTAAAGCAGTTGCTGCTGGTTATTCTCTGCATAGCCGCATCTTGCGCGTGCTTCATCGGACCGGGACTAGTGGTTCGCGTTCTATTGCCGCGGGCACAATCAACAGTTTGGCTGGTTATGCCCGGCATTCTCTTCATGATCTTGCTCGGATTGTTCGCATGGAAGGGACCCACGATGTTATCGCCGGTTATCATTTCTCGCGTCGGCCTGGCATCCGTAACTCTCACGGTCGGATACGCACTTACAAAACGCTCTCTTTCTTCCCTCACAACTCATGCGGAGCGCCGTGCACTCGGACTGATGTTGTTGCTCGTGGCTCTCGCCGTTGCGAAAGCAACTTACTCCGTAGGACCATCTAACGAGCTCTTGAGAGGTAGTATCTCCCGCACGCTGGAGGTGGGGATACGGCCTGATAGCCGAATTCCTTATCACGTTGTTCAACTGATCGGACTTCGAAAAGGCGCCTACAACGAAGTCGCTGCTGGTCTATTGGCGCCTTGGAACTTCTCCCACCGGGGGCCCCTCGCGAGTCTCGCGGTAAGTCCGATTGTTTTAGTGTCCGGAGCTAACATTTCGGCTGGCATGCCGGACAACCCATGGACACCTTTTGACGGTCAAGGTTTCGCAGCGTACCGTATTGCCATGATCGTCCTGGGGGCGACAAGCCTGCTTGTCATATTTGCGCTAGCGCGGTTGTTTCTTAATGAAGAGTGGTCGATGTTCGCCTTTTTTGTTGCCGCCGCAGCTCCATTCACGATTCATGAGCTGTTTTTCACCTGGCCTAAACTTATTGCCGCGTGCTTTGTACTGCTGAGCGCTTACTTCATAAAGCGTCGCCACGATTTTGCAGCAGGATCTGCTATGGGGCTTGGATATCTTTGTCATCCATCTGCACTGCTTTGGGTTCCGGCGATCTTGCTAACGGTTCCTCTCTTCGATTCCATGCGCCTGCTTCCCCGGAAAACGAAGATTCTCAATTGGGGTAAGCGCATGGCCGTGCTATGCGCCGGCCTGGCGCTGTGGATGCTCATTTGGCGGCAGGTGAATCGAGGCCACTTTGAGCAGTCTGGATTTCTTAGCTACTTCCGGGAGGCGGGACTTCTTCCAGCGACCATAGGAAATTGGCTGTGGTTCCGGGTTGTCACTGCGTTGAAGACTCTCGTTCCGTTTTACATATTTTTGTTCCATAGAACCGACCCCGATCTGGTCGCAGTAGAAGGAACCCCGCATGCGTGGGTGCAGTTCGTTCAGCAATACTGGTGCAGTTTAGCGTTCGCCGCCGGTTTTGTCTTTTATTTGGTTCTATTGCGTCTCACGGTTACTGCGTCCAGGAAAGCCACCCTTTGGATGGTTCTCGTGTTCCTGCCTTCTCTCACGCTATTCATTGTCTATTTTGGGGCGCCGAATACCGGACTCATGAGAGAGGGTATGCACGCCTGGTTTCTTGGCTTCGTCGTCTTCGCAATTGTCGTTTGGAATAGGCATCTCTGTGCGTCCAAGGCCCTCTGGCGGTTTGCGACTGCAGCGCTTGTATTCCGGGGCCTTGAAACAATGTGTGTGTTAGTGCCATTCGCGTCTTGGTCGCGAGGCTATCTCCTTCAGCCCCCATTCCAGCCAAGTGACCTTTGCTCCCTGGCAGTTATGGTGGCCGGTAGCATTTACTTGGCAGCGTACGCAGCCATGCAATGCAGATCTCTCGCGCCGTCGAGTATCAACGAAATGGCTTTGTCCGGCGCGCTTCGCCAAATACGGAAGAGCGCCTGACCGTGCTGGGTTACTGATTCGGAATCACGAACCACTTCTGGTTGTTGCCACCCAGATAATCCCACTGCTGAATCTGCGTACCGCCGGAAAGGTTTCCGCCAATCACGTCTAAAACTCGGCCCGTTTGCTTGTTCACAATCGAATATGCGCCGCTGATATCACTGGGCGCTAGCGCCCATTTCTGATTATCGCCGCCAAGATAATCCCACTGCTGGATCAGGGTCCCGTTGGCAAAATACCCCCCCATTACGTCCAGAACCTTGCCGCTGCCGAGATTCTGTATCTTGAAGTAAGTATTATCTACCGGAATTAGTTGCCACTGCTGGTTCGTGCCTGCCTCATACGTCCATTGCTGCAGCAGCGCCCCGTCCGAAGTTGAAAAATTAGTAACATCTAGCACCAAACCACTTTGAACATTTTGAATTCGATAGGTCTCTAGACTGAGCAGTTGCCATTGTTGATTGTCGCCTCCTAGATTGAGCCATTGCTGCATGATGGTGCCGTCAGTAGTAGAGAAATTTGTATCGTCGAGCGCCAATCCGCTTCCAACGTTGGTAATGGCGTAATATCCATTGCCGGTTGCGGTAAACGTCCATTGCTGATTAGCACCCCCTAGATACTGAAACTGCTGGATTTGTGCTCCACTGTATGCAGATTTATTGGTTACGTCCAGCACCTTACCGCTCTGGACGTTGACAATGGCGAAAGCGCCACCGCCAACCGGCGCTAGATACCATTTCTGATTATTTCCGCCCAGATAGTCCCATTGCTGAATGGGTGCGCCATTCGCAACTGAACCGCCGTACACATCCAGGACTTTTCCGCTTAGCTTGTTTACGATTTCAAACTGCCCGGTCGGCATGCCAACCAGAGATACAATCTGCGGCGAACCGGTTGCGCTGTCGAAAACTTGCAGAGATGCAGTAGCCATCGTCGTCGATGGTATGTAAGTGACCGAAATCGTACAACCCTGAACAACATTACCCTGGCAAGTACTTGTGAAGTTGAAACTTGAGGCGTTCGGTCCCGTGACTTGAATGTTGTTTATCGTGAGCGAAAATCCATTAGGGTTCGAAATAGTTACAAGGCTCGGATTCCCGGGAGTCCCCTGCGGCCCATTTAAAATCAAACTAACTGGATTAACTAGCAATTGCGCGCCTGTCAATCCAGCCCCCGGTGGGACAGAAGGCACATACGTGCCCGCCGCCCCTACAGGAACAGTGACAGTATTGCTGATGAACGCGTTCTGCGCTATATAGAGCTGAGTCGTTGGATTCGCCGGAAGATCGGGGGGCACGACCATCTGAACCTGGTACATGCCGTATCCATTCTGTGCCAGCCCCGCAGTAATGGTTTGGGCAGTCTCGCCATTCATTGTCGCGGTAACGGCGTTCACGGCGGTATTCAACACGGGCCCTTGCCACGGCTGACCGGTCGTTACAGTCAGAACATTACCGCTGCTGTCCTGTACTGTTCCCAGGCCGGTCGCGGCAACGCTAATCAGTTCTCCAGGCACGGCGGGATTTGCGTTTGTAATCGGACTCCCCGGCACGACTGCGCAGCACGTTGAAGCGGTGTACGCGGTCATGGTCAAAGTCGCCCCGGCACCGCTGGTGGCGGATACGGAAATCCCTGTACCTGCGGCGCCGCTTTGCCTGGCAGTCAAAACAATACGTTGATATGCGCCACCGAGAGCAGCGGTCACATTTGGATCCGCGGCGTTGATCTGGTTAACCAGATTTTGCGCGATGGTCAACAGCGTGTCACTCGCCACCGCCGTATACGTGTAGGTATTTGAGCCGATAGTTATACTCGCCGTGTTTCCGGCAGTAACTGAACCATCCACGGACACAACTGCCGTGGCATTCCCCGGCTGATGAAACGCATCAATTACCGGCCACGGCCGTGCCTGTCCAGTGTAGGCCGGCGCATTGAATAACCCGGGATTCGCCGGCGCAATATACATGGGAGTCGCATTCGTTATCGTTACTGATCCGTCGTTGTGCACAGTTCGCACGTAGATACTCGTGCTATTTCGGTCCGTGGCGGCCTCAGTACCTACTGTCGTTCCGGTGTTGTCACTTCCATTCGTGAAATTGAAAGGGATTTCCGTAACGATCTGCGTTGGTGAAACGCTAAGAACTGGCGAAGCTAACCCATCCATAAATACCTGAACATTACCTAATGACGTAGGAAGTTGACCTGTCAGCGAAGCCGAAGCAGTGCTGTCCGAAAGATTCGAGCCGTTGATCTCAACCAACATGCCCGCGGATCCGGTTCCCGCATTCCCGGCGCTTAGATAACCGCCGGAAGCAGTAGCTGTGATGTCGATGGAATTCGATGTGCTTGCCGCTAATGTAATCGAATCGTAGGTCAAATTAGTCGCTTTAGATGAAAGATAGACTGTACCCGTCCCTGCGCCGGCGAATATGGCCGTTGCATAAGGGTCTCCCGCGTTTGAATTGGCACTGTTAATTGCATTGACAACACCCTTGGCGATGGTGTCCAGCGTATCGTTCTTCACTATCGTGTATGTGTACGCAGTTCCCTGAATTGTGATTGTTACCGTATCATTTGCCACAATTGCTCCCCCTGAGGGAATTGTGAAGGTAACTATTCCTTCCTGGCGGATGACTTCACTGGCCCAGTTCACAGCCGATTTATCCGGCAACTGGGTGTCACCGGGCGTAAACACCAAGACACGCATGTTATAAGCGTCCGTAACATATAGATTAGTGCCATCGAACGCTAACGATGTCGGAGAGGATAGGATGTCTACCGCGCCTGTATTGTCAACTAATGTGCTGGTGATGCTGATGGTCGCGCTCGTGTCCTGATTGCTGACGAAATCCACCTGCCCAAGAACTTCATCCGCGCTGGCGCCATTCTGTGTCGGAATCGTGTTGTAAATCAGCACGCGATCATTTCCGCCGTCCGCAACAAACAGCCGCTTTCCATCGGAAAGTGCGAAGCGTGGATAATTCAATGTTGCGGCGCACGGGGCACTGTTATCGGCGGCGCCGCACAGCACGTTGCTCCAATTCGGCACGGCCGTGGTCAACAATGGTTGTCCAACTACTACGTCCGCGCCCTGGTCGTTGCTCAGATTCAAGCTACCGTTTACAAATGCCGTATTCCAGATCAGCACGCGGTTATTGCCTAAATCCGCAACGAACAACCGCGTGCCGTCGGAACTGACCGATGTCGGATTCAGCATCAAATTGGCAGTGGTGGTCGGGTAATTGGTGTTGGAAATCGGGGGCTGGTAAACGGAAGTGAAGTTCGCTTGCCCCAAGACCAGATCTGCTGGCTGATTATTCTGTGTCGGGATCTGTCTCCAGACCAGAACGCGATAATTTTGCGTATCGGCGACGAAAAGCGCGCCGTTCTGTATCCACACGCCCTGGGGACCGCGCATCGAGTTCGCGTTCACGGGCTGCGGGCTCTGGAAGCTGGTAAAGTTCGTCTGCCCTAGCACCACGTTAGGCGCGGCATTGGTCGCGGTCGGAACAGTGTTCCAGATGAGAACGCGGTTGTTGTCGGTATCTGCAACCGCCAAATGAATTCCGTCCGTCGCAACGGCGGTTGGCGTCTCCATGCTGCCCGCCTCCGCCGTGCTGCCGCTGGCTGGGGTAGCCGTCGCCGCGCGTCCCGGATTATTGCTGACGAAATCCGGCTGCCCTAGAACGGTGTTCGCACCGTAGCCGCAAAGCCCGCATGCCGATGAAGGTGGTGTTATCTGTGTAAGGTCGGCATACGGCCCTGGAATCAGGCTTGTTTGGAATGACAGCACTCGATTGTTTTGTGGAGTTGCGCCTATACGATTCGAATCCGCCACCCACAGCAGGCCGTTTGCATAAGCAATGCCGCTGGCTCCGCCCAATAGGTTGGCCGCCACGCCCGATTGTCCGCTCGAAAAGTCCGGCTGCCCAATTTCCGCTCTGGCGGCTTGGCCGCTTACGAAGTTCTGCGCGTTAACTAGACAGGCGGAGAGAAAAAAAAGAGAGATTGTGCTCTTTCGCAAACAAATGCCCCAAATTTCTATTCATTTTGCACGAGACCGCCAAAGCATTGTCTCGCGCAACTTGCCAGGCGTGAAGCAACTTTTACGCCATAAGCTAGATAAGTATAACAGCGGGTGGGACGTCAGCCTGCGGTTCCGGGTTGCATCAGTGGGCCGATTCTTTCAATAATTCGGCCAGATACTGTTGCCAAACCGCCGCATACGTATGAGTGCCGTGGCCGTGCGTGGCTTCGCTCGCCGGGATCAGAACGAATCGGCCATGTTTCACTCGTTGAATGTCTCGCGGCGCGATCTCGAGTTCGGGCGGATTAATGAAGTCATCGGCTGAGTTGATATACATCACCCACGCCTTCACTTTCTCCAAATCCTTCGATGGATCGTAGTCTCGTGACGAAGCGACTGCGTATAGCAAGTCGTTGGCATCGGTGGTTTTTCTGCGCTGCTCCACCTGATTTGCCAGAAGTGCATCTGCGGCCTCCGGCGTAGGCGCCTGTTTCTGTAAATGAATGGGAGCGCTGCCCGCGATAATCAGCATGTAGATCGCGCCGGTCAGCCCTGCCGGCTGCTGCTGATACTCGCCGTGGTTCCACTGTGGATCGTTAGTAATCGAATCCATCAGCATTTTGCGCCACATGCGGTTTCGGCCGGCAATCGGCTCGGGCAAACACGCCAATGGCATCAGCGCGTCCATGAAATCGGGATTGCGCTCGCCCCACATCCACGAGTGCATGCAACCCATCGAGGTTCCCAAAATCAGGCGTAAGTGATCCACATGTAAGCCTTCAGTCACCAGCCGATGTTCGGCCGTAACCATATCCGCATAGCCGTAATGCGGGAACTGAGCGCGCATGCCGTCACTGGGTTTTGAGGAGCCACCGTGGCCGATATCGTCCGGCAGAATTATGTAGTATTTCGCCGGATCTAGCAGGCCTCCGCTTCGCAGCAGGACGTCATGAAACTGTGGCGATAGAAACTGCCTGCCGCTACCTCCGGTGCCGTGCAAAATCAGGACCGCATTGTTGACATGGCCCGACGCATCCCGCTTCGGTTCGCCTAGCGTCAGATAATGCAGTTTCAAACTGGGCAGCGTTTCGCCGTCGGCAAAGCGGAAATTGGGCATAGTGAAATCGCCCGGCTGCGGAGTTTGCGCAGACGCCAGCGAACCCAATACGGCCGCAGCTAATGCAAGTCGCACAAATTTCATAAAGGCTTCTATTATGACGCCCGTGCGCTCCGTGTACAATTCTGGGCGATGCCTCTACTTGACAAAATTCAGAAAGACATGACAGACGCCATGAAGGCGAAAAACGAGGCGCGGCTCGGCGCCCTGCGCATGATCAAGACGGCTTTAAAGAAGCAGGAAGTCGATTCAATGAAGCCCCTGGATGAACCCACCGAGATGCAGGTCATGAGCACGCTTATAAAACAACGCCGCGAATCCGCGGAGATGTTCCGCAAGGGTGGCCGCGAAGAGCTCGCCGTTTTGGAAGAAGCGGAGATTCGTCTTATTGAGAGCTATCTGCCTGCTACGGCATCCTTAGAAGAAATGGAAGAAGCTGTGGCAGCAGCTATATCCGAGACCGGCGCTACATCCTCCAAGCAAATGGGCCTGGTCATGAAAGCCGCCCAGACCCGGTTGACAGGCAAGCGCATCGAGGGTAAGGAACTGAGCGAACTCGTCAAAAAGAAACTCACGCCGGCGAGTTGAAAAAACGAACCCAATTGGCTTTGAATAGTAGAAAACCCCAAAAGTCTGGTAAACAACTGATTTGGCTTGGCAAATACCTCTCTTTGGCCCTGACGTTGCCCGCCTCCGTGTTCGCGGGTTATGTCCTGGGGGCGTTCGCTGACCACTTTCTGCACAAGCCATTTCTCCGGGCGCTGGGCATCATGCTGGGTATGGTGGCTGGCTTGATTCAGATCCTTCGGGAACTCTCCCGCGAAAGCAAAAAGTGACCATCCGGCGGCTCTACATCCTGACTTTCGCCTTCGGAGCAATTGGCTTTGTTTTGTATTGGGCGCTCGATAGCTTCATTCCCGCCTTGGCTTTCCTATTAGGGACGTTAGGTTCGTTCGGTAATTTGTGGCTTTTTCATTGGCTGGCCCGCTCAATGACGTCCAACGAAACAGCACGCAAACCATGGCAGGCAGGCGCGTTTGTGGGCCGCTATCTTGTTCTGTTCACATTAGGCTATGTTATAGTCAAAGCCTTAGGCGTCAACCCTTTACCGGTGGTATTTGGTCTGTTCGCCAGCACCGCCGCGGTACTTTTTTCTTCGGCGGTCGAAATCGTTCAAAGCTTCTTCGGAGCCCGACCCACGGACTAAATGCACGAACTCTGGATTACCAAAATCTTCAATAACAGCCTCGCCGGGCCGGCAAACGCAATTTTAGGCGCCATCCATGCGCCCTCCTGGGATACTCGCAATCCCTGGAGCGATTGGATGGTCTGCGAAATCATCGTTTTTCTGTTCATCATTATCTTTTTCGGGGTGTTGCGCACCCGGCTTTCGGTAGACCGTCCCGGGAAGGCCCAGCACACTATGGAAGTGCTCTATGATTTTGTGCACGCCTCCTCTGAAGAAATTGTCGGGCACGAGGGTACCCGCTATCTGGCGTTCTTCGGAACCATATTTATATTCATTCTGTTACTGAATCTAATCGGGCTAATTCCTGGCTTTGATTCGCCCACCATGTACGCAATGGTGCCGCTCGGATTCGCCGTGTGTACGTTTTTCTTCTATCACTTCACCGGAATCAGAGAGCACGGCTTTGGATATATCAAGCAGTTTCTCGGCCCGTTCTGGTGGTTGGCCGCCCTGATGCTCCCCATTGAAGTCATCAGCCATTTCGCGCGTCCTCTTTCGCTCACTGTCCGTCTTTTTGCCAACATGTTTGCCGGTGAGCAAGTTTACTTGACATTCATATCGCTGACAAAATTCATTGTTCCCGTTGTTTTTATCGGCCTGCATACATTCGTCGCTTTTCTGCAGGCCTATATTTTTATGCTGCTCGCAATGGTCTATGTTGGCGGGGCCGTTTCGCACGAGCATTAAAGGCTTAATCGCTGCTTCAGTGTGAGCGCCCGGCGTCCCAACGTACGGTGTCGAACCACCTCCTGAAAGCAAACTTACATAGGAGAAAACGAATGAATAAGAAGTTGATGATGCTTGTCATAACCCTCACGGCTATGGCGACCCCGCTGCTGGCGCAAGGAACAACTGGTGATACAGCCAATGCCAATCGTAAGGCAGCAGCTTATATTGCGATGGGAATCGCTTCCGGCCTTTGTGGTCTGGGCCAGGGCAAAGCGACAGCTTCCGCGGCGGAAGCCATGGCGCGCAATCCCGGGGCGGTTGCGGCCATCCGCGTGGCCCTTATTCTGGGACTGGTGCTTATTGAATCATTGGCGCTCTACACGCTCGTGATCACATTCGTTGCCCAGTAAATAGAAATCTGAAGCATAAAAATGCCTGCTGGTGGTTACGTACCGGCAGGCTTTTTCATTTGTCATCATTGATATTCAATGAAACTTCAAGGCATCTTTCCAGCGCTGACAACCTGTTTTGACGAAGAAGGCGCGCTGTCTAAAGAGAAAACCGTTTACAACATTTCGAAATTAAATAAAATCGCGCTTAGCGGTTATGTGGTTTGCGGGTCCACGGGTGAAACTCCGCTGCTGAGCACAGATGAGCGTTTGCAGTTGATGCGCTGGGTAAGTGAAGCGGCTGCCGAAGGCAAAACATTGATCGCGGGTGTGGGGGCCGAGAGCGTTCATGAGACCGTACGGCTTTCGAACTTGGCCGCCGATGCCGGTTTCCATGCGGCGCTGGTTCTTTCTCCGTTCTATTACCGCGTCCAGATGCACAAACCAGATCTGCAGTTATTGTTCTTCCGCTCTGTTGCCGATCGTTCCAAATTACCCGTTCTGCTCTATAACATTCCTCAAGTCACTGGCTACGATCTGCCGGTCGACACGATTGCCGAGCTTTCACATCACCCGAATATCATCGGCATGAAAGACAGTTCCGGCAATGTGGAGAAATTGAAACAAACGGTGCAAGCCGCCAAACCGCGCTTCCAGGTGTTATCGGGTGCGGGCGTAAATTTTCTCGATGCCTTGCATGCAGGAGCCAACGGAGCTATTTTGGCGCTTGCGAATCCCCTGCCTTATGCCTGCGTGACGGTCTGGGAAGCATTCCGGACACGTGAATACGAAGCTGGACAGGATTGGCAATCACGCATCAGTCTGCCTGGGCGTCTGATCGCTACCAAACATGGCATACCCGGACTCAAATATGCGATGGAGTTGAATGGCTACTATGGCGGCCCTCCGCGGCTGCCGTTTTTGCCACCCTCAGCGGAAGCCAAGGCCGAGATAGCGCAGGCGTTTGATGGCTTACGGAGTTGAATGACGCGGTATTCTTGGTTTTTGCAAGCGTCTAAAGAATAGGAGCAATTATGCAACACGAGTACCTAATAAAATCAGATCCCCCTCCGCGGGTTTCCGATGCAATGATCGCCGTGCGTGTGCCGGCTTTTGTAGTGTTTCTAGCGTCGGCATGGTTTATGGTCACGCCGCTGTCCTACTACGGCGTTTCGCATGATTTAAGTTCCGCGAATTGTTGGTGCGTGGGAAGCATTCTGCTGATGTCTTCTGCTCTGCGTTTGTGGTTTCCTCTCTCCACTATCGGCTGCAGTTGGCTCAATATGGTTCTCGGGTTGTGGGTCTTCATTTCGCCTTGGGTTTTTAATTACACCTCGGAAACCGGACGTCTCGTCAATACACTATGTTTAGGCGTAGTTATTACTGCGATGTCCATTGTTTCCTCCAGAGCCCGGAAGCTGTGGGGTACCCCGCTGGCAACCGCTTACGCCGATCGCCAAGGACTCGAAGAGCAAGAGTACGACTATATAGGAACAGATCGAGATTGGGAATAGGCGAACAAAAGGCGAATTAGGGTGCTATGCTGATGTCTGGACATGGTCACCCCGCAGGCGTTACCAGCGTTAAGAGAAGTAATCAGCAATCTGGAAGGCACGCCTCGGCGGTTCGCCCGCACTATTTCGGTTTGCGACTCCATTGATGATGCTTTGCCGGGGGGTGGATTATCTGCCCGCGGCCTGCCTCTCGGTTGTATTCATGAAGTAAAGGGCAATCCCGCCTGCGTCATTGCCTTTGCTTCGTTGCTGTCCGCTCGCATTGCGCCCACGGGCACAGTGCTTTATATTGAGCCAGACCGCTCGTTTTATCCCTTGGGACTTTTGCCCTATGGTGTCAACCTGCAGCAGTGGGTTCATGTGCGTGCCAGACGCCCCCGGGATCTGGCCTGGACCGTGCTGGAGGCGCTCCGCTGTCCGCAAGTGACGGCCGTTCTAGCTGTAATCGAAGCAGGCGATCTCACTTTTTGCCGCCGCCTTCAGCTCGCAGCTGAGAGTAGCGGCGCAACTGGTTTTTTATTAGGCAATGCGGCTTCGGCCATCACCCGTTGGCGGGTATCTTCCTTGAAAAATTTTGCCTGGTCTCTGCAACTTCTGTACTCTCGAGGTGGACGTCCCGGCAAGTGGCAGGTTAGCTGGCGCAATGGCCAACTCGAAACTGCACACCCTGCTCAACGCGAGCAGATCGTTGCGAAAGAAGCTTTGGCAGGATGATATGTCACGGCGTCTGCTCTGCTTATATCTTCCCGGTCTGCAGAACGATGACCCACAGAGTTTGTGCGTCAAGCAGCGCTTGCTGCAATGGTGTAACCGTTATTCGCCTTTAGTCGCAGATGACGGCTTCGGTGGAATCGTTCTCGATATCACGGGTTGCGCCCATCTGTTTGGCGGCGAAGAAGCTTTATTAAATGATGTAGCAATCCCGCATCCGGCGGGCTGGTTATCGTGTTCGCGGAGCAATTGCCGGCAGTTTAGGCGCGGCTTGGGCGTTGGCCCGGTATTCAAAGCAGGTGATTGTAAGCGGCAGCGAATTGCCGCAAGCGCTGAATCCTTTGCCGGTAGAAGCCTTGCGATTACCGGAAGAGATCACACGTGCGTTGCGTCGTGTGGGGTTGACTACCATCGCTGCATTTCAAAGAATACCCCGCCAGGCGCTGGCAACGCGCTTCGGTTCCGGCATTTTGTTGCGATTAGATCAGGCGTTTGGCCAAGCCGAAGAGACCATTACTCCCTATCGCCGGCGTGAGCCCTATTCGGCCCGGCGAACACTCGCGCGAGCCCATCTCAACCGTCACCGCAGTCGAGTATGTGCTGCTCGATTTAATGAAAGAGATCTGTACGCGTTTAGAGAAGGAACATCTTGGGGCGCGCCGCCTGAACCTAGATTGTTATCCGAGTGGATGGAATCGTCGCCCCATGCTCCATTAGCACTTCAAAACCGGTTCGGTCCGTCACGCACCTGATGCGGCTCTTCGCTGAAAAGTTAGACAGCATTGATGCGGGTTTCGGGATCGAAACGCTGATTTTATCTGTACTCAACCTAGAGAGATCCGAACCAATCCAGTTCACTCTTCCGCAGTTCGATCCAGACAAGCAACAAGAAAGTGCCGTGCTGGACGAGTTAATTGATCGCTTAGGAATGCGGCTGGGCTTTCAGCATGTCACGAGGGCTCGAATCTGCGAAAGCCTGCTGCCTGAATACGCCATCGAGTTCCGGCCCGTCACTGCTCCACACATGCCGAGCGCGCTTTGGCCGGAATATCGCGTACGTCCCGTGTATTTGATGGATCCCCCTGTGCGCATTGAAGTGTCGACCATTCATCCTGCCAGAACACCGGTGCAGTTTCGCTTTGGACAGCAGATGCATCGAATTGTGAAAGCGGAAGGGCCGGAACGGTTGACTCCCGAATGGTGGCGCGCTGAACCGCTGCGTTGGGAACTGCAGGACTATTACCGTATTGAAGACGAGCGCGGCTACCGCTTCTGGATTTTTCAGGAGTTTAACGCCACACCTTCTTTAGGTACACGTTGGTTTCTGCGCGGGCATCTTCCGTAAATGCTTGCTGAAGGTGTTTTGAATGTACGCAGAACTGCAGACATCTTCAAATTTCAGTTTTCTACGCGGGGCTTCTCATCCGCAAGAGCTAGCTGCTACCGCAATCGGTTACAGCTATGCGGCTATTGCTCTAACTGACCACAACACGCTATCTGGAATTGTTCTTGCGCATTCGCATATCAAGAAAGCCAAAGCGAGAACACGCTTTATCGTAGGCTGCCGGTTGGATCTTTCCGATGGCTCGAGCCTTCTCTGTTATCCAAGCAATCGCGAAGCGTATGGAAGGCTTACGCGGCTCCTCACCCTCGGACGCCGCCGTGCCGAAAAAGGAGAGTGCATTCTTAGGCTGTCTGATGTCGAAGAATATTCGCAAGGGCAGCATTTTATTTGTCCGTTTCCCGAAATACTCAGCGATGCAACCGTTCAACACATCAAAATTTGCGCGGAAAAATTTCGCGGCAGATTTCATGTGGCGTTAACTCATTCCTGCCGTGGCGATGACAATCACTGGATTCGCACGGTTGCGGAATTTGCTTATTCGCTCGGCATACCAGTCGTTGCGACTAGTGACGCCCTATATCACGATCCGGACCGCAAAGCGCTGCAAGATGTAGTCACCTGTATTCGTGAAAACTGCACGCTAGCCGAAGCGGGATTTCGCCTTCAGGCCAATGCCGAACGGCACCTGAAACCCACGCGGGAAATGGCCCAGTTGTTCGAAGAATGGCCTCAGGCCCTGGAAGCGACGCTCGAAATCGCCGACCGCTGCCGCTTTTCTCTCGACGAGCTTCGGTATGAATATCCGGAAGAAATTTCGGAACCAGGGTTATCGCCTTTCGAAGATTTAGTGAAACGCACATGGGCAGGCGCCAAAATTCGCTATCCCGAGCGGCATTCCAGACAATGTTCGCAAGCAAATCGAGCATGAGTTCAAACTTATCGCCGAACGTCAATACGCTCCCTATTTTCTGACTGTTCACGAAGTCGTGAAGTTTGCCAATAGTCGAGGAATTCTTTGCCAAGGCCGCGGATCTGCCGGCAACTCGATGATCTGTTATTGCCTGGGCATCACACAAGCAGACCCTGTTGAGCGAGGTCTTTTGTTTGAGCGCTTCATCTCCGCTGCTCGCAACGAGCCGCCCGATATCGATGTAGACTTCGAGCACGAACGGCGGGAAGAAGTCATTCAGCACATTTATGAAAAATACGGCCGCGAACGAGCGGGCATTGCCGCCACTGTGGTGCATTACCGCACGCGCCGCGCTGTGCGGGAAGTCAGTAAAGTGCTTGGCTTTTCTGAAGAAACCGCAGCGGCATTACTGAAATCCGTATGGGGCTGGAGCAATGACGGCATCGGGGATGAGCATGCTCGCGAAGCGGGCCTGGATCCCTCGGATCCGCGTTTGCGCTTAGCTCTTGATCTCTCGAAACAGTTGATTGGCTTTCCGCGGCACTTGTCACAGCACGTTGGCGGTTTCGTGATTGCTCGCGGGCGTTTGGATGAATTGGTGCCGATAGAAAATGCCGCCATGCAGGATCGCACAGTCGTGCAGTGGGACAAAGACGACATAGACGAGTTGGGAATGATGAAAGTGGACATTCTCGCCTTGGGAATGCTGACTGCGATTCGAAAATCGTTCGATCTGCTCGAGCGTCATTACGGAGCGAAACATACTCTGGCTAGCATCCCGTCAGAAGATGCCGCCGTGTACAAGATGCTGCAGAATGCTGATTCCATCGGTGTATTTCAAGTAGAAAGCCGGGCACAACAGAGTATGTTGCCGCGCCTGAAACCGAAAGAATTTTACGATCTGGTAATTGAAGTCGCGATTGTCCGGCCCGGGCCCATTCAAGGCGATATGGTGCATCCTTATCTGCGTCGCAGAGAGGGTAAGGAGCCAGTCTCGTTTCCGAGCCAAGCGCTGCGAAATATATTGGGGAAAACTTTGGGAGTACCGCTCTTTCAGGAGCAGGCGATGCAGATCGCCATCACGGGCGCGGGCTTTACTCCTGATGAAGCGGACGAATTGCGCCGGTCATTGGCGACTTTCCGGCACGTGGGCACAATTTCCAGTCATCGCGAACGATTCATTCGTGGAATGCTGGACAACGAATATCCGCTGGATTTTGCCGAACGCTGCTTCAGCCAGATTGAAGGTTTTGGCACGTACGGCTTTCCGGAATCGCATGCGATCTCGTTCGCCAACCTGGTTTACGTATCTGCCTGGATTAAGTGCCACTACCCTGCTGTGTTCTGCGCGGCGCTTTTGAACAGCCAACCAATGGGATTTTACGCGCCCGCGCAGTTAGTTCGGGACGCCCGCGACCATGGCGTCGAAGTGCGTCCTATCGATGTCAATTACAGCGACTGGGATAACACGCTGCAACCCACGAATCGACCCGGCAAATATGCAATCCGGCTAGGTCTTCGTCTAGTAGCTGGATTATCCGAAAAAGATGCCGTCGTGATTATCAATGCGCGCGATGGCTCGGCTTACCGTTCTCCCGGAGAAATCGTGATGCGTTCCGGTTGCAGCCGGCTCGCGGTAGATCGTCTGGCGCAAGCGGATGCATTTAGCTCTATGCGGCTAAAACGACGGCAAGCATTGTGGAAGGCAGGGGCCGTGGAGCGCAACATGCCGCCACTTTTTCGGGATGTACAGAACAATCTATTCGATGATCCCAATTTAGATTTACCCCGCGCTTCGCCGAGCCAGGAAGTTGTTGAGGATTACGTAGCAACCGGACTCACTCTCCGCAAACATCCGCTGACATTTCTGCGCTCCCGGCTGCGCGAACAACGAGTCATACCAGCAGCGATGGTCAAGCAGACGCCGAGTAATAGGCTTGTGATGGTCGCCGGCTTAGTCTTGTTCCGCCAGCAACCCGGTACCGCACATGGGACTATCTTCCTGTCCATCGAAGACGAAACCGGAGTAATCAATTTGATTGTCTGGAAAAACGTACAGACAAAGTATCGGCAAGCTGTTTACGCAGCAAAATTAATTGCCTGCCATGGCGAGGTCCAGAGAGAAGGACAGGTACTACACGTCATCGCTCGTCAAATTTGGGACTGGTCGAATCATTTGCGCGATTTGAATACCGAGAAAACGGCGTCCGTGTTACCCGTGCGCAGCCGCGATTTTCATTGAAGCTAATTCTGCAAGCCAACGATATAATATTTCGAGAGCTCCCCTTATTTTGCTAAGTTCGTTATTTAGTTTTGCCCGCCTGCGAATCGCTCGTGGTTTTTCTCTCGGTTCGCTCGGCCCCAACGAATCCAGAATCATCTACGATTTTGTGATTGCCTTTATCGCGATCGTGTTCGCAGTCGGATTCGAGTTGGTTTTTATCTCTCATCAATGGCAAAACGTATATCTATTTAGCGTTGCGCTTCCGTTTGCATTCGTACTGTTGAACGCGCTGCTTGGAGTGTATACAAAGAAAAGAACTGCTCCAGCCCGTGTGAAGGCGGTATTCCTGCTGATTTCGATCGCAGTGCTAACGGCTATATGGTTGACTTTGGTACGCGACCGGTCACTTGTGATTCTTTGGGCAATGATTGTTACTGGCCCCGCGGTCCTGTCCCGCCTATTACTAGGTCTCCAGTATTCGAAACATAAGGGTTTGAAAGCAGTTGCTGTAAATCCTTATGGCCCCGTCTTATTAATTGGAGGCGCTGGATACATCGGTTCACACGCAGTGGATCTTCTGCTCGCTGAGGGTCGAAAAGTACGTGTTTTGGACCGCTTGATGTATGGTGTCGATCCTATTCGGGAATTTATCGGGCATCCGAATTTTGAGTTGATTGAAGGCGACGCCACAGACATTGCTAAATTGACTCTGGCCATGAGTAACGTATCTGCCGTGGTTCATCTCGCGGGACTTGTCGGTGACCCGGCGTGTGCTGTGGACGCGGAATTTACGCGGCAAACGAACATTGTAGCGACTCGCATGGCGAAAGATGTCGCACAATCGCTGGGCATCCGCCGGTTTGTTTTCGCATCTAGCTGCTCGGTTTACGGCATCTCGGATAAAGAAGTGGGCGAACTGGACGAGCTTAACCCAGTTTCTCTATATGCGCAAACGAAGATCGACAGCGAGCGAGAGCTGTTGTACTCCGTTCGCGATGATTTCTTCGTAAGTATTCTTCGCTTTGCTACTGTATTCGGGCATTCCAGGCGGCCTCGATTCGACCTGGTTGGGAATCTCTTTACAGCTCAGGCAATGACGAATGGGTTGATTACGGTTATTGGACCGCAGCAATGGCGTCCTTTTGTGCATGTTCGAGATTTAGGGCGCGCCATTGTTGCAGTCTTGAATGCTCGCCCGGAAGTAGTTCAGGGTCAAATCTTCAACGTCGGCGATAAGCGCCTGAATATGACTATCCTGCAGCTTGCTGAACGGGTCGAAGCTATTACCGGTAAGTATCGTGAGGTTCACGTTTCAGTGCGCGAGGATGCAAGCGATCGCCGAAATTACGCAGTATCGTTCGAGAAGATCCAAAAAATATTGGGATTTGAAGCCAAAACTTTGTTAGATGAAGGCATCGAGCAGATGGCGCAGAACTTTTTGAACGGCGTGTATCAGGATTATCGCCTGCCCATATACAGTAATCTTGCAACTACCAAGCAGCTTATAGAAGACTTCTACGATCCCGCCGAAATGTCCAAGCTTTATGCGCCGCTGACACTTACAAGCCGAGCCAGAGCATGAACCAACTGGCGCTTTTCACCGGCGATCTCGCAGTTGATGATCGTGGAGAGGTCGGCTTTGTCAATGACTTTGCGTTTTCCGGAGTCAAACGTTTCTACACAGTGAAGAATCATCGGCAGGGATTCGTGCGCGCATGGCACGGGCACCAGCGTGAGGCCAAATATGTGACGGTCCTGGAAGGCGCAGCCTTGATCGGAGCTGTTGAAGTAGATGATTGGAAGAGCCCTTCGAAGGATCTGCCGGTAACGAAATACGTACTTTCAGCTAAGAAGCCGAAGGTACTTTTTATCCCAGCCGGACACGCGAACGGGTTTATGTCTCTCACGCACGACACTCGCCTCGTCTTCTTCTCTACCTCTTCAGTGAGCGAGAGTTCCGGCGATGACATCAGGTTCCACGCGAGGTACTGGGACGTTTGGCAAGTGGAAGAGCGCTAGTTTGTCTTTGCCTGCTTTCGCCGTAGTCATTCCGATGTACAACGAAGAGTCCGGCGTCGAGGCCTGCGTGCATGCTGTATGCGATGAGTTGCGCCGGCTTCCGAACCGCACAATGCTCGTTGCCGTAAACGACGGTAGCCGGGACAAAACAGGCGAGATCCTGAATGCACTTGCGCGCTCTGAATCACCGCTCACCGTGGTCGATCATGGAACCAATCGCGGTTACGGAGCGGCGCTGCGCACTGGGGTCACCCGAGCGGCCCAGGACAGTTATGAATATGTTCTGTTCATGGACAGCGATCTAACGAATCACCCCAGCGACATTCAGCGTTTTGCGAACAAAATGGCCGAGCGCGCTGATGTTATAAAAGCGACGCGCTACAGCGCTGGAGGCAGTATGTCGGGTGTGCCGTTCTACCGAGCTGCTATCTCCAGGATCGGCAACCTGCTCGCGAAAACTCTATATCGCCTGCCCGTTCACGATTGCACCAACGGCTTTCGAGCAGCAAAAGTCGAACTCATGCTGCGGATGGATTTGAAAGAAAATCGGTTCCCCATCATCATGGAGGAACTCTATTGGTCGAAATTTCTCGCGCGTAGCTTTGCGGAAGTTCCAGTTGTGCTGACAACTCGGACAGGTGAACAGCGCCCCACGAGTTTCGCTTACCGTCCACGCGTTTTTTACGACTATCTCAAATATCCGGTTCGAGCGTTCTTGGGAATCCGGCCGGGGGCGAGAGGCGAGGCGCTCCGATTGCCCCTGACTTAATGTTGAACTTTGGAAAGTACTGGTTAAGGCATACCGCTAAGTTACGTATAACAGGAGAGAAGCATTGAACACAGTTTGCCGCGCCTGCGGGGCGACGACATTGGAAAAGGTCTTGGATCTAGGAGCGCTTCCGCTAGCCGGCGGATTCCTGAGCGGGCCCAATGCTATCGCGGCGGAACAGAAATATCCGCTAGTGATTCACGTCTGCTCAGGTTGCGGGCTGGTGCAAATCCTGGACCCTGTAGATCCAGATATTTTGTTTCAGGACTATTCTTTTTCTTCGAGCACCATCAAGCCACTCGTCGATCACTTCGGAGCCTATGCCGAGTGGCTGGTGAAGAATTTCAATCCACGTCTCGTAGTTGAATTCGGCTGTAATGATGGCGTACTACTCGCGCCCCTGGAACGCTTGGGAGTGAAGGCAATTGGCGTTGACGTTTCTGTCAATATTACCGAGATGGCGCGTTCTAAGGGGCTGAAGGTTGTTACGGGCTTTTTCGACCCGGAGACAGCACGCCGAATCCGAAACGAAAACGGCGCGGCCGATATCGTCACCGGGAGCAATGCCTTCGCGCATAACGAGCGACCCGATCTGATTCTGGAAGCGGCCAGCATAGTGCTCAGTGACTCAGGCCATCGTATGCCTTGAGTTCATGTATGCCGGCGATTTATTGGAGCAATTGCAGTGGGACACGCTCTATCATGAGCATCTTACGTTCTACAGTATGGAAACCATAACAATCCTATGTCGACGGTATGGCTTCCATGTAGTCGATGCCCAGCGGCTTCCCATGCATGGCGGTTCCTTGCGAGTCACGGCCGCCCGACGCCCCGGCGAGCTATCGGCAAGCGCCAATGAGATCCTACAGTTCGAAAAGCAAGTGCGCCTGAATTGTGCCGATACTTGGCGTATTTTCGGAGAACAATCACTGCGAAAGATCGAAATCGTCAAAGATGTCTTCGCGGCACTAAGCAGTGAACATACCATTTGGGCGTATGGAGCGGCCGGGAAAGCCACCATGTGGGTGAATGCGGCGAATATGAATTATCTCCAGGCTGTCGTGGATGCATCTCCGCTAAGAGCGGGAAAGCTCATGCCCGGCATCCACACTCCCATCGTTTTTCCCAATGAGTTCCGGGCGAAAGCGCCAGATCATATGTTCATCACAGCGTGGAACTACGCTGACCTTATTCGCTCGAAAGAGAACTGGTTTGAAGGCATTTGGTCCACGCCACTCCCTGATTTGCGGTTTTTCTAAAGCGTGAACTCCTCAAGAGTTCTGGTTGTCGGCGCTCAGGGGATGCTGGGGCAGATGATTGCTGGCTACTTAGCAAACCGAGGGTTCAAGATCACCGGAACACAACATTACGACGCGTCCGCGCCGGGATACTTAGATGCAATGGCTGAACCGGCAGCTTGGCGACACTTGATCGCCGAGTCAAATTGTAATTACATAATCAACTGCATTGGAGTATTGAAACATGCCATACGCGACGGCGACTCGCAATCAATCCAACGCGCCATCCGCGTTAATGCGATGTTCCCCCACCTGTTGGCAGACGCTGCCAACATGCGCGGGGTGCGCGTAATTCACATGTCGACCGATGCTGTTTTTGCGGCGGCTGGGGACAAGTTCCGGCGGGAAAACGATCCGTTGGATTGTACGGATGCTTATGGAAAGTCGAAAGCACTCGGTGAATCTTGCGCAGGCAATGTGCTGAACATACGGTGTTCCATCATTGGACTGGATTCAAGGAAGCACAAAGGTATTCTTGAATGGATGTTGCAACACCCCGACGGTGCCGAACTGAACGGTTTTCGCGACCAGTATTGGAATGGAGTTACGACACTTCAGTTTGCACAGCTCTGCGAGGCAATTTTTATACGCGGAGCCTTCGACGCCTTCCGGAGTGTTTCACCGGCGCATCACTTCTGTCCGAACCCGGTTACAACGAAATACGATCTTCTGTGTAGGTGGCGGGAGACTACGCGTAAGGATGTACTTATCCGTTCCGTCGATGCTGGGGATTATGGGGCTAGCCGACTATTGAGTACAGAGTACGGCTCTGTAGTTTCGCTTTATCCCAACCGGACGGATTGGTCCGAGATTTTGACTGAACTAACGACATACTTGATATGAACGAAAAAAAGAAATTAGCTTTTATTCTGGGGATTCGCCCTGACGTAATCCGCGCGGCTCTCGTCATCAATGCGCTCCGCGAATACAGCGATATGGAAATGGTGTTTATCTGGTCGGGTCAACATTACGCTGACAACCTGAAGAGCATTTTTTTCCGGGAGCTGAACATCGAGCCTGCGGAAATTGATCTTGGCTGCGGTGGCGAAACAGACGCCGATGTTGTGGCTTCCGTCGTTTCGCGAGTGTTCAAAGTGCTTAGAGACCTGAATCCCGCCGCGGCAGTATTCCTTGGCGATACCAATACGACCACAGGCGCCATTGCGGCGGCCCAACTGAATATTCCGATCGTACACATAGAAGGCTGCATGCGTTCTTACGACTGGCGTATGCCAGAAGAAAAATACCGCACCACGATCGATCACCTTGCAGATGTTATCTATACGTATTTCGATGAGTACAAGGAACAAGGCATTCGGGAAGGATTAAATCCCGCCAACATTGTTGTTGTGCAAAATCCGATCGTCGATATCCTTGAACATTATTATTTCTCTCAGAAAGACAAGTATCATGCGATGGCGACGGACGAGTTCTTCCGCAGCAGGGGTATCGAAAAGGGAAGTTACTATCTGATGACGTGCCATCGCCGGGAAAACGTACATATTCCTGCTTCGTTTCGTGCCATTTTGGATCTCGTCGCGAAGGCCCCTCATAACGTGTATTTTCCTGCTAGCTATAGGACGCAAAAGGTGCTGCGAGACGCAGGCTGGTCCGTGCCACCGAACGTACTTATGTGCGATCCCATCGGGTACGAAGAGATTTTGTGTCTGATGGTCAACTCGCGCGGCGTGATCACCGATTCGGGCACGGTAGTGGAGGAAACATGTGTATTGCAGATCCCCTCGTTGCAAATGCGTAAATCCACGGAACGGCCTCAAGTATACGATGTGGGGTCGAGCGTTAAGTTCGACCCGGCAGAACCGGAAAAATATCCTGCGGCTGAAATGTTTCGAAAGCTTGAAAGCCTGTATGGCAAGAAATGGCCGCAAACCTTGGGAGATGGCAAATCCTCACAGCGAATTGCCGCCGATCTCCACCGCAGAATGGTGGAGAACGACTTCAGGGGTCATCGGCCGGAGCAGTATCACGTGCCGATTGCGCGCTCATACCGGGATGACGGCCTAGCGGTCTAATCGGATACGGAGCCGCGATGCTGCACTAAGCTGCCGGATAACTGCTCGGGTCAACAGTACTCATGATGTACATGTTGGGTCCCGTTGACTGAATCTCCACTTGGTTTTTTGTGGAGTCGTAAGTCACCGAGGCGTTATTCGTCAGAAATTTGGGCATGATCGAAAGCGGAAGAGATTTGGGGTTTTGTCCGGGCAAGCTGAGGGTAATAGAACGAATCAAAACTGTCGCGGAGGATGCCTCAGAAGGATCGAGGCGCAGACTCTGCAACGGAGTACTTACAACGAACTGATAAGCGTGCCACGTGCCGGGAACGATTGAGTCCCGCTGAGGAGCAGCCCACGTATCATTCGAGTACAGAATGAAACGGCTGCCTTGGGAGATATTTGCGTCTATCGTTATCGTACCCGTTCCGGGACTGCTCGAACCCGATACTTGACTTTGCGTTGTGGAGTTCTGTTTTGACCCGCATCCGCACCATAACAGTAAGCTGATGCCAACTACGGATCCAACTGCAGAAATCGATTTTCTTTTCATTTCAATTAAATTTCAGTATAAATCGTCGACCGGAACGGCAATTGTACGACGGCGCACACGGGCTCCGGCCGAAGGGCGTCCGAGTTCGATCTGTAAGCCGGCGGAACGTGCGGTCTCAATAATGGGAATGCGATCCAGTCTCACAAAGTAAGTTCGTTTGTTATCCACCTGTCTTAGCGAAATCGTTAGCGTCTTGTCGCCAAAGATGACTGGAACCGAGACTTCAGCGCCTTGACGAGGCGCAACCAAATAAAATTCGAGTACGTCGGCGTGCCCGGTGCCTGTACCAGGATCCGCTATTTTAGAAGTTGCTGGGATATACCCCAAATCCAGAGTTGGACCCAGCATCTTTGTCCAGTATGCGAGATCCGGGGGTTCTGCAGGAGTAAGGCGCTGCAGTATCTGATAGTTTTCTCCAGTTCCCGTCAGACGATAGCGCTCCAGGATATATGTGTATACCAATGGAACGCGTATCTGATTCGGTACTCCGTCGAACTCGTTTACGGAAGCGTCCCAAAAAACGTATCTTGGCTGATAGCGCTCCAGCCAGTGGACGGTTCTTTGCTGCGAGTAGATGGGCGATTCGTTGTAGATGTTCGTGTAAAAGGGCACTTGCTTCTGAAGCAGTAGATAGAGCAGCGGGTCGTTGCCAAGAACGTACACTGCTTCGTTGGACGTCGTTGGCGCAACAGCACGCAAGCAATCGCGAACCTGAGCCCCGTTCGTGGAACCCGGCCCCAGCCCAGTAAACTGAAATAACGCCGGCGCGAAATAGGCTTGATCAGCCGTCCTCCACCGGTTGCCACTAAAGAACGCCGCGTTGAGATCGGAGGGTATGTCTCTCAAACGCCGTAGTTGTGGCATCAGGCTATTATTCCAGGGCCCCGCATCGAGAATAAAGCAACAAAACAGAGCGGCGACACTGAACGAGAGCCAACCGAAGATGCGCCGCGAAGGCTTGCCTGCAACTCTCTGAAAAAGCAGCAGTACGGCGCCGAAAATCGGGATGGGCATAATCTGAGCTTCAATACCCGGACGAATGACCTGTTTCTGAAACATCATCCACGACAAAATACCCAGACTCAGGGGAAGGAACGTGTAAACGTTGCGGCGATCCGACGGCCAGATAACATGCACCACCCCCCCGAGAAGTAGTAAAGCGATGAGTAGAAGAAGCCCGCTAGCTAACCCGGAACGAAGTGAAACCCATTCGGAAATCGGCGCCGCAATTGCACCATAAGCAGCAGAGTCGTTAAGTTTAGAGATGAAGGTCCACCATTCCGCTATCTGACGGTTCCTATATAGAGCCTCAAAGTAGATTGCCAAACCGAACGCACCGGTCAAAGTTCCCATTCCGAAGCTCTTGAATAGGCGCAGGCGGCCAGGCTTGGTGGAAGTAAACACTATGCCCGCGCCGATCAGCAAGGCACATGCTGGAGCCGCGAAAATTGCCTGACTGGCTTCTTGCGAGATTACATAAATAAAAAAGGCGCCAAGCGCTACGAAATATCGAATGCTCGCCTCTTGGACCGTGACAGCCGCTATTAACACGAGAGCGAAGCTCAGGAAGTACCGAGGGCTGGCGCCGGGCCAGAACACACCAGCCGATTGAAAAAAAACGAATAAGGCGCAGCAACCGATCATCATCCAAAGGCGATTGCCGAAGACTTTAAGACCGAACCAAGCAAAGATGGCGATCAATAGAAGGTCGTTGAGAAACTCAATCAGTAAGTCCGGATACAGCGGTGCCAAACGGTCGTAAAACCCCCCGTAAGGAAACCAATAATCACGCCACGGGAGTTTGCCTTGAAAACGAAGGAATTCCCACGTAAAGATGTTCTGAGAATCGAAAGTGGCGGGATGGGGTATCGTCCCCGCGTTGGCGAGATATTGACTAGCCGGAGGAAGTGCGAACAGAGCGCAACCCAAAACAACAGTTAGAAAAGCTCCAATGCGAACGTTTGTGCGCTCAATTGTAAACGGCGTGCGGAGACCAGGGTCCTTTCGTAGCCAAAGCCAGCAGAGGCTCGCGAGGAACACCGGAACGGCTGCGATGGCCATGTTCACAGCGTGCAACTCATTGCCCACTGACAAGCCACCGTAAGCCGCGGCTCCCACGGCGCTATCGACCGCTGGGAAGGTTCCCTGCATCCGCAACATCGCAAGAATGAGAAATCGGCCAAGCCAAAGAGCTGCAACAAAGCTAGCCACGAGAAATAGGGCTGATGTTAAATTCGCTTCGGCAGATAGAATCAGGAGCACCATCGCTGCAACGAGAAAAGACCAAAAGAGGGTTGTGGCATCGAGGTGTAAGTGTTCCAGGATTCGGTTGCTGCTGCCGGACTGTATGTCCTCCCTGCTCATCAGATATCCGCCGGGGGCATCGCTGGTCAGCAGCACAGTGCCGTCGGGCTGAAGAGAAGCGCGCATGTGAGCGCCGATCCAGCTTTGTAATTGAACAGGGGGAATGGTTACCGCAGGACCGCCATTGCTAACAGATATCGAACGCACCGCTGCTCGCGCGGCCTGGTCCGGAAGATCAAAGCGAAGCGCCGTTACTCGAGCCGGAACGGTAAATAGATATTGGACCCACTCATTTGGTCTAACCGGCAGATCCTGTGGCTTGCCCCAATCGTTGTTAAAGTAAATGCGAAATGTAGTTCCGCCGCTGATGAGCGCCTCGACACGTAGTGTTGCCGATCGGCCGGCGATCTGGTGCCGGAGCGCCGTTCCCGCGCTGCCACCTAGAGCGACGCACAAAACCGATATCAACCAAACGGGCGTTCTCCGTCTTGGAACTGGAGACGTTAGCCGGAACTGGTTACTTGACCGGTTGGGCGAAGTAACTAAATCAGAATCCATTAACCTGCTTCATTAAATAGTTACGTTGGAAGTCCAAGGGCAACCAATCCGTGAATTCCCATTTCAGAAACTAATTATTTGAAGACGATGGTGCTCTCACCGCTGTACTTGTGGTAGTTGCGAAATTCGATGGTGTTCTTCGTGCAGTAATTCGTGCCCCGATTGCACGCGAGCACTTCGGCTTTCACGGGCAGCAGATATTTCGCCGGTGTGCCCAGAGAGACCTCCTCGTAATCGACTGCCGTTTGCACTTCGTCGTCGGGAAAGTCTTTCGGTATTTTGTCGGCGCCGTATTCGATGCGCCGCACTTCTCCGGTCGATTTCTCCACCCAAATGCTGCCGCTATAGGCGGGATGCAGCGTTTGGCCGCCGACCGTAATAGCCCAATCCGAATTCGCTAGCGGCACTTTGAAGTCATAAACCGCGGCCGGTGTATCACCCACCGTTGTCGATTCCGCGAATTTGAAGGTCGCGCGCTGTCCGTCCGCAAGCAGGCTTCTCAGCGTAGACGCAAATTCTCCGGTCGACGTGGATCCACCCAGATCCATCATGCTCTTGTTGGTACGCTTCCCACCTACGGTGATGTCGCGATAATTTTCCTTGCCGTCTTCGTAAACGACCTTCGCCGTCACAATATCCGCTGCTTGCCAGCCTGCCGCGCGGGACTGTTCGTAGTAGCGCGTTGTGTTCTGTTCGCACACGAAATTAGGAAGCCCCTGATTGTAAGTGCGCGCCCACTCGATCGTGCGCGCCAACAGCTCATCCGAAACGGTACTGACGATTTTCGGACGCTCGGCATCGCTATCGATGGTGAAATCGCCGGATGAATTTTTTGCCGGCGCGGCAGACGCAGCGCTCTTCGGGACGGCAGCAGACTTGTTGGACGCGACTGCGTCAGAGTCGTCATCGGAAGAACCCGCCGTGGATTTCCCGCCGCCGTGCTTCAGAACCGGGCGGCCCGGCGCCTCCAGCGGCCGATCGAGAAGTGTAGGGCGCGGCTCGTCTTCCGCCTTCGCAGTCTGAACCGGCATCATCGGCCTGCCGCTTGGAGCCATTGCTTCCGGCGCAGGCGCATCTTTCAGCAGATCGACGTGAGTGACGGTCAGAAATGCTTCGTCGTCCTCAATGGCGTCGATATGCACTGTCGTTCGTGGAATAATCTGGCTCGAAGGGATATCCTTCTCGGCGCGCGTGAACTTGGTTTCGGGCGTCACCGTCATGGTGATCTCGCGGCCGTCGTTTGTGCCGATCACCAATTTCTTGACGTCCATGGACAGTGTCATACCTTCGGCGGAAAAATTGGCCTGCGACGCCTCGTTCGCCTTCTGGTCTTTTTTCTTGCTGTGCCTAGGAAGCGAAATGCCGCCAGCCGGATTCTGCCCGGGCGGATAGCTGCCTGGAGGATATTGGCCGGGCGGGTACTGACCAGGCGGATATTGGCCCGGCGGATACTGACCCGGAATCTGCGTTAGCGCGCAACCCGCCAAGACCATCGTGCAAAAAATCAGCTTAAACATCGAAACTAATTAGATGCGTCCCACTTGCATCATGGTTTCCGTTACCACTTTAGAAGGATGAGCTCGGAGCAGAAGGCAGGGCCCATCGCCGCCAGCACGCCCCACGATCCGGCCCGCGGCCGGGTTCCGTTGTTCATGACTTCTTCCAAGACAAACAGAACCGAGGCCGAGGACAAATTGCCCGTTCGCCGCAAGCATTCCCAAGATACCCGCAACTCTCCGTCGCTCAATCCGAGGGCGGCTTGCGTTGCCTCTAACACTTTAGGGCCGCCAGTGTGAATGACCCAGCTTTCAATGTCACCGCTCGAGAGCTCATGGTCCGCCAGAAACTCGTCCATGTCGCGGCCCAGATTCTTCTCGATAACCTCCGGGACATCGCGCGAAAGCACAATTCGGAACCCTGTCTGTGAGATATCCCAGCCCATCACATATTCTGTCTCGGGATAGAAAATCGAGCGCGTCGCAATTACCGTCGGCCCGTCCGCTGCTTCCACATCCGATCCCGTCACCAGAACCGCCGCTGCTCCGTCACCAAACAGACCTGAGCTGATCAAGTTTGCCGCCGAGAGATCATCCTGTTGAATCGTCAGCGAACAAAGCTCCACGGAAAGCAGCAGAGCCGCCTGGTGCGGAAACGCTTTCACGTAATCCGCCGCCCTGGCGATTCCCGCGGCTCCCGCGACGCACCCCAATCCGAAGATCGGAATGCGCTTCATGCGTGGATTCAAGCGCATGCGGTTCATCAGCCTGGCTTCAATCGAGGGGCTTGCAACTCCGGTGATCGAAACGAAAAAGAATGCCCCTATCTGCTGCGTTGGGACGCCCGACTGTTGCAGGACCCCGCAGATTGCCCGCTCACCCAGTTCTAACGAAGCTTGTATCCAGCGGTTATTTGCTTCTCCCCAATTCGCAAGCGGATAATCTTCTAACGGCAACGCCAAATAACGTCCATCCACCTGCGCAGCGGCGTGCAAATGTTCGAGAATCGCGAAGCGATCTAATCTGCCGCCCCAGTGCTTCCGAAAGGCGTCAATGAGCGTTTTCTGCGGGTAATAGTGTGCGGGAAGGGCGGTCGAAGCGGCAGCGATTCTCATACTGCCGGCCGCAAGTTACGGTTAACCACTCTCGTCATAATACGATTTATTTGATGCGACCATGCCGCGCGTCCGACTGATTCATTGGAAAAAATCCGAAGCTGCCGCGCATCTTGAGGCGCTCGCTGACGCTGGGTACCAGGTAGACCACGATGAACAGTTTCGCCCCGGCTTGATGAAAGAGTGGCGTCGGTCGCCGCCCGACGCATTTGTCATCGACTTGTCTCGCTTGCCTTCTCATGGGCGCGAGATCGCCGTAGCGCTCCGCCAATCGCCATCGACCCGATGTGTTCCGATTGTCTTCTGCGCGGGTGATCCCGGGAAAGTGAGCGCGCTACGTGCTCTCCTGCCCGACGCCGGATACTGTGAAGTCGCCGAACTACCATCGACGCTGAAGAAAGCCTTAGCGGCCCCGCCAGAAAATCCGGTCCGGCCACTGGCCATGATGGATCGGTATAAGTCCCGCACGGCAGCCCAAAAAATGGGAATCAAAGAACGCAACTCAGTGGCGCTGATAAGTCCTCCCCGCGATGTGGAGCGCGTCCTCGGGCCCTTGCCGCCCCAGGTGCATCTGCTCGAATCTGAAAAAGGTGATCCCTCTGCTCAGGTGCATCTCTGTTTCGTGCATCAGCCGGATGAACTTCGTCCCACTCTGTCCCGCCTGCGTTCGCTTGCGAATCGAAGCAAGCTTTGGGTTGTATGGCGGAAAGGCGGCAAGGCCGCTGCCGGGAACGTAACAGAGAATCTGGTCCGCCAATGCGCGCTAGACCTTGGCCTTGTAGATTACAAGGTCTGCGCCGTGAACGACGTGTGGACGGCGATGTTGTTCGCCTTAAAGCGCTAATTTTGAAGCTATAAACTGGCTATCTCTCCACCGATAAGTGTAAGCGGGAATGTATATGCCTGCGCGGCGCAGCTTGCTCGCCTTAATCCTGCTTTTCGGCTGGTCCGGAATTGCTCCCGCGCAGCTCTCCACCTTTCAGACCTATGACAAGGGGATGGGAAATCCGAACGTAACCTGCATGCTGCAGGACCGTACGGGTTATATCTGGCTCGGCACGCAAAACGGGCTCTTTCGTTACGATGGCGCTGGATTTCAGGAGTTCGGGCGGCAGGATGGGCTCGGCGGAACTTTTGTTCTTGCTTTGCGCCAGGATGCTAGTGGCCGACTTTGGGTAGGCACTACAGAGGGGCTCTACTACTTAGCGCCTAATCATCGCTTCGAAGCAGTCCAATACGCAGGTCAGACGATAGAAGTTCGCGGAGGCTCGGCTCTGTCATCGCTGCCGGACGGCACTTTGCTGGCAGTAACCCAGCAGGGTTTGCTTCAGATCAATTTTGTGCCGCAGACCCGTAGGTGGGACTGCCGCCAAGTGCCCGCGATTGATCCCTCGCTGCCGGTTTGGAGTGTAATTGCGAACGCTGACGGTTCCATGGTGGCTGGTTGTGGCGAAGCTCTGTGCCGCATCAACGGTTCCGACGTTACTGTTTGGGGCGCAAAAAATGGGCTCCCGGCCGATCGTTGGAGTTTTCTCATTCGAGACACTAGCGGCAAATTGTGGGTCCGCGGTGTAAACCACGTTGCTGTATTAATGCCCGCCGAATCGCAATTCACGGCGCGCGACTTGCCGGATTTGCCGGGCCACTCTTCCTATCCCGTGCTGGCCGAAGATCGTAATGGCGAGATGCTAGCAAGCCTTGGCGCGTCCATCGCGCGTTATGAGGAGGGCGGCTGGCGTGTTTTTTCACAAGCGAATGGATTCGGCGAAGATACGGTCACGTCTCTTTTGGTCGACCGGGAAGGCCTGGTCTGGTTCACGCTTCTCGGACACGGACTGCGGCGCTGGCTCGGTTACGACGAGTGGGAACACTGGAGCACTCGCAACGGACTGCAAAACGACGTCGTCTGGACGATTCTCCGCGACCGCAAGGGCCGTCTATGGATCGGCAACGAACGCCAAATCGCTTATATGGCGCCCGGGCAAAAAACATTTCGCTCCTGGTGCCAGCCGGGTATTCATTGCGAAAAGACCTATCACCTGCAGGAATCAAAAGACGGCGCCATCTGGGCGGGAACCGGCACTGGTTATGCGATTCGGATCGACGAACAGACGCTACAAGCTCAGCAGTACAAGCTCGAAAATACAGTTTTCAGCGTCCTCGAGGAAACGCCGAATCGCGTTTGGGCAGCAACTGGCGGGGGTCTGTTTCGCGGCGCCAGAACCGGTAGCGAATGGCGCTTCGAACATGTAGTGGCCCCGGGACTTCCTAAAGATTGGTTTTTTGATTTGCAGATGGACGCGGCCGGCCACGTTTGGGCGGTTGCCAAAGATGGAGTTTTTCGGCTCACCGGCTCGCAATGGACACGCATAAGGATCAGCCCGGAGCGTTTGGGCGGACATCCACGAAATATCGCCATTGATCCCTCTGGCTACGTCTGGCTGGCGGGAGGCTTCCCCGGTGCAGTACGGTTGCAGATTCGAGGGGACGAGGTCGTTGGAACTGAGGTCTTTTCAAAGCCGCAACTGGCATCCGATTTGGTGGTGGCCATAGCGGCCGACCGGCGCGGTTGGATTTGGATTGGCGGCGATCAGGGCATAGACATCTTCAACGGTAAGAGTTGGCGCCGCTACACGACCAATGACGGTCTCATCTCAAACGATATCAGTGAACGAGCCTTTTGGGCCGATGAAGACGGTAGCGAATGGATTGGAACGGGCGCCGGCCTGTCACACCTTCTCGCCCCTGTTATCGATTCGGCTCCGCCGCCGATTCCGATCTTGACCTCAGTACAATACGGCTCTCGTGAGTTGCACGACAGCACACAGACTTTGGATTGGAAGGCCAACCCGCTGAAAATCGGATTCGCCAATCTGAGCTTTCAGGCAGAGAACTCAACTCGTTTCCGTTATCGGCTCGCCGGTCTGGAGCAGGATTGGGTTGAAACTGCCGCTCGCGAAGTTCGCTATCCGGAATTGCCGCCACGCTCGTACGAGTTCCAGATCGCTGCCGTGGATACCAGCACCGGCAAAAGATCGGGCATTCGCAAAGTTGCATTCAGTATCCTGCCACCTTGGTGGGAAACACGGCCCTTTATAGGCGCTCTCATATTGCTATGTCTGCTGCTGGGAAAAGTGGCTTGGCGCTGCCGCGTGCGAGTCTTGGTCGCCCGGCAGCGTGAGCTTGAACGGCTGGTTCGGGAGCGCACAGATGAATTGCGCGATAGGCTGCTAGAGCAGGAGCATCTGAAAAAAGACGCCGATGAGGCGAATCAGGCTAAAAGCGATTTCCTGGCAATCATGAGCCATGAAATTCGGACGCCCCTGAACGGCGTAATCGGGATGACGAACCTGCTGCACGAAACTACCCTCAACGAGGAGCAGCGTGAGTACACGCGCACGATTCGAGAATCGGCAAATTGTCTGCTAGGGATCGTCGGCGACATTCTCGACTTCTCAAAGATCGAAGCCGATAAAGTGGAGCTCGAATCTCTCCAATTCGAATTGCAGCCGCTAATCCGTGATGCCGCCAGCGTCTTGGCGGAGCAGATCAGACACAAGCGCTTAGCTCTAAAAATCGACTTTGATGATTGTCTTCCCGCTTTTGTGATGGGTGATGCACCCCGGCTGAGACAGATTTTGCTTAATCTCCTCTCGAATGCTGTCAAGTTTACGGAAAAAGGTACTATCCAGGTAATCGTCACGGAGCAGGAAAGGACGCAAAACAACCAAGTCGTAATCCGCTTTACTGTCTCCGATACCGGTATTGGTATATCGCACGACGCCCAAGCAATGTTGTTTAAGAGCTTTTCTCAAGCGGATGCATCTACCAATCGAAAGTACGGCGGGACAGGTCTTGGCCTCGCCATTTCTAAGCGCCTTGCGGAACTTATGGGAGGCGAGATCGGCGTCGACAGCGCCCCAGGGCGCGGAAGCCGGTTCTGGTTTACCGTCAACTTGCCGATAAGCGGTATTAGCCGGCCTAAGATGCAAGCACTTGGCGCACTCCAAAACGCTCTCGCGAATCCCAGCGATTCGACGGCCAGCCGCGGTCGCGTTCTGGTAGCCGAAGACAATCTTATTAATCAGCGCGTCGCCGCTATCCTTCTCACAAAGCTGGGCTACAGTCCAGACTTAGCCTCCGATGGTAAGCAGGCATTAGAGAAATTGCAGCACCAGGATTACGACATAGTTCTCATGGATTGCCAAATGCCGGTTATGGACGGTTTCGAAGCCACTGCGGCAATCCGCGCGATGCCGAGTAGCCGTTCCCGTACTCCGATCATCGCGGTCACGGCTAATGCAATGGCGGGACAACGCGAGAAATGCCTTGCAGCCGGTATGGACGAATACATTCCCAAGCCGATAAACCGAGAAGTTCTCGAAAACACCATCCAAAGATTCCTGTACCAGAGACATGTTGTAGCTGAGACAGAAGTTGCGGTGCCGTCGACCCATTAGCGCGCCGCACTTTTTCCGAGAACTCAACCCAAGCGCACCCACGTATTCGGCGTGGCGACTGCTGTCCTCAGCCATGAGGAGACCCTGCACTGGCTCGCGCTCCGCATGCTGCCGGGTCTCGGCACGCTCACTGCGCTTAAGCTGCTCGAGAAGTTAAATTCGCCGCAAGCCATTTTCCGGTCCTCGTTTTCTGAGCTTGAGGGCCTCGGCCTCAGCCCCGCTCAAGCCCGCAACATATCCAGCGGTTGTTCTTTCGAAGACGCTGTGGAACAGCAGCGCAAACTCTTGGGCGCCGGAGTGACCCTTATCTCCATTCACGATTGGCGCTATCCGGCCCGGCTCCGCGAGATCTTCGACCCGCCGATTCTTCTGTTTGCCCGCGGCAACGCGGAACTGCTTTCCTCTCATTCGCATAGGCGTGGTCGGCACGCGACGCCCTACCCCCTACGGCATTGCGGCCACGGAACGCCTCAGCGCCGACCTTTCAAGGGCCGGTCTCACGATCGTAAGTGGCTTGGCTCGCGGCGTTGATACCGCTGCTCATCGTTCTGCGCTGGCCGAGGAAGGAAAGACGGTCGCAGTGCTGGGCTGTGGCGTCGACGTCCTTTATCCGGCGGAAAACCGCAAGCTATATGAGGAAATCGGGCGCAAAGGCCTGGTGATCTCTGAATTTCCTATGGGCGCACCAGCGTATCCCCAGAATTTTCCGATCCGAAACCGAATCATCAGTGGCTTGTCCCTTGGCGTTCTAATCATAGAAGGCGCTCAGCACAGCGGCTCGGCAATTACAGCCAAGCTGGCCATGGACCAGGGGCGCGAAGTCTTTGCCGTTCCCGGCAATATCACCTCCAAAATGAGCTGGGGACCGAATTTATTGATTAAGGACGGGGGCGCCAAACTAGTACAGGAATGGACCGACATTACAAACGAACTCCCCACCGGGGTTCGCCGCGATCTTGTCGCAGAAGCCAAGCAACGCGTCCTTATTGAAACCGGCGAACTGGACCCAGCCGTCAACTTCCCAGGCAACCCCGTGCCAGAGCCCGTAAAGGCGCTCGCGAACAAGCTGCTGGCCCGCTTGCAAGTTGATGTACCGCAACAACTTGAAACGCTCTTTGAATCTTTTGATGGGGTCAGTTCATCTGAATTGATCGGCGCGCTCTTTGACCTGGAGATGTCGGGACTGGTGCGCCAGCTACCTGGAAAGAACTTTGTCAAGGTGTGGTAAAAAGGGTAGCGTTCTCGGAACCACCCGTTGCCGTGGCATCGAGAGTAATCAGTCTGACATCGGATAAGAAGTTAAGGTATGGCTAAATCGCTCGTCATCGTTGAGTCCCCCGCGAAGGCGAAAACAATCGGAAAGTATTTAGGGAAGCAGTTTATCGTCAAGGCTTCTCTTGGGCATGTGAAAGATCTGCCGAAGAAAGATCTCGCGGTTGACGTGGAGCGCGATTTCACACCGCGCTATGAGGTAATCGAGGGCAAAAAGAAGCTCATTTCAGAACTCAAGCAAGCTGCCAAGGGAGTGGATTCGGTCTATCTGGCGGCTGACCCCGATCGCGAGGGCGAGGCGATCTGCTGGCACTTAAAAGAAGAACTTGAGCCGAAGAAAAGCTCGGATAAACCGGCGATCTTCCGCGTGATGTTCAATGAGATCACCGCGAACGCCGTCAGGCGCGCTTTCGACAAGCCGCTGCCCGTGAACGTTCATCTCGTCGAAGCCCAACAGGCGCGCCGCGTGCTGGACCGCTTGGTAGGCTACAAAATCTCGCCTTTGTTGTGGGACAAGGTCCGGCGTGGATTATCCGCCGGACGCGTGCAAACCGTTGCGGTCCGTCTAATCGTCGAGCGTGAGCGCGAAATCCGGGCTTTCGATAAACAGGAATACTGGACGATCGATGTCGGACTGAACGCGAAGAAGCCGCCTGTTCTGACCGCCCGTCTTAACAAGCGCGGTGAAGAAACGGCCCAGATCGGGAACGAGCAGACCGCTAGCGCGATCGTCTCGGATCTTGAAGGCGCCGCCTATATTGTTCGCTCTGTCACGACCCGCGAGAAGAAGCGCAACCCGGTACCGCCTTTTATCACTTCCACCTTGCAGCAAGAATCTTCCCGCAAACTGCGTTTCAGCGTCAAACGCACCATGATGCTGGCGCAGGGTCTCTACGAAGGTAAAGAGATCGGTAACGAAGGCTCGGTTGGCCTTATCACTTACATGCGTACCGACTCCACGCGAGTGTCGGAAGAGGCTCTCACGGAAGTACGTGATTTTGTTTCGGAGAAGTACGGCGCACACTATCTTCCGCCGGCTCCAAACGTGTATAAGGCCAAGAAGGACGCGCAGGATGCTCATGAAGCCATTCGCCCGACGTCCGTTCTACGCACGCCCGAGTCGCTCGAAAGTTATGTAGCCGAAGATGAATTGAAACTGTATCGCCTTATCTGGATGCGTTTCGTCGCCTCGCAGATGATGCCGGCGCTGTTCGATCAGACCACCATCGATATCAACGCCAAGGGCAAGAGCGGAGTGGAGCACATCTTCCGTGCTACAGGCAGCGTCCAGAAGTTCGACGGGTTCCTCCGCGTCTACGAAGAGGGAAAAGACGTCAAAGACGAGGAAGACGAGGATCTGAAGCACAAGCTTCCAGCGGTCAGTGAAGGCGAGGCGCTGAAGTTCAAAGAAATTAAGCCGGAGCAGCACTTCACGGAGCCGCCCCCGCGATATACCGAGGCCACACTCGTCAAAAAGCTAGAGTCCGACGGTGTCGGCCGCCCCTCCACCTACGCTTCCATATTGTCCACTATTCAGGACCGCGAATATGTCAAGAAGGAAGGCGGCAAGTTCGTCCCCACGGAATTGGGGATGGTTGTCACGGATCTGCTGCTTGAAAGCTTCAACGATCTCTTCGATGTGAAGTACACAGCTCGCATGGAAGAGGAGCTTGACGAGATCGAAGAAGGCAAACTGCCTTGGCGCGACGCGATGGCCGAGTTCTATGGGCGTTTCCAAAAAGATCTGGCGCACGCCGAGCAGAACATGACCGACATCAAGCGCATGGAGCGGCCCACGGACTTGGTCTGCGAAAAATGCGGCAAGCCGATGGTCATTAAGTGGGGTAAGCACGGCAGCTTCATTGCGTGTACCGGATATCCCGAGTGCACCAACACGCGCGAACTAACGGTCGATTTGCCGGACGTCGATAACACCAATCTCGGCGAACAGGACGAAGCCGAATATTGCGAGAACTGCGGCCGCCCGATGGTTCTGAAGAAGGGCCGTTTTGGTCAGTTCTTCGCCTGCTCCGGGTATCCGGACTGCAAGACCACAAAGCAGATCGGCGGTGAGCAGCGCAAAGACGTGCCTCTCGAAGAAAAATGCCCGCAGTGCGGCAATAATCTTGTACAGAAGTTCGGACGCTATGGCGAGTTCGTGGCCTGCAGCAATTATCCAAAGTGCAAGTACGTCAAGCAGAAGACCATCGGCGTCCCTTGCCCGAACTGCTCGGAAGGTGAGATTGTCGAGCGTAAATCAAAGCGCGGCCGAACCTTCTACGGATGTAATCGCTATCCCGAGTGTGACTTCGTCGCCTGGGGCCGGCCCATTCAGGAGAAATGTCCGGAGTGCGGCAGCAGCTACCTGATTGAAAAATACCTCAAAGCGGGAGCCGTTGCGCAGTGTCCGAATGTTGAGTGCAAGTACAAGCATCCGCTAGCAGTTGAACCAGAGACTAGCGTGGCGTAAACCTGCTCAGGGGGCTCGGTAGATTAGCTCTCTGCGGTGCGACGGTAGTACGGCCCCAACCACTGCGCCCACAGCTGCCCCGGCGCCGCCCATCGCCCCTCCCAAAGCGCCGCGCGAAATGCATGGTCCGAACTGATTCCTCTGGCAACCGCCAATCGCCGCGCCGGTTACGAAGCCACCCGTGAAACCAATGACAGCGCCGATAGCAGCTCGTTTTCCCCGGCTCCATCTACCTGCGTGATAACGTTCCAGCCGCAGCACGTCTTGTTTGGGCGTGGTGATGGGGCCTACCTGCACTTGTTCTGACGTCCAGTTGCGAAATTCGCCAGCGACGGGGCTCCCTGTTTTCAGAGAGACGCGAACGTCATCACCGGGCTTAAGCTTCGCAAGCGAATCCCACTTGCTCGGGTCCTGTGCAGTGGCTGCAAAGGTGAGCGCAAACAAAGGAACCACTGTAAAACAAAGGCGCATACGCTTCCTTTCGGACACATGATGGCTACGCCTCAGGGCCCGCAGTAACATTGGCGAACTATATCACTCAATAGGAAGAAAATCCATCCGGGAGGGTATTCGCCTCGATTACAGCCTCGCAAGAATCATTCTTGCTAAATCGCAAACCGATCTGGCTATAATCGTGAGTTGGATTTTTGTTGTCCGGGTCTTCCGCCAGTCTCCATCTAACGCTTTCCTATGCCTCAGATTTTTCGACCTAGTTCGAATACGGTCGCGAGGGTTTCGATCGTAGCAGTAATTCTGTTGCTCGGCTCAACACTGGCCGTTGCCTACATCATGGATCGTGGTCCCTGGACCACATCGGTTCGTGTCGCGCCGGAACAGCCGATTCCGTTCAGTCACAAACACCATGTCAAGGACGATGGCATTGATTGCCGGTACTGCCACTCGTCGGTAGAGACTTCGGGATATGCGGGGCTACCGCCGACCGAGACGTGCATGACCTGCCACTCGCAGATATGGAGCAACGCTTCTGTAACGCAGCCCATTCGGGATAGCTGGGCGAGCGGGAAATCGATCGAATGGACTCGCGTGCACGATCTGCCGGATTTCGTCTACTTCAATCACAGCATTCACATCAACAAAGGCATCGGCTGTTCAGCGTGTCACGGCCAAGTGAGCGAAATGCCGTTGATGTACCGGGTCAACACGCTGAATATGAACTGGTGTTTGAATTGTCATCGGAATCCAGCGCAGTTTATCCGCCCGAAATCAGAAGTGTTTAACGTTGATTACGTCTATCCGTCGAATCAAGCGGAACTGGGCGCAAAGCTTGTGAAGGAATACCACGTTCAGTCGCTGACAGACTGCGTAACTTGCCATCGATGAAACACTCGCTTATACCTTTAGAGTCCTTGTTGGAGCCGGCGAAAAGGCCGGCGGCGGATTTGCAAGCTCTTCGAGAGAAGTTGGCGGCGGGCCGGGGACCGAAGTTCTGGCGAACGCTGGACGAGGCGGCTGAAACCGAAGAACTGCGCGAGTACATAGAACAAGAGTTCCCTGGACTCTCGGGCCAGATTCCGCAGGGGGTTGACCGGCGAAACCTGCTTAAAGTAATGGCTGCATCGCTGGCCATGGCGGGTGCAGCGGCTTGCACCAAGCAACCGAAAGAACTGATTGTCCCGTACGTGCGGCAACCGGAGAATGTCATTCCCGGTCTTCCGCTGTTCTATGCGACGGCGATGCCGACGGGCGGCTATGCCCGAGGCGTGCTAGTTGAGAGCCACTTGAACCGGCCGACGAAGGTTGAAGGTAACCCGGATCATCCAGCGAGCCTGGGCGCCACGACGATCTTTGAGCAGGCGTCCACTCTGAGCCTTTACGACCCTGACCGCTCACAGACTGTGATGCACGAGGGTAGAATCAGCAACTGGCCAACCTTCACGGGCGCGTTCAGCACCGAGGCGCAGGGAGTCGCGATGCGCAAGGGCGAAGGTCTGGCGATTCTCACGGGCGCCACCACATCGCCGACGCTCATTAACCAGATGACCACGCTGCTGGGTCAGTATGGCGGGCGCGAAGTGGTACGTTCATGAGCCCAGCGTCAGCTCGGCAATTCGCAGTTCAGCGAAGAAGATTGCGGGAAAGAATGCATTCATCGCGTACGATTTTTCGCAGGCCGATGTGGTGGTCAGCCTGGATAGCGACTTCTTGAACACGGGGCCAGCGGCGCTTGCGTACGCGCGCCAGTTTTCGAAACGCCGCGGAATTGACAACGGCGAGATCCCGGTTCGTTTTTATGCGATTGAGTCGTGTCCGACGGTAAGCGGCTCGATAGCGGATCACCATTTTGCAGTGAAGAGCAGCGCGGTTCCGGCAATCGCGTATCAACTGGCAAAAGCGTGCGGCGTGGGCGCGCCTGAACCCGGAACGGCGGCGCCCGAGTGGCTGAATGCTGTCGCGCAGGATCTGCAGACTGCGAAGGGCCGATGTGTTGTCGTACCTGGCGAATTCCAGCCCGAGAGCGTCCATTTGGCGGCATGGGCTATCAATTCGGCGCTGGGAAATACCGGCAAGACAGTTCGCTTACTCGAAAGCGTTGAACCGGATAATACGCGCAGCATTGAAGAGCTGACTAGCGACCTAAGCAACGGGCGCGTCGAAATTCTGGTGATTTTGGGCACCAATCCTGTATACAGCGCACCGGCTTCGTTGAACTTCACGAATGTAATCCGGAAGGCGCGTTTAGTGATTCATCTCGGCCAATACTTTGACGAGACGTCGCGTTGGTGCCACTGGCACGTGCCGGAATCGCATTACCTCGAAACCTGGTCGGACTCGCGCGCTTTCGAAGGCACCACCACCATTCAGCAGCCGCTAATTGAGCCGTTGTACGAAAACAAGTCGGCACACGAAATACTGTCGATTCTGCTGGGCAAACCGGATCAGAGTTCGCACGATATCGTGAAGGGCTACTGGCAGACCCAGTTGAAGGGCGGCGACTTCGACACGATCTGGAAAACGTCGCTGCATGATGGCTGGATTGCAGGGCGCACGGCCGCTACGATTACGGCGAGCGGGGCCGTAGCGCTGCCCCCACTGCAACAAACGACGATTGCGGATCTGGAAGTTATCTTTCGGCCAGACCCGACGATTGGTGACGGCGCCTGGACTAATAACGGATGGCTGCAGGAGTTGCCGAAACCGCAGAGCAAGATGACTTGGGACAACACGGTATCTATTAGTCCCAAGGATGCACAGCGCCTGAACGTCACGATCGGCGACATGCTTAAGGTGACGGTGGGCGGACGAAGTATGGTGGGACCCGCGTGGATCCTCCCGGGACATGCGGAAAATTCGGTCACAGTTTACTTCGGCTATGGGCGGGAGGCCAGTGGCAAAGTAGGAACCGGTATCGGCTACAACGCCTACGCGATTCAGAACGCTGATACGCCCTGGTATGCAGCCGGCGCGATCAGCAAGACAGGCGAACATTACCGGCTAGCCAATGTGCAGGAGACGCAAACCATGGCGGGGCGCGATCCGGTGCGCGCTGCCACTCTGGCGGAATACCGCAAAGAACCGAACTTCCCGACTGCGGAAGAACCGCCTTTGGATATCGCCACTTCGCTGTATCCTCCCTGGCCGTATGAAGGCTACAAGTGGGGAATGGCTATCGATCTGAACGTCTGCACCGGATGTAGTGCTTGCATCATTGCGTGCCAGGCGGAGAACAATATTGCAGTCGTGGGCAAAGATCAGGTGGCGCGGGGACGGCACATGCACTGGATTCGAGTTGACCGTTATTACTCGGGCAACGACATAGACAATCCAGAGATCTACAACCAGCCGGTACCGTGCATGCACTGCGAACAGGCTCCTTGCGAAGTAGTTTGCCCGGTGGCTGCGACAGTTCATAGCCAAGAGGGCCTCAACGAGATGGTTTATAACCGCTGCGTTGGAACTCGCTATTGCTCGAATAATTGCCCGTACAAAGTACGACGGTTCAACTTCTATCTGTATTCAGATTGGAATACGCAGTCCCTCAATGGTGTGCGTAACCCCGACGTGACGGTTCGCACCCGCGGAGTGATGGAAAAGTGCTCCTACTGCATCCAGCGCATTCAGGAGATGAAGATTCAGACCGATAAACAGAATCGGCGGGTTCTGGACGGCGAAATCCAAACAGCGTGCCAGCAGGTTTGTCCGACTCAGGCAATTACTTTTGGCGATTTGAACGATAAAAGCAGCAAAGTGGCAAAGTTACAGGCTTTGCCGCGCATTTATGGGTTGCTTGACGATCTTAATACTCGTCCGCGAACCAAGTATTTAGGTTATGTTCGGAACTCCAACGAGGCGCTAAGTGGCAAGACCAGACAATCTTAAAATAGGCGACTTACCGGAGATAGCGGATCCAGGACCGGATGAAATACTTGGCCCTGGGCATAATTACGCCACTGTAACGGAACGAATCGGCGGCATCGTTTATACGCCGTGGAAGCGGTGGCCGGGGAAGTGGTGGATAGGCGCCATCATCGCGTTCGGGTTCGTCAACCTGCTGATGCTCGCCATGTATGTTCTGTTTTTCCATGGCATCGGCACATGGGGCGTAAACATCCCGATCGGCTGGGGATTCGCGATCATCAACTTTGTCTGGTGGATCGGTATCGGCCATGCCGGTACGCTGATCTCAGCCATTCTGTTCCTGCTGAGACAGGATTGGCGCACGTCCATCAACAGATTTTCGGAAGCGATGACGTTGTTTGCGGTAGCTTGCGCCGGCATGTTCCCGATTCTGCACCTGGGGCGTCCATGGCTGGCCTACTGGCTGTTTCCCTATCCAAATTCCATGTGGTTGTGGCCGCAGCCGCGTAGTCCCCTGGAATGGGACGTTTTCGCCGTATCCACTTATGGAACTGTTTCGCTGGTGTTCTGGTATTGCGGTCTAATTCCGGATTTGGCGAGCATGCGCGATTCCGCGCCACATCCTTGGCAGCAGCGTATTTACGCAATTCTTTGCCTCGGCTGGCGGGGATCTGCGATTCACTGGCATCGATACCAAAAAGCGTACCTGCTGCTTGCGGGTTTGTCGACTCCGCTGGTGCTCTCGGTTCACACGATCGTCAGTTTTGACTTCGCAATCAGCATCATCCCGGGTTGGCACACGACAATTTTCCCGCCCTACTTTGTGGCGGGCGCGATCTACTCCGGCTTTGCCATGGTGCTGACGCTGATCATTCCGCTGCGCTCCTGGTACAACATGCGCGACTTAATCACGTTGCGGCATATCGATGCGGCATCTAAGTTCATGCTCGGCACTGGCCTGATCGTCGCCTATGGTTACTGCATGGAGGCTTTCTTCGCCTGGTACGGCGGGGATCCCTACGAACGTTTCATGTATTGGAACCGCATTACCGGTCCTTACGCGGTTACTTGGTGGCTGTTGATTCTCTGTAACATCGCACTGCCGCAGAGCTTATGGTCTCGCCGCGTACGACACAACATTGGATTGGTTTGGGTACTTTCACTCGTCATTAATGTAGGGATGTGGCTGGAGCGCTTTGAAATCGTCGTCACGAGCTTGCATCGCGATTTTCTGCCATCCTCCTGGGGCATTTACATCCCGACGAAGTGGGATTGGGCCACTTACACAGGCACGCTGGGATTTTTCATGCTGTTGATTTTCCTGTTTGTACGCATGTTGCCTTCGATTTCGATTTTTGAGGTGCGCGAAGTGGTGCATCACATTGCGCACCCACGAGAGGCTCTTCAGGAGAAACAATGAGTCAGGAACTTATACTCAGCGAACTCCCGACAATCCATGGTGCGATGGCGGAGTTCGACAGTCCAGAAGAACTCTTGCGAGCAGGTGAACGCGCCTTTGCGGCCGGTTATCGCCGTATGGACGCTTACGCCCCTATGCCAGTGGCAGGGTTGGCGGAGACAATCGGATATAAACGGAATAAAGTGGCTTTTTGCGTGTTGATTGGCGGCATCTGCGGAGCAATGTTTGGATTCGGCCTGCTTGAGTGGATGACCGTGGTCGCCTACCCGCACAACGTAGGTGGACGGCCGCTCAATAGCTGGCCGGCGTACATTCCCATCACATTCGAGTGCATGATCCTGTTCGCGTCATTAACGGCCTTGGTCAGTATGCTGGCGTTCAACGGGCTACCGAAGCCATACCATCCTGTTTTCAATGTGCCCAGGTTTGACCGTGCTTCGATTGACAAGTTTTTCTTGTGCATCGAGTCTTCCGATCCAAAGTTCCGCGTCGAGGACACGCTGCAATTCCTGCGCGACACAGGCGCGAAAGAGGTGAGCGTTGTTCCGGCATAGGTTAACGCTGATCGCTGTTGTGTTGAGCGCTTTGTGTGCATCCGCGTGCCGGCAAGACATGCACAATCAGCCAAAGTACAAGCCTTTCGCGGCGACAACCTTTTTCGGTGACGGACGTTCCGCGCGGCCGACCATCGAAGACACTGTAGCGCGTGGGCAGTTGCACCTGGACGCCGCACGCTACACAGGCAAACAGAACGGCCAGGATATCAATTTTTTTCCGATTCAGATTACGCGCGCCGATGTGGAACGCGGTCAAGACCGATTCAAAATCTACTGCTCCCCCTGCCATGGATTGCTAGGCGATGGGCACGGCATGATTGTGCTGCGCGGTTTGCGGCAACCCCCGAGTTATCACGACCCAAGGCTGGTGAATGCACCGGTAGGACACTTTTTCGACGTTATGACAAACGGCTATGGGGCTATGTACAGTTACGCTTCGCGTGTAGCGGTTGATGACCGCTGGCGGATAGCAGCCTATATCCGTGCCTTGCAATTAAGCCAGAACGCTTCGCCTGCCGTAGCGCAGCAAGGCGTGCCGCCCCAGAGCGCAGGAACTCCCGCCGGAGGAATCAAGTGACCAGTCACGATCACGACGATCAATTACCAATACCTGATATTCGGCTAGGGCCGACAGCCACTAGTGTCGAGAGAGTCTCAGGCGTGGTGGGTGCGCTGGGATTGCTGTTGTGCGTGGCTGGCTATTTTGCCAACCGGCAGCAATTTTTTCAATCGTGGTTGTTTGCGCTCATCTACTGGAGTGGTTTCGCCATCGGCGGAATTGGCGTTCTTTTGATGGGCCACACCGTGGGAGGAAGCTGGTGTGTAACGTCGCGCAGATTCCTCGAAGCGAAGATGCGCACTCTGCCGATTGTTTTTCTCTTCTTTGTGATTCTGTTGCTCGGCCTGAAAGATATTTATCCGTGGACTCACGCCGAACTGGTCTCTCATAGCGCGTACCTGCATCAGCGGGAGCCGTATTTGAATATCCCGTTCTTTATTGGCCGGGTGGTTATTTACTTCGCCATCTGGCTGTTCTGGGGGATGCGGCTCAATCGCTTGGCTGACCGTCAGGACGTAACCGGCGATCCAACTTTGCGCGAGAGGATGCGTGCCTTTGCAGCGCCGGGGTTATTGGTATTCACGCTGACGGGCAGTTTTGCTTATATCGATTGGATTCTCTCGGCGGACGCGCAATATTTCTCGACAGTCTATGGCGCCATGATTCTGATCGGAGATTTCGTCCAGACCTTCGCCCTGACCGTCCTTGTCATGGTCCTGGCCTCACGCGGCGATCGTTTTGGCGGGCGAGTCAATTATTCCATCCTGCACGATCTCGGCAACTTGATGTTCGCCTTCACGATTTTCTGGACCTATTTGACCGCATCACAGTTGATCATCACCTGGCCAGCCAACCTGCCGCAAGAGCTGCAGTGGTATATGGATCGTGTACACGGATTCTGGAAATGGGTGGCTACGTTCGTGGCGCTGACCATGTTCGCAATTCCCTTCCTCGCGCTGCTTTCGCAAGCTCTAAAACGAGACCCCAAGCGACTGATCAAGATCGCAATTTGGTTGCTGGTGGCGCGCGCAGTGGACGTTTTCTGGATTGTGGCTCCGACTTTCCGCGCGCACAGCCCGAGCGCGCTTCTGGCAACCAGCCATGGCTTCACCATCTATTGGACTGATTTCGCCGCATTCTTTGGGATCGGCGGCATCTGGGTATACGCCTATTTGCGGCAACTGCGACGCCGGCCTTTGTTGCCGTTGCGGGATCCGCGCGTCTCATTGCCCATGCCGGAGGTGCTTGCATGAGCGAGCCGTTCCTCGACGATCAGCACAAGCCGAATCGGCTGGTCTCGCCAGTGGGCCAAGAGGTGCACTCCGAGCCGCACAGCGGCCATTCGGGAACAAGCTTCGAGGGCGGCGATGCACGCGCAGGCATTGTGGTCTGGTCGCTCGCGATCATTGGAATCATGCTGGCGGTTATCTTTGGAATCACAATAGGAATTCAAAAGATTCTTGAAGTGAAGAATCCTCCGGGCCAGCTTCCGAGCCCCTTAGCGCCCGCGCGCGTGATACCCTCCGGCCCGATGCTGCAAGTGCATCCGTGGGAAGAACTGCCGCAGGTGCGTGAAGACGCGCAGAAGGTTTTGGATAGTTCTGGCCGCGACGCTAACGGGCAATTTCATATTCCAATTGATCAAGCAATGACGGCAGTGGTTGGCCGGCTGAATATCGCGCCCAATGCGCCCAAAGGCATCACAACACCAGGGGGCGAAGGACGTGACTTCTCGGGTAGCGTCAACGCGATGCCAGCGCCGTACCAGCGGCCTCAGATTCAAGGAGAGATACAGAAGCATGCGCAGTAAGTGGTTTGTGACCGCGGGGATGGTTTTGGCGAGCGTGTTGCCAATGCCGGGGCAATATGCGCGTCCTGCGATCACACGGGGCGTGAATCTGCAACAAAAGCTGAACGCTCCGGTTCCGCTCGACTTGATTTTTCACGACGAGAGCGGACAAAGCGTTCCACTACGGACGTACTTCGGCGAAAAACCAGTAGTACTGGAGATGGTGTACTTCACCTGTCCTAGCCTGTGCCCGATGAGCATGCATGAGAGCGTGGTGAGTCTGAAACGCCTGACACTGGTTCCTGGGCTTGATTATGACGTTGTCATTGTTAGTTTCGACCCGAGCGATACGCCTGCAATGGCGGTGCAGAAGAAAGCTATTTACGAAAAAGAGTTTGGGCGAGCCGGGTTCAACTCGGGCTTTCATTTCCTGACGGGCACGCAAGATTCCGTATCGAAGCTGGCTTCGGCAATCGGTTTCGGCTATCGCTACGACGGCCCAACGAAGCAGTTCATTCATGCCGCGGGGATTATGGTTGCCACACCGGATGGCAAATTGTCGCGCTACTTCTACGGCGTAGATTACTCGCCGACGGATCTCCGTATGGCTTTGAGTGAGGCTTCGCAGCACAAGATTTCGTCGCCGGTGGATTATATCCTGCAATTCTGCTTTCACTACGATTCGAGTCAAGGCAAGTACACGCTTGCAATCATCAACATCTTGAAAGTAGCCGGCGGTCTGACGGTTTTCTTGATGGCCGGGTTGATTTTCCTACTCATGCGAAGTACCAAGAAAACAGAGCAGCGCAAGACCTGGACGGAGCCCCGGCATGTTCATTAACTTTCCAGTTCTAGCTGAGTTCCGCCTATTTCCGGTGGCGGCATCGGAACAAGCTCCCGGCATTGACGCGCTGTATTGGTTCATCACCGCCGTTTCTATTGCGATGACGGTTTTGATTTTTCTCGCCCTCGCCTACTTTGCCTGGAAGTTTCACAACAAAAGGAATCCGCATCCAACGCAGATAGAAGGATCGACAAAGTTGGAGCTGACGTGGTCGATATTGCCGTTTCTGGTGATGCTTGTGATGTTCGGATGGGGTGCACAGATTTTCTATTCGGCTCAGAACCCTCCGAAGGACGCGATGGAGATCTTCGTCACCGGAAAGCAGTGGATGTGGAAGATACAGTATCCCGATGGCACGCGCGAGATTGACGAGCTGCACGTTCCTGTCGGCCAGCCGGTGAAGCTGACGATGGCGTCTGAAGACGTAATTCACAGTTTCTCGATTCCGGCTTTCCGAGTCAGGCACGATGTGATGCCCGGGCATTACAACAGTCTTTGGTTCACCGCTACAAAGCCGGGACGGTATCACTTATTTTGCACCGAGTATTGCGGCAATCAACACGCCGGAATGATCGGATGGGTAGATGCGATGGAGCCGCGCGAATATGCGAATTGGGCGAGCGGCGGCGGATCCCAAGGCAGTCTGGCAGACCAGGGCGAAAAGCTCTTCCAACAGAACGGATGCGTCACGTGTCACTTGCTCGACCAGCAGGGGCGCTGCCCCATCCTGCGGGGCCTCTACAACAAGCCGGTGCAGCTTGCTGATGGAAGGACGGTGCTTGCCGATGACGCTTATCTTCGCGAATCCATACTGGACCCTAATGCCAAGATTGTGGCAGGCTTTCAACCGAACGTTATGCCCAATTTCAAAGGACAGATCAGCGAGGAGAACGTGATTCAACTCATCGCCTATATCAAGTCTCTTTCGCCAAGCGCACCTGCATCGCAACAAGGATCGCAGCAGCCGGCGGTGGTCATCGCGCCTAAGGCGGCGAGCGCCACCAAGACCGGGACAGCACAGCATTAGACGGGCAGTATAGAAAGAAAGACAGAAATATGGCAACTCTCGTACACAGGTCTCCTGAGGTTGAAGCCGAGGAAGTCAATTACCTTAATGTGGAGCATGGCTGGAAAAGCTGGCTGCTCACAACCGACCACAAACGCATCGCGATCCTGTATCTAATTTCCATCACGTTGATGTTTTTTGTCGGCGGTTTGATGGCGGTGCTATTCCGCATCAACTTATTGGAACCAGAAGGCCTGTTTTCGGCGGAAACGTACAACCGCCTGTTTTCGATGCACGGCATCGTAATGGTGTTCTTCTTCCTGGTGCCGTCCATTCCCGCCACGCTCGCGAATTTTCTTATTCCGATCATGGTGGGCGCAAAAGACTTGGCGTTCCCCAGAGTGAACCTGCTGAGTTGGTATCTCTACATCGCGGGCGCTGCACTGGCGCTATACGCTATAGCGCGCGGCGGAGTGGATACAGGCTGGACGTTCTATGCGCCTTACAGCAGTACGTATTCGAATTCGTACGTTTTAACGGCGGCTTTCGGAGTCTTTACAGCGGGATTCTCGTCGATCCTGACGGGCCTGAACTTCATCGTTACCGTTCACAAGATGCGCGCGCCGGGAATGACCTGGTCGCGGCTGCCTCTGTTCGTCTGGTCGAATTACGCCACTGGTTTGATTCAAGTGCTGGGAACTCCGGTACTCGCTATCACTATGTTGCTGCTGGCCTTTGAGCGCATCGCTCACGTGGGTATTTTCGATCCGAACATTGGCGGAGATCCGATCCTGTTTCAGCACCTCTTCTGGTTCTACTCGCATCCGGCCGTGTACATCATGATTTTGCCCGGCATGGGCGTGATCAGCGAGATTGTTTCCTGCTTCTCGCGAAAACGAATTTTCGGTTACAATTTCGTGGCCTTTTCGAGCATGGCGATTGCAGTATTGAGCTTCGTGGTGTGGGGCCACCACCTGTTCCTTACAGGCGAGAGCATGTACACCGGCCTGGCGTTTTCGCTTCTCAGCTTCATGGTTGCGGTACCCTCTGCGATCAAGGTTTTCAATTGGACCGCCACCATGTACAAAGGGTCCGTCTCATTCGACACGCCGATGCTGTATGCGTTTGGATTCATCGGCCTGTTCACGATCGGCGGCTTGACAGGATTACATTTGGCGACACTCGGAACCGACATCGCCACGCATGGCACGTACTTCGTCGTCGCGCATTTTCATTACGTGATGGTGGGCGGCATGGTGATGGCGTTTATGGGTGGTTTGCATTTCTGGTGGCCGAAGATGACCGGACGCATGTATCCGGAGGCCTGGTCGAAATTCGCAGCACTTATCGTGTTTATTGGGTTTAACCTGACGTTCTTCCCCCAATTCATTCTGGGTTATCTAGGAATGCCACGGCGCTATCACGCGTATCCGCCGGAATTTCAAGCATTGAACGTGCTCTCGACGGCGGGCGCGTCCGTTCTTGGAATCGGTTATATCATTCCGATGGTGTACTTCATTTGGTCGTTGAAGTCAGGTCCGAAGGCGGGCAACAATCCCTGGGGTGCGGCCGGTCTTGAATGGCAGATTCAGTCGCCACCTACTACTTTCAATTTCGATGAAACGCCCGTGATTACAGAAGAGGCTTACAACTACGGTCCTCTGGAGGAAATCGTTGGCTGACATATTGGTGCCGGAGGCCCACGAGCCCACGGTAGAACAAACACATCTCCGTCACCATTTCGCGACGGTAGAGCAGCAGATGGATGCTGCCACTCTCGGCATGTGGACGTTCCTGATTACCGAAGTATTGTTCTTCGGTGGGATGTTCGCCAGCTACGCGGTGTACCGAAATCTATACCTGGATGCTTTTGCCAGCACCAGTCAATACATGAACGTAGTCCTGGGCGGAACTAATACTGCCGTCCTGATCTGCAGTAGCTTGACGATGGTTTTAGCGGTTCGCGCCGCGCAAATGAGCAACCGCAAGCACCTGCAACTATTCCTCGTTCTGACCATGATCTTCGGAACGGCGTTCCTGGTGATCAAAGGCTTTGAATACCACTCCAAATGGGTTGAGGGTTTGGTGCCGGGCCTCAAATGGGGCGGGTATCCAGAGCATCCGGAGTTTGCCTATCACGCGCAAATCCTTTTCTTCCTGTATTTCTGCATGACTGGTATGCACGCGCTGCATATGGTCGTTGGGCTTGGGCTATTGTCGTACCTCCTGTTTCAGGCGAAACGGAAAGTTTTCAGCGCTACCTATTTCGCTCCGGTGGAGATGATCGGATTATATTGGCACTTTGTCGATATCGTCTGGATTTTCCTGTTCCCGCTTTTGTACCTGATAGGCCACAGAAGATGACTACACACGTTCACATTCCGAGGGTACGAACGCTAGTTTTGGTTTGGCTTGCGCTGATGTGCGCTACCGGGCTGACGACGGCAGTGTCCTACGTCGAACTTGGCTGGTTCAATATTGTGATCGCACTGCTGATTGCGGTCACGAAGGCGTCGTTGGTGGCATGGATCTTTATGGGTGTCCGTTATACGACAAACCTGACAAAACTTTTCGTTGTCGCCGGTCTGCTCTGGCTCGGCATTTTGATCCTGATCACCTTCAGCGATTACAGTACGCGCTCCTGGGTTTATCAGGCGCAGCCTTGGTCACACGGGCCCGGCAACGGCCCGGCTACTAAGTAGCTTTCTAGCAGTTCACAGTTCGCCGCACTCGTTCACGCCGGCTGAAAGGCCGGCGTGATCTGTTTTTGTACGAGGGGCACAGATGGAAACCGGCGCACGATGGCCGGGTCTCACCACTGTAGGCAATAGCGAACAGGAGTGAGCAAATGGCTGAGACCAGTGCAGATGTGATCAAACGATATCTTCAAGACGCAATCGCAGCAGAAAAGAGCTTCGAAACTCAGTTGCAGGGTTTCTCGAAGGAAGGTGACGATGAAGCCGCCAAGATCGCTTTTCATCAGCACGCATTAGAGACGAAGCAGCAGTACCAGCGACTGACTGCACGCCTGGAAGCGTTAGGCGGGAGCACGTCGACCGCCAAGAGCTTTCTCGCGCATATATTCGGACTGAGTCCGAAGACGGCGCAGATCGGACACGAGAAGGAAGAGCGCACAACGCAGAACCTCATGATGGCGTACGCCGTGGAAAACAGTGAAATCGCAATGTACGAATCGCTGATTACTGTTGCGGAGGCGGCTGGAGATACCGATACGGCTTCCCTGGCGCGAGATATACAGGCCGAGGAGAAGAGGACGGCGGAAAAGGTTTGGAGCCTTTTACCGGCAGCGGCAGTTTCCGCTTTCCGGCGTGTCACAGCGGGGGATGGCGCCTCTGCAACTGCCACCGTCTAGACTGTCAACTTCTACTGCTCGACGGTTTTAACGGCGTCGCCCACCTTGGGCTGGCCCGCCCCGGTGAAGTTGCCAACCGCGGAGCTTTCGTCAACGGAAGTGATCTGTAGCTGGCCAACGGGCTCGGCCACACTGCGCAGCGGCTTACCGGTTACCGGATCTTTGATCACTCGTGTGACACGGGATACGGCAAGGTGGTCTCCCACTTTGAGTCCATTCTTGCTACCCACATTGATGATCAGCGTGTTGCCGCTGGCGTCCGCTACTAAACCGTTGATCTGAACAACCGTGTGCGGCAGAGCGGTGGCTTTCGAATCGAGATTTTGTCCGAGCTGGTTGACAGCTCCCTTGACAGCCTCGCCAATGATGGTCTGCCCGAAATTCGAGCTACCCATATCCACGTGGCCCCCGCCGGCGCCGCCCCAAGTACCGCCGCCTCCAAGCAGATCGGTGCCGGAACGATCCGATTCGCCATGTCCGGTTGCGGAGGCGAGGATTTCACCAGTGTTGACATCGATGAGACGAGCAGTAACTTCGACAACTGCCTTCGCCTTCTTTGTTCCGACATTGCCAAGACCGTATTTTGAGCCCCAGTGGCTCAATCCGGCGCCGCCGATATTCTTGTTCTGGTCATCGCGGCCGAATTGGGTTATGTCGCCTGTGATGATTGCGTCGACGCCTAATATGCGGCCGATCTTTGCGGCGGTGTTGGCGTCGGCACGGTCGCTATTCGAAAAATTTTGTTCCTTCAGGATCTTATCTAGCGCATTGCGCTCGATGACGCGGTAGGTACCGTCATTGACCAGTTGATTCACCAGCAGATCTGATATGCCTTTACCGATGTCCTGATTGGTGCCGAACACGGCTTGTACATTCGTCATAACGGTTCCGTAGTTGAAGTCCAACACGGCCACTTTGCGCTTATCCGGCTGCTGTGCAAAAACAGGCGAGATGCAAAGCGCAGTTGCTAAAATTGCGAAACCAACTCTCATTCCTATCGTTCTCCTATCTACCAAACTTTGCTTCCAGGACAGTTAATTGTTTTTCCGCACCATCCATAGATTTACGTGCGGCGTTGAGATCATTATTTTGAGCGGCACGATCGGCGGCTTGCAAATAGTTGTCCAAACGACTCGCGGCACCTGCGATTTCAGGACTGATTTCGAGCCCATCGGCAGCTTGCTGGCGGCGCAGACTGTTCACGCTTCCTCTGATGGCATCCGCGCGTGAGTGCAATTGCATCAAGCTTTCTTGCACTTTATCGACCTCTTCCTGAGATGGACCTTGCGGCAGAGGCGAAACCTGGACTGGGGGCGAATTCGTTGTGGGAGTTGCGCCGTTAACCGGCTGGGCCGGTGATTTGGCCCGCTGATTGGCTGGCTAAGTCGACCGCCGGCTCTTTCCGCCGGGCAGAAATGGCCGGCTTTTGAACCGGCTGAGTAGCGGGGTTAACCGCTTGGTTATGTGAAGCGGTGTCGACGCCAAGCGAAGCCGCCGCCGGAGGGGGGTTCGGTGCGGGTTGCGGTGCTGCGTTGGCAGGGGCGGGACTCGCTTGATTGGTGGCGATTTCGACGGGCCGGGAACCCGTCTTCGTAGCTGCCCTGCCCCGCCAAAAGTGCGGCATTGCGATTGCCGCCGCGATGAGTACCAATACGCAGGCGACTGCGCCCAGAGCCATCCAAAGACCACGATTGCTGCTGCTGCGGCCGGCTTGCGAAGCAGCAGCGGGCGCAGAACCGGGCATCGCGACAGTCGAGTTAAGCGATGCTGCCTGAGGCTGGACCCCGGGTTGTGGCGACTTCAGGCTTTCCAGAGCCGTCCGGAAGGCGTCGGCGCTCTGAAAACGGCGCATCGGCTCCTTCTCAAGCGCTGTCAGGATGATGTCGTTGAGGGGTTTGGGTAGGGTCGGATTGAGTTCGACCGGTGGCCGCGGCGCTGCATTTAGCTGTGCCTCGAGGACCGCGTAGGTGCTTTCCGATTCGAACGGGCGACGACCGGCAGTTAATTCATACAGCACCACACCCATGGAATACAGATCGGAGCGCGCATCAACAGTAGTTCCACGAACCTGCTCCGGAGACATGTAGAGCATCGAACCCATAGTTGTGCCGGCGCGAGTGTGCATGGTGTCGGTGTTGGATTTCGCAATTCCGAAATCCATAAGCTTTACGACTCCATGTGGCGTGACCATGATATTGGACGGCTTGATATCACGATGAACGACGCCGTTTTGGTGAGCGTAGCCTAAGGCAGCCAGGGTCTGGGCGATGTAGCTTAAGATCTCATTCAAAGGGACGGGGCCTTGCTTGGCTCGCTCCGAGAGAGTGAAACCTTCAACGAACTCCATGATCATGACCAGCTGATTTTCGACTTTGAAGGCGGTGTGCAGTTTGGCGATATTCTGATGATCCAGGCGAGCGAGCGTGCGAATTTCGCCGCCGAAGCGATCGCCCAATTCCGGCTCGGCTGCAAGATCAGCCAGCAGAACCTTCATGGCTTCGATGCGATTTGAGATTACATTGCGGACACGATAGACGCGGCCCATGCCGCCTTTGCCTAAGGTGTCCAGGATTTCGTAATCGCTGACAAGTTGTCCGACTTCGAATGGCATGCGGACGGCTCCTGAACGGGTATTGAGCACATGATACGTCAAAGCAATATCAGAAAGTTATATATCCACGGTATTATGGACGGCGAGCGAAGCAAATTATGAGCAACGTACGGGTACTGGTCGGCACACGCAAGGGCGCATTCATCCTTACGTCGGATGGGAAGCGGGATAAATGGAAGGTTAATGGCCCCTTTTTCGCGGGCTGGGAGATCTATCATTTGAAAGGATCGCCGGTTGATCCCGACCGGCTATATGCCTCGCAGTCGACGGGCTGGTACGGGCAGATGGTGCAGCGTTCGAAAGATGGGGGCCAGACGTGGGAGGCGGTTGGGAACAAGTTTGTTTACGACGGCGACGCAGGAACTCATAAATGGTACGACGGCACACCGCATCCGTGGGAGTTTAAGCGTGTCTGGCATCTTGAGCCGTCGCTGACTGATGCGGATTCTGTGTTTGCCGGAGTAGAAGATGCAGGTTTCTTTCGGTCAGTGGATGGCGGTCAGAATTGGCAGGAGCTGCCAGGTTTGCGGCATCACGGCACGGGATCCTCGTGGCAGCCAGGTGCCGGCGGCCTTTGCCTGCACACAATTTTGATTGACCCGAGCAATGAAAAACGCATGTTCATTGCCATATCGGCAGCGGGCGCTTTTCGGACAGATGACGGTGCGGAGACCTGGCAGGCCATCAATCGCGGGTTACGTTCCCAATACATTCCTGATCCAAATGCGGAAGTTGGACATTGCGTACATCGGCTGGCAATGCATCGCTCGCGGCCAAACACGCTCTTCATGCAGAAACACTGGGACGTGATGCGCAGTGACAACAGCGGCGATCTATGGGAGGAAGTCAGCGGGAATTTGCCCACAGATTTTGGATTCGTGATAGACGTTCATACACATGAACCGGAGACTGTGTACGTGGTTCCGATCAAGAGCGACTCTGAGCATTATCCGTTAGACGGCAAACTGCGCGTTTATCGAAGCCGAACAGGTGGGAACGATTGGGAGCCGCTGACCAAAGGACTGCCCCAAAGCGACTGCTACGTGAACGTACTGCGCGACGCAATGGCAGTAGATTCGATGGATTCGTGCGGAATCTACTTTGGAACTACGGGCGGACAAGTGTATGCGTCCTCCGATGCCGGGGACAATTGGACGCCGATTGTGCATGATCTTCCGGCTGTGCTGTCGGTTGAAGTACAGACGTTGGCATGATTCGAGTGGTGCTGCCCGCCCATTTGCGCACCCTCGCGCGCATAGATGGCGAGGTACAGCTTCAATTGAACGGCCAAGTGACGATTGAATCCGTACTGGATGCGTTGGAGGAGCGCTATCCCGTGCTATGCGGAACAATCCGAGATCACGTCACCAAGCGACGGCGCCCTTTTGTAAGGTTCTTCGCGTGCCAGGAAGACCTCTCGCTGGAGCCGCCAACTATTCAATTACCGGAGGCTGTGGTCACAGGGGCGGAACCTCTGCTCATTGTGGGCGCTATTGCGGGCGGGTCGTTCGCTTGAAAGCGTTCCACTCGGCTTGTCGTTCTCGTAAGCTTTTGGCCGAATCTTGGCACAGTTGAACAGATTGAGAGGTCGGTTCGCGGTCGGCGCTCTCGATTGCATTTAGAGCGGCGGTGAAGGCGGCCGTAAGCGAGTCGAAGGGTTGCAGAAAGTCCTTCGAAGCTGGTTCACTCTGAAGATCGCGCACCTCGGAAGCAGCTTTGCGACTGGCAAGCATGCCATCAAACGCGCGCTGCGCCCATCGAAATTGTGTTTGTAGTGCAGCCTGCGTGACGTTTGCGCGAGGATCCATCCTGATTTGAATCGGCTGAACTAGTGAATGCCCGTTGACCGTTAGCTTGGCCCTGTAGGTCCCAGGCACGGCCAGCGGTCCAATCCACGTTTCAAGGCCCGTTCCTTCGGGATCGTCCATTGTGATCTCGCCCTTGCGGCCGTAGCGGAGGTCCCAAACCCAGCGGTGCATGCCGGGAGCATTGCTTAATATTTGCGCCTTCGGAATCCAACGAGCTGCAATCGCAGGTTCTGCAGCCACAGGGAGAGGCTTGTCCGCGCTCGAATACTGGCGCACCGGCAGCCCATTCGCGTCGATGATATCCAAAGTAACTTCCCCGTTGCTTCCTTCGGGCAGATAGTAATCGATGTAAGCTCCTTCCGGCGGATTACTCGCCTGCGGCTCCTCCGGTGGAAGCGGAGTGCTCAAGAAGAGGTCGTGTTTTGACCGGTAGGCAAGAGCAGGCCGGTACAGAAGAGCCCTGGCCGTATTCGGATGCATGGCGAGCTCGCGAATTGGAGCGATGTCGTCCAGTATCCAAACCGAACGGCCATGGGTAGCAGCCACGAGGTCGTCGCCGTGAATGGCGAGATCGCGAACGGAGGTGACCGGGAGATTGAGTTGCATGGATTGCCAATGATCTCCGTCGTCGAACGAAACATAAACACCAAGTTCCGTTCCTGCATAAAGCAGTCCCTGGCGTTTTGGATCTTCGCGAATGCAGCGAAGAAATGCATTATCGGCAATGCCGGTGGTGATCGGCTCCCACGTTTTCCCGTAATCGCGGGTACGGAAGAGATAGGGATGCTGGTCGTCAAGGCGATGCCGGTCAACAGCCGCATACGCTTCAGCAGGGTTGGAATGCGAGGCTTCGATGAGGCTAATTTTGCTCCAAGGAGAGAGGCCGTGGGGCGTAGCGTTGGTCCAGGTCTTGCCTGAATCACGCGTAAGATGAATGAGACCGGTGTCGCTTCCAACCCATATTTCGCCGGCATTCAGGGCTGAGGGCGCTATGGTGTAAACGACTCCATAGCCGCGTTGTTCGGCGTTTTCAACGGTCACAGGTCCAGAGCTTGAGGTCGTCTTTTTTTCAGCGCCCGTGAGATCGGGGCTGATGGTTTGCCAGTGCAAACCGCCGTCGAGCGTTCGCATCACGTACTGCGTGCCGAAGTACAAGGCATTGGGCTGCGCGGGAGAAAAAACGACAACCGGCGTCCAGGGATCTCGATACTTGTTCTCGGAGATCGGCGCGCCGAACACTTGGAAAGCGGCTGAGGGCGCGATGTTCTGGCTCTGCATCAGCTTACGATTGAAGCGCACAAGCGTCCCGTACGTGCCTGAGATATAAAAAATATCCGGATTTTTCAGATCCGGCGCGATGTAGCCACTTTCACTGCCGCCGACCGTGAAGAAATCGCGCGCATCAATCTCGCCGTGATCGGTGCGGCTCGCGGTCGCAGCAGTGCCGCTATCCTGCTGGGCGCCGTAGACGTGATACATGAAATCGTTATCAGTAGCGACGTGATAGAACTGCGCTGTCGGCTGGTTGTACCAACTGCTCCAGGTGACGCCGCCATTGAGGCTGACTGTCGTTCCCTGGTCGGTACCCAACACCATGTGGCGCGAATCCGCCGGATCAATCCAGACTTGATGATAATCATCACCCCCGGGCGCGCCGCGTACAATGCTGAGGGTCTTTCCGCCACCCGCCAATTTATAAAACGCTACATTGGGCGCATAGACGACGTCGGGATCATTCGGATCGATGGTGATGCAACTGAAGTACCAGGCTCGGCCGGTAAGGCGAGCATCACTATTCACGCGAGTCCATGAATCGCCACCGTCGTCGCTGCGATAGAGACCCGCTTCTTTTGCCGAGATGAGAGCATAGACGCGCTGGCCATCGGGCGAGACCGCGACGCCCGCGCGCCCCCAGTTGCCACCAGGCAAGCCATGCTCAGTCAACGCTGTCCAGGTTTTGCCGCCATCGTGGGAACGGAATAGTCCGCTACCTGGGCCTTCGAGAGGAGCGTAGACGCTCCAAGGGCTACGATGCGCTTCCCACATAGCCGCAAACACGATATTGGGTTCGCGAGCGGCCATTGCAAGATCGGCAGCACCGATCTCTGGTCCACGGTCGAGCACTTTTTCCCAAGTCTCGCCGCCGTTAGAGGAGCGAAAGACGCCGCGATCCGGGTTTGGACCGTAGGCATGGCCCAGGGCGGCGACAAGCACAATCCCCGGATCGTGGGGATTTACAACAATGCGACTGATCTGGCGTGTGTCTTTCAACCCGGCGGATTTCCAGGTCTTCCCACCGTCATTCGATTTGTAGACACCGCTTCCGCTCGCGAGATCGGAGCGTATATCAGACTCTCCGGTTCCTACATAGATCACGTCTGGATTCGACGGAGCGATAGCAAGCGCGCCGACAGAGGCAGTGGGCTGTCCTTCGAAAATCGGGCTCCAAGTAGTACCAGCATCTTCGGTCTTCCAAACACCGCCGTCCACGGCGCCGAAATAAAAGGTTGCACCGCCGCCTTGCACACCACTGACGGCAACTGCACGCCCCCCGCGGAATGGACCCACGAGCCTCCATTCGAGTCCGCTAAAGAGTTGGGGAGCAACTTCTTGCGCCGGTAGCGCGAAGCAGAGGACGGCTGTGACCACGATTGGGGACAGAAATCTCATGAAGTTCCAACGATAGCGTAGGAGGCCGGTCCACATACAGACTGTTACGATGACGGTAGAGAAATGTCCGTCCAGCCTTTCGCGCCCGCTCCTGTTTCAGAGGCGGTGACGCGCGACATTCGCGTCGAAGTGTTGTCGCGTCACTCATCGGAAAACTCAGGACCAGGAGAGTGGGTATTCGAGTACACAGTCCGCATCACGAATCTTGGCTCCGATACCGTTCAGTTGTTAGCACGTCATTGGATCATCACAGATGCCTTAGAGCGGACGCGAGAAGTTCAAGGCCCTGGCGTGGTAGGCAAGCAGCCAGTTCTTGCCCCCGGAGAATCATTTCAGTACTCTTCCTGGTGTCCGCTCAAAACCCCTACTGGAATGATGCACGGAACGTATCAGATGACCAGCACCAGGAGCGGCGCTTTCGATATCGAGATTGCGCCCTTTGCGCTAAGAGCGCCTTACATGGTGCAGTAGCAGGGCTGTAGCGGACCCATCAGCGCAGCTTAGCTAATTCTTCCCGATATAAATTGTTGTGCGGGTAATGCTCCGCGAGCCACGAGAGCATATTGCGAGCCTCCCTCTTGTCACCGTCGCGAAGCGCAGCGACCGCCAGAAGCAAGCGTGCGTAGGGCATGAGATAGTCTCCATGCTCCGCCGTAAGACGCAATTTTTCAATACCGGTCTGTTTGTCGGTTTGTGACCCGCTTGCGCGTAAAAACCAGCGCAGCGGCGCGGGTTTCCGGCTAAGCAGGTAGTTTTCGACACCGATGGCGATATATGCGTCGTAATAACTTGGATGACTGGACACTAGCTGTTCCGCAAGCTCGCGCGCCTTCTTGACCTCGCCCAGCGCGGCGAGATCGCGGCGTTCAATAAGTGCAAGATAATCGCCATCGAGACCTAGGCGTATCGTGTCGGCGAACATAGCGTTGGCTCGTTGGCCGGGCTCCCGCATTTCCAACTCGGCGAGCCGCCCGGCTTTTTCCAGGTCCTGATCAAATCGCGATTTTGTTGCGGCATCCGGCTTGCGTTTGTCCGCAGACAAATAACTCTTATCAGTAGTGAAGAACTCAGATTGCAGAATGTGGAGGCGTTCGAACTCGGAGAAGAGGCACGCAGCCGCATCGGAAACAGGGCCAAGCGGATCTTCCGGGCGCATGTTTTCGTAGCTTTTGAACGTTTGATGCGCCCTATCGAAAAGCAGGTTGTACATGTCACTGTATCCCTGCTCAATGAGTGGTTGGCTGACCGGAGCGGCGGTCACAAGTTCCGCGATGAATAAGAGCAGTAGCGCAATACGGATCATGAGTCGGCAGACTGCCTACTATGAGTTTGCCGTATCCGAAACATTGTTCTGTCGGCTGGCCGCCAAATTGACTAGTTCCGGACGCAATCGCTCGATTACGCCTTGTAAATACTGGTAGGTTTCGTGAGCCGCGGAGAGGTCCCCGTTACGCGCCATATCTTCGAGCCGCCGAGCCGCATCTTCGGCTGGTGTCGCCATAAAGTTACTTAGTGAACCTTTCAGGGCATGACTGATATTTCCGACATCTGGCAGGTTACGCGCGTCGATTGCCTCACGAAGGGCGGCAAGGTCGTTGGGGACATCTGCCAGGAAGAGTGCGGCAATATTTCCAAGGAGCTCGCTATCTCCTTCCATCTGTTCGAGGATTTTTTCTGAGTCGATGAGGAGAGAACTATTTTCTTTAGCGCGCTCTGGCGAGGATAGCTGGCGTTTGGCGCATGGCATGACAGCATCGATGGCCTGCAAAACAGTTTTGATTTTGATTGGCTTTGAAACGTAACCATCCATGCCTGCGGCCAGGCATTTTTCGCGGTCTCCAGCCATGGCGTGCGCGGTCATCGCGATTATCGGAATGTGTTCACCGCTGGCTTGCTCTTTCGCGCGAATAGACGCCGTGGCTTCGATCCCGCCCATCTCCGGCATTTGCACGTCCATCAAGACCAAGTCGAATGTCTGACTCTCGAGTATCGAGAGGGCTTCCCGTCCGTTGTTGGCGAGGGCGACGGTATGACCGCGCTTACTGAGAAGCGTAACCGCGACTTCCTGATTTACGCGGTTGTCTTCGGCGACCAATATGCGTAAAGGAGAACCGGCGTCCGGCGAGCTAGTCTGATCGATTGCCGACACTTTTTCGCCCTTCTCTGCTGTTCCAGCGAGGATGGAATTAATCGTATGTTTTAGCTCTTTTTGCCCGAGAGGTTTAGTTAAATAAGCGGCTACGCCCAACTCGCGGCATCGAACGGCATCTTCCCTCTGCGCCGAGGAACTCAGCATCATGACGGTAGCATCAGTCATTCCAGGATGGTTCCGAATGCGCTCGCAAAGAGCGAACCCATCCATTTCCGGCATGCACACATCAATGAGGATCAATGCAAACGGATCGTGTAATGCTCGGGCTCTTTCGAGAGCCTGAATTGCCGCTTCTCCTCCGTCCGCGACTGTTGCCCGCATACCCCAACGAGTAAGGATTTTTTCCAAGATCGTGCGGTTTGTGAAATTGTCATCGACAATTAACACTCGCATTCCTTCAAGCGAGGGTGCATCGTCGCACGTGCGCTCCGGCGTGTTTATCGTTTCAAGACCGAAAGCAGCAGTGAAGTGGAACGTGCTTCCCTTGCCCACGGTGCTTTCTACCCACAGTCGCCCTTTCATCATGGAGACCAGTTGGCGCGAAATTGTGAGCCCTAGCCCCGTTCCGCCATATTTCCGTGTGGTTGAGCCATCCACTTGGGTGAATGCGTGAAAAATGTCGCTCTGCTTTTCCACGGGAATTCCTATGCCCGAATCTTTCACGCTGAAATGCAGGATAATCCGGCCCTCCTCGCGACTCTCTTCATTAGCCGTAACCACCACCTCGCCACGTTCAGTGAACTTGATGGCATTCCCTACAAGATTCAAAAGTATTTGGCGCAGGCGGGACGGGTCTCCTATCAAGAGGTCCGGTAGGCTGCCGTCGATGTTATAGGCGAGTTCGAGTTGCTTTTGATCGGCACGAATGCTGAGGGAGGTGAGGGTCTCCCAGATGCTATCCCGCAAATCAAATTCAACATGTTCCAAATCCAGCTTCCCCGCTTCGATTTTTGAAAAGTCTAAGACATCGTTAATGACTGTGAGGAGAGCCTCGGCCGACGATCTGACGGTCGTGAGATAGCCGCGCTGCTCCCGCGTCAAGGCCGTCTCGAGTACTAACTCAGTCATGCCGAGGACGCCATTCATGGGGGTTCGAATCTCGTGGCTCATATTGGCTAGAAACTCACTCTTTGCACGGCTTGCTTCTTCCGCCTTATCCTTCGCGCAGCTTAGCTCCGCATTGACCCGCAAAAGTGGCCCCGTGATAACCCGTCGAATTGTGAAGTTCACCAGGGCCGCCGCGACAATCAGCGTTATTCCAAACACCAGGAGCGCAAGCTCGCGCTGGTATCGAGACTCCCTTTGCACATAACTCAACTGTTCATGCAGGTCTCTTGAAAACTGGTCGGTGAGTCTTTGAAATCCGGAGTTGATGCTGACGATTTCAGCCGCCAATCGCCGCATCGTCTCCTGCGTCTGGGGCGTCAGGTTAACCGGGTTGGCGAGCACCGATTCGTAGGTGCCTTGCGACTCGACCAGGAAGTGCTCGACCGACGCCGCCAGAGTTCTCGCAGCCTCGGTCCGCTGCCGTGGAAGGCCTGTGATGGCCGTGACCGCGGTAAGCTCCGCGAGGACCTTCCGGCCCTCCTCCCCGCCTTGCTCCAGCTCGACTGTATCCTGGACTACCAGCGCTCCGCTGAAATCCTTAACGACGCGATGGAATGCCGCTTCTGCCTGCTGACTGTGCTGCACCGCCGGAAATAAGGCTTCGGAGGTGGCCCGCAAAATCCGTTCTCCTTCGAGGCCTTGGATCTGTCCAAGAGTTACTGATACAACGAAACCGAGTACGAAGATGCCGATACTTAGCCAAATCTTTGTTGTTATAGACGCACGTCGGATATTCATGCTGTCCTGCTACCGAACCATGACGAGTTTGTAGCCTGGGGCTCCGGGCCTAAGCCCGTCGATTGACATTACGGCTACTGATGAATCGACGTCCCGGAAGGGTATAACTCCAACAGCGCCGGGCGTACTCCCGACGAAAGTCTTGATGCCATCGGGAGTACGCATCATGCGAGGGGGCGACACTGACTTACCCTGGAAATTCATCATTAAGAAATACCTTTTGAAATCGGCTTCCGACATTCCGCAGACTTCCTTCAAGATCGACCGGGTCTCGGGACGCTCTGTCGGAAGACTCACTGCGACCACCTTGTTACCGTCCGGCCAATTATTCTTTGTGCCGAGGAAAATGCTCCGCAGATCGCGGGAAGAGAGCGAAACAGTTGAGCTAGTCTTGTAGATAATTACGGCTAAATCGGTCGCTTCGGCAGCTTGACCTTGGCGCAGGGCAAGCAGAAGAGCGAAGGTTCGGAATAGCCAAAAAGCTCGTCGCACATTTTCCTTCAGAATGTGAAAGCAAGCTGAGCATCCAGCCCGTTGCCTGGATTCGCATTCCGCTGATAAAGGCGGTTATATTGCAGTTTGAAGGCGGCATAATCGGCAAAATCCCATCGCAAACCAACAGAAGGGCCTGTATACCGTCCCGTGTAAATGTTAATCGGATCGTTTGCGGGCGAGTTTACGTATTGATAGCGAAAATACGGCCGGTAGGAGCCGAATTTACGAGACAATTGGGTATAAGCCAGCGGAGTGTTAAACGTGCGCCCACCATTTTCAACGTGGTTACGCAAGAGCACGCCTTCATTCATAAACTCCCAAGTCGGCGTGACGTAGATGGCGTATAGGCTTGAGATGGTTTGATCGGCCGGTGTAACGCCCGGCGGAATAATCCGGTCGCGGTAGTAGGATCCTCCCGCCTGTAACCCGGTCAACCATTGAGGAGTAATATACGCTGCGACGTTATAAGCCTTGTAGTTTCTATCTGTGTAGAAGTTTTGGCTCGGCTCGGCAGAATTGCTGGAAGCTCGTCCGTTCGCAATTTCAGCGACCCAGTGCAAGCCAAGCGCGTCAGTGCCCGGCACCAAGCCCGTGGTCGTTACTCCGATGCTATGCACGGGCAGAAGACCACCATTGTCTTCAAAGAAGTACATGAAGGGGCGACCGGTTGCCGTCTGAAACCAGGTTCCGTGATGGAACTCTGTGTTGTAGTAGCCGATAGATGTGTGATAGCGGCCAAAACCCGCTTCGAAGTACTTATTGGCTCGGTACGAGAGCAGATAACGTTCAATATCGATGCCTACTGCGTTCGTTGTGTCGGAGCTAAAAACAAGTTCCGACATAAAGCTGAGTTTCTCCGATAACTGAGACGACATCATCAGATCGAATTCGCCCATTTGGAAGGTCGTATGAGCCGGCACGCCAAGCGGGAATACCAGCGGGTTGGCGTCGGTCCCGACACCGAAATTGAAATCGAAATATCCTCGAATTTTTAATTTGGGGCCCCCTCCGGGTAATTCCAGCATGTGTGCATGCGCGTCGGAATCCTGGGAAGCATCCATATCGGAAGGGGATTCACTTTGGGGCGCGGGTACCGGGGCCGGCGAAGATTTGGATGAAACCGGTACCGGCGCAGCTTGCGGCGGTGGCAAAGTCTCTGGTACCGAGGCTGCGGTATTCGGGGCCTGTATTGCTTGATGCGCTAGCTTCTCTTCCAACTCTTGGATACGAGCCTCATCGTCGGCCAGACGCAGCAACAACTTGTCTAAGCTATTCTGAGCCGTGCCGACGGGCGCCGGTGCCTGAAAACCTGATTGTTGAGCGCTGGCGTCCATCGAGGCGTAGAACATTCCGACGCAAAACAGGATTCGCGAATAGAACTGACGCATAGGTGCTTAGGATTAACATCGGCACGGCTGATGCATTAGGTTATAGGGTTGTTTAGCCTTAAGAAATGACAAATCTGCGCGTGGGGAATGCTCCTTGTTCTTGGGGGGTCCTGGAGTTTGAAGAGGGCAAGAACACGGCGATCCCGTTTAGTCAGATGTTGGACGAGTTGGCCGAAACGGGCTATACAGGCACCGAACTTGGGGACTGGGGTTATATGCCCACGGATGCAGCGGTGCTCAAACAGGAACTAGAGCGGCGGCACTTGACGATGTTAGGCGGGTTCGTTCCGGTCGGATTGAACGATATCAGCAACTATTCATTAGGCCTCGATGCAACGCTTCGAGTAGCGCGGTTATTGGCGGAAGTCGCTACCGAACCCCAGCCTTTTCTTGTCTTGGCGGACAATAACGGCACCGTACCCGAGAGGACGGAAAATGCCGGTAGGATCAAGCCTAGCCATCAGCTAAGTAGTACAGAATGGCAGGTCTTTGCGGAGAATGCAAACAAGTTGGCCCGGGAAGTTCGAGATCGTACCGGCATCAGGACTGCCTTCCATCATCATTGTGCCGGTTTCATCGAAACTCCTGAGGAGATCGCACGTTTCCTGCAATTGACAGACCCGGCACTGGTCGGTTTAGTATTTGACACGGGTCATTATGCCTTTGGATCGGGTAATTTCGATGTAACCGAAGGTTTAAACCGCTTTAGAGATCGTATCTGGTATGTGCACTTAAAAGACTGCAGCGCCACAGTAGCCGCGCAGGCAGCCGCCGAGCGGTGGAATTATTTCGAAGCACTGCGTCACGGAATATTTTGTGAGCTGGGACGCGGCCAGGTCGATTTCCCAGCTGTCCTAGGATGGCTAAAGAGAAACCAATATCGCGGTTATGTCGTGGTTGAGCAAGATATTCTTCCGGGGATGGGTACACCTAAAGAAAGCGCTCTAAGAAACCGCAATTATCTGCGTTCTATTGAATGACTGCCGCTGATAGATAAAGCGGCATTCTCGCTCTCAACTTCGCTTAGCTTAACAGGACGATTCTCCGCATAGGATCGTCGCGCAGCTTCTACCATAAGAACGGAAATCCTACCGTCAATGCCGCTCACGGGAACTGGCTTGTCATTCACAACAGCATCGATAAATGCGCGAATCTCATTGACGTAGCTGTCGGTGTATCTATCCATGAAGAATCGGAGCGGCGGGTCGCGCTTTATTTCGGCTGCCCTGCTAATAATTGCTTCATTGCGATAAACATTGTTTGTCGCTATTGCGCCGGCGCTCCCGAGAACTTCGGCTCGCTGATCGTATCCGTAAACAGCCTGTCTACAGTTGTCAATTGTGCCAATGACGCCATTTCGAAAACGCATCGAAATTATTGCGGTATCCAGGTCGCCGGCTGCGCCGATCGCAGGGTCAACAAAGACAGCACCCAAGGCGTGAATCTCTTCTACTTCATCTCCTATCAGAAATCGAGCCATATCGAAGTCGTGGATTGTCATATCCAGGAAAATCCCACCAGATGACTTGATGTACTCGATGGATGGAGGCGCAGGATCTCGACTAACTATATGGAGAATATACGGGGTACCAACCTCTCCCTCAACGATCGCCTGGCGTACTCGCGCGAAATTCGCATCGAAGCGACGATTAAAGCCGACCTGCATCTTAACTCCGGCATGATCAGTAGCGGCGAGGATGGCATCGATTCTATTCAGATCGCGGTCTAAAGGTTTTTCGCAGAAAACGTGCTTTCCGGCATGAGCGGCCGCGATGATCAGTTCAGCGTGTGTATCAGTAGGCGAACAGATCAGAACGGCGTCGATACTTGGGTCATTGAGAATCTCGCTGCTATGAGTTGCCGCACGAGGGATTCCGTATTTTCCCGCCACTTCCTCCGCGACCGCGCTATTGGAATCAAAGACCGCGGCGATAACTGCCGATGGAACACGGAAAGTGATCGTTTCCGCATGCACCCTGCCTATCCGGCCAGCTCCAATGATTCCCACACGGAGCTTAGTTTGTAAGCTTCTAAAAGAAGAACCGGATTCCAAATTGTAAGTACCGCTGTTGGTTGAGACGCGTGTTGACGTTTAATTGACCGCCGGTGTTAGTATTCTGGCGAATCTCATAGTATTTGAACCCGTTACCCGTGGGGTCGAGGATGTTGAAGCCGTTGGCGGCGGTTGTGATGAAGTGCGCAGGCAGCGGTGTTGTGTAGAAGTTCGCCGGAAGAGTTCCCGAAGTGTTTTGCTGTCCCAGAATCATGTTCTGGAAAGCAGTCAATTGAGCCAATCCGGCGGGCGTACTGGAGGCCGGTGCCAGCGTCGGATTGGCCGTTTGCCAGGAATCGTACGCGCTCTTCAAAGTAGCGGCGGTCCAGGCCAGGCTCGGATAGGTTTGGAAAAGGTCCGTTCCACCGCCAACGTTCGCAGGGTTGCGGAATACCGGATGGTTCAGTACGTTCAAGGCGTCCACCCGGAGCTGAACGCGAACCTTCTCCGTGATGGACCAATTCTTCTGAACGGACAGGTCGAGCGTTTGAACCATGGGACCTGTAGCGGCGGCGATTGTCCGGGGAGCGTTCCCGAGTTGGCCCGCGGGCGGCAATTCAAACGCCGAGTAGTTGATGTACGATGCGCAATTGTTGCCGATGGGACAGCTGGCGTTCCAGTCCGGATTGACCACCGGCACACCCGAGACAATGTTCGGACGGATTTCGTGTGTATGCACGGTATCGATGAACGTGTCGGTAGCGATAGTGGGTGTGAATGGATAGCCTGAAGAGAGCCGCTCGACACCTGAGAGGTTCCAATTGCCGAGCAACAGTTTCAACGGTAACCAGGCATGATCGCCCCAGGGTTCACCCTTGCCGTAAGGAAGATCGTAGACTGCGACCAGATTCCAGTCATAAGGAATATTGTAAGTTGAAACAGATTTGTCTCCGGCCGCAGTCCCGCCAAAACTGTATTGACCGCCACCTACACTGCCCGTCGTCAGCGCATTCTTGTCAGGGCTTGAGTCGGAGGCATCGTCGAGAGACTTGGACCAGCGGAAATTCGTGTACATCGTCAAATGATTTGCCTGATACCGGTAGCTAACAATCGCAGCGTTGAAGGTGCTATTGCCGGATGCATCGTAATACGTAGCGACATTGCTGTAACCAAGGTATGGCGAGGCTAAGCTGTATTCGATATCAGATAACGCGGTTCCGGTTGGACTCTTACGGCCCAGCGGGTCAGTTACAGTAGTTGTCGCCTTTAAGTTAAGGTTAGTCAGACCAGCGAGATAGCTTTGCGGTGGATCGTTGGTCACAACCGCCGGCATGAAGAGATGCGTCCCTTTAGAACCCGCGTACGAAAGTTCCAGCAGTCCTCTGGGCCCGACCTGGCGTTGCAGAGACAAACTCCAGTTTTGGACATAAGGAACCGCGGTTTCGCCGGTTAGTATATTACCGGGAATATTGATGGCGTTGTTGTAAATGACGCCCGAGGGATTATTGGTCAGCCCGAGAACAGCATCGACGGTTGAAAAGGGATCGGCCGGCGGATTCTCTCCCAAGCGCATCACATAAGCTGAATTCTGCTGGCCGGCAGTTTCGCCGACGTTATATGTCCCGCCGAGACTGGGAACCGGGTTGCGGTTTTGCCCCGTCAGCGGTGAATGCGAGATGCCGTAACCGCCGCGCAGCACCCAACTGTGCATACCGAAGAAACTCGGCGTATAGGCAAATCCAAAGCGGGGCTCGAGGTCGAGCCAGTGTATCGGAGTCAAATAGCGTGAACGACCGCCGTAACCGCTGTAAGCAAACGGCAGTATAGTCGCCTGAGTTACCGTCCCGAGGCCGTAGGCGGCTGAAGCTGCCTTGCAATCCGGCAGCGGGCAGGGCGTTGGAAGAGTTACAGTCTGAGCCAAAGACGGATCGAAGAAGCCTTGGAGATTGTGAACTTCGGTTCTAGGCAGCTGCAACGAGTAGCGTAGGCCTAGATTCAAGGTCAAGTTGGGTTTCACCTTCCAATCGTTCTGAACATACGCCGCGCCGCTGTTCCAGCGATAGTAGTAAGGAATCAGAGCGTTTGCAAAGGTGATCTGCTGTGGGACGCCTAAAAGGAAGCTCGCGATAGGACTGCCTCCGAGCGCCGCCTGGCCGGATGTTGCACCGTTGGAATCCGTCTGGATGTAGCGGAACTGGTAATTTCCGCCATCCGCGCCATACAGAGATTGGGTATTCAACAGAGCGCGGCTGAGATCGACGCCGAACTTCCAGGTCATGCCGCCGCGTGTGACGTAGACGTTGTCCGCGATTTCATACTGTTGCTCAAGGTTGTAACCCAAAGTGGAAACCTGCGACCCAATGTTTGCGACACTGTTCGAATTGTCATAGATGTTAATGAGCGGCAGACCGCCTGTGGTCAAGGACGGTAACCCGTATTGAGTGCTCAAGTTTTGACCTGAAGTGACATCGTATTGCGGAGTGAGCTGACCACTGAAGGTCGCGCGGGTATAAGCGAGCCGCAGTTCATTGACAACCGTTGGGGAGATGATCTGAGTGTCGCTCAGCATGTACTGAGTCGACTTACTGTATGTTCCGCTGTTGCCGTTAGTCGGGTAACTCGGGTCATTGGCGCTGACACCTACTTCTGGAACGGTGGTCCAGCGGAACGTGAAGTGATTTTTGTCGCCAAAGTTCTGATCGATGCGCAGATTGTAACGCGTGGAATCGTCTAGCAAGTATTGATAAGTGACATAGTCTTCCAGGATGCCATTACTGTCAAGGAAGTAAGGAGTGTTGGCTTTGGGGACATACTGCAGAAGCTTGGTGGTAACGGAATCCATCATGCTAGGAGGAACAATGTTCCCGGGGAAAACAGGATAAGTGGCGCCGGTTGCAGGAGTGGGAGCCAGAACGAATTGATTGCCGACGGTTGTGTAGTGGTTGTAGATAGTGGTGTTCGTACTGGGCAAGAATGCGGACGCCGGGAACTGTCCTGAGGTGTAGAGACTCTTCGGAACCCACATATTTTGCCCATTGAGCGCGATGAGATTGCTAAAATCCCCGTTGCGCATTGCATCTGTGGGAACGGCGGCTAATTCCTGTTGTTTGTCACGCTGGTAGCGGGGCTCGCCTGAGAAGAAGAAAAACGTCTTATTCCGGCCGTTGTAGATTTTGGGAATAATGACCGGGCCACCGAGTTGTCCGTCGAACTGATTCCAGCGGAGGTTATTGACGGGCCGATTGACCGTGGCGAGCGTAAATGGCGCAGCGTTGGTATCGGGATTCCGAAGGTACCAAAGCGCCATTCCGTTGAAGGCGTTGGTTCCAGATTTAGTTGTCACGCTGATGATTCCGCCGCCTGTTTTGCCATATTCGGCGTCAAATCCGTTCGTTTGAACGGTGATTTCCTGCACGCTTTCCGGTGAGAAGGCAACGGATTCCCGGGCCAGACCGACGCCGGTATTGTTAATACCGTCGGCGAGAATGCTGGTGCTTCCGGCACGGCCGCCATTCACCTGAAGGTTGTAGCCTGGCAGCGGAGGACCGCCGCTCAATTGCGGATCTTCGCTGCCCACGTCACCGCTGACATTCGCTACCGTTACCGCCAGGTCGAGAACGCTGCGGTTCGGCAAAGGAGTATCAGTCAACATACGCTGCGAAATTGTCTGGCCGAGCGTGCCTGATTCTGTATTAACTAGCGTGGGGGACTCAGTAACGGTCACTTCCGTGCTGACATTGCCGGGCTGCAGAACAACGCTGGCGGTTGCCACCGAGGCGGTGTCCACCTTAACGCTGCCAATTACGGATTTCTGGAAACCGGGCGCTTGAACCTCAACTTTATACGCCACAGGCTCCAAGTTCTCTTGCAAATAGGAACCCTTGTCGTTGGTGGTCAGTTTGTGCGTCTCATTCGTCCCCAGATTGGTGATGGTAACGGAGGCGTTTGGCACTACCGCGCCGGTAGGATCGGTGACATTACCGGTAAGACCTCCACGGTTGGTCTGAGCAAACGCGACGTAAACGAAAACGGCGATGCTAAGAAAAGCGATGCGCAAAACAGCACTATAAGACGTGTGTCGCAGAGACATGACGACTGGACCCCCAATTGTAAATGGCCTCGCTTCGAGCGAGCTTTTGCAACGAAAACTTATTTAACAAAGAGATATCCGAACTCGCATTAGCGTGACAAAGAAAAATGCAACTGAACTTACATTTTGCACTGCGAAACGATGGGCAGACGAAAGTTTCGGAAACTGCGATGACCCAGTCGTCCAAGTTGCTTTTGGGCGCGAATCAGAATTGCGCAATGAGAAACAAAAAAGGGCACGGCCGAAGCCATGCCCCTTATTAGATGCAAACTGAGATGCGACTCTATTGCCCGTTGACCTCCGCTGCCGTGATGTTGATGAATGTGGGGAATGACGCTATACCGGCGCCGCTCACAGTCAGGATGTAGTTTCCAGGCGTCACGGACGTGTTCAACTTAAAATTGACAGTTTCGGGAACGGTGCTGTTTCCGACTCCGGTGGAACTCCAGTTTGTCGTTCGGCAATAAAAGACATTCCCGCTGGGGCTGGCTAGGCGAACGATGGGGTAGTTCTCATCATTTTGTATATCGTCACCGTAGGCCGACCCGGCCGATTGACCATTCAATTGTTTGCCGGTCAAAGTGAATATACCGGCGCCGCCGTAGGCAACGTTGTTAATTACCGGCCGGACGGTTGGGCTGGGTGCGCCGTCCGGGGTGTAGATGTACAGCTGAGTCGATGAGTCAGAGAAAAGCAATTGACCGGTGGGAAGCACCAGCATCCGCGTTACGTAAGAGGCCCTGTTGTTCAGCGATGTGTCGGGGATAGCGGGCGAAACCGGTGACAAGGAGTTGGTGCTTGGATCGAAGTCGAACAATTGGGTAGGACGACTGAATAGACCCCCGATCGCCAAATTGGCGGGAGCCGCGGTAGCTGTAGCATTTCTTGAGACGGTCACCTGGGTGGAGGAATCCACGCTGAGAATCGATCCAGAGATAACGGTGGTCGTGCCACTTGTTCCAGTTACGGTCCAACCGACTTGCAGGCCGGCCGTGGAGGGGATGCCGGTGATCACCGGCGAGCCGCTGGTAACATTGCCCGTTGTGGCTACTGGATTAGGACCTGCATCGGCAGCCAGGATGACGTGGCCGTTCGGCAAAACGGCGGCTGGCGCGTCGTCCGCGCCAAAAGTACCCGAGACAGTACCTTGACTGTTTGTTAGAGAGCCGATGATATCGGGTCCAGCCGCCCACGTATTTGTCGATTCGGTGTACAGGGCGGTATGCTGATTCGCGCCAATCTGGAAGATGCGGCCATCCTGCAGCCGGAGCGTCGGGCCAAGCTCGTAGCCCAGTGCGATGCTGCTAAGTACCGGAAGAGTGCCATTCGCAGTGCCAGCTATGGGACTGATGCTCGACCAGGTCTGAGCAGACGGGTCGTACAATTCAGCGTATCCGTTGCCATTAGACTGGCCGATCGTCTGGAAAAGATCATAGGTGAGAACTTTGTTGTCCGATAACTTAGCCCAGCCTTCTTCATCGCTGCGGTCGTTGTAGAACTTGTTCGCGGTGAAGCTCCAGGAGTCCGTCGTTACGCGAGTAAGTGAACGTTGAATTGTTAAAAATATTTCCTGCGAGGATATCGCCGTTCGGCAGCAAGATTGAGGGGTCGTCGCCGAAACAGGCGAGGGCCTGGCCGGTAAAAGTTAATCTGACCGACTGGGTTGCGGTTGCGGCATTAGAGATGTGAACCTGTGTTGCCGAATCGATACTCGTGATGGTCGTGCTGGCCGGGATGCCGGAGCCAGTCACAGTCCAGCCCACCTGCATGCGGCCTGTAGAGTAGATGCCGGTGAGCACATTCGATGCCGTTATTTCGGCCGTGGTGGAGGTTACGGTTCGGTTTCCGCAATGGTTCGTACCGGCTTCCGTCGGGTAGGTAGCCGCCGCAGACCATGTGTTCGCAACGGGATCATAAATCTCTGCGTATGGGGTGATGTTTGAATCCAAATTCGGACCGCTGTATTCGCCCACCGAGCACCCAAACTTTGCCGTTTTGCAGAACTTGCGCAGCGAAGTAAAGACGGTCGAGGTTCATGGGCGCGAGTGCCGACCAGCTTCCGTTGACATAACTGCCGCTAGCGTCTGGCGTTAGACGCATCCAGTTGGCGGAGCTCCCGTTCTGAATCATTACGGTGCCATCTGACAGCAGAAGCATTACTCCCCCGCCCCCGGGCGCAACGTTTGTTAGCGGATTCCAGCTTGCCGAGAAACCGCTTGCCGGGAAGAGGAGCAATACGCCCAGCGCAAGGACAAGAGTGGAGGTGGCAGTCTTCATGCGTTTCCCAGCCTTTTCTTCCGGGAAAAAAAGCCCAAGAGCAAGCCCCCGGCGATCAGCAGCGCAACACTGCTGGGTTCCGGAATGTTCGCGTTCACCTGGAATGCGCCGGGAGTACCGCCGAGCGATAACCAAGTAGCCCCGTTATCGATGGAAGTGTCTTCGGTCGATGGGTCGCCGGTCGAATTGAAATTCCAGGCAATACTATCGTTCAGATCTGCTTGCACCTCAACCCAATATTGCGTTCCGCCGCTCAGAAGGGGATGCAGCAGCGACGTCAAGGTTACAGGTGCATTGTTGCTACCAAACGCACCTAGCGAACTGCCAGCGTAAGTGAATGATTCCAGCACTGCCCCAGGGTGGCCCGCGCTGTTCTGCGTAAGCGAGATGGTGAACGTATCCGGACATGCGAACGCGCAACTAAGGGCGAGTTGCAAGGAGGTTAATGTTCCATTGCCCGTTGTCTTAAATGTGTCCGCCTCAGCGTAAGTATTGCCATCGAATGCGTTGCCAACTGCGTTTCCCGTGCTCGTGTTATAGGTCAGGCCCGGACCGAAGTTGCTAAAGACCACTGCTGTAGCGGCTCCAGAGACCGCCGGAAGAGCTAATGCAGATGCCCAGATAGCAACGCGCAACATATCTGGAAAGAAGTGCTTCATTGAGATTCTCATTGCCGCCTCGTTTTGTGTTTGAGATTTAGGTACTGAATGCGTTAGCTCAGATGAAATGGAACTGAGCTTGGGTAAGTATACAGTGACGCTGAGACTTACACAAAGAAAATGTGGCGGTTTCGGTTTCATTCTTTTTTGGGCTAGTGCAATAGCATGTACCCTCTTTGCAAGCGACACTGCGAGCGCGAGTTGCTTTATTCTGACCGATGTTGAGGTGATTTTAGGCGGCGATTTGTCGATTTCGAGGCGGCGGCGCGGTGTCCAGCTTGCTTTTCCGCAACCTTCCGCTTCGTTTCTATGAGCTGAAGACGCTTTTCGGCATGCGCTACGGCGTATTTGTGCTGTTCGATCTCGCGATTTTCCTTCGCATCGCGACGTTTTTCCTGCTTTTCCGCCCGTTGCTGCGATTCAAAGCCAGCCTGCGCTTTGAGCCTCTCTTTTCTGTGCTTTGAGAGTTCGTTAGAGTAGCGCTGAAACGCCCGGTCATGGTGCGCCTGGTAGCGTGTGTAGCGTTCAAGCTCCGGGCGCACAACCAGTCCGACTTCGGCATTCTTGACGTCTTCGCGGGATCGCTCCATAAAGACAAAGCACGGGTCCTGGAGGTTGCGGGCGCGGCGCGACATCCAGAGCGATTCGGCCATTTTCTTGACCAGTTCCACTTCGAGCGTGCCGACGGGCTGTTCCTCACACGATGAGCTGGTCGAGAAAATCATCGAAGGTGTCTTGATCCTCGCTGTCGATGACTCGGAAGCGGCCGGTCAGGCCGTGGACCGTGCGGTTCTGAGAGACCTTGGCCTTGCCTTCCGGAGAGGTCGGCCCGGTCGACTTTTGCGCGTTCGCGCGATTGGAAATGAGTTTGCGCCAGGAGGTAGGCATGCCCGAATTATGAAAGCAGGGCGTACGGGAAAACGCAGTGAGCGAGGGTTAAAGCGTTGGGAATGGGCCGGATATGGGTGAAGCGATTTTTGTGACGGCGCACAGAATCAGCATGTTCGAGCGTGCCTTGCGGAATTGGAAAGCGGGAAGATGCCAACGCCTCAACCTTCTACCGCTCCGTGTACAGCACAATAGGTCGAAGGACAAGGTTACTGCCTAGCGTGGCACCATAAGAAAGAAGATGGCCAAGGCCGATTTGAACTCTGTTGACGATTACATCGAGTCACAACCCGAGGAGGTGCGGGGCATATTGAGGCTCGTGCGCAGTACCATCCGAAAGGCCATACCGCAAGCACAAGAAGTCATCTCGTACAAAATGCCCACATATCTGCTCAACGGTGATCGTTTGCTTTACTTTGCCGTGTGGAAGCAGCATTACTCGATTTATGCTGCGACGGAACGGGTTTTAGCAGCATTTCAGAAGGAACTTGCCTCATACGAGGTCGAAAAGGGCACAATCCGTTTCCCCCTGTCCCAACCCGTCCCTGTCAAGTTGATTGGACGCATTGTTAAATTCCGCGCGAAAGAAGTCGCCGGCCGCTCCGGCCGCTGATCGAGGGCGTCTATCGCAGCGGAACGCGCCGGTGCACATGAGGACTGGGATTCCTATGATCCTCGACCGTTCTAAATCTGCGGTGGCTAGACTCCAGATCCTGGCGAAAGACCATGTAGCACAGACCCTCGGACCGCACCAATATCATGGTCTCGCTCCAACCCGCACCGCAGATTTCCATCGGAGCATCTACGGGGAGCTGAGTGAAGAGTCCCGAGTGAGCACTTCCATCTTCTGAGGGCGTCACTTGAATAGCGGAGATAGTTGTTCGCATTGACGGCTCCTGAGATTTAGGCCAGTTCTAAAGAATGAGTTGGTAAATACCAGTGTTACTGTTCGCTATTAGGGAAACAACTCGGTAGAGTTCTTATGCCAATTGGCGTTCAAACAGAAGGGGTGCAATGCTTGAAATACGCGGCGTAACAAAGCTTTACTCCGGTATCCCGGCCGTACAGAACGTGAGCTTCGTTGCTCATGCTGGAGAGATAACAGGCTACCTGGGACCAAATGGTTCGGGCAAGTCAACCACGCTGAAAATGATCACCGGGTTGATTGAACCCAGTGAGGGAACGATTCTCTTCGACGGCGAAGCGATTCAAAGCGATCCAATTAAATACAAGCAGCGCTTCGGTTACGTGCCTGAAGAGCCGCACATTTATTCGCACTTAACGGGGCTGGAATATTTGACGATGGTGGCCCAGTTACGAGATCTTGGGCGGAAGTCCTCGGCCGAGAAGATTAATGGATTGCTGCGGCTGTTCTCTCTGTATGCCGACCGACACCTGCCTGTGTCCTCCTATTCGAAGGGCATGCGACAGAAGGTGCTGCTATCGGCGGCGCTGTTGCATAATCCGGATCTGATCCTGCTGGATGAGCCTTTTTCAGGCCTGGACGTGACCTCTGCGCTGGTGATGCGCAGCCTGATCCAGGAGTTTGCCGCGCGCGGGAAAGTGGTCCTGTTCAGCTCCCATGAACTGGAGACAGTGGAGCGCGTCTGTTCTCACGTTGTGATTTTGCATCGGGCCCGTATCGTTGCCGATGATTCGATCGAGAGCCTGCGTACACTGATGTCGCTACCAACCCTCGAGGACATCTTTTCGCAGCTCGCTGTCGAGCAGGATACGGGAGCCGTCTCGCGGGAAATTGCAGATTTGCTCGTGTCGTAAAGGCGTCCATGGCTAAACGTCAGTTTCGGGTGCTCTATCGTGACGCCCTTCTGCGCATCATTGACGTGGAAGTTTTGTCCATTCACGCCCGTGGAGACGCGAGCACACTGATAGGGCAGCTTGCGTCGCTGCTCATCTTTTTAAGCCTGCTGTTTTCGGTACCCGCCATTTACTTTCAAGGGAAGCTGCCGGTTTCAGGACTGGACTTTTTGATTGGCATTTGGAGCTTGCAGCACTTCCTGATCGCAACCACCATGTTGCTGGTTGGCTTATTCGCAGTGCTGACCTGGAACTCTACTTTTCCAGACAAGCGTGATCTTATGATTCTGGCGCCGCTGCCGGTGCGCACGCGAACGCTGTTTCTGGCCAAAGTTGCGGCGGTGGCAACCGCTCTCGGGCTGCTGATTATTGCCCTGCATGCCCTGGCGGGGCTGGTATGGCCGTTTGCGTTCAACAGAAACGTGCCGCAGCAAACCATTCTGCAATTTGCGTCTGATCCGGCCATACCGCCTGTGCAAGCGCCGGAAATGCAGTCCGTTATGAATCGCGATTTGGAACCGTTGCGGCGAAGCGGCGCGTTCGCGCTTGGCGGGGTTTCTATTGGCATAGCGACTCACGGCGTGCGGCGAGTGTTTGCGTACGGAAGCGCTAAACCGGACTCCATCTTTGAAATCGGGTCTGTCACGAAGACTTTTACCGCGCTTGCGCTGGCACAAATGGTCAAGGAGGGCAAGGTAAAGCTGGACGAGCCGCTGCGGGAACTATTGCCTCCAGGGACGGCAGAAAAGCCGAACGGCAAAGAGATTACGCTTCTGGATCTAGCCACGCATCACTCTGGTTTGTTGCGAATGCCCGGCGGCTTCCATCCTTCGGATAAAGACAATCCGTTCGCCGACTTTCACGCGGCAGATCTCTATGAGTACATAGCAAAGCATGGCGTAAGAAAGCCAGCGGACGCTTCGTTCCTCTACAGCAACTTGGGTGCCGGCTTACTGGGCCAAGTATTGGCGGATCGCGCGCACGTGAGCTATGCGGATTTGATGAGAACGGAAGTGACTGACCCGCTCGGCCTCAAAGACACCGTTGTGTCCCTTTCTCCCGAGCAGCGGAGCCGGTTCATTCAGGGACGCAATGGATTCGCCGATGGACCAGATGGATTCAGACGGCTATCCGTTCGACCCGGCGATCCAGTCCGTGGTTTGGATTTCGATGCGATCGCCGGCGCTGGAGCGCTGCACTCGACTGCCGCCGAGATGCTTACGTATCTTCAGGCGAATCTGCATCCGAGAACGCGCGGTGGAGCACTTTCAGCGGCGTTGGTTGAATCGCACCGGCCTCGGGCGCGTATGGATGACTCGGAACTACAAGCAGGACTGTTTGCCGGGATGCGCATTGCTCTGATTTGGTGGTACGGCCCTGACGGCACCTATTTACATGGAGGCGCGACTCCGGGATATACAGCGTCGGCGCTGTTCAATCCGAAAGAGGACTGGGCCGTGGTTGTTCTTTCGAATACGGGACCGGGCGGCGTACTTTCTAGTGACTTAATTGCCGAACACATTCGGCAAAGACTAGCCGGGCTGCCGGCGCTATCGCTGACGCCGATCGAGATTCCCGTAATCGGCGGTTTTCTGCGCCTGATTCGTTTATTTCTTGTTTATTGGCTAACAATGCTAGCCGCCGGCGCATTCATCTATTGTTCTGTGTTGGGCCTGCAAGGGCTAGCTGCGCAGTTGCTTCCGCGGCAATGGTTCCTGCGTGTCTCATCGTTCCTGCAGATGGCGGTCTTCTGTTTACTCGTCAGCGTTTACTTTCTTCAGCCGATGCTGGCGCAGCCAAACCTCTTCGAAATACACAGTACAGGGCCGCCCGGATGGTCGCCGTCGTACTGGTTCTTAGGCCTATTTCAACAGTTGAACGGTTCGCCCGCAATGGCATCGCTCGCTGCTCGGGCTTGGATCGGCTTGGCGATTGCGGGTAGCGCGACAGCAGCGGCGTACGGATTGTGTTACTTCCGCTCCTTGCGAAAAATCATCGAAGAACCGGACATCATGCCTGGTAGCCGCCGGGAGCGCTGGTTGCCGAGCTTTGGAACGTCGCTCGAAACGGCCATCGTTCAATTTAGTATTCGAACGCTGCTGCGCAGCCGGCAGCATCGCATGATTCTGGCGTTCTATCTAGGCATTGGATTCGCCGTCACGGTCCTGCTGCTAAAGAGCCCGATTGCCCGGGAGATTTCGAACACAACCGCCAGCGATCCCTGGCATGAGGTCAGCGTGCCATTGCTAGCGGCGAGCCTCATCCTAATGGGTTTCTGGGTAGTGGGAATGCGCGCTGTGTTTTCGCTGCCCCTCGACTTGCCTGCGAATTGGATTTTCCGCATGATGCCACTCCGCGCCGGATCGAATTGCGTGGCAGCCATGCGGCGTTCTTTGTGGGTGCTTTCGGTTGGTCCTGCCTGGGGAAGTTCGGCGGTGGTGTTTCTAACCCTCTGGCCCTGGCGCGCAGCGCTGGGACATCTCATACTTCTGGGACTTGTGGGGGTGACTGTGGCTGAATTCTGTCTGCAAGGGGACCAAAAGATTCCGTTCACTTGCTCATGGCTTCCAGGCAAATCGAATTTTCACATTGCTTTCTGGCTGTGCGTTCTGTTGATCCTGGAAATCGTTCTGAGAATAGCGGACCTGGAACGCCGCGCGTTGGAGAGCCCTGCTGTTTACGCAGCAGTCGTGGGTGTTTCGGCGCTCCTAGTGACCGTGATCGGCTGGCGAAAATCGCGATCTGCCGAGGCAAAGACCGAAAGCATCCAGTTCGAGGAAGTGCCTTCGTGGCAACTCACCACGTTGAACTTGCCAAGATAAGGCGCGGGGCAATCGGAACGATATCCTAATTCAGGCAATCGAGAGTCAAACAATCGAGAGCGAGTATGAAGACGAAACTTAAGCTGTCGACTTTTCAGATTGGTACCCCTGCTAAACGCGGACAGGGACTTCGCATCGGTGCGACTCGTCACCCGCCGCGGGGAGTTCCAAAGAGCCGCTGGGTGCGCGACGGGTACTTCGACGTGTGGGTACCGGCACTTGCGCCAAGCGCTAAGCTGATCTCACGCTTCCGGCCACACTTGGACGATCCTGGGCTTCGAAAGAAATTTTTCGATAGCTACGAACGCGAGCTTCTGGGCGTCGCTGAGAGCAGACAGACGGTGGAGCTAATGGCCCAAATCGCGGCCCGAATGCCCATCAGCATCGGGTGCTTTTGCGAAGACGAGTCCAAATGCCACCGATCCAGACTGCACGAGATCATTCGCCGCGAGGCCGAGCAGATAACAGCGGACTAGTTGAACTTTTTGCCGGATGAACGACTGGAGCAAATACCGCGTTACGCCAGGCAGCCGCGTCCGCCTGAGGGATTTTTCACCCGATGACACAGGCGACGAGGACAAGAAAAAAGCCATAGGCGAGACGCAGAAACTGCAGAAACGGATGGAAGAGCTGCAGTCCATGCTGTATGCCGAACGGAAAAGCTCGCTGCTTGTTTGTCTGCAAGCTCCGGACGCGGGAGGCAAGGATGGCGTAGTTCGACACGTCATCGGGTCGATGAATCCGCAGGGGTGCCGTGTGGTGAATTTCAAACAGCCGTCAGCGGAGGAACTATCACACGATTTTCTGTGGCGCATCGAGCAGCAGACGCCCCGGCGCGGCGAGATTGTGATCTTCAATCGCTCGCACTACGAAGATGTGCTGGTTGTGAGGGTACACGATCTAACGCCAAGGCAGGTTTGGTCGAAGCGCTATGAGCAGATCAACGATTTCGAAAGGCGGCTGGTTAACAACGGCACGCGGATTTTGAAATTCATGCTGAACATTAGCAAAGACGAGCAATTGAAACGATTTAAACGCCGGCTGGATGATCCGGCACGGCGATGGAAGATTAGTGAAGCCGACTACACGGAAAGAGGATATTGGGCGCGGTATGAGGCCGCTTACGCCGACGCGCTTTCCAAGTGCAGCACGGAGGAAGCGCCGTGGTTTGTGATTCCATCAAATCACAAGTGGTTCCGCAATTTCGTTATCACGCAGGTCATCGTGGACACTCTTGAGAAACTTGGGATCGAGGTTCCCAAGCCGACGGTGAATCTTCGTGAGATCCACCGGAAATACCACAAGTTAGCGGAAGAAAAGCAGGGCGTCTAGGAAGAAGCGGCGCGGCTCCGGAGGCGCTCCTGCTCCTCGGTGGGCAGCGCACGCTCAGCTTCTCTGGCACTGAGCTTCGGAGCTGCAAAACCACGGTAGACGGCGGCTGCGAGAATCGAACCGACTAGAGGCGCAAGGATGAAGAGCCAAAGTTGTTTTAAGGCCCAACCCCCTACGAAGAGTGCCGGTCCGATGCTGCGCGCCGGATTGACAGACGTGTTAGTAACCGGAATTCCGACCAGGTGGATAAGAACCAGAACCAAGCCGATAGGAAGGCCGGCGAAACCGACAGGAGCTTTTATGTCGGTGGCTCCAATTACTGTAAGTACCAGGAAAAATGTAAGCACAACCTCAGTAAGTGCGGCTGCAGCGAGGCCGTACTGTCCGGGAGAGTGTGCTCCGTAGCCATTCGCCGCAAAGCCGAGCACGGAGGGATCATAGCCGTTCGGGCCGCCTTTCGCGACAGCAAGCAGGCAAGCAGCGGCAAGAATAGCACCTAAGATCTGCGCGATCCAGTAACCGAGGAGATCCTTACGTTCCATCTTCTTAGTGATGAATAAGCCGAGGGTAACAGCGGGATTGATGTGGCAGCCTGATACATGGCCGATGGTGTAGACCATCGCTAACAGCGACAGCCCGAAGGCCAACGCGATACCGGCGAATCCGATCTTGTCGCCTGCAAGTACGGCGGCACCGCAGCCTCCGAAGACGAGAACGAAGGTGCCAACAAATTCTGCGAAGTATCTTGACATATAGCCAGTCCTTTCTCTGTTACTGTACTCGAAAGTTATCCAGGGTAACTCAAAATCACTTCGCAGCATCGGGATACAAACCCTCGAGCGGCTTGTCGTGTCCGTTGAGCAGCAGCTTCGGCCGGGGCAGCATTTCATCGCGCATGGCCGTGTCATAGAGGAAGATTGTCTCGACGACGGCGGCCTGTTTCAGGTCAGGCTCGCTCAAGTGTTCGTAGGTATCGAGGTTCGTGTGGTGTGTGCGGCTGTCGTAGTCGCGCGGGTCCTGAATGAACTGAAAGCCCGGGAGTCCAGCCTGCTGGAAGGGCACATGATCGGTGCCACCGGTGCTGCGCTCAGTGATCGTGGTCATTCCGAGGTCTTCCAGAGGTTTCATCCACTGCGAGAAGATGGCCGCGACGCCCTCATTACCCTCGGTATAAACACCCAGCAGCTTGCCGGTGCCATTGTCCATGTTGTAGTAGGCGTCGAGCTTAGCGGCTTCTGGCTTGAGGGTCGGTGCCGCGGTCATACTTCGCAGAAACAGCGGCACGTCCTCATCCTGCTTCGCACCAGAATAGTGAAAGTTGGCGTAATGATTGGAGACGTAGCCGGTCGAGCCAAAGATGCCCTCCTCTTCACCCGACCATAGAGCAATGCGAATCGTGCGGCGGGGCTTCACGTGCAGGCTGTTCAGGATGCGCATGGCTTCCATGGCAGCAATGGCCCCCGCACCATTGTCGGTTGCGCCCGTTCCCGCGATCCAGCTATCGAGATGGCCGCCGACCATTACAACCTCATCCTTCAGCTTGGGATCCGTTCCCGGAATCTCGGCGATCGTGTCGTAGCCTGGGGTGTGTTCGTCACCGAACTGTGTTGCGATATTAATCCTTACGCTGACGGGCACCTTGTGATCGAGTAGGCGGTTCATCCGGTCCCAGGCTTCGTTCGCGATGACCTCTTCGGGAATGGCCTGCCTGCGCTCCGGCCGATAAACAAACCAGCCGAGGGATGCATTTGTATCATCGTGCAGCACGCCACCAGAACCGCCGGGTTCAAGCACAGCGATGGCCCCTTCCGCAGCAAAGAATCTGGCGACCTTCTCCTGGAAAGCTTTTCCGGCAAAGCTCTTGCGAAAAAATTCAGTCTGGTTCTCTGGGGATGCATCATTGAGCGGGTACTGCGACAAGTCTTTGAGTTTGGCCGGATCGTAGTGTTCCATCGTGGGCACACTGTCTGGGTCCACATCAGGCGATGCCGGCGCCAGGCCATAAAGTATGATCTTGCCTTTAAGCTTGCTTTTCCATGCCGCTAAATCGCTCTCAACCTTCAAACCTGGTACGTGGATCACATCCGCGACAACTGCACCTTGCGTCGCCGGGGACCATGGTGTGGCCAGTGCCAGAAAGATAGCCGGCACGGGCTTCACCATATCCAGCGATGCGCTAAGCTGCGTCCAGGCCATACCGAACTCGCCCCAACTCTCCAGATGAGCGTTGCTGCAGCCCATGGCTGTGAGTTGAGCCCGGGTCCACTCGTTGGCGCGCGCCATGGCGGGCGAGCCAGTAAGCCGCGGTCCGATATCGTCGAAGAGTGCGCCCGCATACTCCATTACGTGGGAGTGCTTAAAACCTTCGTCGCGGATGCGCGAGTACATATTCAGATCGAGCACCTCCGGCTTCGCCGCCAGGCTAACCTCGGTTGTTCCTGCTTGGCGCGTGTCTTGTTGTTGGGCGTTCGCGGCAAGCTGCGCAATGGTGAATAGGACCAAGACAAGAGCAGACCGAAGATGCATGTGGCCATGATAGACAAATTCCAGGTTGCGACTGCCGCACCCAAAGGCTAGTAGAATGTTTCAACTATGCCCACGCTAGAAGTTCAGGAATTCAGATCGGCTTTTCACGGTCAGGTTTTTGAAGCCGCGGATGCCGGGTATGATGATGCCCGACGGATCTGGAACGCCAGTGTTGAAAAGCGTCCGCGCGTGATCGCCCGCTGCGCGGGATTGGCTGATGTCATGTCAGCCGTGAAGTTTGCACGCAACAACGACCTAATCACCGCGATTCGCGGCGGCGGCCACAATGTGGGCGGCCGGGCACTTTGCGACGACGGCATGGTTGTCGATCTGTCTCGTATGCGCGCGGTCTATGTTGACTCTGTTAGGGGCACAGTAAGGGTGCAGGGTGGGGCCACTCTAGGCGACATGGACCACGAAACCCATGTTTTCGGTCTTGCCGTTCCCTGCGGCATTGTCCCGAAAACGGGGATCGGCGGTTTGACATTGGGTGGCGGAGTCGGTTGGCTGATGCGGAAATACGGCATGACTATCGATAATCTGCTCTCCTGTCAGCTCGTCACAGCGGATAGTGACATTCTCACAGCCAGCGCGTCGGAGCACGAGGATCTTTTCTGGGCAGTGCGCGGAGGCGGTGGCAACTTCGGTGTCGTTACATCCTTTGAGTTTCGAGCGCACCCGGTCCACACCGTTCTTGGCGGTCTCCTTGTCTACCCTCGTGAGGCGGCAACGGATGTTCTTCGGAATTTCCGCGATTTTGTGGAATCAGCTCCCGACGAAGTTACGGCTTATGCGGCGCTGCTTCACGGCCCGGACGGCAGTCCTATCATTGGCGTGATCCCGTGCTATTGCGGCGACATTACCGAAGGTGAACGAGTTCTCAAGTCGCTACGCAGGTTCGGCAGTCCGGTCATGGATACTATCCAGCCGCTTCAGTTCCCAGTTATGCAGTCGCTCCTAGCCTCCGCTTTTCCCGACGGAACTCACAATTATTGGAAATCGACGCTGCAGAAGAAATTACCTGATGCTGCGATTGCGGCCATTGTCGAGCACGGGAATGAGATGAACTCGCCGCTCTCTTTACTTGTAATCGAGCACTACGGCGGCGCAGCGGGACGTATTGCAAACGACGCTACCGCCTACCCGCATCGCAATCTTCCCTGGAACATCATATTCGGTGCACAGTGGACGGATCCGATGGCGGCGCGGATACACCGTGAATGGGCTCGGAGAGGCGAAGAATTGCTGCTCCCGTACTCGGCAAACGCGCACCTCGCGTCGGTGCTTGACGTTGAATCGGAAGAGGTAATCAATACGGCTTTCGGCACGAATCTGGCTCGACTGCGATCGGTTAAGCGGAAATACGATCCCACCAACTTCTTCCATATGAACTACAACATCAAGCCGGCCCCGGGGCAGGCTGACGCGGCGTAGGCCCGGGCGGGCGTATGCTGCATATACCGTCCGGCGCTGCAGCTACAGCCGGCGCAGTTCTCTGCTTTGGACTTCGATTTATGGCGATGCGGTTCGGCTGGCGCCTTCCGGTCGCGCATCCGCTCAGACGATCGGAAACGACGTGAATTTGTCTATCGGACCGATAACGTAAGGAATCACTGGAGGATCTATTTAGATGCTGACTGTGCGGGTCGTCGTGCTCGGGGGAATATTGGGTTGGGCGGCTGGTTCCGGGATATCACAGACCGCTGTTAACCCGACGAGTATGCCCCGGATCGGCACAATCGAAGAGCGGTTTCAGGCATACAACGTGGAGATGTTGGAGGTCACGGGTGGCCGCTTCTGGAAGCGGTACAAAGATATGCAAACGGAGGCCAGCAAGCAGCCGCCCCCGCGGCAATCCGGTTCAACGCCGGCGGGCATGAATCCGAATCTGTACGCATATCGGCCATCCATTGATTTGAGCAATACTCGCCTGCGCAAACTCGCGGCAGCTTTAGGGCCGACCTACGTGCGCGTGAGTGGAACGTGGGCAAACACCACATATTTTTACGACGCAGACGGTCCCGCTCCCACAACGCCGCCGAAAGGCTTCAGCGGTGTACTTACCCGGAAGGAATGGAAAGGCGTGGTCGATTTCTCGCACGCGGTGAATGCACGGATCATCACTTCGTTTGCGACCAGTCCCGGCACTCGCGACGCAAATGGCGTATGGACTCCAAATGAAGCGCGGCGGTTCCTTTCCTACACAACATCAGCCGGCGGAGACATCGCGGCGGCGGAGTTTATGAATGAACCGACGGCTGCGGCCATGGGAGGCGCTCCGAAAGGCTATGACGCCGCGGCGTATGCACGCGATATCGGGGTGTTCCGTCCTTTTCTCAAGCAGACTGCACCCGATATTTTATTTCTCGGTCCTGGTTCTGTCGGAGAAGGTGGTTCACTTTCGCTTCCGCCAAGCAGCGGCTTCATTCAATCTGAGGATCTCCTGAAAGCCACCGGGCCGGCTTTCGACGTTTTCTCGTATCACCTCTATGCAGCGGTCTCGCAGCGGTGCGCCAACATGGGCCCAACGTTACAGACGACTCCGGACGCGGCACTTTCAGAGGAATGGCTTTCCCGCCCGGACAAGATCAACGCCTTCTATGCCGGTCTGCGCGATCGTTTCGACCCGGGCAAGCCGCTCTGGATTACTGAAACCGCCGATGCAGCTTGCGGTGGAAATCCCTGGGCTTCCACATTTCTGGACACGTTCCGCTATCTTGATTCGCATGCTCGGTTAGCGCAACAGGGTGTTCGTGTGATCGCGCACAATACGCTTGCCTCAAGCGATTACGGACTTCTGGATGAGAATACATTCGCTCCGCGTCCCAACTATTGGGCGGCTCTGTTGTGGAGAAAGCTGATGGGCACTACCGTGCTCAAGCCGGGCGTATCGCCCGCACCGAGTCTCCATCTGTACGCGCAATGTTTGCGGAATGTGCCTGGAGGAGTGGCACTTCTCGCCATCAATACAGACCGAAACGCTTCTCAAAAGCTAGAGATTTCAGCTAACTCGGAACGCTACACTTTGACTGCGCCCAAGCTGGAGGATAGCCGGGTGGACCTGAACGGAAAGGAACTGAAGCTAGGAGCTGACGATTCGATTCCGTCGCTCACTGGCGTGCCTACGCATTCCGGGTCCATCACTTTGCCGGCTGAGAGTATCACGTTTTTGGCAATTGCCCAGGCGAATAACGCGAGCTGCCGTTGAAAGTCCGGGAGATGTTTATGTAAGACACATCGAGCCCGGATCTCGCGGAACGGATGCAATTCATTCGGGATCGAGCCAACGCCACGACACAGGACAGCCCGCCGTCACTGGCCAGGTTCTGCAAACAGACACTTCACGGAACTGGTGTCAATGGCATGTGTGAAGGCGATCATCTATGATGTACCCAATGATCGGCTTTTCACTGTTTTTCCTATTGATGGCTCAACAGAGCACACGCGAACCTGCGCCCCAGGCTGCGGCACAGGTATCCCGGCAAGTGACACCGGCTCCTTCGGTACCCACGGCCCCGGCTGCCACGGCAACAGGACGCGGCGGCCGCGGCGGCGTGCCTGGGCCGGGACCCGCGATTGGCGGAGAAATCGATGAAACGCCGGTTGTCACGCACCATACGATTAGCGTGCGCGGAAAAACGCTGAACTATACCGCGACTGTCGCGCAAATGCCGTTGAAGAACCCGGAAGGAGAGACAGAAGCGCATATCTTCTATATGGCGTACACGTTGGATGGCGCGGAAAACGAGAAACGGCCGCTGACGTTCTGCTTCAATGGCGGACCGGGCTCGGCTTCAATGTGGGTTCACATGGGCGGGATGGGACCGCGCAGTCCGAGACTGATGCCGAACGGGTCGATGCCGCCACCGCCATACGAGGTCAAAGATAACCAGGACACCTGGCTGGACATGACGGACCTGGTTTTTATCGATCCGGTAGGAACAGGGTACAGCAGGGCGAAGACGATTGAGATAGCGCGGCGCATGAACAGCGTGCAAGGCGATATTCAATCTGTCGGTGAGTTTATGCGGTTGTATGTGACGCGAAATAATCGCGAGCTTTCGCCGTTGTTTATCGCGGGCGAGAGTTATGGAACATTTCGCGCGGCTGGGCTGGCGGGGTATCTGGTGGACCGCGGCCTGGCATTCAACGGAATTGTGCTGATTGGCACAACGTTGAACTTAGAGACTATTTGGAGCCGCAGCGACGATCTGGTGTATCAACTGGAACTTCCGACTTATGCGGCCGATGCCTGGTACCACAAGAAAGTAGCGGCGGACCTGCAGAGCAAGAGCCTGAAGTCGCTGCTGGATGAGGTGAAGGCTTTTGCCATGGGTGAGTATGCGGCGGCGCTGGCCAAGGGGGACGAGCTTTCGCCCGCCGAGCGAAAGGCGACCATCGCCAAACTGAATCGCTATACCGGTCTCGACCCTGTTTACCTGGATGAGACGAATCTTCGCTTTGATGTGTCGCACTTTGCCCGGCAACTGATGCGGCCCGAGCACGAGACAATTGGGCGGTATGATGGCCGGCTAACAGCAGACTCCGCCCTGGATACAGGGGAGACAGCCGAATTCGACCCGTCGAGCAGCGAAATTACTCCGCCGTTCACGGCTGCGTTTACGAATTACATCCGATCGGAACTCGGGTACAAGACGGACATGTACTACTATCCGAGCGGCGGAATTCAACCGTGGAACTACGACGTTCAGAACGGTTTTGGTAACACCACAAGTGCGTTACGCAACGCGCTGACGAAAAATCCATACATGAAGGTTCTGGTTGCGGCTGGATATTACGACTTGGCGACGCCGTTTTACGCGGTGGAATATACGTTCACGCATATGGGCCTGAATCCGGACATGCACAAACGAATTTCCTGGGCATTTTTCCAGGCGGGGCACATGCTATATATCGACAGCGATTCGCACACGAAGCTGCATCATGACGTAGGCGAGTTCTTGTCGAGCGCTTTGCCGAAGGGCGATATTCAATAGCGCGCGGTGTTTAGGAAGGACAAATGGCGGAACACAACCTGAGTGGCTACTGGAACGGTTTGGCGGTATCGAACAAAGTTCAAACCGCCGTGCACATTTATTTGGACCAAAGAGGGGATCAGCTGGTGGGCAATTTCCACGCAGACGATCCCGGCAAGTTTCCCGGCAGCGGCGACCTGCACGGCTCTGTAGAACAAGACAGAGTGACGCTCCGATCCCGGGACAGCGAACATTTCCGTGGACAGATAGTAGGTCGAGAGGTTGCGTTTTTGATGTTTGGTTTGATTTATCCGAAGGATCAAACGGAGCCGGCGGGGACGCTAACGCTTTACAAGCAAGATGTCAAGGATGTTCCAACCTTGATGTACGGTACGTGACCGGACTGGCGGCAGCAACAGAACGATCCCTTCGTAGAGGAGTTGAGTTCCTTCTCGCAGTGCGCTCCAGCGGTGAGGCTAGCTGCGCGTCACAACGGTCATCTGCTTCGTGGCGCGAGTTTATCGCATTTGGTGTAAACAGTGACGAATGGGTGACCGGATATGCAGGATGCGCGCTTGCTCACACCGGTTACACGGATGCCTTGGAAGCCGCTGCGCGCGCATGGGCGTGGCTGGCCGCACAATGCCGCGAGCACGACGCCGGTTTTGGCTATAACACGACGACGCCGCGCGACGCCGATTCTACGCTCTGGGGTTGCAGGCTTGCGGCAGAACTGAACCGAAGCGCAGACGAGTGCAGCGTGCAAGCTCTTCGCTTCGTGCAGAAATGTGCGCAAGCAGATGGTGGAATAGCCAGTTATACCGATGATGACTTGAAACCTCTCAATATCGGCACTGGCGATGCGCTCGCGGGCTGGACCACGTCCCACGATTGCGTGAGCGCCGGCGCGGCGTGGCTTCCGGAGATCTGCGAATGGGTCGACGTTCGCGGGTATCTGGCGAGAACCCAGCAAGAGAATGGATCATGGCGATCCTACTGGTGGTTGGATCATGAGTACGCAACGGCATTTGCGGTCGAGAGTCTCGCGCGCGACGGAGGTTACCCCGATGCGGTTGAACGCGGGGCGACTTGGCTGACGGAGGGCTATCATCGACATTCACCTTTTGTGCTTGCGTTGCGCACGCTCGGCATAGCAGCAGCCGGACACCATCCCTTTGAAACGTGCCTGCAAGAACTGCTGGATTTACAACGCGCGGACGGATCATGGCCGGTATCGGCGCGGGTGCGAATACCGCCGCCGTTTCTGAAAGATCCGCAGCGGATATGGAACTGGAATGAGCAAAGCGACGGAATCGGATGCATCATCCCAGACCGTTTCCGAGTCTTCACAACGCGCAACCGCAGTGCGGGCGCTCGCGACGTGTCTGACCCGGTAGGCCAGCGTTTGTCCGCCGAACTCGCGGCCGCGGATTTTGCGCCGAGCCCGCTGCTGGTGAAACTTGTGGGATCGCGAATCGCGGATCGGGGAGCAAGCGAACTCGACCGCGTGGGATTGTCTGGTTTGCAAGATGAAGACCTGCGCCGCATCTGCATACATCATCTAGGCGTTGGCGCCTGTTTCACTGAGTTCCTGATCAGCAGCCTTAAGTTGCCGCGAGACTTTCGGGCAAAGGCGGCATCGTTGGGCGGCCTTGCGCATACGATTTACGCGGCATTCGATTCGCTCCTCGATTTTTCACAAACCGTGCCGGACGTATTCGGCGATTACCGCCCGCTAATCAGCGATTCTGAAGTAAGCGATAAACAGACGCTTGTCGTTACTTTGGTGCAGCGATACTTCCGCGCGCTAAACGCTCTCTCTTCGGAAGGGGACAAGGTAAGAACGCTGCTGGATGACGCCATCCGCAAACTGTACGATGCGGAACTTGAATCGGCAATTAAGGTCGACATCAGAAGAAGAACATGGTGGCGGAAGAATGCGCTGCCCATCGTTGTCATGGGCCTGCCTGGTTGGTTTTCGCCTTTAAAGGGGAGTAATATAAGCTTCTCGGAGCAACTCTTTTGGCTCGGCCGGGTAGGAGAGTTTCTCGGGTGGGTTGACGATTTCTCAGATTACGAACGGGACTGCGCTTCGGGGCAGCCGAACCGGCTGAGAAACTCGAGTGAGGATTCCATTGAGAGACTGGCTCGACAAGTGGCGGCGAAGGGGCGACGTGTACTTGCCGCTTGGGATTTGCGCAATGCCCTGTCAGCTCCCCGCGACGTATTCACGGTAATCGTATGGGGCTGGCTAGCCAATCCGAGTTGCGAAGCGCCGCACAACCCTCCGGCAGGCGCGCCAGACGCGTTTGGATCGTCACGTTAGCAATCGTCTTCTGCGAACTGGCCGCATTTGGTCTCGCCATAACTTCGGTGGCGATCAGGCGGGGTGAGATGCCCAGCGCTGGTTGGACATGTGAGGTCCGAGGGAGTGTTTGGGGCGTCACCGACAAAGATGCAACTGCCGGGCTTGCCATTTTGCACACGGGCGATCAAGTGCTCAGTGTGAATGGACATCGGTTGACTTGGTTAGGTCCCTGGTTGCCGCTTGCCAAGTTAAGCGCCGGCGACCCTTACACGCTGGCTATCAGGCGGGATGAGCACACACTGTATCTACCTTTGCGAATGGCAGCAGATACGCCCGTCTCCGTTTTGGATGTAGCCGCAACCTTGGGAATAGCGTGGCTCCTGGTTTTGGCGGGCCTATGGATGAGGCTTGGGGGGCCTGGCAACGCAACAGCTCGACTCGGCAGCGCCGCTTTTCTTTGTGGCGGAATAGCCATGATCGCGCCGGTGCTCCACACGTTTCCGACGCGAAATATAACGACGATTTGGTTTGCACTGATTCTGATGCGGATCACACGACCTCTGCAAATGGTGCTTGGTTGGGATTTTCTGTCGCGTTTTCCTCATCCGTTTTCCGAAGGACCAGCAGTTCGGATCATGCGGGGATGCTTCTACACGGCGGCAGCAATGCTTTGGGCCGGAGCAAACCTACCCGTGATCGCTGAGTTGATCGGACTGCCAAATATTCCAGTTTTGAATTCCATTGAATGGCTCAGTCCCGATGGTCCGAACGAAACTCTACGGCTGGCTATTTTCGATGGCTGCATCAGTGCAGCGGTGTGCTATGTGCTGGTTCGTAATTATGCGCTCTCGGCGGACCGCGACTCGCGAAGGAGAATTCGCTGGGCTGCTGGTTCTTTCGGTATTGGCAGCGATGTGTCTGCTGATTCTGAGATTGCTTGAGCTTGGCTGGAGCATCACTGGGATGCCGCTCTTGGCGACGGCGAGCAGGTATGCCGATGCACTGACTACGCTCTCTGTGGGATTTATTCCGATTGCGCTCACTTATGCAGTCGTGAAGCATCGTCTGCTTGGAATTCGGCTGGTTATCCGGCGCGGCTTGCAGTACTTATTAGCAAAGAATGTGCTGCGACTGATTCTTTTCGCACCGGGTTTGATTGTGCTCCTGCAGATATTGCGGCAGCCGAACGAGAGCATATTCGATCTGGTGTTCAAGAGCTCGTGGCGTTTTTATCTGCTCGTAATGGGAACCGCGGCCTTCAGCCTGCGGTACCGGCATCAGCTAAGCCGGTGGTTAGACCGCCGGTTCTTTCGGGTTGCCCTTCAGGAAGAAGAAGCCTGGGTGGCTTTGGCCGAAAGCATGAAAATGGCAGCAACAGAAAACGAGATAGCGGCGGCAGTTGCACACCAAATCGAGATAGCGCTGTGTGTGGAAGGGCTGCATATCTTTTTTCGTTCGGCATCCGACGGACGCTTGCATACGGCGTTCTCCAGTTCTGGGCGCGACCCGCAGAAGTTATGTAAGCAACTGGATGGGAATCGTGAAGGTGCGTTAGCGGGGAGTTCGGTATTTACGGTCTTCGAAACCGATTCTGGCGGTGCTGACCCGTTTGAGCAGACCGAGGAGTTGCTGGTTGTTCCGCTGCCCGGCAACGACGGTAAGAGTCTGGGCGCATTCGTCTTGGGCCCCAAGAAATCGGAGCAGCCGTACTCGCGCCGGGAGCGGGAACTTCTACAAGCGGTTGCCGCGCAGGTGGTTATGGCATGTGAGGTGTTGCAACTGAAGCGCAGCATCGACCAGGAGAGTAGACAACGGATCGCTGTTCTTGGCCGATTAGATCGCGAAAACATCCGGCTTCTGAACGAGTGTTTAACATGCGGCGACTGTTATGATTCTTCGCTGCGGCAGTGTCCAACGGACGGAACGCTGCTTGAATTGACTTTGCCTGTCGAGCGAGTGATCGTTGGCAGATACCGTTTAGATCGACGCCTTGGGGCGGGGGGCATGGGCGTTGTCTATAAGGCGCTAGACGGCCGGCTAGACAAAATAGTGGCGGTGAAGATTATGACCGGCGAGCTATTTGGGAATCGCCGTGCACTGCTGCGTTTCAAGCGCGAGGCGCAGGCGGTGGCCTCGCTTCGGCATCCGAACATAGTTGGCGTACACGACTTTGGCGAGCTTCCTGCGGGAGGGGCTTTTCTAGTTATGGATCTGGTGACTGGGCATTCGTGGCGCAAGCAGATGCGATTTGCGAACACCTTGGCGCCGGAACGCGTTGCAAGCTGGATTGAAGATTTGTGTGCCGGGGTAGCTGCCGCTCACAATTCGGGAGTGGTGCATCGTGATATCAAACCTGAGAACGTCATGATTTCTAACGACCGGCAGCGCGAGACCGCTATGGTTCTAGATTTTGGTCTGGCTAAACTGCACTCCGAGGCTGAAAAAGACAGCGTCCATGTTTCGGTAACCGGGGCGGTTGTGGGAACGAGATCCTATATGTCGCCCGAGCAGCGTGCAGGACAACAGGTAGGAACTGCGACCGATATCTACTCCATAGCTGTGATGGGACTGGAGACGCTGTCGCGATTGGGACCACCGAATGCTGGCGTCACAAGCGAGTGGACGGACAAGGCGCTCGAAAGAATCGTGGGCCCGGATAGTACGTTGGCAAAAATCTTCCGGTTGGCGCTGGCTGACACACCGGAAGCGCGGATTCAAGCTGTTGGGGAATTGGGAAACAGACTTTCGGCCGCAATCCGGTCCGAGAGGCCGCGCGCGTCGGGTATGTCGACCTCCGACGATGCGGAAACTCTCAGCTTCGGTGCCGCGACCTGAGAGCGGGGCCGCATCGTCTTTGTTGCGGTCGAGCCGGCACCAGCAGATCCTCTACCAAATTGCTTTGCCACGACGGACAAAACGCGTCTAGAATGGGCATAAGATTTTGGGGTCCGAGGAAGGATAATTCGCATGCTTCACGTTGTGACTGAAAGAGCCCCTATAAGGCTCCTGTTTGCTTCTAGTCTGTTGTTTTTCTGCTGTGTGTTCCAGATAGCGGCCCAATCAAGCCGTGGAACGGTGACGGGGCTTATTTCCGACCCGAGTAAGGCCGCCGTTCTGAACGCCACTGTCGATCTCAAGAATCAAGACACGCAGCTTACCCGATCGACGAATACGAACAATGTTGGAATTTACCGTTTTGATGCCGTGGACCCTGGCAACTACACCATAAGGGTCTCGGCGCCGGGCTTCAAGGCGCTCGATATCTCAGCTTTCCCGGTAGCCGCCGCGCAAGTCTCGGTTGACGGGCAGTTGGAGGTCGGATCGGTCAGCAGCACAGTCGAAGTCACGTCGGAATCGGCACTCGTCCAGACCGAAGCGCCCGTGCACGGGGGCACTATCACGGCCGCCAGCGCCACCGAACTGCCAGTCGCAAACCAGAATCCCGTCTCATTGGTTCTCACCTTACCGGGAATATCGTCGAATCGCTACTCCTTCGGAGTCGGAACATTTCCCGTGAACGGCGCGAGAGCACGATCCAATAACTTCCTGATTGACGGAACGGAGAACAACGACATCTCGGTAACGGGGCAAGCATTTCAGATCACGAATCCGGATGCTGTCCAGGAAGTATCTGCGCAAACGAGTAACTTCGATTCCGAGTACGGTCGCGCCGGCGGCGGAGTATTTAATGTGATCACCAAGAGCGGCACCAATCAATTTCACGGGACTGTCCGTTATTACCTGGAATCCACTTTCATGGATGCGCTGACGAATCTCGAGAAACTGGATCCGAATCAGCTCCAGCGCGGCCATCCTTCTCCTGGAACGGATCAGTACTTTGCGGGCACTGTAGGAGGCCCAGTCATCAAAAACAAAACGTTCTTCTTCAGTGCTTACCAGGAAGAACGGCAGGTCTCCACTTCGACGATTCAGCTTTTTTCGCTTACCGCAACCGGCCGCGCCGCGCTTTTGGCCGCGTTCCCAAACAATCCACGCGTGGCGCTTCTGAATCAAATCACTGCGGGCGACGATGCGACGGCGCAGCCGTTTAGCGTCTCATCCGGCACTGGTCTGCCGCTTATTCAGTTCGGCACCTACACGCGCTCGTATCCGAATACTTTCCGCGACCGGCAATTACTGGAACGAGTAGACCATTCTTTCAGTAATGACGATCAGCTTTCCGTGCGGTATCTCTATGACAACAACAGCAGTCCCACGGGAGGCAGCGTTGGCTTCGCCGGGTTCGACACTTCTGTAATGAACGAAGTGAATAGTGCCCTGCTAACGGAAACGCACACCTTTTCTCCGATCTCCACCAATGAACTTCGTCTAGGATACAACCGCATCTTTTACTTCTTTCCATTTGATGCAACCAGCCCATTAGCAGGCCAGATCCCGACAACCACTATTCAAGGCATCGGCACGGGATCGATCACTTTAGGGGTACCTAGCAATCTTCCACAAGGCCGGGTCGCGAATAATTATGAGTTACAGGACACCTTTAGCCGCGTCTGGGGCAAGCACAGTTTTCGCGTTGGCACCTCCCTCCTCGATCAACGCGCCAAGCAGGCGGCACCGTTCAATATCCGGGGGACATTGAGCTATCAAGCGAGCACTCCGCAATCGGGCTTGGCTAACTTCATCAGCGACTTCGGGGGCGCCAGCGGCACGGCGGCTCATGATTTCGGTAGCCCTACCTACTATCCCAAGCTTTTCCGGCAAGCCTACTTTGCAGAGGACCGCTGGCGCGCCAGCGAAGCCCTGACGATCTCTCTCGGCCTTCGGTACGAATACTTCGGCGAACCGATCAACTCACTGCGCACTCCCGCGTACACCGGACTTTTCAATATCGACCCGAAGACATTCACAGGCCCATATAGCCAGCCAGATAGCGTGAAACCCGACAAGAACAACTTCGGTCCGAGCGTAGGGATCGCTTACGCGCCCGGCAACAAGAAGACAGTATTTCGTGCGGGCTTTTCGATGGGCTACGACTCATTCTTTAATAACATCGCTTCTAATGCGGTGGCATCGGCACCTAACAACGTTTCTACAACTATTACTTCGACGACTTCTGCAGCGCAGCCAAGAGGTACTCCAAACTTTTCACAAAGTCTGCCGACGGCTGCAGTGTTCAGCCCACTCTCCAGCCAGACTCTGGTGGTTGGGAACCTGCTGAATCCTTATTATTTGCATTATTCCGGAGGCGTTCAGCGGGAACTGCCCGGTAAGTTTGTTTTGGAAGTCTCCTACGTCGGCACGCGGGGCGTGAAACTGTTCGCGACCGAAGATTTGAACCCGATTGTTCCCGCGGCGCTCGATCACTTTCCTGCCGGCTACAGCGCGTCCAATTTCATATTGAATACGACTTACCAGAACCGCTGGGATGCGCTGCAGGGGGCCCGCAACATTCGTACCAATGGAGGAGGTTCCACTTACAACTCCGCCCAGATTAGTTTGAACCGGCGCTATGCAAACAATCTGCTGTTCACTTTGTCGTATACGAGATCGAAGTATATCGACAACGGCACCGACATTTTTAGCGTCGCAGGGAACAACCAAACACAGAGCACTGCCATTCCGTCCATCTTTGGCGGATTGACTAGCGATCGCTCGGTGTCCGCCTACGACAGGCCGAATCGCCTGGTGCTTACCGGTGTTTACGAAATACCGTTCCTACGGAACCAGCAGACCTGGCTAGGTCACATCGTGGGAGGCTGGCAGCTTTCCGGCATCTATACGATGGAATCCGGCGCCCCCATCAACATATTGAATGGCGTGGATGCAGACGGAATCGGCGGCAACTTGGACCGGCCGATTGACAACTTGAGCGGCATACCGGGCGTTCGCGCCGTGCCCAATGCAAGCAGTCCGACGGGATATGTCAACCCGGATGCGAACAACGCGCCCATCGATCCGGCCACGGCCATGTACATCGGCTTGCCCTCCTGCACCACCGCCATCCCATGCGCAACCGGCGACTTGGGCCGCAACACGTTCCGAACACCTATTCTGAACGATTTCAATGCGGATTTGACGAAGGCGATACGCATCACGGAAGACAAGCGTCTGGAATTCCGGGCAGAGTTCTACAACCTGTTCAACCACCGTCAATACGGGACAGAGGCTGATAGTCCCTTCGATAGCGGCACAACTACTATCGGCGCGAACGTAATCAATACTACTGCTGGCCGCTTCCTGCAACCGGCATTCGCGGATGGCGGAGCGCGCGTGCTTAAGTTTCAGGCTAAGTTTGTGTTCTAAAACGCCTAGGACTTCTGAAGTACACAGCTAACTGCGCTGGTAAGGAGCTCCCTAAGTACGGGTACTCTTGTAATAAGTGGAATTCCACAGGTTGCGAATAACTTAATGCTCCTAACATTCATTCCGGAAGCGCCGATGATGCGCTCGAATCTAGCCACCGTCATGCGATTTAGTCCTCCGGGGCTGTCCTCAATCGTTTGAGGCCGCTCTTCCCGAAAGCGGGAACGGAGGGTAAGCATGGCACGATCGGAGAAAAGCAGATTGAGCCACGGCACCGGCCGATTCAAGACTGGGATATTCGTGTAGTTATTGAAGTGACTCCCTGAATGTGAATACCAAGGTTCGGCAAAGGCCAAAAGAATTAGCCCGTCCCGCTTGAGTTGGCGACACATGTGGCGGAGCTCGAGTTCGGGGTTCTTATAATGCTCAAACGCATTCAGGGAAACGACTACATCGAAATTCCCTTGGAGATGCGAAGGGGCCTTTGTCCCGAAGAACACCTGCTGCTCACATTTAGCTTGCCGAGCCCTCTGTTCACATATAGGAATCCATTCATCGACGATGTCCAGGCCGAAGACCGACTTAGCGCCACATTCGATGCGCATAGCCACAGACTGAAAACCGGGGCCGCAGCCGTAATCTAAAACTCGCTGTGCTCGCACACGATCGTCAAATCCGTCGATGGTACAACGGGCGAATTCCAAGCAGTTTTCGAGCGTGTAGCTTGCGGTGGCTCCGATCTCGGGCGCAGCCGGATCACGCGCGAATCTCAGTAGAACGCGTTCTTCAAAGCTGAGCTTCGAACGTGCATTCGCAATGTCACTTCGCGTTGACAATGCTGGAGGCTATCAAGCGGCTGCGTGTGGGGTCAACTTTGGACGGTACCGTGCTGAGTTAGTACTTCTGCAACTTGACTAAGCGGCCCAGAGCGCTTGGTCCGGCTTGTTATTTCCCGGGAAAAGGCAGCCAGCCCCGCGTCATGTAGTCGCCCAGAGTGAGCGTCTCCATGATGAGGAACCACACGATGCCGCCGGTGAGGATGATGTGCACGATCTTCCCTTCGTATAGCGCCTGCATGAAAAACGCGCCGACGAGCAAGGCCTGAATGGCAGCAAAAGCGATTGCAACAACGATGTTGAAGTGACCGAGATTGATGAAGCCGATCAGGGTAGTGCCGAGCACTAATAGGAGAAGACACAGAAGGACAAGGGACAGGATCTTGGGTGTAAGTGTTGGCGGTGTCATCTTAGGTGCAGCCCCGGGATATAAAAGATGGCGTACAGGAATATCCAGATAACGTCAACGAACGACCAGTAAATGCCGGCAAAATCCACAGCCGTGTGATATGCGGCCGAAAAACTGCCGAGCATGGTGCGATAAAGCATGACCAGCAAAATGCCGATGCCAATGGTCATATGAATGGCGTGCAAACCCGTCATGATGAAGTAGAAAACAAAAAACATCTGCACCTTGGCCGCGTTTGCCGTCCCGTGATATTCGAACCAGAAACCAGGCACCTTGTGATCTTGATAATGCAGATAATATTCGGTGAACTTGATGCCGAGGAAGACCACGCCAATGATCATGGTCAGGATGAGAAAGAGCGCTAGCAGCTTGGTTCTGCCTACCGAACTGCTGTGCACAGCCATCGACATGGTGAAGCTGCTCAACATCAAGATGGCCGTGTTGATTGCGCCAAGCAAAATGGCCATGTCCTTGCTGCCTTCATCGAAAGCCGCCGGGCTGCTGAGCCGGTAAACCGTGTAGGCGGTGAACAGGCCGCCGAACATCATCACCTCCGTGATGATGAAGACCCACATGCCGATACTCGCCGTTTCGCGCTGCTGTTGCGGATTGGCGAATTGCTCACGTAACTCGAGGACGTCTGTTCCACCCAGAGTTGGTTCAGACATCGTCGTAGCCTCGCGGGCGAAGGCCGAGTTGATCCTGCATCGCTTCGTAGTCATACGGGCGGACATTGACGACAGGAGTTTCTTCGAAATTATGAACGGGCGGAGGAGAACTCGTCTGCCACTCAAGACCGGTAGCACGCCAGGGATTCGGGCCTGCCGGCTTGCCATACTTCCACGACCAGATGAGATAGCAAAGTGGAAGAATGTAGCCGACGCCCAGGATGGTGGCTCCGGCGGTCGAGATGATGTGGAGCATTTGGAACTCTTCGGGATAGGCGGCGTAGCGCCGGGGCATGCCTAAATAGCCCAACACGAATTGCGGAAAGAATGTCAGATTGAAGCCCAGGAAAACAATCAGCGCGGCCAACTTTGCAAGGCCCTCCGGGTACAGCTTGCCACTTATCTTCGGCCACCAATAGTGAAAGCCGCCGAGGAATGCCATGACCGTAGCGCCAACCATGATGTAGTGAAAATGCGCGATAACGAAGTAAGTGTCGGTGACGTGGACGTCAAATCCAACCGCAGCGAGAAACAGACCGGTCATGCCGCCGATAGTGAATAGGCCGATAAAGCCGATGGCGTAAAGCATGGGTGTCTGCCATGAGACGGACCCTTTATAGATGGTGGCGGTCCAGTTGAACACTTTGATGGCGGATGGAACGGCCACGAAATAGCTAAGGATGGAAAACGCCATCGCGGAATAAACAGATGTTCCGGCGACGAACATGTGATGGCCCCAGACAAGGAAGCCAATGACCGCAATGGCCACACTCGAAAACGCAACGGCCTTATAGCCGAAGAGCGGCTTGCGGGCGAAAGCGGGAATGATTTCGCTGATAACCGCGAACCCCGGCAGAACCATAATGTAGACGGCCGGGTGGGAATAGAACCAGAACATGTGCTGGAAGAGCACGGGATCGCCACCGAGAGCCGGGTCAAAAATGCCGACCTGGAAGATGCGCTCGACTGCAACCATTAGCAAAGTGATGGCGAGAACGGGTGTCGCGAGGACAAAGATAACGCTGGTGGCGTAGATGGACCAGAGAAAGATGGGCAGGCGAAACCAAGTGAGACCCGGCGCGCGCATACGATGAATCGTCGCGATGAAGTTGACGCCGGTCATGATAGACGAAAAACCGTTGATGAAGACGCCGATAGCGGCGGCGATGACGTAAGTGGTCGAGTAACTGGTACTGAACGGCGTATAAAATGTCCAGCCGGTATCCACACCACCGCGGGACAAGGCGTAAATGGTGACAGCGGCGGCTAACATGAAAACATACCAACTCGCCAGATTCAATTTGGGGAAGGCGAGATCTTTCGCGCCGATCATCATGGGGATGAGGAAATTGCCGAGCGTGGCGGGAATCGACGGAATCAGAAAAAACCAGACCATGATGATGCCGTGCATGGTGAAGAGCTTGTTATACGTTTCGGCGCTGACGAGCCAATTGCGCGGCGAGAGCAGTTCCAGGCGCATCATAAGGGCGAAGAAGCCACCGATAAAGAACAGGACGGTGACCGAAAACGTATAGAGGAGAGCAATCCGTTTGTGATCGGTTGTGAGCAGCCAGGAAAGAATGCCCTGTTTCTCTGTGAGGTAGTTTTTTTCAACAGGAATGGCAACTGTTTCGATCATGTCAACGTTTCTCCAGATGCGAGCCTGAGATTGAAGTGGCGTTGGGGCCTGCGATGCCCGGCTGCGCGCCAAAGGTTTTCGGAACCGAACCGGCGCTGGAAGGCATTTGGTTTCCAGGTTGCGGGCCGAGCGCTTTGATGTAGGAAATTAATGCGAGTGCCTGGTCCTCTGGAATCTGCCCGCTGAAGTTGGGCATGATATTCGGTTGAAATCCGTAGACGATTTTGGCGTTGGGATCGTAGATGGACTCGCGGAGGTATGAGTCGTCGGCAACAACAGTTTCGCCGGTAGAGATTTGGACGGGCCTCATGTAGAGGTTGCGCAGGTCGGGGCAGCGGCCCTGATTATCAAAGTGGTGGCAATTGGCGCAGCCGTATTGGTGAAAATATTTTTCGCCCTGAGCCGAGAGCGACCCTTCGGGCGCTCCTTGCGTGAGCCAAGCCTGGTAATCGGCCGGTTGCATCGCATATACATACCCGATCATGCCGGAGTGCTTGGTGCCACAGTATTCAGCGCAAAACAGGTGGTATTTGCCGGGTTTCGTGGCTTGAAACCAAGTGGTGGTGTAACGCCCTGGGACAACATCCTGCTTGGTGCGGAAGGCGGGCACAAAAAAGCTGTGAATAACATCTTGCGAAGCCATGGTCAGCTTCACCGGGCGTCCGACGGGAATATGAAGCTCATTGATCTCGCGCTGGCCCTCGGGATGCTGAACCTTCCACATCCATTGTTTGGCGACAACGTACATGGAAATGGCGTCGTCAGGCGGGCGCTCGATATCGAAGTACATTTTGGCGCCCCACAGGAACATGCCCATGAAGAGGATAGCGGGGGTGACGATCCAGGTGACCTCGGCGGGGATGTTGTTGCGGGTCTGATCTCCCATTTCGTTCTCGTCTTTGCGGTGATAACGAATAGCAGAATAGACGAGAAAAACAGCTATGCCAATTGCGATAGTGCCGCAGAGGATCACCATCGTGATGTAGAAAAGGTTGACCTCGCTGGAAACCGTGGACGCGGAATCCGGCCAGAACTGGAGCTGTGTTCTCATGCGCGATGCTCCCGTAGATCGCGACGCCAGAGAAGCCAGCCCCCGATGCCGAGTACGGCAAGCATAAGGATTGCCGCAGCGCGCAAAAGATTGATAACGACGGCCCCGTATTTGCCGGTTTTCGGATCGTAGTGGTAGCAGAAGAGCAGGATTTGATCAACAGGAGAGCCGATGCGATCATGCGATGCCTCGACCAATGAAAGCTTCAGATCCTTTGGCTCATACTCGACGCCATAGAGATAGCGCGCGAGATGCCCATCGGGGGTGAGGACCATGACGCCGCTGGCATGAATGAAGATCTGGTGAGCGGCATCGTACCTATAGTGAAATCCGATCGATTGCATCAGCGGCTGAATAGATGTTTGCTCGCCGGTAAGGAAATGCCAGCCTGCGATGCCCGCTCTGCTCGAGTAGCTATGTGAATACTGATCGCGCTTGCGAGCCGCTTCCGCAGGGGTGTCGGCGGGATCGAAGCTGACAGCAACAACCTCAAAATCACGTCCTGGCTTAATCGAAAGCGGACGCAGGCCGGCCACGACGCCGCTCAAGACCTGGCTGCAAAGCATAGGACAGCGGAAGTAGACAGGCGCTAATAGGACCGGCTTCCGGCCGAAATAAGTGCGAAGCGGGACGGCGGCTCCGGTTTCGTCATGAAAGACCAAATCGAGCGGGACTTGCGCATTCAGCTCCTGCTGGATGCCAATCCCATTGAAGCCAGGGCGCAGAGTCTGGCTGGACGAGAGGGCAGCGAAGGCAAAGAGTAGCGAAGCGGAATGGCGTAGATACTTCATCTTGGTTCGGGCGCCACCTTACCTTCGAAGCCGGTGAGGCGCGTACCGGCCTGAGGTTGCGAAAGCACAAGATTCGGCGGTTGCTTCTGCGGCGGAATGCCGCGCTGGGCGATGATCTGGATGGCACGATCGATGGGAATAGCCGCGATGCCTTTCGGTTTATCGACCCAGGAGTAGTGTGAGAGCGCCCAGTCTTCCCGCGCGCGCATGGCTTTGAGATCTTCACGCGGAAACGCTTGCAGGCGCGGTTCAGGCGGGACGGGATTGCCGTGCGCCTCAATGGGAAGCGGCGGCGGGCTTGTCACCGCGCGATTGTGCGCGAGGTAGGCAAAGTAGAGATAGACGAGGCAAGAGGTAATCCAGACGCCGACGAGAACACCGACGATAATGCCGACGGTTACACGCGTGCTGAAATCGGTACGTTCGAAATGAACTTCCTGATGGCGCGGTTCCGAAGTGGTAATTTCACTCGCCATGGCTTAAGGCCTTTTCCAGATTGGGCGCGTTGATCGGCAGAAGCGGCCGGTTCTTTAGATGCCAAACGAAGGCGGCCACCCATAAGCAGCCGATCGCAAGAGGTACGCAGAAGTTGAGCCATGTGAGCCGGAAACCTTTTTGGTAATAGTTCGGCATAACTATCCACATCAGGTCGACCCAACGCATGACAATGATGATGCCGACTACACAGCAGAGTGCGGCCGCATTCCGTTTCAGCGGACGTGAGAGCAACATTAGAAAAGGCACAATGAACTCGAAAAGGATAAGCAGAACGCCCAGCCATCCCCAGGATGTCGCAAACCTGTGCAGGTACCACGGAATTTCGTCGGTCAAATTGCCGGACCAGACGACAACTAATTGAGAAAATTCAAAATAAGCCCACAACATAACGAATACGAGCAGCAATTTGCCTAGATCGTGCAGATGGGCCGGTTTGAATCTGCTGGCCAGCGGCTCTCGTCGCGACAGCAGCGTTATCGCAATAATGATGAACGCGAATGCAGCCAAACCCTCGCGCGCGACAAACAGGAAACCCCAAATCGTCGAGAACCAATTACTTTCGAGCGACTCTGCCCAGTCTACGGTTGCGAAAGTGATTGTGAACACGTATACAAGCAGTCCTGGAGCGCTCAATCTCGCAAGCTGTTTCTCGAATCCGCCCTTTTCGTCCTGCTGAGTGGACCACTTGTTCAGGAAATATACGAAAATTCCCCAAATGACGAAGTAAAGAATTGCGCGGCCTATGAACATGGAGGGGTTCATGTATATCTGGCGATGCCGCAGAACGTATTCATTCCTGACCAGAGTGGGGTTTGCCCAGTCGTAGAGACGTGGCATACCGATTGCGATAGGGATAAACAGAATGGCGCATAGAGGAAGAGTCCGGCTAGCTGATTCGAGCGTCCGGCGCGTCATGATGCCCCAAGCCCCGGCCGTTAAATACTGCAGCATAACGATGCCCATGGAGCCGAGCGTCAACCCCAACCAAAACAGATAGCCCATCAGATACGAATGAAAAAAATCACCCGGGCTGAAAAAGCCACCGATGATAGAAATGCCGGACAGCACAAGGCCCGCGCCCAGCGCGGGACCGAAGATGCGGCGCAGATCTTCGCGCAATTCCGGCGATGGGGCAAATGGCGTGCCATTAACAGGTGATGTCATCGCTGCGCTCCCAATTGGGCACGCGCATCAGCAGGCAAGTCGTTCACTGGCGCGTCGCGGCTGAGTTGCAAGGCTCGAATGTAGGCGACAATGGCCCAGCGATCGTCAACCGGCACTTGATCGCCGTAATCGCCCATGCCGCCGTAGCCGTTTGTGATGACCTGAAAAATATAGCCGGGCGGAACGGAGCGAAGACGGTCCGTATGAAAATCCGCCGGTGCGCGCACCCCCCGCTGAGCAACCATGCCATTACCGTCTCCGAGCCGCCCGTGACACGGACTGCAGAAGATCTCGTAGCGATCATGGCCGCGGTTGAGTAGTTTTATGTCAACAGCGGAAGGAATGTTGTCGAGAAACACGCCGCCTGACATCCCGGTGTGATACGGATCGGTGGCATTCAATTCATCGCGCGCAATGGTGTTAGCGGGAATAGGACGTGAATCGCGGCCATCGGAGAAGAATCTGTTTTGTCCAAGGGGCTTGTACTTAGGCTGATCCTGCATATCCTGCCGGCAGGCGCTACAGAAAGACAACAGCACCACAATCGCGACCATGGAACTCTTATGTGTCACTGACTTCCCAAACTCCTATGGGCCCGAGTTCGCGCAGAAATTGAGCCGTCAAGCCGGAATCGTAAATAGGATCGGTCCTCTCGATGCAGAGGAACAGACCGCTGCTGCTGGCAGCAGCGAACTGCGGCAAATTGAAGAGCGGAAAATGAGGCCGCGGAAAACCGCATAAAGCTAGCGTGCCGAAAAACGCGAATACACCTGCGCCGAGCACCGTCAGCTCAAACAGAATGGGGATGAACATAGGCCAGCTATATAACGGCCGCCCGCCTACGTTGGTCGGATAATCGATTGCCGCGATGTAGTACTCCATACTCCAGGCCGTTGCGGCTCCGATCAATCCGCCAATCAGAACGATGGGAGGAACCAGATTGTGGCCCGGAATAATGTCTTCCAGATCCTTTATTGAATAGGGCGTGTATGCCTCGAATTTGCGATAGCCTTCGCGCTTGATTTGCTGAGCCGCTTCCAGCAAGGTGGTGGGGTCATCGAACTCGGCCACCATACCGTATACTCCGAACTCGTTCATTTCTCGGTTCCTCCGCCGGGTCTCGAGAAAGGCAATAGTTCGCGCACTTCGGCCATCGGGATCATGGGCAGGAAGCGCACGAACAACATAAAGAAAACGATGAACATGCCAACAGAGCCCCAAAACATGGCGTTGTCCCAGAAGGTCGCAACAAAATTCGACCAGGAAGAAGGCAGAAAATCACGGTCCAAGGCGGTGACAATGATCATGAAACGCTCAACCCACATCCCGACCAGCACCACCATGGACACGGTAAACAGTGGGATGGGCCTGGTGCGGACCTTATAAAACCAGAGCGCCTGCGGGATGATGACGTTCAAGAGAATGACTAGCCAATAACTCCAGGAGTGGGGCCCTACAGCTCGGTTGTGCACCGTGTACATCTCAAAGTCATTGCCGCTGTACCAAGCCGTGAAGGGCTCAATAAGATACGTGTACGCGAGAAAGAGACCCGTAGTTAGCATCAGTTTTCCGCAGTTGTTCAGATGCCGAACAGTGATGAGATTGTGGAGCCCGTAAACTTTTCGAAGCGGAATACCGAGCACCAATACCATCGCGAAACCGGAGTAAATTGCGCCAGCGACAAAGTACGGCGGGAAAATTGTGGAGTGCCAACCCGGCAAAATAGCGATTGTGAAATCGAAGCTGACGACGGTGTGTACGGAGAGCACAAGCGGCGTGGCGATCCCGGCCAGCAGCAGGCAAGCCGATTTGTGCAGCTTCCAATGGTGCGAAGAGCCTCGCCAGCCGAAAGCGAGCACGCCGTAGAAGCCTTTTTGAAAATTGCCCAGCGCTCGATCCCGCAATGTTGCGAGATCGGGGATCATCCCGATATACCAGAACAGGACCGAAATGGTGAAATACGTCGATACGGCAAAGACGTCCCAAACCAGCGGACTGCGGAAATTCGGCTGCGCCGTCATGGTGTTTGGATAGGGAAGAATCCAATAGAAAATCCAGGCGCGGCCCAGGTGGAACAACGGGAACATGCCAGCGCACATAACCGCGAAGATGGTCATGGCTTCTGCGAATCGGTTGATGGAATTGCGCCAGCCCTGATTCATTAGCAGCAAGAAGGCCGAAATCAGCGTACCCGCATGGCCGATTCCAATCCACCAGACGAAATTCGTGATGGCGAATGCCCATCCAACCGGAATCTCCACACCCCAAATGCCGATGCCTTTGGCGAGCAGATACGTGATTGTGATTCCGAAAACGACAAACAGGAACAACCCGAATGAAAAAGCGCACCACCAAAAAAGCGGGGTTTTGCGGGTGAGCACGATTGAGCTAATCTGTTCGCTAACTGTTTCGAAGGTCGTGCTCGGCGCCACTACCGCTAAAGGATTGTTCGGGTCAAGCGGCCGGGCCGCGTGACGTTGGCGTTCTTCGAGCGCAATCAGCTCAGGCACTTTGAAACTCCGGGTTCGGATTGCGAAGCTCGGCTAGGTAAGTAGTGCGGGGGCGCGTGTTCAGCTCCGCATACATGGCATAGTTCAGTTTTTCGGCTTTCAGCTTGGCGACTCGATTGTTTTGGTTATTTTTGTCGCCAAAAACGATCGCCTGGGTAGGGCACGCCTGCATGCACGCGGTTTGGATTTCGCCATCGCGAACGTACCGCTCCTCATTTTCGGCGGTGATTTCCGCTTCCCTGATTCGTTGTACGCAGTACGAGCACTTTTCCATCACGCCGCGGCTGCGCACAGTCACGTCCGGGTTGCGCTGCATCTTCCAGGTTTCTGTGGTCCAATCCTGGAACAACATGAAGTTAAACCGGCGCACCTTCCACGGACAGTTGTTGGAGCAATACCGCGTCCCGATGCAACGGTTGTAAATCATATCGTTCAGGCCGTCACTGCTGTGATTCGTGGCCTGCACCGGGCAGACCAGTTCACAAGGCGCGTTTTCACACTGCATGCATGGCGTTGGGCAATAATACGCGGTGGGGTAGCTGATGTCGCCTTCGTAATACACATCGATCCTCAGCCAGTGCATAGCGCGACGTGCAAGCACCTGTTCTTTGCCAACTACTGCAATGTTGTTCTCTGCCTGACATGCGACAACGCAGGCCTGGCAATTCACGCATGCCGTAAGATCGATGGACATCGACCACGCGTAGCCTCGGTAATCCCACTGAGGATAAAGCGTCAGATTTCCCGGAGGCTCGTGCTCGGTCCGGCTGGCGAAGTCGGGGGTTTTCTTGTATTCATCGAGCGTGTTTCGAATCACCACATCGCGGTGCTCCATGGACTGATGCATTTGCGTAGTGGCGAGCGGGTAGGGGGTCGAGAGCTTGCGGAACTCGACGCCAGTTGCAGCCCAGAGCGCATCGGAAGTGCGCAGCGCGTAGGCATTGAAGCCAGCACCGTTTCCTGCCCGGCCCGAGTGCCAGCGTCCCCAGCCGAGTTCGACGCTAGCCGCGTTGTCGGGCTGGCCCGGAAGAATCCAGACAGAGCCCCAAACGGTGCGGCCGCGCAGATTCAGCTCAACATGCTGCTGATTTTCGAAGCCCAATTGTGCGGCAGTTTTGGGACTCAGGAAAATGGCGTTGTCCCAGGTCAGTTTCGTCATGGGATGCGGCAACTCTTGCAGCCAGACGTTGTTGGCGAACCGGCCGTCGTACATGTACACGTCGGGCCGGAAAGAAAGCTCCAGGCTGCCCGGATTAGTTTTCGCAGCTTGGAGCAACGTGACGTTTTTGGCGGCCGGAGTGATGGGCGGCAGCGCGGAATTCGCAACCAAGCCGTCGTGGACGGATTTACGCCACCACTGCTCGAAATCCTTCGACCCGCTTTGCGCGCTCCAGTAGGCGCGGACGATGTCATAAGATGATCGGCCAGGGAACTGTACAATCGCATCCAGTATCTGCAGTTGCGAATGAACTCCGTCGTATAACGGCGCGATCAACGGTTGAATGATGCTGACGGTGCCATCGAATGCACGCGCATCACCCCAATCTTCCAGGAAATGCGCTTCCGGAATGTGCCAAGTGGTTCTTAATGCCGTCTCGTTGAAGTGCAGTCCCGTGTGGACGGATGTTTTGACGCGATTGAGGCCTTTCGTGAATTCGAAATCGAGCGGAGCATTGTAGACCGGATTGCCCCCCAGGATGAGCAGAACTTCGACCTGCCCTGCGTTCATCTCGCGAGCGAGTTGGCGCAGAGAATCGATCTGATCGACAGGCTGCACTTCAAGCGATTCCGTATAGACGACCGTTTTGCCGACATTACCGAGCGCGGCGTTCATTGCATGAGCTAGCGCATGCACAGCGGGCGACTGATGTTCACCGGGAATGACGACCGACGCGCCTTTGTGAGACTGGAGATCGCGCGCGAGACGCGACACCCAGAACTGATAATCCTGGCCCGCGGCATTTTGCACTCCAAGGGCAGCGGCGAGCTCGGCCGCGAATGACTCAACCTGGGAGTAACGCAGAGCAAGGCGATGGTCGGATTTACCGCCCGTTGCTGTCATCGTGCTTTCGATGACGTAAAGGCGATTCATGTCCAAGCGATCGCCCTGGCGGCGACGAGTAGCGAAGTCGCGCGCATACCGCGTCGAAGCCCGGCCACAGGCCAGGAAATCCGCGTCGAGAGATACGACAATATCGGCGGCATCGAACTTGTAGTACGTATTAACAGGTTTGCCGAACGTGCTTGTTGCAGCGGCGCGCGCGGAATGCGGGCCGGCCGGATCGTATTGGTGCCACTGGGCCGAAGGATATTTTTTCAGGACGGCTTGAATCTGCGCCGCCAGCGTGGGAGAGACGATTGTTTCGGTGAGAATCCGGAAGCCTGCGCCTTGCCGGGCTGCCACGGGCGCAATGAGCTTTTCCCAGGCGATCTGGAACGTTTCCCAAGCTTGTGGATCGCCCAGATAGAGGATGTCCTTGGAACGATCGGGATCATAGAGATCCATGAGGCAGGCTTGGGAATGAACACTGGTAGCGCCCAAGTTTGCCGGATGATCCGGGTTACCTTCCACCTTAGTAGGCCGCCCGAGATGGCTTTCCACAATGACGCCTTCAGCGATGCCGTTCACGGGCGCTGCGGTCGCGTAGTATTTCGGCTTACCGGGAATCACATTCTCAGGCGGATCGACGTACGGCATGATGGTTTCGACCGGTTGCCGCGTGCAGCCGGTGATTCCCGCCAAAGCCATAGAACCTGCCATCAAGGACAGAAAGCGCCGCCTGCTGGCTCCGGAAAACTCGATACCTTCTTCAGAAAATTCTTCTTGCTCTATTTCTTGCGCGCGACCTTCGAAATCTTCCGGCGTACACCACAGTCTGGGTTTTCCGCCCTGTGTGAGTGCTTGTATCGGAACGAAATCGTGATTGGGCATCCTATTTCACCGGTGGCAGGTCGAGCAGCTTGTCAGGCTCTGGATGTGATATTGGCGAACCAAGCGCTTGCCTAACGCGATCTGGTCGGGAGGCGGCGCGTAGTCCATCGAAAACACCTGATCGCGGGGCCGAACGTAACGCTCAGGGTGGCGATGACAGTTCAGGCACCACTCCATCGTCAGCGGCTCCGCCTGCCACATCAACGGCATCTTGTCCACGCGCCCGTGACAAGTGGAGCATCCTATTCCGTGGTGCACGTGAATACTGTGATTGAAGTAGACGAACCCCGGCAAGTCATGCACGCGGGTCCACTCGATGGATTTTCCAGTGCGATAGCTCTCGCGCACGGGCTCTAGCATTGGGCTGGTGGCCCACATCTGCGAGTGGCAGTTCATGCAGATCTTAGTCGCGGGGATGTTAGCGAAAGATGAGTTTTCAACGGTGGTGTGGCAGTACCGGCAATCAATGCCCAAACCACCGACATGATGCTCATGACTGAACGGCACGGGTTGTTCGCGTGGAACGTTCTGCATCATTTCGTATGGCGATCTCACGATGAGATATCCCAGCCAGGTCACGACGACGAGTGCGCTTACGATGCCAAAAATACTGAGGCGAGCAATCGAGTTCGCACTTCGCGAGAAGTACTGGGGCATCAGACGTGCACCATATTATTTTTCGTGCGCTATGAGGACGCAACTCCCGACTCAAATGTTTCGGCACGCTGGCGATGGAAAGATGCACGCGGATCGCGAGCGGAAGTGTTGCCGGCATGCTCGACCGCGAAGCGCAGGAGCAACGATCCCAGGGTGCCGAGCACGCCCGATGCAAGCCGCTTATTGCGCGTTTTGTCAGGCAGCAATCCGATAATCAGACTCGATGCTGTGAGGACGGCGGCGGCTCGCCACATGACGCCGCTTAAGCCGCGTTTAAACGGCCTCCCGACGCGGCGGACTTCAGAAGCTTGCTGCTCCGTAATGATGGCGGCGGTTACTTCGGTTATCTCGCCTATGGTTCCAAAAACGCGGGTGACATTCGCTTCCTCGGGAGTTTGTTCGAGGAGTTCAAAGACCGAAGCGACGCTGGTGACGGCAGATGCGGCGAATAAGACAGGCAGCATTCGGCGGGAAGCCTGCCAAAGCGGGACCGCCGTGTTGCTGACCAGCACGCCCGTATAGGTGGCAAGGCCCATGCCCATCAGGCCCGCAGCGTAGCCGGCAGATTCGCCGATTGCGCCAAACGCGCCATCGCGGCCGCGCAGCAGCAGGGTGCCCGACGCTGCGCCCGACGCGCCACTAAGAATCCAAGCTCCAAGGTTCATCGGCGAGGTAGGGCGGAAGACGCGCAGCATATTGAGGAAGCGCTGCGGCCGGCCGAGATCATAAACCAGAAGCGCGCCGCTGATGCAGCAGCCGATGAAGCCGATCCAATGACAGCGTCTGATGAGTCGTTCCAACTTGCTCGACCGCATACATTGAGCGGCAGCACCCAACACAAGCGACCCACCAGCTAGGCCGCCTATGTAGTAGTACGTGGGAATGGCCCACCCCCAGACGGATTTGTTTAGCAGCGGACGGTCGTAGTAGGTCGGGTCGGCACGATTCGGCTGCGGCAACTCGGTCCAGGTCTGGGCTTCACTCTTGATGTGTTTGCCGGCAGCGCCGGAGGCTTGCTGACTGGCGGCTTCGCCCGACAGTATCGCCATCTGCAAATCGATGTCGCGACCCTCAGTTTCAACGGGCTGAACTGACGACTTGTAACGAACTGTACTCACGTTCGCGCGCCGTCCTTGCTTCCAAACAGAGCGGCACCAAGTGCAACCAGCGCCATCCCTAGTGCGCCAGCGGCCATTGCGGTCCAGGCGTCCTTTACTGTCTTGGTTGGCACCACCGGATCGGGGGGCAGATTGTAGACCTCAGGTTTGTCGACCAAAAGGAAGAACGCATTCAGGCCCTCCGTCCCCGGTTGACTCTCAGCACTCTCGCCATAGAGGTATGCCTCATGCATGCCTTTTTCGTGCAACGTCTCAACACGCTCTTTCGCTTGCTGGCGCAGATCATCCAGATTGCCGAAGTGGATGGACTCCGTGGGGCAGGCCTTCGCGCAGGCAGGCTGCATGTCTTCGCGCAAACGGTCGTAGCAAAGCGTACATTTCCAGGCGCGGCCGTCTTCTTCGCGCCGATCAATGACGCCGAACGGGCAATTCACAATGCAGTAGCCGCAACCGTTGCACACATCCGGCTGCACATAGACGCTGCCGAATTCCGTGCGAACGATCGCGCCCGTGGGACAGCTTTCCAGGCACCCGGCGCGCGCACAGTGCTTGCAGACATCGGATGAAAACAGCCATGAGAACGCTCCGTCATCGTTGGGCTGTAGCGGCACCGGCCGCTCGATGAACGCGACGTGACGCCAAGTCGACGCCCCCAGATGAATCGTATTGTCGTATGACATGCCGGAGAACAGGAATCCATCGTCCGGCAGTTGGTTCCATTGCTTGCATGCAACTTCGCACGCTTTGCAGCCGATACAGAGCGTGGTGTCTGTGAAGAAGCCCTTCGTCGCGGCAGCCACTTAGACGTTCCCCTCCTTTGTCTCCATGGCCTTGTAGCCATGCTTGGCTTCAGGTTTGTGCCGGGCCGCCGGAAGGTCGCGGTCGGCCTCATGCGACGGCAGCTTTTTTACCAGACGGCCGCTGGTGATGTGACGCCGGCCTTTGCTCTTGCGGCCTGGCTCAATCATGGCGGTAAAGACTTTCGATTCCTGGATGGATACGTTCGGGTCGGCGACAAAGCCGATCAATTCATTGGCGGAGTCGCCGCGTACAAGACCTTTACTCGACCAGTGATAGGGCAATCCGATCTGATGAATGAGCTGGCCTTTGATGCGCAGCGGGCGCATGCGGTTGGTGACCAGCACGCGGGCTTCGATTTCGCCGCGCATTGTGCGGATGGTGGCCCATCCTCCGTTCTTGAGCTTGCGTTCTTCAGCAAGTTCTGGGGAGACTTCGCAGAACATCTCGGGTTGCAGCTCCGAAAGCCAGGTAAGCCAGCGGCTCATACCCCCGGCGGTGTGATGCTCCGTAAGCCGATAGGTGGTGACAGTGTACGGAAAACGCGGATCGTGATAGGGCTGGTGATACGGATTGTCTTTCCGCATCCATTCCATACGCTCAGGGTTGCATTGTTGGCCGTAGAGCGGATTCTTGACGATGGATTCCTGGGCCTCGTAGTGCGTAGGCAGCGGACCGTCTTCCAGCCCGGCTGGAACGTAAAGCCAGCCCTTGCCGTCCGCCTGCATCACAAAGGGATCTATACCCGAAATTGTGTTCTTGCCGCGCGCCTCCTTTTTGGGCCGATAGGACGGCGGGCGTTCCACGATGAAATCGGGAACGTCGTGGCCGCTCCACTCTTGCTTTTCTTCGTCCCACCAGACGAGCTTCTTGCGCTCCGACCAGGGCTTCCCTTCGGGATCGGCCGAGGCGCGGTTATAAATGATACGGCGATTATGCGGCCATGCCCAGGCCCACTCCGCCGCGATCCAGTTCTGCTCCCAATAAGGCTTGCGGCGGGCGGTCATGTTAACGCCGTCACGGTAGCAGCCGGAATAGATCCAGGCTCCACAGGCAGTTGAGCCATCGTCTTTCAAAGACGTGAAGCCTTCCACCAGTTTGCCGTCGCGAACAGTGTAGCCGTTGATCTCACGCAGAACCGCTTCGGCGTCGGGCTCTTCAAGAGGCCCGTGCGTCGGGTAGTCCCACATGAGATCGCGAATGGGCCAGTTGCGCGGTTCCGAATACTCGAATTGATACAGGCGTCTTAGACGCTGACCGAGCTTGAAGATGAAATCGAGTTCGCTACGGGAATCGCCGGGAGGATCGACGGCTTTGTGATGCCACTGCAGAAGACGCTGGGTGTTGGTGAAGCTACCGTCTTTTTCCGTGTGAGCGGCCGCCGGGAAAAAGAACACCTCGGTACCGATGTTTTCCGGCTTTACTTCACCACGGTTTATTTCGGGGGCCTCGCGCCAGAAGTCGGCGGTTTCCGTAAGTTGAAAATCTCGAACTACCAGCCAGTCGAGTTTCCGAAGCCCTTTGCGCTGCAGCGGTCCGTTCATGGAACCGACAACGGGGTTTTCACCCATAACAAAGTAACCCTTTACAGCGCCGTCAGCCATGTCAACCACGGTATTCATGTGGGAGTGGTCGCCGGTCAAAGTAGGCAGGTAGTCGTAGCACCAGTCGCTTTCTTTGGTAGCGGCTGGGCCATACCAGGCCTTCATCAATGAGACAAAGTATTTCTTGTATTCGCCCCACCAGCCCGAAGGTGATTCGTTGAGGCGAATGTAGGTTTGCAGATCTTTGTCGTGCTTGGCTTTCGGCATGGGCAAGTAGCCGGGCAGCAGATTGTACAAAGTGGGGATATCAGTCGAACCCTGAATTGACGCGTGCCCGCGCAGGGCCATGATGCCGCCGCCCGGACGGCCCATATTGCCTAACAAAAGCTGAATGATAGCGGCCGAGCGAATGTACTGGACGCCGACGCTGTGCTGGGTCCAACCCACGGCGTAGAGGAACATCCCGGTGCGGTCGCGGCCGGAATTTCGGCACAGTGTTTCCGCAACCTTCAGAAACAGATCCTGAGGAATGCCGCAGGTCTCTTCCACCATCGCCGGCGTATAACGCGAGAAGTGACGTTTTAGTATTTGAAAAACGCAGCGCGGATGCTGCAATGTGGGGTCTTCGTGTTCGGCCTGAATCGGCTGGCGCTGAATCGCCTCGCCCTTCTTGCCCGCTTCAGACTCGCGTGCGCCACCAGCGGGCTCGGGGTCAACGCCCTCATACATCCACGTTCTGCTCTTATAGTGCCCTTTGTCTTTCTGCCATCCGCTGAACAGGCCGTCCAAATCTTCGGTATCTTTGAATTCCTTGTTAATGACGGCGCCTGCGTTGGTGAAATTTACGACGTACTCCTTGAAATACCGCTCGTTCTCGACGATGTAGCGGATGATACCGCCTAGAAATGCGATATCAGAACCGGCACGAATCGGCACATGGATGTCGGATACGGCGCTGGTGCGCGTAAAGCGCGGATCGACATGAATCACCGTGGCGCCCTTTTCGCGCGCCTTCATAATCCAGCGAAAGGCGACCGGGTGGCACTCGGCCATATTCGATCCTTCGATGACGATCACGTCTGAATTGACCGCATCGCCAGGGAAGCTGGTCGCACCGCCGCGGCCGAACGAGGTCCCCAAACTGGGGACCGTGGAGGAGTGTCAAATACGGGCTTGATTCTCGATTTGAACTATACCGAGGCTGGTGAAGAGCTTCTTGATGAGGTAATTTTCTTCGTTGTCGAGAGTAGCGCCGCCCAAATGAGCGATTGCCATGGTGCGGCGAAGCGGATCGCGATCTTTGTTCTTGTCTTCCCAGTTTGCGTCGCGCGTCTTCTTGACGCGGTCGGCAACCATATCCATGGCCTGCTCAAGCGGAATCTTTTCCCACCTGGTTCCGTAGGGCCGGCGGTAGAGAACGTCAGAGACGCGATGGCGAGCCAGTGACCAGCTGAAAAGTTGCCGCGCCTTTCGGGCATAAACAGCCATTTGAAAGGGGCGAGCGGGGATCACCTTCGATATCGATGATCTTCTTGTCCTTTACATAGACAAGCTGGCCACAACCTACGGCGCAATACGGACAAACAGAGTCGACAACTTTGTCCGCGTGTTTGGTTCTTGCCTCGAGAGTGCCGGTGCGGGCAGAAGCGGCAGAGTCTCCAAGGCCAAAGATATCTCCGTTCCTTAATTGACGAAGCACGGGCCACAGCCCGGCCGAATTGTTCTTCCGGTCCGCCATACCATTTGATAGAGCGATTTCCTGGGAACAGCGCAAACTCGTTAAAGTGCGGGTTTGTGCGACAGCAGACTACGGATTGCTACAACGGGACACCGAGCCGTTTCAGCTCTTCATTTGCGGTATGTATGTCGCGAGTCAATTGTTCGTGCTCCGATAGAAGCTGCAGGGTTCGGTTGATGTCCAGTTGACTCAGCACGGAGTGGAGTTCCGAGTTTTCGTTAGCCAAGAAACATTCCAGTTGACTGCTTCCTTTTTTTAAGAGGACCGAGATACGACTAAGCTCGGAATTAATGAATGCCAGGCGCTGCCGGTTGGCGGTCTTCGCGCGGTAAATACGGCCAATCATCTCATCTTTATTTGGAGTACTCATTCGGAGCGGCTCCTCAACCTACTTAGCACGAACCGAGCGCGATTAGCTATTTTGGGTGCATAGCCGAGTTTTTTCAAATCAAGCATCCAAAATGCGGATACAGCCGTCTCTTAATATGACACCAGTAGAGCAACGATTGCCGGTCAAAGTTCGTCCTTTTGATATATGGCTAGTGCAGTGAGTGCGGGGAGATGACCACTTCCCCGACTATTCGGCTGCTCGTGGGCTTGCTGGTGACCCTTGGGGCCGTGACGGGCTTCTCCTCATACGCTCTCTACGAGTTGACGCATTTGCAGGCGCTGCAGAATCAGACCATCGACCTGAACCGGCACGATTCTCTGCTGCTTCTGCGGATTCAAAACGACGTCAATATGGTGGGGCTGAAGCTGCGCGACATGACGCAGGCATCGCACCCGGGCGGCCTTTTTAAGTATCGGGACCAGTTCGCATTGCTCAAACGAGATTTAAACGATGCTCTGCAGACCGATACGAGATTGACGCGTTTGTCGCGTCCGACGCCAAACCGCGATGAGCTGATGAGATCGCTCAAACAATTCTGGCTTACCTCCGACGATGTATTTAGCGAAGCGGGCCAAGGCCACGAAAGGGCCGGCCGCGCGCTGGTACTGACGCTCCTTTCTGAGCAGCAGACCGACTTGGCAAATCAAGTCTCACGGCTGCTGGAACGGAACACCGAAGAGGAAGAGCGGACCGATGAAAAGGTGGCGTCTATCTACAGCGGAGTTGAGCGCGATATCTACGCGTTCCTGGCAGCGACAATTTTTGCCATTGCCGTGACGAGTCTTTATCTTATTTACTCCAACCGCAGGATCTTTGAAAAGTTGGAATCCCTCTTGAAGCAACGGCGCGTTTTAGCGGCGAGACTGATCACGGTACAGGAAGAGGTGCTCCGTTCCGTATCGCGCGAGCTACATGATGAATTTGGGCAGATTCTCACGGCCGTCGGAGCAATGCTCGCCAGAGCCGAAAGGAAGGGGCTACCACCCGATTCCCCGCTACGGACGGAGCTTACCGAAGTACGCGAGATTACGCACAACACGCTTGAGAAGATGCGCAGCCTTTCACAGATGCTGCACCCCACTGTGCTGGACGATTATGGCCTGGCGAAGGGGATTGAGTGGTACGCGGGAGAATTTCAACGGCAAAACGGAATTGCGACGGACGTTCACATCACGGGGCAGCCCGTGCGCATCACCGGTCAACCGGCGATTCACTGCTTTCGCATCGTCCAGGAGGCGCTGACGAATGCAGCTAAACACTCGGGATCGAAACGCGCCGAAGTGCGTCTGGACTTTTCCCCAAGTTCGCTAAATGTGACGGTAAAGGATTTCGGCCGGGGCTTGGGCGCACCCAAAAAGGGCGATAAACCAGGGCTAGGACTTATAGCGATGCGAGAGAGAGCCGAGTTGCTGGACGCGACCCTGCGCGTTTCGTCCGACCCTGGCTATGGAACAACGAGCTCGGGTACAGGAATCTCGGGCACAACGGTATCGCTCAACATGCCACTGAAACACGAAGAAGGCACAGTTGAAGAGCCGCGACATGAAATGGATGAAGAAGAGGTAGCTACACGGATTTTATGAGTGAATCAATAACCGTTCTTCTGGCAGACGACCACAGCCTGGTGCGTCGAGGATTTCGCCGCATTCTAGAAGACGAAGAAGGCATGGAGGTGGTCGGCGAAGCGAGCAACGGCGTGGAGGCGATACGTACAGCGTATGAGCTGAAGCCCAAAGTGGTGGTCATGGATCTCTCCATGCCCGAATTGGACGGCGTGCAAGCGACCAAGGAGATCGTGAAACATCTGCCCGGAACGGAAGTACTGATTCTGAGCATGCATTCAGACGATAACTACGTTCGCAATGCCCTCGATGCTGGAGCGAAAGGTTATCTGCTGAAGAGCGGGATCGACGTCGATCTGGTAGGCGCGATTAAAGCTGTCGCTGAAGGCAAACGCTTTATTGGCTCTGGGCTAAAGTACGTAGCGCAAGAGCAGGACGACGAAGTCAATAAGCTAACGGGCCGCGAGAAGCAGGTCTTGCAGCTCATTGCTCAGGGCAAGTCGAATAAGGATATCGCCCGTCTGCTGGAATTGAGCGTGAACACGGTTTCCGTGCACCGAGCCAATTTGATGGAAAAGATGAACATCCATCGCACTGCCGAGCTAGTGCTATTTGCGATCAGAAAAGGTTTGGTAGCGCCACAGTAGACGCCCGCGGCAGGCACGTATTGCCCAGCGCGCCGGCGGTTACTGAAGCTTCTTTTTCGCGGCCTTCGCGTCAGTGGCGGCCTTCTTCTGCGCCTGAATCTCGCGAGCTTTCGCAAACTTCTTTTGGAAGCGATCGACGCGTCCTTCAGTGTCCACCAGCTTTTGGCGGCCCGTGAAGAATGGATGACAGCTAGAACAGATTTCCACGCGCAAGTCGCCTTTGTGAGTTGATCGAGTGGCAAAGGTAGAGCCGCAGGCGCAAATCACGTTTACTTGGTCATAGGCGGGGTGAATCCCGGCTTTCATTTTCTAAAATCCTTTCGAGAAAAAACGGGTGGGGTTACTTCTAAGGTTAACACGTAGAAGGCCCCGGCGGTGTGCCGAAGCGCACCAGCGGGGCCTTGATACTCTAGCTACGTTACGCGCGACGGGCAGCCGGTCCACAGGAACTGCGGCCTCGTCACTGAAACGACACCTGAACGTACGAACGTCGACTCGAAAGCGCACAGGGCAATTGCTTGCCGTTGTGCGCCAACTTTAAGAGTCGGCCACCTCGCGCGTGGATTGTATGCTACAGTCACTACCAGAATTCATTTCGACTGGACCACCTCCTTCCTCAGTGATACTTCAATTCTATAGAGCAACCATTGAACGTGTCAACGAGCCGCTCTGAAATAGGAGCGAAAGTTTTTTGGGAGCGTGGTGAGCGGCAATGGATTAGCGGGTTTCTTCTACTCGGCATCCTGGTAGGCTTACTCGGGTCTCTTCTCATTGCCTGGCAGTACCACATTGATGTCGATCCAAAACTGATCGGACTCCACTTCCTCGCCCTGAATGCGGGTTATGTAGCGGGAGCCGCGGTAGCGCAGCGCTTGTTTTTGCGCGTGGCAATGCGCACGGTGGCGCTTGTGAGCTGCTCTATCGCTGCGGCCAGCTTAGTGGCGCTCTATATGATGGCGCCGCCGATTCCCGTTATCTGGCGGATGGTGGGCCTGGGGTTTACCGGGTGCGCTGGCGGTTTGCTGGCCACTTCCCTGCTCTATATCCTGGAACCCTATTTTTCGCGATCGCCCGCCGCCGTGGCAAACCGGGCGGGCGCGTTGTTCGGCTGCGGCTGTCTTATATCAACGGTTATCGTCGGCGCGACGTATTTCGCGGGTTCGGTACAGATTGCCACTGCCTTGCTAGCGCTGGCGCCGCTGATCTTCCTTATTCTCTTTGCGCGAAACAAGTTTCCGGGGGCGAGGCAACCGGTCCCCGTGAAAGAAGCGGAGAACCGGATTCGCGAAATGCTGAGCGACTTGCGGAGTGTCGCAGCAGTTTTGTTCAGCCTCCTCTTGTTCTTTCAATTCGGCAACGAAGGCGCTATCGCCGGATGGCTGCCGTTATTTCTGATTCACCGGTTGGGAGCGAATCCGGTTTGGGCTATTTTCGCGCTAGCGGCATATTTCCTTGCGCTTCTGATGGGACGATTGGCGGTACAGCCGTTGCTGCGCCGTGTGAATCATCGCAAGCTGCTGCTTTCGAGCGTATGTGCCGCCATGGCGGGATATTTGTTACTTAGCCTAACGAATTGGATGGCAATCGCGTGGATTGCGGTAGTCATGATCGGAGCAGGTTTCTCACCGATTTATCCATTGCTGGCGGAGACCTTAGACGACCGGTTCTCATATCATCCCGGGCTTTTACAATGGATTATTTTCCGTGGCGATTACCGGGGGAATGCTCGCGCCTTGGCTGCTGGGGTATGTCGCCAACTATCTGGGTATGCACTACGTCATGCTCATACCGGCTTTTGGATCAGTCGCGGTGCTGATTCTTGCTTTGTTAATCATGCTGGAAGCGCATGTAATGGGCGGGAAAAGCCGCGATCGGATTGAGCGCGGGCCGGTGTTGGCGAACAAGGCGAGTGCCGGCGAGTAACGATTGACAAGACCGAAGCACAGTTTGATATTGCTGCTGACCGCGCTTGCGGCGGGTGCGAGTTGGGCAGCGGCTCCGCCGCACAATCCTGGCCGAAGAAATCTGAAAGCACGCGTAGCCGCGCTAATGTTGGAGTTCCCCGCCGTTCAGCGAGGACACATCGGCTTCAAGTTTATTGATCTCGCGAATAAGGCGGTGCTTGCCGAACGCGATGCATCCGAGTTTTTCGTTCCTGCCTCGAACACTAAGCTCTACACCACCGCCTTGGCGCTGGTGCGATTAGGGCCTAACTACCGCTTCCAGACGGAACTGCGCACGAGCGCGGCATGGACGCCAGGCCAAACGAGCTTGCGGGACTTGGAAATTATAGGCGGTGGCGATCCGAATCTTTCAGGCCGCGTCCTGCCGTATACAGTGGATGCCAAGCCGGGTGATCCGCTGGCTCCCTTACGCGATCTCGCCAAGAAACTTGCGGATGCTGGCGTTCGAATAGTTGAGGGCGATGTCACTGGCGTGGCGACACGCTACCCGGGAGAACTGTATCCGGATGGATGGACCATCGATGACAGCATCTACGATTACGGCGCGCCTGTTTCGGCCTTGACGTTCAACGACAACATGGTATCCGTGACGCTGCAGCCCAGTGAGCCCGGAAAGTTGTCCGCGCTCGAGGCGAAGCCCACAAACACGCCTTTGCTGTTTCTGAACCAAGTGACTACGGACGATAGCGGCCAGGCGCACGTGCATGTGGTACGCGCTCCCGCCAGCAGTGAGGTGGTTCTGTGGGGCACGATTGGCAAGGCGGCGGAAAAATGGGAGAGCGATTTCGCGGTCGAGGACCCGGCAAAGTGGACCGCAAGCGCCCTGATAGATGCGCTGCGAGAACAAGGGATTACGGTGCGGGGCCAAGCGCTTTCCAGATACATCTCCTTGAACGAGTTAAGCGGCGGAGACGAGGCCTTCGATCATCCCGCGCCGAATGGGACCGTGCTTGCGGTTCACCAATCAGCGCCTTTAGCGGAGGACATCACCGTAACCAACAAAGTCAGCCAGAACTTGCACGCCGAAATGCTGCTGCGGGAAACCGGATACGTTCTGGACGGCGTAGGAACGCTTCGGGCCGGAGTAGACGAGCGGACGAAATTCCTGCAAGAACTCGGTATCACGCGGGACGGCACTGGCGTGGCGTTAGAGGATGGATCAGGGCTCGCGCGGCAGGATCTGACCACGCCCGATTCCACCGTGATCCTTTTGCGCGCAATGTGGGACCGGCCGGAACGTGACGTCTGGGTCAGGTCGCTGCCAATTGGCGGGGTTGACGGCACGCTGGAACACCGTTTCAAAGACATTCGCGGGGCGGAACGGGTTCACGCGAAGACGGGATCGTTGGCGCACGTAAACGCAATGAGCGGTTATATCGAAACGAAAGAGCACGGATGGCTGGCGTTTTCGATCATGGTGAATTCGACCGTTGGTCATGACACCGATGTGAAAACGTTTATCGACCGCCTCTGCGCCTTATTTCTCGGCATTTAAGAAAAGATGCAGGCTGAGTTCCACGAGTCCGGCATTTATTTGCCTGAAATCGACCTTTGGTTGGATAATACAGAGCCGTGCAGCGCCACGTGGATCTCGCACGGGCACAGCGATCACGCGCGCGGATGCCATGGGAAGGTGATCGCGACGTCTACCACGCTGCGCTTCTATCGCATGCGGCTATGGCTGGAACAGGAACAGAAGGAGCCGGAAATGCGTGCCTTAGATTTTGGCGAGAGCATGCCTTGGAACGGAGCGATGCTGACTGCTTATCCGGCGAGTCACATTTTGGGCGCGGCACAGTTGCTGGTGGAGTATCGCAACGAGCGGCTGATATACACAGGCGACATCAAGCTCCGGCAACCATTGTGCGGAGACACAACCCAAACGATTGCCTGCGACAGGCTAATTATTGAATCGACATTCGGATTACCGATTTACCGGTTGTTGGACAGGGAAGCGGCGGTCGAGCGCATCTTAGCTTTTGCCCGCGCCTGCCTTGCCGAAGGCGTGAGCCCGGCCTTCATCGGATATGCACTCGGACGCGGGCAGGAAATTGTTCACGTCTTGTGTGAGGCAGGTATTCCGACAGCGGTGCACGGAGCCATTGCGAAGTTCATTCCGGAGTATGTGAAGCGTGGGTATTGCTTCAACGGGTGGGAGCCTTATGACGCAAAGACCACAGCCGGGAAGGCGCTGGTGGTAATTCCATCACATGGAAACGTGCTAGAAGCGAGCGGAAAGAATATTCGGCTGGCCTATGTTTCGGGATGGGCGGCGCTCGATAATGCGCGGACCCGGAGCGGGGCCGAAGAGCTGATTCCTTATTCGGATCATGCCGATTTCGACGAGCTGCTCCAAATGGTGGACCAATCTGGCGCGAAACATATTGATGTCGTACATGGGTACACCGCGCCTTTCGCCCACGTGCTGAACTCACGAGGATTTCAAGCGACCGCACCACCGCGCGGCGGCGGCCGGACCACTATTGAAGCGGAGGGCTGATGGACGACTTGGCAGCGGTCTGCGAGCAGATCGCTAGTCATGCTAGCCGGCTGAAAAAAGTAGCCCTGCTGGCAGATTACCTCAGGCGTTTAGATGATGACGACCTGGCGTTGGCCATTCAGTTCTTAAGCGCCGGACCGGTATCACAACGATTGTCGAACCACAGCCTGTTTGAAGTTGACGATAGGGCAAAGCTATCTATCGGGCACAGCGTCCTGCGTTCGGCACTGCAGATTTCGACGGGGTGGGATGCGCAGACGCTAAGCGTCTGCCACGCGGAGGTAGGCGACAGCGGGGAGACCGCCTGTTTGCTGCTGCGCGGAATAACTGGCGAGCTGCCGCTGACTCTGAAACACGCCAACGAAATTTATCAGCAATTGTTTTGCTGCCGCAGTACCGGCGCAAAACGCGATTTACTGGTGGAAGTCTTCCGAAACTATCGGCCATTGACCATCAAGTACTTCGTGAAGGTAATTACGCGTGGACTGCGCATTGGCTTGATGGGCAAGATGGTGGAAGAAGCGGTGGCGCTTGCGTGCGAGACTCCGCCCGATGCGGTTCGCGATGCGAACAACCGGCTTGGCGACTTAGCGCGCGTGGCGTTAGCCGCTAGGCACGGCGAATTAGACCACATTGCGGCGCGGCTATTTCATCCGATGGACTTCATGCTGGCGAAACCGCTGGAGCGGTTAGAAGATCTGGCTGATCCGGCAGAGTGGGTAATCGAAGACAAATACGATGGAATCCGATCGCAAGTGCATTTCGATGCGGGGCACGTCCGGATTTATTCACGTGGAATGGAAGATGTCACCGGCGCGTTTCCGGAATTGGCGCAAACGCTCGCAACGCTTCCGGGAAGCGGTTTAGTCGACGGCGAAATCCTGGCGTGGCGCGAAGGCCGCGCGCTTAAGCTTCAACGTGCTGCAACAGCGCTTGGCGCGCAAGAAAGTTCGGGCCACGCTTCTAGTCGAGGTGCCGGTCGTGTTCATGGCGTATGACTTGTTGCTGCGGAATGGCGAAGCGCTGTTTAGTGAACCTTACGAAGTAAGACGGCAGCAACTGCGGACGCTTTTTGCCGGGTGCGGTCTGCCTTTACTGCTCTCGCCCCAACACGAAGCCCCTACGCATACGCGTATCGACCAACTGTTCGCCGAGGCACGACAGCGCGGCAACGAAGGATTACTGCTGAAACGAAAGCAGAGCTTGTATGAACCGGGGAAGCGGAGCGGAGCCTGGCAGAAGTTGAAACGCCCGTATGGCACGTTAGACGTAGTGATTACGTCGGCCGAGCAAGGCAGCGGGCGAAGGGCGACTGTTTTTTCCGATTACACATTTGCGGTGAAATCACGTGAAGGATTTGTGAACATCGGCAAAGCCTATTCCGGGTTGACTGACACTGAGGTGAAGGACCTGACCAGGATTTTGCGCGCTGCGTCGACAGATCGATTTGGGCCGGTGATGGTGGTGAAACCCGAAGTAGTACTGGAAGTGGCGTTCGACGGAGTTCAGAAAAGTGCGCGGCATAAGAGCGGATATGCGCTTCGGTTTCCGCGTATCCTGCGCTGGCGGCGCGACAAAAAACCTGAGGACTGCGATGATCTCGCGCGAGTCGAAGAGCTCTACCAGGCGTCGCTCCAGTAGACGGCCGAAAAGCGACGCAGCACCCCAAGCTGACGCCCCCGCCGGGTTGCATCCCGCGCTCCAGACCTGGTTCGATGCCCATTATCCGAACCTGAGCGAGATACAACAGAAAGCTTTGCCGCACACCCTTGCGGGTGAGAACACGCTGATTCTTGCGCCGACCGGCAGCGGCAAAACTTTCGCGGCGTTCTTGTCGGTGCTGTCGCGGCTGGCTGTGCGCGCCAGTGCGAAAGCATTGCCCAACGCGGTGTGCGCCATTTACATCTCGCCATTGAAGGCTCTGGACAATGACATCCATCGCAATCTCACGCCCGCGCTCGATGCAGTGAATGCGGCTCTTCCCTCAAGCCAGCAGATTCGGATGGAGGTGCGCACGGGAGATACAGCGCAAGCGGAGCGCAACCGGCAGCGGCGCAGCCGGCCGCATTTGATATTGACTACACCGGAGACATTGAGCTCCATCTTGTCGCAGGCGGCATGGCGCGAGACAGGCTTCGATCCAGACACAGTAATTGTCGATGAGATTCATTCCTTCGCGGAGGGAAAACGCGGGTCGCTGCTCGCGCTTTGCTTGGAGCGCTTGGAGCATCGCGTCGGGCGTCCCGTCCAGCGCATCGGGGTTTCCGCGACCGCGTGGCCAATTGAGGCAATTCAGCGACTGCTTTGCGGCGCAAGGGCGTGCGCAGTGGCGCGAACAGACGTACGAAAATCGCACCGGCTAGAGATTGTGACCCCCGAAAGGGGAGCATGGCTGCCCCCGGCTGGACATAATCCGTTTCGTATTGCGCCGACCGTAGCGGAACTCGTGCTGGACGCGCAGTGCAATCTTATTTTCCTGACGACGCGATCGGGAGTGGAACGATTGGGGCTGGCGCTGAAAGTTCTGCTGCCGGAAATTGATGATCGCATTGCCGTGCATCACGGCTCAGTGAATCGCGAAACGCGGCACATCATCGAAGATGGCCTGAAGACAGGCTATTGGCGAGCCGTGGTCGCCTCGAGCAGCCTCGAACTGGGAGTCGACTTTTCAAGTGTCGATCAGGTGTTGTTGATCGGCACGCCCCGCGGTGTTAGCCGCGCATTGCAGAGATTGGGGCGAAGCGGGCACCGGATAGATGGCGTTGCACAAGGCGCAGTCGTGCCCATGAGTTTGCCCGACCTGGTGGAATCAGTCGCGTTGCGCGAAGCCGCACGCGAAGGGCGCTTAGACGCCCTGCGAATCCCCAGCGCGCCGCTGGATGTGTTGGCGCAGGTGTTGTTGGGCATGAGCATCGAGCAAGAGTGGTGCACGGAAGAGGCCTTTAAGCTGATCAGACGTGCGGGGCCGTACTCGGATTTGCCAAAAAGCGACTTCGATGACGTGCTGCAGTATCTCGCGGGACAAGGTAAAGTTTTGGGGCCTTATGGCACTTATGGAAAAATTGAACTCCGCGACGGCAAGTTCCGGGTGGCTAACAGCAAGACGGCGCGAAACTACTATTTGAATGTTGGCGTGATCAGCGCCGATTACGAGATGAAGATCGTCTCCGTACGTAACCGGCACTTAGGCGCGGTGGAAGAATCATTCATTGCCGGGCTGCAAGCAAACGAAGCCTTCATCATGGGAGGCAAACCAGTGCGGGTAAAACGGATTCATCAGAACATTGCAGTGGTAGAGCCCGCCCAGGGCGAACAGGTGAAGACGCCGCGCTGGATGGGGAACAAGATGCCGCTGACAACGCAGCTTGCGCAAGAAGAACTGAAGCTGAGGCGCGAGTTGCGCGCGGCCTGGGAGGAAGGCGGATCGGCGGGCTGCGCGGCTCATTTGCGAAAAACCTACCGGGTGGATGACAACGTGTGTGCCCGGATCGGAGGCTTCATTGCTCATCACTGCCGCGCGATGCCGGTGCCCACGGATTCACCCGTTCTAGCTGAGCGCATCGTGAACGGCAGAAACATGCTACTGCTGGTGCACGTGGTGGCGGGGCGAGCCGTGAATCGATCTCTGGCGTGGGTCACGGGCGCGCAGGATTGCGAAAGGAAATGCTGTGGTTGCCAATTTCGACGACCATAGCTTTCTGCTTTCGATGGATGCTCGCGTCAGGGTGAATCCAGAGACGCTCCGGGAGGCATTCAATCCGGCCGGCTGGATGCAGGATCTGAGAGCGACGCTGAGCACAACCGAGACTTTGGGTACATCATTTCGGCACATAGCGGAGATTGGGCAACTTCTTCCGCGGCGAACACTAAAAGGCGATGTCTCGGCACGCGCATCTACATGGAATGCCAGCTTGCTTTATAAGACACTGCTGGAACACGAACCAGATCATCCGCTGCTGCGTGAAGCCGTTCGCGAGGTGATGGAAGATCAATGCGATGCACCGCGCGCAATTGAGGAATCGGCGCGTATTTATGAAACGCCCATCGTGATCTATGATTTGCCCAGACCATCGGCATTCGGCCTACCATTGTTTGCAGCATTCAGCCGTGAAGTGCTGGTTGCGCCCGATCCGGAGCGCGCGCTAGACGACCTGGTAGCTGCTCTTTACGGCGAGTGGATGCCTGAGAACGCGGCCGTGTAGAGCCGGGCGTTATACTCACGTTCGATGAACGGGAACTATCTGGCACTCGACTTGGGCGCCGAGAGCGGCCGGGCCATGTTTGCCAGGCTGGCAAACGGAAAGATAGAACTTGCTGAGTTGCACAGATTTGCCAATACACCTGTCCAACTGCCAACGGGTCTCTACTGGGACACACTGCGCTTGTTTCACGAAATCTGCGAAGGGATTCGAGCAGGAGGTAAGGCGGTGAATGACCTGGATGGCATCGCGGTGGATACATGGGGCGTCGATTTCGGGTTAATTGGCGAAAACGGGGAGTTACTGCAGAATCCGCGGCACTATCGCGACGCCCGCACCAACAATGTGCCGCAGCAGGTATTTGAAAGAGTGCCGCGCGCTGAAATTTTTCGCCAAACAGGCCTGCAGTTCATGGCCATCAACTCGCTGTACCAGCTTTTTTCGATACAGCGTGATTCGCCAGAGATTTTGGCCTTAACTTCGAAGTTGCTTTTCATGCCGGACTTATTCAATTACTATCTGACCGGCACGTTCGCATCCGAGCGCACCATCGCCAGCACATCGCAGTTTTACGATCCCGGCAAAGAAGAACTTCACTACTGACTTGCTGCGGAAGCTACGGATCAGCAGTGGATTTTTCCCCGCTCTGATTGATCCGGGAGTAGAGCTTGGTCCGTTGCTGCCCTATGTTTCGGAGCGATGTGGCTTAAAGCACGACGTGAACGTCTATACAACCGGTTCGCATGATACGGCATCGGCCGTAGCGGCGGTCCCTGCAACAGCCGGTGAGAACTGGTGCTATATCAGTTCGGGAACGTGGTCGTTAATGGGCGTTGAACTTCGACAGCCGGTGATCAACGAAGCATCCCTAAACGCAAATTTCACCAATGAAGTTGGCGTGGACGGCACGATACGTTTTCTGAAAAACATACCGGGGATGTGGGTATTACAGGAGTCCCGAAGAGCTTGGGCTAAAGAAGGCCATGAATACTCGTACGCCGAGTTGATGGAGCGTGCCGCGGCTGCGCGGCCGACGCGCACGATTTTGGATCTGGAAGAGTTTGTATCGCCGGGCAATCATCCCCAGCGTATCTGCGAGTTTTGTAAGCGGACCGAACAGGAGGTTCCGGGCGACGTGGGCGCGATGACGCTGGTGATTTTGCAGAGCCTGGCGGCGCGGTATCGCGAAGTCCTGAATACCCTAGAACAACTGACAAATAAAAGCATCGAAATCATTCACATTGTCGGCGGCGGATCGCAGAACCGGCTGCTGAATCAATTAGCGGCTGATGCAACTGGCCGGCGCGTGATAGCAGGTCCCACGGAGGCAACAGCCGCCGGCAATGCTCTTACGCAAGCGATGGGTACAGGAGATATTGGATCGCTCGAAGAACTGAGAGCGGTGGTGAAAAATTCGTTCGCGCTCGAAGAGTTCAAGCCGAGGCATTAGCAGGGTGGCGACTGAAATGGATTAGGCTAGCTTTGGCAATGCACCAATTTGGTGCATACTGGTGTTATGCGAGCGACAAGTAAGGCCGTCCGACAGAGCGTGAGTCTTCCAGCAGTTCTAGCGGCGGAAATTCGCAGCATGGCGAGGACACGCCGGCTAAGCGCCAACCGGGTGCTGGTGGAACTCATCGAAACCGGAATAAAAACCGAAAAACAAAAAGAAAAAGAGTTCTTTGAGATTGCCAAACGCTTCCGCAACTCCACGGACCCAAAGGAAGTCAAGCGGCTTGGTGATCAGATGGGTCGTATGATTTTTGGCGACTGATGCCAAGAATCGAGAGCTGGAACAACCTGCCACTTGCAGTCCGGCAGCATTTGGTCGGGCGAATGCGCGACCGTTCCATCACCTTAGACGATCTCAATCAGCTCCGTATTTGGCTGGAATCGAATCCCACCGTGCCGGAAAACGACTGGTACAAGGATTTCGGCTCGTTTAAGCTCTGCGGCCGTGGCTCTTTTCCAAAGACATTCTTGCTTCGTGAACAAGTGGCGAAAGGCGAGGCCGTCTAAGTATCCCAAATTTTCCTATCGCGACACTTTCCCTGCATCGCCGCCAGGCTATTTCGAACCTTGAGAGATTATCCGGCGGATAAAGAACTGTTGCTTATCCACTGATGGATCAACTGCGACATCGAAGAAGCCGACCATCATCTCAGCCCAGGTTTGCTCGCCCCACGTGACAGCGGAATCAGGGTCGGGATTATGAGGATTGTTCTTCGAATTGTCAAAGGTAGCGACGGCCTGTAGCGTTGTGCCGGCTTTGAGCGGGATAGGGTCGGCGAGACGATAGCTGAGCTGCCAATAGAAATCATAATGCGGGATGCGCAGCAGCGTTCGTACCCTCCCGCCCGGTTCCAGGATGTTGTATTCGAAGCTCTTGCCGCGCAGATGCATATGCGGGAAAAAGCTGAGTAACAGCGCGTCATTGGGCAGCGTGCCGCGCACTTCGGCCCGGTAATCGGGCACTCCGGGCGGAATCAGGAAGTGATCATTTGTAAGTTGCAGCGTGAGCACGCGTTTGCGCGGTGGCTCCTTTGAAAACACCAAGCCGATACTGGTGCGGTCCTGCATCGGATGACCGTGCGTGGTGTAGTGCATCTGCAGAACGATGTCTGAACCGGCCGGCAGCAGCTTCGCAAAGCCCGGTTGCCAGGCATCCGGCAAACTGCCCGGCGCATAGACGAGCAGAATGTCACTCGTGGTCCACATAGCATCGCGGCGTTCCGCTTGCGTAGGAAGATCATCAGCGCTGAAAGGCGCCCCAACCGGCGCACCACGCAGCCAGGATGAATCGGGTCCGCGTATGTACGCCACGGCATGATGCACCACCATGCGATTACTGGGGCGGATCTCTGACATGCGCACCCAGCGGTTTTCTTTGAAGTGAGTCGGAATGATGATGTATTGATAGGGAACATCGCCGGCTGCGGGAATCTGTTTCGGGATTGGCATGGAGAGGACGGCATCAGGCTGGTCGATGTTCCAGCCTTTCGTCCAGTGCATGGGCGGCGGGGCATCGGCCGGATTGCCCTCCGGAGCGTGCGCGCCAACCCACGATGCGATAGTGCTGATTTGGTCTTGCGTCAGCGAAGGGTCGTTCGAGAAATGTCCGCAGCAGCGATCTGCAAACCAAGGCGGCATAGTTCGCTTTTCAACGGCATCACGAATAGCGGCTGCGTAAAGCCGGGTCTGGCGATAGGTCTCGAGCGGCATAGGCGCCATTTCCCCGGCGCGATGGCAGCCCTGACAGCGAGACTGCAAAATGGGTAGAACGTCTTTGTAAAACGTGGGCTGACCATTGGCAATACGGGGCGCGATGAGCGATCCGAGCAGCAATACGCACGAAAAAACAAGACTACCGCTCCGAACCGTTATTCGCCTTCCCGGACGGGCTTGAATTACCCTGCTTGTGATGATAGAACTCCGGAGGCATGCTCGGCCACTGCGGTTCGCGTTTGTGTTTGAAGGCATCAAAGCCTTCCTTGAGGTCTTCACTTTCCATTACCTTCAGACGCAGTTCTGCTGCAATGTCGCCGGCTTCTTCCCAAGACTTACCGCGGGAGCGGTGATAGTAATCGAGACCCGTCTCAATTGCGGCGGGACTCGCTTTAGCTAATTCGCGAGCCATGCCCTTGGCGCGGTCGAGAGTTTCGCTCGGCGGACAGACTTGATGAACCAGCGCCCAATCCAGCGCGTGATGCGAATTGAAGGTCTTGCCGGTCAGGCTTAGTTCCAGAGTGCGGCGCGCGCCAATGGCAGCTTCAACGGACCGGTAGACCATGAACGGCCATAAGCCGATCCGGATTTCGGTGAGGCCGAAGACCGAGTTTTCAGACGCAAATACGACGTGGCCTTGGGCCACCAGCCCGACTCCCCCGCCGAGTGCCGCGCCACTTACACAAACGACGATGGGCTTTCTTGAATGGAAACCAACAGAAAAAAGATCGTCGTGCAGATCGGACAGCTCTCCGTGGCTCATCGAGAGGGCCTCGTCAACGTCCATGCCGGCACAAAAGACCGGACCGGCGGCACAAACCAGAATGGAGCCGACCTGAGCATCGTCCTGCGCGGAGCGAATGGCATCGACAATACCGGCGCACATCTCAGAGGTGAGCGCATTGCGCTTTTCCGGACGGTTCAGCGTCAAGTGCAAAATGCGATGCTTCCGTTCGACAGTCAAGGTCATAACGTTCTTTTCGGCGCGCGAAGTCCCCGCCCGTGATCTTACTGCAAAAAGATTAGGTTGTTCAAATCTTGAATCCGCCCGGCTGAGCCTGCGGCATCGACAGGGGGCCCCAACTTTGCTCGAAACCGAGAAGCTGCAGCGGGACGTGCTCCGATTTCTCATTTGCACACGCCACGCCAAAAGCAACGTCCAGTACTTGGCGCGACGTTTTGGGATCGATCAGGGCGTCACAGTGTCCGCGAGCAGCAGCGTATTTCGCGTCAAGCCAACGTTCGTAATCGGATCGCGTCTGCGCGATCTTGCTATCCAGCTCCGGCGGAATGGCGCTTCCGGAGTTTTTGAGCTTTTCAAGTTCCGGTCCATAGACCGCTTGCACGGCTGAATCGCCCTCCATTACGCCGATACGGGCGGTGGGCCAACTGAAAGTAAAATTCGGGTCGAAGCCCTGTCCTGCCATGGCGTAGTAGCCGGCGCCGCTGGCATGATTCACAGTGAGCACAATTTTCGGGACAGTGGCGCACGCCATCGTCTCCACCATTTCTGCACCCGCGCGAATGATGCCGGCGGTCTCCGCCTCGACGCCCACCATGAAGCCGGAGACATCCTGAACGTAGAGCAGCGGGAGACGATGCCGCTCGGCGTTTTCGACGAAATAGGCGACTTTGCGCGCAGATTCCGCGTAGACAATGCCGCCAACGCGCGGGCCGGCGGGCGTCTTAAGGAACCCGCGGCGATTGGCAATAACTCCTATATTCCGGCCGTTCAGCCGCGCCGCCGCGCACAAAAACTCAGGCGCATGATCAGGCTGAAATTCCAGCATGTCGTCCGCATCCAGGATGCGTTCTAGCAGATCTTCCATACGGTAGGGCAAGCGATGATCCTGCGGCAGCACATCGTAGAGCTCCTCCGGGTCGTGACGTGGCCCGGCCCCGTGCAACACAGGCGCCGGTTGCGGCATTTCACGAAATTGCCGGCGAATCATCGAGAGGCAATCGACATCGTTCGCGGCGCGATAGTGGGCAACGCCGCTGACGGTGGTGTGCATCCTGGCTCCGCCGAGCGTTTCTGCATCAGTGACTTGACCGACGGCCCCCTTCACCAGGTTCGGACCTCCCAAGCCCATGAAGCTGGTTTTATCGACCATCAGGATTACGTCGCTGAGAGCGGGAAGATACGCTCCTCCAGCAATACACGGTCCCATCACGGCCGCGATCTGCGGGATATGCATGCGGCTGCGCATCAGCGAATTGTAGTAAAAAATGCGCGCGGCGCCGTACTGGCCGGGGAAGATGCCGTCCTGCAGCGGCAGGTTTACACCGGCTGAATCCACCAGGTAAACGATCGGCACGCGATTGCGCATCGCGATCTCCTGCGCGCGAAGAATTTTTGTGATTGTTTCAGGCCACCATGCGCCGGCTTTCACTGTGGCGTCGTTGGCCACAACTACGGCAGGGCGTCCTTCGATGCTCACCAGTCCGGTGACAACACCCGCGGCAGGCGCTTGCCCTTCGTAACGATCGTAGGCGATCAGCAGACCGATTTCGAGAAACATGCTTCCCGGATCGACTAAGCGCTGAATTCGCTCACGCGCGGTGAGCTTACCTTCATTGTGTTGCTTCTCTATTTTGCGGACGCCTCCGCCTTCGCGAAGTTTTTCTTCCAATTCACGGAGTTCGTCCGTGAGGCGCCCCATATCACGCGCAAAACGCTGCATTATAGTTCGACTTGACGCGCCTGGCTGAACGCGAAAACCTCTGAGTACCTGTTAGTCTAACAGTCATGTTGGGCATCGACCAGCGCGCGCTACGCGTCGTCTGGACCGTTTTTCTGTTTGCCCTTTTGCTCGCGCTGATTTATTACATCCGCGATACCATTCTGATTTTTGCGGGCGCCGTGTTCCTGGCGTACATGCTATCTCCCATTGTCAGCCTGGTTGAAAGATTCATTCCTAAACGACGGACTATTGCACTCACGCTTGTCTACTGCACCTTGATCGGGCTGCTCGTCTTGCTAGGTTTCCAGTTGATCCCGGTGGCTGTAGCGCAGGCGACCAGCTTGCTGACTCATCTGCCGTCATTCGTCAGCGGCGGAACGCTTGCAAAATTGACTTTGCCGCACTGGTTAGAGCCCATGCGCGCTCAGGTCATTGCGACCATGAACCAGGAGGCCACCAATCTACAGGCGAAAGCGGTACCGTTCTTGCAAAAGGCCAGTACAAAGATACTTTCCGGGCTGACTGAGTTACTGCCGTTGATACTAGTTCCAATTCTTGCGTTCTTCTTTTTGAAAGACGCGCGAGCGATTCGCGATTCCTTGCTGGCCACAGCAGAAGACGGACACGAAAGAGCTACCCTCGCCAACATCCTGCAGGACATACACCAGGTATTGCAAAGCTATATGCGGGCCCTGGTTTTGCTGGCGGTTGCGGCCTTCGTCGCCTGGAGCATTTTCCTTAGTGTCATGCGGTACCCGTATGAGCTGCTGTTGGCTGCCATTGCCGCTGTTTTGGAATTTATCCCGGTCGTAGGGCCGGCAACGGCGCTGGTGGTGATGGTGCTCGTGGTGTTGGTGACGGGTTCCGGAGGCCTTCTCTGGATTGTGATTTTCTGGGCCGCCTTCCGGATTTTCCAGGATTACGTTCTGAACCCCTACCTCTTAAGTTCCGGAGTGGAGATGCACCCGTTGCTGATTCTGTTCGGCGTCCTCGCTGGAGAGAAGATTGGGGGGATTCCGGGAATGTTTTTCTCGATTCCAGTGTTGGCAATTCTGCGCGTCATCTACGACCGTCTGAAAGAAACACATGCGCGCAGGCAGTTAACCTCCGTATAGATGCTTCGTTTACTTGCTCGGGTTGCCGGCCCAGCATTCGTGAACGAGCGCCGGAGTGTAGCGGGCAGCGACGGACGGCGGCACGTCGGATTCCTCGAGCTCTCGAAAGGCAAATTGAATCGGGTCCTCTTTTGATTCGCTGACGGTGGCAAGCAAATAACCGTAAACATGTGTCTTCGCCTGCTTGGCGTCACCGGCATTAGGCGGCAACGGATAGCGCTCCGCGCCGGCGGTTCCAATAATCCAGCCCGGTAGCACTCCCCCATGCGTGCGCCAGTAGTCAGTGTTGAAAATGCCCTCCATATAAAAGTGGGAGTGACTGGCCAACACATAGACCGGCTTGTGAGAAGACTCTTTAAGTTGCAGCAGCCATTGATAAACTTTTTGGCCGCTTTCTTCTCCCTGGGGAGACTGATCCATGCTGTGGTTCGAGGAAATGCTTTGGGGTAACGCCTCATGCATTCCGGCAACCACCGCACGCACAGATGCATCGGCGGCGTCTCGCTTCAACACAGAGCTGATCCAGTTGAGCTGCGCTTTATCGAACTCATCTGGCGACGCGTTGTCCAGAGTGATGAAATCAATGCCGTCCTTTATCCAGTGATAATAGGTGCGGACGGTTTGATCCCGCGGATCGTCGTGTAGGCGCTGCTCGCGAATGGCGGGGGCGTTGAGCCAGTCGGCAAACTGCGCGACCAATTCTTCGCGAGTTTTGGGCGGTATCAACTCATGATTACCGAGCGCGAGATAAACCGGCGTTGGCGCGAACGGCGCAAGCTGGTTGTCAATAAAATCGCGCCACGCGTTTTGAAGGTAAGTGGCAATGTTCATCGCGCGAGGATCGGACGTCAGATGCGTTTGCCAATAGTCCTGGTCAAAACGATAGATGGCCCGGTAATCGCCCAGGTGCCAATAGAACGCCGCATTTTGCGCCTGTGTGGCCTTTGCTATCGCAGGCATCACGATATCTCCGCAATTCCTTGAATCTCCCGAAACGGCGAAGCGCCACGACGAAGTCTCGGAAAACCCAGGCACACCAAATAGCGCAATGAGAGCTAACGCGCTCGATGCGCGCAACAAAATGCACGATCCGATAAAGCGACAGACGTCAGGCATAGGTTGCTAACATACCACTCCGATGTGTACGGCTCAAGCTGCTATGGGTCGTGCCTGTTGGCTCGATTCCGGCTTGCCGCGGGATGGAGTCAGCAGATTGATCGGTGCAATGTCGAACAATTCACGCTCCAGCCTGGTTTTCAGCAGTGGCGATTGTGCGCTTATGGTGTTCGACCGTGCGAGTTTCGGCTGCTTCGCGACGGATGTCCTGCGCTTCGGCGCGCTTCTGCGATTCGAACTCAATCTCCGCTTTGCATCTTTCGGCTCTTAGCTTTGATAGATCGTGCAGAGCGCGTTGGAAGAGCCGGTCATAGTGTGCCTGGTAGCGAATGAAGAAGGCGACGTTCTTCTGCCCGAGCAGATCGAACTCACTAATCTCTATTTCAAACGTCTGGAGGGTTTGGGGGCGCTGTGCGAGCCAGTGGTGCTAGTCCATTCTTTCGACCAAGGTTCGTTCTATAGGCATGGCGGCTGGTGTTTCTCTTCGAGCGTCTGTTGCAGCCGGTCGAAATCTTCGGCGTGTTCCCATTTGAGCAAAACAAAAGCGCGTCGCGGAAAGCAGCCTCGGTGACCCAGAAAAACGAGAGTCATACGATGGTCTCGATGGACACCGTTCAATTGAAATCGGCGCGCACAGCAGGTATCATCCGGCTCTATCATTACGAGAAATTCAACGCTGAGTACCTATCGTCCGTGCTGCGGGATCAAAAGATTCATTGCTCAAACCCTGCAAATCTGAACGATCCGTGGGACTGCAAACCGTGGTTCAACAGCCGATCGCTCGAAAATCCGGAGGTTCTGGAGAGTACCATTCGGTGGTTTCACGGCCAGGGCGAAGGCGATCTGCGGGACGATCTGAAGTCTCTCTGGGAAAACAGACTGCGCGACAGCCACAAGGAACGGACAAGCTTGATCGCAGGTCTATCGGAACAGAACATCGTTGCGATTTCTGGCCGGCGAATATACTGCGTCACCCCGCATCCCGACTCCACCTTGATGTGGTCTCATTACGCCGAGAATCATCGTGGCATTTGTTTTGAGTTTGCGACGGACAACGAACTGTTCGGCTCTGCGCTTGCAGTTTTCTACAGACGCCATTATCCAGCATGGGTTCCGCATGAGTTCGAAGCGCAGCAGAGACGCGCGATAGAAATGATCCTTACAAAGTCCAAAGACTGGCAGTATGAGGACGAGTTCCGCATCGTCGGCACCCAGTTCGCCAGGAACGCTGGTTATCTCCGGCCCGACGGCGATTACTTTCGGTTACCTCCCGGTGCTCTTAAAGCCGTGATCGTGGGCTGTGAGGCTGACCGTAACGCGATCACTGCCGTAGTGAACAAACATATGCCCCAGCTTCCTGTCCAAGAGGATCGCCCGGGTGCGTGATGAGTATCGCCTGACGGTCGAAAGCGATCCGGGACATTCCTCAGCCGAGCGCGCGAAAGTGGGATAACGTATTTGCCCTCTTTAATGCCCTCACCCGACGAACAACTTCGCCGGCGTCACTCCTAGCGCATTCGCCAGTTTGGCCAGCTCTAACGGCGGTTGCGCCGTCCAGCCTCAGTACCCGTAAGTCACGTGCGGTGCATGCGGGGTTACTTTTCCGAAACGTACCGATCCGAGTTCCCCGTATTTTGGTCGGCAACTCGGCACTCAGTTGAAGCAGTCCAACGAATAAATTTCGTTGAACCCAAAGTGCTCCGAGCTCTTCATTGCACGGCCCTGAAACCGGTCCAACAAGCTCGTGATGCGGGTGAGTTCTTGCTTCCCAGGAACGAAGGAAATCGCACCCGGTGATCCGTGTCACTGAACTCTCTGGAAGTAATGACGATTTCATCTGAGTAACTTGGTTTCCAGACGCGAGGAGGTTGTACTGGATTTAAGCAAGCTCACCCACTTGGCATCCCAAGAACTCGATAGATTGGCTCCATCAAAAGAGCAGCGGCCCAGTCAGGTTCTAAACGAACGTTCAAACTTGGAACTGGATGAAGCGCTCCGCTCCAAACGTGTTCTTGGTTGAGGGGATCCGCGGCAGACTCAAAAGAAAAGACTTGATTTCAGCCATAAGTGCGAAGAAATCTTCCAACGCGGCAGCCTTGTTCAAGTAAGCGCTGGCGCCAAGCTTGGCGCAGGTGGCATGATCACCGGGATCATCAGAGCCGGTAAGAATGGCAACCGGAATTGCAGCGAGATTCGGATCGCTTTTCATCTCCGCGAGGATTTCCGCGCCGTTTTTGCCGGGCAGGTTCAGATCGAGAAACACGGCATCTGGCTGGAATGCTTGATGGCCGCCTGGATTCTTCAGTCGCCGGATGGCTTCCACGCCATCTTTGGCCACTGTTAACGAATACGAAATCGAGCTTTGCCGCAGGGCATGCTTGAAGAGCAAAACGTCGCTGGGGTTGTCCTCAACTAAAAATATGTTGAGTTCGGCTCGATGAACATATTCGTCAGATGTTTGCACCTAGTCTCCACTATGTTTTTTTTTGGGAGCGCGTTCACGCCCGCCTGATCTCTGAATGGAAACGCGTTAAACGGGCGCTATATCCCGCGTGTGCAAGCGACACCGAGAACGCAATAAAGGAAAGCGACTGCCGGAAAAATGCTCGGAGGATTAAATCCTAGCACTAAAAATGGATATTGAAGCAGAAAACAATTTTGTTTTCGAAATTTTACACTGGCAACTTTATTTTGCCGGCGTGAGTTGGGGAGGATGTTTTGCCTTAAGCGACGCTAGCCGCGACTGGGCAAATGCGTAATTGGACAGGCGAATTCCTTCTTGATTCGGTACCCGCGAATAGTATTGTGCGGCGACTTCCCGCAAGCCGAGTTGTTCGCAAATTGTCCCGAATATCGTATACATTTCACTGGAATCTCCCGAAAGTGCAGCGAATTTATGGGCGGTCGCGAGCGCCTCTTTCAGCTGCAGGTCGCTCGCTTGCGCGATGGCCAGAGTGTGGAGAATAGCGGGAGACTTGAAATTCGTTAGCTGTGCTGCCTTTTCGGCTGCTGCCCGCGCATCTGCGGCGTTTTCGTTACGTGAACAGCATGGCCCAGGCGAAATCGTTCCAGTCAGCCGGCGATGCGTTCGGCTTGCCGGAGATTTGCCGGGCGATGGCGGCCGATTCGGCGTAGTTTCCCTGCTCTGCCAGCAAATGCTCTCGCAACCGCAAAACCAGAAGATTGCCCGCGTCCGATTGTTCCAGGCTCTCGATGTATGGCTTGGCATCCGCGATGTGGTCGCTTTCGATAAGGCTGTCGGCCAAAAGGAAGGTCGTTGGGCGATCGGATGGATTCTGTTGATGAAGCCGCAAGAGAATCGGGCTCGCCTGCTGGGATTTGCCTTCAGAAGAAAAAATTTGCGCAGAAAGCAAATCGAGCGTTTGCTGGACGCTGGCATCAGGCAGTTTCGGCATACCAGCAGCATCGCGCTGCCAGTCGAGCCATTGCCGCGCAGCAGGCATGTTGCCGGCTCGGGCGTATGCGACTGCCTCGATCGATGGTGCGCCGCTGTTGGCCAACCCGGCAACGAAATACCCCAATCCGGCCTTGACTACATAGGCGACCACCGCAGCTCCCGAATGGCTTGGCCCCGACGATGCCTTTATGCGGAAACCGGCGGCGTCGCTTCCTTCCACGGTGAACGTGAGAGTCGTGGTTATCAAGTCAGAAAGGTATGGCCATACCTCGGGATTCGTATCGGCTGCATTGAGCGAGGCAAAAACTTGAAGCAGCGAATTGCGCCGGGCTTGTAACGTGCTGCTCTGGTTTTCAACCGTGACCCATCGTTTCCAATCATCGGGATTGTCGGGATCCAAAAGCGCCCGGACGTAGTTCTGAAATGCGGCGATGGCCGGTTGCTTCGAGAGCGCGCTTTCATCGAAAACGTGGACACGATCAAGCTGGTCGAGCTGCGTTTGAGTGAGACCGGGACCTTTGCCCGCCAACCGAAGCACGCGCAAGGCAGCCTGGTATTCACGGATAGAGATGAGGCGACGGCCTGCTTCAAGGAGCAGAGCCCGCTGCACGCTCGCAGAAGGATAACGGAACTCCAGCTCATCTTTCAGGTCCGAATCAGAACGCGATGCCGCTGTGCCAGCCCACTTGATGGATTGATCCGCCGCATCCGCCTGCGGATAAAGAAAGAACTGCCGCAGGTCGTTGTATTTGTGGGCATGCAGCAGAAGTAACGCGTAGTCGTTCAGCTTTCCGTTCCGGGCGGCGACGTTGAGGTCAAGCCGGCTGAAAATATCAATGGCGTCGCTGAGCCGCGCAGACCTCCCATAATGAATGCCAGCCGCGTTGTAGGTGTACAGGTCTGCCAATTGCAGCCAAGGACCGGCGTCGCCCGGCACCAAATCGGTAGCTGCGCGCAGATTCTTTTCGGCTTCGGACCCGTTCATTCCGGCAACCAGGAAGCGGCCAAACTCATCGTGCTCATAGATCCAGGCAAGGCGTGTGTGAATGGCCGCAAGGGCCGTATCGGTAGAGTTCTGGGTGGATGCAGCGGTATCTGTCGCGATTGTGTCTGTCTTGGATTTGCGCTGCAGCAAATCGTCGCATAGTTTGACCGCCGCAGGGCGCGCCCCAACAAGAACATAACCGCTGGCGAGCCGCAGAGACGGATTGACCGTATCCTTCGCGGCGTCTGCACCCTGGCGCAGGAGTTTCAAGCCTTCCACAAGATCGCCGGAATTCATTTTCGCGGTTGCGATGTTTTCCAGTTCAATGCGAAAGGCATTGTCATTGACGATCTTACGAACATCGCTTCGCATAGCATCAACTTCTTGCGGCGTCAGACGGAGTTTGGGTTGAACCAATGTATAGGACAGCCAGAAGCTACCGTCTTTGTCGAGCTTGTTTGTTGTAGCGATAGATAATGGCCCGATATTCACGGTGGGCACCGGCTTCATGTCTTTGATGCGATAGCCGGGAGGCGGGAAAAGATGGTAGGAATTATCAGTTGTGAATGGTGGCGCCACGTAGAAATCGAAAGTGCGGCCGGGGGAAAGAGGCCGGCCGCCGTTTTCCGGAGTCGCCGTGAGAAGCGGCGTCAACTTTTGGAAATTGAGACGAGCGAGGCCGGGAATATCAACGTAGCCGCCGTCATCTGAAACCAAACTGTTCGAATAGCCCTCGCCTGTGATTTGCACCCAGCTTTTTTCGAGCAACCGGTGAGCGTCGGACGGCTTGGCGGAATCGATTTGCTGGCCGCCCGCGGCGTGGAAAGCCGCGCCGACTATGTTCTGCTTTTGCTCTTCATCAGCGCCTGCAATTGCGTTCAGGTAAGGACGGAAGATCTCCTCAAAAGACCCAAACGCCGCGATGTGCTCTGAGACCCTAGTCGGGTTGCCGTCCCCAAGGCGAATCTCCGTTTCGGCGCTCTCCCGATTTTCCTTTTCGGTGGAGCCGGGAGTACGAACCAGCTGATTGGTTGTGCCGTCGATAATCAGGGCCATGCGGTCCTGATCGGCAACCGGAAGGCGAGCGACCGGCGTGTACTCGGCCCCGGGGTCAATCCACAGCGGCTTTGGGCCGTCCACATAAACGAGTGCGCGATGGAAGGCTTCGAAGCCCGGAAGCTGAGGCGCGGCATCCAGATGCGGAGCTGGGCTGACGAGCGCAAGTTTGGCTGGAATTCCCGCGGCTGCGAGTTTGCTGATGAGAAGCACGGCTTCGTCCTTGGAATCGGCGGTTCCGGTCTTTAGAGTCTCGGCCGGTGGGAGCGGCGAGATAGAACTGGCCACTAATTCAAGGCCGTTGTCCTCGACGTGCTTGCGCAAATCCTCATAGATCTTTTCCACCGCCGATAATTCGTCGCCCGTGAAGGGCCTCTCGGCGGCTTTGGACGCAGATGCCTTAGCTGCCACGCCCGCATACCATTGAGCAACGGATTGCCATGAAGAAACATTGGTGAAAAGGATCGTGGGGACCGGGGCCACTTCGGGCGGAAGAAAATTACCGATGGGGTGCGGCTGGAAACCCGAAGCCTCAACCAGGGTGAGATGACCTTTAGGAGAGGGTTCGCTGGTAATCTTCGCGCCCGGAAAGCTGCGCGTTTCGACATGCAGATCCGCTGACGACAGACTCGTGATGGACGCTTTGAAATGAGCGATGGGCAGCCGCTCCTCCAGGCTTAACGTTCCGAACCGGCCGCCGGGAAGAGCGGCTTCGCGATCACTGTTTTGAATCTCCAACTCGACGACGCTATCAATGTCCACGTCGGGCAACGAGATGGAGAGAAGCTTCACTGCGCCAACGGCATGTATGTTGGGCGGCTCTTTCTCAAGCTGGCCGCTGTCATCGAGCGGATGTGCCTGGCCGTCGCTGGTAATGACGCGCGCCCTGACCACCGGGCGATTTTCGCGCGCTAACGACCACGGAAGCGACAGGGTCTGAACCGGCTCGATGCCTTGCACACGCATGACTTTTGTGACCAGGCGAGTGACTTCCTGAAGCCGGCCGGCCTCGTCGATCTGCGCGGACACGGAACAGTCGAGGATGAGCGCAGGAGTATCCTCCGGCGCCTGATAATGCGCGGCAGCCGCGAGAACGGAACGTGGATCACTGGTGAAAAGAGGCAGCGGCCAGGTCTCAGCAAGGCAAGCCGGCCCGGCGAGCAGAAAAAGAACAAAAAGCCGTTTAACGTACAAACATGTCAAGGATAGCGGAAACAAGCCGGGAGTAAAGTAACAGAGATGCTGAATCATAAGAGAGGGATCGGGCCACAGTTTCTCACCGCTTGTTTGGTTGTGGCAAGCGCCGGGGCGCTGTATGCACAGTCGCTGGAAAGGTTGAGCCCGGAGATAGATCAGCTAATACCTTCTCCGCTGCGTGTGGAGAAGGTGACGACGAATACCGGGTTCAAGTGGACGGAGGGACCGGTGTGGATTCCCGCCGGGTATCTGTTGTTTGCTGAAATACCGGGAAACGCTATCTGGAAGTGGACGCCGCCTGTGGGCAGCAGCCCGGTTGTCTTTATGCGGCCAAGCGGGTATACAGGGACGACGCCTTACGGCGGACCTGAACCGGGATCGAACGGCATGACGCTAGACGCGCGTTCCCGCCTCACAGTGGCCGGTCATGCGCGGCGAAATGTGTGGCGGCTGGAGGGCATGGATCCAAAAGGCCAGATAACCGTTTTAGCAGACGGATATCAGGGGAAAAAGCTGAACAGCCCGAATGATCTTGTCTACAGCAGGGCCGGCGACCTGTATTTCACCGATCCTCCTTATGGTTTGCGAACACAGAGCGACAGCGACCCTGCGAAGGAGCTCTCTTTCAATGGGGTTTACCGGATTCGACACGCGCTAGAGCAAAAGCCTGGGGCAGCGCCCGACAGCGCGGCATTACAACTACTCGTGAAAGACTTGCCGAGGCCGAATGGTATCGCCTTTTCGCCGGACGAGAAGACGTTGTATGTGGACAACTCGCAACCGAAGAAATTGTGGATGAGTTATCAAGTGAAGGCCGACGGAACGCTCGACAACGGGAGGATACTGTACGATGCATCTTCCGATAGTTCGCCTGGATCGCCAGACGGAATGAAAGTCGACCGGAAGGGGAATATCTACAGTGCCGGGCCTGGAGGGGTGTGGATCTTCTCGCCTGCGGGCAAACACCTGGGGACGATTCGCATGCCTGACAGGACTGGCAACGTCGCCTGGGGCGATGCTGACGGGAAAACATTGTATATAACAGCGACTAGCAATGTGTACCGGGTGCGAACGACGGTGGGCGGCGGCTCGTCACGTTGATCTTAATATCCTAATTTGCCGAGTAATAGGCTGGCGGCGTGACGTTCAGCGTCAACGTAACGCCTGCCATCAGCCAGAGCACGATGAAAGATTTACGATGCTTGCTGCTCATGCTGAATCACACACCCGCAGCTTTGAGTGCCGCCAGCACTCGGTCGTTGCGGAAGGGAACCCTTCGGATGCGAACCCCCGTCGCGTCGTAAATCGCATTTCCGATCGCGGCGAGCATCGGTTTCAGAGAGGCCTCGCCAGCCCCGTAGGGCAACAGATCGGGACGGTTCGGATTTGGATCGCCGTTCACCAGGACGATATCGATGCGCTCCGGAACGTCTTCGTGGCGGAGGGTCTGATAGGAGAACCAGTCCCGGCTGGTCACCTTCTCGGTATCGAATTGGACTTCTTCACAAAGAGCGCGACTCAGCCCATGAAGCGTGCAGCACTCAATCGTGTGCCGCAGGCTCTCCGGATTCACCACCAGACCGCAGTCATGTGCGCACACTAGGCGCTTCGCCCACACATGGCCCGTTTGGCGATTCACTTCGACTTCTGCAATTTGCGCTACCACGGTCTCGCCGCGGAACGTGTAGGCGACACCGCGTCCGGTGAGGATATTCTCCTTGCCCATCGGTTTGGGGGAAGGGCGCGCATCCCACCCGTACGCTTCCGCTGCAGCTTCAAGGACTGCAATCGAACGGGCGCGGCGGAATCCACTGTCCTCGTGCGTACCGGCCTTGAGCATCTTCATGCGGAATTCCAGCGGATCGGTCTTAGCGGCTTCCGCTGCCTCGTCGATGAACGATTCCGCGGCAAATGTGGGCTGCGGGCCATTCGGATCGCGCAGGTTTCCCGTTCGCAATGGGGTTTCCCACAAGATAGGAAGGCCGACCACTTCGCCCACCATCCTGCGATTCGGAATTGCGTACATATCGGAAGGCATGGCCGCGCTGCCGGCAGCTGGTTTTGCCCGCCTCGATCCCATCAGTTGCGCAATCAAGCACGCTATCGGGCTCGTTGTAGCCGACATGGTTGTGATCGCAGGAACGCGCGTGGAAGTCATAGGCGACCAGGTTTCCCTCGGCATCCAGAGCACCCCGCATCCTCACAAGGAACGCCGGCCCCTTGGTATCCCAGGCTGTTTCCTCTTCTCGCATCCACTGCATACGTACCGGCTTGCCGATTTCGCGGGCGATCCAGGCCGCCTCGAAAGCAGCGTCCTCGGCCGCTGAACGGCCGAAGCCCTGGGGACCCATCATCCAGATCACACGCACGCTGTCGTGCGGCATACCCAGAAACGTAGCGATGCCTCGCCGCATGCTATAGGACTTCATATCGTTCGTATAAACGGTCATCTGACCGTTCGAAGGGTCGGCTAACGCATGCGCGCCCGCAAATGCCGTGTGGCCCTGAAACGGTATCTCGTATTCCGCCTCGATGATCTTTGCCGCGCCTGCAAATGCTGCATCCGGATTTCCCACCACCATCGGCCCGGACACCGGAGCGCGCATTTCGGGATTCCCGGCCGCAGGTGGTCTGGATGGCGGAACGTGTATTCCTGCCTCTCCCTCAGCAGCGGGCCTCGATCCTCGGTTCCGTAGTCCGGCATCTCCCTCGACAGCGGGCCTTGAGCCCGGAATGGGTTCGGACGCCCCCACTCCACCAGGTCTGACGTCCGAGATGGGCGTAGCCCCGCGCATGTAGTTGAAAAGATCTTCCGATGCGGGGAACGGAGCGGTCGATGGCTTCTGCCACGTGGTCTTGAGCTGGCGGGCTGCGCGGATGGCCTGCTCTTCGCGTTCACACACCACGGCCACGTAGTTGCCTTTACTCACCACCTTGATGAAGCCCGGCAGGTTCTTCACCGGTGATTCATCGATGCCCGTCAGCTTCGCGCAGGCGAACGGAGGTTTGACGTTTCGCGCGTGAACCATGCCCGGCAGCTTGACGTCCACGGCCCATTTCAGAGAACCATCTACCTTGGCCGGGATGTCGTCGCGCTGGATCGACTGGCCCGTGTATTTGAGCTCGGGATTCGATTTCGTTTTGGCTTTACCCGTGACCGAGGAGATATTGTTTCCGGTCAAGGTGACATTGAACTTCTTCCCTGCGATCAGCTCGCCATAAGTGACGCGCTTTGAAGGGTCTGCTTTCACCGTGATGACTGCGTCGCTGACAGCCAGTTGATCGACCGGCGCTCCAAGATGCTCCGATCCCATCTCCAGCAACACGCGGCGTGCTTCCGCGGCCACGCGGCGCATCGGCCAGGAATCTCTTTCGATAGCGGTCGAACCGCCCGATCCCACCTGGTCGACCGTGATATCCGTGCTCCCCATGATGCAAGTGGTTTTTTCGAAGGCGATGTCCAGCTCATCCGACATCAACTGCCGGAAGCATGTTCCCGTACCCTGCCCTGGGTCAGTCTTGCCGACATAGAAGGTAGCGGTGTTGTTCTCGTGAATCACAATCCACGAATCAATCTGGTGAAAATCGGGATCGCGATAACGACCGGGCGCCCCGGCCGGACCGCTGCTTTGCGCCTCTACCCCCTCGATCGCAGCCGCTCCGAACACTCCAACGCTGACGGCAAGCAGTCCCGCGCTCTTAAGAAACCCGCGACGATGCGTCAGGAGGACATCTTCAATCTGTTTTGGAATCCGGGTGGACAAGCTCATGCGACCACCTTCTTTCCCTCGAGAGCCGGAGGCTCCGCCATCGTCTTCATGGCGCGTTTGATGGCGCTCTGCACTCGGAAGTAACTCATGCAGCGGCACAACGTTCCGTTCATCGCTTCCCGGATTTGGGCATCCGTCGGATGCGGATTCTTGTCCAGCAGGGCCTTCGCGGTCATGATTTGCCCGTTTTGGCAGAATCCGCACTGCGGCGCTTGTTCCTCAATCCAGGCCTGCTGCACGGGATCCAACCTGCCGTTTTGCGAAAGTCCTTCAAGGGTGGTGATCTCACCTTTGACCGACGACACAGGCGTGAGGCAGGAAAAAACCGCCGCCCCATTGATGATGACCTTGCAGGCGCCGCATTGTCCGAGTCCGCACCCGAATCGGGGCCCTCGCAAGTCGAGATCGTTGCGGAGGATGTATAGCAGCGGCGTGTCCGGTTCCACGTCTAGCGTGTGCAAACGCCCGTTCACCTTCAGTTCGATTTTGCTCACGATCCACACTCCTTCCTCCGCCTGAACGGATTTCGGTTGTAACTCATTTCATCGATTCGAGTATTGAAGGACCTCGTCGGGAAGCCGGGCGCCTTGCACTTTGATCTGGGCAGCCGCGTTCTCTATTTGGCTGAGATCGTCTTGCGTCAGGTGCACGTTCACTGACCCGATGTTCTCTTCTAAGCGGTGCAGCTTAGTGGTGCCAGGGATGGGGATGATCCATGGCTTTCGGGCAAGCAGCCAGGCGAGCGCGATCTGCGCCGCCGTCGCATTCTTTTGCCGGGCGATGTTATTCAGCAAGTCCACCAAAGCTTGATTCGACTGACGTGCTTCCGGCGTGAAGCGCGGAAAGGAGGACCGAAAATCGTTGTTGTCGAATTTCGTGGTCGTGTCGATCTTGCCCGTAAGGAAACCCTGTCCCAGGGGGCTCCACGGCACAAATCCGATACCCAGCTCTTCGCACGTCGGCAGCACCTCCGCTTCGGGATCTCTTGTCCAGAGTGAGTATTCGCTCTGGATCGGCCGCTACGGGTTGCACGGCATGTGCGCGACGGATGGTTTGCGCACTTGCTTCCGAAAGCCCAAAATGCCTCACGTTACCTTGCTGAATAAGATCCTTCACCGTCCCTGCGACATCTTCAATGGGCACCTCCGGATCAACGCGATGCTGATACAGCAGGTCGATGCGCTCAGTCTTCAAACGTCTCAGCATTCCGTAAGTAGCGAGCTTGATGTGATCCGGATGGCTATTCAGACCAGGGCGGCGTTCCCCCGTGTGCGGGTCGATGTTCCAGCCGAACTTGGTTGCAATCACGACTTCATCGCGAACACCGGCCAGAGCTTCTCCCACCAACTCCTCGTTCTTGAATGGGCCGTATGCCTCCGCGGTGTCGAAGAAGGTCACCCCAAAATCGAAGGCTGATCGAATCAAACGGATCGCCTGATCCTTGTCTATTGCTGGTCCGTAACCATAGCTCAACCCCATGCAGCCCAAGCCGAGTGCCGATACCTCGATGCCGCTTTTTCCTAATTTGCGCTTCTGCATTGCGTCCTCTGTATCTAGGGTAGGAGAAAGGACGATCGACAGGTATCCCGATCCTGCCGAATCATCGCCTGCTCGTGACGAATTGCATTTCCGCGTTCACAGAAATTGCTTCAACCATATCTCGCCCGCTTACCAACGCCTTAACCCCGCCCGCTGCCTTTCCCGCACGCCCTGCTTTCATAATTCGGGCATGCCTACCTCCTGGCGCAAACTCATTTCCAATCGCGCGAACGCGCAAAAATCAACCGGGCCGACCTCTCCGGAAGGCAAAGCCAAGGTCTCCCAAAATCGCGCGGTCCACGGGTTGACCGGGCGCTTCCGAGTCATCGACAGCGAGGATCAAGACACCTTCGATGATTTTCTCGACCAGCTCATTGTGGAAGAACAACCCGTCGGCACGCTCGAAGTCGAACTGGTGAAGAAAATGGCCGAATCGTTCTGGATGTCCCGCCGCGCCCGCAACCTCCAGGACCCTTGCTTTGTCTTTATGGAGCGCTCCCGCGAAGACGTCAAGAATGCCGAAGTCGGACTGGTTGTGCGCCCGGAGCTCGAACGCTACACGCGCTACCAGGCGCACCATGACCGGGCGTTTCAGCGTTACTCTAACGAACTCTCAAAGCATAAAAAAGAAAGGCTCAAAGCGCAGGCTGGCTTTGAATCGCAGCAACGGGCGAAAAGCAGGAAGAACGTCGCGATGCGAAAGAAAATCGCGACATCGAACAGCACAAATACGCCGTAGCGCATGCCGAAAAGCGTCTTCAGCTCATAGAAACGAAGCTGAAGGTTGCGGAAAGAAGCTGGACACCGCGCCGCCGCCTCAAAATCAACAAATCGCCGCCTGAAATCAGGTCAACATCGCTCACAAAAAAGCAACTTGCGCTCGCAGTGTCGTTGATCTTATGCGGCAAGCGCCTTAGTCGTGTTCAAGTGGCGTTCACAGAATGAACCACCGGTCTTTTCCGCATTAGGCTCAATTAGTTCCCTCCTCCTACGCTGCGTCAGGTGTTTGACGGGCTGCTAAATTTTTGACAAATCCGTCGCTTCCACGCAGGAATTCTTTCAAAGCGTGGCCTGCAGTTCCGATGAGGTTCTTACAGCAACGCTATCGGACTTTCCTGAGTGTGTGCGCTGCGAGCGCGGAGACATAGCGTCCAGCGCTGACGGCGGATTTTGGCGTTCGCGCAAGAAAAAAATGTTAAAGAAAATAGCTCAGTACACGTGTGTCTTTACTTGGCTGATCTGGAGTTGTCCTTGTTTTGGAGATTCCGCGGCCGTCCGAAACGATGCTCCAGCGGCCGACACCGCGAGCGCCTCAAAGCCGGCTGCCACATCAGCGGCTGCGGGCGAAATTGCTGACAGAAGTAAAAGCATTTTGGCTAAAGCTAGAGACACAAACGAGGCGATCTACTCCAGCCTGCGTTCGTTTGTCTGCAACGAACAGATCCAACGCTTCAAAGGCTCCTTAGGGGCCGAAACAGGCAAACAAATCGACACAGTGACGGCGACAGTTTCTTTTGAGAACGGGACGGAGCACTACGCCGATATTCGGCAAAACACGAAAATGCGTCCGAGCATGTCGAGCCTTGCGGGCGCCTGGTCAGAAGGCGAGTTCGGAACACTGTTGCAGCAGACCCAAATGCTACTTAGTACGCAAACACCTACGTTTGATATGTACGCCGACCTGAACGGAGTTCCTACGGCGGTCTACGAGGTAGAGATAGGGGGGAACGAGAGCCCCTGGGACCTGGAAGTGAAATCTCATCATTACCGTGTGCCATTCCGGAGCAAAGTCTGGGTATCGGAAGCTGGCGGCGAAATTCTGAAGATCGAAAGAATCTCCACAAGCATTCCGTTCCAAATGGGAATATCCGAGATTCGTTGGAACGTAGTTCTTAAAGAGGTGGACCTGAACGGTAGGATGTGGCTGCTTCCCAGCGCCGGCGAGTATGCCGTGTCATACGAAAATTCGGGACACCGCGAATGGAATTCAATGCAATTCTCCGATTACCGCCGCTACGGCTCGGAAGTAGCCATCCGATTCCAGTAGCTTTGCAGTGCGATCATTCGGGTTTAAAAGCCTGGCGGCCGTGCGGCGGCGACTCCAAAACTGCGCTCCAGAGCTAGACCGGCACGGCCGAGCGTGCCTTCTTCGAAGAGCCTGCCTATCAGTGTCACACCGTGTGGCACACGGCGTGGCGGATTGAATGTCGGTAGGGGATTCTTCGGATCGGGAGCCCAATCGCTGCGGGCTTGCGAAACTTCGATGAACCCGGCGCGCAACGTCAGTGATGGGTGACCGGTGAAGTTTGTGATGGTGAGCATTTCATCACGCAACGAAGGCACGAGAAGCAGATCTACCTCAGAGAAGACGTGCGCCATTTGAGCCGCGACCTTGCGGCGAAAACGATCCGCCTGCACGAAATCGATTGCAGATAGGAAACGTGACTGACGAAAGATATTGGGCCACGCATCCGGCACCTGCATCTTCAGTTGATCGATGCCGTGCGTCAGTGTGAGTTCTTCGAATGCCGCGGCGGCTTCTGCGAAAAGAATGAGCTCAAGCGAGTCATACGGCCAGTTGGGAATGGCAACTTCGGTGGGTACCATGCCGAGTTTGCGGACCGTTTCGAGAGCGGCGCGATCAACGTCAGTGGCGGGATCCTCTTTCATCCAGCCTGGGAAATAGCCGACGCGCAGACCTCGTACGGGTTCGCCGGCGTCGAAATCGAGTTTGCTGGGGACACTCGACACATCGCCAGGATCGGGTCCTGAGATGGCATCGAGAACGAGAAGGGTGTCTTCGACACCGCGAGTCATTGGGCCGAGCTTATCGAGCGACCAGCAGAGAGTCATGGCGCCCGTGCGGGCAACGCGGCCAAAAGTAGGCCGCAGACCGGTAACTCCGCAGCGCATGCTGGGCCCGATGATGCTGCCGCCTGTTTCACTGCCAATGGAAAAGCCGACGAGACCGGCTGCAGTAGCCGCTCCAGGACCAGCGCTCGAACCGGAAGACCCTTCCTGCAGAAGCCAAGGGTTCATGGTTTGGCCACCAAACCAGATGTCATTCAGAGCGAGAGCGCCCATGCTCAGCTTGGCGACGAGGACAGCACCCGCGTCGTTGAGACGTTTAACAACGGAAGCGTCTTCCGTCGGGATGCGATTCCGAAATGGCTCTGCGCCATAGGTGGTGGGAATTCCTGCCGTGTCCAGAAGATCCTTTGCGCCCCAAGGAATGCCATGCAGCGGGCCGCGATAGTGACCCGAGGCAATCTCCGCGTCAGCGCGCTTGGCTTGTTCCAGCGCGAGATCGGCTGTTAACGTGATGGCGCAGCGGAGTTTGGGATTAAACTGGCGAAGACGTTTGAGGTAGATCTCGGTGAGACGTTGGGACTTGAGTTGGCGGCTCTCCATCCAGCGAGAGAGTTGGCTGGCGGGCGCAAAGGCGATGTCTTCATCGTTGGCTGGCAGCGGTTTGGGTTCTGATCGGCTTCTAACGAAGCGATTGCGATCGGGACCAACCTTACGATACGCCTGAGATGGATCGGCCCGCGAATAGGGCGCAAGAGTTGGTTCCAGTTCCACTCTGCGCGGACCCGTGCGCCGTTCGAGTAGCGGCGCCATCGAGACTCGCCAACTCTCAGCCGCTTCGACACGCTCAGGCGGAGTTAACGTGATTTGAACCAGCTTCTCCGCTTCGACAAACGTCCGTGGCGACACTTCGGGTCCGGCGGGCGGCGCGGTACCGAAGGCCGGCGGCGTGCCTGGAGGTGCGCCGGCGGGCGTTTGCATCCCTTCGCTTGAAGCAGCAGCTGCAGCCAGTAGGCCGAGTGAAGTGCCGGACAGAAATTGCCTGCGCGATTTCGCCATATCTGAAGCGCATTGTAGCCGCCGGTTGTAGCCGAATGAGACGCCGGCAGCGTCAAAGCCCGTCAAGCAGGCTATAATACGAGCGGAGATCCCCTTTTGAATTTGCGCGGATTCGTGCGTCTTTTCACGCACATACAGTTGCTTCCTGTGCTTGAGAACGGCGAAGAGACAACACTCATAGGCGGCCAAGCGGTGATGGAAGGCGTCATGATGCGCTCGCCCCACAGCTTTTGTGTTGCGGTACGGAAGCCAAACGGCGAGATTGTGACGGACGAAAGTCCACTAACTAAACTTTCGGACCGATATCCGCTGTTCAAATTTCCGGTCTTGCGCGGTTTGGGAACTTTGGGCGGTGCGATGTGGCTCGGGATGAAGGCGCTGAAGTTTTCGGCCGATTGCGCGCTCGAAGGCTTGTCCGGAGATGCGCCGAAGAGCGAGAAGAAAGAGCTTGGACCGCTGGCTATGGCTCTGCAGATCGGGTTTTCTCTGCTGTTTATGCTCGGGCTCTACAAATTTGTGCCGCTTTACCTGGCGACGACGCTTGGGCATCACTTCACGGCGGTGAGCGGCCGCGTCGCGATTAATGCGATGGACGGCGGTATACGAATCGCGATCTTCCTTGGGTTCATGTATCTGCTATCGCGCATGAAGGAGATGCACCGGCTGTTCGAATATCATGGCGCGGAGCACAAGGTGGTGTTCAACTTCGAATCGGGCCAACCCGTGACCGTTCAGAATGCGCAGAAGTTCGTGACATGGCATCCGCGCTGCGGGACGAGTTTTCTGGTGGTGGTGCTGATTGTAGCGATGATCGCCTACTTGTTTCTGCCCATTGACAACTTCTGGTTGAAGCTGGTGGCGCGAATTGCGCTTCTTCCGGTAATCGTGGGCATCAGCTACGAGATCATCCGCTTCGCGGCAAAGCGGCGTAGTGGGCTCATGGCAATACTGACCAAGCCGGGGTTGTGGCTGCAACGCGTAACCACCCAGCCGCCCTCCAACGAACAGGCCGAAGTCGCGATTCAGGCGCTGCAGCGGGCCATGGAACTGGAAAAGAAGTTGGGCGGACAACTGGTCATTGCCTAAACAAACAGAACAGGATAGCGGCGGACCGCGACCATGCAATACCGAGACAGATTAAACGAAGCAGAAGCGCGGTACACCGAATTGACGGCCAAGATGGCGGACCCGTCCGTTATCGGCGACTCGGAGCAGTACCGGAAAACGACCAAGGCGCAGAGCGAACTGGCTGAGGTGGTGAGTAAATATCGCGAGTATCAGAAGTCCGAGCAGGAACTGAAGGACGCGCGCGCCATGCTGACCGAGAGCGACCCCGAACTCCGGCAGATGGCGGAGATGGAAGTGACGCGCCTGGAACCGCAAGTAGCTGCTCTCGAACAAGACCTGCAACTGCTGCTTTTACCCAAAGACCCGAACGATGAGAAGAACATCATCATCGAGATCCGGAAGGGTGCTGGCGGCGATGAGGCATCGCTGTTCGCCGCCGAAGTGTTTCGTATGTACTCGCGGTACGCGGAAGAACAGCGCTGGAAAGTGGAGATCACGTCGCTGAGCGAATCGTCGGTCGGCGGATTGAACGAAGTGATCGCGATGATCAGCGGGAATAAAGTTTATAGCCGGCTGAAATACGAGAGCGGCGTGCACCGGGTGCAGCGCGTACCGGCGACAGAGACCCAGGGTCGTGTGCATACATCCACCATCACCGTGGTGGTGATGCCGGAAGCGGATGAAGTGGACGTGCAGGTTGATCCGAAGGACATTCGAATCGATACCTTCTGTTCCTCCGGACCCGGTGGCCAGTCGGTAAACACAACCTATTCGGCCGTGCGCATTACGCATCTGCCAACCAACACGGTAGTTTCGTGCCAGGACGAAAAATCGCAAATCAAGAACCGCTCAAAGGCGATGCAGGTGTTGCGATCGAGGCTCTATCAGATGGAGCTCGAGAAGCAGCAAGCCCAGATTGGCGCCGAGCGAAAGAGCATGGTGGGGACGGGTGACCGAAGCGAGAAGATCCGGACCTACAATTTTCCGCAAAACCGCGTGACCGACCACCGGATTGGACTTACGCTGCATCAGCTTGACCTGGTTATGGAAGGCAGGCTGCAGCCGGTTGTCGACGCTCTCACCAATTACTATCAATCTGAACTTTTGCGCGACCAGGGCGGCCAAGGCCGAGCCGCTTAACGAGCAGCCCATCGCGCGCCTGGCGATGTCATCCGCGTGACTTTGCAAACTGCCCTGCAGCAGGGCGCTGAGATTCTGGACAAAGCCTCAATTTCCGTTCCGCGTCTCACGGCGGAGGTTTTGTTGTGTCATGCCGTACGGCGCGATCGTGCGTATCTCTACGCTCATAGCGGCGACGAACTGACGGAGCTCGCCTGGATTCACTACGGCCGGTACTTGAATGAGCGGTTGAAGGGAAAACCAACCCAATACATCACGCATAGGCAGGAGTTCTTCGGGCGCGACTTCTACGTGGACGAAGCAGTGCTGATTCCCCGCCCCGAGACGGAACACCTGGTGGAAGCGGCGATCGCGTATGTAAGAAAGCAGCTTCCAGTGCGGGTGTTGGACGTGGGAACGGGTTCGGGCGCAATTGCCATCTCCGTGGCGCTCGAAACAGGAGCTTCTGTTTTGGCTTCGGATATTTCAATAGCAGCGCTGCAAGTCGCAGAGCGGCAACCGAGCGAAGTACGGTGCACGGGTGAGCTGGTTTGCGGCTGATCTGTTAAGCGCCGTGCCGCCGCGCAGCATCGATCTGCTGATTTCGAATCCGCCGTATGTGCCGGGCGCCGATGCCGCGAATATGCAGGCGGAGGTGCGCGATTGGGAACCTGACATAGCGCTGTTTGCAGGCGAGAGTGGATTTGAGATATATCAACGGCTCACGACCGAAGCGGCCATCGCGCTGAAGCCGGGTGGACGGCTGATGATGGAACTCGGATATCAATCGCTCGCAGGCGTGCGCGACATGCTAAGCGGGCGATGGAGCGAGTTTGAGGTCGTTTTAGACCTGGCTGGATTTCCACGCGTGCTAGCGGCGACACTAAATAAATAAGTCCTATGCAGCGGCTGGTGTGCCATGTGGATATGGATGCCTTCTTTGTGTCCGTGGAGGAGCTATTCGACCCGTCTCTGAAAGGCAAGCCGGTTGTAGTGGGCGGTAAGGCAGACCAGCGAGGCGTTGTAGCAGCGGCTTCTTATGCGGCTCGGAAGTTCGGGATACATTCCGCCATGCCGTTGCGCACCGCGGCAAGGCTCTGCCCGCATGCCACATTTGTAGAAGGAATCCCGGCGCGATACCGCGAGTATTCGAAGAAAGTCTTTGCCGTGCTGAACCGGTTTTCACCGCTGGTTGAGATGGCGTCGATAGACGAAGCTTATCTGGACCTGACCGGGACAGAGCGCCTGCACGGGCCGCCAATGCGCGCTGGTCATGCGCTGCATGAGGCGATTCGCGAAGCGACCAATTTGAACTGTTCCTTGGGGCTCGCGTCCTCCAGGCTGGTGGCGAAGGTTACGTCCGACCAGGCGAAGCCGAACGGAGTGCTCTGTATATTGCCGGGAAATGAGGCGCGGTTTCTTGCGCCGCTGGAGGTACGCAAGATTCCGGGGGTCGGCAAGAAAACCGAAGCCGCGCTGCATCAACTGGGCATTCGCTATGTCGGCGATTTGGGAAAGCTGGACGAGAGTTTGCTTGCTTCGCATTTTGGCCGCTGGGGTCTGGCGCTGGCGGGCAAAGCGCGCGGCGAGGACTCTGGAGGCTGGTTCGATGCACCAGTCGGTGAGCGCGAGAACGCAAAATCGATCAGCCATGAGCATACATTCGGAAAAGACACCGCGGATGCGGCCAAGCTGGAAACGACGCTCACGAAGTTGTCGGAGATGGTAGCCAAGCGGTTGCGGGAGCAACAGCTCTATGCCCGAACGATTCAGTTGAAGCTGCGGAATGAAGATTTCGAGACTATCACGCGCGCTTGCACATTGGACCATGCCACGCAGCTTGATCGGGAAATTGCGGCCGCAGTAATTGGACTGTTTCGCAAGGCCTGGGATTCGAAGACGCCAATCCGGCTTTTGGGAGTGTACGGGGGAACGCTAAAGCGCGAGGAGGGCCAGATGAACTTGCTAGAGGAGCCACAAACAGCGCGTCTCCGGCAAGCGTTCCGGTCCGTCGATCACATTCGCAATCGATTTGGCGATGCGAGCATATCGCTGGCAAAAACGCTGAACGCCGGTATCCGTGAGCGGGTGCATGAGAATCCGTATGACCTGCCGGGGAAAGAGGCGCCGAAAGATGAGGAGAACGGCCGCGAGTGAGGATGGTTACGTCGTGCTTAGTTCAGTCAGCACAGGGAAGCACCCGGCGAAAGCTACGTCCAGCACGTCTCCGGTCAACTCATAAGGGAGCCGCTTGAACTGGATGTAGTCAACGGCCTGAGAAATCACGTCGCGCGGATGGCATCTCCGGAACTGTTTTTTGGAATCCAGGTAGTGTTTGGTTATAAATGAGTCGAGCAGATCCTCTGATGTGCTTAGCCCGTTTGATTCAGCAACCTTGCAGAAAATTGTTCGGAACTCTGCTTCATCTGGACTTCTGAGCAGCATCTTGTATTGTATTCGGCGCAGGAAGGCTTCGTCTCCGAGCTTATCCGGTGTGAGATTAGTGGAGAAAATCAGGAAGGTCTCGAAGGGAACCGTCATCTTACCGCCGTTCTCAAACGAGAGGTAATCAATGCGGCGCTCCATGGGAACGATCCATCGATTGAGGATTTCTGTCGAGCTCGCTTTCTGCCGGCCAAAATCGTCGATGAGATAAATCCCGTTGTTGGCCTTCAATTGAAAAGGCGCATCGTAGATTTTTGAGATCTTGTTGTAGCTGAGATCGAGCATGGACAGCGACAACTCGCCTCCCGTGGCGATGAAGGGTCGCTTACAGGGGGCCCAGCGCCCATCAAGTTCAGCGCCGTCGTTCGCATCTTCGTAGCTGCGTGCGAGCTTGTGATAGATCGGGTCGTAAAGCTGGATGATGTTGCCCTGACATTCAAGGGCATAGGGCACGTAAATATCGGAAGTAGAAATGTTGGCCAAAGCCTCGGCAATTTGTGTTTTGCCGTTTCCGGGCTGGCCGTAGATGAGAAAAGATTTGCCGCAGCTGATGGCAGGACCGATGTGATCGAGTATGGACTCGGTCATGACTAGCTGCGCATAAGCCGCCGCCAACCGTTCGCGTGTCAGCCATTTTGAAGGCATTCGCTGGGCATTTATAGCGACTTCGTATTGAGCAACGGGCACGGGCGCGGGACCGACGTATTGATTGCTTTCGAGGTAGTCTCTTGCAATGCGCCTGCCCGCTTCGGTCAGCGAAAGTATCGCGGATACCGGTCCATATCCGCGAGAACTTTTTACTTGCACGAAGGTTTGAAGCTTGAGACCTTCGATCAGGTTCTCGATCAAGCTGAATCGTAGGCCCATGAGCCGGCTCACTTCACTGGCTACCAGGTCGCCGTTGAAGTACAGGAACTTCAGAATAAGCTGCTCGATTAAAGAGCTGGGCAAACCGACGTCTGCCAGGGTTTGCGGAATGGGCGGCGCGAATCTTTCGTTTTTCCTCGATGGCTGTTGTTTAACTTCAGAGTGGCTGCCGTTAGCCCCTCCGGGTATTTCTTGAGTGTCAGCCAGCAATAACGAGCCGTTTCGCGCTTGCATTTTGTTGTCTACGTACCCGTTATCGGCCAATAGTCAGGGTCCCGTTTGGATTATTCGACGAGGTAGCTTTCAACAGCCACCCTTACGGCCAATTACCCAGCTTTGGCAATGCTGGCAAAGGACCGCGGGTCGAGGCTGGCGCCGCCGACGAGAACGCCGTCGATTTCGGGCTCGCGCATAAGCCCTCCTATATTGTCCGGCTTGACGCTGCCGCCGTACATGATGCGCAGTTCTTGGGCCGCTTCAGCGCCGAAGCGCTTCTCGGCCTCGCACCGGACGAGTTTGTGGGCGTCCGAGGCGATCTCGGGAGTCGCTGTTTGGCCGGTGCCAATAGCCCAGATGGGCTCGTAAGCAATGGCCACTTTTGCAAACTGCTCTTCGGTGAGACCGGCAACTCCAGCGGCGAACTGGCGAATAATGACGTCGTTCGTTTTACCGGCTTTGTGGTCCTCAGGGCGCTCGCCGATACAGATGATAGGAGACAGGCCGGCCTCCAAAGCCGCTTGGGTTTTCTTGAGAACGTCGGCATCTGTCTCATGAAAGCACTGCCGGCGTTCACTGTGTCCCACGATTACCCAGGAGGCGCCAGCGGCACGCAGCAATTCTGCTGAGACTTCGCCGGTGAAAGCTCCTTCTTTGGCCCAGTAGGAATTTTGGCCGCCGATGCAAATATTGGTTCCGGAAACTGCCTGGACAGCCGCCGGAATGCTGAGCGCCGTCGGACAAATCACGATTTCAGCGCTTTCCTTGCCGTCCAGCAAGGGGATGAATTGCTCAAAAAAAGCAGTTGTTTGCTCGGCGGTTTTGTACATCTTCCAGTTGGCCGCCATTATGCGCCGTCTCATAGGCTGCGAAGTGAATCAGTTTCCTTTCTGAAGGTCGCGGAGGAAGCTGGCTCCGGCCGGGATGTGCGTTCCGAAGTTGTCCGCGACCGTCTGACCGATGTCGGCCAGTGTTGCGCGAGTAGCTAAATTGATACCGCCTCTCACAGTCGGTCCGTAGGCCAATAGAGGCGTGTATTCGCGCGAATGATCGGTCGAGCGGGTTGTAGGATCGCAACCGTGGTCCGCTGTGAGGAACACCAGGTCGCGGCTGTTGAGGGTGAGCGAAGGGAGCCAGCCGTCTACCGCTTCTAGCGCGCGCGCGTAGCCCTCCACGTCATTACGGTGTCCGAACTGCTGATCGAAGTCGACCAAATTGACGAAAATGAGGCCTTGCGATTGCCGGCGCATGGCTTCGACCGTCTTCTGCATGCCGTCCGCATTGTTCTTGGTTTTGACGGATTCCGCGATGCCGCGATTGAGAAAAATATCGGCAATTTTGCCAATGCTATATACGCGAACGCCAGTGCGGCAGAGCTGATCGAGGAGCATGCCGTCAGGGGGCGGAACGGCGAAATCCTTGCGGTTTGGCGTACGGGTGTAATGGTCCGGTTCGCCTTCGAATGGCCGTGCGATAACCCGGCCCACTTCGTTGGGTCCGCGCAAGATTTCGCGGGCGGTACCGCACATGGCGTACAACTCGTCCAGCGGGACGACAGCTTCGTGCGCGGCTATTTGGAAGACGCTGTCGGCGGAAGTGTAGACAATGGGCCAACCGGTGCGCTGGTGTTCCAGGCCGAGCTCCTGAATGATCTCGGTCCCGGAAGCAGCCTTGTTGCCTAGAGTCTTACGGCCGATGCGCGCTTCGAAGGCTTGCATCACATCCGCCGGGAAGCCTTGCGGATAAACAGGGAAAGGCCTCTGGAGGATGATACCGGCCATCTCCCAATGACCAGTGGTGGTGTCTTTCCCAGGCGAAGCCAGCGTGCATTTACCATAAGCGCCTGCAGGACGTTCCACCGCAGGCAAGCCAGTCAACGGCTTTATATTCGCGAGCCCGAGATCACACAAATTCGGAAGTTGCAGAGGACGGAGGCGCGCAATGTTGCCAAGTGTGTCGCTTCCCTCATCGTCTCCAAAAGCGGCCGCGTCCGGCATGGCGCCGATGCCGACGCTATCGAGCACAATCCAGATGACGCGTTCGAACGGCTGGGGGCCGTTTGGGCTGGTCATGCAAGGCTCATTTTTGTTTGGTGCCGGCGGCGGACTCGGGAGCGGCCTCGAACTCGTCCTTCAGACGCGCGGCGCGATCGCGCACCAGATGCATGAGAGTCTCGCGGGTGCTTATGCGCGTCAGAAGCGGAAGAAACTGTTTAGGCGCGGCAAGTTGTTTACGAAGCCAAAGAGATTCGACCTCCGCGAGAGCATCATTGATACCTAGGTGGTCGTAGTGCACAGTTTGCTCCAGTTCAATGTAGGCCCGCTCCGATTGAGCGATTTCTTCAAACCTCTCCTCTAGCTGCTGTGCCGTTTCGTTGAGGGAGTAATTGAACGTCACCTCCATTCCGGGACCAGTGCCGTCTTCGTATCGGAATGTCTTTTTGCCGGTATTCGCAACTTTAAGACCTGATTCCAAGGGCGACTTGAAATAATTGAGCTTCTCAGCCATGGTAAAGAGCGACGCCGCATCGGAATCGGACAATTGCGCTTTGAGCGGGCGGTCGTCCGAGGGCGACTCCTTATATTCGAGAGCGCCGGTACGATCTACGCCGACGCACAAGTATTCCGGCGTGCTGCCGGGGAAGCTTCGCGTGTAAGTGAGTTTGGGTGTAAGAGCGAGAAGCGAAGCGCATGAAGCAAGGGCAAAGACGATGAATCTCATCGGGGCGCTCCGGCCGCAACGGGGAAATTCGCTCGTGTGCCGTGACAAATGGCGACAGCGAGGGCGTCCGTAGCATCGTGGGAGTGGAACGTTGGACCTATGCCCAGCAGGGAATGAACCATCATTTGCACCTGATGCTTTTCTGCTCGCCCGTAGCCGACTACACTGATTTTCACTTCGAGAGGCGAGTATTCGTTGACGTCAAGCCCGGCTTCGGCTGCCAATAAGAGCGCCACGCCGCGCACGTGCGCGAGCTTCAGCGCAGACTTGGCGTTCATTGCATGAAAGACTTCTTCGACGGCAAAAGAATCGGGTTCAAACTGATGCAAGATACTACGAAGTTCACTGGCGATGCATTGCAGCCTTTGCTCTAGAGGATCGATGCTGCGGGTGCGAATGACACCTGCGCAGACGAGCCGGTGGCAGCGCCCGTCGGACTCCACTACGCCATAGCCGGTCTTCTCGGTTCCGCAGTCTATTCCAACAATTCTCACAGGCGCTTAAGCCAGCGCTTCTACTTCGGCAGCGTCGATTTCGTAATTGCCATAGACGTTCTGAACGTCATCGTGTTCTTCCAGCGCGTCGTACAGCTTCAACATGGCCTGCACGTTCTTGCCTTCCAGCTTGACAGTGTTCTTGGGGACCATGGCGATTTCTGCTGATTCCGTTGGAATCTTATTTTTTTCGAGTGCCTGGAGAACTTGCTCGTGCGCCTCAGGCGGTGAAAGGATTTCCCAGGCGCCCTCCTGATCGCGAATGTCATCGGCGCCCGCGTCGAGGACGATTGACATCAGTTGGTCTTCCGTAGCGTTGTTGGCGTCGACTAGAATCTGGCTTTTGCGCTCGAACATCCAGGCGACACTTCCCTGCTCACCGAGGTTGCCACCGTTTTTCGAAAAAACATGGCGAATCTCGCTCACGGTCCGGTTGCGATTGTCGGTTGCAACATTGACCAAGACCGCCGCGCCCCCAGGGCCGTAGCCTTCGAAGAGAATTTCGTCGATCTGGCCACCTTCGAGTTCACCGGTCCCGCGCATGATGGCGCGCTTGATATTTTCGGCAGGCATGCTGACCCCTTTGGCAGCGGTTATGGCGGTGCGCAAGCGGGGATTCATATCGGGATCGCCGCCGTTGCGCGCCGCGATCATGATTTCTTTGATCAAGCGAGTGAAAGCCTTACCGCGCTTGGCGTCCAGGGCCGCTTTCTTGTGCTTGATTGTGGCCCACTTACTATGTCCAGACATCTAGAACCTCTAATATTGGGAGCACACGCGACGAGAAAAAGCCCGCCGCAAGCGCCGCCTCTTAACTTCCGAGGATAACAGAGAAGGACACACTCCTGATTCGAGGGATTTTGCATTCGCTACCGTTGCAGTAATGCTTATTCTGGCTTCGGGTTCGTCGCGCAGACATGAGTTGCTGGAATCGGCAGCGATTCAGCACCTGGTGCGGGCGGCGCCGGTGCCGGAGAATCGAAGAGCGGACGAAGATCCGGTCAGCCTAGTTAAACGGCTGGCTAAGGACAAGGCGCATGCGGCGGGCTGCCGGCCCGGCGACATCGTGCTGGGAGCCGACACGGAAGTTTGCGTCGGTAACGAAGTTTTCGGCAAACCGGTTGACGAGGAGGACGCTGCCCGGATGCTCCGGCTGTTGTCGGGCAGAGACCATTGGGTGCACACCGGAATCTGTATTCTTACGGCCGAAAACGAGATTGTAGACGTGGCGAGTACCAGGGTCTGGTTCGCGGACCTTACGGACGACGAGATTACGGAGTACACTCGAAGCGGGGAGCCATTCGGTAAGGCGGGTGGGTACGCGATTCAAGGCCTCGCGTCGAAGTTTGTCCGGTCGCTCGAAGGTTGTTACCACAACGTTGTGGGTTTGCCAGTATCGCTCGTCTATCGTCATCTAAAGTCGTTATGAAGCACTTGATTGCGGCGCTTGCGCTCAGTGCCCTGGCATTCGTGATAGTACGCGGTCAAGGGCAAGAGCAAGAGTGGCGAAATGAAGGGATTCTTTATCTCGACCACAGTCTGAACGCGCGCCTGCATACTGTGCCGATTCAAGCGGTTCATATAGGCGACGGTTTTTGGGCGAGTCGACGGCGGGTGACAACCGAACGCAGTTTACCGACCCTGCTTGAGTTGTTGGAAGAACACGGAGTGATGGATAACTTCCGGCGCTTGTCAGGTCGCAAAAATGTGCCGCGCAAGGGGCCGCTCTATACCGATTCAGACGCTTATAAGTGGATTGAGGCGGCTTCGTGGGCGCTGGCTTCGAACGAAACTACCGATGCTGAAAAGCAGAAGCTGAAGCAGCAGGTGGATTCGATGATTTCAGATATCGTCGCGGCGCAGGAGCCAAGCGGGTACCTGAACACGTATTACGTAGGCGATAAAGCGCATTTACGGTTCACGGAACTGGTTCGGTCGCATGAAGATTATTGCCTGGGGCACCTGATTCAAGCCGCAATTGCCTACTACCGGGCCACGGGCAGCCGAGCGTTGCTTGATCCGGCGATAAAGTTCGCCGATTACGTGGTGGACAACTTCGGCCCTATGAAGAGGCCGTTTATGACGGGGCACCCAGAACTTGAGATGGCGCTGGTGGAGCTCTATCGCACGACGGGCGATTCCAAGTATCTAGAGTTTGTCCGCTACCTTTTCAGCGGGGTGGAGCGAGACCGGATGAAGTGGAAGGAATCGGACGTGCGGTACACGTTTAGCGGACGGCCGTTCACTTCGCGGACCGAATTTGAAGGACACGCGGTGCGCGCGCTTTACGCCAGTTCAGGCGCGACGGACTACTTCGCGGAGTCGGGTGACCCGGCGTACAAGAAGACGCTCGATTCTTTGTGGACCGACCTGACGATGCGCAAAATGTATATTACGGGCGGAGTAGGGTCGAGGTCCGGCGGCGAGAGTTTCGGCGACCCCTACGAATTGCCAAGCGAACAGGCCTATGCGGAGACGTGCGCGGCCGTTGCGAATGTGATGTGGAATTTCCGGCTGTTGGCCGTAACGGGGGATGCCAGATACGCCGACGTTCTCGAAAAAGCGCTGTATAACGGTGTGAACTCGGGCATGTCGCTCTCCGGCACCCTGTATTGTTACAGAAATCCGCTGGCCTCCAGTGGCGAGAAACTGCGCAACCCCTGGTACGACACGACGTGCTGTCCGCCAAACATTGAGCGGCTTTTCGAATCCTTGCCCGGATATTTCTACGCGATGGGCCGTGACGGCGTATTTGTCAATCTGTATCACAACTCAGAGCTTGACTGGCATCTTGAGGATGGAACGCGCCTCAAACTCACACAGGCCACAAACTATCCCTGGAGCGGCGACATTCATGTGACCGTGGATCCGGCGCGGGCCACCGATTTTACGGTTTATCTGCGTTGGCCAGCATGGGCGCCGGGGGCTGATGTCCAGGTTAACGGACAGCAATATTCGACTTCAAACTTTCACCGAGGGTCCTTTATTGCAATCAGCAGGACCTGGCAAAAAGGCGATTCCATCACTTTGGATCTGACAATGCAACCGACGCCCATGGTTTCCAACCCCAAGGTTGCGGATACGTATGGGCGGATCGCAATGCAGCGCGGACCCCTCATTTATGCCTTGGAGCAAATAGACCAAGGGGGAGTTGCGCTTTCGGACGTTTTCTACAAAGCGAATAGTTTTAGTACCGTAGACGTCCGGAAAGACCTCTTGGGCGGCATTACGGTGCTAAAGGTAAATGGCTCAGCAGCCGAAAAAACAGTGGGGGACGAGCCGCTTTACGAAGCATTGGCCGTTGCGAGAACCCGTGTCAAACGTCCAGCTATGCTGACCTTTATTCCATACTACGCAATCGGAAACCGTGAGCCAACGCCGATGGAGGTTTGGGTGCCGATGTCTCGAACTGAGGGTCCATACCAGCCGTCTGCCAGCGGGGCCGAACGACGCCTGAGCCAGTGAATGAGCAGTTCGGCAGTTCCAAATGGACCGAAAAACTTAGTAAACTCAGAGATATAGGCCTCTAAGGCTCCCGTGTTGAGGCACCCATCCAAAAATCAATGAACCGATTCGCTTCGTGGCACAAAGTAATTTCCGCTTCTGCAGTATTGTTATTCGCTGTTGCGTTAGGAGCTTCGGCACAGGATCAGCCGCCTCCTGCGACGACCCAATCCAATACCGCGGCCGATAAGAAGGTTGCGACCGCGCCGATTCCCACAGGGGCTGGCGCGCCGGTGGATTCGGGGACGTACAAGATTGGACCTGCAGATGTTCTGTATATCCGGGTGTGGAATGAGCCCGAGTTTTCCGGTCCCGTCGCTGTCCATCAGGACGGGAAAATCACGCTGCCCCTGGTGGGCGATCTGCCGGCCGGAGGAAAAACGCCGAATGACGTGCAAGACGTTGTCGCTGACTCTTTGAAAAAGTATGTGGTGAAGCCGTTAGTGACCGTGACAGTACAAGAGGTAGGGAGCAAGCGTTACTACATGGACGGCTTGGTTGCGCGGGTCGGGGAATATCCTCTCGTGGTGCCGACAACGGTATTGGAAGCAATCAGTAAGGCGGGCGGCCTACAGGATTTTGCAAACTCCAAGAAGATCTATATTCTGCGGGGTGACAAGCGGATTCCTTTCAGTTACAAAGAGGTCATTCACGGCAAGCATATGGAACAGAATATTCAACTGGAGCCGGGTGACCACGTTGTGGTCCCTTAAGGCAGGAGAGCGGACAGATATATGTTGGACAGTATTGCGGTCCCTCGCCGGGCTTATGATTTCGAGGACTACATCGACATCCTCAGGCGGAATTTTCGCTGGATCATAGCTCCGGCGTTTGCCGGGTTGGTGGTTTCGGTAGTAGTTGCCTATTCGCTGCCCGACGTGTTTATCTCGACGGCGTCCATTCGCGTGACGCCACAGCAAATTTCCGAATCGTTGATTCCGAACGTCACCAGTCAGGATGTTGCGGACCGAATCAGTTCCATGGCGCAGACCATTTACAGCCGCTCCACCCTGACATCGCTGATCAACACTTACGGGCTGTACAAAAAGGAGCTGAAAAATGCCCCAATGCAAGACGTCATCGAAAAGATGAAGTCAGATGTGATCATCCAGGGGACGGGCGGCACCTCAGCCGGGCAGAGATTTCTGCCCACGATGATGGTCGGATTCCGGTACAAATCAGATAAATACGTGACGCAGAAGGTTTGCCAGGACATCGTGTCCCGGCTTATGTCCCTGAGCACGACGGAGGGCGTCGAAAGCCAACAGCAAGCTCACCAATTCCTGAGCGACGAGGGCCAGCAGGCTAAGCACGACCTGGACCTGTTGGAGCAGAAGCTGGACGATTTTCGCGCCAAATACGCCGGGCATCTGCCGGAAGAAGAGGCCAGCAACATGCAGGCAATGAATGCACTAAATGGCCGCTTAGACGGATTGACCGCATCTGCCAATCGAAAGACAGAGGAACGTATGATGCTCGAGCAGGAGATGCGGATCGCCAGGGAGCGTATGGCAAGTCTGCGAAACACTTCCCAACAGTCTCTTGCGCGCAATGCAAAAGTTGCGGATCTGGATGGGCAGATATCCACTCTGCAAGACAGAATCGACTCCATGAAAGAGCGGTACACCGACGACTATCCCGATCTGCAGGACGCTAAAGACCGCCTTGTGTGGTTGAAAAAGCAGCGGGATGACGCTGCGAAGCAGAAGCCTACAGTAATCGATGCCTCGCCGGCGGACAACGCAAACTTGACAAATGAGCGGATGGATATACAGAACCAGATCGACCGCTTGCAGACTCAGTTGAAGGCAAACGCCATGGACGCCCAGTTGATCCAGCGTGATATTGCATCGACCAATGGGGATCTGCGCACCTATCAGGGACGGCTGGGCACATCGGCCAGTGAGAAGGAATATGAGGATCTGCAGCGCGAGCGCGATATGGCAAGGGCGCGCTATTTGGAATTCCAGTCAAAGAGCGAACGTTCTGCGGTATCCATCGATATGGAAACACGCAAGCAAGGCGAGACGCTTGAAGTGCTCGACCAGGCATCCTTGCCTACTACGCCCACGGAGCCAAAGCGAAGCAGGATAGTTCCTATCGGGGCCGTGGTGGGATTAGTGTTGGGAATCTTACTTGTGGCGGTTCGCGAGGTAAAGGACACCTCGTTGAAGAATCTGAAGGACGCTCGCCTTTACACGCAGCTTTCAATTCTCGGCAGCATTCCTCTGCTGGAGAACGACGTTGTTGTACAACGCCGGAAACAGGTCATGTGGGTAAGTTGGGCAACCGCAACGCTTGCAGGTTTTGCGATTATCGCGGTTTCCATGGCGCGATATTACTTAGGCAAAGGATAAGCTTCATGAGCCGTGTTCACGATGCATTGCGCAAAGCGGCGCAGCAGGAAAGAGTTGAAACTCCCAGACCGCCAAGAGTCGCGCCTGCTCCGACATTTTTGGAACCGGAAACGCCCGTTGAGGCGAACGGTTTTTCTGAAATTCCAATCCACGCAGCCCGAATCGATGTAGACGCTGATGTGGATGACATGGAAACGGTCATCGCCAACGCAGCCGTGTCGCCTTACAATCCGGCGAAGGAAGCTTTGCTTGTCAGCCCGCAAAATCCTCGAGAAGCTCCGGCAGAAGAATTCAGGACCATCCGCACGCGCCTGAATCACATGCAGACGATCCAACCATTGCATACGTTGGTGGTTACAAGCGCATCTCCTGCGGAAGGAAAATCGTTCACCGCGATGAACTTGGCTGTGACGCAATCACAGCTTGCAGATAAGCGCGTCCTACTCGCGGATTTCGATTTCCGGCGGCCTACTGTAGACAAGAACTTTCAGGTATCTCCCTCGCCTGGGATCACCGAATATCTTCAAGGGAAAGCGCGATTGTCAGATGTTATCCGGAAGATTGCGGGCACCAATCTTTACATTATGCCCGCAGGCGAATCGGTTCCCAACCCTCTAGAACTCCTGAACCTGAAAGAATGCAAGGCATTGATTCAGGAACTGCGGAACCACTTCGATTGGGTTATCCTTGACAGTCCACCGCTTTTGTTCGCCGCCGATGGCAACCTGCTTGCCACAATGTGCGATGGAACCGTTTTGGTGGTACGAATCGGGACAACGACCTTTGACTCGGTCACCAGGGCGCTTCAATCACTTTGCGAAAACAATGTCTTGGGAGTTGTCGTGAACGGCGCACGCCGTGGTGAGCTTTACAGCAAGTACACTTATTATCACGATTACTATTACGCTCCTGTGGTTGAAGAAGGCCAGGAAACCGGTGAAGGCACAGCGGAACCGGAAGAGATGCCGGTCGAATCCTAGTCGCCAGCGCATTCTGCGTCCCGTGATCGGGTAGCTGCATCGAAGGAGGGCTAGCGCTGAACTTAGCTGGCTGACGTCCTTCCATATGTCTACAGAAGTTGTAAACCCGATCAGCATTCAAAAACAGGCCGATACTCAGGCCAGCGTGCACGATCTGATTCGTAGCCGCTGGAGCCCCCGCGCTTTTTCATTGCAGCCGGTATCGAACGGAGATCTTAAGGCTGTGCTGGAGGCTGCTCGATGGGCCGCATCTTCCTATAATGAACAGCCGTGGCGATTTGTTGTTGCCAGAAAATCGGACGGCACGGCGTATAAACAATTCCTAGACATACTTGTTCCAGCAAACCAAGCATGGGCGAACAGCGCGCCAGTTTTGATCATTATGGCGGCTAAGCGGACGTTCTCTCATAATGGATCGCCCAACTATTATGGATTACATGACGCAGGCCAGGCACTTGCACAGTTGATGCTTCAGGCCACAGCGCTGGGTATGCACGCCCATGCAATGGCGGGATTCGATCATGAGAAAGCACGCAAAGAGCTGGGAATCCCGGACGATTACGACATTGGCGCCGCCGTAGCACTCGGTTATCTGGGTGACCCCAACCAGTTGCAGGAACAAACGCGAAAAGCAGAACTCGCCAAACGTCAGAGAAAGCCTCTGAGCGAAATCGCCTTCGGATCGCATTGGAACGAACCTCTAGGGCTCTGAACGGCGCGCCAATGTAACTAGTGTTGCGCCCCACCCTCCGGCTTCCGCAGGGGCATCGCGAAAATCGATGACGTAAGAGAGTCGGCTCAGAACCGATCGAACCATCTCACGCTGCACGCCTATTCCGCGGCCGTGGATGATGCGAAGTGCGACAAAGCCGAGACGGTGCGCCTCTTCGAGGTACGCTTCTACGGCATTCTTTACGTCCCGGGGAGCAAAGCTGTGCAGATCAAGAATATCGGTGATGGGTATTGCTACCGGATCGTCGTCCTCTGTGCCCCACCCGGCCGCCACAGAGCTATGGAATCGGCAGGCGGGGCGTCCAGCCGCGTTGCGTTTGAGTACTGCGCGAACTGCCTTCGCTTAATGCAGCGCGCGGCGGCGCGTTGCTAAAATCCAGATCGGTTTCCCGATAGGTCAGAGTCCGGTCCAGCACCATTTCAACTGTGGAACCTTTGCTCAAAGTTGCGTCCGGACCGCGTGTCAGAAGTACCCCGAGCAGGCCCGCTGCCACCCCGGCACCAGCGCCAATTCCCGCTCCTCGCGCTGCGTTCCCAGCCGCCGCCCCAATGCCTGACCCAATTACCGTCCCGGCAGTAGTGGCTCCAATTACAGTGCCCACATCGCCCTTCTTGTCGCCGGGGCCAGAGATCTTGCTCTGTTCCGGCTTCAGGGTTTGGTCGTCGCGCGCGTCAATGGATCCCAGGTCCGCGCGAAAATCGCGGTTAACGCCGTTCGGCAGTGTGAGCGAGTCAAAGCGCACCTGCAGTTCGCCCCTACCCTTCACTCTTCCGGGTCGTTTGACGTCGGTGACTGTGCCGGTTACCCAGCTACCCTGAGGAATTACGATTTTGTTGCTGGACAGCACGGGAAAGGCGGTCTCAAGGTAGATTCGGTCGCCGACACGAGCTTGTTTCGTGCTGACACTGTTGATCATGCTCAACAGGATTCTTGTTCCCGGAGCTACATTGTATGGGCCAACAGCATCCTGTCGATCTGTGCGAGTCTTTAGACCAGGAGCTTGACCCGAAGCGGCCTGAGCGTCTGATGGCGATGCCGGCGCAACTGGACCAACTTGGGGCGCCGGGGCCGGCCGCGGAGCGGCAACGGACTCGTTCTGAGCGAACGAAGGAGCAACCGCAAAACCAAGCACGAACACCACTGCAAGACAAAGCCGCATGTTTACTCGCTCCCCAATTTAGTCTAGCCGGGATTACCCGTCAAAAAAAGGGCCACGCGCTGGCCGACTGCCGGCCAGCCTACGTAACCGACGCGGCGGCGCGGCGGCCGGTTGCTGAGCGCTGCCGACTCAGGTTTACCAAACGGACGCCCTTCCTGAGCACAGTACTGACAGGAAGGCGGTCGAGATCGGAAAGTTCGATCCACTCGCATGTAGTTGAAGTGTGCGGTACTGCTGCCGCCCAAACGTCGAACCGATAACTATGAAAGGTAATAGCGTGCCGGAAGGAACCCAATTGGTGTATTGGAAGGGCGGCTGGCAACTGCTCGCTCTCGGGAAGCTCCCAAAAGCCCGGCATGAGGCGAGATGTCGATGGACGCTGCCAAGCAAGGATTCGATTGCCCTGTTCTACCCAAAATAACTTGCGATGTTCAGGAACGGACTTTCGCCGCGCGATCTTGACCGGAAAGCTTCCTTGCGTCGCTGCGTTACGTGCCCGGCACCATTGTGAAGCCGGACAAACGAGACATTGCGGATTCTTGGGCAAACAGACGAGCGCACCAAGCTCCATAATGGCTTGATTGAAAGCGCCGGGTTGCGTCTTGTCCAGCAGCGTGTCTGCCAAGCCTGAAAAGTGCCGCTTGCCCGCAAGGGAACCAATGTCAGCCGGATCTGCAAAGATCCGGCTGAGCACGCGAAGAACATTTCCATCGATAACGGCGTGGGGCAGATCGAAGCTGATACTGCTGACCGCTGCGGCGGTGTAATCGCCGATACCGGGAAGCTCTCGAATCAACGCATGCACGTTTGGGAATCCGCCGGCTTCGCGCATGTTTTGCGCCGCTTTCTGTAAATTGCGAGCACGGTAGTAATAGCCCAAGCCGGCCCAGTGGGCAAGCACCTCTTCTTCTGGGGCTGCGGCCAATGCTCGAAAATCAGGAAATCGCGCCATAAAACGCTGGTAATAGGGAATTACCGCAGCGACTCGGGTCTGTTGCAGCATAATTTCCGAGATCCAGATGGCGTAAGGGTCGCGAGTGCGACGCCATGGAAGGTCACGCTGCTGAGTGGAGAACCAGGCCAGCAGAGCTTGGCGAAAACTAGTCAACTCGTCCGTGGGCAGCAAAGCAAGACTCCGGATGTGACGGACCGGCATCCTATACTGAGAAGGAATCCCCCTTCCACGCTGACGCCGTTGAACCGAGGCGCTCACGTCCAGACGTTTATATCGAGCCTGCCAGGAATGCCGGAAAATTCCAGCTTACCGTCATGTGAAATCCTTGCTTCCGAGGAAGTTGCCGAAGCCGGGCGGCCCGTTCTTTCGATTCGCGGAGCCCGCGTTCACAATCTGAAGAACATTTCGGTGGATCTGCCGCACAACCAGCTAACGGTGGTGACGGGGGTATCGGGGTCCGGCAAGTCGTCGCTGGTATTCGACACAATCTACGCTGAAGGGCAACGGCGCTACGTCGAATCATTATCGGCTTATGCACGCCAGTTCCTGGAGCGTATGGAAAAGCCAGACGTCGACGAGATTCTGGGGATTGCTCCGCCCATCGCCATCAAACAGAAGAATCAGACACGCAATCCGCGATCGACGGTGGCGACTGCAACCGAGCTAAACGATTTTATGCGGCTGCTGTGGGCGCGTGCGGGGAGAACGTATTGCCCAAACGATGGGACGCGAATTCAACGCGACAGCGTTGACCAGGTTGCCGACATGATGCTTACCCAGCCGGAAGGTTCACGGTGGTATGCGCTTTTCCCCGTGAAGGCCGCGCAAACGAAGACTGAAGATAAGGCTTCTGCGCTGCGGGATCGTTTGTTCGATCTGCGCAAGAAGGGGTTCAATCGACTGTTTCAGGAGGGAAAGACGTTTGAATTTTCTACTCCAGAATCGCTGTTAGAGATCGATTTCACCAAGCCGCTGTACATTTTGGCGGACCGCATTGTCGTTCGTCCCGATTCGCATCAACGTGTTGTCGATACAGTCGAGATCTGTTACCGGGAAGCGGGGGAAATCTTCTTTGAACAGGCCAGTGTGGCCGATCCGCCAGTTCTGCATTTCAGCGAGAAATTTGCCTGTAAAGTGTGTGGCCAGGAAGCAGCGATGCCCGAGCCGACGCTGTTCAGTTTCAATAATCCGATAGGCGCGTGCCCTGTATGCCAAGGGTTCGGCAACACCATCGATTACGATTTCGGCCTGATTATCCCCGACCCGACGATTTCGCTACAAGACGGGGCAGTGGACCCTTGGACCAAACCGCAATACACGTGGTACTACGACGAGGAGTTCAAGGCCAAATCGCGCGGCAAAGTTCGACTGAATGTTGCGTATGGCGATTTGAAAGTTGACGAGAAGGAGTTTGTCCGTAAACATGTGCTTCGCTTCTTCACGGAAGTGGAGCGCAAGAAGTACAAAGTTCATGTGCGGGTATTCATGAGCCGTTATCGCGCTTACACCGAATGTCACGCGTGCCGCGGCAACCGCTTGCGTCCGGAGGCGCTTTGGGTAAGGCTGGACGATTGTAATATCGCGCAGGTGTCGCGCATGAACATCGCGCGGGCAAGAGAGTTTTTCGACAACTTGCAGTTGAGCCCAGAGGAACGAGAGATCGCGGACAAGGTACTGGCAGAGATTCGGCAGCGCTGCAAATTTCTACACGATGTGGGGCTGGAATACCTCACATTAGACCGGCTTTCGGCAACATTGTCCGGCGGCGAGGCGCAGCGAATCACGCTGGCAACCTGCTTGGGATCGCGGCTCGTGGGAACCGTATATGTTCTGGACGAACCTTCGATTGGGCTGCATAGCAGGGACACGGCGCGACTGATTCGTATCCTGAAGGACCTGCGCGAGTTGGGTAATACGATCATCGTGGTGGAGCATGATCCCGAGATTATGGCGCAGGCGGACTACATTCTGGACTTGGGTCCGGGGGCGGGCGAAAATGGCGGTCGCGTAATCTTCGCGGGGAGTTTTCCCGAACTGCTGAAGCCGCCTTTGGCTAAGGATCGCGAAGGGACAGCATCTTTGACGGGACGTTATTTGCGCGGAGAAGTTGCGGTTTCGCGGTCTCGAGACCGGCGCAAGGTGAATCCCAAACGAACCATTCGATTCTTTGGGGCGCGCGCAAATAATTTGAAGAACCTTGACGTTGAGATCCCGTTAGGAATGATGGTTGCGGTAACCGGTGTATCGGGATCGGGAAAATCCAGCCTGATACATGAAGTGATCTTCCGAGCGCTTAGACCTGCACGTCAATCAGCAGCGTCAGGGAGAAAAACAGCCGGTTGAGAGCGAAGCTACAGGCCGCAAGCTGGCACTGAAACGGGTTGATCGCACTGACTTGGTCACAAGCGTAGTGATGGTGGACCAATCGCCGATCGGAAGAACGCCGCGCTCCAATCCAGTAACGTACGTCAAGGCGTTCGATGTAATCCGAGATCTGTTTTCCTGCACGCCGGAGGCGCAGCGGCGGGGCTACACGGCTGGACATTTTTCGTTCAACGTCCCGGGCGGCCGCTGTGAAACATGCCAAGGCGACGGCACGGTTACGGTGGAAATGCAGTTTTTGGCCGACGTTGAATTGGTCTGCGAAGACTGCAAGGGAACGCGTTACAAGCAGACCGTTCTGGACATCCGCTACAAAGGCCTGAACGTTCACGAAGTCTTGCAACTGACTGTCCGCGAAGCGCTATCATTTTTTGCCGATACGCCAAAGTTAGCGGCGCGGCTGAAAGTTCTGCAAGACGTCGGACTGGGGTACCTTCGGCTTGGCCAATCGGCGACAACTCTGAGCGGCGGCGAGGCGCAACGAGTAAAGCTGGCGGCACACCTTGCACAGGCGAGTTGCGAAGGAACGCTGTTCCTTTTTGATGAGCCGACGACCGGACTGCATTTCGACGACATCTCGAAGCTGTTGCACTCATTCGAACGGCTGATTCAGAATGGCGGAAGCGTTCTGGTCATCGAACATAACCTTGACCTAGTTCAGGCCGCGGACTGGATCATCGATTTAGGCCCCGAAGGTGGAGAAGCGGGTGGGCACATAGTCGCTCAAGGCACTCCCGAGACAATCGCAGATGTGCCCGAGTCCTATACAGGCAAGTACCTCAAACAAGTGCTGCGCCAGCGAGCAATCGCGTAGATGCCGTCGGTGCGTGATCTGCCTTCAGTCGATCAGGTTTTACGGAGCCTGAAGCACCTGACCGGCATTCCGCAGCCCGTTTTGGCGCGAGAGGTTCGCGAGGCCATCGCCGAAAGGCGCGAAGCCCTCTCGCAAGGGCAGCCGTTACCCGAAATTTCGGTTGAAAGTGCGGTAAGACAACGCGTGCAGAAGTTGTTTAGCCGATCCCTCCGTCCGGTGATTAATGCGACGGGGGTGATTCTGCACACCAATTTAGGGCGCGCACCACTAGCGGATTTTGAGCCCATCAAAGGATATTCGAATCTGGAGTACGACCTCGAGGCAGGCCGCCGAGGCAAGCGGGATGTTCATACGGCCACGCTTCTAAATGCGCTGCTAGGAAAGCCTTCCATCATCGTCAACAACAACGCTGCCGCGGTTTACCTGATTCTGAACGAACTGGCAAGCGGCGGCGAAGTGGTTGTTTCGCGCGGAGAGTTGATCGAAATCGGGGATGGATTCCGAATTCCGGAGATCATGGCACGCTCCGGCGCGATCCTGCGCGAGGTGGGGACAACGAATCGGACCCGCTTGAGCGACTATGAGCAGGCGATTGGCGAGAAAACGAAGCTCATTTTGAGAGTGCATCCCTCAAATTTTCACGTGAGCGGGTTCACTGCGCGGCCCGCATTGAGCGAGCTGGTCGTGCTTGGGCGAGAGCGAAACATTCCGGTTTATGAAGATCTTGGCAGTGGCTGCCTGGTGGATTTACGCGAGCAAGGAATAAATGAGCCGCTTGCGCGCGCAAGTTTGGACGCGGGCGTCACGGTCGTTTCGTTCAGTTGCGACAAGCTGCTGGGGGGTCCACAAAGCGGGATTATTGCTGGAGAGATAGAGGCCGTGCAGCGCGTTCGACGAAACCCTATGTATCGCGCGTTTCGTACGGATAAGTTGGTAATCGAAGCGTTGGAAACCACGCTTCGGCATTTGTTGCTTCAGAACTGGAGCGCTGTTCCCACACTGCGTATGATCTTCGCTGACACGAATGAACTGCGCGCCCGAGCGGAACGGGTTGCAGCCGGATTGCCTGAGATGGAGCCCCTGATTTGCGAAAGCGCATCACCGATTGGCGGCGGATCAACGCCGGACCAAACGCTGCGGGGTTGGGTTGTCGAGCTGTCCACAAGGAAAGCGTCAGAGTTTCAGGCACGACTGCGTCAAGCGAAGGTTCCCGTGATCGCAAGAATTGAGCGCGACAAGATCATACTCGATATGCGAACGGTGCAAGAAAATGAAGAGAATTCGCTTGTTTCATCCGTTCTGGAGGCAGCCGCAAGTTAATCGTTGAAACGCCAGACAAATTTTCCGGCCACAATGGTGGCGACGGGACCTCCCTTGAATTTTCGCCCGTGAAAGGGAGTGTTTCTACTCTTGGACAAAGAACGGTTCACTTCATAAGTCCACTCGTGGTCGAGGCTAAAGATCGTAACATCCGCGGCAGCTACCGGGGCGGAGACTTCCCTGCTCTAACGAAAGTATTCCGGCCGGACCAGTCGTAAACAAGCTGACGAGCTTCGATAAAGACACTTTTGCCGGAGTGATAGAGCTTTTCGAGAGCAAGCCCAATTGCTGTTTCGAGTCCAATAATGCCGAATGGGCAGCGTTCAAATTCCTGCATTTTCTCGGCGCCTGGATGGGGCGCGTGATCGGTCGCGATTGCATCGATTGCTCCGCTTCGCAGACCTTCGAGAACTGCGGCGATATCGCCTTGTTCCCGTAGCGGCGGTTTCATTTTGTAGTTGCTGTCATAGGGCGGCATCTCGTTGTCGCCGAGAACAAAATGGTGCGGTGTCGCTTCGGCGGTGATGCTCAGACCCCGCGACTTGGCGAATCGCCACCATTTCGACCGAGTATTTTGAAGACAGATGAGCGACATGATAGCGGCAGCGAGTAAGCTCAGCGAGTATCAGATCGCGCGCGACCATCACATCTTCCGAGCTACGCGGAATACCGCGCAAGCCGAGGCGGGTGGATTCAATACCCTCATGCATGTCTCCGCCGGCGCTCAGATTCAAGTCTTCGCAGTGTTCGATGTAAGGAAGTCCGAGCGAGCGAGCGAACTCCATGGCCCGACGCGCTACGCGCGCATTCATGACCGGCTTGCCGTCGTCGGAGATAGCGACAATTCCAGCCTCTTTCATGGAAGCTATGGCAGCAAGCTCCTCACCGGCGCTGTTCTTGGTGATAGCTCCGATAGGGAAAACATTGACCACTGCGAACCGTCTGGCACGATCGAGAATATAGTGTGTGACCGTGGCAGTATCGTTTACCGGCAGCGTGTTGGGCATGCAGCAAATGGAGGTAAATCCTCCAGCGGCTGCCGCCCGCGAGCCCGATTCGATTGTTTCCGCGTGCTCGAATCCGGGCTCGCGCAGATGGACGTGCATGTCAATGAAACCCGGTGCGACGACGAGACCTGAAGCGTCGAATTGCTCGGCTCCAGGCGTAGAAAGATTCTCTCCGACACCCTGAACCGCGCCGTTTTCAATTGCCAAGTCACAGATTCGATCGACATTCGTTGCCGGGTCCACGACGCGCCCGTTCTTGATGATGAGTCGGCTCATTGCGCAAGCACTCGCTCAAGCACCGCCATGCGCACCGCGATCCCGTTCTCTACCTGATTCAGAATGGCGGAGCGCTGTGAATCCGCGACTTCGGATGAAATCTCGCGTCCGCGGTTGATTGGGCCTGGATGCATGACAATCACGTCGGGCTTCGCACGTTCCATATGTTCGGGCCGTAAGCCAAAGAACTGGAAGTATTCGTTCGCGGGGAAAGCCGCTTCGTGCTGCCGTTCGAGTTGAACGCGCAGCATCATGATGACATCGGCGTTATCAATCGCTTTGAATATATCGGTTGCGAGCTCAATACCCGGTGCTATGGATCCCATTTCGGCTGGCAGTAAAGACGCCGGGCCACAGAGAACGACCGTGACACCGAACTTTGACAGCAAAAAAATATTCGAGCGAGCTACGCGGCTATGTGCGATATCGCCTATGATGGCCACACGAAGCCCATCCAAACTGCCCCGGCGATCGATTATGGTGAGAGCGTCGAGCAGCGCCTGAGTGGGGTGTTCGTGGGTGCCATCGCCGGCATTGACGATGGGAACAGGCAGGTAGCGCGACAGAAAATGGGGCGCGCCGGATGCGGAATGACGCATGACGATGGCGTCGGGCCGCATGGCCGCTAAGGTATTCAGAGTGTCGACGAGCGACTCACCTTTGGAAACACTAGACCCGGCAGCGGTGATCGAGAGGACGTCCGCGCCCAAGCGCTTCGCTGCGATTTCAAAGCTGGTACGCGTACGGGTGGACGATTCGAAAAACAAATTGACAACAGTACGGCCGCGCAGAATGTCGAGGCGCTTGAAAGTCTGGCCGGGGGCGGGCTGAAAATTCTTTGAGCTTGCCAGAATGGCTTCGATTTCGCCGCGCGACAGCGACTCGATATCAAGCAGGCCAGCCGACATGTTTCAGCTTGCCGGAGCTTGCGCCGCGTCGTCTACTCGTTCGACGAGCATCACTTTTTCGTGCCCATCTACTTCCCGAAACTTCACTTCAATAATTTCGTTGCTGCTGGTTTGCACCATGCGCCCGATGTAACGCGCTTCAATCGGCAGCTCGCGATGCCCGCGATCAATAAGCACGAGAAGTTGAACGCGCGCCGGACGGCCGTGATCGAACAAAGCATCGAGAGCGGAACGAATGGTTCGACCGGTGTAAAGAACGTCGTCCATCAGGACAATGTCCTTTCCCACGATGGGAAAATCGATCTGCCTAGCATTGAGAACAGGGCGCTCTGCGACGGTCGAGAGATCGTCGCGATAGAGATTTATATCGAGTATTCCGACGGGAACCTTGCGGTTTTCCAGACTCTCGATTTTCGCAGCGAGACGTTCCGCCAGAGGAACGCCGCGCCGTTTGATACCAACGAATGCCAAGCGATCCAGGTCTGTGGTCTTCTCAAGAATTTCGTGGGCGAGACGAACCAGCGTGCGGTCGATTTCAGAGGCACTCATCAACTGCTTTTTTTCCTGGACAGTCGGCATTTATCTGGCGTGCTGCTTGCGCCAGATTAACACGCGCGCAGAACAACTAGTCTTTGAGCCGGCCCCGAATTCGTCGAGCGAGCCGCTCAATCTCCTCAGTCTTTTTTACCGAGGAGACGGAAACAACGTGTTCGCTAGATTTTTCGAGTTCATCTCGAAGCTCTTGCGCTACAGCCAGCAGATCATTCGCGTCCTTTAAAGACTGCTCGTGATCCTGTTTCGCTATGGCATCCTTCTGCGATTTGCCATTCGGTAGTTTCGTGTCTTCGTTGGGATTTGGCGGGATGGGCAGCGTTCGATCGTTCTGCTGATCCTGTGTTTGCCCCAAGAGCGCGGCGGAAGCCAGCAAATTAAACAATGCAATCCGGCGGGTACCGCCCATACGATTGCTATCATAAGCCACTTATGACGAGCATCCGGGGGCACCGCGGGTAGGGCCGATGCAGGTAGGCGTCGCGATTATCGGCCTTGGCAACGTTGGGCTTGGGGCCTTGCAGATCCTTACGGAGAACTCCAGGTCAATAAGCGAGAAACTTGGTTTTCCCCTGCGAGTGGAAGTAGTTTGCAGCCGGAACGTCGAGCAAAAGAAGTTGCCGTCCGGATGCAGTGAGGTAGTCCGCACAACTGAATGGCAGGAAGCGGTGCGGCACCCGGGCGTCGACATCGTTGTCGAGACGATTGGCGGGATAGCGACCGCCAGCCATGTGATTGAGACGTCTCTTCGCGAACGAAAATCCGTGGTCACTGCGAATAAAGAACTGATGGCGGCGCGAGGGGCTGATTTGTGGGCTTTGGCGAACCAAAACGGCGTGAACCTCACGATGGAGGCAAGCGTGGCAGGCGGCATCCCGATACATGCAGTGTTGCGCGAGGGAATTGCCGGCGATCGCATCATCGAGTTGTATGGCATTCTGAATGGCACCAGCAATTTCATCCTGACCGAGATTGAGAAGAGCAACGCGGCATTCGATTCGGTGCTGTCAGAGGCCCAACAGCTCGGCTATGCGGAAGCCGATCCCTCGGCGGATATCGACGGCTTAGATGCACGATCGAAGCTTGCCATCCTGGCGGCACTAGCGTTCGGTGAGAAGCTCACGCCCGGCGATATTTATACCGAAGGCATCCGACGCATTATGCCGGTGGATTTTCAATATGCGCATCAGTTGAAACACACCATTCGGCTGTTATGTCTGGCGCGGCAAAACGAAGACGGCCTGCTGCTCTCGGTTCGACCCAGCCTGATCCCGCAATCGGCCATCCTGGCACACGTAAAAGGCGCCTACAACGCCATCTGGATTCGCGGACAGTACGGTGAAGACACTTTCTATTACGGCCGAGGCGCTGGATCGCGGCCTACCGGCGTCGCGATTGTGAGTGATCTGATGCGGGTAGCACGAGAGATTCGGTTCGGAAATCCGGAGCGCGTAAGCCCGTTCGCGCATAAACGGCTGGGCGAATATAAACCGCTGAAAGTGCCCACTCAGAAAGCGCCTTACTATTTGCGGTTCCGGGTGGAAGACAAAGCGGGGATCATCGCGAGTCTGGCAACAATTCTGGCGAAGCACAATATCGGCATCGATGCTGTGCTGCAATTGCCGCGTGAAGACTGGCGCGATCTGCCGTTTGTTATCACAACCGAGCCGGCGCGAGAGCAATCCATCCGTGACGCCGTGCTTGAAATTCAGGATGCCGATTTTCTGGTTGAGCCACCCTTTGCGATGCCGATGGAACGCGGATTTTAGCGCAAAGTTTGGCGCGGGGACGAAGCTTTTTACCGTGTTAGGATTGCAGAAGACCCGCCATTATCAGGAGAGGTGGCTGAGTGGTCGAAAGCAGCGGTTTGCTAAACCGTCGTAGGGTCAAAAGCTCTACCGGGGGTTCGAATCCCCCCCTCTCCGCCAGACTCAATTGTGTCCGGACCGGACACATCGGTAACAGATTGTTCCCAAGACATAGGCCTAGGCACTTATGGGGCTCTAGGCCAGTTATGGGGGCACGCTTGGATCCAGAGCTGGGTAGAAAGGTACCAATAAAGGGTAGAATGATACCAATGAGTCTAAACATCAAGAATGAAGAGGCGCACAAACTCGCCCGCCAATTAGCCAAGCTTACAGGCGAAAGTATGACGGAGGCGGTGACAGAGGCCGTTCGGGAACGCTTAGGTAAGATACGCCGCGAAAAGGAAGGTAGGCTGTCCGACCGGCTCCTACAGATCGGCCGAGATTGCGCAGCACATTTGAAGGAGCCATTCCGCTCTGTAGATCACGGTGAATTCCTCTATGACGACAAGGGACTGCCTAAATGATTGTTGATACGTCAGCAATCGTCGCCATTCTCCGTAATGAATCCGATGCGCCAGCGCTCGCAGAGGCCATCGAGAAAGCTGCTCGCCGACGCATCTCGGCTGTTACTTACGTCGAGACCGCTGCTGTTATCGATGGCAGCCGCGACCCGATCGCAAGCCGCCGGTTTGATGAATTCATGCACGAAGCACACCTCGTTATGGAACCGGTCACCGAGGCTCAAACCGAGATAGCACGGCAGGCCTATCGAGATTTCGGGAAAGGCAGCGGACATCCGGCAAAGCTCAATTTCGGAGATTGTTTTGCTTATGCGCTAGCGAAAGAAAAACGTGAGCCACTTCTCTTTAAGGGAAACGATTTCGGTCACACCGATATCCGGACTGCGCTTTCATCCAGCGAATAGCCGCGATTACGTGATTTACTACTTCAATGGCACGCGCTTGGCGGCATCTTCGCAGCGCGGCGCGCGCTTTATTGAAAAATCCGGGGATCAGCGCGATAGCCATGTGTGTACGCTGGCGCTCGGGATTGGAGCGAACACGGCGATTTTCAGCCTGCTGAACGCAGTGGTTTTGCGAGCGCTGCCTGTGCCTCATCCAGAGCAACTGGTGGCGCTCGCAACCACTATTCCCGACAGCGTGAACGGCGATCAACCTTTTAGCTTGGCGATGTTCAAGGAGATGAGCCGCCGGCAGGAGGTCTTCTCGGACCTGTTTGGGTCGGGCGGCGGTGGGATCAATTCATTCGAGGTCGATGGCCGTTATATCACCGCTTCGCTCGCTGAGCTTTCGGGCACTTACTATCAGGCGATGCGGATCGCGCCGCTGCTAGGACGGTTCATCCAGCCGGGCGATATCTCTCTAGGCAGCGGGTATTCGAGCCAAGTAGCAGTCATCAGCTATCGGGCCTGGCGCAACTGGTATCACGGCGCTCCGAATATCATCGGGAAGATCATCCGAATCGGGGATCATCATCCGTTCACGATTATCGGTGTCGAGCCGGAAGGATTTTCGGGACTGATTATCGATGGATCGTCAGATGTGACGATTCCGATACTTTCGACACAGCAGATGGGCGGCACCGACTTACACAATCCCCAACTCTTGTGGCTCAGATTGTATGGCCGGATCAAACCGGGAATCACTTTGCAGCAGGCGCGGGCGAGCATCGGGCTACTGTGGCCGCGCATTCTAGAAGCGACCCCGCCGCCGGGCTATGAAGGTGAAAGGCGAGCGAGATTTTTTGCACGGCGGATAACGTTAGAACCCGCCGCAAACGGGATCTCATTTCTGCGCGATCGGTTTTCCTACTCCTTGAAAGTCTTGCTGGGGCTTGTTGGGGCGGTGCTGCTGATTGCGTGCTTGAATTTAGCCAATTTGACACTCGCCCGCGCAGCGGCGCACAATCACGAATCCGGGATTCGATCAGCACTGGGAGCAAGCATGTGGCAACTAATCCGGCCGGCGCTGGTAGAGAACTTGCTCCTCTCTTGTGCCGGTGCGCTGCTGGGTCTTGCGCTCGCATACTGGGCAAGCCACGCGCTCCTGCATATAGCGTGGACGGGATTGGTCAGCACGCCTCTCAACCCTTCACTCGACATTCGGGTGCTGGCGTTTACAGCGGCCGTAACGGTTGTCAGCGGAATTTTGTTTGCAGTACCACCTGCACTCCATGCAGCGCGCGTTGATCCGATTGAAGCTTTGCGGCAGCAGACCCGATCGGTTCACGGGGGAACGCGAGCGAGCGCAACAGTTCTTTTGATTGTGCAGATGGCGTTGTCGCTCACCCTTGTTACGGGAGCGCTGTTGTTTGGACGAACCCTGAACCGCTTGCACACGGTGGACGTGGGGTACAGGCGCGACCACCTGCTGACGATGCTGCTGTTTCCGCAGCCAGGGCGTCGCGGAACTCCGAACTCGATGGCTTACTATCAGCAGCTTGCCGAGAAGATAAAACAGTTGCCGGGCGTTGAGAGCGTGAGCTTTTCCGGGAGCGCACCTGCAAACGAGATGGAGTTTTTTGAACAAGTGTATGGCTCGTTAAGCGGAGCACCGGTGGAAGCGATAGGGGACTATGCAGGGCCAGATTTTTTCCATGTCATGCGGATGCAGTTACTCGCTGGACGCGAATTTAGCTGGCGAGACAATGAGCAGACTCCACAATTGCGATAGTCAGCAAGAGCCTTGCAGAGAAGTTATTTGCACGCGCCGATCCAGTGGGCCAAACCATTTACCTTGGGCCGCATTCGTGGGCTCATCCACTGAAGATCGTTGGTGTAGTTAATAGCGCCAGTTTGTGGAAGGTGGAGAGTTTTCAGCCGATGGCGTTTTACCAACCTACTGCGCTGAACTATCCTTACGGCGAGCCGTTGCTGGACGTAAGGACAACGATAGATCCGCGCAGCATCAAGACGGAAGCCGAACGCGTGGTTCGCTCCCTCGGGCGCCAATATTCGCTGCGGACAATGACAGTAGAAGAGCGCCTGGACAGTTACCTCAGTGTGCAGCGGTTGACAGCGCTATTGGCGGCATTTTTCGGCGGGTTGGCCTTACTGATCTCTTCCATTGGCATCTACGGCCTGATGTCGTTTCACGTCGCGAGGCGAACAGCGGAGTTGGGTATCCGGCTCGCCTTGGGCGCACAAAGGGGACAGGTTCTTTCGATGGTATTGCGAGAGTCGCTGTCTATTGCGATTGTTGGTTGCGTCGTGGGTCTGGCCGCAAGCGTGGCGTCAGCGAAACTGATCCAAGGCATTTTGTTCGGAGTATCAGCTACCGATCCGCTGATTCTGGGAGCGGCTGTTTTGACCATGCTCGCGGTGGCGGTGATCGCCGCGTTCGTACCCGCGAGGCGAGCAGCAAGCGTAGATCCGGTGACCGCGTTGAGGGTTGAATGAGAAGCAGTCGATAGAATCGGTACTTTCAGCGATTATGATCACTCGCCGCTCGTTTGTTCCCGCCGCCGCTGCCGTTTTGTCCCCGCTTGCTCTTGCGACGTCCGTTGCGGCGCCCTCGCAGGGCCGTCTGAAGCAATCTGTCACAAGGGGCGTGTTTAACGGCGCAAACATGACCCTCGACGATATGTGCCGGCAAGCGGCCGAGGTGGGTTGTTACGGATTTGACCTGATCCAACCGAAGGATTGGCCAGCAGTCAAGAAATATGGTTTGGTGCCGACCATGATTCCGAATCCGTGGGGCGGGACTATTACCGATGCCCTAAATCGAAAAGAAAATCATGATCGAATTCGGGGAACAATCACGGAGGCGATCGACATGGCCGCTTCGGCAGGCTGCCCCAATGTGATCACGTTTTCCGGCAGCCGACGCGGCATGTCTGATGAGGAAGGCGCGGACAATTGCGTTCTTTTTTTAAATTCTGTGAAGTCGCACGCCGAGGACAAAGGCGTGACGATCTGCATGGAGTTGCTGAACAGTAAGGTTAATCACCCAGACTACATGTGCGATCACACGGCGTGGGGAGCCGGTGTGATGAAACGCGTGAATTCGCCGCGCGTGAAATTACTGTACGACATCTATCATATGCAGATCATGGAGGGCGACGTCGTACGCACGATTCGGAGTAACATTCAATATATTGCGCACTTCCATACCGGTGGGAATCCAGGGCGGCACGAAATTGATGGAACGCAGGAGCTGAATTACCGTTTTATTGCGCAGGCTATCGCGGACCTGGGATTCACTGGTGTTATCGCACATGAATACACGCCGGTGAGGGATCCCATCACATCATTGAAACAGGCAATGGAGATCTGCACGGTTTAACATATGCGAGCTGCTTTAGTAATTTTGCTTTTATCGACAGTTCCGGCAGCGGCACAGAATCATCAAGCAACACCGGTGCCGCAGCGGCAGTCGACCGAAGATACGGCGGCTGTGGCGCGTGGAAAAGCGTTGTTCGTGTCCAGTTGCGGATTTTGTCACGGCCCGGATGCAACGGGGGCGAGGGCGCCGGACCTGTTGCGGTCGGCTGTCGTACTCCACGATGACGGCGGCAATCTTTTGGGTCCAACAATTCGCAATGGGCGGCCAGATAAAGGCATGCCCAGCTTTACCACGATGAAAGACGATCAGATCGCGGCAATAGTGGCATTCCTGCACCACCAGGCTAACGAAGCACTTCACAGCCGCCGGGCAGGCGGAGATTACCCGTTAGCGAAGCTGCTGACGGGGAACGCGCAGGCGGGCAAGGCCTACTTCGATGGGGCGGGCGGGTGCTCGGGCTGTCATTCGGTGACCGGAGATCTCGCCAAGATCGCGAAAAAATACTCGCCCATCGACCTGCAGCAGCACATGGTCTATCCATCGGGTAAGAGCACAAGCGCGACCGCAACCGTCACTCTGAAAAATGGGACCGAATACCGCGGCAAAGTGGTACGCCAGGACGAATTCAACATTGCCTTGCTGTGCGAAGACGGCTGGTATCGCACGTTTCCAATGGACGATGCGAAGGTTTCGATAAAGGATCCGCTAGAGGCACATCGGGAACTGATGAGCAAATACACGGATGCTGACATCCATAACTTGTTTGCGTACCTGGAGAGTTTGAAATAGAGATGAAGCAACTGTTGAAGGCGTTTGGCGTCGGGGTTATCGCAGTTCTGTGTTTCGCGGCCGACGGAGGCTTAAATCCGCAATTGCTGCTCAAACCGCTGGCGCAAGATTGGCCGACATTTAACGGAGATTACTCGGGCAAGCGGTTCAGCGCGCTTTCGCAGATTAATCAAACCAATGTGCGGACTTTGACCCTGAAATGGATCTTGCAGCCGCAGTCCGTTGGGGTGAAATCGACACCGCTGATGGTGGACGGAAGACTCTACTTTACGACTCCGGATAACGTTTGGGCGGCGGATGCACGTACGGGAGAAATCATCTGGCACTACTATCGTGAATCCCAGGGTGACCACATTGGAAACCGCGGAGTGGGCATGTATCAGGACTCGCTCTATTTTGAGACGCCGGATTGCCATCTAATATGCCTGAACGCGAAGGATGGGAAGGTTCGCTGGAACATAGAGTTAGCGGACCCAAAGCTCGGTTATTTTGCGACCATGGCGCCGTTGGTGATTCGCGACCACGTGATTGTTGGAGTCTCAGGAGACGTCACAGACATTCCAGGATTTCTGGAATCAGTGCGCCCGGACAACGGCAAAGTGGAATGGCGATGGAACACGGAGCCGGCGATTGGCGAACCTGGAGCGGACACTTGGCCGCATAGCAGCGACGCAATTTTGCATGGCGGTGGCATGACCTGGATGACGGGAACGTACGATCCCGGCTTGAACCAATTGTATTGGGGGATTGGGAACCCGAATCCGGTGCTGAACGGAAAGATACGGCCGGGCGAGAACTTGTACACGTGCTCGATTGTGTCGCTAAACCCCGACACCGGAAAACTGAATTGGCACTTTCAGGTCTCGCCCCACGATACCCACGACTGGGACGCGACCCAGACACCGATTATCTTCGACGACGAATACAACGGAGTGCACCGGAAGCTGCTGGCCCAGGCAAGCCGGAACGGCTACTTTTTCGTGCTGGACCGCACGACCGGCGAACACATTCTCACCAAGCCATTTATCTACACGGATTGGGCAAAGGGCATCGATTCGCGTGGGGAGCCAATTCCCAATCCAGAAAAAGAGCCGAGCCCGGCTGGAACGCTGGTTTCGCCGGGATCGGATGGCGCGACGAACTGGATGGCGCCGAGTTTCGATCCTGAGACAAACTTTTTTTACTTCAGCGCTCGGAAGTTGTGGAGCATCTTTTATATGACGGCGGAAGGCAAGCCCGAAGGTTGGGCCGGCCGAGACCGAAACCTGTGGTCCAGTTCACTGGTTGAGGCGGTCGACTACCGGACAGGAGATGTCCGATGGAAGCACGACATTGGGGACGGCGAGGGAAGCGCGGGTATGTTGACCACGGCTGGAAAGCTGCTGTTTACGGCTGACAACTCGGACAACTTGCTGGCGCTTGATCCGGCTTCGGGTCAGACTCTGTGGCACGTCAATCTGGGCGGCAAAATGCAAGGAGCGCCCACCACCTTCGAATTGGACGGCCAGCAGTACCTGCTAACACCCACGTCGAACCTAATTCTTGCCTGGACATTACCACAGCGGTGAGCGTGAGGTAACGCGCACCGGAAGCCGTTCGTCTCCCTGTCAGGCCTGAAAATCGGCGTGCTATTCTGACGCCAGTCAGGCTTCGGCTCTCAGCCCTCATGCTTTTGCGCGGCGTGGTTATTGCGACATTGCCGACCTTAGTACTGCTGAGTGCGTTGTGGGCAGCAGGGCCAATTCCTGATTGGCGCCACTTTCCTAACGACGCCAGCGCAGTTGGAAAACGCACGTCCCGCAAAGAACAAAATCCGGGAAAATTTCGGGAGTATCCAGCCTGGGAATACAACAACTTCCCAATTCCGCCCGACTCTGATCTTCCCGGGGAATGGGTTTTTGCGCGCTTTATGTATCGCGCAGTACCCACCTGGAGCGGCTATCGGCTGATCAACTGGACTATTGATTACCCTAGATCGGACCGCCACCTGTCGGCGGCGGTGCGCAGGCTCACCCGGATTCAGGCTAGATCCGTTGAGGAACCAGTTGCAGCCGAAGACGGCGACGACATCTATAACTGGCCCTGGCTGTATGCCGTGGAGGTTGGACACTGGGACCTGACTGATCTGCAGGCCGCGAAGTTAAGAGATTTCTTGGAGCGCGGCGGTTTCTTCATGTGCGACGACTTTCACGGAACCGTGGAATGGCAAACTTTCGAGGCCAGCATGAAAAAAGTGTTTCCGAATCGTGCGATTGTGGATTTGCCCAACAGCGAAGCTATATTTCACACGGTCTACGATTTAGACGATCGATACCAGGTGCCGGGCGAACAGTTCGTTTACAGCCATAGAACCTTCGAGAAGGATGGCTTTCAGGCGCGATGGCGAGGCATCTATGACGACAAAGGCCGTGTGATGGTTGCCATTTGCCACAACATGGATTTGGGAGATTCCTGGGAACATGCAGATAATCCGGAATACCCCGAACAGTATTCGGCGCTTGGATTCCGCATTGGAATCGACTACCTGGTTTATGCAATGACCCACTAAGCGAGTACGCAACATAGATGTTCGAATTCCTCTTCAAATATCCGGCCAGTGTTTTTTCGAAGGGGACTTTTGTGCTCCTGGGTGCATGGCCGCGATGGCTTTTGTTGTTCGCAATCGCCGCGGCGGCGGGCGGCCTGGGCTGGCTGCTTTGGACAAAGCGGAGAAACCTCACGCCCTCGCTGCGCGGCGTGCGCATGGCAGTCCTTTGGGGATTGCAGTCAGCGATGCTGGCTTTGTTGCTGCTGATGTTATGGGAACCGGCAATTAGCGTAACGGCGCTTCGGCCCCAGCAGAACATCATTGCCGTGGTGGTGGACGACAGCCGAAGCATGGCGCTCAACGACGTCGGGAAAACGCGTGAGGAACTGGCAACCGATATCTTGAAAAGCGGACTGTTGCGCAACCTGTCAAGTAAGTTTCAGGTGAGACTCTACGGCCTGGGTGCCGGCGTGAATCGAATTCAGGACGCCGCGCAGTTGAAAGCTGATCAGGCCTCGACCCAAATTGGAAAAGGATTACAACAGTTGGCCGATGAAGCCGCGACACTGCCGATAGGCGCAATCGTGCTGATGACGGACGGTGCGGACAATTCAGGTGGGATCGATCTGAACACTTTGGCCGAATTGCACCGTCGCAGGCTTCCAGTAAATACAGTCGGTATCGGCCGGGAGCAGTTGGCAAACGATGTTGAGATAGACGGTGTCGATCTTCCGGTAAAGGCGTTGACGGGGTCGCGTTTACAGGCGCAGGTGGCTATCCGTCAGAACGGGTTCGAAGGCAAACACGCAAAGCTTTTGCTTACGGCCGACGGCAATATCCTGGCAAGCCGCGATGTAGTGCTGAACAATGCTCCGCAACAAGTGGAGGCAATCGAATTCAGCGCTGGCAAGGCGGGCGTAAAGAGCATTCGGGCGCGCCTTGAAACCTTACCGGGCGAAACCAACACGCAGAATAACGAACTGACGCAAGCGCTTTCGGTGAGCGACGCGAAACGCCGCATTCTGTACGTGGAAGGTGAGCCGCGATGGGAATACAAATTTTTGCGCCGGGCGGCGGAAGACGATCCGGCATTGCAGATTGTGTCGATGTTGCGGACGACGCAGAACAAGATCTACCGGCAGGGCATTGCAAATCCGAATGATCTGGCGGATGGATTTCCCAGTAAGCCCGAAGATCTGTTCAGCTATCAGGGTCTGATTCTGGGCAGCGTAGAATCCGCATATTTCACAACCGCGCAGCAGCAGATGATCAAGGATTTCGTAGACCGGAGGGGCGGTGGTCTGCTGTTCCTGGGCGGCCGTTGGGCGCTGGCTGACGGCGGCTACAATGTGCCGCCGTTCAGGGAGCTGCTTCCGGTCACCTTGCCAAATAAGAAGAATACATTTCAGCGCATATTCGTGGCGGCGGAGTTGACCGATGCCGGAAAGAAGAGTTTGATTACACGGATAGAGGACGATCCGGATAAGAGCGCGCAGCACTGGGATGTGCTGCCGTATCTGGCGAACTATCAAGATCCCGGAACACCGAAGCCCGGAGCGGTAGTTCTGGCGCGGGTGGATGCCGGCGGAACACGATTGCCGCTGCTCGTCACTGAAAACTATGGACGAGGCCGCACGGCGGTGTTTGCCACCGGAGGCAGTTGGCGGTGGCGGATGCAACAGCCCGTCGGAGATACAAGCCAGGAGACATTCTGGCGCCAGTTGCTGCGCTACGTAGTCAGCGCTACACCGTCGCGAGTGGTGGCGTCGACACCGAACGCGCGCTTGGAAGACGACGGGCGAATTCAGTTACGGGCTGAGGTGCGGGATACCAATTATCTGCCGTCGAGCGATGCCGATGTCCAGGCGAACGTGATTGATCCGGATGGGGTAGCCGAGACGGTGACGCTGCGGCCGGAGCCATTAGCTCAAGGTGTCTACTCGGCCGATTGGAGCGCGCAAAAGCCCGGGTCATACATTGCCGAAGTAACGGCTAAGCGAGGTACACAACAACTGGGCAGCGACGTTCTGACATTCCGGCGCGAAAATGGGGTCGCCGAGAATTTCCATCGTGAACAGAATCGTGAGCTGCTGCAGAAATTAGCAGAAGAAACGGGTGGAAGATACTACAAGCCTACGGATATAGGCCGTCTACCACAGGAAATCTCATATTCGGAAGCCGGGATTACCGCGCACGAAACCAAGGACCTTTGGGACATGCCGGCAATATTCCTGGCCATTCTGATCCTCAAAGGAACTGAGTGGCTGCTGCGCCGAAGCTGGGGCGTGGTATGAAGCTGGTGCTCTTACTGTTGGCGCTTGCCAGCGTGCTGCCCGCGGCGAATTACTACGTCACTGTTGCAGGCCTGGGAGGCACTCCGGATTACGATACGCAATTCACGAAATGGGCGACAGATCTCGACCGTGAACTGAAGTCGAATGGACCGGATGCGCACGTGATCACACTGAGCGGCAACGCGGCAACACGGCAGAAGCTGCAGGAAACATTCTCGAATTTGGCGGCGGAGGTAAAGCCCGGGGACGCTTTTTCACTGCTGCTGATTGGGCACGGAACCTTCGACGGCACCGATTACAAGTTCAATCTACCCGGCCCCGATGTGACAGCCGGCGAATTGGCCGCGTGGTTGAATCGCGTGCCTGCGCGACGCCAACTGGTGGTGAATATGACCAGTTGCAGCGGAGGGTCACTCGCGGCGCTGGTAAAAAAAGATCGCATCGTGATCACGGCGACCAAGTCGGGCACTGAGAAAAACGCGACCGTTTTTGCGCGCTACTGGATAGATGCTCTCAAGGATCCAAGTGCTGATACGGACAAGAACGGCACTGTGTCCGCATTGGAAGCTTTTTTGTATGCGCAGAGGAAGACTGCGGCATACTTCGATTCGGAAAAACTTCTGGCCACTGAACACGCAATGATCAGCGATAACGGCGGCGCAAATGCGGTACGCGATCCGAAGCCGGACAATGGCAACGGGTTGCTGGCAGCGGCGTTTCCGGTCATCCGGCCTGAGAGTGAAAGCGCTAAGAGCTTGAGTCCTGAAAAGCAAAGACTTGTGACCAAGAAAGAGGATCTGGAGGCAAAGATCGACCGGTTGAAGTACCAGAAAGCCGCGATGCCGGAGGACGAATACAAACAACAATTGACTACGCTTTTGTTGGAATTGGCGCGCACCCAAGCGGAGATCGACCGATGAGAATTGCTTTGGCGCTGCTTTGGTCGACGGCAACTTTGCTGCTTGTGACGCAGGCAAACGGGGCAGGCGTGACTGATTGCCAGACGCTGAAGCACCATGGCCAGATGCGTGAGGCCAACGCCTGTTTCGAAAATCTGACCAAGAAGCCCGATTCCTTATCGCGCGCCGAGGGTTATCTGGGGCTGGAGCAATATGACGCCTCTAACGATGAGTTTCGCGTGGCGTTTAAAGAGCAGCCGAAGTCGGCGGAGGTTCGGTACGAATGGGGCCTGCTGTACTTAGGTCATTACCAGCCAGGCGATGCAGCCAAATTGTTTGAAGAGGCGCTAGAGCTCGATCCCAATTATGCGCGGGCATACCTGGAGCTTGCGCGAGTCGCTGGACTTGCCTACGACAAGAAGGCATTGGATCTGGCACAAGAAGCATTGCAGCATGATCCGAAACTGTTTGAGGCGCACGAGTTGCTGGCTTACCTTGCGCTGGAGGACAGCAACGAAAAGCAAGCGGTGACAGAAGCAGAGAAGGCGCTGTCGATATCAGACGAGGCCCTGGACGCGATGGCTGTTATGGCATCCATCGACTGGCTGAACGGCAAGACGCAGTCGCCCTGGATGGATCGGGTGCTGAAAGTCAATCCCGTCTACGGGGAGGCTTATGCAACGGGGGCGCATTTCTTCACAATCAACCGGCGGTACGAACTGGCAGTGGACTATGGCCGGAAGGCGCTAAGTCTTGCCCCGGATCTTTGGTCCGTGCGCTCCGATCTGGGCCTGAACCTGATGAGACTTGGGCAAACGGAGGAAGCCAGAAAGCAGTTGGTGCAGTGCTATGAGGCGCATTGGCGCGATGCACAAACTAAGAACGCTTTAACGCTTCTGGATAGTCTCGGAGAGTATCGGACATTTGACACCAGCACGACCGAGCTGATGCTCAACAAAAAAGAGGCCGCGCTGCTGCGACCTTATATCGAGCCGGAGTTGCAGAAAGCGGTCGCAACTTATGAGCGCAAGTACAAGATGAAACTGCCTGGCAAGGTGCGCTTGGAGGTTTACCCCAATCACGACGATTTCGTGGTGCGCACTCTGGGCCTGCCTGGTCAGGGCGGACTACTCGGCGTGACGTTCGGGACGGTAGTGGCTATGGACAGTCCGTCAGCGCGACCGCCAGGCGATTTCAACTGGGCCAGCACTATGTGGCATGAGTTGAGCCACGTCTACATTTTGACCGCGACGAATCATCTCGTTCCTCGATGGTTTACGGAAGGTCTAGCCGTGCATGAGGAAGGCGCGGCTTCGCCAGATTGGGGCGACCGCACAACTCCGGAAATCGTGAGTGCGTTGAAGAACAAGAAGCTGCTGGCTGTGGCCGATTTAGATCGAGGTTTTGTTCGGCCCGAGTATCCGACACAGGTCCTTGTTTCTTACTATGAGGCTGGCAAGGTCTGCGATTACATAGCGCAGAAGTGGGGCGACGACGCCATTCTCGGAATGGTTCATTCCTACGCTGCTCGTAAGACAACGCCCGAAGCAATTCAAGAAAACCTCCACGAATCTGCGGACGCGTTCAATCACGAATTTCAGGCGTGGCTGGATCAACAGACCGCCGAAACCGTTCGTCACTTTGATGAGTGGAAGAAGGGCATGGCGGCGCTAAGTGCTGCTGTAAAAAATAACAACGATGATGCTGTACTGCAACAGGCGGCCGGAGTAGAACGTGACTATCCGGAATACGTCGGCACCGAAAGCGAGTATGAGCTGACGGCGGAGTTCTATTTGAGCAAGGGAAAGAAGATGCAAGCCCTTCAGCAACTCGAACAATATCGGAATCGAGGCGGGACGTCCGTCAAAAGCCTGAAGACCTTGGCGCATCTGGAACAAGACACGGGCAAAGCCAAAGAGGCAGAAGTTACGCTTACGAAGCTGAACTACATTTATCCCGAAGACGAGGAAGTGCATCGAATGCTGGGTAGCCTGCTGCTTGCGAGCGGGGACCCGAATACTGCAGTTCGAGAGTTTTCGGCCGTTTTGGCAATGAAGCCGGCGGATACCGCTGAATCACATTACGATCTCGCGAAAGCTCTCCAGGCTGCTCACCGCAGTAACGAGGCAAAAGATCAGGTTTTATTGGCGCTAGAGGCGGCGCCAGGCTTTAAGCCAGCGCAGCAACTCCTTCTGCAATTGAGTCAATAATGTCCATCATCACAACTGCACCCCTAACGGACGCGGCGGAAGTCAAGACGCGCGTCAGACGGTTCCAAGAAGCGCAAGCGGCGATCAAACAGGAAGTTGGCAAAGTGATCGTCGGCCAGGAAGAAGTGATCGAACACGTTCTGATTTCGCTTTTTGTAGGCGGCCATTGCCTGCTGACCGGATTGCCCGGAACGGCGAAGACACTGCTGGTCAGAACCCTCTCGCAGACACTTGGACTGCGGTTCAACCGCATTCAATTTACGCCGGATTTGATGCCCTCCGATATCACGGGAACCGACATCATCGAAGAGAATGCGGGAACGGGGCACCGCACGTGGACGTTTGTGCCGGGGCCTATTTTTTCTAACGTCCTGCTCGCTGACGAAATAAATCGCACGCCCCCGAAAACGCAATCCGCTTTGCTTGAGGCTATGCAGGAGCTGTCCTGCACAGTCCGCGGCCATCAATACCGCATTGACGCTCCCTTTTTCGTGCTGGCGACGCAAAACCCGATCGAACTCGAAGGAACATATCCGCTTCCTGAAGCTCAGCTGGATCGATTTCTGTTCAATACCGTCCTGGAATATTTGTCGCCCGAACACGAATTGAAAGTTGTGGACCTAACCACCGCAACGCACAAGGCGAGTGTCGATGAGGTAACGAACGGCGCCGAGATTCTGCAGTTCCAGGAACTGGTGCGAATGACGCCCGTAGCGGAATCCGTGGCCCGTTACGCGGTGGAACTGGTAAGAAGCACTCGGCCGAGTCAGAACGGCGATGCTCCGGATTTCATAAAAAAATACGTGAATTTCGGTGCCAGCGTGCGGGCAGCGCAATTCCTTGTTCTTGGCGGGAAAGCAAGAGCGCTTATGCAAGGGCGTTTTCACGTTTCGTATGAAGACGTGCGCGCCTTAGCGATTCCGATACTGAGGCACCGCGTTCTCCTGAACTTCCACGCGGAATCTGACCGCCTAAACACGGACGACCTCTTGCGCAAGTTGCTGGATTGGAAGACCGTGCCCCGCGCTTAACGAAACACTCAAAACAGAAGCACCAATCGAACATTTGCAATGCCCGGAGCAATCACAAATCGCTTTTTAGATCCCGCAGTACTGAGCGAGATCTCGGGCCTGGATCTGATTGCCAAAACCGTTGTCGACGGGTTTATTTCGGGGCTGCATCGTTCACCGGATTTTGGATTTAGCCAGGAGTTCGCGGAATATCGAGCTTACACGCCGGGCGATGACCTGCGACATGTCGATTGGAACGTATATGCGCGAACCGAAAAGGCGTATCTGAAGCGCTACAGAGGTGAGACGAATACAACTTTGATGGTGTTGCTGGATGCAAGCGCAAGCATGGGTTTCGCATCGGGGGCGACTACAAAGTTCGATTTTGCAAAATACCTAGCCTCCGCCTTGGTGTATTTAGCCCATCTGCAGCGGGACAGTGCCGGCTTGATTGTCTTCCATGACGACGTAGCAAATTTCGTCCGGCCCTCAGCTCGCCAGGGTCAACTGATGCGCCTACTGCACGGGATCGACAGCGCCCAAATGGGGACACGGACCGATTACCGCCGCCCATTTTTTGAGCTGCAGCAGTTTTTGAAAAGACGCGGCATCACGGTACTGATCTCCGACTTCTTCGAAGATCCGGAGCGGATTATTCAAACTGTGCAGCCGCTACGTTTTCGCGGAAACGAGCTGGTTCTTTTCCACGTGCTCGATCCGCGAGAACTGGAGCCGAAAATTGGTGAGCCAGTCTTGTTGCGCGACATGGAAACTGGCGATGCCATTGAAGTGTCGCCGGATTATGCGCGCTACGAATACCGGCAGAAGATGGACGCCCATATCGAGAGCATGCGGCAAAAAGCGCAAGGCGCGGGGGTCGACTATTTCCTTTTGCGCACCGATCGTCCACTCGACGCGGGGCTTCGCGAGTACTTCACTGTGCGAAAGGGGAAGCTGTAGGTGGGTTTTCTTTCCCCATGGTTTCTGGCAGGAATAGCGGCGGTGGGGCTGCCACTATACGTTCACCTATTGCGCCAATACAAGCGAACGCCGCAACCTTTCAGTTCCCTGATGTTTTTCGAGCGCCGTGTCCAGAGTTCTGTCAAGCACCGGCGGCTTCGATACCTGATGTTGCTCGCCATGCGGTTAGCGGTAATCATATTAGTGGCGCTTGCGTTCGCAAACCCGTTTGTCAACCGGACTTCAGCGACGGTGCAGCGCCGAAAGTTAACCGTCGTCGCTATTGACCGCTCCTTCAGCATGCGCGAAGGTGATCGAATGGCGCAGGCAAAGACCGAAGCGCACAGCATTTTGAACGGACTTGGCGGACGAGATCCAGTGCAGGTTATTGCGCTGGATTCAAATGTCGAGACCTTAACCCCGACAGAAGGGGATCATACGGTGGCGAGCGCTGCGATCGATTCGATAGAACCCGATGATCGTGCCAGTTCCTTTGGAGAATTCACTCGGGCTTTGCGCGTAATGGATCAAAGTAGCGGGATGCGTTTGGACGCGCACCTGATCAGCGATATGCAACAGAGTTCGATGCCGCCAAATTTTCGTGATCTGCAGCTAGGGCCCCATACCGCCTTGACTCTGCACGAAGTGGGGAAACGCAACGCGCCGAATTGGGCGGTAAATACGGTGACAACGGCGGCACATGTCTACGATCCAAAACTAACGCGCCTGACCGCTACAGTCGCCGGGTGGCAGACGGGCGCCGCGACCCGGAGTGTCTCACTCGTACTGGACGGAAAAACTCTTGCAACAAAGCAGGTGGATGTGCCCGCTAGCGGAAGAGCCGAGGTGCAGTTCACAAGTTTTGATGTCCCGTACGGAGCGCATCGCGGCGAGGTGCGCATTGCTCCGCCAGACGCACTTCCCGAGGACGATGTCTTCCCGTTTTCGGTCACACGATCGGACCCAAGCCGGGTGTTGTTCCTTTACTCCGGGAATCGGCCGCAGCAGGCTTTCTACTACAGGTCGGCAATGGACTCGGCGCCGGATTCAGGCTTGATCGTGCAGCCGCTGTCACTCGAGCAAGCGGGCAATATCGATTTCAGCAAGTACGCCTATGTGGTTCTAAACGATCCGGGAGAGTTGGGACACAACCTCGCGCAAGCTCTTTGTGCGTACGTATCGCGCGGCGGCGCTGTTTTCATTGCCGCTGGACCGAACACCGTAAGCAGCGGCCGTATCCCCCTCTCGGGCGATCACATCAGCGGCACACACCAGATTCAAGGGGCTGGATTTGTAGATGAACAGCATCCAGCAGTCATCGGAACGGGTCATTTTGAAAATGTGCAATTCACAGAGGCGGCGTGGATTACGCCAAAGGCCGACGCGCGAGTGATTGCAAAACTGGCGAACGGATCGCCTCTCCTTGTCGACGAACGCATGGGGGAAGGACGAGAGCTGATTTTTGCTTCAACACTCGACAATTCAAGCAGCGATCTGCCACTGCATACGTCGTTCGTGGCCTTCGTCGTTCAATCGGGGCATTATCTGGCCGGCCTGGAGGACGCAAGCACGAGTGTCACGGTAGGTGCGCCCGTGTTGCTCCGGCACTCTAAGGATCAAAGCACGGCAGCCGACGTGATCGGGCCGGATGGAAAACACGCGCTTTCGCTCGCGGAAGCCAGCAGAGCGCTCAGCTTTGATCTTTCCCGAAACGGATTCTATGACGTGCAGCGCGCCGGCGGCCGCAGAGTTCTGATGGCGGTGCACACCGACCGGCGGGAATCGGACTTGACTACAGTACCGGCAGAGAACCTCAATTTATGGCGCAATACTGGAGTTACGGCCGGCGGCAATCGTAATCCCGCGCGGGATACCGGAATTGCCGAGCAGCAGACGCGACCCTGGAGCCTTTGGCGTTACGCCCTCGGTCTGCTCTTCTTGGCAGCGCTGCTCGAATCGATTTTTGCGAGCCGGTATTTAAAGGAAGAGAGACAGACAACATGACGGCGATCGAGCAACTGAATTCGTATTTGCGACGCCTGGCTTTACGGCTCCGGCTCTTCGCCGCGTCGCGTGGAGCAGCATGCGTAGCCGCCCTGGCTTTACTTCTCACGCTGGGCTTGGTTTGGGTCAGCAACCGTTACGAGTTTGCGCAAAGGGTCGTGATGCCATTGCGGATTGTGCTCTTCCTGGCGCTCGCCGCGGCAATTTCATTTACTATAGCGTGGCCGTTGCTGCGACTGAACCGGCGGCGTATCATGCTTTTGGCGGAGGAACAGGTCCCCGAATTTCAGCAACGGCTGTTGACTGTAACGGAGCGGCCCGATCCCACGAATCCGTTTACGGAACTAGTGGCTGAAGATGCCCTGCGGTTGGCAAGGGAGAACGAGCCAGAGCGGTTAAGCCCGCTACGCAAGCTGATGGGAATCGCAGGCTCGGGCGCGATTGCGGCAGCCGTTCTGATCTGGCTAATTGCGGCCGGTCCAGGCTATTGGGGCTACGGAGCTTCCCTGCTGTGGACGGGCAGTGGGAATTCGGCCAAGCGGCCTCTCTACGACATTTCCGTCAAGCCAGGCAATGCGACGGTCCGGCGCAGATCGGACGAGCGCATCACGGCACAACTGCTCGGATTTTCAGCTCATAATGTCAAGCTGTTTGCGAAATACGGTTCGGCGCTGAAGTGGGACGAGACTGCCATGCAGCCGAAACAGGATACCGCCGGATATCAGTTTTTGTTCGCTGGCCTCTCCGAACCAGTCGAATACTACGTACAGGCGGACTCGGCGCGATCGAAGCATTTCAAGATCAATGTGAAGGATCTTCCGGCAGTCAAGCGCGTCAAGGTTTCGCTGCACTATCCCGCAGGCCTGGGATTGCGCGACGAGGTACAAGACCCGGGTGGCGATCTGCGGGCCGTGGAAGGAACTGATGCGGACATTTCGATTCTTACCGACCGGCCTTTGGAGCGCGGGCAGTTGGTCATGGAAGACGGCAGTAAGCTACCGCTGTCACAAGGCACCGGCGAGTGGCTGACCACGCGCATAAGAGTGCAAAAGGATGGCGCGTACCACGTCGCAGCCATCGACGGGGGCGACGCCGTACGCATCAGCGACGACTATTTCATTGAAGCGAAAAAGGACGAACCTCCTACTGTGAAGATTTCGCGGCCGGGACACGATGCGCGCGTTAGCCCCATCGAAGAAGTTCCCGTAAGTGTCGAAGCCACAGATGACTTCGGCATAGACGATCTTCAGTTGCACTACTCGGTTAACGGCGGGCAGGAACAGACTGCGTCCTTGCTAAAACAAAAGGGCGTAAAAGAAGCGGCAGGAAAGCACACGTTTTACCTGGAAGACTTCAAGGTTGCTCCGGGAGATATTGTGAGTTTCTATGCCACGGCTCGCGATGCCAGCAAGACATCGCGGAGCGAAATCCTATTCGCCACGGCCGAGCCTTTCGACTTTAAATTCAGCCAGAGCCAGCAGATGGGCGGCGGGGGCGGCGGCGGTATGGGGCAGCAGGAGAACAATATCTCCGAACGCCAGAAGCAGATTATCGCCGCGACATTCAACCAATTGAGTGGCTACAGCTCCGTTGAGCCGAACGCCGCGAACACAAGTCACGCGTCGGCTGCCGAAAATGCCCGTTTCCTTTCGGAGGCTGAGGGGAAATTGAGCGAACAGGCCAAGACCCTGGCCGACCGTATGGGAAACCGCGAACTTGGATCGGCGGGCGCTGAATTCCAAAATTTCTCGAAGCTGATGACGCAAGCCTCCGGCCAGATGAATGAAGCGGGCGCACAGTTGAAGCCAGGCAAGTTCCACGATGCATTGGCGCCTGAGGAGAAGGCCTTGCAGTCGCTGCAACGGGCCGAATCTCTATTTCGCGACATACAAATCGCATTTGGCCAGCAGAACGGCGGAGGCGGCGGCAGCATGGGCGCGCAACGCGATTTGGCGCGCATGTTCGACCTGGAGCTCGATACCAGCAAGAACCAATACGAGACGGGGCAATCCGAGAATTCGGGCGGCAGCGGAGACCAGCAGAAGGCACTCGACGAGGCCTTTCAAAAGCTGGAGATGTTAGCGCGCAGGCAGCAGGAATTAGCGGCGCAGAACCAGACACAACAAGCATTTGAACAGCGCTGGCAGCAGGAGCAGTTGCGCCGCGAAGCCGAAGAATTGCGGCAACAAATGCAGCAAATGGCGCAGAACTCGCAAGGGCAGCAAAGTTCTCAGGAACAAAATGGCCGACCCAGTTCGTCCTCTTCGCAGTCTTCGTCTTCTTCGCAATCCGCGCAATTGAATTCGCCCGCTTCGCCGCAGAGTTCACGTTCCAATAACCGGACGGCGAACGGCAAAAATTCGCAAGCGGATCAACAACAACGCAACCGGGAGACTGCGGAAGCCATGCAGCGTGCGAGCAACGCCTTGCAACGCGCCGAAGAAGAAATGCGCAAAGCTGTGAGCGAAAGGGACGCTACGGCAGAACAACGGGCAGCGGCTCAATTGCAGGAAGCAGAAGAGATGCTCCGCAATACCTTGCATCAGCAGGCCGGCAGTTCCGTTTCGGATCTGGCGAAACGCGCGCAGGACATCGCTAACCAACAGCGCGATCTGGCTGACCGCATGAAACAGATGTACGGGACGGGTTCGCAGGCATCCAGAAGTCGCAACGGCTATGAGCAGCAGGCGAACGCTGGCGGCGCGGAAGACATGCCAGAGATGAACGACCCGCACAGCATGCGCTACGGGTATGGATTCCGGCGGCGTAATTGGCAAGCTTTTGAACCGACCCGTAATCCGACGGATCAGGAAAAGGCAATGGCTGCCGAGAAAGAGAAACTCGCCAGTGAACTGCAGCAGTTACAAAAACAGATGCAGCAGCAGGCGGAGTCCATGGGCGGAACGCAACCGGACGCGTCTGCGAAGATGCGCAAAGCGCTTTCTGACGCGGAACAGAAGGAGTTAGCGCTCCGAATGCAGAAGGATGCCGAATGGATGCGGGAAGGATACGGCGACCGCAACGTCGGAATGGAAGATAACGTAACGGCCGGTCTCGACCAACTCAGCCGTGAGTTGCACAATTTGCAGGATTCGATCAAATCCGGCAGCCAGCCGGGGAAGGACGGCCAAAACGACAAAGCCGTCGAGGCTTTATCACAATTGCGTGATTTGCGCGAACAACTACAGCGCCAATCGGAGCAGCTCCAACGTGGAGATTCAGGCCAGCAAGGCGGGCAGCAACCGCAGCAGAACGGCGCACAGCAAGGAGCGAATGGGTGGAGTCCGCAAGGCGGACCTGGAGACCAACTGGACCGCAGGGGAGTCCAGGATGCAATCGGGCAATTAAACCGTTTACGAGCACAGGTCGACCCGCGAGACCGCGCGCTGGGCGGATACATTGATGGAGCGCTTTGGAACCTGCACCATTTGACAGGCGCTCAAGCGGGTCTGTTAGACGCACGCATTAACCAGGACGCTGTCGCCAGCCTGGAACGACTGGAAATGGAGCTGAACAAGCGTGTGAGCCAAGGTCAACCACAGGGAGCGCGTACCGGAGCATCCGAAACTGCACCGGAGAAATATCGCGATGCGGTATCTGAATACTTCAAGAAATTGAGCCAACCGTAATCGCTATCGGCCGTTCGAACCGCGTCTCAAGGACACTGCCCCTACAATGACGACATGGCAGAGAGGCGGAAACTAACAGACGACGAGTTGCGCGCCGCATTGAACAGATTGCCGGGATGGGCCGTCCACGACGCGAAGTTGCACCGAGAGTATGAGTTCCCCGATTTCGCGCGTGCGTTTGGTTTTATGGCTACGGCGGCCGTCCTCATCGAAAAAATGAATCATCATCCCGAATGGAAGAACATATACAACCGTGTCATCGTCCGTCTCACCACTCATGACACTGGCGGCATAACGGCGCGAGATGTTGAACTTGCGCACGTTCTGGAAGACGTTTCAAGGCCTCTGGTCACGGCCAAATGAAGTTCGCGATTGTACTCTTACTTGGCTCTGCGCTCGCGTATGGCGGCCAGGCCATAGCAGCAGATACGTATGCGCCCGTCGATGCGATCATCAACCAGGCGGTGGACACCGGCTTGATTCCGGGCGGTGTACTGGTCATCGGGCATAACGGCCAGGTGATTTATCGAAAGGCGTATGGTTCACGCGCGTTGATCCCACACCGCGAGCCGATGACGCTGAACACCATCTTTGACGCCGCGTCGCTCACCAAGGTAATCGCGACCACACCGAGCGTGATGAAGCTCTTCGAGGCAGGCAAAATACGCCTTGACGACCCAGTCACGAAATATCTGCCCGAGTTCCAAGGCGGCAAAAGCGACATTACCGTCCGCTTGTTGATGACTCATTTTTCCGGCCTTCCACCCGATTTGGAGCTGGTACCGCGCTGGAGCGGCTATGAAACGGGTATACAACGAGCATTGAGCACGAAGCCGATCGCGCCACCGGGCGTCCGTTTTATTTACAGCGACATCAATTTTATATTGATGGGCGAAATTGTGAGGCGCTTGTCCGGAGAGAGTCTGGCCGACTTTGCGCGCCAACAGATTTTTATTCCGCTGGGCATGAATGACACCACTTTCCTGCCTTCTGCAGCGTTGCGCGAGCGTATTGCGCCAACCGAGATCGACGAAGACACGGGGCAGCCGTTTCGCGGAATAGTTCACGACCCGACTTCCAGATATATGGGCGGCATCGCAGGTCATGCGGGGATGTTCACCACCGCTGATGACCTTGCGAAATACGCCGAGATGATGCTTGGGATGGGTGCAGCGAATGGCGTTCGCGTTTTTCAACCCATGACGGTGCGAAAGTTCACAGAACCGGGCAGCCCCGCGGATCAGCCGATTTTGCGAGGCCTCGGATGGGACATTGATTCGCCGTTTTCCAGCAATCGAGGCGAGCTTTATCCGATCGGGTCATATGGGCACACCGGATTTACCGGAACCTCCGTGTGGATGGACCCGACCACGAACTCGTTCGTTATTTTACTGACGAACGCCGTTCATCCGAAGCGCGGCAAGTCGCTAACTTCGCTTCGTTCCAGGGTGGCGACGGCGGTGGCCGCTTCATTTGGCATCGAAGTTCCCGATACAGTTACACTCACGAGCTACCACGAGACCATGACGGGCGCGGGAGTGCACCGCGACATAAATCGCGACACGCAGACACTCACTGGTCTCGACGTGCTGGAACAAGATGGCTTTCGTGAATTGGTAGGAAAACGCATTGGGCTCATCACGAATCAGACGGGGATCGACCGCGCCGGCAAGCGAGACGTCGACGTATTGCTTGCTGCGGGCGTTCAGGTTGTAACCCTGTTTTCACCGGAGCACGGGATTACCGGAGCTTTGGACGGAGACGTCGGCAAGAGTCGCGATACGAAAACGGGATTGCCTATAGTAAGTCTTTACCAGCCGAAGCAACGGCGCCTCACGGCCGAACAGATGAGCGGCTTGGATGCCGTGGTTTACGACATTCAGGACGTCGGCGCACGCTTCTATACCTATTCCTGCACCATGCTATATGCGGTTGAAGAAGCAGGGAAAGCGAAGAAGCCGTTCTTTCTACTGGATCGCCCTAATCCCATCACCGGGACGCACGTGGAGGGACCCATGATGGAGCATGATTTGGAGTCGTTCGTCGGCTGCTACGACATGCCGCTTCGTCACGGCATGACCTTCGGCGAGCTGGCCACAATGGCGAATGCTGAAAAACACTGGGGCACGGACCTGCACGTCATCAAAATGAAGAATTGGGAGCGGGGTGACTGGTTCGACGCAGGCTCTCTAACATGGATCAATCCATCGCCAAACATGCGAGGCCTGAATGCAGCACTGCTTTACCCAGGCATCGCTATGCTCGAATTTGACACAAATTACTCCGTCGGTCGCGGGACCGACGCACCATTTGAACAAATCGGAGCCGACTGGATTGACGGCGCGGCCCTTGCTCAGTACTTAAATGGTCGGTTTATCCCTGGAGTTCGCGTTTACGCAACGCAATTCACGCCTGCGTCCTCCAATTTTGTGGGAAGGGCAATAGCAGGAGTTCGCTTCGTAATCACAGACAGGCAAAGCTTTGACAGCACGCGTCTGGGCGTGGAAGTCGCATCTGCGCTACAGAAGCTCTATCCTGGCAAGCTCAATTTTGAAACGTGTAAGGGGCTAATTGGCAACCGGGAGGTGATCAACGATCTGGAATCCGGAAGGGATCCGAGCGTCATCTGGTCACTAGCTCAGCGGCAAGCTGCGGAATTCGTTCAGCGCAGGGCTGCATTCTTACTTTACTGACGTCGTGATTAACCCTCGCCGTTAGCGGCGTGTTTTGCCGACTTGCTTCCGGGAGGACGCCCGCGACGTTTCGGCTCAGTGTGAGCCGCAGCTTCCTCACCTTGCCATGCCTCAACGGCTGACACTACCGAAGTGGCATCTTTAAGCCAAGCCGGTGGACGCCCTCGTCGACGTCCGCGACCGCGCGCCAGCCGCTCAAGTGTCAAGATAGCTTCCTCAATTTGCTCGCGTTCAAGGCGCAGCTCGGCGAGCATTTTATCAACGTCCAAAATAGGATCCTCCCGCACCGTCACTCGCTTTTTTGGTGCTTATTGTGAGCGGCTTTACCCAGGAGGTACACACTCATGACGCTCACGATTCAGAGGAAGTGTAAAAGGAATCGGCCCTAAATTCAATAAGCCTATGGCAAAGATAAAACAAGAAAGTTCTAGTAGTACCAGCCGATTTAGAGCGCTATTTTACAGAAAACCGCCGAATTTTGGAACGGTCCTAAGCGTTTCGCTTTTTCCAATAGAAATAGAACGGAACGCTAAGAGCCATAAGTGCTAGACCCATCAGCGATTCCCGTGGGCGCGTCTGCAAAGTGCTTATCAGCAGGAGCGCGGCGACACAGATAAAAAGTACTGGCACGACAGGGTACCCGATCGTGCGATAAGGACGGGGTAGATCTGGTAATTTTCGTCGCAAAACGAAGACCGAAAGCGTGGTTAATAGGTACAAAATCCAGCTTCCGAAAATAACGAAATTGTACAGATCATCGAACCAGCCGCTCAAGACCACAACACAGGACCAAACACATAGCATCAATGTCGCGTGACCGGGAGTATGAAAGCGAGGATGCACAACAGCGGCGGTCCGAAAGAACAGGCCGTCGCGCGCCATGGCGTAAGGAACACGCGAACCTGAAAGGATGGAGCCGTTCAATGCAGCGAAAATCGAGATCAGGACAGCGATAGTGACCGCACTCGCCGCGGGACCGCCATACAGGAAGCGCATCATGTCAGCCGCAACGCGATGGCTCCCGGCCACCTGAGCGGGATTCAGTACATAGAAGTAGGAAAGGTTAATCAGAATATACGTTACTATTACCGCGACAGTGCCGAAGATGAGCGCTCGCGGCAGGTTGCGCTGCGGATTCCGGATTTCAGAGGACACCATGCTGACGTTGTTCCACCCGTCGTAAGCCCAAAGCGCACTCACCATGGCGGCGAAAAAACCTGCAATTCCGCCCAACGTAGGAATCCGCGATTGCAAGTGGCTAAAATCGCCTTTACCGGAAAAGAGCCCAACGACGATAATGCCCGCAATCAGGAGCATCTTTACGGCAGTAACAACCACCTGCAAATTGCCGCCGGAGCGCACGCCTGTATAGTTCACCACCGCGAGAATCGCAATGAGCGCGATAGCCACCAATTGGCCGTAGTGAATCTCGAGCAGACTTCCGCCGGGACCAATGTGAAGCGGGATGGTTAGAAGAGTAGATCCCAATAACGGGTAGAAAGCAGTGAGATATGTGTAAAACCCTGCGGCGAGTGTAGCGATTGAGCCGCTCTTCGCGACCCAGAACTGAGTCCAGCCATAAAGATAGCCCCAAAAAGGCCCGTAAGCGGCGCTAAGGTATACGTACTCGCCGCCCGCTTCCGGCATGGCCGCCGCGAGTTCCCCATACGTCAATGCGCCAAAAAGGCTAAGCAGTCCGGAGATGATCCAGACCACGAACAGCTTCTCGACAGATCCTAAGTACCGGATCATCGTCGATGGCACCAGGAAGACGCCGCTGCCAATCACGGTGCCGATAACGATCGAAACAGCGCTCCACAGGCCCAGAACGCGCTGCAGGGCCGGCCCGGCGTGTACCGTGCGACTGCCGGGAATGCTACGCTGCAATCTGCACCGGCTTACGTTCAGGAATCACGAAGCTGACCCCGTATCCGACCAGGAAAGTCGTTACGGAACCAATTAAGACGTACCAAGTGTAAGCGACCTGCGATCGCAAGAGTAAAGTAGCAGCCCACCCAGCGATCATCCCAATGATGGCAGACCATTCCCCGGGGCGGCGGGTCAAGACCCCGAGCAGGAAAACACCCAAAAGCGCGCCGTAAAGTATGGAAGCAATAGTCAGACCCGCTTCGAGCACTCGGCCCCAGTGGCGCGCCATCAGGCCAACGGCAAAAAGCACGATCCCCCACGCGACGGTCCCCCAGCGCGCCAGGCGCAGGTATATACGTTCGGTGTAACCGGGACGAATCGGCTTCAAAAAATCCATTACGGTAGTGGAGGCCAACGCGTTCAGCGCAGCGCTCAAGTTAGACATGGCAGCCGCCAGAATGGCAGCGACCACAAGTCCTGCCAGACCGATTGGCAACTGTCGCCAGATGAACTCCGGATAGATGCGATCGGCATCGGCCGGAGCGGGGCGGCCCGCGTCGTGGTAGATCACGTACAGGAGCACGCCAATCACCAGGAAGAGCGCAAACTGAAAGAAAACCACGACCCAGCTCGAGAGAAGCGCCAATCTGCTGTCGCGCTGGTTACGGGCGGAGAGCAAACGTTGCACCAGAAGCTGCTCAGTACCGTGGCTGGCAGTAGTCAGGAAACACCCACCCAGCAGTCCGGCCCAGAAACTGTAGTTTCGCTGAAAAAACGTGTGCGATAACGAAAACCGGAAGTCGAACATCTGAAACTTGTGCGCCGGCAACGGCGAGAGCTGCCACGTGAGACCAACCGCCCGGAATCAGATGGAACATCAAAAAGAAACTGAGTAGTGCGCCCCCGATGTACAGAATCATTTGGATGACGTCCGTCCAGATCACAGCAGTCATTCCACCTTCAAAGGTGTAGAACAGCGTGAGCGCGACAATAACCGCGATGGAGGCGAGTTCGCCCGTCCCGAGTACGATAGACACCACAATCGAGACGGCGAACACCCGAACCCCTTCCGCCGAGGCACGCAGAACTAGAAACGTTCCAGCGGTAAATTTACGGACGTGAGGTCCGAACCGGCGCTGCATCAGTTCATAAGCGGTGAAGAGTTCACCACGAAAGTACTGGGGGAGGAAAAGAATGCTGATTACTATGCGGCCCAATAGATAGCCCAAGATGAGCTGGAGGAAGGTGAAATTGCTAGCGAACGAAATAGCCGGAGTGCCGATAACCGTCAGCGTGCTGGTCTCCGCAGAAACGATGGAGAACGCAATAGCCCACCACGGCGCGCCGCGCCCTCCCAAAAAGTAGTCCTTAAGGGATTTTTGGCTCTCTTTGAATCGCGCCCCAAACCACGTAATGAATAGTAAATAGGCAACTATGACACCTAGGTCAACAGGGCGCATGCGAAGAGGGATGATAGCATGCAAAAACGCCCACGGGGATTTACGTCACGCGAGGGAACAAGTTTGCAAAGGCCAGCATCTAAAGCGGTAGGGATGGTTGCGGGTTGGTATGCTATCCGCTATACTCCGGCTTTGCGCATTGTTCTTTACGAAACGCAAAACGCACCGTGGTGGCAGCTTTCGGCGGGATATTGGACCTGACGGAGGCTTCGCTTTCAGAGCTAAATACATGAATTCCCTTGAGGGAGGTTGTCGTGAAGTTTACCTTTTTACGAGCTAGCAGAGCACCCGGGGCGCTCAGTGCGCTAGCTCTGCTGACCGGCGTCCTATCTGTTTCTCCCGCCTTGGCGCAGACTACCAGCACTCAACCGCAAGCGGCGGCCACGGGGCAGACCACAAAGAATTGGAAGGACCGCGCTGAATACGATCTGGCGTCTAAGGCTTTCCAGACTGCCGACCCCAAACAGCGCCTGGAACTGCTGAACACATGGACTGATAAGTATCCGCAGACGGACTATCTTCAGGACCGGCTGCAGACTTACATGGTGACCCTGAATCAGCTTGCGGCAACTGACCCCAACGCAAGAAAGCAGTTGATCGATAAGGCGGAAGAGATGCTGAAGATCGACCCAAACAACTTCACGGCCGACTACTACATCACGACGTGGGGGCCAGCGGTTGGCGGATCGAGCCCAACGCCTGAATTAGAGAGCCAGGTTGATGCGGCAGCCCACGGGATGTTGGACAATGTCGACAAACAATTTGCCGCCGATAAAAAGCCGGCTAACACCAGCGACGATCAATGGACGCAAGCAAAAACAGTAGCAACCGCCCTGGCTCACAATACCTTGGCATGGGAGGACAGCGCCAAGAAGGATACGGCGGCTGCGGAGGACCAATACAAGGCTAGCTTGGCGGCGAACCCGAATCAAGCGAATGTCTCAGCCGCCTACGGCAAGCTGCTGATGGACGAGAAAAAATATCCGGAAGGACTTTTCGAATACGCGCGCGCGGGAAGCTATGACGGACAGGGCGCTTTACCGGCAGCCACCCGAAGCCAATTGTTAGCGTATTTCAACAAAGTGTACGCGCAGTTCCACGGCAGCGCTGATGGAGCAGATCAGGTCATCGCTCAGGCGAAGACCAGCGCTCTGCCACCGGACGGCTTCAAGATTGAGGGACAGGGCGATATAGAAGCCGCGAAGGCGAAAGCGATAAACGACAGGATGGCGGCAGATCCAGCCTTTAAGCTCTGGTACACCATTGAAACAAATCTCAAGGGCGATCAGGGAGACCAGTTCTTCGCCAGCAATGTCAAAGATGCTGAGATCCCCGGCGGCGCAGAGGGCGTAAAGGACTTCACAGGAACCGTGATATCAGTTGATCCGCCAGACAAACCCACTAAGGTCGTGCTTGGCGTTGAAGATCCGCAAACCCCGGATACCACGCTACTGTTTTCGCAGCCGCTTCCTGCCTCCGCCTTAGACAAGATTAAGGTCGGCCAAAAGCTGGATTTCTCTGGAGTGGCCGACAGCTACACCAAAGACCCGTATATGTTGACGTTTAAGGATCCGACCATCCCCGGAGTGCAGTTAACCGCTCCGAAAAGACCCACTCCGCGACGGCGGCCTATCAAGAAGTAGGTTAAGAACGAAGCCCCGAGTAGCAATGCTCGGGGCTTTTTGTGTTCAGGAGGGCGGCTGCGCGAAGCGTTACATTTTATAGCGGCCGAGATCTTCGTCGTTCAGATTCTCGAGCCACTTTCGTAGTTCCTCGTTGTTAACTTTTTCCGACACGCTGGCGGAATTGCGAGAACTCTGCAGCACCTTTTCTTCGACATAGATGGGGCAATCGTGCCGGAGCGCCAAGGCGAGAGCGTCGCTCGGGCGTGAATCCACGCTGATCAACTTCCCATCGCGCTCCAGCCATATCAAAGCGTAGAAGGTATCTTCTTTCAACTCGCTAACTACGACTTTCTTGATCGCGCACTCCAGTCCCATAAGGAGAACCTTGATAAGATCGTGCGTCATCGGACGCGGAGTGGTCACTTTTTCGATTTCCAGTGCAATCGCATTCGCCTCATATATGCCAACCCAAATGGGCAGGACCGAATCTCCGCTCAGATCCTTCAGAACGACAATCGGCATGTTCGTCATGGGGTCCATCATGAGACCACGAATTTTCATCTCTACTTCCATAGTTCTGTCCCCCTATCCCAACATTAACCAACAGGAGTGGTAAGTGCGCCGGTGCGCTCACCAGCCAGGCTATTCGGACCTGCTCGCGTAACCAGCACATCCATATATTGGCCAACTAAGGTGCCGCCGTTGCACGGCTCCGGAAACTCCGCGTCGACGAAATTCAGTGTTTTGTTTTGCGTCGTGCGGCCGATCCACTGCCGCGTCGCCAGATTGTAGCCTTCGACGTGCACTTCTTCCGCTTTCCCTAAATATCTGGCGTTTCTACGCATCTGAATGGCTCGCTGCCGTTCTTGCAGAAAAAGAAAACGCCGAGTCTTTTCCTCTTCTGGAATGTGGTCATCGTACTTAAGCGCGGGTGTATTGGGCCGTTTCGAATATTTAAAGATGAACATTGAATCGTACTCAACTTCTTCCACGAGACTGACGGTCTGAAGGAAGTCGGCTTCAGTCTCACCAGGGAATCCGACAATGATGTCGGTGGTGATCGCTATTTCGCGCCGGGTATTTTTCATCCATTCAATTCGCCGCATGTACTGGTCGCGAGTATATGAACGCTGCATCTGCGATAGCACGTGAGATGAGCCTGACTGTACTGGCAGATGCACGTGATTGCAAAGCGCGGGATTGCCTTCGATTGCGTCGATAATCTCCTTCACGAAATCGCGCGGATGCGAGGTCGTAAAGCGCACTCTACGCAGGCCTTGGACATTGCCGACTGCTGCAAGAAGCCGCGCGAAATCCCATGGGCCATCTGATGAATCACGATAACTGTTTACGTTTTGTCCTAGAAGCTGAACCTCTGTATATCCGAGCTCGGCGAGCGATTGCGCTTCCCGAAGAACGCTATAGCTGGTGCGGCTGCGCTCTGGTCCGCGGGTCATTGGAACGACGCAGTAGGCGCAAGCCTTATCGCATCCTTCGATGATGGTGATGTATGCCCGGTGAGGATTGTCGCGACGGGTGAGCGGAGTGTCGAACGTTTCGCTGGTGTCGAGGCTCAGGCCAGTTACACGCCGATTCCCTGCCTCAAGCTGCACCAGAAGCTCCGGAAGTTTGGTGTAGCTGGCCGAACCGGCGACGAGACTGACGTGAGGAGCACGCTCAAAAATCCGTTCGCCTTCCTGTTGAGCAACGCAGCCGAGAACGCCAAAGATTTTTCCCTTGCCTGATTCACGCTTGAACTGCTGCAAGCGATGGAACACCTTTTGTTCAGCCTTATCGCGAATGCTGCACGTGTTGTACAGGATGAGTTCGGCTTTCTCAGGCTCGTCCACCTGGATATAGCCCTGGTGCACGAGCGTGCCCACGACTTTTTCGGAATCGTGCGCATTCATCTGGCAACCGAAAGTCTCGATGTAAAACGTTTTCACTTAAGTCCTCGCTGTGCGTCGCAGCTAACCATGAAGCAGGCGCATGAACCAGCCGATACCGAACAACGCGACCATGAAACAGCCAAAACAATAGAGTCCATAGCGAACGCGTTCACGGTCTGTTCGTTTCGTGACCAGACCTAGAATGATGCTGGAAAACAGGGCAAACAAAATCGACACTTCAAAATGATCGAGCGTGATTTGCATGAGTGAATCCTTCGCGCTTCTTATTCTTTTTGGCGAGTGGCGATTTCATAAGCATCTACCATGGCCAGGATGTTGAGCAATCCAGCGCACACGAGGAACTTCGAGCCGTAATCCGCGTTATGGCCTGCAGACTGGGGAGGACCGTACCCTAGCCAGGAAGCAACCAGATAAAAAAGCCCGTTTGCAAGATCGCCGACAAACCCCCCGTACTGAATGAGTCTGGAGAGAAGGTCGCCGCCCGACGTAGGCTCGAAGAACGGTCCGTGCATGAGGAGTCCCACAGCAAAGCAGGCGCCCACAGCAAGGAAAACAACGGCGGCACGACCCTTTCTACCAACAAGCAAGTGGCCGCTGCCAGGCAATAGCCAGGCAAGTATACAGGTAAGAATCGGGGAACGAATAGGCGCGGGCACACTCGGAGCCGCGGTGATAGCAGGCATTACTTCAATTTTAGCGGTATGGCGGCTCGCTGACGAGATCAACAAGGACTTGGCGCACACGGATGGCTTGTGAATCACTGACACTCATGTACCGGCAGCGCCCTTGAGGGTCTGGGGCAAAGACAGTCACGTTGCGGGGGCCGAGGCTCACCCGGCCTGGAGGGGACAATGCAAAGTAACCATCATCGGGGCGGATGGCCTCAAGCACCGCGGTCGGGTCCCAGGCTGGGTGGTCTTCCGGTTTAGGAACGAAAGTTTTGAATGCATCAACTATAGGATGATGAGCAGCGTACCGAAAATTCGCATCCAGCGCCCGGTAAGGGAACTTCACTGCCAGCCCCACCTCGAAACCGCTGAAAATCATGGGTGTGGGCCAATGGTGAAGCAGAACGTTGGCCGATTCCGGATCTGTATAGATGTTGTATTCGGGCTCGGCCTTGGCAAAATTTCCCGCCATCAGGTAAAGCAGCTTGATCTTTCGGCGAACGAGTTCGAGACCACCCGGCGACTGCACAAGGCGCGCCAGATTCGTACTAAAACCAATCTGCGCAACTGTAACTGAACCGTCGGGCTGATCGTTTAGAACACGCGTGAGTAGCTTCACGGCCTCGGGAGCTGCACTACCGCTAACGAGCTTGTGAGGATAGAGGAAATTACCGCTTGCTTCCCGGCGTGTCGCCGGAATCTCGATCATGGGTGAAGGTTCCGGGGTCTTGCCATGGCGGACCACGCCAATCGGAATGTCCGGACGCCCATAGAACGTGTTCACCAAATCGACATACGGTGCACAGTACGGGTTATCTTTGCTGATTGTGACGGCTAGTAACTTGACTTCCGCACGATTTTCCAAAGCATGAATCAGTGAGAGAGCGAGCGCGTCATCAATATCATTACCGATATCAGTGTCGAGAATGAGACGCACAGGAGGAGTTGGCGCACGCACCTGGGCCCGAATACACGAAGCGCAGACGAGCAAAGCAATGAGGGAGCGCATGCTTGCGGCTGATGTTAACATGCGTGCCTTACAATGGAAAAGTCCCATCATCTTGCGGATGTGGCGGAATTGGCAGACGCGCTAGATTCAGGTTCTAGTAAGAGCAATCTTGTGGAGGTTCAAGTCCTCTCATCCGCACCAGTCTGACTCCGTGTTAATCTCAGCGCGATGCCTTCGCTGATGCGCCTAACTCTGCTGTTTTGCATGGGGCTCGCGCTCCTCGCTTTCCAACTTCCTCCCTCCATTCGCCAATGGTGGCTTTACACGCAGGCTCTTTCGAACGACTCCATGGAGGGTCGCGATACGGGCAGCGATGGATATCGCCGGGCCGCCGCGTACGTCGTTTCAAAGTTCGAGGAGGCTGGCCTTAAACCCGCTGCTTCGACCGGATACTATCAGGCGGTTCCACTCCATGAAGTGAAATTCATGGCCAAAGAATCTACGGTGCGACTTGTGCGGCCGAATGCGGTGCAAAACTTGGAGTGGCTCCGGGACATTACCGTTCCTGCCGCCCTAAACATGCCGCAAACAGTTAGCGGCAAGCTTATTTTCGTGGGTTCCGATGCACAAAGCGTCGACGTACAGGGCAAAATTATTGTTCGTTTGCGGGCACCGGCAGGAGTTCGGCGTCAGCAAGAACCGGAAAATATTGTTGGCACTCTGACAATTGATCGCACGACCGGCCCCGAGCCGCCGCGCTGGCCAGTGGCCTATTCGGTTAGCATGCGTTTGCTAGAAGACCCGCTTCCCAGCGCGACCAAGCAGGTCGCCTTCCGCTTCAACTCTGGAAGCGCGGAAAAACTTTTCGCTGGGTCGGGGCATTCTTATCAGGAGCTCGAAAACCTCGCAGATAGTGGAAAACCGCTGCCGAGTTTCGACCTGAGCGCAACCCTGGAAGCAAACATGCGTTTCGAAACCAGAGACCTGAGTTCCGACAATATAGTCGCCACTTTGCCAGGATCGGACCCGGAACTGGCCCATCAGTACGTCGTCGTCTCGGCCCACCTGGATGGATATGGCTTCGGCGAGCCATGGAACGGCGATCGCATTTACAACGGAACGTTTGACGACGCCGCGTATGTTGCGACGCTGATGGACCTCGCGGACAACCTGCATCGGTCGGAAACCCATCTAAAACGATCTGTGCTCTTTTGTGTTTTCACTGGGGAAGAGAAAGGGCTGCTTGGCTCGAAATATTTCACGACCCATTTACCAATTCCTCGCGACCAACTCGTTGCGGATATCAACCTGGATCAACTGCGGCCTATTTTTCCCCTCCGAATTCTCACCGCGCTTGCCGTTAACGACTCTTCTCTGGGTGAGACTGCAAGGCAAGTCGCCGGGGAGATTGGAATCAGAATCCAACCGGATCCTGAGCCGGAGCGGAATCTTCTGCGCCGCTCTGATCACTACAACTTCATGCAAATCGGCGTACCCGCTATCGGCTTTATTTTCGGTTATGAGAAGGGTTCTCCTGATGAGGCCGTTTACCGCCGCTGGTATGCGGACCGCTATCACAGCCCGGCTGACGATGTGAATCAGCCGTGGGACCCGGCCGCCGCCGCTAAATTCAACGACTTCTTCGACCGGCTCGTAGTGAATATCGCAAACAATGCCGACCGGCCTGCTTGGAACACCAGCAGTCCGTTTGCGCATCGGGCAGGCAATTAGGCCCAAGCGGTTTCTTATTCTGACGGGCGTTCGTCGGTCTTTTTTGCCTCACATGCAAGGACCGGCTGCGTGTTATCGTGAAATTGCAAAATCGGGCCCTTAGCTCAGTTGGTTAGAGCGCTACCTTGACACGGTAGAGGTCACAGATTCGAGTTCTGTAGGGCCCACCATCCCTGTCCTCGTCACCGGCTTTCGCACCGCACCTTTATATCCGAAGCAGCCCCAGCCGTCCAGATTGATACACTTTTCTGCACGATAATCCATGCGCATCGCAATCGCATTCGCCCTGGGCTGTTCCACACTTCTTGCTGCTCCGCTTAATCCAGCCGCCGAAGTCGTCATCTTGGGGTCGGGTAACCCAAATTCAGACCCGCTTCGCTCCGGTCCAGCTTTAGCTATCGTTGTCAATGGACATGCTTATCTCGTCGACTGCGGGCCGGGCATAGTACGCCGCGCGGAAGCAGCGAGTCGCGCTGGAGTTCCGGGTCTGGCGATGAGCGATTTGAAAACAGTCTTCATCACGCACCTTCATTCTGATCACACGCTCGGCTATCCCGATTTAATCCTCAGCCCATGGGTTTTGGGCCGGTCGCAGCATTTATCGGCGTACGGTCCGCGTGGGCTGCAGGATATGACGACTCACATCCTGGCTGCATGGAAAAGAGATATTGAGGTGCGCACCGAAGGCCTGGAGCATGGCAATAGGACGGGCTACATGGTTGACGTCCACGAGATTCGGCCCGGCATAGCCTACAAAGACGAGAATGTTACCGTTAAGGCTTTCCTGGTGAAGCACGGAAGTTGGGATCAGGCGTTTGGGTATCGCTTCGAAACCGCGAAGCGGAAAATTGTGATCTCCGGTGACACTGCACCCAGCGACGCCGTAGTCGAAGCTTGCGGCGGCTGTGACGTGCTCTTGCATGAAGTTTATGCTCGCGGACCGGCAGATGATCGAAATTCCCCGTCAGTCGCCTATTTCCGCGCCTTTCATACTTCCACAGAGGAACTGGGCGGAATAGCCTCTCGTGCAAAGCCGAAACTGCTGGTACTCTACCATCAAATCTTCCACACTGTGCCGGAAGGGGAACTCTTACGAAGAGTGCGAGAGCATTATGCGGGTGCGGTGGTTTCTGCTCACGATCTGGACATCTACTAAACTGGTTGAGCCAATACCTGCTCACGTGGCCAACATTTTCTGGACACTTGCACGAGGCCTCCGCCCTAGAACTCGGCTGTGGGCAGCCTCACACCTCGTTGTAAGGTGGGTACTTGACAGGTGACGCGCTCAGTCTAGAATAGGTGTTATTTCGCTATGCAGGGTTGTCAGCACGAGCGAACCGAGTTCCTCTACCGGCGCGACGGCATCGATTACGTCCGGTGCCTCGATTGCGGCCAGGTGTTTGAAGCAGAGGATCTGGATACGGTTCCGGTTTACGAAGATGAAGAAGAGAAACCGCGGAAACGACGTTAACCGCCGTGCGCCCGGTCGTCCCGCCTGACCAGGGAACCCGCTAACGTCCCTATTGCGTCCGCATGAGATCCTTACCGGTGGGTAATTCGCTTTGAATCGTGTCTCGCCCACCCAACGACTGGCATTAAAGAGTCCGCTCCGCGTCGTGGCGATCGGAGGAGGAACTGGGTTATCGACGCTTCTATCCGGGCTGAAAAAGCACGCTCGCGGTGGCCGGGAATCGCGTCCATCTGAGAAGCCGTCTATCGAAATCACCGCCATCGTGACCGTCAGCGACGACGGCGGCAGTTCCGGACGCTTGCGCCGTGACTTCGACATTTTACCGCCGGGGGATATTCGCAACTGCATGACCGCGCTTTCGGAAGACGAAGCGCTGCTTGCGCAGTTGTTCCGTTATCGCTTCGCCAGCGGACGGGGCCTGAAGGGTCACAGTTTCGGCAACCTTTTCCTGACTGCGATGCACCAGATCACAGGTGATTTCGCGCACGCCGTCAAATTGTCATCAGAAATACTTGCCATTCGGGGCCGAATTTTTCCCGCGACCTCTTCGAACGTTGCCCTGGAGGCGGTGCTGGTGGATGGAACGGTTGTCCGTGGCGAGAGCACGATAAGCAAGAGCCGCCGCGCTATTGAGGTCGTACGGCTGCGTCCGGGGAACTGTCCGCCATTGGCAGAGACGTTGGAGGCCATCAGCCGGGCCGACCTGATCACGCTCGGGCCCGGATCTCTTTACACTAGCGTCATTCCGAACGTTCTGGTCGAAGGCATTCCGGAAGCAATCCGGGATTCTCCCGCCCTGAAGGTTTATTTTGTAAACCTGATGTGGCAGCCAGGCGAAACCATCAACTTCACGGCGTCGCAGCACATAGAAGCAATACAGTCTCATGCTGGACAAAGACTCATAGACTGCGTGGTACTCAACACGGCATCAATTCCCGCTGAGTTGAAGCGGCGCTACGCTCGCGCGAAGGTGAAACCGGTACAGAATGACTTCGAGCGTCTGGCGGAGCTTGGGGTCAAGGTGGTGACAGCCGATCTGATAGATGATTCCGGTCCGGACCCTCAGAAGGTGCGGCACGACTCGCAGGCTTTGGCCGAAATTGTAATCGACCTCGCCAGCCGTTCGCGCGCGCATCAGGTGCGAAGCGAAGCCTTGTTAGAACGTAAACGGAGCAGATGAACGACAAAGTCACAGCCGTAATCCTGGGCGCAGGTCTGGGTACGCGCATGAAGTCTGAAAAAGCGAAAGTCTTGCATGAGGCCGGCGGGGACACGATTCTGAATCATGTGATCTGTGCGGCAGCAGCGGTAGCCACGCCGGAACGGATTGTCGTGGTGGTGGGCCATCAGGCGGACCAAGTACGGCGGAGCGTTCGCGTACCCGGAGTACGGTTTGCCACGCAAACCGAACAAAAAGGAACCGGAGACGCGGCGCGGTGCGCCCGCGCAGCTATCGATTCAGAAGAAGGGTTGCTGCTTATTCTGAATGGCGATGGCCCTTTGCTGAGAGCTGAAACTGTTCAGCAACTCGTCGAAACGGCCAGGGCGCATGGTAGGGGCGGCGCTCTCGTCACCACGCAGCTTGCCGACCCCACCGGCTATGGGCGCATTCTGCGGGACGAAAAAGGCATGATCGCGTGCATCGTGGAGCAGAAAGCGGGCACACCGGAGCAGCTTGCGATTTGCGAGGTGAATCCGGGAGCGTACTGCTTCTCAGCACCGGAGTTCTGGAAGCACATTGGCGAGCTTCGGCCTTCAGTTCCGGCCAACGAATACTACCTGACTGACATGGCCGAAATTCTGGCACGCCACGGATATTCCGTCGCGCCATTTCCCGTCCAGGACAGTACCGAACTGCTCGGCATTAATACCCGAGTAGAGCTAGCCGCAGCCGATCGAATTTTGAGGACGCGCAAAACCACCGCGCTGATGCTTTCCGGCGTGACAATCGAGTATCCGGAAACGGTAACAATCGACGCGGGCGTGCAAGTGGCTGCAGATTCCGTGATCGAAGCGAACGTGCAGTTGCGCGGGACAACGAGGATCGGGGCCAACTGCCGCATCGGAACTGGATCCGTTTTGCGAAACTGCGCGGTGGGCGACCAGGTTACGATTCTTCCATACGTGGTTGCGGAGGGTTCTTCAATCGGCAGCAGAGCATCCGTGGGCCCTTTTTCGCGGTTGCGGATGGAGGCCGAAGCAGGAGAAGGCGCTCATATCGGCAACTTCGTCGAGCTCAAGAAAACCAGGCTAGGGCCCGGAGCAAAGGCTAGCCACCTGGCCTACTTGGGCGACGCCGTTATCGGATCTGACGTCAACATTGGCGCCGGCACTATCACGTGTAACTACGACGGTCAGCAAAAGAATCCGACCGCAATTGGCGATGGTGCATTCGTTGGCAGCAATTCGACTCTCATTGCACCGCTGACCATCGGCGAAGGAGCCTATATCGCTGCCGGTTCGACGATCACCACGGATGTAGAGCCTAATGCACTCGCGGTTGGACGAGCCTATCAGGTAGACAAGCCGGAGTGGGCCCGAAAACGCCGCGAGACTGCGAAACTGAAGCGCTAGGGACGTTTCGGCGGAGGCCTGCTGCCGGGGTGAACCAAAACCTGCAATGCAATGTCACCTTGAGGCAAGCGCTGATAGCGGACGGTTACTTTCGAGTTCGGCTTACAGTTCGCCTTGTTTAGCTTAGTTTTCGGAGTGAGATGAAAAGAGCGGGTCTCCGGCTGATGCCCCACTAACGTCCGCGATACCGTAATTTGATCATCGGTCAGGGCCGTCACCGTGCCGGCGAAAAACTGAGGGCGCGGAGAAGGAGTTGGCGCAACCGTGTTTGTGGGCGGAGCTGTGGCAGTTGATGTTTCGGGGTTCTGCGCCAGGCATGCAACCGCACAAAGGACGAGCGCTAATCGCAGCAGAGCGAGCTTATAACGCCCGGGCGCGATTCGCCCCACTGCTTGTTGGAAGAACCTCAACTTTACTTGTGTAACACAGAGTTGCATATCCTCAGAGCTTTTACTTAGAAAACAGTGCTCGGATGATACACATTGGGAATTTTTAACTTACCTATCGCGATTAGTTCGCCGCTTTGCGATAAAACCTTCACTATTGGGGCGCCTGGCTGGACAACAAACGGAGATGTACGAAACTCCCGGCCCTGCCGAATTTGCATCTCGGTTAGAGCGTCGACGTATTGACCGGGCATTTGCGGAAGCAGGGTGTTGGACGGAATAACAGCCTGGGAAAGCCGCCCTTCCGACGCAAAGGTAGCGAGTTGATCAAGGCTGTAAGCGTCTTTGACGTCAAAGCAGCCGGCGCGTGTACGCCGGAGTTGTGCGAGCAGAGCCCCGCAACCCAGACGCTGTCCTAAGTCGTGTGCCAGGCTTCGAATGTATGTTCCAGCCGAGCATGTGACCCGAACCGATATTCTTGCTGGCGCGGCGTGCAGCACTTCGAGTTCCCTGATGTTCACCTCCACCGGTTTCAACTCAACCGGCACATTCTTGCGCGCCAGCTTATAGGCGCGCACACCAGCTATCTTCTTGGCCGAAATCGGCGGAGGCACTTGACTAATTTTGCCGAAAAACGCGCTAAGCGCGTTCAGAACAAGTTGGAAGTCATCGGGAGGAGCAATGCCCGTCGACTGAACGTCGCCGTCTGCGTCATAGGTATTTGATACAAGGCCCAAGTCGATTTCTGCCAAATAGGTTTTCTCTTCCTTCTCGAAGAACTGTGCGAGACGCGTTGCCGCGCCCGTCACAAGCACCAGTAATCCGGTGGCGAGCGGATCAAGGGTGCCCAGGTGGCCCGCGCGTTTCGTACCGGCCAATTTGCGCCAGCGATTCACTACATCATGGCTGGTGCAGCCGGCGGGTTTATCGATAAGAACGACACCGTTCATGGACAATGTAATTTAAGGCGAAAACGAGTTGGAAGAAGAGGTACTCGGCAAGGCATATGATTCGCGGTTGATGCGACGGCTGTTGGTCTACATGCGGCCATACAGGCTAGTGGTATTGGCTTCGCTGATATTGCTGGTGGTGGATTCCCTTCTCCAGATTATCGGACCGCTGCTAACCAAGCTCGCGGTAGACCGCTATCTGGTCCCGACACAGCAGGCCCAGGCGTTCCCGTTTCTGGACAATTGGCTTTCGCATAATCCTTGGACTGGCCTTTCGCAACTGGCATCAGTGTACTTTGGCGTCGTCGTTCTTGGCTTTTTCTTCGATTTCGGTCAGACGTACCTGATGCAGTGGACCGGACAAAAAGCCATGTTCGACCTGCGGCGTCAGTTGATGGCCCATTTGCAGACGCTTGATATCGCCTATTTCGACAAGAACCCGGTCGGCCGGCTGGTGACGCGCGTCACGACGGATGTGGATGTCCTCAACGACCTCTTCGCGTCAGGTTTGGTCACTATTGTGGGCGACATCCTGATGCTCTCTTTCGTTATTGTCACGATGCTGAAGCTCAGTCCAGGCATGACAGGGCTGATGTTGGCGGTGATGCCGGTCGTTGTCCTGGTTACCGTGCAGTTCCGGCGCACGGCATCGCAGAGTTACCGGCGGATTCGTATTGCCATCGCCAGAATCAACGCCTATTTGCAGGAGCACATCGCAGGTATTGTCGTGCTTCAATTGTTCAACCGCGAGGAGCGCAGCAAAGAAGAGTTTACAAAGATCAATCGCGACCACATGCTCGCCTTCAAAGACTCGATAACCGCATACGGCTGGTTTTATCCGGTGGTTGAGTTCCTGGGTATGCTTGCCTTAGCTCTGATTCTGGCGTATGGCGGCCTGAGAATCAGGCAGGGCGCGCTGACGCTCGGCGTTCTAGTTGCCTTTTTCCAATATGGCCTGCGGTTCTTTCGGCCGATTCAGGATTTAAGCGAAAAGTACAACATCTTGCAGGGGGCAATGGCCGCTTCCGAGCGGATCTTCAAATTGCTGGATACCCACCCCAACATCGTCTCGCCGCCGCAAACAATTCCATTCCCGAAAGGCGCAGTAGGCATTGAATTCGACCACATATGGTTCGCGTACAACGATGAAGACTGGGTGTTGCGTGATGTGACTTTCACGGTTGCGCCTGGGGAGACCCTCGCGATTGTCGGCCACACCGGCGCGGGCAAGACCACGCTGACGAATCTGTTGATGCGCTTCTATGACGTGCAGCGCGGCGCCGTTAGGATCGGCGGGATTGACGTGCGCGATCTTGACCTAGTTGACCTGCGGCGTCACTTTGGCGTGGTTCTGCAAGACGCTTACCTTTTTTCGGGAACTCTGGAATCAAATATTCGTTTGGGCACAACCAATATCACGCCGAAGCAGGTACGACAGGCAGCCGAGCGTGTCAATCTGCTCGACTTTGTCGAAGAATTGCCCGACCGCTTCGATACGCCGGTGAAGGAGCGCGGAACGGGATTTTCAACGGGGCAGAAACAACTCATCAGTTTCGCTCGCGCGCTGGCCCACGATCCGCAAATCTTAATCCTGGATGAGGCAACTTCGAGCGTTGACACGGAGACCGAACTGCGCGTTCGCGAGGCCTTGACGCGCCTGGTTTCGGACCGGACTTCGGTGGTAATTGCGCACCGGCTCTCCACCATACAACGCGCCGACCGCATTATCGTTATGCACAAAGCCCAGTTGCGTGAGATGGGTACTCATCAGGAGTTGCTGGCGCGCCGCGGCATCTATTGGAAGCTGTATGAACTGCAGTACAAGGAGCAAGAGATTGAGCGCCGAGAGGAACTTGCTCCCCACCTCTAAGAAGCCGGCCGACAAGCCTCCGAATATCGTCCTTCGAAGTTTCGGCGGATTGAAGGTCAGGCAAAAACTTGCGATTCTTCACAACATCTTTTTCTTTGTGCTTGCGGTTTCGGTCTACCTTTCGCTGATTCCCTTGTTTGCAAGCCATCTGGACGCCGCAAAAGAACGCGAGTTTCGGATGGTTTCGCAGGTGTTCGGAGCTGAACTTCCGCAATTCGGCAGCCGCTCGTTAGGCGATCTCAGCGCCTATGGGTTCCGCGAGGGTTCTGCAGATGAAATCGGGTTGCCTGCACAAGGTCAGGCGTTTCTTGCCCGCCATCCCGGCGCTTTCTGGCAGGACAGCAACAATAATCTCTACCGAACGGCAAAACGGCCCGCCGTCTTTCGGCGGGTAACCCTGCCAGCCGAGTTTTACAAAGAGGCATTAAGGCACGCCCGGTTTAGTTTATTCGCGGCACTCGGGACCATTTACCTTCTGTCGATTGTGGTGCTCGAATTCATCATCATGCCGCAATATGTCTATCAGCCGCTCAAGTTGATGCTAAATGCCGATTCCGCCACGCAGCGCGAAGACAGAGACAACGAAATGATTAACGAGCGGTTCATTCTGAATGACGAGATTGGTCAGATCATGCACTCGCGAAACACCACAGTGGCGCAACTGCGCAGGCACGAAGACGATCTCGCCGGAGCGCTGCAGCGCTTGGAAGAGCAGGACCGCTTGGTCAGCCTGGGCTTGCTGAGCACCAGTGTTGCGCACGAGTTGAATACACCGCTGGCGGTCTTGCAAGGATCTATCGAAAAACTGCAGGAGACAACCAAAGACTTTCAAACGCTGGAGCGCCTGGCGCGCATGTTGCGGGTGACGCAACGGCTGCGCAAGATCAGCGAAGGCTTAGTGGATTTTGCCTTAGTGCGAAAACGCGAAACCGAAGCAATTGCCTTGCGGCCGCTTATTGACGAGAGCTGGAATTTGGTCGCTATTGACGAAAAGGCGGCGGCGGTTTCCTTCTCGAATAATGTCCACGAAGGTGAGACAGCGCTGGGCAACGCTGACCGCCTTGTGCAGGTCTTCGTTAACCTTTTGCGTAATGCCCTGCTAGCGGTTTCCAGCGGAGGCGAAATTCGCGTCGAATCCAGGCATGTGCAACGAGGCGGTCATAACTGGGTGTGCTGCATGGTTCTGGATAACGGCCCAGGTATTCCGTCCGATATCTTGCCGAATCTGTTCGAGGCGTTCGTCACAACCAGGCTGGATGCTCGCGGAACCGGTTTAGGGCTGACCGTTGCGGAAGGTATCGTGACGCAGCATGGAGGAACAATCTGCGCTTCGAACCGTGCTAATGGCGGCGCGTGTTTGGAGGTCACTCTTCCGGCCGCTTGATGGAGCTGACTATGGCAGAAGGTGCAGAGTTAATTACCGAGTCAGTGGACGTTGCGGTACTCGACGACGACTACGATTTCCTCAACTACATGGAGGACCTGCTACGGGATGAAGGCTTATACACGGTCAGGACGTTTGCCCATCCCGATGAGCTTTTTTCTTCTGCCGAGGTGAAACTGCCCGATATCGTACTGCTCGACATGAAGATGGGCGAAGAGAGCGGCGACAAGGTGCTGGAGCAGTTACTCTCGCGCTGGCCAGGTCTCTGCATCATCGTGGTCACGGGCTATCCGTCGCTCGAGAATATGCGCGCGACCTTCAAACTGCGCGTTTTCGATTACCTGGCCAAACCGTTTTCACTGGCGCAGTTCCGGCAAACATTAGACAACGCAATCGAACAGTTCGGACTAGGCCAGAGCCCGCCAGACCGGCTTCGAAAGAGGCTCGGGCACCGGATCAAGCTGCTGCGCGTAGAACGCGATTGGTCGCTCAAGGACATGGCCGCATCGACGAAGCTGAGCGTTTCCCAGATCAGCTCGATTGAGCGTGGTGCGAATTTGCCGAGTATTGAGAGTCTGCTCTCCATCTGCCGAGCTTTCGAGCGAAAGCCATCGGAGATCCTGGCTTCTATTGATTTTTGATTAGTACGTTGTACTTTGTACCTTGTTTAATCGGCAACTTGCCCGGCGCGTGTAACGTCTGCCAAACTGAAGGAAGCCTCGCATCTGCCTTCGTAACGGCGCTCGATGCCTCGAAAAGCAAATCGCCCTACACTCTTCTACTATTGATGCCTCAACACAACCTGCTGCGGACAGCCCGCGCAGTTCTCATCTTCGCTTGGTGCCTGAACTGGCTCGCGCCGGCGCAGCAGCCGAGCGCGAACGTGAAGTTCCCCTGTCCCGAGAAGCTTTCTTATCAAGTACAGTGGCACGGCATTTCGGCCGGCTTAGCAACGGTCAGTATCGCTCAACCCAAGGCTGACGAGTGGCAAACTACCCTTAACCTTGAAAGCGCAGGAATGGTGGCGCGCTTGTATCATGTGTTCGATAAGTATAAATCGATCACGAGTGGCAAATTTTGCGGCGCTAGCTCAGAACTGGATGCACAAGAGGGGAAGCACCACAAAATCGAGAAGTTGAGCTTCGACGCTGCGCAGAAACGGATCGACTATTACGAGCACGACGTGGTGAAAAACCAGGACGCCCGGAAGCAGTTGGACGCCCCGCCGTGCACGTTTGAAATTACCGGCGCTCTACACACGCTGCGGGCCATGGACCTGGAGCCTGGAAAAACTATTACCCTTCCGTTGACAGACGGCAAAAAATTGGCAAATGCGCGAATTGATGCGCAGGCGAAAGAGAACGTCACGTTAACGGGAAGAACTACTCCACGGTCCGCTATGAAGCGTTCGTCTTCGATAATGTTCTTTACCATCGCAAAGGCAGCCTGCAGGTTTGGATCACGGACGACGCCGAAAGGCTGCCCGTGCTGTTCCGGTTGCAGATGGGTTTCCCGATCGGAACCGTCAACGTAGAGCTTCAAAAGCAGGAGAAGGGATAGCAACCGGCCGGGCGCCGGATGCATCATCATAGAAGATATGCGGTTGTTTATCATCAGCCTAGGTTTATTGGCTGTGGCCTCATTGCTGTACGCGCAGGACGAGATGAACATTCAGCAATTGGCCGGCTTTATCCGTTCCGAAATCGCCTTGAACCACCACAGTGATAAACAGATTGCCGGCTATGTAAAGAAGCTGCACCTGACTGAGCGACTGACAGACAAGACCATCCTGGATCTGGAAGCGCAGGGCGCGGGACCCAAAACGGTGCAGGCGCTGCAAGAACTCCGCGATGAAACAGCCACCTTGAAGCCGCCGACGCGAGACGCGACATCTTCCCCTGCAACGGCTCCGGACAATACTTTGACCGCGGCTCCCGCGACTGCAAGTTTGAGCGCAAAGGCTCCGCCAATTCCGCCGCCCGACTCGGTGACGCAGCAGAAGATTCTCTCGTTGATGAAGGAGTATGCCCTGCAGTATACGGAAAACCTGCCGAACTTTATCTGTACCGAAGCCACGCGGCGCTATATCGACCCGAATGGAAGTGATTCCTACCGCAGCTTGGGACTTTTGCTTTCACGTGTGAGCTATCACGGCGGCGAAGAAGAAAACCGGATCTATTCCGTAAACGGCAAGCTGCAAGACATGGATATGAAGCGCGCCGTAGTGGGCGGCGGCTCTGTATCAAGTGGCGAATTCGGCAGCATGATGCAAGCGATTTTCGAGCCTAGCACCGAGGCGGAATTTGGCTGGGACCATTGGGCCACGTTACGCGGCAGACGCATGGCCGTCTTTAACTACTTCATTGACAGCGGGCATTCACAGTACTCAATCACCTACGGGTCGGGCGAAGGCGATCAACAGCGGATCATCACCGCGTATTCAGGGCTGATTTATGCCGATCCGAATACCGGCGAAATCGATCGGATCAAGTTCGTCGCCAGAGATATACCGAAGACGTTTCCTGTGAACTCCGCCGAAGAGACGCTCGACTACGATCAAGTCGACATCAGCGGAAATCCTTCTATCGTGCCGTTGGTAGCTACTCTTTATATGACAGCAGGGCGCGATAGAACGAAGAACGAGATACAGTTCGCGAATTACCGAAAGTTCGAAACGGGATCCACAATCACCTACGGCGCGATGGGCCAGCCGGGACCGGACGCTCCGCCTCCGCTGCCAGCCAGCAAGACCGAAGAACGGCCGGCAACAGAATCTAAACCTGCAACAGCGGCCTCAAACCCGTTCGCGCTGCCGAAACCAGCACCGCCGCCCCCCGGCCCTAAGCCTCCGCAATAGCGGCCAGCGTTCGTATCAGAGCGGTAGACCGATTATGCTCATCTACCTTCACCACGTGAGATGAAGCACCCGACGGACGCCATCGCTCAAACATTCGCTCGCAAGCGTAACCGGTAAAAACGGAAACCAACGGAACGCCGGCTGCCGATGCAACGTGCTGGCCGGCGGAATCGTATCCGATATATAGCTTGCTTTGCACAATGTGACTGGCGAACGAAGCATAGCTGCCATCATGGATGTGCAGAAGCGGCGGGTGGCCCAATTGCCCGGCGAGCGAATCAATTCGCTGCCCTTCTTCGCCACCAGCGCCTCGGTCGAGGAGAACAGATCTTCCTTCATTCAAGAGCGCGGACAGCACGTGCAACTCAAATTCCTCGTCTATCCGCTTGGTCGGGTTGTCACCAACGCCCCAGCTTACCGTCACCTGCCCAATTTGCGGCTGAAGAGCAGGCGCGACGAATGGGCGCGCCTCCGGAATGTCGAACACCTCCGACAGCCAACGAGCGGTGAGCTGAGGCAGAGCGTCTGGGGCATCGAAGCCATAGCCGCGGCTTTCGAAGAAGTAGTACCGGGCGTCATCGCATACGGGTATCAAACCAAGCTGAGTCAATCGGGAGTCCGGATCGATTACGATTGAGCCGATCTCGTCCACGGCAACCTGCAATTCAGCAGCGGCGAGCAGACGGTCGCGGAGCAGGGCGGTTCGTCCGTACGTGATGGAGATGGGCACCACGCGCTCATCAGCCATGTATAGCTCGGCGTTCTTTACCGGGCGCCACCAGACAAATCTCAGCATCCGGAAAACGTTCTTTCGCCGCGGCGAGGGCTACGCTAGTGACCGCAACGTCCGCTCCCAAAGTGACGCGGGACAGAACGAACACGCGATTCACCTGACCGCCGGCAAACTTTCGGACCTGCCGCACTCTGCGGTAGCGATTATAAAGATCTTCGCCCGAATACTCCGGCAGCGCACGGGAGATCACGTGCGAGAAGAGCCGGGCATAGACTTCGCACAGCGAGGGCTCGAACAAATCGGCGAAGCGCTCGATGATCATCGAAAACAACGCACGAGTGGCGGCGCGGGCAAGGAACTCGTCATCGTCATCCAACGCGCGTTCGATCAGAGCGTCGAGAGAGCGGGAAGGCCAAGTGCCATAGGTCAAACAATCGTTGACAATTTCCCGCGCAATCTCAGTCGCCGGTGTACTTGCCAATCAGCAACCTCAATTCGTCTTTCGCCGACTGCGGAATGGCGGCGCGCTCTGTGATGATTGCGTGCTTCAAAGCAGATCCGCACTTACAAGTTCTTGCTTTCGGCATTATTCCTACAGCGTGCCTTACCAGCTTGCAAGCGTTGGCGGCATTTTGCGTAAGGGTCTGAATGATCTGATCGACGGTGACGGCATCGTGCTCATCGTGCCAGCAATCGTAGTCAGTGACCATGGCGATGGTAACGTAGCAGATCTCAGCTTCTCGCGCGAGCTTGGCTTCCGTAAGATTTGTCATGCCGATAACATCCATGCCCCAACGGCGATACAGATTCGATTCCGCGCGTGTGGAGAAGGCCGGCCCCTCCATACAGAGATAACTACCGCCGGCCTTGCTGTTGATATTGAGGTTACGGGCCGAATTGTGCATCAGCGCGGCGAGTTGTGGACAGACCGGATCGGCAAAGCTGACGTGAGCAACGACGCCGCGCCCAAAAAACGTAGAGATACGGCCGCGCGTACGGTCGACGAATTGATCCGGAATGACGAAATCGAGAGGGTGGTGCTCTTCCTTTAATGAGCCTACAGCGCTTAAAGAGAGAATGCGCTCCACACCGAGCATCTTCATACCGTAAATGTTGGCGCGAAAGTTCAACTCCGATGGCGAGATGCGATGCCCTTTCCCGTGACGAGCGAGAAAAGCGACGGGCACACCCTCCAGCATGCCGACAACGTACGGATCTGATGGGTCGCCGAATGGGGTTTCGAGACGTACTTCTTCCTGTACCTCAAAACCCGGCATTGCGTAGAGCCCGCTTCCGCCAATGATGCCGATGGCCGCCTTTTCCAAATCCCTGCCCACATCCTTCACTTTTGAATTAACTCCAGCAAAACTCCGCCGGCCGAAGCCGGATGAACGAAGACATACGTGTGGCCGCCGGCCCCCCGCCTCGGCTGGTTTAATAATTTCGCGCCAGCGGATGTGAGGCGCTCGACAGCGGCGGCGAGATCGTCGACACGCAGTGCGATGTGATGCAGCCCGGGACCTCGCTTGCTCAAGAATTTCGCGACCGCCGATTCAGCATCGGTCGCCTCAAGCAACTCGATTCGCGATTCGCCCGACGGAAGCATTGCCACATTGACATGCTCTTGAGGCACCGTTTCGCGGGCCGTCATTCGCATGCCCAGGGCGCCCTCATAGAACCGCAGCGCTTCATCAATACTGGCGACCGCGATGCCGAGATGATCGATTTCAACCTTCATCCGCCTACTCCGATCGCCTTTCGCAGAGCATCGACCGCGGAGTACGGATCTTCCAATTTCATGGCTACACGCAGAGCATGCGACTCGATGTCGAGTGCCGGCACAGAGGCAATGAGGCTGTCGCGCAGAAGCTCGCGTAACCGAACGGTCCACGTTTCGACGCGCGCATTTTTGCGCTGGCGCTTCGCGAAAACGTCTTCGATAACGGTGAGTAAATCGTCGAACCCCTTGCCTTCTGACGCGATTGCCCGGCGAATGGGGGCCGCATTGGCACGCGCGATATCATTTCCAAGGCTCTGCATAGCACGGATCTCCTGTTCCAGCCGTTCGACTCCCGGCAGATCCGACTTGTTAATGACGAACACGTCAGCAACTTCCATGATGCCTGCCTTAATGGCCTGCACGTCATCGCCTAGGCCGGGGACAAGCACCACAACGGTGACGTCGGCCAAGGATGCTATCTCGACTTCATCCTGACCGACGCCGACAGTCTCAACGATAACGACGTTGCGGCCGGCTGCATCGAGCAGCAGAGACATTTCGAGCGTTGCCTGCGCTACTCCGCCGAGCCGCCCGCGGGTCGCCATGGATCGAATGAAAACGCCAGGGTCGTCGTGATGATCCTGCATACGAATGCGATCGCCAAGGATGGCACCGTGAGTGTAGGGGCTACTGGGGTCGACGGCGATGATACCGACCGACAGCCCCTTACGGCGCAGAACTTTAGCCAATTGATCGACCAGGGTGCTTTTCCCTACGCCGGGCGCCCCAGTTATCCCGAGGGTCATTGCAGCGCCTGTGCGCCGGAAGAGGCCCGCGATGAGCTGACGTGCTGCGCCGGTTTGACTTTCCACAATAGTGGCGGCGCGAGCGAGAGCGCGGAGATCGCCCCCGATGACTCGACCGGCCAGCTCGGATTGAGACGTTTCAGCAGCCAACTTATTCTTTTAGCAGTTGACGCGCGATGACGAGCCGCTGAATCTCACTGGTGCCTTCGCCGATGGTGCAAAGCTTCACATCGCGGTAGAACTTTTCGACCGGATAATCTTTGATAAAACCGTAGCCGCCGTGAATCTGGAGCGCCTGATCCGCAACGGTGACGGCCATCTCCGATGCGAACAGCTTTGCCATCGCCGATTCTTTGGTGACGCGCTTACCGGTGTCCTTGCGAGCCCCCGCGCAGTACGTGAGCCAGCGAGCGGCTTCAATACTGGTAGCCATGTTCGAGAGCTTGTCTTGAATCGCCTGAAATTCTGAGATGAAGCGGCCGAACTGCTTGCGATGTTTCGAGTACTTCAGCGCAGCCTCGAAAGCGCCCTGCGCCAGACCGACCGAAAGCGCGGCGATGGAGATGCGGCCGCCATCGAGAACGCGCAGGCTGTCGACAAATCCGTCGCCCTGCTTACCGAGAAGCTGTGTACGCGGCAGTTGGCAATCTGTGAAAAGCACTTCGCCAGTAGCGCTGGAACGCATGCCGAGCTTATTTTCCTTCTTACCGACGCAAAAGCCCGAAGTTCCCTTATCCAAAATAAAGGCCGAGATGCCATGCGCGGAAGCCGAACGATCTGTCACTGCCATAGCCACGCAGACATCGGCGTAATGGGCATTTGTGGTGAATGTCTTACCGCCATTGAGAACCCACTCGTCGGCCTTCAAAGTTGCGACTGTGCGCGTACCTGCAGCATCGGACCCGGCCTCCGGTTCAGTAAGCGACCAGCAACCGATCCATTCGCCCGTAGCTAATTTCGGAATGTATTTCTCCTTCTGCTGGTCATTACCGGCGATGAAGATGTGATTCGTGCAGAGCGAATTATGCGCGGCAACGATGAGAGCAAAGCTGGGGTCAACGCGCGCAAGTTCCTCAATGATGATGGCGTATTCGATGTAACCATAACCGGAGCCGCCCAAGTCCTCTGGAAAGATTGCGCCGAGAAGGCCAAGTTGACCGGCTTTCTTGACTGCATCGAGTGGGAACGTCTGGTACTCATCCCATTCGGAGACGTGCGGCGCAATTTCAGCTTCAGCGAAATCGCGGATGGAGCGACGGAGTTGGACCTGCTCCTCAGAAAACTCAAAGTTCATAGAAAGACGCGTACTCGAATGCGCTCTGCCAGTTCAGGATGCACGTAGCGCGGCGACGAATGGAGGTTCTGAGGTCAGGTTAGCATCCGGGGCGAGACGTCGTACTGGCCCGGTTTCCGTCGGCTTGATGCCGCTGTTCCTGAGCTTCGCAGAGTTTACTGTGCTTCAGCCCGGTTTTGCGAAGCAAAGCCAATTTCCCATGGACGCCTCCGCTTCGAACCGTTTCTACGAAGCAAAGCCACGCTTGGCTAACTGTCTTTCTTTTCTTCTGCGGAGCGACGCCTTGCTCGGCATTTCCCGATAGTGAAGAAGATGCGAGATGTGCTTTAATTAGGTGTGCGCGCCGCGTGGCACCGGCTTGGGTAACGGCTGGCTGAGATGCGGGCCAAGTTGCTCCTCGGTAGCTCAACGGTAGAGCATTCGGCTGTTAACCGAAGGGTTGTAGGTTCGAATCCTACCCGAGGAGCCAAGAGAATCTGTGTCGATACCGGAGACATCGTTGGTGAGGCTCAGCCAAGCCGCCTTTGGTTGGCGTTACGGAATGAGAGTTATGTGTGTCTGTCCGACGAACATAAGCGAGTATCTGAACTCTGCGTTTGCTCAGGCGCAGAGCTTAGCGGAGTACCGGTACTGCCAATTGCTTTCCCCCTTCGTTGCAATGACATAGCCTCGTACCGTGCCTTTGGTATCTTGATTAAGAATCTGCCGCCAACCAGAATTGTTACATGCCAGGAGCGATAGCCGTCGAGCGCAGATCTGTCATTAGATCGAACCCCGCGGAATATCTAATTGCTCGGCTCATCGCTTTCTGGCAGTATCCTGCACTCCGTTCGCGTTCGGCTTGCGCGTGTGTAGCATTGGCCGTAATCGCGGCATGCGCCATAAGAGCACGTATCGGCCTCGCCGGAACACAGATCTTCTCTCACGATGCGTTCATGCTCCTGGACGGGGCTTGGCGTATTTTGAATGGGCAGCGCCCTCATATTGATTTCTATAGCCATCTTGGTGTGCTGACCTATGTGCCCACCGCCATAGGTTTGTTGATCTCTCACGGTCGCGCGCAGGGCTTTGGCTACGGTCACGCTCTAGTTGGATTTCTATTAGCCGGATGGGCCTATATTCTGGGCCGGCATAGACTGGCGGATGTTCCCCTCCTGGCTATGTGTTTGCTAGTAGCATTTGTCGCCGTCGATCCTTCCGCCTTAGGATTTAGTGTGCTGAAGGTTGCGCCTGCCATGACTTATAACCGGCAGGGATATGTGCTGCTGGCCCTGCTCTTGATTGAAGCCTTTCTAGGATCGGATCGTGGAAGAAGCCGAGACGAATGGTGGGGAGGATTTTCTACTGGCGCTATCATCTCGATACTGTTTTTTCTTAAGGTGACTTATGCCGCAGCCGCGATCTTCTTATTAGTCGCACTTATCCCTTGTAGGCCACAGCTTAGATTGCGCTGGTTTGGCATCCTGAGCTCATTTGTAATTTTCTCAGTGGTGTTCTGTAGCTATTTCGGCTTCAACATGTGGCCGATGTTCCAGGACCTGATTACCGTCGCTGGCGCGAAGCATATTCACCCGACATTTTATCTTCTAAATGACACCTTACTTGAATGTGCCATCCTATTCGCGTTTGTCCTTTCTGCGGCATTGCTGCTTCGGCACTGGGGAAAAGAAAAACGCAGTTCTTCTATTTTGATTGTCGGAGCGGCGGTCTGTTTTGCCGGTTTAGCTTTGGTTTTCGGTAACTACGAACAAACCGGGTTTCCGATGGCGGCTTTTCTCGCAGTTCTAGTGGTCAGCGCGGTGAATACTTCCGCTTCTGGCGACTCTCGCCAGCCAGACGGATTCCACGCAAGCGTGTTAACGCTTGGATCAGCCTTTATCCTGGCGACGTTGTTGTCTTCAGGAATAGCGCTCGGCAACGGGCTAGTGCAGAAATACCGTGTGGCGCCGCATTTCACGGCAATCGAGTCTCCTGTGCTCTACGGCTTTGTTCCTGTCAAGGATGACGCCGGGTACTCCTATGTTGTCAATGAAGGTCTGGAATTGCTGAGGAAGTATAGGCGTCCAAACGAGAGCATCATGTCACTGGACTTCGCAAACCCCTTCTCCTACGGTCTACAGGCGAAGCCCGCTCCTGGAGGAACCACGGTTCTTCAGTATCAAACGACGTTCGATGACAAACATCGCCAAACAGGCGAACAGTTATTCGGTTCGGCAGATTTAGTCATGGTGCCCAAGAGTTATACCGATCCGACTTTATCTCAAAGTATTCCTCGGCTGTACGGCAGTTACTTGCGAACTCATTTCGTAGAAATCGCTGACAACGAAAATTGGATTTTGTACCGTAAGCGAAACCCTGATGCAAACTGAGTTCGCACAGCCCGATCTCCTGGTGAAAACACGCGCCCGCCGCGAGACGTTGCTCGTTTCGGTCATGTTATGGCGTTTTCATTGTTGTACTTCGGCGAAGTCTTTATTTGGAGTTCAGAGAAGTACTTCTGGTACGACGAGCTATTCACGCTATTCCTCTGCCGGCTTCCAACAGTCGGCGCACTTGTAGATGCTTTGAAGAAGGGGGCAGATTTCAATCCCCCACCCTTCTACCTTCTTACGAGAGCTAGTACGGCTGTCTTCGGGTTTGGCAGGATCGGACTGCGGCTCCCGGAGATGCGTAGGGTTTTGGGCCCTATGTCTCTGTCTGTTCCAATTTGTTCGGCGGCGGGTTGGGTTGGGCGGGGGACTTGTCGCCTTGCTTCTTCCCATTTTGACGGGCGGTTTCTATTATTCCTTTGAAGCTCGGCCTTACGGTGTGGTGCTTGGTTTCTGCGGTTTGGCGCTGATTTGCTGGCAGAACGTCTCTGAGAATCGACATCGGCGCTGGTCGCTCATCGCATTCTGCGTCTTCTTATTCGCAGCCTTTCTGATGCATTGTTATGCGCTGCTTGTGGTGGTTCCCTTCGCAGCGGCTGAGGTTACCCGTTTTCTCCAGACCAGACGCATAGATTGGCCAATGTGGACGATTCTAATTGGCTGCAGTCTCGTGGCCGCTTATGCTCTATATTCCTCGGCTTCATGCTTATTCGGCCTTAACCGCCGGAACAGAATTCCAGAGCCTTTTCCCGCCTCGCTGGGCACAGATATCGAACTTCTATGTCTTTCTTCTCGCGCCTTGTGTGTTTGTTGTGCTGATTGCCGGAATCTTAGTGGCAGTAGACACGATATTAATCCGTCGTCCCGGATCGCGGCTGGAGCCGAGTTCGAACGTAGTGCCAGAACTCGTCTTGGCGATAGCTTTTCTCGCGCTTCCCGTTTTGGGGGTTATTCTTGCGCGGTTTGGTCGGTTCAGCTTTCTTCGACCGCTACTTCATAGTAGCCCTAGTCGGCGTATGCGTAATCGTTGGCTTTGTCATCGGCGCTACGCGAACGTCTAGATGGTTGCCTGTCGTACTAGTGGCAACGATGCTAGCGACTATTGCTTGGGACGTGCGGCTTTTGGTAGTGACCAGGCGAGAAGGTGTACCTGACGTACTTAGAGAACCGAGTTCCGGGTCGCCAATGAATTGGAGTTTACGAGGACCACTTGACCAGTACGCGATCTTATTCTCCGGATCCGGTAATTCTTTGCCAATTGCTGTCTCTGAGCCCCTCGACTTTTTGTATCTAGTGAACTACGCGCCCGATCTTGTACCCCGCTTGTATTTCGTAAGACCGTCCGCAGACTTTTTTTATCGGGCATTTGGCCCTCTTAGGTCTTGGTGCCCGATCAAATATTAACATTGAGCAAAACGAAAAAACCTTCTTGCGTGCGAAAAAGGACTTCTTCTTTTATGGCCCGGCGAATTTGTACGAATTAAATTCTTGCGGGAGCAGGGCGGAAACATCAAATCGCTAGTCGTGGCCAACGGACATTTTTTGGCGGAGGTTCAGTCTACCGTCGATCATTAAGTATCGGGCCAACTTCCCAGGCTACTTATCGCGATGTATGCTGCGCAATTTGTCAAAGAGCTGCCGCATCTGCGGATCAGGCCGGATTTGCTCTGCCAATTCGAAATGAGAGACCGCTTCGGGTGCGCGGCCGGCCTCAACTAGAGCAAACGCGAGATTATAGTGTGCTTTCGCGTAGCCGGGCCGCAGCCGTATCGCAGTTTCATAGTGACTGATAGCCTCAGAGAAATGTTTAGTTCTCAATAGCGCGTTTCCCAGGTTATAGTGAGCCTCGGCGAAGGTGGGTTTTAGTCGCAGCGCTGCCTCATATTCTGAGATTGCCTCGGGCACACGCGTCGCATCTTGCGATAAGGCAACTCCCAGGTTCATGTGTGCTTCCGCGTAGTTGGGGTTGACTTTGAGCGCGGTCTTATATTCGGTAATCGCGTCCGAAACGTGGTCCGGAAGTTTAATGAAAGCCGCCCCCATATTGTTATAGGCTTCCGCGTAAGTGTGGTCGATCGCGACTGCCATTTTGAATTGGTTAATCGCTTCCGGCACCCGTTCCGGAATTCTCGACAGGGCAGCCCCCAGATTGTTGTATGCGACCGCGTAATACGGATCGATGGAGATCGCTGTTTCGTATTCAGCGATTGCTTGGGCCAGTGTTTCCGGCGACTGGCCCAGCGCGTCCGCCAAGTCCTTGTGATGCACGGCAGATTGAGGCTGCAACTGCACGGCCACCTTCATTTCCGCTATAGCGTCCTCCAATCGGCCGTTTCTTGCGAAAGCGAGGCCGAGATTATCGTGCACTTCAGCCCGGTATGGATTGATGTGCATCGAGGCTTCCAGGTGCTCCATTGCCTCAGACAACCGGCCAGGCTTGTCCATAAGGTAAACGCCTAGGTTGCCTTCCGCGAGTGAGTTGTTCTTGGTCACGCCCAAGGCTCTCTCGAATAGAGTCTGACTATTTCGCCAGTACTGCACCTGACGTGAGCTGATAGCCACACAGGATGAGCACGCCGCCGATCGCGACCGCTACTAAAGCCAGCTTGGCCTTAGGCCAGCGCGCGAGGACATCTTTTCCGGCCCAAGCCAGCATAATGCCGATACCCACCATCGGAACGTACATGTAGCGGTCCGCCCTTGCCTGTTCGCCGACTTGCACCAATCCGATTACCGGTATCAGTGTTCCCAGGTACCAGAACCAGCCCACCGCCAAATAGGGTCGCGCTTGAATAGACCTGATCACCAAAGCCGAAACACCTACAAGGATCAGGGCACACAGCGCGGGCTGCCAGACAGGTATTTGCAACGCGTGCGGATAAAGAACAGCTAATCCCGTTGGCCAGAATGTCTTCGCCACATAGACCACGTACGTGACGAGTGCGTTTTCTATTCGCAATCCCATGCTGAATTTGCTGAGGCTCACAACTGCGCCGGTATGTTGCTGAGTCAAGTAAGTAACGACAGCTCCCGCTCCGCAAAGCGCGAAAAATGGAATCTTCTCGCGCAGAAGTATAGTGAGGCGTCGCTTGGAGTCTTCGTTGAAGCCGCGGAGCGGCAATCTCCGCAGCGGCCAAATGTCTACGAGTAGCAGCACAAATGGCAGCGTTACGATCATCGGCTTACTCATTAGGCCGAGGGCGAACGAAAGAAGCGCCAGGACATAACGTCCCGCTGCTGGGCGCTCGGTATATCGAACATACAGCCACAGCGTCAGAAACCAGAAGCACGCGCTAAGAACGTCTTTCCTCTCGGCCACCCACGCCACAGATTCGACGTGCATCGGATGCAGCGCGAACACGAAAGCTACAAACGCGCTGGGCCAACGCGCCCTTGTTGCTCGATTCAGAAAAGCGAACAGGAGCAGCGCGGCAACACAATGCAACAGCAGGCTCGTAAGGTGGTGGAATCCACTTAGATCGCCAAAGAGCTCACGATCCACCAAGTGCGAAAGCCGGGTGAGCGGAAACCAGTTAGCTGCATCTCCAGACGTGAATGCCCATTTGATACTCTCCGGCGATAGGCCGTTCTTTACGTGGTAATTGTGGACATAATCCGGGTCATCGTAATCCACGAAATTGAAATGCCGGACAGGAGCATACACGAACAATGTAGCCAGCAGGAGGACCAGGCATATCAGGAAATCGGCACGTCGATTCGGAGTTGCCTTCGGGCTCACGTCCCCGTGCGGCGTTGCGAGCGCAGCCGTTTGGGGGGGACGTGTTGTAGATGCCTGCACAGACACAGAGTTTAACCTAATTCTAAGCCGTTCAAAAGTAGCCACCCGGGTGAGGGCAATGTGACCGGCGGGGTAGGATTCTCTTTATTATAAAGCGCTTAGAGGGTTCCGAAGCAGTCGTTGTGTTGTCAAATGTTGGCTGTACTGGCGGTACACACGATCATCCGCCGATGAACTCTCTTACCAAGTCCCGCTTTTTACTCCAAAGTAACTGTTTTGGTTGTTAGCGATAGGCGCGATCGTCTTGTATCCGCATGCGTACGGAAAGAAAATTGCCTCGGAGATATAGCCAACAAATCCATTCGGTTGGGTTCCGAGTGCCAAATTCGCAAACTGGAATCGTTCGTTGCCATCGTAGTATTGAGCGCCGTCAAGCCCGCCAGGCTTTGTGACCGGAAGAAGCCACGCTGGCGGAGATGAGGAATTAACGGTCGACCCGAAGCGTTGATAAATACTGTCGAAAACGGTCCAGGCCGTATAGAGCGTATTATTTGCCAGCGTTGGTCCTGTCAGCGGACCGAAAACTTCAGATCCAGTCTTATCCACGCCTCGACCCCAAGTGAGTTGCTGGTGACTATCAAACCGCTGGAACATCAGCCAACTGGAAACATGATAGTTGGCAGGAAGATAAGATTGGGTGCCCGCGAAGAATACGCTGGACCAGCTATTCCAGGCGCTCGTGCTTGCTTCGAATACTAGACTTGCCGACGCCGTTTCGCTACGGAAACTGTTGGGTATCGTTGCCACATACTGCTCATTTCCATCAAAGTATGCGCACGGCTTTCCGCCTGAGCACACGATCACAGACCCGTTGGCACTGATTTGAGCCATATTTACGCGCCCTGTTACGGACGTAAGATCAAGTGATTTTCCAGACTGGTCGTACCAAGTGTCTACGTAACAGTTTTGTTTGGCCGGGCACAGGGTCGTAATCGCGTTCGCGTCAAGATCGCCCGTAGCGGTGGGATAAACGTCAGCGACTGCGCCAGTTGTACTATTCACTACCCGCATTAACGGTCCGGTATAACTGGTGGATAACCGCCGCATGCTCCAGGCGGCAAGCGGCGGCGAGAAATCGAGCGCGTATTCGCCGGGCGCAATTGCACGTGGCAGATAAATTCCGCGCCCTCGCATGTCGAAGTTGATTTGTTCACTGTTGAGATCCAGAAGCCAGTTCGGAAGCGCGGCATTCCACACTGCGAACTTGGCTAGAATCAATGACGAACTGGCAGGCGGTGTCGCCGTTTGACCGAGCACAAAGTTGGAACCCGAGAACGACCCGCTAATACCAGTTATTGTGCCAATTGGCACAGGCACAGCTAGCCCGTTGAAGCTGCTCGAATCATAGATAGACGCTGTGCGGGTCGAACTATCATAAACAATCCATAGTTCGTTCCAGGACCCCTCCGGAACATTTACATCGGTATAGGCAGAGCCAAGCACGCTCACATTCATCGTGTCGAGTGACGTTCCCAAGCGGCAGATTGAAATATTGCTGCCGGAGACGATGCACTCGCTATTAACAGGAAGCTGGCGCTTGTTGAACACAATAGCCATTGTGAAGCTGGTGGCGCTGCTACTGCCGGAGATGCCTACCGGAGCGCTCACCTGCTGATTTTGGTTTAAGCTGAATGCATTCTGTTCATTTAGCCACAATCCTTGCGATGTGTAGTTGAAACCGATGTTTCCTGTCAGTGATCCGGTGTTCGCAAGTCCGGAGTAGTCCGAAATCACCGATGACAGTTGTGGCAAGAAAGAATAGTCGACAAGAAGATTGCCTGTAGATAGCTGATCGACGTAATTGTTGGCGGTCTCTATCTGTGCAGAGGTAGGCGAACTCGTCAGCGTGACAGTTTTCCAATGGAGTGAATATGGATCGTTCAACGGATCGACTGTACAATTGCCGGCGCCACTGGCAGCGCATGTGGAGTTGGTCGAGAAATCGTCATCATACTGCATCAAGAAAGACACCGACGGCCGGAGTGGTGCTCAGATCTTTGACTGAGGACATGACGATTGTGGGACTGGTCGCATCTTCATCGTCACTCACGATCTGCGAACTTTTTCTCCAAAAACCAGCCAAACTTGGCGCGTTCCAAATGTCGAACGCTCCGTGTTGATTGTCTTGCAGCAGAACATATTGCCCTACGGCCGCCAGATAATACACTTGGCCGCGAACGCCGGAGATGTTGGTGATTATAGGGGTGGCCGAGGAAATAGACGGAGACCAGTTGCCGTCGTATACTACACTGCCGCCGAGTGGACCCATCCAGTACTGAAAGTTCGAAACATTCAGGGATGGGAATTGAGTCTTGGGGACCCTGGCTAGGTAATAGTTACTCCAACTAGGCGATCCATTACCCAACGAAACGAGGTAAATGTATTGTGAGTTGTTGTCAACAGACGGGCAGTTAATCGTATTATCTTGACAATAAGTCACGGGAACCCAGCCTAGAAATGGTTGGGTACCCGGCCACATGGCTTGCCCACTGGCCGGCGAGTCGCCCGTTCCCGATGACGAAGAGCACCCGGACGAAGTCGCGTGCAGATAGTTGCACCAATGCGCTCCACCGTCGCAACTTTTTATCATTGAGATGTTACTGACCACATTCCACGGTGGTGCGTCACTTTGCCGCATGATAGTCATGTATAAACAGCCGCTGTAAGGTGCAATGCCAGCCGTCTTCCAGGTGAGACCATCGTTCCACGTTCTACCAGGAACAGCATCACTGACGGCGGCGCCGAAGTCTGAAAGGGTGTTAACTTCGAACAGGTTTTGATTGCTTCCGAATCTCATCTGATAAACACCGATGTTAGAACCTGATTGCGGAAAGGTTATCGTCGTCGGTAATATGCCATACGCATCAGTGTAAACACAGTATTCGTTGTTGTCAGCAGCCCAAGCACATGCGGTCGTGTCGCCGGAAGAATATTGTCCAGTGAGCGGCATTCCGTTAATTCCGGCCACTCCGTCGTTATAGCGAATCTCCGGCCCGACCGTCGCATTCAAGTACTGATATGTTGATTGACCCTGGACGAGAAGTGCGCAGGAAAACAGAGCGCCCAGGACGGGTCGAACGATTGGGATGAATCTATTCAAGCAAATGTCTCCTAAGGACAGACTCCGAGGCAATAGACACACGAAGACCGCATCCAGAAAATGTATATTACTCGGAATATACCCTACTCTGACTTTGGAGGCTATCAAGTACTAACGTTCGCACCCAGCTTATCCGGACCTTTAGCTTTCCGGCCCATGCAGCAGAAAGCCGTTGTTTTCGATGGGAGGCGTCGTAATCAGCGCCATCGGAAGAGGACAACTCTGACGAGAATTCGCTGGAACCCATAGTACTGTTGAAGACTCGCACTCCTCCCTCGATTGTGAGCGGCGTTACCCAACTGATTAGGAGAAGACTGCAGGGGGTATCTTGCTTGTGGCTCCCCCCGTCCATTCTTTAAACTTCATGCCGCATCGGTCCTAGGAATTCAAATTTCCGGGCGCGGGTGTCATGGGGTATTATCAATGAACCGTGCTCTCAGGTTGAAAACACCTAAAAGGGCGTCCTGCTGTTCGCGTGCTTCCTTGGCCGAAACCCTGCTGAAGGAGCCCAGAAATAGCTATTTCGGCACGGAATCCAGCCTAAACCACATTGCAAATAATACCTGAAGTACTAAGCTTTGACTAGTACGTACCATTGCAATACGCCGTTACGACAGCCTTATAAGAGCCGTATATCGTTGTGGGGTAAGGGTTTGTATAGCCATTATCTAGCCGAGATGCATAATCTTAGGACATTATAACTAGTACTTTCAGGTGGTTGTAGACTATTCGCGGTTGATGCTACCTTCCATGTCGGAGGTTTCAACCGAAACTATTATGAACCTGAAACAAACAGTCCTATGGACTCTCTCAACCGCTATCCTCATTCCTGGCGCTTTGATGGCCCAGACGGCAGGTAGCACCGGCAGGCGGCGCCTATCCCACCGTGAACCCCTTCGGTTCGGGCGTGGAAGACTGCTTTCGTAATCAACTACGTGTCCCAGCTTAACAATGCCGATTCGATCATTAACATTTCGAATGCCGGCACGGTAGCTGGAACCGTGCCTCTTACCGGTGTGGGCGTCGCTGCCGGCGATCTCTGCGTGAACATTTATGTCTATACTCCCGACCAACAAGAGGTAGCCTGCTGCTCCTGCCGTGTGACCCATAACGAGATTATCTATGAGAATCTCGGTGGACCGACGGAATCGTCAGCGGCCTCATGGGGCATCCCGACGCAGTTTGGCGGCGACGGAGTTCCCGGCCTTCTCTGGAACACCACTTACGGTGCTGGACGTTATCCGTTCAGTTCTGCCGTTGTCAAGCTGGTCGCCACGAATGCTCCGCGCCGGTGCGGCCCCGATGGCTGCAACAACGCCCGTTCATTGCATCTACCTCCACGCCGGCTAACATAACGGCCGCCACCATCACAGCAGCCAATCTCGCACCCGGCATGGCCGTTTGGGCGACCCATCCGCACCCGACCAACGGACCCACTGCGGCAGGTCCGAACGGAACGACTCTGTTGCCGGTCAATATCACTGAGACTGAGTGGCCAATACAAAGGCCTGAGTGCAGGTGAATTGACTGGACTGACAACGCTCTGCAACAACATCGCGCAGAACGGTAGCGGCGGCGGTCAGTGCAGCTGCCCGACAGAGAATCTTGCGGGAGGATTTGTAGCAACTCGCGTAAGGTAAAATCAAGCCCGTTTGAAGTACCCACTCTTACGCCGGGTACCGAAAGCTGATCTCGGTACCCGGCGTACTTGCGTAGGCCTTCGGCGATAATGTATACCTGATTTCGAAAGGAAAATTTAGATGTTCAAATTTATCGTAGCGGCAAGTTTGTCTTCGCTCGCCCTGTGTGTTACTGCCCTTGCGGCTGAAAAGAGCGTTGACGCTATGTCGCCTAATACGGTCGTCGCCGAAGTCGACGGTGTGAAAATTACGGCTGGTGAGCTCGAGCAGAAGCAAGCCGATAGTCTCTTCCAAGCCAAGAATGCCTATTATTCAGTTGAGCGCAATATTCTTTTACAAGTCGTTGACGAGATGTTGTTGAAGAAGCAAGCGGAAAAAGAAGGCGTGACGGTGGAGCAGTTGTTTGACCGCCATGTGAAAAGCAAGCTCCCCAAAGATCCCAGCGATGAAGCCATGCGGGTCTATTACGAGGGGGTCGATACGAAAGAGCCGTACGAAGCTATGCGCGGGAGAATCCTCGAAAGCATTCGCAACAACCGGTTAGAAAAGGCTAAAGCCGCTTACATGGCTTCGCTTCGAGCCGAAGCCAACGTATTGATCACCTTGCCTGCTCCGCGTGCCGAGATCGATCTGACGAATACACCCATTTTAGGAGCCAAGAACGCCCCGGTCATGTTCGTCGAGTTCGCCGATTACGAATGTCCGTTATGCCAGCAGGCAGCGCCCATTCTCCAGAAAATCGAGGCGGACTATAAAGGCAAAGTTGCATTCGCCTTCAAAGAAACTCCGCTTCCGATGCACGCACACGCCGAGAAGGCCGCGGAAGCTGCGCAATGCGCCGGTGTGCAAGGGAAATATTGGGAGTACCACGACGCGCTTTTTGCTACTCAGAAGGTCGATATACCAGACCTGAAGCAGCATGCCCGTGACCTGAAGCTGGACACGGCAAGCTTCGATAAGTGCTTGGATTCAGGACAGGAAGCAGCCGCAGTGCAGGCACAACTGGCCGACTCGCAAAAGCTTAGCTTACAAGGTACGCCAACATTCTTTATCAATGGGCGCATGTTGAGCGGCATACAGTCGTACGACGTTCTGAAAAAGGCCTTAGATCAGGAACTGGCAGTGGCTCAGCGGGCGCACGATAACGCTGTTGCTACTACCGCGAGCCGGTAACACCGGCATCTTTGGAAATGTGCTCTTAGCATTTCCGTAAAGCTGTCAGAAGTACTAGACGTACAAGCAAGTGGGTGCGCGGGGACGTCATGTCTCTGCGCATCGGTTCGGGCGGTGCGTGTGCTGTGAGTCTGTTGGGAAACGGCCTGGGGGAACCTGGGAACAGATTGCGTTTCAATTGTTTGACAAATTTGCAAGGTGTTCTACTGAATCTCCAAAATGAGCAGAGAGAATGAGCAGGTCACCAAGCCCGTGGAACGCGCTTGGGCAAATTCGGAACTAGGGCTAGTTGTATTAGACCCGTCCCTGAAACCAATGGCTTTCAATTGGGACGCGGCCCTGATACTGAGCTACCCGGAGAGGCCAAGCCGCAATCAAAAACTTGATCTGAGAATTCCTGACGAAATTCTTCAGGATATTCGCCAGATCGGTTCCACCGGCCCTATACGCGTGATGACACGCTTCAACGCCGGCCGGAGACGGTACATTTGCCATGCAAATGTATTGGATTCTTATGATGGCGATTCGGTTAGACCGGCAATCGCTCTCTTGCTACAGAGGCGTTCTTCAGCCCCGGAAGCAATCCACGAAGTAGCAGCTCACTTCAACCTGACCGGACGTGAGCGCGAGGCCCTGGAAGGCATAGCAATGGGGCTCAGGAGCAAAGAATTAGCGACCCGCATGGGCATCAGCCCCAATACTGTCAAAGCCTACCTGCATCTGATCATGGTGAAGATGGGTGTGACGACGCGGGCGGGTATAGTCGCCAAAGTATTGGAGCATAATCCTGCTAACGGAAGAAACGGGCTTGCTGTCGCAATTCCCAGAGCCGCTGAAGCCGCGAAGTAGCATCCTCCGAGAAGTATACTCGGACGAGATACACGGTACGGCTTACTGCGACGCCTACGACTCGATCGCACCTAAACACTTGCGGATCAGTTCGCCCAGCCACATGTCCAAATTCCTTCCAGTATCTGCCCGACTAGTATCCGGGTCACAACTTCGATAAGCTGAAGCTTCAGGTGCCGTACCGGCCCAAAGATTAGGAGCTTCTTTGAACACTGTTAATCGCGAGAGTAAATCAATTGAATTCTACCGGCATTCTCTTACCCCACAAAGCGCCTCCGACATCCAGGCTGTGCTGTCTGGTCCTTTCCTAACATCAGGAGTTGTGTGCGGAAGAGTCGAAGAAATGCTTTGTGGCTTCTTTGGTGTTTCGAACTCTTTCTTGACAAATAGTTGGACCAACGGGGCTGTAGCCGCGCTGCTAGCGCTCGATATAGGGCCCGGTGATGAGGTCATTGTTCCAGCTATGACATTTATCGCTACCGCCAATGTAGTTGAATTGACCGGAGCAAAGCCGGTCTTCGTTGATGTTGACCCGCAAACGCTTTTGATGAGCCCGGAGTCAGTGTCGCACGCCCTTTCTCCTCGGACAAGAGCGGTGATCCCGGTTCATATGTATGGACAGATGTGCGACATGGCCGGTTTACGGCAGACCTTAATGTCACATCCCAATGTGGCAATCGTCGAGGATGCGGCGCATAGCTTTGAATCCACGCGGGACGGTTACCTCCCGGGACGGTATTCAGACATTGCAATCTTCTCGTTTTATGCAACGAAGAACGTGACCTGCGGCGAAGGGGGAGCTATTATAACCAATCGCCCCGAGGTAGCTGGAGCGGCTTCGTTCCACAAGGCTGCACGGCATGTCGAAGGCCGCGGCGGATCGCTTTCATGGGGGAAGGTACAACCATTGGGATATGATTCGCCTGGGAACGAAAGCCAACTTGCCAGATTTGCTAGCGGCGCTTCTTCCAGCCCAAATTGCGACTATTCGGGACAAGTTGCCTGCGCGACAAGCGATGGCGAACTTATATCGCACCGCTTTCGCAGCCGAGCCCATAAGGACTGCGAAAGTGCTGGAGGGGTGTTCGACGGCCGAACATCTGTTCCCGATCCATGTTCCGCCGTCGGTTCGCGACCAAGCCATAGCTGGGCTGAACGACCACGGCATTAATGTGACGGTTAATTATCGTGCCGTGCCTCAAACGACTTACTACCGTGAGAAGTTTGGCTACACGCAACACGACTTTCCCGTGAGTTTCGAGTGGGGCGAAGGTGAAATAAGCCTGCCGCTCTATCCCACGCTCCAGCGCACCGAGCAGGATCGCGTAATCAAGGCCGTTCGAGAAGCAGTGGTCCCGCTCGTCTCCGAATGCGCCGTGGATGCTTTCGTCGGCTCACAATAGCAGGAACTGGCCAGACCACTCGTTTTCTACGCCCACACTTTAAATTGTGCATCTGAACCGCAGCAGTTCGCGCGTGCGGTCGATTAGGAGAATAATATGCGTGTTTTGATAACGGGCGGAGCCGGATTTCTCGGCTCCCATTTGGCTCACGGATTTATTGAGCGGGGGGATGAAGTGTTTGTCTTGGACATGGCGCCGTCACTCAAGATCAAAGATATGCTTTCGAGTCCGAATTTTCATTACGTACGGGATTCCGTGTTCAACGAAAGCATGTTAGAAACGCTTATTGCGCGGGCCGATTTGATATACCACTTGGCGGCAATCGTGGGTGTCGAGAATTATGTGGGCGATCCTTACGAAGTACTTAATGTAAATATCAATGGCAGCCAAAATGTCTTGAAGCTTGCACATCGTCACAACAAGAAAGTGGTTATGGCGTCGACATCGGAGGTTTACGGCCGTAATACGAAGGTGCCTTTTAAAGAAGACGATGATCGCGTGCTCGGCTCAACCCGCATCGATCGATGGTGCTATTCAACATCCAAAGCGGCTGTGGAACATTTTTGCTTTGCGTACCGGAAACTTGGCCTCCCTGTAGTCATAGTACGGTATTTCAACATCTACGGCCCCCAACTCGATAAGATCGACGCCGGGCGCGTCTTGACAATTTTCATGGGTCAACTGCTTCGCGGTGAGCCAGTTACGGTCATTGGCGACGGGAAGCAAACCCGCTGCTTTACCTACGTCTCCGATGCCGTCCGCGCGACTATAGCCGCCGGGACTATACCTGAGGCGGTCGGAGATGTCTTCAACATCGGAACAGACCGCGAAACGCCGATACTCGAATTGGCCGAAACCATGATCAGGATCATGGGTGGAAAATCAACGATCAAGTATACGCCACAACAAGCCATTTATGGCGAGAGCTATGAAGATATCCCGCGGCGTGTTCCGGACAATACCAAAATGAGAACGGTACTAAACGTGACGCCAGAAGTTTCTTTGGAAGAGGGACTTCGTAAGACAATTGATTGGTTCAAAAAGGCATATAGCGACACTGCCAGTTAGGCGACACTACTGGCGCACTTCGCATCCGGCGGAAATAGGAGAAACGGCTTGCTGTTCGATATCAGCAGTTACTCCAGAAGTTTCCGCGACAACGTATATAGGACGCCCCTGAACCTGCCGGAAGATGCGTCCGACGTACATGCCGACCACTCCCATTGTGAAAATGTTGAAGCCGCCAACGAAGAAAATGGCGGAGGCAAGGCTGGCGTAGCCCGTCACTGCTACTTTTCCCGCCAGCGCGAGTGCGATGATGTAGCACCCATATACTAGTGACAAAGCTGCCATTAGCAGCCCCAAATACACTACATAGAGCAACGGCTTATCGGAAAAACTCAGGATTGTGTTAACTGCCAGCGAAACCTGCTTACGGAGGGGATACTTGGTATGTCCGGCGAATCGCGGCGCATGTTGGACGAAGATCCGGCCTCGTTTGAATCCGACCCAATCAACCAGACCCGGAAAGAAAGAATTTGTTTCCCGCATGCATTTCAGCACGTCAACCACTCGTCTCGATAAGATTTGGAACACGCCGGACTGCGCGTCGTAAGTCGTGTCGGTGAGAAATGCGTAAACAGTGTAAAAGGCATGAGAGGACAAACGCCGGAGCCACGGATCGTGCCTCACAGACCGGCAAGCAAGCACTGCATCGAAACCTTGTAGGGCTTTTGCATATAGTTCGGGTATTGATTCGGGTTCGTCTTGCAGGTCGCTGTCCATAACAACCACCCAATCGCCTGCGGCGTGGTCCAAGCCAGCGGAAATCGAAATATGATGACCGAAATTGCGGCTGAACCGAACGCCGCGGACGCGGCTGTCAATCCTAGATAACTCAGCAATTTTGGACCAGGAATCATCCGAGCTGCCGTCATCAACCAAGACGATCTCGTGAGATTCGCACAGCTGACTGAGTGTTGTCGTTAGACGGCGGTATAGCTCGTCTAAACACTCGATTTCGTTGAAAACCGGAGAAACGACGGAAATGACAGGCATCGGCAAATGTTAGGGTTGTGAGGAAGCCACGTCCAGCCCTCCTCTAAAGAACTCAAATATCATATCGCTTGCGTAGGAGTCCAATTCTCGATTAATTACGTACCCGCCCATTCATGAGGATGCCTGGGCGTCCGAAGAACCGCCGAATTCTTAGCTCTGAGCTATCTCAAGGTTCCGGACAACTTATTGAGGACCTTCGCCGCACAAATGGGTTGATCCTCGGCGACCTGGACTTCAGTCAGTAACAACAAACCATTTCCTGTTTGCACAACCGAACCCTGATCGGGCCAAACTTCTACGATTCGGCCTGGATAGCTCCCAACATAGCGTCGATGTTCTGTGCGCCGCGCCGCCCAGATTGTAATTCTTTGGCCTTCATACGACGAGAATGCCCCGGGATATGGTCGAGTCACAGCACGGATGAGATTAAAGATCCGTTCCGCGCTTTCCGACCAGTGAATGCAATTATCTTCTAAGGTCCGCTTACACGTGTATGTCGCATTGGCTTCGTCTTGTTTGAGGCGGGGTGCGATGCCGCTCAACAACAACGGCAAACTCCGCTTGATCACCTCTACATAAGCCGACGTAACCCGTTCCATCAAGGACGTGATCGTCTCTTCTTTTCCGATCGCGATCTCCTGTTGATCAACTATTTCGCCAGCATCCACCTCGGGCGCAATTGCAAACAGCGTGGCGCCGGTCCGGGACTCGCCGTTGATAAGCGCCCAAACTGACGGAGCAAAACCGCGATATTCGCGGCAGCAAAGAGTCGTGCAAGACGAATGCGCCTTTGGACGCCCGCCGGTAGACTCTTTCCGGTATCATGTAGCGCCAGCTGACGCATAGCATCAAATCGATAGGAGTGTTCTCCCAAAAGGTTTTGAGGTCAGGACTATTAATGTTCCGCGCCTCGATGAACGTGCCATTCAAGCGTTCAGTAAGACCGCGAATACGCTCCAGGAAAGGGGGCTCCGAGGAATCTTCGCGAAAACTGAACACGACGAACCGGGCCTCCGGCACTACGGCCGCAACGGTTTCGAGGCATTGATAACCCCGCTGAGTCGCGACAAGCATGCAAATCGTGATCACGGTTTTTCTCGGCGGCTCAGGACAGCGCTACTGCACCTTCCGCGCAACAACCAAGCAGCTCCCGCCACGCTTAAGGCGCTTCCCCGCACTAATTTTCGAAAGTTCGCGTGACGTCAACTTGTTCAATATTTCGTTAACGTGCCGATTGGGTACGTGATCAGATCGACTTGCCAGATGCGCGTCTACGGCCCGCCGCAAGCCGAGCCGGTATGGAAGGACTCGGAAGAAGAAAATCGGCAGGATAAGAAAGCCAAAAAAATAAGTAGAGTATTCAACAACGTAACCGGACTGTTGCAGCACCTTCGAAAGACTCGCAATGGTGTAGCGCCGCCAATGATGGGCAGACTCGTCCTCATGGGACCAAAGCCACTGAAACGCCGGCACGGCTATGTAAACTCGCCCGTCTGGCGTCAGCAGCCGATTGATCTCGCGCAAGAAAGCGAGGTCGTCTTCGATGTGCTCCACTACGTCGAAAAGTCCCACGGCTGGTAGCGTTTGCGGCTGGAAAGCAGCATCCTCGAGCGTGGACTGAACTACATTCCGTATGCCACGATGTCTTGCATTTTGGGCCCCCGTTGCCCCCGGTTCGACAAGTACTACGTCGAAGCCGTCTTCCTGCAGTGCACGCGATACATAGCCATTTCCACCTCCTACATCGAAAAATGTCCCGGAAGGCGGGAATGATCGGACGGCGTTCAATATGCACGCGTTTCGGTGCCGGAACCAGAAAGAAGCTTCTTCGACGGCAAAACAACTCTGATTACCTTCTTCTGGGTAAGAGATGAGTGAAGCAGTCCGGGACGTCCATAGGCCGCTCTGATTAAACTCGAGATTGCGTGCTATTTGCGAGAGGTCCAGTTGCATCTCTCACTCAATTCTAAACGCCGCAGCGCATTTGTGACATAATCCTCAAAACTATCTGGAGGATACATGTCTTCTATCCAATTGACCGACAATTTCGGGTTCAGCCTGAAAGCAACCAACGGCGCTGACAATGCGAATTTTTTCAAACGGCTGCTTGCCGATGCGCAGTTTGTCTTTGACGTCGCAAATGTGAAGGCCGCCGAAACGTTGCCGCTGGGCGCGGATCCGGGACCGACTTTACCATTTACGCTGACAGCTAAAGGCTCGGCGGCGATTGGCGCAAACGGGGTAGCGAGCTTGAAGATTGACGGCACATGTACGGCCAAGCTTTCAAAGACCGCCGGTGATGAACTAGCTGAGGCGCTGAATCTGTTTGACGCGGAATTACCCGACGGAACGGATACCAAAACAGCCGGCTATCTTTCTTTCGAAACGTCCGCGCAATTGAACGTTGGCGTGAGCGGAACAGTGAATGAATTTACCTTCGGCATGACCGAGGGGAAGACCGTCACGTTATCGAACTCGAGGTTTTATCCGCAGCTTGTATCAACGAAACTGGCCGACGCCACGCGCGAATTGCTGACGGATTTCGTGATTCCGGCGGAGCTTAGCGATCTGCAGTTTCTTCCAGTAGAAAATATCTGCTCCATCTCGGGAAAGGGCAGTTTGAAATTTGAGGCGTGTGTAGGATACCAGTTCTTTGCGAATCCACTTACGTCTATAGATATCCCGGTCGCTGGAGCACTGGCCGTGAATGCCTGCGGAAACGCCAGCGTGGATCTTGCAGTTACTATTTCGTCGGGGTTCAAGATCTCAGTCTTGAAAAATGGTCAGCACACGGTGCGGCTGGCAGTCGCCCGTTCGCATGATACGGATGTAGACGCCGGGTTCAAAGTTAATCCGCAGATCACCGCCACGGTGAACGGGAAAGACCGGCTCCCTATGCTTCTTTCGGCCATCAGTCCGAATGCGGATCGGGAAATCCAACAGATGAACGCAAAGCTAAGCGACGATGAACGGGATGCAATTGAAGGCGCGCTCAATTGCGCCATTCAGACCAATTTCGAGTTGGCCTTGCAAGGCGATGCCGAAAATCTGTTTGGAAGAGAAATACTTTTCCTGTATGAGTTGGATTTGAACGCTCTCTCTGAGCGCGGCAAGGCTGCTCTAGAGAGTGCGCTTAAAGGCGATTTCACCGGACTGGGGGGAGCCACCCAGCAGGATGGCGTCACCGAAGTGCATTCCGTTTTTGCCAAAACAAAGACGTCCACATTTCGATTGTCGGTGCATTTACTAAACGTCTTTCAGGCGGGAAGCGTCAGTTCCATGATCTCCAAAGAGACGGTGAAGGCAACGCCGGGTGGCGACTTGGCTATCATCGACGCGGCCACGGGACGCGGGATCAATTTCATGAGCCTTGTTTGGGAAGGTGGACGGCTTACGCAACCTGCTGTTCACAAGCGCGATGGTCACGTCGGCGTACAAGGGCACTAAGACACAACTTGCCGCCCCGGATTTAAGCTGCGAGTTGGTTCACTTCCATTACTATCAGAAAGCAGACCCGGCTGAACTGCAACGAGACCTGAATGCATTGGAGATGCTACAGGCGGTCTCCAATGATCAGGCGGCCTCTGCTCTGGAAAAAGCAAAAGGGCAGAAACCGTCAGCTTCCACGATTAACATCAAGCTGAAGCTCTCGGCTGATGATTGCGCTCGCCTATTCCTCGACGGCAGCAACGCGCGCAGCGCGGATGTCTATGAGAGCGCCGCAAAGTCAGCGATGTATCGCCTAATCGCGAGCGACCCGAATCAGCAGGATTTGGCTCGACTGTTAACCACACCGCAAACGGATCTGTGGAACAACCTGAAGGCCTGCGACACGTTGAGTCAAGCGGCCGGAGCGCTCGGTAATGCGAGCGACACGATCAGGGCGGCGCCTTTTTTTGCGGAGGTGTCCCGCATTAAGTGGTGGACCGAGCACATGACCGCACTGGCAGCCTGCGTCGAAGCGTTTCGAAGCGAAGGCAAAGATCTGGACCCCAACAGTCAGACATTTCAGAAGCTTCACACAGCCTTGAGTGCCGAAGCAAAAAATGTGAGCGCCCTTAGCGAGGACTATTTCGACTTGCCCTGGGGCATCCTTGCTATGTCGCAGGTGCTTGGCTTCACACCCAAAGTAGAAGCGACCTTTGTCTCGCAGCCGCTCAGTATTCGCATGACCGCTCCGGCGGAAGCTGCCAAGGTAGGCGCGGCAGGATAGCAACACAACGCCGGGACTGAGCGTCCACACCACAGAGGGGTAAGTGTCGACGCACTGTGAGTGACTTTTTTCAACTGGTCGGGCCTCATCGCGTGGTGCAGCTTTTTGGCGTGAAGCTGGTAGGGGTCAACGCCGATAACGCGAAAAAGCTGCTTTTTTCGCTGATTTTCATCGTATTCGTTATCTTAATAGGTAAGTTTTTTCGCTGGCTTGCCCACCGCCGCGAGTGGAGCGCGCACAGTAAGCGCGTTGCGTTCTGGACGCATCAAGGCATCTCGATCGCTGTCTCCGATCATTCTGATCATCGGTTTAATATCACTTTGGTTCGACAATCCCACCACGCTGACGACCGCAGTCGGGCTAGTAACAGCCGGCCTCGCGTTTGCGTTGCAACGGGTTGTCACGGCCTTTGCCGGATACCTGCTTATCCTTCGCGGCAAGACTTTTAGCGTCGGCGACCGCATCACTATGGGCGGCATTCGCGGCGATGTCATTGCACTGAGCTTCCTGCAGACCGTCATCATGGAGATGGGACAGCCGGCTGAGGGCGATTCAGGCGACACGGCATGGGTGCAGGCGCGGCAGTATACCGGCCGCATTGTACGGGTCTCAAATGCAGTTGTCTTTGACGAACCGGTCTACAACTATACGCGCGAGTTCCCCTACATCTGGGAGGAGATGCGTCTGCCCGTTCCTTACGATGCAGACCGCGGCAAAGCCGAACAGATTCTCCTCGAGGCTGCGCGAAAACGAACGGTGAAGGTCGCCGAGTTGGGTGAGGAAGCTTTACGCGCTCTCGAAGAGCGGTATGTTATGAAGCGCTCTGAGTTAGAGCCACGTATTTACTGGAGGCTAACGGATAACTGGCTGGAGATGACGGTACGATTTCTGGTGCCGGACTCCGGAATCCGCGACATCAAGAGTGCAATGAGCCGCGATATCTTAGCTGGGCTGGATGCGGCTGGCATCGGCATCGCCTCCGGCACCTACGACATTGTCGGTTTTCCGCCAGTTAAAGTACAGTTAATCGCTCCGAAAGACAATCTTACTTAACGGGCTGATAATCCCAGTAAGTGTCGTCTTCCTGCGAATTGTGATTGAACATAAATAGCACCTTTGCCTTTGATTTCATTGAAAAGTGACTGGGCTGCCAAATATCGCCGCGAACGGGCGCCTTATCCAAGATAAATTGAGTTCCGGGTTCCACTTGGGCGAGGAATCCCGCTATGGAAACCGGGCGAATCACGCTTGCCTGTACATGCACCCATTGACAGCTTTTTTGATCAATCCACAACTCGCCCTGCATGCCGGGTAAGACCTGTGTATCCAAGTTAGGCGGTTGGTAACCGGGCCGTGGGGCGGCTCTTAAAATCCATACCTGAAAGCCACGCAGAGTCTTTGTGCCGATGATTCTGAAGTCAAAAGCCTTCGTGAGTTGGCTCAGCATGTTGTTGTCACGCGTGCGCTCCTTTTCGTATTTGGCGATGCGTTCACGGCGAGCCTCGGCCGATTCGGAGCGGCGTTTCTCGGCTTCCTGAGATTGCTTTTGCATTTCTTGCTGTTCGGGTTGCGGAGAGAGCGGCCTGCTGTTCACCGCAATCAAGCGGTTGTAAGGCGTCCCATCGATCATAGTTACCTGGAACGTCTTGGAGCCGCCGGGGACACGGTCGCGTTCTTTCCAATTGAAATCGGAAGCGGCTCTGAAATCTCTTTGGTTCGCCGCCACGGAGCGGCTGATGATGTCGTTCACATCTGGTTGCTGGCCCAGGGCACTTGATGACATGAAGCAAGGCGAGACATGTTCCTGCTACGGAAAGAAATTTTTCGGTCACTATAGCTCTCTTAAGAAAGTTGGACGGATCTACCTACTTTTAGCTAGTAAGTAATAGACGACTGGGGTAACTACCAGCGAAAGAAACATAGAAGCTAAGATGCCGCCTATCACAGCGATTGCCAAGGGCTGCAGCATCTGTGAGCCGGCGCCGATAGCGAGGGAGAGCGGAATCATACCGGCTATTGTGGCCAGCGCAGTCATCATGATGGGCCGGAGGCGGCGCTCGCCTGCTTCGACCATCGCATCGCGTGGCGAAAACCCTTCAGCGCGGAAGCGCTGGTCGGCATCCAGCAGCAGAATCCCGTTTTTCGCGACAATGCCGACGACCATAATCAATCCCATAAAGGACGAAATGTTGAACGTTGTGCCCGTGACGAATAACGCGAACACTACGCCGGAGGTAGATAACAGGGCAGAGGCGAGGATGGCGATGGGAGCGGCGAAATCGCCGAACTCAACCAGCAGCACGATGAACACAAGGACGATGGCGGCTCCCAGCACGAACAGCAGGTCGTGAAAGGATTGCTGTTGCTCTGCATATAGGCCGCCGTACACAATCCGAATGGCCGAAGGGATGTGAACTCCTGAGACTTTCTGCTTTACCAGTTGAATTCCCTTCCCCAGGCTGAGGCCTTCCAGGCGTCCGGTCACCGCGACGTCGCGCTGCAGGTTTTCACGACGAATTTCTATCTGGCCCGGGTTGTTGTCCACGCTCGCAAGCGTACCGAGAGTTGCCACTTTACCAGTGGAGCTGCTGAGCAGAGTATTGCGTATAGCGTCGAGTGACGAGCGCGTGTAAGGCGGCATTGTGACGCGTAGGGTGTAGGGACGGTTGTTGACGACGATGGGATTAGCGGCGGGTTCGCCTTGCAAAATCGCGCTGGCATCCAGTTCCACTTCCTGCGGCGTGAATCCTGCTCGCGCGGCAACAGATTGATCGACAGTGAAAGTAACGGCCGGACCGCTGATTGTGTCTTCGACGCCGTTTTTGACGTCCTTCACCGCTGGGATCGTCTTGATCGCATCGCCGACCCTGGGCCCCCAGGCTTTGAGCAGATCGAGATTTTCAGAGAAGAGCTTGATCTCGATGGGATCGGGCGAGCTGGTCAGGTCGCCAATCATGTCTTCAAGAACCTGATGGAAGTCGGTATCGAGTTGGGGATACTGTTTATTCACTTTCTCGCGGACATCTGCGATAACTTCCTCCACACTACGATCGCGATGGGACTTCAACTTGACCGAGATGTCACCGTTATTTGCTTCGGTAACTGCCGCGAGGCCCAACTGGAGGCCAGTGCGACGCGAAGTACTTTCTACTTCCGGAATAGAGTGGAGAATATTTTCGACCCCGACGAGAACCCTATTGGTGTCCGCGAGCGAGGCGCCGGCGGGCATGAGGTAATCGAAGACAAATCCGCCTTCATCCATAGCGGGCAGAAGATCACTGCCGAGCGAACGATAGCAGAAGAACGAAACCGCGATGAGCGCCAGACCGCCAATGAGCAGAAGCAACGGCCTAGCAAGAGTTACCTGAATTATTTGAGCATAGGCGCGTGTGAGCCGGCCCATAATTCCAGTTGCCGCAACGGCCTGTGTGTCACGAGATCCCGAGAGCTTTTGGGCGACGGAACGCAATACTAAATGGCTAAGTGCTGGAGTCCAGGTAAGTGCCAGCAGAAGCGAGGTAAGCAGGGCCACGGCAACGGTCAAAGCGAGGGCGCGGAAAAATGTGCCAGTAACACCGGTGATACTGACCAGCGGAAGGAAGACGACGATAGGTGTAATGGTGGATCCCACCAGGGGAACACGAATCTCACGGAGCGCGCTTCGTATGGCTTCGCCGCGGGTTTGCCCGGACTCACGATGAAGAACAATGTTCTCCACGACCACGATGGCGTCATCGATGACTAGACCGACGGCCGCCGCCAGGCCGCCCAAAGTCATCAGATTAAAGCTCTGTCCGATAGCGCGTAGGGCGATGCACGTGACCGCGATAGTGACCGGAATTACTAGCCCCGCCACAATGGATGTTCCCCAATCGCGAAGAAAGAGAACCAAAATGATGGCGGCGAGCACCAACCCAACGAGAATCGCGTCGCGGACACTCTTGATTGAGGCCGTTACGATTTCCGATTGATCGTAGAACGGCTGAATGCTGATTCCGGCAGGCAGCGACTTTTTCAGCTCACCTATTTTCTGATGTACTTCGTCAGCGACCGTAACAGTGTTGCTGTCCGGCTGGCGATAAATATTAAGAAGGACGGCCGGCTTACCATTCGCGGTGACAATAGTGTAGACAGGTTTAACGGACGGCGTAACTGTAGCGATATCGCTGATCTTGATTGGGACGCCCGAGTTAGTGGTTTTCGCGACAATATTGCCGATCTCCGCGACATTGTGCACTTGCCCGCTGACCAGAGCCAAAACGAGTTCGTGATTTTGCTGCAGCAGCCCGGGCGAATCGACCAGGTTACTTTTCGAGAGAGCGTCGAGAATATTGGGAATGGTGACCTGCGATTCGACGAGTTTGCCAGGGTCGGGCTGAATTTGGAATTCGGGTTCCTGGCCGCCTTGCACAACCACCGTGGAAACGCCTAACAATCGATTCAACTGCGGCTTCATCGTATAGGTCGCCATTTCCCAGAGCGCCGTTTGGGGAACAGTCGATGAGGTCACGCTGTAACCCATAATGGGGAACGCTGCAAAAGTCAGCCGGTTGGCGGTAATGACGGCAGTGGAAGGAAGTGTCGTTTGCACGCGCGCGACGGCAGCATTTACATTTTGCAGTGTTTGGAACATGTCGACGCTCCAGGTGAAGAAGAGATCAATCTCGGCAGATCCACGGCTGGTAATGGAGAGAATGCGTTCCAGGCCGGGAACGGAATTCACTTCTTCCTCAATAGGGCGCGTGATGGTCACCTGCATCTGGTCGATGGGCATTACCCCGTTATCCACGCCGATAACGATACGGGGAAAATTCGTGGATGGAAAAACCGCGACGGGAACGCTCAATGCCAAATACACGCCCAAAGCTGCCAAAGCACAGATGATGAACAGAATGGCTTTGAGATGCCGGGCAGTCCAGTGCTCAGATTGCTCGGTGGACTTCTGAACCGGATGTTCGGTGGTGGCGCTCACTGCTTGTCGTCCTTGGTGTCGTCTTTCGCTCCGGGTTTGGCGATTTCGATTTTGGCTTTGTCGTCCAGGCCGAGTCCACCTTCGGTGATGACCTGATCGCCCGGCTTGACGCCGCTAAGGATCTGTACGTTATCGCCGGATCGGATTCCGACTTCTACCTTCTGTTCGTGAGCGAGAGAGTCGGAGCCCGCAATCATCACTTTCTCTCCGCCCTCGTCAGAGGCAAGCAGAGCGGAGACGGGTACAACAACGGCGTCCGGAATGGCGCCCGCGTCCATTGAGACCTGCACGGTGCTGCCGAGCTTTAGCTTCTCGCCAGGATTCGGCGCTTCCACCCAGATTTGTAATGTCGTGGTGCTGGGATCGACGGCCGGACTGACCACGGTGATCTTGCCGCTGAGGTCGCCTCCAGGACCGGAGATGGTGGCCGGCTGCCCAACGCGCAGCGCTCCGGCTTCTTGCGCGGGAACGTTGGCGCGAGCGACCACGCGCGAGATGTCGACGATCGTGAAGAGCGGGGAACCGGCCGACGCCATTTCGCCGATGTTCAAAGGGCGATCGGCGATGATGCCGTCAATAGGACTGCGAATTTCAGCGTAGGAGAGTTGTGCCGCCAGGCTCTGATAATGCGCTTTGGCAGCTTGCATCTGCGCTTGCGCAGATTTGACTTGTTCCAGCCGTCCGACGTTTTGCAGCGCTTCGAGGTGTACGTTAGCGGTGTCAAACTGGGACTGCGCCTGCACTTCAGCAACGCGCGCATCGTCCACGAGTTTCTGCGCGATAGCGCCCTGCTGGAACAGGTTCTCACGGCTGTGGAGCACTTTATTCGCGGCGTCAAGCGCCTGGCGCGCGGATTGGACGTCGGCCTTCGCCTTCATCATGTCTTCGGGCACGGTTGCGTTAGTTGTTGTGGTGAAAGCGGACTGGGCCTGGTCGTAGAGTTCTTTGCTTTCCTGCGCACTGGCGCGGAGATCACTATCTTCGAGCACGGCGAGCAGTTGACCGGTATGCACATGATCTCCACGCTGCACCAGGAAGCGCTGTACCGGCGCGCTGATCTTGGGAGTGATACTGGCTTGTTTCAGAGGAAAGAGAACGGCTTCAGCGGTAACCATCCGGTCCAGCGGCCGTTTGGTGGCAGTGGCGACTTGCACCGGGGTTGCTGCCGACTCGGAACCGCCCGAATCAGCGGCTTGCCTTGAGCAGGCAGACAGCAGCAGCGCAACGATAAGCGAGACGGCGAGAGAATTGATTTTTGTCACGGTTAGAGAGTCCCTGTCAAATTCTGTACGGCCGCAACAGCAATACGGTATCTTAGAAGACCATCGTCATACGCCCCGCGCGCCTGCGCTGCCGTTGTTTGGGCGTCAACTACTTCAAGCGCCGTCGCTTCTCCAGCTTCATATCGAAGCAGAGTCAAACGAAGGCTCTCAGCGGAGAGATCCGAAGATTCGCGCAAGGATTGGACCTGCGAAAAGGCAATCTCGGCCTCCCGATGGGCCGACGCAAGGTCCGCCTGCAACTGCTTCTGAGTAGTGGTGAGATCGAGTTGCGCCTGCTCCTGTTTTAACTCAGCCTGTTTCACTTTGCTGTGAAGGGAGCCCCAGTTCCAGAGCGGAATGTTCAAGGTCGCCTGCGCAACATAGCCGAGGTTCTGGCGGAAAGGAACTTCGTAGTTGGGAAGAGTACTGCGCCCGGTTGCTGGGGTCGGGTAATTCGTCTGGGCAGCGAATTGATTCGCATCGATGCCGTACCAGACATCCAGGCCCAGCGAAGGCAGATACCCATAGCGCGCCACTGTGATGCCAAGCCGGGCCTGGTTTACGCCGGCCTCCGCGGCGCGAATATCGGGGCTGAAGCTGGCAGCTTGCGCGCTGGCTTCGGGCAGCGGGGGAAGCGCCTTGATTTGCGACAGATCGTCCACGACGTAGTAATCGAGCTGAGGGCGGGGAAAGATCAGGACAGACAGGTTGATTTTGGCTTTTTCAAAGGCGAGTTGCGCATCCTGAACATCGCGCTCGCGTTGCTGTACCTGCAACTGTGCTTTGACTACGTCGGCGTGCGCCGCTTCCCCACCGCGCTCCTGCTTTTGAGTGATGTCCAGAAAATGCTGAGCTTCGGCACGACTGGTCTGCGCATTGTCCATTTTGCGATGCGCCGCGATAATGCCGTAGTAATCGGAGATCACAGTAGTGATGAGGCCCCGCCCGGCCACATCCGCCTTTGCGCGCGCGACGGCTTCGGCGGCAGCGGCGGCACGAATCTCGCCGCGACGAATAAACGAGAGCAGTTCTTCATGGGCGTTCAACTGTTCGTTATAGACGTGAACGCCGTCATTTGCGACGAAGACGCCCGACGGCGTCCCGTTACCTTCCGTATAGATGAATTGATTCAATCCGCTAATCGAGGGAAGCGAAGCGGCCCGAGCCTGGACGCGATCTTCATGAGCCAATTGGGTCGCGATGCTCGCCGTCTGGACCTGTGCGCCGTACTGGCGGGCCCTATGCAGCGCGTCTTCTAGGGTGACGATCAGGTTTATAGGCGGCTGCTGCGCCAAAAGGGGCGTCATGGACAAAATCAACATGGGAAGGTGCTGGCAGTGCTTGATTCTGAAGGCTGGCACACGTAAATGATAAAGCGAGCTGGATGAATACAGCTTGAATTCTGAGACCGTGACGCTTTTGTGTCAACCTAAGGGTATGGCTCGCGGCTGGGAGAGCAAAGACATTGAATCCCAAATGGCGGACGCCCGGGCGGAGCCGAAAAGGCCTGCTCCGCCGCTGAACTCCGCAGAGACGCAGAGCGTCCGTGAACGCGAAGCTTTGATGCTTCATCGTACTCGCGTCCTGGCAGATCTACAATCGGCCGTAAACCCTGGTTACCGCGAAATCCTGAAGCGCTCACTTACCTTTTTAGACGAAAAGCTAGCCTCCCTTAGCCGGCCGGATTCTCCCAAGTAAATCTCAGTTAAGGTGGCTTGTGGTGCTCCACGTTCTTAGGTGGAATTGCGTCATGTAGTGCAAGCAAACAGCCCGATTGAGGAGGTCTTGGCAATTGACACGACTGAAAATCATCTTGTCTATTTTCCTGTGCCAAGTATTTGCCGCACGGCAACTCCCTGCGCAGAGAGCGGTTGAGAAAGGTGTTATCGAAGGACAGGTCACCGACGCTGCCAATAGGACGGTGTTGGCGGGAGTTGACATTCTCGTTTACAAAGAGGGTCCGCGCGACACGCCGCCCCTGCTGGTCACCAGCGATTCCAGCGGCCACTTTGTCGCCGAAGATCTTGATCCGGGCCGGTATCGACTAGTTGCACAGCGGAACGGCTATGTCACACAAAAGTACGGCGAGCGCGCCAGGAATCGAGACGGAATCCGGTTGACCTTGTATCCGGACAGAAGTTGAGCGATATTGACTTCCATTTAGTGGCTACTGGCGTTGTGACCGGGCACGTGCTCGGCGAAGGGAATGAACCGCACGCAGGAACTACGGTAGCAGCGTTGTCTCTCCATTACGTCCGCGGACAGCAACGGCTTGCGATCGACGCTGTAGCGCTGACAAATGACCTGGGAGAGTACCGGCTTTTCGGATTGAGGCCTGATCGTTACTATCTAGCGGCATTCGAGCCTAATCGGTACGGAACGGTCCAGCTGCCGAAAGGCGCTCCGCCGGAAGAGCGATATGGAATTTCGTTTTACCCCAATGCGCTTGATGCGGCGAAGGCTTCTACCATCAATGTGCAGCCGGGCAGCGAGCTGAATGGGGCGGAAATCTATCTCATGCGTCATCGGACTTTCCGTTTACGCGGCAGAATGATGGGTGTGGATAGAAGTGCTCAGGGAGCGAGCGTGCGGTTAGAGCCGCTGTTATCGGGTGCGGCTATCAACGTGGGCGGTCAGGAAACCTCGCCCGACGATAGAGGAATTTTCGAATTCGGCAGCGTGTTGCCAGGGCAATACGTGATATCGGCCGGGTTCACCAGTGGCGGAAAACCTTATCGAGCTTGGCAGCAGGTTGAGATTGAGGATTCAGACCTCAACAGCGTGAGCATCATGCCTAGCGCGGGAATAACTATACAGGGACGGACGCAGTTGCCGGACCGTAAAGAGGCAGATCTTCATTCCATCAGCTTGAAATTCCATCCGACATTTTCTTCAAGCATGGGTGTTCCCGCCGTGCGGCCCACCACGGATGGATCGTTCGCTGCGTACGTTAGCTCTGATATCTACAATCTCGAGATCTCAACGCTGCCTGACGATGCTTATGTCGAATCTGCTCGCATAGCCGATCAGGACGCAACAGACGGGATAATCGACCTCAGCAGGTTTGCCAGTGGATGGACCCGCATGGAGGTTACGCTCAACCCCAACGGAGGGCGCGTCGACGGAGCGGTTGAAAATGAAAAGCACGAGCCCGTATCGGCCGCGACGGTTCTGCTGTTTCCCGATGATGCAAACTCTCGTAAGCAAATGCACCTCTTTCAAGCAATCAACACTGACAAGAACGGACGGTTCAGCATACGTGGAATTGTGCCCGGAGACTACAAACTGCTGGCATGGGAAGACGTCGAAACGGGCGCGTGGGAGAATTCCGAATTTCTGACCCCCTACGAAGACCGTGGTGAGAAGATCACCATCAAGGCGAACGCTCATGAAACGCGCACGCTTGAGGTTATTCCGGCTGCTTCGGGGCAACTGTAAGTTGTTTAGCTAATACAGCCGCTTGGTTCTCGGAGCAGGCGCTTTCTCCACCTTCACCCTGTGCCATCTTTTGCGAACATCTCACTGATTTCTCGAAAGCTGGCCGCTTCTTCGGCGAATTTGAAGGTGCCTGTGCTCTGCATCTCTCGCGCGGCGCGAAGCAGTGCTCCATAAGCAGCACGGCAAAGCGCGCCTCCGACACTCACACGCTTTACTCCAAGCTCGGAGAGAATAGCCAGATTCAGATCAACGGCATGAAGTCCCATCAGGACGTTCACTGGGCGGTCAACAGAACTGACGACCGCCGCCATCTCCTCCTTCGTGGTAAGGCCCGGTGCATAGAGAACGTCGGCGCCCGCCTCCTGATATGCCTGCAAACGCTTAATCGTGTTAGACAGGTTGGGTCTTCCGGCCAAATAGTTCTCTGCCCGGGCAGTCAGGGTAAATTTGAAGGGAAGACTCCGCACCACCTCTACTACCGCGCGAACTCTCTCTGCAGCAAGGCCTTCCTCGTATATGGGATTTTCGGGCTTTCCAGTTGCGTCTTCGATTGATCCGCCCACAATTCCCGTACTCGCCGCCAGCCTAAAAGTTTCCGCCGCGCCTGCCGGAGCATCTGCAAACCCGTTCTCCAGGTCCGCACTGACTGGCAAGTCCGTTGCCTGGCAGATGGCAGCAACATGCTTCAGCACTTCTTCCCGGATCATCGTGTTGTCCTGACGACCCATAGAGAAGGCAAAGCCTGCGCTCGTCGTCGCCAGCGCTTCGAAGCCAAAGTGCGCCAGAAGCCGGGCACTGCCGACGTCCCACGGATTAGGAATGATGAACGCGGTTTCACGTTCATGTAGCCGCTGAAAGGCCAGTCCCTTTTGAATTTGTCCCAACGCGGGATTCCCCTCACCCATGTTCATTGTTTTGTAGATGGCAGATTGAACGTTCCATCTACCAGTTCCACAAAATTGCGCTCTTCGCGAAGGATAAAGCGCTTGGTCTGCGCAAATTTAAAGTTCTCCAGCGCCTCCGGGTCTGCTTTCAATCGCGCTTTGTACGCCTCATAGGACGCCAGGCTATCGAATGATATTAGGCCCCAGCCGACATCATTCGTGCCTTCATAAGGGAGAAAGTAACCCACCAGGTGCCCGCCGCAGCGGGGAATGATGCGCCCCCAATTCTCGGCGTACTTCTTGAACGCGTCTCGCTGATAGGGATCGATCTGGTATCGGATAAAACAGGTAATCGTCATAGAATTTTTGGGAGATGCCGTCACTGGCTCATCGCAGCAGCCGAATAGCAACGCCGCAGTCAGGGCGGCGCCGTTCTTAATCACGGTGCGGCGCGCAGGTTCGTTGGCGAAGCTCATAAAGCTGAATATAGCTGTAGCTCTCCCCTCTTGCGCCTGCCGTGTCACTGGCGTGGCAATGCAAACGCCACAATGCTGCCGCACCTAGATATTTGTTAGAGTAGTTCAAATTCATGCGCATGGGGCTTTGTTTTTTGGCGCTCGCTATGATGGCGCGCGCTGATGAACCGGCTGATGCGCTGGCCGTCTATAAGAGCGGCGATTATGCTCGGGCGCTGCCGTTGATGCAGCAGGCGCTGGCCAGAAATCCAAAGGACGCCGTGATGCAAGCCGCTCTGTTGTCCGTTCTGGTTTACCAGGGGCGGGTAGATGAGGCTGCCGATGCGGCTGACGGCGACGCACGAAATTTTCCGCAATCGCCCGATGTGCTCGCGGCACGCGGCGATTTCGCCTTCTATATGGGCGACATGCCTGAAGCGGAGAAATTGTACAAAGCCGCCGCCCAGCTTAAGAATGAGACTGCGAGAGCATATTACGGCCTCTATCGCATCCACTATGCCGCCTCAATGCGCCGCAGCGCGCGTCTGCTTTGCATGACCGCTCACCAGATGGACCCGGATGACGCGCTGATTACGCTTGCATTCACACGTTACTTGGTCGGTCAAAAGCGGCGCGAGTTTCTGCCGGGCTTTATGCAAAGCCACCCCTGGTTTTTCGGCCATTTAGAGCGGATGCAAGAGGCCAATTCCGATCTGCGGGACGAACTCGAAGAACGAAATCCCTTCGACCTGGACGGCACGCGCGAAGAAGTGACTTTGCCGCTATCTTATCTCCACGACGGAACTCGCATCGTGGGGATGGGAATCCGTATGTCCGTTGAAGGAGGCAAGTCGTTCAACCTGATGCTGGATACGGGTGCCAGTGGTTTGCTGCTCACACAGGCTGCCATCGACAAAGCTGGACTGAATCATATTGGGTCGATTCAGGTGGGAGGAATCGGAGATAAGGGCCTGAGGAACGCCTTTATGGCCGTGGCGCAAACCTGCACCATCGGCACACTGAAATACAAAACGTGCGTTTTTCGAGCGACAGAAGGCAAGAAGGGCCTAACGGAAGTCACTGACGGCCTGCTGGGCACGGATGTTTTTTCCGACTATCTGATCACGATTGATTTCCAGCGGCGCACGCTGCATCTGGTTCCCTTGCCCGAGCAGCCGCCGAACCCGCAAGGCTACGACCGCGCTCCGCTTCCAAGCGAAGCCGGTTTCACGCCGGTATTTCACTTCGGACATCATCTTGATGTTTCCACGCACGTTAACGGAAAGTCTACTGGTCTGTTCCTGATTGACACGGGCTCCGGATTTTCATCTATCGATTCCACATTCGCTCGCTTGACCACCAAGATTCACGGGAACGAGTACATACACGTCAAAGGAGTATCTGGTTCGGTAAACGATGTCTTTGAAGCCGACAAAGCCGAGCTGCAATTTGCCCGGTTTCGGCAAAGCAATTTCGGGCTGATCTCTATTAACCTGAACAATAGCCCTGAACACGAGGAGATCCGCCTGGACGGTATCCTCGGGTTTCCGCTGCTTACGCTTTTCCGGCTTTCGCTGGATTACCGCAACGGACTGGTTAACTTCGATTACGTTTTAGATCACAAATAAGAGCTCTGCCATCCGTATCATGGGTTGTATGGCTACGACGGTCACTCCTGAGCCCGAGGTGTTGTCAGCTTTCGAAGAAATTACCAATCTAGAGCGCACCTACCTCGTGCAGAATTATGCTCGCTATCCGCTCGCACTGCATCGCGGGAAGGGTTCTTATGTTTACGATCTCAAGGGTAATCGCTATCTTGATTTCATCAGCGGCATCGGCGTGAACTCGCTCGGTTACGCGCACCCGCGCATTACCAAGGTGATCCGGCAACAGGCTGGACTTCTGCTGCATACATCAAATCTTTACTATCACGAGTATCAAGGCCGGTTAGCAGAGCGGCTGGCAAAAATCAGCGGACTGAGTCGCAGCTTTTTTTGCAACTCGGGTGCGGAGGCGATGGAAGGCGCGCTGAAAATGATTCGCGCGCATGGGAACGCGATCAGCGGTGAAAAGATCAATATCATTTCGCTTGATAACTCATTCCATGGACGAACGCTGGGCGCCATCTCCATCACCGGGCAGCCGAAGTACAGGCACGATTTTGAGCCGTTGCTGCCGGGTGCGCACTTTGTTCCGCGCAACGATCTGGCAGCGCTGGAAGCCGCAGTCGATCAAAACACGGCGGGCATTGTCCTCGAAGTGATCCAAGGCGAGGGCGGCATTTGTCCGGTTTCCGAACCGTTCCTGCGCAAAGCTCGCGAACTCGCGGACCGCTACAACGCGCTGCTCGTGTTCGATGAGATTCAATGCGGCGTGGGGCGGCCCGGATCTTATTTCGCCTATCAGCTTTTTGATCCGGTGGTGATGCCCGATATTGTGATTGCGGCCAAACCAATGGCGTGCGGCATTCCGCTTGGCGTAATCATCGGCAATGAAAAAGCCGGAGCTTCCATTAAGCCCGGTATGCACGGATCTACTTACGGCGGCGGTCCCTTGGCCTGCCGGGTCGCGCTGGAATTTTTTGACATTCTCGATGAAATCTTGCCGGCGATTAATTCCGTCGGTATTTACTTTCGCATGAAGCTAACAGCTTTGATGCAACGGTTCCCTTTCATAAAGGAAGTTCGCGGTCAGGGGCTGATGATTGGCTTGGAACTCGATTTCCCTGGCAAGCAATTGGTGCTTGATGGCATCAAAGAAGGTCTGCTTTTCAACTGCACTCACGACACGGTGCTTCGTTTTCTGCCGCCCTATATCATCACTGAGCAGGAGGTAAACCGGGCCGTGTCTGCTTTGACCAAAGTATTTCGAAATGCCCGGCGGCAGGACGCTACCGCGTGAAGATTATGTCTCGTCGCTGGTTCTGCTGCGCAGGGTTGCTTGCCGCGTGTATCGTAGGCATTGGGCAAACGCCGCCGCCTGCGCCGCAGCGGCCGCAGATTGTCGGCATCGCGCACATCGGTTTGAGGGTCAGCGACCTTGCGGCGGCCGAAAATTTCTACGGACATGTGCTTGGCTACGATCACTTCAGCCTGGATAAGCCGTCTGGCGGCCTGATGTTGAACTACTACAAGGTCAACGATCATCAATATATCGAGATTTACCCGACGCTGACCAATCTGAATGATGACCGGATGACCCACTTCGCGTTTGAAACAACGAATATTCAGCAGCTGCGCGATTATCTGGCCGCGAATGGTATGAAAGTTCCGGCTGCGCTGCATCCGGGGCTGGACAAGAACGTAAGCATGATGGTGAAAGATCCGGAAGGGCATGATGTCGAGTTTGTTCAGTACATGCCGGGTTCGCTGCACAGTAGCTATTTCGGAAAGCTGATGCCCGCCACTCGCGTTTCCGATCACATGATTCACGTGGGTGTGACCATTCACGACCGTGATGCCGCCGATCATTTTTATCGCGACATCTTAGGCTTCCAGGTGATGTGGTACGGAGGCAGAACGGACACGGAGACTTCATGGGTGGATATGCGCGTGCCTGATGGGAAGGATTGGCTGGAGTACATGCTGAATGTGACTAACCCGTCGCCCAAGCAACTCGGCGTGATGCACCATTTAGCATTGGGCGTCGAAAGCATTCAACCCGCTTACAAAACGGTGTTGAGCCGTGGCTACACTCCGCCGCAACCGCCGAAAATTGGGCGTGACGGAAAGTGGCAATTGAACATGTATGACCCAAACGACACGCGAGTAGAAATGATGGAGTTCAAGCCTGTTCGGACGGCGTGCTGTTCGCCATATCTCGCGCCGGGGCAATAGAGCGACGTGAACGGCTTAGTTACCCGGCGAGCGCTTTGCAAACTGCTGGCGTGCATTCCCGTAACCGGCATTGCCCTTGCAGCGAACAGGCGGATGTACCTGTCGCTGAATAGCGTACTGATTAATAACCGCGTCCCTTGGCCGGATTTCGCTCGGCTTGCGGCGCAAGTTGGTTTTCCAGGCACTGACGTGATGCTGAATGCAGCAATGCGGGCGGGAGCAGCGGCGACAAACGATCTGCTCTCAACTCTTGGATTGCGCCCGGCGGTTCTGGAGTTTCCTGTCGACTTCAGCAAGGACGAAGCGAAGTTTCAGGCTGGCTTGGCGAAGCTCGCCAATGCGGCGCGTTTCGCTGCGGACATTCACTGTCCGCGCATGTTCACTCACATCATGCCGTCTAGCGACTCGCCGAAAGACGAGCTACGTCAGATCTACAAGCGGCGGTTCACCGAAAGTGCGCGAGTACTTGCGGAGCACAATGTCCGGCTTGGGCTGGAATTCTTGGGACCGCTGCAGTTCCGGAAGCAATTCCGATACGAATTCATCTGGCGCATGAATGACATGCTCCAATTCGCTAAAGAGTGCGGACCAAATGTGGGCCTGTTGCTCGATTCCTGGCATTGGCATCATGCGGGCGCAACAACGGGCGACATCATCGCCGCCGGCCGCGAGCGGATTGTACACGTTCACTTCAGTGACGCGCCAAACCTGCCGCCGGAACAAATTCGTGACAATCAGCGCTTGTTGCCGGGCGAAGGAGTAATCAATCTGGTTGGGTTCCTGCGGGCGCTCCAAAAGATCGGTTATACGGGTGGGCTAAGCGTCGAAGTATTCGGGCGACTAAATGATAAAACGCCGGAAGAAGCTGCCAGGCTTGGGTTGGATGCTTCGCTAGCTGTTTTCCGGAAAGCAAAAGTGCCCACGTTAAGACTTGCGCGAAAATAGCCGAAAAGCGTTCCATGAACGCGGCACGGCTGATGACCTGCCTTATTTCCTTGATAGCGGTGGGTCAAGCGATCGCCGGAACCGGCCCTGATCTCATCAAACCCGTTTTGTCGTCCTCTCCCGTGTCAGGTGAAATTGTCGCAGTGCACAATTCCATTCGAAGTAAAGTTGGCGTACCCCCGCTCATTTGGTCCGATGAGCTTGCGCAGGTCGCGCAGAACTGGGCGAATTTGCTGATAAGCGTCGGAACATTTGGGCATAGCGCCGATAATCGCTATGGCGAGAATCTTTTTGAGATCTCCGGGTTCGGTGCGTCGTCGACTGCATTCGATGTAGTAGGCGCATGGGCGGCAGAGTCGGCCAGCTATCAATACGACACGAACAGTTGTTCTAGGGTATGCGGCCACTACACACAAATCGTGTGGCGGCAAACGCGTGCGGTCGGATGCGGAGTCGCTCGCGACCCGAAGCGCGAAATTTGGGTCTGCAACTACGCACCCTTCGGCAACATCATCGGCGAAAAGCCGTACTGATCCTGAGCAGGAAAAAAATAACCGCTCTATTTGTCAGACTAGGAGAGTTGGACTATACTCCTAGATAGACTAGGAGCGTAACACATTGGGTAAAGCCGCCGACCTGCTTCCAGGCACGCTGGATATGTTGATTCTCAAGGCGGTGTCTTTGAAGCCGCTGCATGGATACGGCGTGTTGCTGCGCATCCGGCAGATCTCGGGCGACGCTCTCGACATACCGCAGGGCTCTCTGTACCCCGCGCTGTATCGCTTGGAACACCAGAGGCTGATCGTCGCCGAATGGGGTCAGAGCGACAACAATCGTCGCGCGAAATATTACACGTTAACTGCTGCCGGGCGCCGGCGCCTGCGGGCGGAAACGGCCGGCTGGAACCGGCTGGCGTCCGCCATTGCCGCAGCCCTGAACACCACCCCAGAGGAGGTGTGACGTGTTTGCCCGTTTTCGTTCTCTCCTTGCTGCACTCACTTCGCGTCGCAAATTCGAGACAAACATGACCGAGGAGCTGCGCTTCCACATCGAGCAATACACTGGGGACCTAGTGCGGTCCGGGATGTCGCTCGACGAAGCGCGGCAACGCGCGTGCATTGAGTTCGGCGGCGTGAATAGCATTAAAGGAGAGTGCCGAGACGCCCGCGGCCTCCCCGCCTTCGATGAGCTTGGAAGAGAGTTGCGCTATGCCGCCCGGCTGCTGCGAAAAACGCCAGGATTCACGATTACGTCACTTCTGACTGTCGCGGTATGTCTGGGCGCAAACATAGCCATCTTCGCGGTGATTGACTCGGTGCTTCTTCGCCCCTTCCCGTTTCCTGAAGCCGGCCGGCTCGTCACCGTGTTCAATACCTATCCGAAAGCCGGCGTGGATCGCGATGGTTCCTCGCTGACCAACTACTACGAGCGGCGTGGCCGGATTCCTGCATTCAGTTCACTTTCGATTTACCGTTTTGGAACCGCAATCGTTGGCGAAGCCGGTTCGGCGCGGCGCGAGCAGATCACACAGGTCTCTCCGGAGTTTTTTTCTACGCTTGGCGTGGGCCCCGCATTCGGACGTGTTTTCACGGACGACGAGACGACCTACAAGACCGACACCGTTGCAATTCTTAGTGACGAGTATTGGCGCGCGCACTTCAACGCCGATCCTCACGCGATTGGGCGACGAATTCTGGTCGATACCGTTCCGAAAACTATAGTAGGCGTCCTGCCTTCAGGCTTTCGCTTTCTTTCCTCGCAGGCTCGACTGTATCTTCCGCTTGCATCGCGGCTTCAAGATCGCTCACCGCAGCAGCGGCATTCCGGTGGAAATGTCACACAAATGATCGCGCGGTTAAGACCGGGCGCCACACTCAGGCAGGCCCAGTCGCAAATCGACGCGCAGAACGCCAGATTGGAGATAGACGATCCCCAAGCCAAGATGATGGCCGATGCCGGTTTCCGTTCGCTGGTGGTTCCGCTTCATGCTGATCATGTCGCGTCGATTCGCCCTACACTGCTGCTCCTTGAGGCCGGCGTGCTTATCCTTCTGTTGATCGGTACCGTGAACCTTGCCAACTTGCTTCTGATCCGCGCCTACGGCCGGGTGAAGGAATTGGCGGTGCGGCAGGCGCTCGGAGCAAGCCGGCGACACATCGTGAGCGAAGTCATCGTCGAGACGACGTTACTCACGCTATCCGGTGGCTTACTCGGCATTGCTGTGGGAGTGGGCGGAATCCGCCTCCTGCTTGCGCTAGGTGCGGATCGGTTGCCCTTGGGCGTCTACATTACCTTCGATGCGCGCCTGGCGCTAGCTGCTTTGATCGCAGCTATTGTTATGGGCATCTTGCTTGCGCTGCCAATTGCCTGGTTACACCTTCGACGTTCAGACACGGCGCTCCGATCTGAGAGCCGCAGCGCAACTAGTTCTCGCGCCGTACAGGTCTGGAGGCAGGCCTTTGTGATTGCCCAAGTGGCATTAGCATTCGTGCTGCTGGCAGGCGCAGGACTGCTGGGGCTCAGTTTGAACCGTGTGCTGGCTGTTTCTCCGGGTTTCCAGCCTGATCATGTTCTTGCGGGTCAAATCTCGCTTGTCGGAAATAGATATCCAGCGGCATCAGCCGGCCTAGCGTTTACTGAAAGAGTAGTGAATGGACTCGAGCATCAGCCGGGCGTGTCGTACGCCGGCGTCATCAATAATGTGCCGTTCAGTGGTAAGACCGGCAAGAGTGCCGCCACAGTGAAGGGGTTTGTCATTCGACCTGGCGAATCACCGCGCGGGCATTACTCGTATGGCGTCGGCGGCGACTATTTTCGCGCCATGGGCTTTAGCTTGCAAGCTGGACGATTTCTGACGGCAGCAGATTCACGCGCCACGCAGCGAGTTTGTGTGGTGGACGAGGACTTCGCCCGCTACTACTGGCCGAACACAAGCCCTTTGGGGCATCTCTTGTTCGAGGGCTCCCAAGCTGGACCCGATTCTCAGGCATTCACTGTCGTAGGTGTGGTTGGCAGCGTCAAGCAAGCTGGGCTCAGCGACGAGGCCGCACAAGGAGCCGTCTACTATCCGTACATCTATCGGCCGGATAGCAATATCTTTGTGGTCACTCGTGGCAGTATTCGGCCGGAGTCTCTCGGGTTGATTCTTCAAAGAGTTGTGCGGCAAATTGACCCCGAGCTAGCGGTTAACGACATCCGGCCAATGGACGATCGCATAACCGACAGCCTGACCGCGCGCCGCTCACCGGCACTGCTCGCCGCTCTGTTTTCAACAATCGCTCTGCTGCTTACCGGAATTGGTACTTACGGCGTGTTGAGCTACAGCGTGGTGCAGCGCCGTCGGGAGATCGGTGTTCGCATGGCCCTGGGAGCGCAGCCGAGTCAGATTCATAGCGAGTATCTGGGAGTCGCTCTGCGTCTGTTCATCATCGGCACGGCAATTGGCGCCATAGGAGCCTGGTTAACGGGGAGAGCCATGCAGACCCTTCTCTTCCACGTGCCCGCTTTCAGCGCTGTGGCGCTCGCGAGCGCCGCCTCGGTGATGGGTGTTGTATCTTGTGTAGCTTGTCTGTTGCCGGCTCGCCGCGCCGCCCGAATCTCCCCGCTGCAGGCTCTTATCGAGCAGTAGATCGGCGCTAATGATCAGTTGACCGGAGCAATCATACCGACAGAGCCGTAAATGGCTGGTTTCGAACTCTTCGCGCGACGGACGATTTCCAACCGGCGCGAAAGGGCTAACCGGTTCATTCGTAGCGTAAGGCTCTTGTAGGATCGATGCGGCTGGCGCGAAGCGCAGGAATAAATCCGGCAAAACATGCTACGAACAGCAGTGCTAAAGTCGCAGCGGCCAACGTTGCCGGATCATGCGGAGCAAGGCCATAGAGTTGATTCCGAACCAGGCTGCTGAGTCCGATCGCGGTGGGAAGCCCGACCAGCACTCCAATAGCTACCAGTAATAAGACCTCCTTCATCACCATCCAGATAACGTTACCTTGAATGGCGCCGAGAGCCATTCGGATGCCAATCTCGCGCGTTTTACGAGCAACCGTGTACGCCATTACGCCATAGAGCCCGATAACTGCAAGCAAGGTCGCGAGCACCCCGAACAAACTTGAGAGACTCGCAATCAGACGTTCATTTCGAAGCGACAAGCTAATCTGCTCGTCAGTGGTTCGTATGTCATAGACGGGAAGGTTCGGATCAAGCGCGTGCACTTTTTGGCGGACAATAGCCATCAGGGGATTAGGTGCAGCAACAGTTCGCATATAGACGGTCACCCCGCTGGGGTGTCGTCCGGCAGCATAAGGTACGTAAGCCTGCGGTGGAATCTCATCGCGCAGATTTGTGTACTTGATATCTTTTACGACACCGATGACCTCCATATCAGCCCTCGTGTTCGGGTCCGAACCATAGCCAACATGAAGACCAATCGGGTTGCGGCCTGCAAAATACTTCTTGGCAAAAGTCTGGTTGATCATGATCGTGGTAGGAGCAAAGTTATCAGGGCCGTCACCATGATTTATTAGTTTGTCGTCCTTGATCGTGAAATCCCGCCCAGCAACAATAGGCACCCCGAGAGTTGCGAAGTAGTTCGGGCTTATCGAATTCATGTATGGCTCCGGGTGCTGACCGGGCTTTGCCGCGTAGCCTTCCACGGTCATTGAACTGTCCCACTCGCCATCTTCGAGAATGCGCATGGTCGCAAAACCGACGGAGCGTACGCCCGGAACTGCTAGCAGAGAATCAGTCAGTTGTTGATAGAAAATTTTTGTTCTGGCGGTGTCATAGCCATTTAGAGTCGGATCAATGTTGAAACCAACCAGACGTTCCGGCACGAAACCAGGGCCGAGATCGCGCAGGTTCGCCAGCGTCCTGACAAACAGGGCCGCCCCGACCAGAAGCAGAAGCGAAAGCCCGACTTGCGCCGCCACAAGTGATTTCCGTAACGCGACGTTGCTGCCGCCGACCACCGAACCGGCTTGCGCCTTCAGCGTGTCTGCGACATCTGAACGCGAACTCTGCAAAGCAGGAACAAGGCCGAACAGGATCGCGGTGATCAGCATAAGCCCTAAGGTGAAACCGAGCACACGAGCGTCCGGTAGAGCGCTAATGGCCGTTTGGCCAGCGTCTTGCGACGACATATACATGGAGAGCAACACTCTATCAGCCATGTAAGCCAATGCAAGTCCAAAGAACGCCCCCAATGCAGAGAGCAACAAACTTTCAATCAAGAGTTGCCGAATGATTGCGGCGCGGCCAGCACCGATCGCGAGCCGAATGGCCATCTCTTTGCTCCGCGCAGTGGCTCGAGCAAGCATCAGATTGGCAAGATTTGCGCAAGCGAGCAGCAAAACCATTCCGGTGATTCCAAGCAGGAGCCACAAAGGCTTGGTTAACTGCTCGCGCACATAGGACCGGCCTTGTCCTCCAGGCAGTAGCTCCATCCAGCACTTTAGAAACTGCTGCCGCGCATAATTCGAGGCATTGCGAAAAGCGGGCTCTTTGATTTCCATCTCGAGCATGCCGTGCATGAATGGCTGAAGCGATGCTTGCGCCTGTTGGCGCGTAACGCCGGGATACAGACGGCCATAGGCGTTAACCCAACGCCAGCGGCGATTGTCCAGGCCATCCCAGTTGGGAGTCATCTGTGCTTTCATCTTTATGGGAACGAAAAGCTTGGCTGCGTGCCCTAGTTCCATACCGTCAAACCCGGGCTGAGCGACACCAATTACGGTAAGGTTGCGACCGTTCACCACAAGCGTCTTGCCAATAATGCTCGAGTTCGCCCCGAAGCGCGTCTGCCAATAGCTGTAACTCAATACCACGACGGGGTGCGCACCCTCAAACAGGTCGTCTTTCGCCGTGAAGGTCCGGCCAAGGGCGGCATCTACGCCTAGCACGAGGAAGTAGTTTCCTGAAACAAGCTCCGCCGACACGCGTTCGGTGCGATTTCCAAAGCCAAGGCTGGTCTCGACGGGGAAGCGGCAGAACATGCCGGAGAACACCTTATTGTGATCGCGAAAATCCCGATACATGGGGTAGGAGATGGCGTTCATACCCCAGTTGCTGCCATAGTGTTGGCCCCGCATCTTGAATTCAACCAACTGTTGGGGATTCTTCACAGGCAGAAATCGTAAAATCACCTGATCCAGCAGGCTAAAAATCGCTGTATTGGCGCCAATTCCAAACGCGAGCGAAAGAATCGCGACCACCGTGAACAGCGGCGTCCTGAGGAAGCCTCGAATCGCGTAGCGTAGGTCACCCAGCATCTGATTCATGCTCAATTTGCTCCATAGAACTTGCCGTTCGGTTTAGACTCCAAAGACGAGTTTTGGTTAGGCGTTGTTCCGTTCGGATGGATCGGGGTCTGCGAATTCGGGTGTTATTCTCGGGTCAGACGCAGACATGAGCTTTAGCAAGTTTGCTGCGAGCCTCCTAGCTAGGTGCCCGGGAACGGCCGCGCGGTGGCTTAGCGCGTTCCGGTCTTTATGGACCAAACGACGCTTGGCCGCCGGGCTAACAACCGGACTGGGAGTTCTTACCGTCGCCTATGCGGTGCAGCGGACTACCGCGCCTCAACCGTTTCGCGAATATCCAGGCGACGAGTATCGAATTTCGCAGATTCCTCTGCCGCCCGACTACAACGAAAAAGCCGAGTGGGTGTTTGCGCGCCTGATGTACCCCTCCATTCCAGATGCGGGATTTCGGCATGCTGGATGGGATTGGCGGGAAGGCCATTCGAGTTGGACTAACGACTATCCACGGGCGGACCGCCATTTTTTGGAAGCAGTTCGACGCCTGACGAGGCTGCAAGCGAGGTCTGTGGAGCAACCTGTCAATCTCGAAGACAAGGACGACGTGTACAACTACCCGTGGCTTTACGCGGTCTTTGTAGGCGAATGGGATCTAACCGATGCACAGGCCAAAACGCTACGCGAGTATCTGTTGCGCGGCGGCTTTCTTATGTGCGACGACTTTTGGGGGACGGTGGATTGGAACATCTTCAACCAGAGCATGAAACGGATTTTTCCGGATCGAGCTATTGTCGAGATTCCCGATAACGACGCGATCTTTCATACGGTGTACGATCTCGATGATCGATACCAGGTGCCGGGTGAGTGGGCCGTTCGAACGGGGGTGCCGTTTCGCAATGACGGTTATGCCGCACATTGGCGCGGCATCTACGACGACAAAGGACGCGTGATGGTGGCGCTAGCGTTCAATTCCGATTTGGGCGACTCATGGGAATGGGCTGATTACCCCGGCTATCCGGAACAATACTCCGCGCTCGGCGTTCGAATCGGTGTCAATTACATCATCTACTCGATGACGCATTAAGCTGGTTGGCCATGATCTCGAAGCGACCTTCGATCTTGAGCGCCGGTGCCGTATTGGCTCTAGTTGCGTTTGCCGCCAATGCAGGTTTGAGCAAAGAAGATATCAAGCTGCTGCAGGATACGCAGGGCTGGGAGTACGTATCGGTTTCCGACCAGGACGCCGGCATCCAGACGGAGCACGTGTGCTTTGATGGAGTACCGCATCCTGGACAGTGCAGCGGAAAACTAACGTTGAGTCCAGCGAAAACGTTCCTTCAGCAAGTGAACATTCACGGGACGAGCGTTGACCGGCACGGCACCTACGAGATTGCAGACGACCAAATCTCATTTTTTGATGAGTTTGGCACGCGCGACGGTCCGTACGCGATTCAACTAAACGGCGATACAAAGATGCTGGTGCTGAGTATGCCTCAAGTGCGCCTGGAACTCGAGTTGGAATCGCAATACAAAGACGACCGGGAGCAAAAGAAGGCGCCTCCCCGCTGAGATCCGGGTGCGATGTTAGGATCGGCTTGGTGCAGGAGAACGAAATCTTCGCAGCTATTGGCGAGCAAGGATTCCGGCGCTTGATCGCTGCTTTTTACCGGCAGATTCCTAACGACGAGATTCTCGGACCAATCTATCCAAAACACGATCTTACGGGCGCCGAAGAGCGTTTGCGCAATTTTCTGATCTTCCGTTTCGGTGGCCCGGAGACGTACATCGAGCAACGCGGGCATCCACGATTGCGTATGCGGCATGCGCCTTTTCGCGTTGATGAAAGGGCTCGCAACAGTTGGATGGATCTGATGTGCAAAGCACTGGACGAAATGCAATTTCCGTACGAAGTACGGGAAATTCTCACGGCGTATTTTGATTCCACTGCCACGGCGATGATGAATTCGCAATAAATTGTGTGAATTTCGGCTGAGTTACATATAATGCTCTGAACTGATGGATCTAATTCAGTTGGGGAGATGTAGTAATGACTCAGTTCTCAATTTGGCCGTTCTCAGCTAGGGAATGCAGGACAGCACGCGGCACACTTTCTGTAACCGTTTTGTTCAGTCTATTCGCTCCTGCGATTTTTGCTCAGCAAGACTACGTCGGCAGGTTCGATTTGTACGGAGGCTTCACTTATCTGGAGAGTCCGCACATTAACTTAGCGGAACGTGGATTTCAATTTCAGTTTGGCTACCGGCCCAGAGCCTGGTACACCTTGGGCTTCGACTATAGCGTAAGTACAGGCCATACGGCCCTGTCGCCGAACCTGCTGACGACATCTTTGCAGCAGCAGTTCGGGACGCAGATCGGCGGTCTGATTGCTGCCGGCATCATTCCGCCGACCTATACGCTTTCTGTGCCGCTCGATTCACTTACTCAAACATTTGCAGCAGGGCCACAACTTGCCTACCACGGCTGGAAACCAATCACACCTTTTATAAGGCCTTCTATTGGCGCAATCCATGAGATCGCGACTCCGCATGCGACCGATCCTATCGCCGCCGCCATTATCGGGCAATTGGCGCCCTCGGGCCAAAAGACGGATTGGACGGCTTTTTATGGGTTCGGAGGCGGTTTCGATGCAAATGTGTCGAAGCATTTTGCCATTCGTTTTCAGGCCGATTTTGTGCACGATCATCTTTTCAGCGATCTTCTCAAGGACGGCCGCAATACAGTGCGTTTCTCAGTGGGACCGGCAGTTCAGTTCGGCGGAAACGCGAGGGAATAAGACCCGCTTTGAACTAGGCCAGCTCGCTATGCCCGCAATCCACATCGGCACGTCAGGCTGGCATTACAAGCACTGGGTAGGGACGTTCTATCCAGATCGGACACCAGCATCAAGGATGTTCGCGCTTTATTGCGAGCACTTCAACACGGTTGAACTGAATAATACGTTCTACTGTCTGCCAAAGCCAGCCGGTCTGAACAACTGGCGCGATTCTTCTCCAGCAGACTTCTGCTTCGCGGCTAAAGGCAGCCGATTCATAACGCATATGAAGAAGCTGAAGGATCCGGAGGCGGCGCTGGCAAAATATTTTGATGCGATTGAGAAGTTGCGAGAAAAGTTGGGGCCTATCCTGTTCCAGTTGCCTCCGGGTTGGGATTTCGATGGCGAACGATTTTCTACTTTCTTGAAGGCCCTTCCAGAACATCACCGATATGCATTCGAGTTTCGCAACCAAACCTGGAACAATCCGGAGGCGTACGATTTGCTGGCGCGTTATAGATCGGCCTATTGTATCTTCGATTTGGCAGGATATCAGTCTCCTATTCATGTGACCGCGGATATAACTTACGTCAGGCTGCATGGGCCGGGCGGCAAATATCAGGGCAGCTACAGCGATGAGGCTTTGAGCCGCTGGGCGAAGCAAATTGAGGCGTGGACAAGGGAGTTAAAAGCGATCTACGTCTATTTCGACAATGACGACAGCGGCTACGCGGCTCACAATGCGCTTCGGTTGAAAGAGTTGCTTGGGACGAGCGGATAGTATAGAGAACGCATGAATTGGATCCGTTTCCTTGCGTTGTTTGCCATTTGCTGCGGCGCGGCTTTCTGTTCCGACGAACTGACGATCTACGAATTGCTGGCTCCCCAGACGCATTCGTTCGCGATCACCTACGATATGTCGACAGCCGTGGAGGGGTCGCCGTACCTGTTCAATCCAATACGGCGTGGCTCGGTCGCATCGGAAGAACGCGTCATTGATGCCGCCACAGGAAGGCCACTTGTGTTCACGACGGTGACGGCGGAAGAAGCCGTCAAGAACGGATTGCGCGGCCGCCCGAATTCGGACAAGTACATTCAGGTGACGTTGACGCATCCGGTACCGAAGAATGGAGAAGCGCGGGTACGGATCTTCAAGACGTATACAGACGCCGCTTCCTATGGTCCTGAGGATGGCGGCCTCAATTTTCAGCGCAGCCTCGGCATTAAGCGTAATGTCATCGTTCTTCCAAAGGGCTACGAACTGATCTTCTGCGGAGCACCCGGAATTGTATCGACTCAAGCGGACGGGCGGATTCGCGTCAGCTTCTTCAACGATCGCGATGATGAGCTGATGGTGCGTTTGAAAGGAAGACTACTTCCATGAAGCGGATCGCCTGCCTATTCCTGATTGCGGCGCCGTTAGCGCTCGCGCAGATGCACCGCGCCGAGCAAGATCGTGAGATCCGCTACTGGCTGCTGGATCCCGATACCCATCAGTTCAAGATCTCGCACGATTTCAACGTCTCGCGCGTCGGACAGAAATATGTCCACAGCTTTGTCCGAAAGGGTAGCGTTGTGGCACAATCTCAGATTTTCGATTTGGATACCGGCGAACAACTGAAGACGTACAACGTAACCGGTAAAGATACGAATGCTTTGGGATATTACCGAACTCCATCGCCGGACGACGAAGTGGTTGTGCAGGCCGAACTGCCGCACCCGATTGAAGCAGGACAGTCTGTGCGCGTGCGCGTGGTTGAAACGTACACCGATCCGGCTTACACGGCCAAGAATGGTGAACTGGTTTGGGACCGCACTTTGGGTCGGCCCCGTAATGAGGTAACTTTACCGGACGGCTGGATGCTGACAGAGGTGACAGTACCGGCAATTATCACACTCGATTCACAAGGCCGCGTTACTTGCCGCTTTACTAATCCGCGTAATGATGAGATACACGTCGTGTTGAAGGCGCGGCGAAGGCCAACGGCCACTCCCGCCTCTAATTAGATGGGTCTTTTTGCCGCGTCCGTGCGACTCCGCTGGCAATGCCGATCCCAATTAGAACCAGCGCGCCGACTCCCACCCAACGCGGAGGCACATGCAGAAAATAAGCGCCCAGCGCCAGTCCAATGATCAAAATCACGTACCCAACTATGTACAGCGTGAACGACATTTGGCTCCTCCAATAGAAACACGACCGGTGTAATGCATGCTGTCTGCCATACACGTAAGTAGTTGTTCTTGCTTAGCCAGCGGCCTAAACGTGCAAGCCGACCTGAAAAAAATTACTCGCTCAAAGTGAAATCAGTTCCGGCAAATCAGCCGAAGCCGTAAACACGCTGTTGACATCCAAGAACTTGACTCACCACTGGCTCAAGATGGAGACGCGGACATCTCATGGCGGCGGCTAACCAAGCGACGCCGCAAGAATGGCATCCGTCCGCCAATCCTTGGCTCATCGCCGTTTCGGTAATGCTGGCCACATTTATGGAGGTGCTGGATACTTCCATTGCCTCCGTGGCGCTGCCGTATATTGCGGGAAGCGTCTCGGCCACCAATGACGAAGCAACATGGGTGCTGACGAGTTACCTGGTAGCAAACGCGATAGTGTTGCCGGCCAGCAGTTGGTTCAGTCTGCGCTTTGGACGTAAGCGGTTTTTGCTGCTGTGCATCGTCATCTTTACGTTTTCCTCTTTCTTGTGCGGAGCCGCGCCGAGCCTTGGCATTTTGCTAATCGCGCGGGCGATTCAGGGTGCGGGCGGCGGAGCGCTACAGCCGTTGTCTCAAGCAATCCTTCTGGAAAGCTTCCCCCGCACAAGCGCGGGTTAGCGATGGCGGTTTTTGCGTTAGGAGTGGTGGTGGCGCCCGTTCTGGGCCCAACGTTCGGGGGTTGGCTTACCGACAACTATTCGTGGCGATGGAGTTTCTACATCAACATTCCAATTGGTATTCTCGCGGTCTTCATGATCATGCGGTTCGTGGAAGATCCTCCGTACATTGCGAACGCCAAGCCGGGTCGATTCGACGCCTGGGGCCTCGGGTTGCTGGCCGTGTGGCTGGGATGTTTGCAGATCATTCTCGACAAGGGCCAGGAGGACGACTGGTTCGGAGCGGTTTGGATTCGCTGGGCAACAGCAATTCTGTTAATTTCCTTCGTGCTGTTTCTGGTATGGGAGTGGTTTGGGCGGAAGCCGCTTGTCGATTTACGGATTTTCAAGAACCGTAATTTTGCGCTCGGGTGCTTGCTCATCGGGCTATTTGGCGCGTCGATATACGGCATGATCACTCTATTGCCGCTCTTCTATCAAGAGTTGCTGGGCTACACGGCCCAACTCGCCGGCATAGCTGTTAGCCCACGTGGCATCGGCGCAATTTGCGCAATGCCCATCATCGGAATTCTTACGGCGCGCATGGATAATCGGTGGCTTATCGGGGCCGGTTTTACGATATTCGGCATCTGTAGTCTGTGGTTCGGTGAGGTCAATCTTTCTATTGGGCAGTGGTCGTTTTTGTGGGCCATCATTTTGAGCGGATTTGGTTCGGGCATGGTGTTTGTGCCGCTTTCCACAACTACCATGGGCACTTTGACGAATGAGCAGATAGGAAACGCGAGCGGACTTTACAATTTGTTGCGCAATGTGGGCGGCAGCATCGGGATCTCGGTGGTCAACACGATCGTCGCTCGCCATGAGCAACTCCACCGCAACGAGTTAGTGCGCTCACTGCACGCGACGAACCAAATTGCGCAAAATCGCCTCTCTGTGCTTCAGAACTACATCTCAACTCACAATGCCATGGGAGCGGTCGGATCCAGGGATGCCGCGCTTCAGATGCTCAACGGAACCCTGCACGCGCAGGCTCGGTTATGGGCCTATGTGGATGATTTCCGGTACATGGCGGTGGCATGCTTTGCGTGCATACCGATCGTGTTCTTCTTCAAACGCGCGCGGGCGCGGGCTGGCGCGGTCCACGCTGAGTGAGCGATGGTTGCGCGTAGAGGATTTCTGCCACGTTGCGCACATACTGTTCGGAACTAATATGCTCCACATCTTCGGCTGGGAATTGCACTAGAGATTGGAAGAAGGCCGCTAGTTCATCGAAGATGGCTACGCGAGCATGATCTTCCAAGCGATCTCGCCGGCGAAGCGCTTCGAGCGCGATGGCAGCAGCCTCCGGGGAGATCTTCTGCCGCAACCGGGCACACAGCAAATGGTGTTGCGCGAAAGAGTTGTAACGGCCGCGAGTAAAATCGGCGCCGCTCGAATTCAACTGTGAACGCTGCCTCATGACCACCGTACCGCCCGCCAAATCACCTAAGCGCTGCAGCCGCTGAGTGCATATCATGCTTACGGCGCCCACCAGACCGATCAGGGGAAAAAGATCCACGGTGCGAATCAGGTTTCGCACGACGACTTGATGAAGCTGTAGCCTCAGCCCGGTTGCATCCATGACACGGATTCCCAGCAGCCATTTGCCGATCGTCTGGCCCATCCAGAGATATTCGCAGAGCACGCCGTAAAGAATCCACGCTGCCAGGTAGAACACCAGCAGCAGGCCAGTGCCTGTGTCTTGGTGCAGCACGCGCACAAATGTGGTGAGCATTTGAAACGCAGTTGTCAGCGCAGAAAGAATACAGATATCGATCAGGAACGCGAAGCAACGGCTCACCAGTCCCGCCAGAGGAATGGCGAAAACAACGCCCTCCGGCAGGCGAATCTGGAGTCCGAGACGAGGATTGTTCACTGCTCAGCTCTCTTGCGCGGTTTCGTTCCCGCTCTCGCAAAGAACCAAAAGAGCAACGCGAACTCGCTGAGGCCGAAGCCGATCTTGGCACTGTACGGCAAAACGGGAGCATGATATTGCGAGATAAACGACTCGATGAGGCCGGCCCAAACCAGCATTAACGCAGCGCCCATGCTAAGCGTGTAGACATCGCCGGCAATGAGGCGCAGCCGCTCGGCACGCGGCAACCGGCTACGCCAACCGATGAGTGCGCCCGCCAGCAGAAGCCCCGCCTGGCTCGCCACCAGCAGCGCTGGAATTTCAAAAGCGCCATGGGGGAGAAGCCATCCCGCCAGGAACACGCCTTGCCCGGCGTGAACATAGTCGGCACAAACCGCGCCTAAGTCAACCCCGTTTGAAAAGACCATCAGGACGGTACCCAAGCCGAAGGTCATGCCGGCAGCCATAGAGAGGAAGGCAACACTGATGTTGTGTGTCATCAGATAAGCCGAGAAGGCTACCTGGTGGCCGTTAATCTGCTTCCCTTTCTCTTTCTCCTCTTGCCTTACGCGCTCGTTGGGATCATTCAGAAGGTGTGGGAACGGCATCAACACACTTTTCGCGTCAGGATCGATGGCAAGCAGCAGAACGCCGGTACCGGACCCCAGTAAGAGCAGCAGAGCAGCAGCCACAAAGGCGCGCCATTGCCGCCGAAATACCTGCGGAAGAGTCTGTGACAGCCAATAGTAGGGGCGTAAGCGGGAGCGCTTATGCACAGAATGGATCTGGGAATAAGCGCGCGCTACTAAACCTTCGAGAGATTGAAAAAGTTCTGGCTGCGAAGCTTCCTGAAGGCGCGCGAGGCCGGCCGCGCAGTGCTGGTAAAGCTCAAAGAGACGAGTACTTTCCTCGAAAGTTGGACGATAGAACCGGTCCGTCTCAAAACGTTGAAGCGCTTTGTCGAGCTCTTCCCATTTAGGCCGCTCGCGGGCGACGAACCGCTCAAGATCCAGAATCATAGCAGTTGACGTTCCTTGACATCCAGGTACTCGGTTGCCGCAATCAATCCGAGTCTACCCGGAGCGACGCTGTGCATACGAATTCCGACGGCGGCGAGACTGGCGCGCACCTCGGCCAGTTTCTTCCAAAGTAAATGACCGGCCAATTGACCATACACGTCTTCGATTTCAGCGACGTCTTCGTCTGAAAAAAGCGGCTTCACATGGGCGCCGGTGGGACACGCGACCACAACCAGATGCTGTCTCGCCAGCAAGCGGCTGGACTCCACGAACGATTCCGCGAGCTGCGGCTCAGCCAAGCTGGTAAAGAAGACAACCAGAGCGCGCCGTTTGGCGCGATTCCGGAGGGTGGCACAGATTTCGTCGTAGGCGGGCGCTACGGGAGTGGCGCGTAACGGATACAAAGCTTGCCGAAACACCGACTCGAATGCCGCGGCATTGGCGGCCTTCACAAAACAAGTAACTCGATTGCTGAACGTAGCGAACCCGAAGCGGTCTCCGGTTTCACGAACGGTTCGGTGAAGCATCAGCGTTGATCTCACATACTCATCGAGAAGGATGACGCGGGTCCGGTCTTTCCGCGTGACTTCCTGCGCCGATAAACGCGAAGAATCGACACAAGCGTATACGTCCTGAGTTCGCTCTATCTGATATTCACGGACGATGGGACGCCGCTTGCGCGCAGTGGCTTTCCAATCGATACCGGCAAAATCGTCGTTGGGAACATACTCGCGGAGTTGCTCGAATTCCCTGCCTCGGCCGTTACGAGCTACAATGCGCTGGCCGCCGTGCCGGTGCGATGCCAGCATTTTTGCAACTTGTTTCGCTATGTCGGGAAGCGCGGGTTCGACGAGAATCTGGCATTGCACTGCGACGCTTCGGCGCAATTCCCAAAGGCCGAGTGTAGACGCGCATCCTAGCAGCACTTCTGTGAGAGCGAATTTTCCACGCTGCCTACCCAGGATGGAAAACTCGCTTTGCACACCATGTTGGTGGTCTGGTGCGGCAATGACCACCTCGTCACACGCGGGCTCAAGTTCCGATGGAAAAGCGGCGGCAACACGGATCTGACGAGGCATTCGGCCCTTGGCGACATCACGATGGACCGCAATGGGAACCATCTTGTGCTGGTTAAGTGTGGCGCGTATGTTCTCCGGCAGCGCAAGCGAAAACCCGTTCAAAAGACGCAGTGAGACGAGAACATCGAGCAAACATAGGCTCACGGTTGCCGCCGCGACGATCAGAAGATATAGCTCCCCATGCGCGACAAAAGCGGGCAAGGCGCAGGCGGGTAATAAGACTAAGCCAACGAACCAAAGTAAGCGCGCCGATGGGCTAAAACTCATGAGAGCCGGGCCGTTATCGCGGAACCGGAACTTCCGCCAAGAGTTGCTCGACAACTTGTGAGGCCGTCGTACCTTCCATCTCAAACTCCGGCTTCAGAAGAATGCGATGTTCCAGAACAGGCGAAGCGAGTACGCGCACGTCGTCGGGGTTGACGAAATCGCGGCCTTCGAGCGCGGCCAAAGCTCGACTCGCAAGCAAGAGCGCTTGGGTAGCACGCGGACCGGCGCCGGACAAAATACCTTCGTGAGTTCGCGTGCGCCGCACCAGGTCGACCATGTATGAGGTCAGCTCATCACGCACTGTGATCTTGCCGAGCTCTGAGCGGAGACGGCCAATCTGGTCAGGCCCCAAGACCACGGCCACTTCGCCACGCTCGAGCGTGCTCTCGGGGGATTCGCCGCTCAACATCCGCCGAGCAAGCTCCATCTCGTCCTCGCGATCCGGCCAACCCAGCGTGATCTTCATGAGAAAACGATCCTTTTGCGCCTCGGGCAGCGGATAAGTGCCCTCGAACTCGATCGGATTTTGCGTTGCAAACACCGTGAACGCCGCTGAAAGGTCGTGAGTCACGCCATCTACCGTTACAGTGCGCTCTTGCATAGCTTGCAGCAGAGCCGCCTGTGTTTTCGCAGGGGCGCGATTGATCTCGTCAGCAAGCAAGAACGAGGTAAAGATTGGGCCGCGCCGGAATTCGAAGGTGCTGTCTCGAAGATTGAAGACGCTGGTGCCGGTTATGTCCGAGGGCATAAGGTCGGGCGTGAATTGGATGCGCTGAAATTCGCAGCGCATAATACGCGCCAGCGTTCGCACCAGCAGAGTTTTCGCCAAGCCCGGCACGCCTTCGATCAACGCGTGCTGACCGGTGAGAATCGCGATAAGCGAAAAGCGAATCGCCTTCTCCTGCCCAATAATCACTTTTGAAACCTCGCCGTTCACGGCGGCTAGCGTGTCGTGCAGGGTATCGATGTCTGCGTTCAAATTCGATCCTTGACCAGTAGTACCTACTTTACTGTGATCGCTGGGATGCCTAGATTCTCGCCAGATTTCCTTTTTGTCCGTTCGCAGATGGATTTATATTCAGCCAGAGTTGTCGCTACATCCAGGCCGGGCAGTGACGCAAGCTCTTCCGGAGTGATTGTCCGCCGGTTGCGATAGCAGATGCGTAGTGGAATTCCATTCCTCGGCTGCTTTGTGCAGGAGCGATTTTGCGGAAACGCTTTGCATGAGCAAATTCCTTAAGGCAGCGTATGCGTCTTGACCCGCGACGGAAAAGTCCTTTGGGATGGGAGCCGGAGGAATAAAGCTGACGCTACTTCGCCAGATATAAAGGGTTGCGAGGAGAGCAAATCCCGCGAAAATCCAGTTCAGCCGGTGAGCGGTAGTGAGACCCACCACCGTCCCTGTGTCTTCCAGGCCGAGATGGCTTTCATCAAACACGATCTGGGGTCGCCTGCCCAGTGTGGCAGTGAGTACCTGCATGTCTGGCCTCGTGAGCAGTTCACTATTGGCGAAATACCGGCAATCGGAGATCAGCACGATGCTGCCCTTGCCGAAGCGACGCTCCAGAAACAGCGGCGCGCCGCTTCGGGTCACATCAGGAGACCAATCTTTGCTCCACTTTGCGAAATACCCCGTGACGGATTTGAAACCGATGCGGTTTAGTTTGCCTTCCATTTCACTGACCTGCCGGTCCCGAAAGGCAATGTCTACTCCCCAACGCTCTCTTAGGAAGTCTTTCGGTTCTTTGTCCTGCTTCTTATCGTTCTTTGCAAGCGGCTTTGCCTCCCACACGGCTTCCGGTTGCAGGGCGATAATCAGACGCGCCCCGGATTTCGCAAGCTGTTCAAAATCCTGCAGGTCTTTTTCGTCCGTATGCTGTAGTGCCGCCAAAGGCGTTCCGGCATAGAAAATATCTGCGGGTATTCCTTGGAGCTTTCGCAAGGGCCGGTAATTACGCACGACCGTGAACCCCAGCTTACGCAACGCTTCGAAGTAGGCTTTGGTGCCTCCAGCGCTGTTATTCAGTGATGAATAAGCGGGGTAATTGTATGTTGTTTCTGCGCGCAGCAGAACCATCGTGACTATCGTCGCTGCAAACAGAACGGAGAGCGAAGCTACTGCTACCAAAGCGAATCGGTCACGACCCCGCATATAGGGATGTTACGACGCGGCTTTCGCCCTCCTTAGCGCTTCAGCATCATCTGTTGGGGCGATTGGGCGACGCCAAACCGCGACCTGCGCCTACGCAGGCATGTATTGGAGATCGGGAAAAGAAGATAAACAGCCATTCTTAATACCCGGATCGATCTACCAGAACGGATTTCTATACGAGGCCGATACCGCGCAACGGCGTCAATGTCCTTCCGCTTCCAAAAAGCGCTCGGCTTCTATCGCCGCCATGCAGCCTGCTCCTGACGCGGTGATTGCCTGACGATAGGTGCGATCCTGAACGTCGCCAGCGTGAAAAACCCCGCTCACATTCGTCCGGGCGCCGCCGTGCGTAATGATGTATCCGTCAGCATCGAGATCGAGTTGTCCCGCAAACGGCTTGGTATTGGGTATGTGCCCAATTGCGACAAAGAAGCCGTCCACCTCGCGGTCATACACCTCGTGAGTCTTGACGTTGCGTAGTTTCACTCCTGTGACGTGCCCTTTTTCGACGTCGTAGATGTCTTCCACAACGGTGTGAGTCAGGAACTTGATTTTCGGGTTGGCTTGGGCGCGTTCAAACATGATCTTCGACGCGCGAAAATTTTCGCTGCGGTGGATCAATGCCACTTCAGAACCGAAACGGCTGAGAAAGTTCGCTTCCTCCATCGCGGAGTCACCGCCGCCTATGACGATGATCTTCTTGTTACGAAAGAAAAAGCCATCGCAAGTGGCGCAAGAACTGACACCATGGCCTATCAGCTTTTGCTCGTTTGGCAGATTCAGCCAGCGGGCAGAGGCCCCCGTGGCGACGATCAGAGTTCGCGTCAGGACATGCTCCCCGTGTTCCAACTCCAGCTTGAATGGCCTTTGCGAAAGGTCAGCGTGCATCACGCGGCCATGGCTGTAAACAGCCCCGAACCTTTGCGCCTGCACCTTCATGTTTTCGACCAGCGCAGGGCCATTAATACCTTCCGGAAATCCGGGGAAATTCTCCACGTCGGTGGTAATGGAAAGCTGGCCGCCGGGCTCATGCCCTTCGAAAACAAGCGGTTTCAGATTGGCTCTTGCGGTATATATGGCCGCTGTATTACCAGCGCACCCGGAGCCCAGGATGACTACGTCCAAAAGGTCACTCATCGAAGAAATAGGCGAACGCCGCGAACCGGTCACCTACAATGATGATCGGCAGCGCAGAAGGACTCACGTGAGGAAGAAGTTGGTGATATGAAACGCGATCCACGATCCACTGTATGCTAGCGCAAGCATGTAAGAAAACTGGAAGATGGGCCATTTCCAGCCGCCGGTTTCCCGTTTCACGACCGCGAGAGTCGAGAAACACTGCATAGCGAATGCGAAGAAAATTAGCAGCGCAACCGCACCGGCAGCGCTTAAATCCTGATGTACGGCCTGCTGCAAGCCCTTCGACTGCTCATCGCCTTCAATTCCGTAGATCGTCCCAAGCGTTCCGACGATGACTTCACGCGCAGCAAGTGAAGTAATCAAGCCGATGCCGATCTTCCAATTGAACCCGAGCGGCCTGATGGCCGGTTCAATCGCCTTGCCCACCATACCTGCAAAGCTGTGTTCCAGCGTAGGCGCTTTGCCGTTGTGCAGCGGCAAGTGCGCCAGAACCCAGAGAGCAATAGCGACCAAAAGAATAACCGTGCCGACCCGTTGCAGAAACATCTTGCCGCGATCAATCAGCCGCAAGCTAAGCGACTGCCACGTGGGCCAGCGATACGGTGGCATCTCGAGGACGAAGGAGGACCGGCTGCTCTTCAGAACCGTCGACTTCAAAAGCCGCGCGATCACCACGGCGGCAAGGAATCCCAGTACGTAAAGGGCTAACATCGTCGCAGCAGGAAGGGAAAGTACTCCGCGGATGAGTGGCGTGTTGGGCACAAAAGCAGCGATCAGCAGATGTGTAGACAGGCAGGCGCGCGGAGCAGGTCATTAACGGCGCAATCATCATGGTGGCGATGCGGTCACGCTTGTTTTCGATCACACGCGTGGCCATTACGGCCGGTACTGCGCATGCGTAGGCAGACAGAAGCGGGATAAACGATTTGCCCTGTAAACCGATCTTCGCCATGGTGCGATCAGCAATCAGCGCGGCGCGAGCGAGATATCCGGAATCTTCAAGGATTCCGATAAACAGGAACAGCAACAGAATCTGCGGCAGGAACACGATTACAGATCCCACGCCGCTCCAGATTCCGTCAACGAGCAACGATCGCCAGGGGCTATCGGGCAGCACCGTTGTGAGCCAGTGACCCGACCAGAGAACCGCTTGCTGCAAGCCGTTCATCAGCGGCTGTGCCCACGAAAAAATTGTCTGGAACACACCTACAACAACGGCCAGGAAAACGAGCGGGCCAGCGATTGGATGTAGAAAGACGGCGTCTAAACGGCGCGTCCAGAGCGGTGGCGCGGGTGCCTGATAGGAGGCGCGCACGCCGAGTTTCGCAGCCCATTGACGGCATTTGGGCACGTCTTGCAGGACCGGTAATTCGATTTTGGCGGGAGGAGCGTTCAGCCGTACAGCCGTCCCGACTAAGAATTGCTGAATACGGTCGATCCCTTCGCCTTTCGCCGCGCTGATAAGTGCGACGGGGCAGTTCAGTTCCGAAGCGAGTGCCGCGACATCCACCTTGCCGCCGCGTTGCTTCAGGTCGTCGGCCATATTGAGCAGCACGAGTGTAGGCAATTGAAGGCTCAGTATGGGCGCGGCCAGCACTAGATTACGGCCCAGGTTCGTGGAATCAAGGATCAGAATGACGGCGTCGGGCTTGGGAAAGTCAGGACGCTCACCTTTCAGAACATCGTGCGTGACCTGTTCGTCTTCTGCCCGGGGGTTCAGGCTGTAGACGCCGGGCAAATCGACCAGGAAGACCTCATGCTGCTCCTTCAACTTGGCCTTGCCCATCCGATGTTCCACGGTGACGCCGGGAAAGTTGGCAACCTTCTGGCGCAATCCCGTCAGGCGATTGAAAAGAGTGGACTTTCCTGAATTGGGGGGTCCTACGATGGCTACGATGATGGGCCGGTCACTGGCGGGGCGCGGCGGTAGGATAGACGGATTGGGCAAAAGGCCCGTACGCGGAGAGCTCTCGTGACAACTGCTCATGAAAGCACAATCAAATCCGATTCAGGATCACGGCGCACATAGAGACAGGCCGCCGTATCGTCGCGCAATGCAACTTCGGATCCATCTACCCGAAAGACACGCGGCCCTCCGCCCGGGGCGCGCCGGCCCGGTACAATCTCGTTCCCGGGTAGGAATCCAAGCTCCATCAGCCGGCGGGCAACATCGTCAGGCAAATCAAGCCGGTCGAGGATACATCGCTCACCTGTGGAGAGGTCAGCTAGCGTCCGCGAACCGTTAGTACCGCCCTGTCTCGCCGACTTGAGTCTACGGCCCATAGGATATACGACCATTTTAGTATGAGATCGACACGGCAGCGAGTCAACTGCTTCCATTTCAGGGGGATAGTGAGGGATTGAGCGGTCGCAACAAGCATTCGGGCAGCACTAAGGCACAGGTGCTATTATCGACCTGTGCTGCGAGATGCCTCGCAACCTCTTTCGCCTGCTTCTGAGCGCGAAACGGGTGGCTCGTACACCCGGAAGGAAGTCTGTCGGCTGCTCAAGCTTGAAAACCGGCAATTGAAGAGCTGGGAGCGGCAGCAACTGATTCCGGAAACTCACCTCTACAGCTTTTCCGATCTGCTGGTATTGAAAAAGCTCGTGCGCCTGCGCAGCGAACATGCCCACCCCAGGCTGATGAAGCAAGCCCTACATAAGGTTCGCGACGTTCTGCGCAAACTGCCCGAATTGGAACGCGACGTTCAAGTGTATAAAGAAGGCCGGCGAGTGCTGGTTCAGATAGGCAAGCAGAAGATGGAGCCGGCCTCAGGTCAATTGCTTTTCGATTTTGCGGAAGAAGAAATCAATAAACTGCTGCAATTGCCGCCATCTCAGAAAAGCGGAGCGACGCATTGCTGAACGTCTGCGCACGAAATTGGAGGCTGATCAATGGTTTGACCGTGGCCTGGAATTAGAGCAGACTGGCGCGCCTTACGAACAGATCATCGAAGCTTACCAAAAGGCCGCAGAACTCGATCCACAATCGGCGGGAGCGCTTGTGAACCTGGGGACCGTTTTCTTTAATGGGCACGCCTGGGCCGATGCCGAAACGCAATACAAGAAAGCGCTGGATCTTGACCCCACGTATGCGCTTGCGCACTTCAATCTAGGCAATCTCTACGACGAGCGCGGTGATTCGCAGAGCGCACTTTTTCATTATCACGAAGCTTTGAAGCAGCACGCGTACTATGCCGACGCGCATTACAACCTTGCTCTTCTGTATCAGGGAATGCGGGATTCGCTCAATGCCATGCGGCATTGGCGCGCTTACCTGAAACTGGACCCGCAAAGCAGTTGGTCCCACATAGCACGCGGGGAACTGGAAAAATTGGAATCGGTAACCGTTGTGAAAGGAAGCCGGCCGGATTCGCCGCGTCTGCACCTGGTAAAGGGCGACAAGGCTTGAAGCAGGAGCGGGGCTGCCTGCCAGTTGCCGCAATCATTCTGGCGGCGGGGTCAGGAAGCCGGATGGGCTGCCTGAAACAATTACTTCCTTACGGCGAAAAAACATTGGTACAGCATGCGGTAGAACAGGCCGAGCAAGCCGGATTCTCACCGCTGGTGGTGGTTGTGGGCGCCGAATCTGCGGCGGTGCGGGAGAGGGTAGCGGCACTCCCCATAGAAATTGCCGAAAATGCGGATTGGGCCCATGGCATGGGATCTTCGATTGCATGTGGGATGCGCGCGATCGCGGAGGTGGCCCCGGATACGCCCGCAGTGGCGATTCTTCTTGCCGATCAACCACTCATCGCAGCGGCCCATCTTCGCAGCATGCGCGCTTTATTATCACCGGATTGTTTCGCGGTCGCAGCCGAGTACGCGGGCTCGCTCGGCGTACCTGCGATTTTTCAACGTAAGCTGTTTTCAATGCTGAGCGCACTTCCGCCGGAAGCAGGCGCTAAACAGATTCTGCGCGGGTTAGCGGGCGCGGTAGCCGCATTTCCCCTCCCGGAAGCGGCCGCGGACATAGACACCCCCGAAGATTACGCCCAGCTTCCAAACCTGTGAGGATACAATTAGGTGTCAGTGCTGACAAGGTAATTAGCTTAGCGGGAGTAACTCAATGGTAGAGTCACAGCCTTCCAAGCTGTTGGTTGCGAGTTCGATTCTCGTCTCCCGCTCCATAAGTTAACCGCTGGCTCTACGCGGCTCTACGCACTTAATGGGGGCAGCGTTGGCTCTGACTGATCTTAAGAACACATTACCTTAACCCTCAATCGGTAGTTTTGGAAGTTTCTGAAGCCGTAAGCTTGACGTTGGAGAACTTCCATTTTGGTGTGAAAGCCCTCAGTGATTCCGTTGTTGCGGGTGAAGCGCCACATGCAGGCGATCTCCTCGTGCCAGGTATAGAGGGTATGGCCGAGTTGCACCAGTGGCGCGAACCCGCAACAACGGAGCGCCGCGATGTCGCGCAGCAAGCGGTGGGCGAAACGGCGGCACCGTTTCTGGGTCTGGCCTTTCTCCAGCAGTAAATAACAGAGCCGTTGTTTGAAGGTATAAATTGCTTCCAGAGCGGGATGCTGTCGCAGGTACGCCGCCAGGCGCTCATGCTGCTGCGGACTGAGGTTATGCCGATGCCGGCGCATGAGCGATAGCAGGCCGCGGTTCTTCGAACCCACTGGATCAATGTCCTTCCAGCAGGCGAGAAAGTGGTGATTGATGGTGCGCACCACATGAAAACGATCGGCCACAATACGCGCTTGCGGAAAGTGCTTGCGCACTAGAGCGCGGTAGCTGGCCGCCAAGTCCATGCAGACGACCTGCACGCGTTGCTTGCCCTCCAGCTTCGAAAGATAACTCTCCAGGGAGGCCTCGCTGCGGCCGAGCACCACATCATGCACTTTGTGATTCTTCAGGTCGCAGAAGGTGGTGGCGTAACCGTGCTTGCGGGTGAAGAAATGCTCGTCGATACCGAGAATCTGCGGACATTCGCGGCTGATCCTCTCGCCTGACAGCAACCTCAGGTAGCCAAGGAACCAGCGCTCGACGGTGGCACTGGAAACGCGCTCACGTTGCGCCAAACGGCTGCGGCTGATGCCGTCGAAATGCTTCTGGCAAACCGCTCGCCGGAACGGCTCCGTGGCACGCAACCGCGGCAGGATGCCGGGAAAGCGCTGCCAGAAGCTGCGGCTACAGGCCCGGCACACCCATTTGTGCGTTTCCAACTCCAGCACGCATCGCCGCATCCCCCAACTCTCATGCCGCACACACCGGATGCGCCGGTCCTTCCCCCGCAGCTTCTCTTCCCCGCAGTGCGGACATACAACCCGGCCCACAAAACGGACTGAGATCCGTACCTGTCCGGCTACTTCCGCTACTGCTGTAACCTCGTATTTGGGCAAGCCCAATATCGCCTCTGAACTGATCAAAACATTTCCTCGCAAGTCTGTTTTATCAGTCAGATTCGTTGGCTTGCCCCCATTTACGAGCTA